>NZ_JBHZSF010000005.1:0-282866 GCF_043642225.1 Vibrio profundi | reverse complement strand
ATTGACTGTGCCAAGACCGAAGTCTTGATTGGTCACTCAGTTCATTGAAACCAAAGTGATTCCTAAGAATCAATTTTTGATATTCATCAACGAGTGCCCACACAGATTGATAGGTTTAAATTGTTAAAGAGCTTGCTTTTCGAAGCTTTCTTCTCAAAGCGGACGGCCATTCTAGCGAGATAATTAGAAGTGTCAAACACTTTCTATTGCTAATTTTTCAAAGCATCTTAAATGCTTATCTCCGCCTGGTTGTTCGATTCAAATCAGTTTGATTATCCCTGACAACGGAGGCGAATTATAGGGAGTATTTCCGCGAGCACAACCGTTATTTATCATTTCAATGCTTAAAACCGTTCGTTCGAACAATAAACCGACAGATCGTGTGCAAAACTAGCAAAACTCTTATGAACTATTGCTAGTTTTACTCAAAAGGTTATTGATGAGCGATAATTTTATCGTTATTAACAAGCAATTTAACTTTCTTATCTGGGTTTATCTTTCCTGCCAATATCGCTTTAGCTAGTGGGTTTTCTACACTTTGCTGAATAGCACGTTTTAGAGGCCTAGCTCCAAACACCGGATCAAAACCGACTTGTGCGATTAACTCCAATGCTTTCTCAGACACATCGAGTTCATACCCATTTTCTTCCATACGCTGACCTAAACGGTCTAACTGGATTGAAGCTATCGACTTGATGTGCTCTCTACCCAATGGGTGGAATACAACACTTTCATCGACACGGTTTAAAAATTCGGGTCTAAAGTGTTTTCCTACAACATCCATAACTTCGTCTTTAATACCCTGATAATCCAGTGTATTGAAGTTCTCTTGAATTCTGGTTGAACCTAAGTTTGAAGTCATGATCAAAACTGTATTTCTAAAATCGACGGTTCGCCCTTGCCCATCAGTTAAACGTCCGTCATCAAGAACTTGTAGCAGAATGTTGAATACGTCTGGGTGCGCTTTTTCAACTTCATCCAACAAAATGACTGAATAAGGTTTACGACGCACGGCTTCTGTTAGGTATCCCCCTTCTTCATAACCTACATAACCTGGTGGTGCACCAACTAAACGAGCTACCGAGTGTTTTTCCATGAACTCAGACATATCAACACGAACCATCGCGTCTTCACTGTCAAACATGAAGTTTGCTAAAGTCTTACACAGCTCCGTTTTACCAACCCCAGTAGGCCCTAGGAATAAGAATGAACCGATTGGTTTATTTGGATCGGAAAGACCAGCTCGACTACGACGAATGGCATTAGAAACGACTTCGACCGCTTCTACCTGACCAATCACTCGCTTATGAAGTACACCTTCCATTTTTAGGAGCTTGTCTTTTTCAGCTTCCAGCATCTTCGAGACTGGAATACCCGTTTGCTTCGAGAGCACTTCAGCTATTTCTGCATCCGTGACCTTATTTCGAAGTAGCGTCATTTCCTGCATTTCAGCTTGCGTTGCTAGATCGAGTTGTTTTTCCAGTTCTGGGATGCGGCCATATTGCAATTCGGACATACGATTCAGATCACCAGCACGTCGCGCAAAGTCCATATCCATTCGAGCTTGTTCTAACTCTGACTTAATATGTTGAGTCCCAGATAAAGAGGCTTTTTCTGCATTCCAAACTTCTTCTAGTTCCGCAAAATCACGCTCTTTCTCTTGAAGCTCTTCTTGCAAAGTTTTTAGGCGCTTTTCACTCGCTTCATCCACTTCGTTCGTTAGGGCTTGTTGCTCTATTTTAAGCTGAATGATTTTGCGTTCGAGTTTATCTAAAGACTCAGGTTTAGAATCAATCTGCATCCGAATACTAGAAGCAGCTTCATCAATCAAATCGATGGCTTTATCAGGTAATTGGCGATCTGACACATAACGGTGAGAGAGGCTTGCCGCCGCCACAATCGCAGGGTCGGTAATTTCAACATGGTGATGAAGTTCATAACGCTCTTTTAAACCACGCAAAATCGCTACGGTATCTTCTACCGTTGGTTCATCGACCAGGACTTTTTGGAATCGACGTTCTAAGGCTGGATCTTTCTCTATATATTGACGGAACTCATCTAAGGTAGTCGCTCCGACACAATGAAGTTCACCACGGGCTAACGCGGGCTTTAACATATTCCCCGCATCCATCGAGCCTTCACCTTTACCTGCGCCAACCATAGTATGCAGTTCATCGATAAACAGAATGATATTGCCTTCTTCTTTCGACAATTCATTCAACACCGACTTCAAGCGCTCTTCGAACTCGCCGCGATATTTAGCACCAGCAACCAATGCGCCCATATCAAGAGATAGCACTCGTCGACCTCTTAACCCTTCTGGCACTTCATTATTTATAATTCGTTGAGCTAACCCTTCAACGATCGCTGTTTTACCAACACCAGGTTCACCGATGATAACCGGGTTATTTTTGGTTCGTCGTTGCAAGACTTGAATCGTACGTCGAATTTCATCGTCACGACCAATCACAGGGTCAAGTTTGCCTTGCTCAGCTCGCTCGGTTAAATCAATGGTGAACTTTTCTAACGCTTGACGTTTATCTTCAGCGTTCGGATCATCCACTTTTTGACCGCCCCGGATTTGTTCAATCGCCTGGGAAAGCTTTTGTTCAGTCAGGCCAAGTTCTTGAAGCAATTTACCTAAAGGGCCTTTGTCTTCAACGGCGGCAAGTAGGAATATTTCAGATGATATATAGGTGTCTTGACGTTTCTGAGCGACTTTGTCACAAAGGTTGAATAGAGTCCCCATCGCACTGGAAAGCTGGACGTCACCACCAATGCCACTCACCTTTGGTACACGATCTAACATTTCGCTCAATTTCGAACGTAATTGAACTACATCGACATTCAGCATTGTCAGTAAAGGACGAATTGCACTGCCATCTTGGTTTAATAGCGAAACCATTAGATGTACTGGCTCTATATATTGATGATCACGACCCAGTGCGAGTGACTGAGCATCAGAAATCGCAACTTGAAACTTACTAGTGAATCGATCGAGACGCATACCAACCTTCCTAAATCATAGATATTTATCTTATGCATAGAAGATGGATACGGTATGACACATTTTCAAGGGGAAGAGTAATTAAGCTTGATCCAACTTAATTAAATGTCGATTTACTCCATCCAAATAAAGGAAGCTTGGCGACCTGTCACACCATCACGTCGGTATGAATAGAACTTAGAAGGATCAGAGAAGGTACATAAATTGGAGTCTGTTACTTTCGAAACACCCAACTTATCTAAACGCTGCATGGCGAGCTGAGACATATTTGCTAGCCACTTACTCGGTTGAGTTTTCTGTTCGAATGCATGAATTGCGTTTCCATCAAAAGAAACAAACGCGTTTAACACGTCTTCCCCAACCTCAAAAGCACCTGAGCCAATTGCGGGCCCCAACCAGGCGATTACCTCACCATCAAACATTTGTACGGCATTTTCCACAATGCCATCAGCTAACCCACGCCACCCAGCATGCACAGCGGCGACTTGCGTTCCTTGCGTGTTGGTCAATAAAACAGGTAAACAATCTGCTGTCATAGCGGAGCAAACAATACCAGCTCTCTTCGTAAACGCGCCGTCAGCGTCTAGCACTTCAGATGAAATGGAGTTCACTTCAATAACAGTGGTTGAATGGGTTTGATTTAACCATGTTGGAGCACTAGGCATCATTGAATCACGTTGCAACCACTCTCTGTTTTTTTGAACAGTGGCAAGATCATCCCCAACATGAGTACCGAGATTTAAGCCAAGATACTCATTTTTAGAAAAGCCACCAACACGTGTAGAAGCAAATGCTTTTACATTTTTGGGTGCATTCCAGCGTGGGATGATCATTGTCATTAAATGTCGTCTTCTTTATTTTCTCTAGCATCCACACGTAGTGCTTCTGCCATCACGATCATGTCGTTTGGAACTGGGGCATGGAACTCCATTTCTTCGCCAGAAATGGGGTGTTCAAACTTAAGCATAACCGCATGCAGTGCCTGACGGTCAAAAGAACGAATCATCTGAGTCAGTTCTTCTGATGCGCCTTTCGGTATACGCGCTCGGCCACCATAAGCAATATCACCTAGTAGTGGGTGCTGTAAGTAAGACATATGAACACGGATTTGGTGAGTACGCCCTGTTTCCAAGCGTAAGCGAATACGAGTGTGCTCGCGAAAGTGCTCTGCCACACGGTAGTGAGTAATCGCAGGTTTACCAAGCTCGTTAACAGCCATCAAAGTACGCTTAGTCGAGTGACGACCAATTGCTTTCTCTATCATGCCACCAGCGGTCATTTTACCAATTGCAATCGCTTCATATTCACGCGTGATGCGACGCTTAGCAAGAGCACGGACTAGACGAGTCTGAGCCGGAACTGTTTTCGCGACAACCATAAGGCCCGTCGTATCTTTATCAAGACGGTGAACAATACCAGCACGTGGCACTTCTGCAATTTGTGGGTAATGGTGCAATAAAGCATTCAATACGGTTCCATCTGGTGTACCTGCACCAGGGTGAACAACAAAATCGCGTGGTTTGTTGATCACTAATAAGTCGTCATCTTCGTATACGATATCCAAAGGAATATCTTGTGCTTCCCAGCGTTCTTCATCTTCAAGTTCAGCTTGTAAGATGATTTCTTCACCGCCCATCACTTTTACGCGTGGTTTTATGATAACTTCTCCATCAACTTGGATCTTGCCTTCTAGAAGCCACTCTTTAATACGTGAGCGAGAAAAATCGGTAAAGAGTTCAGCGACAGCTTGGTCTAAACGTTGACCTAACTGGCTGCTTTTTACTGTGTCTGTTAATGTGATCTGCTGAGCCATATCGAACTTTTTTAAAAACCGTGAGACTAATACCCATTACTATGGATAAAATAGAATAATTGCATCATTGTATCTGTTACTGGTTAGAAAGTAACGGAAGCTTACGAAATATTTAAATTCAAGGAATCGACTCCTGACATGAAACACCTTACTTTATCAGGTCTATTAGCACTTTCTTTGCTAGTTGGCTGTTCAAGCAGTGACGAAATTGTTCCTGACGTTCCGCCGTCCGTGTTGTATTCAGACGCTCAAATTGCCCTTCAAAGTGGTAGTTGGCTAACCGCCATTGAAAAGCTTGAGGCTCTCGATTCTCGTTACCCGTTTGGTGCTTATTCTGAGCAGGTGCAACTCGATCTGATTTATGCTTACTACAAAAACGACGACTTAGCGTTAGGTTTGGCGACCATTTCTCGTTTTACTCGCCTTAACCCTACACATGAGAAGCTTGATTGGGTGCTTTACATGCGTGGCCTTACTCACATGGCGCAAGATAGAAATTTCATGCATGATATTTTCAACATCGACCGCAGTGACAGAGATCCTGAACCCGTTAAGCTTGCTTTCGCTGATTTCAAAAAGCTGCTAGAGCGTAGCCCAAATAGCCCATACGCTGAAGATGCGCAAAAACGCATGTTTGCATTGAAAAATCGCCTAGCCAATTACGATTTAGCTACCGCAGATTTTTACTTACGCCGTGAAGCTTGGATTGCAGCCGTTAATCGAACACAAGAACTGCAACGTACATTCCCAGACACAGTCGCAGCTCGTAAATCACTTGAGATTCAACTGGAAGCTTATAAGCAACTTGGGTTAGAAGATGCCGTCGCTCGCACAGAGAAGCTGATCGAGTTAAACCCACTTTAGGCCACTCTCAATCAAAATTGAAAGCGCCGCTTGTTCTCAATAAGCGGCGTTTTTTTATGCTTTTATGTGAATTTTCGAGCCATATCTTATAGCCTACTGTAACTTGCCACTCATCCATAACCCCTATATGCTGACTATAATATTAACAAAACATCAACATGGAAGTGGGTGTGAAAAAGTTATTTATTATCTTAAGCATATTGCTATGTATGCCTTTAAATGTGAGTGCCTTAGAGCTCTCCCCCTTAGCTAAAGAACCCTATACAGGGGACTTAGATACGCTCTCCCAAAAGAACATTGTTCGTGTTCTTGTCGCTGCTGATCTTGGTTTTTACTACATTGAAGGTGGTAGACCAAAAGGGATCATCGCGGAACTGCTTTATCATTTTGAAAAACAACTCAAAAAGAAAAATCAGTACATGAATGTTCAAATCATTCCTGTTCAAAGGGATGACCTTCTACCTTCTTTACAGCGGGGTTATGGCGACCTTGCCGTCGCCAATCTCACGATTACAGATAAGCGCTTAAAAGCGGTCGATTTTAGTAACCCTGTCATTAAAGACGTTCAAGAATTATTAGTAACAGGAAAAGGACACCCTCCTATTACTTCATACGAACAACTTAGCGGTAAAGAAATCTGGGTTCGTGCGAGTTCAAGCTACTTCGAAAGTATCCAAGCGGTGAATCAACAATTGAATGAAAAAGGACTCCCACCCATTTTCGTTCAATTCATTGAAGAAACGCTTCAAGATTATGAACTGGTTGAAATGATCAACCAGGGCTACATCAATGCCACCGTGCTCGATAGCCACAAGACCTCGCTATGGCTAAACGTATTAGAGAACATACGAGTTCACGAAGACGTTCCACTGCGAGAATCAGGTCAAATCGCATGGGCGTTGCGAAAAGACAGCCCTAAGCTCAAAGAAGCCGTGAATCAATACTTACGTAAAGCCAAGACCGGCACATTATTAGGTAATGTCATTTACGGAAAATACCTTAATAACACTCGCTGGCTGAGCCGAGCTCTTAACCCAAAGAAAATAGCCAAACTTGAACACCTTTCAGCATTATTCAGTGAATATTCTGACCGATACGAGTTCGACTCACTGATGATTTCAGCCCAGGCTTATCAAGAGTCAGGGTTAGATCAAAGTAAAATCTCTCACCGAGGGGCGGTTGGGATCATGCAGGTATTGCCTAGTACAGCAAAAGATCCCAACGTGAATATTAAGCATATCGACCAAGTCGAAAATAATATTCACGCCGGCGTTAAATATATGCGTTTCATCAAAGACCGATACTTTGATAACGAAGAAATTACTATCGATAATCAGATTTACTTTTCTTTAGCCTCATACAACGCAGGCCCGGCAAAAATAAGGAAGATGCGCCGCCTTGCCGTGAAGCATGGGTACGACCCCAACGTATGGTTTAAGAATGTGGAAGTGATCGCGAGGCGCAATATCGGTCGGGAGCCCGTCCATTACGTCGCAAACATTAATCGCTATTACGTCATCTATAAACAGCTTGATAAGATCCAGCAGACGAGAAAAGAAGGAAATGCTCAATTGCTGCCTGAGCAAAAAATACAGCTCATGCATATCTCTCAATAACCTCAGGGAAATAACAAAAACGCCGCTCTAAACTAGAGCGGCGTTTTTGTAGGAATCTTCACATTAGGCAGTAAGACGCAATCTATAGACATAGTTCACAAACCAATACTGGTGATCATTTCACCATCTCTTTTTTAGGGCTGTACTAAGTCCCCAAAAATGAATTATTTCTAGCGCTTACCTTCTTCCCAATCTATCCCAATACACTGTGATAACAAGGTTTTTTTATCCATTAAAGAACAAACATTTGCGTAAGATCACATTTGATTTCATTGTTCATCCCACGCCGCCACAAGTTGACTTGGATCACATTTTATTTGGTAGCAATCAGTAATCTGGAGTTAACCCATGAGGGATACAACAGAGGAAAACTTCTATGAAAATGAATATCACTGGTAAAAATATCGACATCACCTCTGCAATCCGTGAGCACATAGAAAGCAAATTTAAAAAGCTAGAAAAATGGCAAGTAAACATCACAAGCTGCCAAGCAAGCTTTAGTGAAGAACCAAATAAAAAGAAAAAATTTGAAGCGGTAATTACGGTACCAAAAGGAAAACTTGTTGCTTCATCAATCCACGATGACCTATATGTTGCTGTCAACGAAGTGGAACAAAAACTAGAACGTCAACTGAATAAGCTGCGCCACAAGCCAGAAGCTCGCCGAGCAGAAAAGCCTCAAATTGAAGAGCTCGAAGCTGAAGTTGAATAATCAATTATTATGGATTCAAAAAGTAGCGCCTCTATGGCGCTATTTTTTTGCTTGACGCTCTACCTCTGCTTGCTTATTGTGTTTAAACATTCATAAAACAATCACTTTTTATGCACACTACTCATCTGTTTATTTTTGACTTCTTTTTTCTTCCTTAACCGGAGGCTAAGTCGTTTTAGAAAAACAAGTCAAAAACGAACAGAAAGCCTCCCAAAATTGGGAGGCTTTTTTATAAGGATACATTCATGACTGACCGCCAAATTTCACTTGATGAAATTCGCCTTCGCTTAAACGAACTAGATGACCAACTATTGAGCCTACTTTCAGAGCGTCGAAAGCTCAGTATTGAAGTAGCAAAAAGCAAAGTGGAAACATCTAAACCAGTACGAGATGCCGCTCGTGAGCAGCAATTGCTCGTCAAACTGATCAATAATGGTAAAGACAAATACGAATTAGATGCTCAATACATTACTAAGCTTTTCCACACAATTATTGAAGACTCAGTGCTGCTTCAGCAATCTTATCTTCAGAACTTAGCGAACCCTCAAAGCCGCAAGCCTTTGGCTCGTGTGGCTTTCTTAGGTTCAAAAGGTTCATATTCTCACCTTGCTAGCCGCGAATATTTTAGCCGTAAGAACACTGAGTTAATTGAACTCAACTGCGATCACTTTAAAGAAGTCGCAAACACGGTGGAATCTGGCCATGCCGACTACGGTGTACTGCCAATCGAAAATACAAGTTCAGGTTCAATCAATGAAGTCTACGACCTGTTGCAGCACACTACGTTGTACATTGTAGGCGAGCTGACTCAGCCAATCGAGCATTGTTTAGTTTCTCAAAACGACATAAAAATCGAAGACATCAAAACGCTCTACTCTCACCCGCAACCTCACCAACAATGCAGTGAATTTTTGAGCCGCTTAAAAGGCGTGACTCTAGAATCTTGCGCAAGCACTGCCGATGCGATGATGAAAGTGAAAGAACTTAACAGGGATGACGTGGCTGCAATCGGCAATGCATCTAGCGGCAAGTTATATGGCTTGCAGTCCATTCAAGAAAACATCGCGAACCAAACCGAAAACCACACTCGCTTTATCGTGGTGGCGCGCAAACCAGTCGAAGTTTCCACGCAAATCCCTGCGAAAACGACATTGATCATGTCGACCTCTCAGGAAGCGGGCTCTTTAGTGGAAACTTTATTGGTGCTTCAGCGCCATAACATCAACATGACTAAGCTTGAGTCACGCCCTATCATGGGCAACCCTTGGGAAGAAATGTTCTATGTGGATCTAGAAGCGCATTTAGAATCAGAGAACATGCAAAACACAATCTCAGAACTCACCAAGATCACTCGTCACCTCAAAGTACTTGGCTGCTATCCAAGCGAAAACGTCAAAGCGACGCAAGTGAAACTCCAATAATTCACATGGTTCTTACAGGGAGCGAAACCTGTAAGAACCACTTTTTCTCTTGCTTTCAAGCCTTCCTCCTTCGCAGCCTCCCCCTTCTAAACTGGTTGTTTCTTTCTGTTTGCAAAGTGAAACTTGGCTCACATCACACGTATTCACTGGAATTAAGACTAAACATAGTGAAACTCCAAGAACATCTATAAACTCTCGCGTTTGTTTTGAATAAAATATTTAGGAATCATGAAGCTAAGTACTAAGATTCTATTACTCATTGCTCCGGTTATTCTGTGCAGTACCGCCGCTTCGAGCTATATCATTTATTCAAATCAAAAAAGCGCATTTATCAAAAGAGAAGATAACGCACTGCAGCTCAATATGGAGAAATTAGCGGGGCACTTTCGTCAAGCGCACTCATTTCTTAATAGCTATACCTATACGCTCACTAAAAGCGACATCGTGCGTCGCTACTTTGCACTCGAGCACAATTCAGACATAGAACGTAAGCTCATTACCAATCTTCAAGAAACAATTCAATTATTACAAGATGGGGAAACAAGCTACACCGGATTAGCCCTTTTAGATGGCAATCAAGACGTCTTGTATTACGCGGAAAATCGTAATGAACGAACCGCTCAGCTCGATCCAAAAATCCTGGAACACATTCGTTTTCAATATCAAAACAATGCGGCACTTTCTAATATCAGCTACACCCAAAACTCCCAAGGCGAAGGGGTGTTAATGCGCTATGAAGTGCTGGATAAGAAAACATTAGCCTCTCCTCTTCATGAATCACATTCGAGTGACGTATTTTTTGTTGTTGTGGCCGTTTCACTGGACGCTTTCAATACGCTAAGAAAGCAAATTGAATACGAATACCAAACCAGTTTATTTTTTTCTGACGGTATCGTCTCCGTCGACAAAGGCTTAGCTCAATCGGTTGAGCTTTCATCAGGGCTCTTCGCTACCGTTGATCCGGCTCAGTTCCTTCTAAATAACCGCCTCGATAACATCTGGAACAAACTCAGCGCGTCTTTTGCTCTGTCTGCACTTCTGACTATGGCGCTGCTTTTAGCGCTGCTCTATCGCACAGTGATAAATCCGATTACCCGCCTTAATACTCAACTTACGCAAGTTGAAAGGAAGCAGCGCAAGAATATAGAGAAACTAGGAACAGAAGACGAAATCGGGCGTTTATCCGAACGTTTTTATGACATGTACCAAGAGCTTGATAATACGTATCAGCGAACCAAGAAACTGGCGGAAAGCGACCAACTAACCCAAATAGCCAATCGTCATCAGTTCCAGAACTATGTCGAAAAAGTACTGATTGATTCAAACTCTCACCACTTAGTGTGGATTTTATACTTAGACTTAGACAACTTTAAGTTCGTCAATGACAAATACGGGCATCAAATTGGTGATTCAATCTTAGTCAGCTTTGCTAAGCACATTTCTAGTGTGTGCCAACTATTCCGCAATGAGTACTTGGCCATTTCGATGCCTTCTCGATTATCGGGAGACGAGTTTGCGGTGTACCTCAGAGTGCCGAGCAAGTTCGACGATGCAGCTCAAGTGTTTGCTCAACTACTACTAGAGCCGTTGCAAAATGGATTCGTCACTCCAATGGGAAGTTTTCCTATTACAGTCAGTATCGGCATTGCTAGATACCCAGACGATGGTAGAAACATTGAGAAGTTGCTATCTAACGCCGATACCGCAATGTATCAAGCAAAGCGAGCGGGTAAAAACCAATTTGCCCTTTACTCGTTAGATTTAGACAAAGTAGTACAAAGGCGAGCTAACATAGAGCGAGCACTTAGAGAAAATAACTTCGATGAAGAGTTTCACCTGGTCTTCATGCCTTACTTGGACATCAATGGTATCGACGTCATAGGTGTTGAAGTTCTATTGCGCTGGTATTCGCCTCAACTTGGTTTAGTGTCTCCTGATGAGTTTATTCCGATTGCAGAACAGACTGGGCTATTTCAACGAATCGATAAATGGGTCATCAAAAACGCTTTTGCGCGCTTTCATGATATTCAAGCTCAGTTTAAGCACGACGTGCACTTATCCATTAACTTATCATCGGCTGAACTCGAAACGACAAAGCTTGCCAAATATATTGATGAACATGCGAAGCAAAACAACATTCCACCAGCCCTGATCGATTTTGAGATTACTGAAACGTTCGCGAATGAATCGCAAGGCTTCCCATTGCTTAACGAGCTTTCTCGATTAGGCTATCGACTAGCGATAGACGATTTTGGTTCAGGATATACATCCATTACTCAGTTAGTGCAGTATCCGGTACAAAAAATTAAGTTAGATAAGGGCTTTCTAGAGACCTTGATTAAAACCGATAACCAAAACATTATTAAGCCTATCATTGAGCTATGCCATGCTCAGAACAAAGCAGTGACAGCGGAAGGTATCGAAACCAAATCCATGTACCAATGGTTGGCAAATTATCAATGTGATTTCATGCAAGGTTACTATTTTGGTAAACCGATGAACCTTGATGAACTATCCCCCTGGTATCTGCAACTAAAAGAGAATTCGAAATAAGTGAAGTCCATTATTATCGCCTCCTTAAACCCGGCCAAGATAAATGCTGTAAAAAGCGCATTCCAATCCGCCTTTCCTGATGAATCGTTTGAATTTAAAGGCGTTAGTGTCGAAAGTGGAGTGGCAGATCAACCAATGTCAAATTCCGAGACACATCAAGGCTCGGTCAACCGCGTCAAAAATGCGCAGCAAGCCATTCCGAATGCTGATTACTATGTTGGATTAGAAGCGGGCATTGAACACTCTGTCACGTTCGCTTGGATGGTGATTGAATCTAACGGACAAAGAGGAGAATCACGCTCCGCAAGCTTGATGCTTCCACCTGTTGTAATGGAGAAACTACAACAAGCAAATGAGTTAGGTGACGTGATGGATGAAGTCTTTGGTACAGACAACATCAAACAAAAAGGAGGGGCGATTGGCTTGTTGACGCACAATCAACTCACGCGAAGTTCGGTATACCATCAAGCATTGATTCTCGCTCTTATTCCTTTTATGAATCCAGAACATTTCACCGGATAGACGCATTAAATTTCCTATAAAAAACGCCAGCGACAACGCTGGCGTTTTACGGGTTAAATGAAATTGTTACTCAAGCAGTAACTTGGCAATTTCAGCTTTTTCTTCTTCAGACTTCGCTTTTAGTTCATTCGAGCCACGCGTAATGGTGGCCACTCCCACACCAAGCATTTGGCTGACTTGTCTTTGTGATAAATCCCCTTTTAGCAATTCACACAAAATATTCACTCTTGCGACCAATGCATCCCTTTCATCAGAAGTCATCATCATCGTCAATAAAAGCTCATGTTGGTCATTATTCGCTGCAGTTTTCACTAAATCCATTAACTGCTGCCAATCTTTAAATTCTGGTTGTGGTGACATATTGCCTACGCTGACTGCTTAACTTACTACGCATTGTATACTGAAATTCATATAGAAGTGTTTAATTAACCGAAAGAACATTAGCCTCTAACAAAATCATGGGACTGAAGACACACCACCACATGCCTTCAGTCTAGATCAGTATTTGGTCTGCACTTCATGCTCTTTTAGGAATGCACCATCCACTCCCAAAATATCTCGATAGTAGGTTTCAAACATCAAAATATTCTGCACATAACCTCGTGTTTCTTTAAAAGGGATCGCTTCTATGAATGCATAAGCATCAAGCTTTCCAGCGGTGCGCTCTCGCCATAATTTTACTCGGTTTGGGCCCGCGTTGTAAGCAGCGAAAGCAAAAATTCGGTTATTGTCGTACTGATTTAGTAGCCCATCTAAGTAATGGCTGCCAATTTCAATATTTTTGCCTACTTGATACAAATCGTCACTCCCCTGGTAGGACAACTTATATTTCTTCGCCGTGTATTTCGCTGTGGTTGGCATGATCTGCATGATGCCTCTTGCCCCGACCGGCGAACGCGCTTCACTGTCTAACGCACTTTCTTGCCTTGCTAGCGACATCAGTGTGATCGGGTCTATATCGTGTTTTTCGGCATAAAACTTAAACCACCACTGATGCGCGACAGGGAAACGTAAGGTGAGGTTATCCCACATCTTCGCCGTGATACTCGCGGTAACGGTTAGATGGTTCCAGCCTTTCTCAGCAGCGTATGCCGCTAACATCGACTGTTCAGTTTTAGAGGTTCTTCTTAATAACCAACGCCACTCACTTTTTGCAGCGGCGATCTTATCTAACTCAATAAGCTCTTCAATTCTCAACAAATCAGTTAGATAAGGCTTTATCACAGCGCTATCAAAGTTGAGCGTTGAAGTTGAATATTGGATAGATTGCTTAATTTCTTTGGCTGCGGCAACGCTATAAAAGTTTCTTTCACCGGTCAGTGACTCCAATCGCTGGTAGCCTTGTTTACTATTGCCTAGAGCAACTTCAGCGCGTCCTAACCAATATTGCCAACGCAATGAATTTTGATGGGAATCGTCAAGCTTACCAATCCAATGCGTCACAGCATCCCAGTCTGCATATTGGATGGCTAAACGAATACGACGCTCGATCAACACTTGTCTCGACGAGTTATCTAAGACTTGATCTCGCCATTTAGCCAACTCTTTATCATCAGTATTGATCAATCGAAACGCTAGATATTCGCCAAGCTCCTGTTGTTTCGCAGGGCCGAATTGCTGCGCTTGCATCACCTGTTGGTATTTCGATTGAGCCTGAACAACCGATTTTCGCGCCAATTTTTCGAACGCATATTCCGTTTGAGCGCGATAGAAATCGGTCGCCTTATGCTTTTTAGCAAAAGTTAAAACACTCTCAGGATTGCGATACAGTTCTTTCATCGCAACAGCTTGTTTCTTTTTCTCGGGATTTTCGATTTGCTTAATGAGATAACTCATCAATGAACCATTTCGATTATCGAACGCCAGTAGCATACGCTCCAATATAATATCGTCGCTGCGCAGCCCCGCTTTATCCCAGCTATCAAAAAGTGGATCGCAGTGGTCATCCACACCATTACCACTTAACCACAATTGATGCGTCCCTTTGTACGCGAGGTCTTTATTACCTTGCTCTAAATGTGCTCGGTAATAAATACATTGGTACGCCTCACCAACCGGCTCCTTAGTTTGAAAATCCACGACATCGTCCCAACGCTTTTGCTTCGCTAGGGTCGTTAAATAAGGCGCTCGAACGCGATTAGAAAAAGGAAAGTTTTGGTGAGTATCGATGAAGATATTGACTTGCTCTGGTGATTGTTCAGAGAGTTTGACCAAAAAAGCTCGATAATCGGTATACGGCGTCAGTGCGTAACTCGATATCTGAGGACGAATAGCTTGATAAGCAGAGAGATTTCTTTCATCCAATAAATCTTGTGCTTTTTCATAGGTAATGCGTTGTTGTTTTAACTCAGAAACATTGCTGGATAACGCATTGTGACTGAAGAGCAAAGCCGAGAAGACAGCAGAGGTAAATGCGGCGGCTTTTGGTCTGAATAAATAAGAAAACATGCGCTCTATTCCTTAGTGCGTGTTTGGATGCGTATAGATAACTATTAACGCCAAATATGACCGCAAATGTAAAGACTTTGAATGTAAATATTATTAATTTAACAATTCTGATTCAGCAGTCTCCTCCCCAACGTCTAATTATTCACCGGTTCAATCCATGCCCGCGATCACTCTCAAAAAGCTTAATGATGCCTAGGAGTAACAAATTGGCCGATATTGGTATAAAATAGTCCCTAATTTTGAACAATAATTAGGAACGATCGGCAAATGGCTGAATACGTATATACCATGTCTCGGGTGAGCAAAACTGTGCCACCTAAACGTCAAATTCTTAAAGACATTTCTCTTAGCTTTTTCCCTGGCGCTAAAATCGGTGTTTTAGGTCTGAATGGTTCTGGTAAATCTACCCTACTACGTATCATGGCAGGTATTGATAAAGACATTGATGGTGAAGCTCGTGCACAGCAAGGCCTGAATGTTGGTTACTTACCGCAAGAGCCTGTACTTGACGAATCTAAAACCGTTCGTGAAATTGTTGAAGAAGCCGTTTCTGACGTTGCAGACGCGCTTAAACGTATCGACGCAGTTTACGCAGCTTATGCAGAACCAGATGCAGACTTCGATGCGCTAGCGAAAGAGCAAGGCGAACTAGAAGCACTGATTCAAGCAAAAGATGGTCATAACCTTGAAAGTGCTCTTGAGCGTGCCGCTGACGCTCTTCGTCTTCCTGAATGGGATGCAAAAATTGAGCACCTATCAGGTGGTGAACGCCGTCGTGTCGCTATCTGTCGCCTACTTCTTGAGAAGCCAGACATGCTGCTTCTTGACGAACCAACCAACCACTTGGATGCAGAATCAGTTGCTTGGCTAGAGCATTTCCTTGTTGATTACACAGGTACTGTTGTGGCGATTACCCACGACCGTTACTTCCTAGATAACGCTGCTGGCTGGATTCTAGAACTTGACCGTGGTGAAGGTATTCCATGGCAAGGTAACTACACATCTTGGCTAGAGCAAAAAGATGAGCGTCTAAAGCAAGAGAAAGCGGGCGAAAGCGCTCGTCAAAAGACCATTGAGAAAGAACTTGAATGGGTTCGTCAAAACCCTAAAGGCCGTCAAGCTAAGTCTAAAGCTCGTATGGCTCGTTTTGAAGAGCTAACAACTGGCCAATACCAGAAGCGTAACGAAACTAACGAACTGTTCATCCCGCCAGGTGAGCGTCTAGGTGACAAAGTTCTTGAAGTGAAGAACCTAACCAAGTCATTCGGTGACCGCGTTCTTATCGATGATCTATCGTTCAGCATGCCTAAGGGTGCTATCGTGGGTATCGTCGGTGCCAACGGTGCGGGTAAATCAACACTATTCAAGATGCTAAGCGGCGCAGAGCAACCAGATTCAGGTACGGTTGAACTGGGCGAAACCGTTAAGCTTGCTTCTGTTGATCAGTTCCGCGACAGCATGGACGACACTAAGACAGTATTCCAAGAGATCTCTGAAGGCGCTGATATCATTAAGATCAACAACTTCGAAATCCCAGCACGTGCATACTGCTCTCGTTTCAACTTCAAAGGTAACGACCAACAGAAGATCATCGGTGAGCTTTCTGGTGGTGAACGTAACCGTGTTCACTTAGCGAAACTGCTAAAAGCGGGCGGTAACGTACTGCTACTCGATGAGCCTACCAACGACCTAGACGTTGAAACGTTACGTGCTCTTGAAGAAGCACTGCTTGAGTTCCCTGGCTGTGCAATGGTTATCTCGCACGACCGTTGGTTCTTAGACCGTATTGCGACACATATTCTAGATTACCGTGATGAAGGTCAGGTTAACTTCTACGAAGGTAACTATACTGAGTACAGTGAGTGGTTGAAAAAAACTCTTGGTGCTCAAGCGGCTGAACCTCACCGCATCAAATACAAGCGTATTGCAAAATAATATCGCTTGTATTTAAACCAAAGGCCGCTATGATTAGCGGCCTTATATAGTTATGAGCCACCATACTTTAAATTACGATATATAAGAGAGAACGTATCATGGTAGAAAGACGCCGCTTTTCGCGCATCCTTTATCAGGTGCCAGCGAAAGTAACTCAAGAATCAATTGAACTAACAGGTTCTGTTCAAGATTTATCGTTACATGGTGTGCTATTGCAATGTGATAGTGGCTCAAAACTGAATACTTCTTTACCTATCACGGTCAGCTTTACGCTCAATGAAAGTGATATTGATATCCAACTAGAAGCGAGCATAATCTCTACTAACAATACCTCAATGCGCTTGAGAATAGAGCATTTAGATATTGATAGTATCAGCCATTTAAAACGCTTAGTTGAACTCAACGTCGGTGATGATAGTCTGCTCCACCGTGAGCTAGAATATTTATCTGACTTAGGTGACGAATAATTTTGACTCTGTAGACAGCGGAACTGTCACGCTAATTAATTAACCAGTATGTCCCAAAAAGTTTCTATCACGATTCCTTCGCGCCAAGGTGATCAAACCTTTTACCTTGGCCGAAAATCGATCTCAGCTATTGTCCTCACTCTAGTTTCAGCTCCGATCCTGCTAGGTGGAGCTCTATACTTACATCTAGATAATAAATGGAAAAATGAACAAGCCATGCAAAAAACGCAAGGTGAGTTCGAGTTGGCATTAGCTAATCTCAATAGCAAGAATGGTGAGTTAAGCTCACTGTACCAAGAGCAAGTCGATACTAATCACTCTCTTTCTCAAGCTTTAGTCGAGAAAGAAGGTAAAATCCAACTGCTTGGTAAACGTGTTTATGATGTGGAATCTGTCCTTGGCCTAGTGAATGAAGAGATCGTCAATGATGAATTTTCGCTAGAAGACCGCATTGATGCAGCCGCGATTGACTCGGCGGTTCGCGCAACTATGTTCCGACTGATCCCAAATGATAGCCCGATGGCCTATCAACGTATTTCTTCCTCCTATGGCCGAAGAACCAACCCAATTACAGGAAAGCGTCATACGCACACCGGTATTGATTTGACCTGTAAGCGCGGGGAAGAAATCCTTGCTCCGGCTGATGGTGTCATCGAGACCGTTCGTCCAAGCAAGAAAGGCTTTGGTAACTTTATGACCCTCCGCCACTCTTTTGGCTTTATGAGCTCTTACGCACACTTACAAAGGTTTAAAGTACGCAGTGGTGAGTTTGTTAGCAAAGGAGATGTCATTGCAACGTGTGGTAATTCAGGTAACTCGACAGGTCCTCACCTTCATTATGAAGTACGCTTCCTAGGGCGAGCTTTGAACCCGCAGTATTTAATGGATTGGACGCCTGATAACTTTAACTACGTTTTCGAAAAAGAGAAGAAAGTAAAATGGGGACCATTGGTGCAACTGATTGATAATGTTGTACGCCTTCAAATCAACTTAACCAATGTGCCATACCGTGATTCAAGTATTGAAACCGTATCAAGCGAAGAAGTAAACAAGCCTTTGGACACCAATTGACGGTCACGAAGCACTCGAAAAGAAAGAGCAGCCTAGGCTGCTCTTTTTAATGGGGGATTATTCGTTATAGCTATTTGATACTAACCACGATGGATTGCATCATTCGCTTGTTTGAGCAAGTTTTGGCTTTCATCTAGGAACTGCTGAGAGTAATCACCAAACCAGTTACTCACTTCATTAAAGCTTTCTACAAATTTCGCTTTATCTTTACCATCTAAAATTTCCAAAGCTTCACCGAAACATGCATGGAAGCGTCGAATCATATCGATGTTTTCTTCTGAAGACAGAATGATATCGCCATATAGGTTTGGATCTTGTGCAAACAGACGGCCAACCATCGCGATTTCTAAACGGTAAATCGGCGAACTTAGCTTCAAAAGCTGGTCAATATTCGGATTTTCTTTACTTAAATGCAGCCCGTATGCAAAAGACGTAAAGTGACGTAGAGCTTGAATAAGGGTCATCCCTTTATCATGTTCGCTCGCATCCATCTGACACAAGCTCGCTCCCCAAATACCAAACTGCTCCAACAGCCATTGGTAACTGTCTTCGCCACGGCCATCGCTGTATACAATTACCTGTTTCGCAAGGCTCGGAACATCAGGGCCAAACATTGGATGAAGACCAACAACTGGGCCTTGGTGAACATCAAGCATTGCTTTAAGAGGCTTAGATTTTATTGATGTTAAATCACATAGGATACAGTCACTTGGTAACTTCCCTAGCTTTTCAATCACACTTTGCGTCAAGTTGATTGGAACGGTGACAACCACTAAACCGGCATTATCTAAGATCTCATCCGCACGATCCCAATCTTGACTGCCAAGTACTTTTACTTGATAGCCCGACAGAGTAAACATACGGCCAAACAAGCCACCAAGCTGACCATTACCACCAATAATAACCACTGAACGCAATTCAGGATTCAAACACTTAAAACCCGAATCTTTTTCACTCGCATAAGATTCACGCATAGTTCGACGTAAAATATCTTCAATCAGCTGAGGTGGAACACCTTTTTTCTCAGCTTCTTGGCGACGTGAAGCGAGCATAGCTGCTTCACGGTCTGGCGCGTAGATCGGCAAGCCATACTCACTTTTCACTTCGCCTACTTTTTCTACCAAAGCTAATCGCTGTGATAGTAAGTCCAACATTTGTTTGTCTACTGCGTCAATTTGGTCGCGTAATTCGTTCAGTTCAACGGCCATTATTATTCCTTTCCAATCTCTAAGCCTTTGTTCATTTAAATGAAATTAATCTTTTAAACGATTTTCCAAAAACGGAACTAACTCCGTATGGGCATGTTTCAATAGTGCCTCAGTTGAATCCCAATTGATACACGCATCGGTAATGGAAACGCCGTATTTCATTTCATTTAGAGGAATATCTGAAGATTGGTTACCTTCGCTTAGATGACTTTCGATCATTAAGCCAATGATCGACTTATTGCCTTCACGAATTTGGTGAATCACATCTTCAGCGACCAAAGGTTGGCGACGGAAATCTTTGCGAGAGTTTGCATGGCTACAATCCACCATTAATGAAGCATCAAGGCCAGTTTTCGCTAGTTCTTGTTCACATTCGTGTACTGATACTGAATCGTAGTTTGTCTGTTTGCCACCACGTAAAATTACGTGACCATTAGGGTTACCTTGAGTGGTTAATAACGCAACTTGACCTTCGCGGCTGATCCCCATAAAGCGGTGGCTAGAAGAAGCAGCTTGCATTGCGTTAATCGCCGTACCTAAGTTGCCATCTGTACCATTTTTGAAACCAATTGGCATGGATAAACCACTCGCCATTTCGCGGTGTGTTTGAGATTCAGTCGTTCGAGCACCAATTGCCGCCCAGCTGAATGTATCCGCTAGGTATTGTGGACTAATCGGATCAAGTGCTTCTGTTGCTAACGGGATTTCCATTTCAGCTAGCTCAACTAAAAGCTCGCGACCCACATGTAAACCGTGCTCAATATCGAACGTTCCATCTAGGTGCGGGTCATTGATCAAGCCTTTCCAACCAACAGTGGTACGGGGTTTTTCAAAGTAAACGCGCATAACAATATACAGTTGGTCACTCAGTTGCTCTGACAGTGCCTTAAGACGCTTTGCGTATTCTTTCGCCGCTTCAACATCATGAATGGAACATGGTCCACAGACGATCAACATACGGTGATCTTTCTTATGAATAATGTTCGCGATGGTTTGACGAGACTCTTGAATAAAACGACGAGCATTATCACTAAGAGGTAGTTTTGCTTTTAGCTCCTCTGGAGTAATCAGTACCTGTTCATCGATAATATTGACATTGCTTAATTCACTTTTCTGCATAACTCAACCTGTATATTTAAATTTACACCCAAGACATCCATTTGGGCTATTCAATCTTTAAATACAAACTAACAGCAATAGAAATGATTGCAAGTGTAAACAATAAAAAACATTTGTCGTAAATTATTATTTACACCATTACTTTGGTAAAGCTCAGTACATTTAAGACCTTAAGTAGTCATAACAAACAATAAAAAAGGTCATAACACGAGTTATGACCTCTATTAACTTCAACTTCGCTGAATTTTTGTTCAGAGCGAATTTTCAAGTATTCGCTTCATCGACTCAGAAGACTCTTTCCATTGTGCAGATGAGGATAGCTCGGATAAGGAGAAAGACTGTTGTTTAATTAAATTATCCGCAATAGGTACTTCAAGAATAGGTAAGTTATCCAAGACTTCTACTTGTGCGTCACGTTGATTGCAAACTAACACCATGTCACAGCCTGCCGCTAACGCTGTGTGTGAGCGCTCAGCTGGTCCACCCATAATAGCAGCACCCTCCATCGTCAGGTCATCTGAAAAAACCAGTCCTTTAAAGCCAAGCTTTTTACGCAGAATGTCTTGTAACCAATACTGAGATCCACTCGCTGGATGCTTATCATAATGAGAATAAACGACATGAGCAGGCATCATCGCATCTAAAATTCCCGACTCAATCTGCGCTTTGAAAATCGCCATATCGGTTTCAAAAATATTATCTCGATCATCAAATGGCGTTTCTAAGTGAGAATCGGCGATCACACCACCGTGTCCAGGGAAGTGTTTACCCGTGGTCGCCATACCTACTGACTTCATTCCTTTCATATAAGCCGAGCTGTGTTTCAGAATGGTTGAAACGTCTTCACCAAAAGAGCGGTTACCTATCGCTTTACACTCATAACCTTTATCCAGAACCGGAGCAAAACTCAGATCAATATCATGGGCGATAAGCTCTGCAGCCATTAACCATCCCGCCTGCTCTGCTAACTGCTCACCATTGGCGTGTTTCGCAAACTCTTGAGCCGCAGGAATAATAGAGAACCCACCTCTAAAACGTTGAACTCTTCCACCTTCTTGGTCAACGCCGATCAATAATGGGCGCTTTGCTGCTTTTCTTATCTCAGAATTTAATGCAAGCAGCTGTTTACTATCATGATAATTACGAGCAAAAAGGATCACCCCACCTACAGTAGGATGTTCAATAATTTCTTTGTCTTCAGCAGTAAGTTCATAGCCTGCTACATCTAGCCACAACGGTCCCATGATTTATCCTTTACTCAACCAAATTTCATAAGCGTAATGAGGTTATTCCGTTTAAATTTGCATTACAATGTTTTTAACCTAGCGACAGAAGAGTTTAGAAATGGATCATAAAGAGCTTTATATCGGTGTGATGTCTGGCACCAGCATGGATGCAGTAGACACGGCTCTTGTTTCAATTTGCGGCAATGACATTACTTTGCTCGCGCATGATGAATACCCCTTTCCAGATACGCTCAAACAAAATTTATTGGATGTCTGTATTGGGCAAGAAACTAACCTTAAAGTCATTGGTGAGCTTGACCACCAGCTCGGTCACTTATTTGCAGAGGCGGTATTACGGCTTCTCCAATACTCTGGGGTTAAAGTTTCAGACATCACCGCGATTGGCAACCACGGGCAAACAGTCTTCCATCAACCAACGGGAAACTTACCTTTTACGATGCAATTAGGCGATGCCAATATCATCGCCGCCAAGACTGGCATTCCTACGGTTGCCGATTTCAGACGTAAAGATATGGCACTCGGCGGACAAGGAGCGCCTCTGGTCCCTGCTTTTCATAACACGATATTCAAAACTCAGTCTTCTAACGTGGTCGTTCTCAATATTGGTGGCATCTCCAATATCTCCGTTCTTCAACCTAATAAAAAGGTACTTGGTTACGATACAGGTCCAGGCAACATGCTAATGGATGCGTGGGTACATAAATGCACCGGTGAAAAGTTTGATCATAATGGAAAGTTTGCTCAGCAAGGGGCAGTATTACCCGATTTGTTACGCATACTGACCCGTGAGCCTTATTTCACTCAAGCGCCTCCTAAAAGTACGGGGCGTGAGCTCTTCAACTTGCCTTGGCTTGAAGAGAAACTTTCAACCTACCAAACCTTAACGGCTGCATCTCTAAATAGACACGACATACAGAGAACGCTTTGTGAATTCACCGCGCTAACTATCGCTAACGAAGTAAAACGATACCTAGAAGGATCCAACGCCGAATTACTTGTGTGTGGTGGCGGTGCTAGGAACCCACTACTCATGTCACGCCTTGCTTCTTTACTGCCGGAATGGCAAGTCTCATCAACCTCAGACAAAGGCGTAGATAGCGATAACATGGAGGCCATGGCATTCGCATGGCTCGCACAACGAAGAATACATAACCTACCGAGCAATTTACCAGAGGTGACTGGTGCCTCTCAGCTCGCCTCTCTTGGGGTTTTGTATTACGCAGATTAACCACCATGAGTGAATCGCATGGGAAAATAATAATAGGAATACTATGACTAATGACGCGCTAATTTCTGCTTTGTCTCACTTAGTGTCAGAAGGCAGAAACCCAGAAACGATGGACATTGACCTGTTGTCATCATTAGAAATTGTTGAACGCATGAATCAACAAGATGCTCAAGTTCCGGTAGCGGTCGAGAAAGTACTGCCCGAAATTGCTCAAGCCGTAGATAAGATCACTGCCGCCTTTAAAAATGGTGCTCGATTAATCTATATGGGCGCAGGGACCAGTGGCCGCCTCGGTGTTCTTGATGCCTCTGAATGTCCGCCCACCTTCGGAGTTTCCGACCAGATGGTGATAGGGCTGATTGCTGGCGGGCCGGAGGCTATTTTAAAAGCCAAAGAAGGAGCTGAGGATTCCCTTGAATTGGGTGTCGAAGATCTTAAATCCATACAGTTTTCTAAACAAGATGTGCTGGTAGGGATTGCGGCGAGTGGAAGAACCCCCTATGTCATTGGTGCGTTGGAATACGCCAATGAAATCGGGGCAACGAGTGTCGCTCTTTCTTGCAACCCTGACTCACCTATTGCCGACATCGCTCAAATTGCCATTAGCCCAGTGGTTGGCCCAGAAGCGCTCACCGGCTCCACTCGCTTAAAATCCGGTACAGCGCAAAAGCTTGTACTCAACATGCTAACGACGGCCAGCATGATTCGTATTGGCAAGAGTTATCAAAACTTAATGGTTGATGTAAAAGCGACCAATAAGAAACTGGTCGCTCGGGCAGCTCGTATTGTCATGCAAGCAACGGAATGTGAAAAGGCACTAGCTGTAGAAACACTGAAACAAACCGATTATGACGTCAAACTCGCGATCTTGATGATCTTAACCGATCTTGATTTGGCGACTGCAAAACAACAATTGTCTAAACAATCTGGGTTCTTACGTAAAGCCGTTGAAAGCCATACTGAATAACTCATTGAGTAACCCATAAAAAATGAGCTTCATCTTTGACGTAGTATGAAGCTCATTCACTGGGTTTAAAGTGCGGGAGGATTAATTACTATGTTCATCCCAACCACGTTTCCATTCCATACGGAATTTCTGCGCATCCGCAAAGCCAGAACAAACCCCTTCATAATATTGACCAGACAAGCCAATCTGGTAGGCATGATCTGGGTTGCAGTATTCCTCTACACCTTTCTGGTAACCAGTGTCATAGCTAACCTGATCAACACTGCCCAATTCCATCATTTCGTTATAAGAACGCTGCGTGTGGCCTTTAATCCCGTCGCGATAACCGATCTCTAGCCAATCCCCCTGCTCTGCTAAATCCTGAACGCTTGCACTACAGCCAGACAACGCCACAAGTACCAGAAAAGCCGATGTTATTCTTTTCATTTCAGTCCCTTAAATTATCAACATAAGTAGGTTGCCATTAAAATACCTAAATAACCACTAACCTTTTCAGCTTAGCCGTTCACTGGAACTTAAAACCACTTAATCCAGATAAAAACCACTTAATTCGCTATTTAACCACTGACACCTGAAGCGAATGAAGCTTCTATCACTCTATTCTAGTATGCATCCTGACTTACTCATTTAATTCAGGGATAACAGGTTATGATGTGGTTTCTAACTTGCGTAGCGGCTCTCATTGGTGGCTACTTTCTATATGGCGCATTCATCGAAAAAGTTTTCGGTATTAACGAAAAGCGTCAAACTCCAGCTCACACTAAAAAAGACGGCGTTGACTATGTGCCAATGTCGACTCCAAAGGTTTACTTAGTTCAATTGCTTAACATTGCTGGTGTTGGCCCAATTTTTGGCCCTATCATGGGTGCCCTTTACGGCCCTGCTGCGATGCTTTGGATCGTGCTAGGTTGTATCTTTGCTGGTGCGGTACACGACTACTTCTCTGGTATGTTATCTATCCGTAATGGCGGCGCTTCCGTTCCAACCATCACAGGTCGCTACCTAGGTAATGGCGCAAAACACTTTATGAATATCTTTGCCATTATTCTGTTGCTACTTGTTGGGGTGGTATTCGTTTCTGCACCTGCCGGCATGATCACCAACCTTGTGAATGACCAAACCGACTTCACCATGTCGATGACAACAATGGTCGTGATTATTTTTGCCTACTACATCATCGCGACGGTTGTTCCTGTCGATAAAATTATCGGCCGTTTCTACCCACTCTTTGGTGCACTGTTGATCTTCATGTCTGTTGGACTGATTACTGCGATTGGTTTCTCTAGTGAGCACCAAATCATGGGCGGTTTCGAGATGAGCGACATGTTCACCAATATGAATCCAAATGACCTACCACTATGGCCTGCTCTATTCATCACTATCGCTTGTGGTGCTATCTCTGGTTTCCACGCCACTCAATCTCCTCTAATGGCGCGTTGTATGGAAAACGAGAAGAACGGTCGCTTCGTATTCTACGGTGCAATGATCGGTGAAGGCATCATCGCTCTTATCTGGTGTGCGCTTGCTCTATCATTCTTCGGTTCAGTAGATTCACTTGCTGACGCAGTAGCAAATGGTGGCCCTGGTAACGTCGTTTACAGCGCTTCATTTGGCCTACTCGGCGTATTCGGTGGCATCTTGGCTTTCCTAGGTGTGGTTATCCTGCCAATCACTTCTGGTGATACAGCATTCCGCTCAAGCCGCCTTATCCTTGCTGAATACTTCAACATGGAACAGAAAACACTGCGTAACCGCCTGCTAATGGCTCTACCACTGTTTGTTATTGGTGGCATCCTTACTCAAGTAGACTTCGGTATCATCTGGCGCTACTTCGGTTTTGCTAACCAATCAACAGCGGTAATGATGCTGTGGACGGCTTCGGCGTACTTACTTCGTCATAACAAGCTTCACTGGGTCACCACAGTTCCAGCTATCTTTATGACTTCAGTATGTATTACGTTCATCTTGAACAATAGTCAATTAGGCTTCGGCCTTCCAATGCAACTATCAACCATCATTGGTGTATCGGGTGCATTCGCCATCGCAGCTTATGTGATTAAGATTTCTAAAGGAAAAGGCGATATCGATTTAGCTGATGACTCAGACAAAAAAGAAACCAAAGCGGTTACAAAAACCGCGTAACTCTTCAAAGAAAGAGTAAGCCAACACAACTTCGCTTGTACCAACACTTACTTCGGTAAGCTATGGAAGATAAGACCAAAGCCCATCTTTATTGATGGGCTTTGCTTATCTAGAGGTAGAACAACCTATCAACGAACTCGAATGCGAATTACACTAAACAAGTGTCTCAATAGGTGAATCTATGGAATTAATACTCTCTCTGCTTCAACAAACTTGTGTCTACCTAGTATTAGCTTACATGCTAAGTAAGACGCCGCTAATCCTTCCCTTGTTGAGTATTTCCTCTCGCCTGAGCCACAAAGTTAGCTGCTACATACTATTTTCACTGTTCTGCATTATGGGCACCTATTTCGGATTGCAGATCAATGATGCCATCGCCAATACTCGTGCAATGGGTGCCGTCATGGGAGGCCTATTTGGCGGCCCAGTTGTCGGCTTCGCTGTTGGCTTTACAGGCGGTATTCACCGTTATTCGCTGGGTGGTTTTACCGATCTTGCCTGCGCAATATCAACCACAGCTGAAGGGCTTATCGGAGGCTTGCTGCACGTCTATTTAGTCCGAAAAAACAAAGCAAGCCAATTGTTTAACCCGATGGTGGTGTTCTCTATCACTCTGTTTGCCGAAATCATCCAAATGTTGATTCTCCTGATCGTCGCCAAACCGTTCGATCAAGCGTATGCACTCGTTTCTGATATTGCGGCTCCGATGATCATTGCTAACTCAGTTGGCGCGGCGCTGTTTATGAGCATCATTCAAGATAGAAAGACCATCTTCGAGAAGTACTCAGCCACCTTTTCACGCCGAGCGTTAACCATTGCAGAACGTTCTGTGGGCATTCTGCATGGCGGTTTTAACTCAAAAAACGCCCAGAAGATTGTCCGAATTATCTATGAAGAGACCAACGTGGGTGCAGTGGCAATTACTGACCGAGAAAAAATCCTCGCCTTTGTAGGAATAGGCGATGAACACCATAACCCTAATACTCCTATTTCTTCGCAAAGTACCCTCACTTCGATGGAGAAAAATGACATCATCTACTTAGATGGTAAAGAGAACCCATACCAATGCTCACTTTCTCCTGACTGTAAACTTGGCTCTGCGCTGATTATTCCATTAAGGGCGGGCAATGAAGTCGTCGGAACTATTAAGCTTTACGAGCCTAAACTGAAGCTATTCTCAACGATCAATATGTCGATGGCGGAAGGTATTGCCCAACTGCTATCCAGCCAAATATTATTCAGCAACTATCAGCAGCAACAAACGTTACTCACTCAGGCTGAAATCAAGCTGCTGCACGCACAAGTGAATCCACACTTTCTGTTTAATGCGCTTAACACCATCAGTGCAGTCACACGGAGAGATCCAGATAAAGCTCGCTCGCTCATTCAACACTTGTCTCACTTCTTTAGAAGCAACCTAAAACAGAATATTAATACCGTGAAACTTAAAGATGAGTTGGCTCATGTCAATGCTTACCTAACCATAGAAAAAGCACGCTTCACAGATAGGTTGGAAGTGGAATGGGACATCGATTCACAGTTGTATGAAGCTGAACTTCCTAGCTTTACCCTGCAACCTTTAGTCGAGAATGCGATTAAACACGGTATTTCCAACATGCTCGAAGGTGGAAAGGTAAGAATTTACAGCCAGTGTTCTAACGGTACTTTTACGATCAGCGTTGAAGATAATGCTGGCAGCTATCAGGAACCAACGAAAGAGCACTCTGGTTTAGGGATGGAAATTGTAAATAAGAGACTTACCAACTTCTTTGGCCAAGATTCGGCACTAAAAATAGAATCTCAGCCGCAGCAATTTACGCGAATGAGCTTTATTATCCCTCTCGATAAACAACTATAGTGAAACAGAGACAAACATGGATAGGCAGTACATCAAGGTCGAACAATGTTAAAAGCACTAGTAATAGATGACGAACTCTTTGCCCGAGAAGAGCTGATTGAGCTCCTTATGGAAACTGGAGATGTCCAAATAGTTGGTCAAGCGAACAACGCCATTGAAGGGCTAAAACAGATCAATCTCTTAAAGCCGGATGTAGTCTTCCTTGATATACAAATGCCTCAAGTGACTGGTATCGAACTCCTAAGCATGCTCGACCCTGACACTATGCCTTACGTGGTGTTTGTAACGGCCTACGACCAATATGCCATCCAAGCTTTCGAAGACAACGCCTTTGATTACCTGCTCAAGCCTGTTGAACCGTGCCGGCTTAAGAAGAGCGTTTCTAGGCTCATGAAAGTCACCAAGCAAAGCCAAGTAACTCCTAAGCAAAACATCGATTCCATTGCTCCTAGTCATCTCGAGCAGATACCTTGCATTGGGCATAATCGTATCGTCATCATGGCCAGCCAAACCGTAGAATGTGCTTATTCCGATATTAGTGGTGTGCATGTTCGCAGCCCATCATTGACAGCGACTTCACAATTGACTCTGAAAATTTTGGAAGAAAAAACCGACCTTATTCGCTGTCATCGACAATACCTAATCAATATAAAGTCGATACAAGAGATTAAATTATTAGAAAATGGATTAGCAGAGATCGTCACGCTTACTGGCTTTGAAGTGCCTGTAAGTCGTCGCTACCTCAAAGCTTTAAAAGAACAACTTGGAATTCAGTAATACGCGCACTGCCAATTCTATGTTGTTAGCAGGTTCAAAAAAGCCAACGCATCAACGTTGGCTTTTTACTATTTACGAATCGATCGCTAGTGATTAGTCGACTTGTTTAATCTGTAGCTCGCGTGGTACTTCAAAGAACATATTCTCTTCACGACCTTGAATTTCTTCAACATCAGTAGCGCCTAGCTCGCGAATACGATCTAAGATTTGATTGACTAGCTCTTCTGGGGCAGAAGCTCCCGCTGTTACACCAACTTTCTTCTTACCTTCAACCCATTCTGTTTGAATGTCTTCAGGGCAATCCGTTAGGTAACCTGGAGTCCCAAGCTTCTCTGCTAGTTCTTTTAAGCGAGTAGAGTTAGAAGAGTTCTTAGAACCGACAACAATCACTACATCCACATCATTAGCCATCTCACGCACCGCATCTTGACGGTTTTGTGTCGCGTAACAGATATCGTCTTTACGAGGGCCTTGGATTTCTGGGAACACGCGGCGTAGTTCTTCAATCACATCAGCGGTTTCATCCACTGACAGAGTGGTTTGGCTAACGTAATGAAGATTGCTAGGATCATTCACCTTTAACTTATGAACATCTTCTGGCTTCTCAACTAAATACATTCCCCCGGTCTGGCTCGCATATTGGCCCATCGTGCCTTCAACTTCAGGGTGACCAGCGTGACCGATCAAAACCACTTCCATATTTTTACGGCTTGCGCGAGCCACTTCCATATGAACTTTAGTTACCAATGGGCAAGTCGCATCAAAGACAGTAAGCTCACGTTCTTTGGCTTCTTTGCGAACCGCCTGCGATACACCGTGTGCAGAAAAGATCACTATGTTGTCATCAGGTACTTCATGCAGTTCTTCAACGAAAATCGCACCACGCTGCTTTAACCCTTCTACGACAAAACGGTTATGTACCACTTCATGACGTACATAAATAGGTGGCTGGTACATTTCTAATGCACGTTCGACGATGCTGATCGCGCGATCAACACCAGCACAAAAACCGCGAGGGTTTGCTAACAGTATTTTCATTTCGTTGCTCATGAGCTAAAAATAATTCTTATGGAGTTTTAATAACTAATTTTAATCTGTCTAGCGAGATCACTCGACCGCTAGAATATCGACATCAAACGTGACGTCTTGCCCTGCTAATGGGTGATTGAAATCCACCGTCACAGAGTCCCCTGCGATATCAGTAATAATACCCGGAATTTCTGCGCCATCAGGGCCACTGAATGCCATGATAGTGCCGACTTCAACTTCTGCATCACCAACAAATTTCGCTCTGTCCATATGATGAATGTGGTCAGGGTTAGGCATACCAAAGGCGTCTTGAGCTTTCAATTCAATCGACTTTTGAGTACCTGCTTCTAGACCTAGTAAACATTGTTCGAAATTTTCACTCAAGCTACCGTCACCCATGATGAACTTAGCTGGTTTACCCATACTTTGAGTACTATCGGCAACCGAACCGTCTTTCATTTTAATTGTAAAATGTAAGGTTACCGCTGAATCATTTTTTATTATTGTCACGTTATTGCTTCCATCAATAAGGGATTAAGGTCTTTCTAACAAAAAGCGCCACCCGAATCAACGGACAGCGCTTAGGGTTTTATTCAATAAATATCGTAACTACTTGCTTTCATCTTTTTTTCGGAAGCCGTCAAGAATGATCATCGCAGCACCGATACAAATAGCAGAATCTGCAAGGTTGAAAGCAGGCCAATGGTAATCACCCCAGAAGAAATCAAGGTAATCAACGACAAAGCCATGCACAACGCGATCAAAAACATTGCCTATTGCGCCACCAATTATGAGTGCATAAGCAATATTATTCCACTTTTCGGTAGCAGGCAGTTTGCTCATCCAGTACGTCAACATACCGGTGACCACAAAGGCGATACCTGAAAATAACCAACGCTGCCAACCAGCTTGATCACTTAAAAAGCTAAAAGCCGCTCCATAGTTATGAACATAAAGTAGGTTAAAAAATGGCAAAACCTCTATTCGGTTCGCCCAACCATAACCCATGTTATCCATAACAAAGAGCTTAATTCCGATATCTGCAACAAAGATAAGGAACGCTAGCCACAGCCAGCGAACCCCAGATTGCTTAAGAGAAAATGTCTGACTCATTGCAATCCTATCTTATGCGAATTTACGAACTTCACCTTCACCATCAACGTTTGATACACAACGGCCACAGATCTTCTCGTGTCCTTCAATTGTGCCTACGTCTGGTGTGTGGTGCCAACAACGGTCACACTTCTCTGCTTCTGTTGCCGCAACTTCAACGAATAGACCTTCAACGTCTGTCGCTTGAGCCGCATCAGACTTCTCGCTCAGTGGCTTAATAACCGCAGCAGAAGTGATAAGTACGAATCGTAGCTCATCTTCTAACTTGTTGATCTTAGCCGCTAGTGCGTCGTCAGCGTACAGAGTTACTTCAGCTTGCAGTGCACCACCGATTGTTTTCTCTTTACGTGCGTCTTCAAGAAGCTTATTCACTGCACCACGAACGGTTTGGATTTCAGCCCAGAATTCGTTGTTTAGCTCTTCGCCTTCAACCAGACCGAATAGACCTTCGAACCACTCGCCAGTAAACACGAACTTGTCACGTTGACCAGGCATCTCGTTCCAGATTTCATCTGCTGTGAACGACATGATAGGTGCCATCCAACGAACTAGAGCTTCTACGATGTAGTAAAGCGCAGTCTGACAGCTACGTTGAGCATGGCTGCCCTGTTTTGCTGTGTACTGACGGTCTTTGATTACGTCTAGGTAGAAAGAACCCATTTCGATAGAACAGAACTGCATTAGACGCTGAGTTACACCGTGAGTGTTGTACTCGCCGTATGCTTTCACGATCTCTTCTTGTGCAGCTTGAGCACAGCCAACAGCCCAGCGATCAAGTGCAACCATCTCTTCAGCAGGCACTAGGTCAGTTTCAGGGTTGAAACCGCTTAGGTTCGCTAGGAAGAAACGAGCAGTGTTACGAATACGACGGTAAGCATCAGCAGAACGCTTCAGGATTTCATCAGAAACCGCTACTTCGCCCGTGTAGTCCGTAGAAGCAACCCATAGACGTAGGATATCCGCGCCTAGTTTGTTGGTTACGTCTTTAGGAGCAACAACGTTACCGATAGATTTAGACATCTTACGGCCGTTACCATCTACTACGAAACCGTGCGTTAGCACTTGCTTGTATGGTGCTTCATCTTTCATCGCGATAGATGAAATTAGAGAAGACTGGAACCAACCACGGTGTTGGTCAGAACCTTCAAGGTAAAGATCTGCACTGTTACCGTTGTACTCTTCACGAGAATCAACAACAGAGAAGTGCGTAACGCCTGAATCGAACCATACGTCTAGCGTATCTAGCACTTTTTCGTACTTGTCTGCGTCTTCAGCGCCCATTAGGTCTGCTGCGTCTACATCCCACCAAGCTTGAATGCCTTTCTCTTCAACTAGCTTCGCTACTTTTTCGATTAGCTCAGAGCTATCTGGGTGAAGTTCTGACGTTTCTTTATGAACGAACAGAGCAATTGGCACACCCCAAGTACGTTGACGTGAGATACACCACTCAGGACGACCTTCGATCATACCTTCGATACGGCTTTGACCCCACTCAGGCATCCACTCAACACTCTTCGTTGACTCTAGTGCTTTTGCACGCAGGCCAGCTTGATCCATAGAGATGAACCACTGTGGTGTTGCACGGAAGATGATTGGAGTTTTGTGTCTCCAACAGTGTGGGTAGCTGTGCTCGTAAGCGTGGTGATGCAGCAGTGCACCTTTCTCTTTTAGAACTTCTAAAACAGAGTCGTTCGCTTTAAATACGTGCTGACCAGCAAATAGCTCAGTATCAGGCAGGTAAACGCCGTTAGAACCTACTGGGTTAGCGATTTCTAGGTTGTACTTCTTACCAACCACGAAATCCTCTTGACCGTGACCAGGTGCAGTGTGAACCACACCAGTACCTGAGTCAGTCGTAACGTGATCGCCAAGGATCGCAGGGACGGTGAAGTCATAGAACGGGTGGTTGAACTGAGAAAGCTCCAGATCAGCACCAGTTGCAAAACCTAGGTTATGGAAGTGCTCGATACCCGCACGATCCATTACGTCTTTTGCTAGTTCAGAAGCAACAACGATACGTTGAGCCGGCTGGTCGCCATTCGCTTCAACTTGGATCAATACGTATTCAAGGTCATCACGTAGACATACTGCGCGGTTTGCAGGCAGAGTCCAAGGTGTTGTTGTCCAGATAACAATTGAAATATCACCTTCACCAGCGTGACCTTCAGCTAGAGTGAATTTCTCTAGTAATGCTGCTTCATCAGCCGCTGTGAATTTCACATCGATAGATGGAGATACTTTATCTTTGTATTCAACTTCAGCTTCAGCCAGAGCAGAACCACAGTCAGTACACCAGTGAACAGGTTTGAAACCTTTAAGTAGGTGACCTTTGTCTGCGATTTTGCCTAAAGAACGAATGATGTTCGCTTCTGTGCCGAAATCCATAGTGCGGTAAGGTTTGTCCCACTCGCCCATGATACCAAGACGTTTGAAGCTCTCTTTTTGACCTTCAACTTGGCCTGCAGCGTACTTACGACATTCTTCGCGGAATTCAGAAGCAGAAATCTTCTGACCCGGCTTGCCTTTCTTCTTCTCTACCATCAATTCGATAGGAAGGCCGTGACAGTCCCAACCAGGAATGTACGGAGCATCAAAACCAGAAAGGGTTTTAGATTTAATAATAATGTCTTTAAGAATCTTGTTTAGCGCGTGACCAATGTGAATATCACCGTTGGCATACGGAGGGCCATCGTGTAATACGAAAGATTTTTTACCTTTCTTGGCTTTACGGATTTCGCCGTAAAGATCTTCTTTGTACCAACGCTTAAGCATTTCTGGCTCACGATTGGCCAGATTACCGCGCATTGGAAACCCTGTTTCAGGTAAGTTCAGGGTATCTTTATAATCACTCATCGATTCTTAATTCCGTTATATTGGGCGAAGTTAGACATTATGTTAATCGGTGGAATCATCCGATTAATTCTTTAGCTGACGCAGCCACACCCTTGCTGCTTCAGCATCCAATTCTATTTGACTCTTAAGTGCGTCGAACGATTCAAATTTCTTTTCGTCGCGCAACTTATGTAAAAGTATCACTTCTAACTGTTTACCATATAAGTTGGCTTTAAAGTCAAAAAAGTGCACTTCTAACTGTTGTCTGACACCATTTACCGTCGGACGTTGGCCGATATTCGCCACACCGCCGACTTCACAGCCGTCTAAATCCAACACTTGGACAACATAAACGCCTGAAACAGGTGAAACACAACGTTTTAAGGGGATATTCGCTGTAGGGAAACCTATGGTTCTCCCTAATTTACGACCATGAGAAACACGGCCACTAATGCTGTAATCACGCCCTAACATTTTGGCACTAGATGCTAATTCATCTTTAGCTAGTGCATTTCGAATTTCAGTGCTGCTTACTCTTAACTGATTCAAGCAAAAGCTTTGCGTGCTAACCACTTCAAAACCATATTTTTTACCAGCCTGTTGAAGCATTGAAAAGTCACCGGTACGACCTTTGCCAAAGCAAAAATCATCGCCAACCACTAAGAACTTTACTCCTAGCTTCTTGACCAATAACTCTTCAATAAACGCTTCAGCAGTTAAGCTTGCAAAATGCGCATTGAAATTCACACACAATAAACGGTCGATATCCAGTTTGCTAAGTTGTACAAACTTATCACGCAAGCGTGTTAAACGAGCCGGAGCTTTGTCTTTCGCAAATAATTCCATTGGCTGAGGTTCAAATGTCATCACCACAGAGGGCAAGCTTAATTGCTCTGCTTGATGGGACACTTGGCTCAGTACTTCTTGGTGCCCTAAATGAACGCCATCAAAGTTGCCTATGGTCAATACACAGCCATTATGCTGCGCTTTTATATTGTGAATGCCTCGGATCAGTTCCATTGTTACCAGCTAAAATCTGTAATTTTCATCATTTATTGTGTGAAACCGACGGATTATATACTAATCAGTATTAATCTGTCGCTGCTTTTAAATGTTTTACACGGACACCAAGTGCTAACACAGTAAAGACATACGCAACCGCGCCTAAACCAATCAATCCAGTCAGCATCATTGCTCGATGACTAAAACTCCAAGTCAGCCACTGTTCCATACTTTCGAGCTGCCATAAAATCGTCCCCACCATCACTCCACCAGCAATGATTAGCTTCACGCAGAACATCAAAGTAGTTTTCGTTAAGTGGTACACGCCGGCAATATGCAAACCGCGATAAAGTAGTGCCATATTTACAAAAGCAGATAAAGCCGTCGCTATCGCTAAACCAACGTAACCATAGAAATAAGCAAAGATAGCGTTAAACACCATGTTAGTGACCATCGCAATAATGCCGTACTTCACCGGTGTTTTGGTATCTTGGCGCGAGTAATAACCCGGAGCGAGTACTTTAATCAGCATAAAGTTAAGCAAGCCCGAGGCATAAGCCACTAATGACATCGATGCTTGTTGTACATCGTGTGGAGAAAACTCACCACGCATGAAGAGCACCATCAGCATAGGTTTAGCTAATACAATCAAACCTAGCATTGCTGGAATACCTAATAACAGCACCATGCGAACGCCCCAGTCCATGGTATGGGCAAACCCTTCCCCTTGAGCATCAACGTGCTTGCGAGATAAAGCAGGCAAGATAACAGTCGCAATCGCAATACCGAATAGACCCAGCGGGAATTCAAGCAATCGGTCTGAGTAATACAACCAACTAATAGAACCCGTAGCTAAGAAGCTCGCTATAAAGGTATCGAACAATAAATTGATCTGGCTAACCGACACACCAAATAACGCCGGGATCATCAAGGTGCGAATTTTGACGACACCAGGGTCTCTCCAACCCCACTTAGGCTTAACCAACATTCCTTCTTTAATAAGAAAAGGCAGTTGAAATAAGAATTGAACCAAGCCGCCAAGGAACACACCAATCGCTAAACCGATTTCTGGCTGATCCAAGTTAGGAGCAATAAACCAAGCAGAGCCGATGATCATCACGTTCAAAAACACCGGAGTGAATGACGAGACCGCAAATTTACCTAGCGTATTTAAAATTGCCCCAGAGAGTGCGACAAAGGTAATGAACCACAAATAAGGGAAGGTAATCTTGAGCATCAAACTGGCGAGCTCAAATTTGCCCGCCGATGGTCCATCATTTAACCAATCAATGAACCAACCTGCACCGAACAGCGCAGTGATCACTCCAGAGCCGATAACCCCGAATAGAGTAACAATAGAAACTAACACACCCAATGTACCCGACGCGCGCGCGATTAACTCTCTGGTCTTATCCTTATCACCTTGCGCGTGATATTCAGTCAATACCGGAACAAATGCTTGAGAAAACGCCCCTTCGGCGAATAGCCGACGTAAAAAATTAGGAATTTTATTGGCAAAGAAAAAAACATCGGCACTTGCTCCTGCCCCCATAAGATTAGCCACGACGACGTCGCGCACTAGCCCTAACACACGAGAAACAAAAGTCATTGCACTGACTATCATCCCTGACTTTAAGAGTCGCTTACTCACAAAAACCTCTGACGCTGGTTGATGAGTTACCAATAAGATCATACGATCCATCTTTGGCAATCATATTTATTAGCATTGGTCTAAAAATGCTGTTAGAATCCCCGCCATCTTAACCGTGATGACTCTCCAATCCAAAGTTTGTTTGGTTTAGGTGGGTTTTTGCACAAATCATTTGACAATTAAGCGCTAATGAGGGATAGTCCTCGCCCTTAAATTGTCACCGAACTAAGTTTTTGGGAGTTAGACCCTTGGCAAACAGTAAATCTGCTAAGAAGCGCGCTATCCAAGCTGAGAAACGTCGCCAGCACAACGCTAGCCGTCGTTCTATGATGCGCACTTACATGAAAAAAACTATTGCAGCTATCGAAGCTGGCAATAAAGAAGCTGCAACTGCTGCTCTTGTAGAAGTTACACCACTTCTAGACCGTATGGCGACTAAAGGCCTTATTCATAAGAATAAAGCTGCTCGTCATAAGTCTCGTTTCGCTGCAGCAATCAAAGCTCTTTAATAGAGTCGCGATTACACAGTGAACAAAAAAACCGGCCTTGGCCGGTTTTTTTATATCTAAATTTTATGTAAAAAGTTAACTGCCCACATAGAGTAAGCAGCTCCCTTAACTATTTACAATACAATCCATGTAATAGCTCAATCATTGCCTTAACTTCATCACTACTCAGTGTGTAGTAAACCGTTTGTGCTTCCTTTCTGGTTTCGACAAGTCCATCTCGACGTAACCAAGCTAAATGTTGTGATAACGCTGATTGACTCAACTCTAGCATTCCACACAATTCTCCGACTGAAAGTTCGGTATTGTGCAATAAACATAGAATCTGCAAGCGTCTCTCATTTGCCATCGCTTTCAACAAAACTACGGCTTGAGCTGAGTTTTGTTCCATTTCTTTTAAGTTCATTTGATGGCGCCCCCTTTTATTACCACTTATCCCAACAAGCGAAGCATATAGCAATATTAAATATCTTTACTATTTAGGATTCTTTTCCCTGATAGTAATCGATTTGTTATCAATGATAAAAGATCTCATTCAAACAATTGGCTAAAGTCTGCATCGCAAACGTTTTTTACGGCTGGATGCTGAATCATTCTTTCCGCAAAAATAACGTAATACTCTTCTTTTAACTCTTCTATATGGCCGACTAGTCGAAGCGACGTATCATCAGCGACTTCAGACATGTATAAAGTGGGAGCTAAGAAAACCACATCATGATGATAGCGAGCAAATGCCTTCATTAAAGCTGCATCATCAAACTCCCCTAAAATATTAGGCTGAATACCTTGTCTATCGAACCACTGTAAAACCTTGCGTCCCATTGAAGTTCTACTTCCAGGGATTAGTAACTTCCTCTGCTCCAAGATAGCGGGGAAACTCGCATCATCCACATTTCCAGAGCAGAAAAAGCTCATGCCACTTTCACCAAGCTTCTTACTAAATAAGCCCGGTATTTTCCCTGAGTCCACAGGGCAATCAGACAGGATCATATCGAGTTTATGCTGAGACAACTGCTCGAGTAACATTTCATGCGTCGATTCGAAGCAACGTAAATGAATACTATTATCTTCAGGAACGGTAGACATAAGAATCTTACTGACCAAACGTTTAGAGAGAGCGTCAGCGACACCTACATCGAAAAGAATATTCGAGTGTTGGCTGTAATTGACAATATCGAGCATTTCATAACTCAAGCCAAACATACGGTCCGCATACTTAAATACGAGTTGCCCTAGCTCAGTCGGTTCGACACTACGACCATTACGCTTAGTTAACTTACCATCCATTCGTTCTTCAAGAGCTTTGATCTGCCCCGTCACCGTTTGTGGTGTTAAAAAGAGAGCATCTGCAGCTTTGGTGACAGAGCCTTGCTTGCATACCATCCAAAAATAATACAAGTGGTTATAGTTTAAATGGGACATCGCGTTCTTCTCATTAAAGTATTACAGGCTTTATATCAAATATGTCATTCAGGCTCAAACCTATCGGGAAAATCTACAATTAATAGTAATAACATCGAAAAAAGCGAAAATTTACATTTCACAATGTCATATTAAAACTAAAATCAGCAAAAAAATTGAAATTATTTTTTGTCCACTAAAATACAGACATAAGTTTAACCACTTTAAAAACAACAATTTAAACAAACATCATTTACCCATCAGATAACTTATCTCCGATTAATCACAAAATAGTCAGTGTTACACAGAAGTGTAATATTACTGAAATATTTCCCCTCTAACATCACGCTCAGATTAACTAACAGACCAAACACAGACTTACACGGTCCACGGAGAATACATTATGAACCAAGCTACTACTGCAGCAGCGCCAATTTCGAGCACAACTCGCTGGCTACGCTGGGCTAACTTGGCATTCATGCTTTACCTACTACTTCTTGCAGTTTCTATGGTAGGTACAGGCTTTAAATGGGCGACAGGCGAACAAGCAAAAGTGCTATTCGAATTTGCTTCTCACCCTGTAGCTGGCTTAATGATCGGCTTAGTGGCAACAGCTCTTATCCAATCATCAAGTACAGTAACTTCTATTATCGTTGGCCTTGTGGCTGGTGGTTTACCTGTTGAATTAGCGATACCTATGATCATGGGTGCGAATATCGGTACAACAGTAACCAACACTTTAGTAAGCCTTGGTCACGTTCGCTGTAAAGATGAATTCAAGCGTGCGTTTGCAAGTGCAACGATTCACGACTTCTTTAACTTACTAGCGGTTGCTATCTTCCTCCCTCTCGAAATGATGTTTGGTATTTTAGAGAAGATTTCACATTGGTTAGTTTCTCCAATGCTAGCTACTGGTGATATGAGCATTAAAGGCCTTAACTTCATTAAGCCAATCACTAAACCAGTGGTAAGCGCGATTAAAGAGCCTCTAGCTACATTTGGCGACACCATGGGTGGTGTAATGCTTATCGTACTTGGTATCGCGACTATCTTTGTTGCCATCACTGTGATGGGTAAACTAATGAAGAGCCTAATGGTTGGTCGTGCACGTGAAATCCTAAAGAACGCTATCGGTCGTGGTCCATTACACGGTATCGCTTCAGGTTCTATCGTAACGGTACTAGTTCAGTCATCATCAACAACAACTAGCTTGATGGTTCCACTAGTAGGTACAGGTGTTCTAAAAGTACGTGATGTATATCCATTCACTTTAGGTGCAAACATCGGTACTTGTATTACTGCTCTTCTAGCTGCAACAGCGGTATCAGGTGAGTTCGCAGTATTTGCTCTGCAAATCGCTTTGGTTCACTTAGTCTTCAACATTATGGCGACAGTATTCATCTACGGTATTCCGTTTTTACGCGAACTACCTGTGAAAGGTGCTGACTTCATCTCAGACATGGCTGTGAAGAACAAAGCAGTAGTTGCAGGTTACCTAGTCGCAGTATTCGTTGTGATGCCTGGTACTATCCTAGCGCTAACCGCTTAATTAAATATCAGTTTAATTTCCAAATCCCTGCTCATTGAGCGGGGATTTTTTGTATCTAACCAAAATGGCACTGGCTTTATGAGTGCTGTCGAACTATATAACTTCACCCCTTCAGCGTCGGTATGAGCAATTCAAAAGCTCTTTAATGGGCACTCAATAGTTAATAACGATCGAACATTAACCTCGTCCAACTAAAACCCTACCCCATCAATTGGCGAACCTCTCGTGCAAATACAATCCAGGACTAGGAGTCAACCTAGCTAGAACAAGTCATAGAATGCCAACCAATACGACTAATCACATTCGTAACCAGTATGAGACACCTTCGTTAATCAGCTTCTCTGCTAAATATATATGCTGCCATTAACCTCAGCGAAAAAAAAGCCAACCTAATTAGGTTGGCTTTCATTAACGCTTTGGTCTTTATACTGAGAATGGATACTTAATTGCGTCGTGGCACTCGTACCCTTCAACCCAGAAGTCATCGAGTGTTACCCAAGTTTCCAAATCTTCCAGAGACTTAATTTCTGGGTTGATATGGAATGTCGCAGCATCTAGAGGTTCACGCTTTAACTGGATATCACGCATTGGCGCAAGCTGGTCTTCGTAGATGTGAGCATTCACTAGCTTGTGATACGCCACGCCCGGTTTCTTGCCTGTGATTTGCGCCATAATCGCTAGGAATACGTAAACCTGAACCATGTTGAAGTTCAGGCCTAGGGGTACATCACAAGAACGCTGGGTGCTGTTCAGGTGAAGCGTATCACCAAGTAGGGAAAAGTGGTGACTATACATACATGGGCGCAAACACCCCATGTGGAATTCACCAGGGTTATAGAAGTTTAGGATTTCACCGCGGTCATCGACACCGCGAGTCAAATCATCAACAATTTTACGCAGCTGATCGATATGACCACCATCAGGCTTCGCCCAAGCTCGACCTTGAACACCATAAACTCGGCCCATATCATCTTCACCCTTTCGGTATGAATTATTTAGCCAAGCTTCATTCAGGTTTGCATTCGCATCCCACGTTTTGGTGCCGAGCTTTCGAAAGTCTTCTGCATTATCATAACCGCGAATGTAACCAAGCAGTTCCGCCACTGCAGCTTTCCAAAAGCTTTTACGAGTTGTAACTAAAGGGAATTGGTTGTTTGCTACATCGTAAGTGAGGTCAGCATTGATAACCGTTAGGCAACGTTTGCCAGTCCGCTCATTTTCAATCCAAGTACCTTCATCAACGATACGCTGACAGAGTTCTAAATACTGTTTCACACCAATTCCTTACTTCGTTTGTTGTGGTTGTTCATCTTTGTAGTGACCGCGCTTGTATGCCCACACCATCATCAAGACACCAATGATGACCATTGGCAGCGACAGGATTTGTCCCATTGAGATAAATCCGCCAAATAGGCCTAAGTGAGCATCAGGTTCGCGCACGTATTCTACTAGGAAACGGAAGGTTCCGTAACCCGCAAGGAAAAGTCCAGAGACAGAACCAAGAGGACGTGGCTTCTTAATAAACCAATTTAGAATGAAGAACAGAACGATCCCTTCAAGTGCCATTTCATACAGTTGAGAAGGGTGACGAGGCAAAGGACCACCATTCGGGAACACTATCCCCCAAGGCGCATCGGTAACGCGTCCCCAAAGTTCACTGTTCATGAAGTTACCTAGACGCCCCATACCTAAACCAAATGGTACCAATGGTGCAATCATGTCTGCGACGCCGAAGAAAGTGCGACCATTCTTTTTCGCATACCAGAACATTGCGGTAATAACACCAAGCAAACCACCGTGGAAAGACATGCCGCCAGTCCATACCTTAAATAGGTAAAGTGGATCGGCTAGGAAAAGGTCAAAGTTGTAAAACAGCACGTAGCCAACACGACCACCAAGCACTACACCTAGAAAGCCCGCGAACAATAAGTCTGATACCTGTTCACGTGTCCAGCCACTGTTTGGTTTATCTGCACGACGGTTTGCGAGCCATAAAGCAAACATAAACCCAACAAGGTACATCAAGCCGTACCAACGAACAGAAATAGGCCCTAATTCAATTAGAACTGGATCAATATTGGGAAATTCAATCAAACCCGAAGACATAGTTTGCTCTCTATAAAAATAAACTTACAGCAACATTGTGCCGGCAATAAAAACTAAAAATACAGCGAAGATTTTTTTCAAAATCGAAGTAGGAAGTTGGGTCGCCATTCTAGCCCCAACTTTAGTGGTAAGCACTGACGCACATGAAATAGCCAAAAGCGCAGGTAGATATACATAGCCGATACTATATTCTGGGAGATGACCGACTGTACTTCCATGCCAAATAAAGCCAATCATACCAGACACAGCGATTACGCTACCGCACACCGATGAAGAACCCACAGCTTTACGCATTTCTAAACCATGATGATTTAAGAAAGGCACAGACAAAGAGCCCCCACCAATTCCAGCCAAACTCGATATTACACCGATACCACTACCACACAACATTGTGACAGCAGAACTTGGCATTGGTTTCTGCGATACTCGCTTAATCGACACTAGCATTTGAATCGATAACATCAGCACGATACAACCAAAAACTTTGGGCAAGTATTGGGCAGGAATAGCGTCTGCGATAAAGGTGCCGAGAAAACCACCGATAACCACCCCAGGCATCAGCCACTTCACCACAAATAAATCCACATTCCCAAGTTTCAGGTGATTCAGCGCTGAAGACCCGGAAGTAACAATAATGGTGGAAAGTGAGGTAGCAAGTGCCATTTGCATGGCTATATCTGCTGATATGCCAGCTTTAGGCAATAAGAAGAGTAACGCTGGAACAATGAGTAGACCACCACCAATCCCTAACAACCCAGCTAATACGCCTACGACCGCGCCTAGCATAAACAGCAGGCTGATTAATTCGAAGTCCACATTGTTTCCTATTTTTTACCAGCTCGTATAAACCCAGAAAAGCCACGCTCGTCGAGATAATCGAGCATCATACTATAGATTGCGCTGCCATACGGCTGAGTTAAAGCATTCTGAGCAAGCTTTTGTAAATCTTCTTGTGTCGATTGGCGAACTAAATATTTAATCCGAGCGACATTTGAGGTGTTCATACTTAATGATCGGTAACCTAGCCCAACTAACAACAGCGCGCCTATCGGATCACCCGCCAGTTCACCACAAATACAAACCGGCAGCGAATGTTGTTCACACGTATCAAAAATTTGTTTCAGCGCCATGATCACTGCTGGATGCATCGATTCATAGACACTCGCCACTCGAGAATTGTTCCGATCAACCGCTAGTAAATATTGCGTTAAGTCATTCGTCCCAACGGATACAAAGTCGACTTTACTCGCGATCAATGGCAGCAAATACAACATAGAAGGGACTTCGATCATAATACCGATACGCGGCATGCGAACGCGATCATCAATCAAACTGACTTCAGCATAAGCTTGCTCAATTAACTCAATGGCATCGTCCAACTCTTGAGAGCCCGAAATCATAGGGAGCAATATGCTGAGGTTATCATGCTCACAACTGGCCCTTAACATAGCTCGGAGCTGAACGATGAAGATGTCTGGATGATCAAGTGTAAAGCGAATACCACGCCATCCGAGAAAAGGATTATCCTCTTCAATCGGTAAATACGGCAACGCTTTGTCCCCTCCCACATCAAGGGTTCGCATCACCACTTGTTTTTTAGAGTAAGTACTGAGCACCGAGCGGTACAATTTAACTTGCTCATCTTCCGAAGGAAAACGGTGCTGAAGTAAAAAAGAAATTTCGGTTCGATATAATCCAACGCCATCCACACCTTGGTTGATCGCAATGTTGTTATCCGCGCTCAAACCGGCATTGAGCATGACTTCAATCCGATGACCATCTTCAGTAACAGCTGGCTGAAATAGTTCCTTATTCACCATTGAAGAAAGCTCTGTTTCTTCGAGGACCAACTCACCGTATTGACTCAGTAAGTTCTCACTAGGATCAATAAAGACTTCACCGCTGTAACCATCAATAATCGCTGGGCGTCCATTCACATGCTCAAGGTTAAGAGTCAGCCCCATGACAGCAGGGATACCAAGCGCTCTAGACAAGATAGCCGCGTGTGAATTGGCGGCACCCTCCAATGAGATCACAGCGAGCAGTTTTTCTTTGGGTATCGACGCTAACACTGACGCTGTTAATTCGCGGACAACTAAAATAATAGGCTTATCAATGGAGCGGACTTCTTGTTCTGTATTGTGTAAGAAATACAGTAGCCGCTGCCCTAATTCGCGAACATCTTGTGCACGTTCACGTAGGTACACGTCTGACATACGTGCGAATCGGTTGGAATACGTTTCCACAACTTGTCTAAGCGCCCAATCTGCACGATCTCCTTTTTGAATTTGCGCTTTAAGATCATTACGCAACATAGGATCGTTCAGTAAATGGGTAAATAAGTCGAAGATAGCAAGCGCATCTTTATTGATGTCACTGTCTAATCTTTTGCGCATCCGTCGGAAATCATTCAGAGCATTTTCGATTGCTACCGCTAACAACTCATGTTCTCGATCTATATCTAAAGTGGATGCCGGATATATATCAGTCAGTTCAGGTTGAGTGTTGTCCCACCATAGATCACCAATAGCCACGCCGGAAGAAGCCGCAATACCTTTTGTGGCAGGCATCTCCTGCTGCTCTAGAAGCCAATGTCCTTGAGTTTGGGCATGTGCCACGATAACAGCAAGCTGGGCAGCAAGAGTGACAAGGAAAGATTCTTCCATTTCACTAAACAGACGAGGGGATTTTTGCTGAATGACTAGCACCCCTAGCACCTGCTTACGGTGAATAATAGGAGTACCTAAAAAGGAGTGATATATATCTTCCCCCAATTCAGGGAAGAACTTAAAACTAGGGTGCTTGGATACTTCGGCGAGATTAATAGGCTCAGCACTACGTTTAACTAAACCAACTAAGCCTTCATGAAATCCAATATGAATGCTATCGCCCTGAAAAGTTAAGCCTTGAGTCGCCATTAACTCAAGGCGTTCCATTTCATCATTGGCTAAATACACAGTGCAACACTCTGTTTGCATCGCGCTACATGTCTCTTTTACTAAAATATCTAATGCCGTGTGTACATCTTCTACTCTAGATACTTGTTCAACTATGTCCCTTAGTTGACTGAGCATGTTTAACCTCTACGTTGTTTACGTTTTCCTTTCGCTTTCCGCTCTTTAAAAGGCATAGCTAAAGAAGCAAACTCTTTCATCGCACGACGATACACATCGCGTTTAAAAGAAACGACTTGTCGAACTGGGTACCAGTAACTCACCCAGCGCCAACCATCAAACTCAGGCGTACTTCCGCGCTGCATATTGATACGAGATTCATCGCAATCTAATCGCAGAAGAAACCACTTCTGTTTTTGTCCAATACAGACGGGTTTGGAATCCCATCGAACAAGGCGTTTGGGTAGCTTGTAGCGTAACCAATGACGACTTGTCGCAACGATTTTCACATCCTTTTTTGTAAGGCCAACCTCTTCATATAACTCTCGGTACATCGCCTGCTCCGGAGTTTCACCTTCATCGATCCCCCCTTGAGGGAACTGCCATGAATGTTGCCCGTATCGTTTAGCCCAGAAGACCTGACCATGGTTGTTACAGATTACAATACCAACATTTAACCGGTAACCATCGCCATCTATCACTGGCCAACCTCTATTTAAATTTTTAATTACACTGATTTTTCCACATATCCCCAACTGGAGCAAACTTAGTGATGTGATTAAACCTATATTTATCATTTTTATCTTGAGTTTGGATAACTTTTGCTCAAAATTCAGTTATCAACATCAGAGTGAGACATACGCCACATTTATTCACCTTTTCTGTGAATAACTGTGTGTAGAATTAAGAGTTAATATTCAAAATTAACAATAACAAAACATTAGGCTGTAAAGTAGGAAATCAAGAAGTAAAACACAAACCCAACAAAAACAAAAACTTAAAACACTTATATCACAATAAAATAGTAACAGGGGCACTGTTGATCTTATCAAAAAACAGATCGGTCAAAGATCGAACAACCCTTACCTTATCCACACTAAGTAACCGTAATTTCATTTATCTAGATTTTTTTCAAGTATTTATTGTGCCTTACACCACTGTTTATTCATACAGAACATTTTAATTGGCATTATTTCCCGCCCCTACCTGTGGATAACCTCTTACTTGATCATCTTACAAGCATGATGATCATTTATTCGACAGCCAAAATAGAGGTAAATCTGTTAAAATCATTTCTTTTTCGATACGACGACCCGATGAAATCAGAACCTAAATCCGAAGCTGAGCTGCTAGAGCGCGCGCAATCAATCGCAGGTTTAACTTTTCAAGAACTTGCAGATGAAGCGGATATGGAAGTCCCCCCAAATTTAAAGCGCGACAAAGGCTGGGTTGGACAATTACTCGAATGGCACCTTGGCGCACCAGCCGGCAGTAAACCCGAGCAAGATTTTGCGAATTTAGGTATTGAGCTAAAGAGCATTCCAATTAGCTATTCAGGAAAACCTTTAGAAACCACATTTGTCTGCGTCGCCGCTCTCATTGGTGTACAAGGGCTAACTTGGGAACGTAGCCATGTCAGAAATAAACTTTCTAAGGTACTTTGGATCCCAGTTGAAGGAGAAAGAGAGATCCCGCTTCGCGATCGACGTGTAGGGTCACCTTTACTCTGGACCCCAAGTGAAAAAGAAGAGCAAATATTAAAAAGTGATTGGGAAGAATTAATGGAGTTGATTGTTCTTGGTAACGTTGAGCAAATAACTGCAAAGCACGGAGAAGCACTGCACTTAAGACCCAAAGCAGCCAACAGCCGAGCACTAACTGAAGCTTATGGGGCAAGTGGGAAGCCGATAAAAACACTCCCAAGAGGGTTCTACTTAAGAACTCAATTCACGGGAAAAATTTTAACCCAAAATTACGCTTAGCCTTAGCCCAGTTCTAGACTAATGAGTAGTCAAAGACAATTCAATATCACAATAAGGTTGTACTGGCGACTCACCAAACTCATCATAAGCATTATGCAGCCTTAAGTATGCCTTCTTGATCCCTAGTCGTAGCAACTCCTCTTTCACTTTATCTAATGAATTATAGTGAAGAGGCTCACCATCCTCTTTAACAGGCTCTAGTTTATGCTTGTATTCCACTGCCAATAGGTATTCAGACACATCAGAACAGCCTATTACATAAACCTTAGGTGGAATATAAGAATCTTTATGATGGCCATGAAGCCACATATCAAGCTGATGTTTTTGCATAGTTGAACTCCAAATCTTCTTTTCAAAGCTTAGTAAAAGTAGTTCAATTCGCTAGGAATTAACATCATATTAACATATATCGTTTTGTCCGATAGCTCAACCTAAATTGAGCAAGGCAGGAAGTGGATAACTTCCTGCCTTTTACCTTAATCAATTCAAATTCCCGCTTTAGGAATCGACACCACAATTGATATCAGGCGTTAATGAGGGGCCAAATGGTACAATAAGCCCCATATATTACGTTGGTATTCGAGCGCTTAGTACACGACGAAGATGACGAACGCGACGTTCCGCTTTTACAGCTTCTGGCTCAGAAAACCCGATAGGACGACCGTCACTTTCTAATCCAATATCTTTTAGAAGGTGGGCGTTATCCCAAGGGAGATTGTGAGCACTACGGCGCAGTTTTCTTTGCCAAACTTTTTCTTCACGACGTAAATCTGCACGAACTAATAATGTGGCTAGTTTAAGATAAATTGAGTGACGCATGGTATTTCTCCAGTTTAAGAATTTACTGGGAAAAATGGCGTTTTTAGATCTGGATAGAGAAAGAGTTTCTTATTCAGCTGCCATTTTCCCGCAGCCAAACAAGGTTACGGATCAGTTAGTTAGGTTTATCTTGGGTGTTTCGAACGGTCATATCTGATGAGGTAGGGAAAGCCGCTACCATATGGGCAGAAAGATCCATCGAAGCGCAAATATGCTTAATAAAATCAAAAGTATTCATTTTGCGCCTCCAAGCTAACTAATTAATCCAAAAAATATTGAGGGTGTTTCTGCAGTAACAATACTGTTTTCACGGTTAAATTCTATTCAAATGAGGATATTATTCAACCAGTAATTTCATAACATTATGAAAACAAATTATTCACCTACTCATAGGTTGCATATGTAATGCTTTATAAGATATTTATCAAGGTTATATAATATTTCAGAAGATTCTGCTTCAAAAAATAAAGCCACGTATAAACGTGGCTTTATTCTCGATAAAAAACAGTATTAAACAGCGCCTTCAGAAATTAGGCTGTGTTTGTTCAATAAACGATACATAGTCGCCCTAGAAACGCCTAGCTCTTTTGCCGCTAAAGAAACCTGACCGCTGTGAGACTCTAAAACCAGTAACAATGCATCTCGTTCAGAGCGTTCACGGATACTCTTCAAACTGCGTCTGCCATCGCTGCGCTTAGGCAAATCTAGCTGCTCTTCATCGATCATGACCGAATCAGACATCAGTACAACACGCTTAATCTGATTCATCAGCTCTCGAACATTACCCGGCCAATGGTAACGAGTCAGAGCTTTTAGTGCATCTTCAGAGAAACTTCTGGCCTGCGCATTAAACTCTTTAGAGTATTCTTGAAGAAAATAGCGTGAAAGAACCGCGATATCACCGGCACGCTCTTTTAAGCTAGGGACATTAATTCTTAATACATTGATGTAATGATAAAGCTCTTCATTGAACTCACCTTCTATCAAGGCTTTTTCTATATCTGAAGAGTTGGCAGCAAGAATTCGAACATCGACCGCTTTCGGACCATTGAGTGTATCTATCGTCCCTTCTTGCAAGAAACGAAGTAAATTCATCTGCTGAGACTTAGGCATCGCCAAAATATCGTTCAACAAAATCGTTCCACCATCGGCTTGCTCTAACATCGAAAGCTTATTGGTTCCATCGCTAGTAATGCCAAACAAATCAGACTCAATGCGAGATTCAGATAAAGCTCGGCAATTCACCGTGAGAAATTGCTTTTGAGAACGAGAAGAGGTTTTATGAATCGCTTTGGCGACGGTTTCTTTACCCGAGCCACTTTCTCCGTAAATAAGGATACTCACGTCAGTTGGACCAATTCTTTTGACCTGCTCTCTCAATCGTTTCAATGGAACTGAATCGCCGAACAGGCCCATGTCGCCACTATTTCCATAATTCGGCCACACTTTCTTTTCTAATTTGAGCATACCCAATTGATGGCCAATGGTGCTCAATAGCTGAGCATCAGGGATTGGAGCGGTGAAGAAATCAATACAGAAGTTCACAATGAACTGACAAATTGTGTCAGAGCTAAGCTGAGACTCTCGAATAAAGGCAATCCAACGAACTTGCTTGTGAGTACTTACTAAATTAGCAATACCATTCAGACTGAACTCATCATGGCTTAAATCAACAACCCCAATACATGGGCCAGTTTCAGAAATTAGTGCATCTGCCTTTCGCAAATCAGCGCATTGTGTACAACGCCAACCTACTTGTTCTAATACCGATAGCCAGGGTTCGTATGCGCCCCCTACTACGATAAGAGAACCCGGCACGGAATCCATCTTAAATTGAGTCCCCATTCCCTATTTCCTTACTTTAATTTTATAGAAATCCGCCAAAGCAACTAAATCATCGGTATTAGCGCAACTCTAGCACTGACGTTACAGTATTGAGACTATCTTAGATAATCCGTCTCAATACTAAGACTACGTTAGAAATAATGATTTTTCGAATGAATATCTGAAGAAGTATCAAACACTGAGGGAATACATTTAATGAAAAAAGCCACCTAAATAGGTGGCTTCAAAAAAACAGCTTACAGACTAAAATTAAGCTTGAGGACGCATCGCAGGGAACAAAATCACGTCACGGATTGTGTGCGTGTTTGTAAATAGCATTGCTAAACGGTCAATACCAATACCTTGACCCGCTGTTGGCGGTAGGCCGTGCTCAAGAGCTGTGATGTAGTCTGCATCGTAGTACATTGCTTCATCATCGCCTGCGTCTTTCGCGTTAACTTGCGCTTTGAAACGCTCGTCTTGGTCCTGTGCATCGTTCAGCTCAGAGAAACCGTTCGCTACTTCGCGGCCACCGATGAAGAACTCGAAACGGTCTGTGAAGAACGGGTTGTCATCACTACGACGAGCTAGTGGAGAGATGTCCGCTGGGTAACCAGTGATGAACGTTGGTTGAATTAGCTGAGGTTCAGCTGTTTCACCAAAGATCTCTTCAAGAAGCTGACCACATGTCCAGAACGTTTCTACTTCAACGTGTACAGATTTCGCGATTGCTACCATCTTCTCACGGTCTTGTAGGTCTGCTTCTGTTAGCGCTTGAATCTCAGCGTGATCTGGGTTGTAGTGCTTAATCGCATCGAACATGCTCATACGCGCATACTTACCACCAAACTCTACTGTTTCGTCACCGTAAGGCATAGAAGTAGAACCAAGAACATCCATCGCTGCTGTGCTTAGCATCTCTTCAGTCAGATCCATTAGATCTTTGTAGTCAGAGTACGCTTGGTAGAATTCCATCATGGTGAATTCTGGATTGTGACGTGGAGAAAGACCTTCGTTACGGAAGTTACGGTTGATCTCGAATACACGGTCAAAACCGCCAACCACTAGACGCTTCAGGTACAGCTCAGGTGCAACACGTAGGTACATGTCGATGTCAAGTGCGTTGTGATGAGTGATGAATGGACGCGCAGTCGCACCACCAGGGATCACGTGCATCATTGGCGTTTCAACTTCTAGGTAGCCTTTTGAGCTCATGAAGTTACGGATTGAAGAAACAAGCTTAGAACGCACGATGAATGCGTTACGAGAATCTTCATTCACGATTAGGTCAACGTAACGCTGACGGTAACGCATCTCTTGGTCAGTTAGACCGTGGAACTTCTCTGGTAGAGGACGAAGTGCTTTAGTCAGCAGTTCAAACTCTTCCATGTTCACGTAAAGATCGCCTTTACCTGACTTGTGAAGTGCACCTTTAACACCGATGATGTCACCGATATCTAGACCTTGGTACTTCTCTTTCAGTACTTTCTGAACGTCTTTCGCAGCGTAAGCTTGAATGCGGCCAGATGTTTCTTGAATCGCTAAGAAAGGACCACGCTTCGCCATAACACGACCAGCGATAGCAACAATGTGGTTAAGTTCTTCTAGCTCTTCTTTGCTCTTTTCACCGAACTCAGCTTGAAGGTCGCCAGCTAGGTGCTCGCGACGGAAATCATTAGGGTGGCCATTAGCTTTACAGCTTTGGCGGATATGATCTAGCTTGCTACGACGCTCTGCAATCAGTTTGTTTTCTTCTTGTACGTTGTCGTTTTGAACAGCATCAGTCATTTTCGATGTATCCTGTTTGTAGTCGGTGAAAATCTTACAGGCCTGATTTCAGGCTAGCTTCGATAAATTTGTCTAGGTCGCCATCAAGAACCGCTTGAGTGTTGCGGTTTTCAATGCCAGTGCGTAAATCTTTGATACGAGAATCGTCTAGTACGTAAGAGCGAATTTGGCTGCCCCAACCGATGTCTGATTTGGTATCTTCATTCGCTTGTTTTTCAGCATTTTGCTTTTGAATCTCAAGCTCAAAAAGCTTAGCTCGAAGCTGCTTCATCGCCTGATCTTTGTTTTTATGCTGCGAACGATCGTTCTGACACTGCACCACGGTATTGGTTGGTACGTGAGTAATACGTACCGCTGATTCTGTGGTGTTTACGTGCTGACCACCCGCGCCCGAAGCACGGTATACATCGATACGTAAATCAGAAGGGTTAATGTCGATCGTAATGTTGTCATCAATCTCTGGGTAGATAAACGCAGATGCAAATGAAGTATGACGACGGCCACTTGAATCAAATGGTGATTTACGAACTAAGCGGTGTACACCCGTCTCAGTACGTAGCCAACCGTACGCGTACTCACCAGAGATACGTACCGTTGCACCTTTCAGGCCAGCAACTTCACCTTCAGACACTTCGATTACTTCGGTTTTGAAGCCCTTCGCTTCTGCCCAACGCAAGTACATGCGTAGCATCATAGAAGTCCAGTCTTGAGCTTCTGTACCACCAGAGCCTGACTGTAAATCGATGTAGCAATCTGAAGCATCGTGATCGCCAGAGAACATACGACGGAACTCAAGTTTACCTAGCTTAGCTTCAAGCTCTGCAAGTTCTGGTTCAATTTCGTCGAACGTTTCTTGATCTTCTTCTTCAACTGCAAGCTCAAGTAGACCGTCTACATCCTCAACACCTTGGTCAAGCAAATCGATGGTTTCTACTACCGCTTCTAATGCAGAACGCTCTTTACCTAGCGCTTGAGCACGTTCAGGTTCGTTCCATACATCTGGTTGTTCTAGTTCTGCGTTTACTTCTTCTAGACGCTCTTTCTTAGCGTCATAGTCAAAGGTACCCCCTCAGGATATTTGTGCGCTCAGACACATCCTGCAGACGGTTTTTGATTGGATTGATTTCAAACATTTTAGCTCATCATTTATGAGTAGAATTTAACCGGAGAATTCTACTCAAAAATGTGACGGAGATACAGAAAAAAATACGTTTCCAGCCCATCAATTAGACAGGCTAGAAAGGATTAATTCTGAAAAAAGAAAAGATGCCTATTTTGCTTCTAAATGATCGATCATCAATTGCAAAGACTGATTGCCACGAAACTCGTTAATGTCGAGCTTATATGCAAGGCGAACCGTTTTGACTGACGCATCCGGCCAACGACGTAAATCGACATTAAACGCGATGCCATCAATCATAATATTGGTAGGGTGTCCTTTAAATAAAGGCTCAAGCATAAGCTTTAAGTGCTTTTCCCCAACGAGCTTTTGATGAAGTACTTTAAATTCACCATCAAAAATAGGCTCAGGGAACGCTTGCCCCCATGGACCACCAGCACGCAATGTTTCTGCAGTGTGCATGGAAAACTCTTCAGGCTTCAGTTCCCCATCCGATAAAATAATGCCTTTTAGCGCCGCTTCATCGAGTTCTAGTTTCACTATGTCGTCAAACAATTTACTGAAACGGTTAAAGTCCACTTCTTTGATGGTTAGGCCTGCAGCCATCGCATGACCACCAAATTTTAAGATCAGTCCTGGGTGCTGAGTATCAATTCGGTCTAATGCATCACGCATATGTAAACCCGGGATCGAGCGACAAGAGCCTTTGATATAGCCTTCCCCCCCATCAGCAAACGCAATTACCGGGCGATGGAATTTATCTTTAATTCGAGACGCAAGAATACCAATCACGCCTTGGTGCCAATCACGCTGGAATAACGCTAAGCCATAAGGCAATTCAGCGTCTTCACCAAATTGCAGACGCTCACAAAAAGCCATCGCTTCTTGCTTCATGCCTTCTTCAATTTCTTTACGGGTTTGATTAAGCCCATCAAGCTCACTGGCCATACGGCGCGCAGCATGAATGTTGTTACTCATCAAGAGTTCCACACCAAAAGACATGTCGTCGAGACGACCAGCAGCATTAATTCGCGGGCCAAGTGCAAAACCGAAATCAGAAGCCACCAAGCGACGTGCGTCTCTTTTCGCGACTTCAATCAGCGCTTGAATGCCTGGGCGAGCCTTGCCTGCCCTGATCCGTTGCAAACCTTGATGCACCAAAATACGGTTGTTGTCATCCAGTGGGACAACATCCGCCACCGTGCCTAACGCTACTAAGTCGATAAGTTCCATCAACTTAGGCTCTGCCATACCTTGTTCAGCAAACCAGCCCAGCTTTCTCATATGGACACAAAGTGCCATCATCAAGTAGAAGGCAACCCCTACACCAGCTAATGCTTTTGATGGAAAGGCGCAGCTTTCTAGGTTTGGGTTCACCATTGCATCAACCATAGGCAGCTCGTGCCCAGGTAAGTGATGATCGGTGACGAGAACTTCTAGCCCTTGCTCTTTAGCAAAGCGAACCCCTTCAATTGAAGAAACCCCGTTGTCGACCGTCATGATAACTTCAGCACCAATTTCAATCGCTTGCTCAACAACTTCAGGGCTAAGACCATAACCATCTTCAAAGCGGTTAGGCACTAAATAATCGACATTGGAGCTCCCAAGCATACGTAAAGCCAGCACCGATAGAGCTGAACTCGTAGCGCCGTCCGCATCAAAATCTCCAACAATAATGATGCGTTTTTGCTGCTTAATAGCATTAAACAGAAGCTCAACGGCCGCATCAATACCACCCAGTTTTTGGTATGAATGTAACCCTTTGGCTGTCGTTTCTAACTGGTTTGCATTCGTAATCCCACGACTCACATAAATTCGTTTGAGTAAATCGGGTTGATTACCAACAAGCACGCTGGTATCGACTTCGGGGCGACGTTGAATTTCTATCATATTGCATGTGGCTCAACGCAAGCTAAGCCAACTCCTGTCATTTGGAATTAAATACTGGTTATTGTGTCTGTAGACGTTGAAGCAATTGAGCAGGAGGTAAGTACCCACTCACTAACTCGCCACCAGGTAAGAAGATCGCCGGTGTACCGCTAATCCCGAGTTCACGACCTAGCGCATATTGGCCGCTGATTTGCTTTTCAAACTTGCTAATGTCGCCAGAAGGTGTTGGGAATGAACGGTTAATTTTAGCATCATGCATTGCGGTTTGCGGGTCTTTCGCCGCCCAAATGGAAGCCATCTGCTTGGCGACTTGACCTTCTGCGCCTTGGCGAGGGTAAGCAAGGTAGCGCACAGTAATGCCTAACGCATTATACCCTTCCATTTGGCTATGTAGTCGAACGCAGTAACCACACGTTGTGTCTGTAAATACAGTAATGGCATACTTTTCGTCTTGAGCTTTATACTCAATCATTTCGTCATTAAACGCCGCGATTTTCTCGGCATTAATCGGCGCTTGACGCTCGGCCAGAATATCAGTGTATTTTCCATTTTCATCCAACGAATAGAGCGTACCCGCAACAAAATATTCACCTGTCGGCGAAGAGAAAATGACACCGCTATTCGTTTGAATTTCCAATAGACCTTGAATATCTGAAGGCACGACATTCATAACTTTGATCCCGATTTTCTCGAAGCGAGCGGTTAACGCTTGCAAATCAAAGTCGCCACTTTCTACAGCAACCGCTTTGGTTTCAGCAACTGTAGCTGTTGGTTCGTTAGTCGTCGATTCTTCGGCACCGTTACATGCAGCAAGTAATAGCGGCAGGGTCAATAAAGGAAGACGGCGTAATACGCTCATTAAGTTCACCTTAGTTTTATTATTCGATTAAGCACGTGGATGGTGTTCAGCATGGATCTGCTTGAGTCTTTCCGTCGCCACGTGAGTATAAATTTGCGTTGTAGATAAGTCACTATGCCCTAAAAGCATTTGTACGACTCTTAGATCCGCGCCATAGTTCAATAGATGTGTCGCAAAAGCATGACGTAATACGTGGGGAGACAACAATTCTGTATCAATCCCGGCCATCACTGCATAATGCTTAATTCGATACCAGAACGTTTGTCGCGTCATTTGCCTTGCGCGTTTGCTTGGGAAAACAACATCCGACGTGTTTTCTCCCAGTAACGCAGGGCGGCCTTGCTCCATAAAGGTTTCAATCCAATCTACGGCATTTTCTCCCATCGGAACTAAACGCTCTTTGCCACCTTTACCTATGACTCGAACCACCCCTTGGCGCAAGCTAATGTTTTCCATCGTTAAGCTCACTAATTCGGTCACGCGTAGGCCGGTTGCATACAATAGCTCTAACATTGCTTTATCACGCAGCTCAATCGGGTCATTAGGGTCAGGCGCATCGAGCAAAGCGTCCACTTGCTCTTCTGATAGATCCTTAGGTAAACGCTGAGGTAATTTGGGGCTGACCAACAACGCACTTGGATCATCGGCTCGAACCTTTTCACGATGCAAATACTGGAACAAGCGGCGAATCGCTGACAGCATACGGGCTCGTGATGTTTGCTTGAAGTCTTGGTCAACTAACCAGCTCTGGTAATCTTGAAGCCCAGACAAACTGATGAAGTCGAGTTTGTAGTTATGATTTTCCATCCACAGCACAAGCTTGGTTAAATCTGCACGGTAAGAAGCCAGCGTATTTTCAGACAAACCACGCTCCATCCACATCGTATCTAAAAACTGCTCAACCAAGCCATAATCCAAACTTTGCCCTTGAGAAGGCGATTCCATACTGTTTACTCTCGCTTATCAAAACTGGTTCGAGAGTAAGCCACCACACCATTGATTGCCATAAAAATTACGAGTTGAGTGGATAATCGCTGCAATCAAAAGCAATTTATGGTTAGAATTCGCCATCCCCAAATAAAACCGAACATATGCTATGAAAATTGGATTATTTTACGGCTCTACTACCTGCTATACCGAAATGGCAGCAGAAAAAATTCGCGCGATGATTGGCGAAGAACTTGTCGATATTCATAACGTAAAGGAAACCCCATTATCGTTAATGGCAGATTACGACTTGCTGCTATTAGGCATTTCCACATGGGACTTTGGTGAAATTCAGGAAGACTGGAATGAGGCTTGGGAAAATATCGCCACTACACCAGTTAAAGGAAAAACTTTCGCCCTGTTTGGTTTAGGTGATCAAGAAGGTTATGGCGAATGGTTTCTTGACGCGATGGGGCTGCTGCACGATGAACTAAAAACAGCAGGCGCTGAACCAATTGGTTACTGGCCGAATGATGATAGCTACGAATTTGAAGCCTCTAAAGCCCTCACAGAAGATCAATCACAATTCGTCGGTTTGGCTCTAGATGAAGATTCACAATATGAGCTCAGCGACGAGCGTATTGAAGCTTGGGTGGAACAAGTACTCGTTGAGTACCACGACAAACTCTAATTCAGCCAGCTCTTTCAAAGACAAATAAAAAGGCCTCGTCATATGACGAGGCCTTTTTATTATTCAAGCAAGCAATACATTAAGCCGCTTCTTCTGTCATCACATCTTTCGTCGATTTACCGATGAACAGCATACAAACCATTGCAGTTGCTGTTGGTAACAACCAACCCATGCCGATCTCAAACAACGGCAGCATGTTTAGAGCAGACACATCAACACCCGCCACTTTAGCTGCATCAATCAGAGCAAACAGTAATGAAGCCAAAATAACTACGCGGTATGCCACACGAGGATTTGGCAACTTCTTGCGAATGAAAGTAAGTGCGACTAGGGCAATTGCTACTGGGTAAAGTGCAAATAACACAGGAACAGACAGTGCGATAAGTTGAGCTAAGCCCACATTCGCAACCGTTGCACATGCGACACCATTAATGAGCACCCAAGTTTTGTATGACAAAGGAGTCAAAGAGCTGAAGTAATCTGAACACGCTGAAATCAGACCAATTGCAGTCGTTAAACATGCCAGTAAAACAATAACCGACAATACGATCTGACCTGAAGGGCCAAATAGTGACTGAACATACAGGCTTAACACTACACCGCCATTGTCCGCACCTGCCGCGACCGTTGCGCTAGTCGCACCAAGATAAAACAGTGAAATATAAACGAAAGCTAAGCCCGCTGCCGCGATACAACCTGCGCTGATCAGGTATTTAGTTGTGGCAGCTCGATCGGTAATACCTTTGCTGCGGATTGCATCAACAATCAACATACCGAACATCAATGAACCAAACGTGTCCATGGTGTTGTAGCCTTCAAGGAAACCCTTCGTCAACGGCTGAGTCAGGTAATCGCCTTGCGCTGCAATCATTTCGCCTTGTGGGTTAAAGAAGACCGCGATAGCAAGAATGACAAGACCAACAAACAGTAAAGGCGTCAAAACTTTACCAATAATGTCGATAAGCTTGCCTTGAGACCACGCAAAGAACATCGCAATAGCAAAGAAAGCAATAGAGAATATCGTTAGGTGAGCTTGAACGGCATCGATGAAGAACGGTTTCACCGCCATTTCGTAAGCAACCAAACCGGTACGAGGTGCAGCAAAAGCAGGGCCAATAATAATAAATATCAGAACCGCCATGATTGTTGCAGCTTGTTTAGGCAGATCTTTTGTTAAATGCCCCCAAGTACCACCAGCAACAGCAATAGCAACGATAGTAATAAGAGGTAGACCTACTGCTGTTAATAAAAAGCCAGACATTGCTGGGAACAAATGGTCACCGGCCAATTGACCAGCTAGTGGTGGAAAAATAATGTTTCCTGCACCTAAGAAAAACGCAAAAAGCATAAAGCCCAATGCAATTATATCTGTTAGTTTTAGAGTCTGTTTCACAGATAACCCTTAATTATATTTTTGGAATTTAAGTCGTGTTTGCATGAATGCTCAAGTTAAAAACTGTGCACTCACTCTATAAAATAGTCGCGCATAATGACGAAAGGCTCACCAATTCGCAAGGCGAGAGAAAAAAACACTATATTAATTTGCACATTTAACAAATAACCAGTTCAAATCACCAGATTAATAAAAATAACCAAAACTATACACTAGCGATTAGCGTTAACAGATAACCTACAAGCAGAGTATTTATCCAAACAAATCGTTAACAATAGATGTAAAAACTTATATTTAGAACAAAGTTAGAACAATCATGAAAAGTAGCACATTAAAGACCAAGAGCTTCAAATTTAAACGCTTTGCTATCGAAGGTGGTCAAAGCGGCATGCCTGTGAGTACAGACGGCGTGTTGCTCGGAGCTTGGGCTCAATTCCCTCATGCCAACAACATCTTAGATATCGGCACGGGGACTGGGCTACTTGCCTTAATGGCAGCGCAACGATTCGCTGATATCGACATACAAACTATTGATATAAATCAGCACGCCGCAGAAGCAGCCTTATTCAATTTTCAACAATCTCCGTGGACTGCTCGACTTCATCTAATACAAGGGGACGTGCTCTCCCATCCTTTCAAGGAGAAGTTTGCAGGCATTATCTGTAACCCTCCCTATTTCAACAATGGCGAGCAAGCAAAGCATCAACAAAGAGCCACCGCTCGGCATACCGACACATTAAGTCATCAAGCTCTGATTGACCGCTGCTCAGCCATCACTACCGAAACAGCGACGGCCAGCTTTATTTTGCCGATTACCGAAGGCGAATCCTTCATCGAAATCGCCTTGCAATCTGGTTGGTTTCTATCTCGCCGACTGGATGTAAAGCCAACGGACAGCAAACCAGTAAGCCGAGTCGTATTTGAATTGACTAAACAACCGCAAGAAACTCAATACGATCAACTCACCATTCGTCATAAAGCCGACTATAGCGATGAATTTATTGCGCTAACTAAAGATTTTTATCTGAAGATGTAGAAATACCATGTGATCCTAATCACTAATGCTTCTATAATGGCCGACTACTCTTTTTTATCTTCTGCTACTTGATGCAGAAAACATTTATTGCTTGTGGAGAAACAACAGTGATCAGAACCTTTGCAGAACTCGATCTAGAACAAGAGCTGCTAAAAGCAATTGACGAAATGGGCTACGAGCGCCCAACACAGGTACAAGCTGAAGCAATCCCACAAGCGTTAGATGGAAGAGACGTTTTGGCTTCCGCGCCAACAGGTACAGGCAAAACCGCATCTTTCGTTCTACCTGCGCTGCAATACTTACTGGATTTCCCACGTAAGAAAGCAGGCCCTGCACGTATGCTGATCCTGACGCCAACGCGTGAGCTAGCGATGCAGATCACCGATCAAGCCCGTGAACTGGCTAAGTACACCAGCTTAAACATCTTCACCATTACTGGTGGTGTGATGTACCAAGAGCACGCAGACATCCTTGGTACCACTCAAGATATCGTGGTTGCAACTCCAGGCCGCCTAATGGAGTACATTGAAGCTGAACGCTTTGATTGTCGTGCGATTGAATGGCTTATCCTAGATGAAGCAGACCGCATGCTAGACATGGGTTTTGGCCCTGTCGTTGACCGACTGTCTGCCGAGTGTCGCTGGCGTAAACAAACTTTACTATTCTCAGCAACGCTAGAAGGTAAAGGCGTAGAAGGCTTCACTGAAGATCTTCTAAAGAACCCAGCAGAAATCAACGCGCAATCGTCACTGCGTGAACGTAAAAAAATCACTCAGTGGTATCACCGTGCAGATACAGCCGATCATAAACTGGATCTGCTTAAGCACATTATCACCGAGCAAGCAGAGCGCACGATCGTATTCTTAAAAACTCGCGAACGTTTAGGTGAGCTACGCGCTCAACTGGAAAGTGCGCAAATCCCTTGTGCGTGGATCCAAGGTGAAATGCCTCAAGACCGCCGTAACAATGCGATTGCTCGTTTCCGTGATGGCACAGTGAATGTACTATTAGCCACTGACGTTGCCGCTCGTGGTATCGACCTTCCAGATGTCAGCCACGTGATCAACTACGATATGCCGCGTACTGCAGATGTGTACTTACACCGTATCGGCCGTACGGCTCGTGCAGGTAAGAAAGGTAATGCGATTTCAATCATTGAAGCGCATGACCAGCCGATGATCGAACGTGTGGCTCGTTACACGAAAGAAAGCATCAAAGAGCGCTTCATCGAAGGCATGCGTCCAACGCACAAAAAACCTGTCTTCAAGAAAAAGAAGAAAGTAAAAAAAGACGACAAAAAGTCCGCTGCGTCTAAAAAGAAAGCCGCTAAGAAAAAGAAGTAATCCCTTCTGAAGATCAAAAAAACCGATGCGAATGCATCGGTTTTTTATTGTTATCTAAGTCTATAATCACGTTCGTGGTTAAGCTTGTTCTTCACGTTTGAAAACTAATTCTTTCGCATTCGACTCTTCTTCAACAAAGTAGTAACCCGCGGTATCAAATTTCGTTAACGCTTCAATCGAGTCAACTTTGTTCTCAATGATGTAGCGGGCCATCATGCCACGCGCTTTCTTCGCGTAGAAACTGATCACCTTGTACTGGCCATTCTTACAATCTTTGAATACAGGCGTAATGACTTGCCCGTCTAAATTCTTTGGCTTCACCGCTTTGAAGTATTCGTTCGATGCTAGGTTGATCAACACATTGTCGCCTTGAGCGTTCAGTGCTTCATTCAGCTTGTCTGTGATGATGTTACCCCAGAATTGGTATAGGTTAGTACCACGAGCATTTGCGAGACGTGTTCCCATTTCTAAGCGGTATGGCTGCATCAAATCCAAAGGCTTCAACAAGCCGTAAAGACCGGAAAGCATACGTAAATGGCTTTGCGCATAATCAAAGTCTTCTTCTGTCAGAGACTCTGCATCTAACCCTGTGTATACATCACCTTTAAACGCTAGAATCGCTTGGCGAGCATTCTCTTGAGTAAAGGTTTCGCTCCACTGTTCGAATCGAGCCACATTCAGCCCTGCGATTTTATCACTCACTTTCATCAGCGCCGAAACATCTGCCGGAGTCAGTTTACGGCACTCTTCAATGAGCTCAGCTGAATGCTCAACAAATTCAGGCTGACTAAAGCGTTCTGTTGCTAAAGGAGATTCGTAATCTAGTGTTTTTGCGGGAGAAACGACAACTAACATAACTTTGATCCTATTCATTAACACCAGTTGAATCCGCACCTTCAGCGGCAAAGCTTCGCGAAGTGCAGTTTCAGTTGGTGTTCAATAATTGAAACTTGAGAATAGCGTTAGAGTATCGAAAAAACATCAACTTGTCTTTATGACTCTCCCTATTACTTCCATAGGTAAACATCCAACTTCACTCAACAACAAAAAAGGCCAAGGTAAAATACCTTGGCCTTTGAAATGCTTCTGAAGCTTGGCTTCAACGTCAGCTTTGGGGGATGAAACTTACTTCTTCGTGTTATCCCAAATACCGTCTTCTAACTGAGACTTAAGCTCAGGGAAGTCATTCGAATCAAACGTTGGCACTTTGCCTGCGTCTAATTGACGGTTGTAGTCTTTAGCAAGCTTAATCACGATGCCGGATAGCAGGATAATTGCCACCAAGTTCACAATCGCCATCAAACCCATTGATACGTCAGCTAACGCCCAAACGGTTGGCAGTGTTGCTAAAGAACCGAACATCACCATGCCTAGTACAACAACACGGAACAGCACTAGGCCTTTCTTATTATTGTGCTCTAGGAAGATAAGGTTTGTTTCAGCGTAAGAGTAGTTCGCAATGATAGAAGTAAACGCGAAGAAGAAAATCGCTACCGCTACAAAGATACCACCCCAATCACCAACTTGTGCTGTTAACGCGCGCTGAGTCAGTTCAATACCTGTGATTTCACCATGTGGCACATATTCACCAGACATCAAGATGATCGCAACAGTCGCAGAACAGATAACAATAGTATCGACGAATACACCTAGCATTTGAACGTAACCTTGCGACGCTGGGTGCGGCGGGTAAGGTGTCGCGGATGCCGCAGCGTTTGGCGCAGAACCCATACCAGCTTCGTTCGAGAATAGACCACGTTTAATACCGTTGATCATTGCTTGTGCGATTGCGTAGCCTAAGCCACCCGCCGCAGCTTCTTGCAAGCCGAATGCACTCTTGAAGATAAGCGCTAATACATCTGGCACTTTCTCAATGTTCATGAACATTACGAAGATAGCAATCGCAAGGTAAGCAAGTGCCATAACAGGAACGATAAGTTCAGCTGTACGAGCGATCTTACGGATACCACCAAAAATAACGAAAGCAGAGATGATTACGATAGCGACGCCAACATAGCTGCGTTCAAAATCAAACGCGGTATTCATTGCGCTTGCGATTGCATTCGCTTGAACCGCGTTGAATACAAGACCGAATGCGATGATTAGGAAGATAGAGAATAGAACCCCCATCCAACGCATACCAAGGCCTTTCTCCATGTAGTAAGCAGGGCCGCCACGGTAGTTACCGTCGTTATCGCGTGTTTTGTATAGCTGAGCTAGCGTACTTTCGGCAAAAGAGGTTGCCATACCTAGCATCGCAATTAACCACATCCAGAAAATCGCACCTGGGCCACCAGCGGTAAGTGCGACTGCAACACCCGCCATGTTACCTGTACCTACACGCGCAGCAAGACTAGTACAAAGAGCTTGGAAAGAAGAGATACCAGCGTTGTCTGCTTTACGGCTGTTCTTTAGAACAGAGAACATATGGCCAAAGTGGCGGAATTGAATGAAGCCTAGTCTTACAGTGAAGTAAATACCTACACCAACTAGTAAATAAACTAAGATTGATCCCCAAAGAAGATCATTCATTAAATTAATTAAATCTGTCACGTGAACCTCGTATTGAGTTTAAGCACTGATCATGCATCCGAGCCCTCCTCTAAATTGCCAATGCCAGTGTCAATGTTGTGTCGGCATTTGTTATATCGTGTTATTTGTGCAATTTAGATTGTAAATTGTCGCCTCATGCGTCCATTTTACGTATCAGTGTATTTTTTGACGGGCGGATAATGCAGCGAGTCGAAGTAAAAATCAATATGCACCAGATATCATTACAATGCTATTTTTCACTAATAAATGACTATTTGTTAACATAAAACGCAACAACACCTACAACAAAAAGACACATAAGCCAGACATTTCCACAACATCCCATTCCTTCGCCTATCAATATAAACAGCATCTAACGAATAGGGCGTAAACCTAGGTTCTATAAGGTACGGTGAACTTAAAGGCAATATTCCAATGCCAAGTTACTATCAGCAATTTGCACAGAGTATGAGTATGATTGCATTGTGACTAAAATGCTATTCCCACCCCGTGCCTTATTAACATTCTCAATGCTGCAATTTGATCGTTTTCTTATGTTTGTTTGCGCAATAATTAACCACACCTCATGCTAAATAACGTGACCACCTGCTGAAAATACACACAAAACCTTCATGGTATTGAAACAAATGAGAAACAAATCAAAGTTATCGTTGAAGAAAATATGGTACTAAATGAATCGAAACGAACCGCAAACATGGAAAGGGGTCGCTTATGGAAAGCTTTCAATTTGATGAAATCGCAGAGCTAGATGCACCAAGAGCACAAAGAAGTCGTTCTAAACCGGTTAAACGTAAGTGGCGAGAAATAGAAGAGATCAACGATCGTCGTCGCTTACAAAAAGAACTCATGGACTTAGATTTAGATGCCGATTTCGGTATCGAAGACATTAAGCTCTAAATCAGAGAACAAAAAAAGGCACGGTATCGTGCCTTTTCTATTTATATATCAGTGCTCAAACACACTCTTTTGCACTTTGCCGTATCCTTTCAGCCAGCTGCTTATATTCTTCCGCAATCGTATCGCCAAACACCGGGTCATCTTCAGGTTGAGCCCATTGAGATTCCACTTCCTGCCAATCTTCGACAGTAAATGCATCAACAATGAGCGGAAGGATGTACCTTTCTTCTAGCTCTAAATGGCGCTTTTGCATTTGAATGAAGTCATCGAGCTTTTCAATGAACACCTCTTGAGGAACAACCGCATCTTGCAAAATCATTTCTACCACTAACAGAAACTGAGCCGTTCTATCAGACAGAGTTCGATGCTCAGCCTCAAGGTTATCAATCGATTGTTGTTCACCATACTTTTTCAAGTAGTGGTGATAAATAATATCTTCTTTAGGATGGTGCACTTTCTCTGAATGACTAATAAGATAACTAACAATCTCTTTGACTAAACCATAGTTAATCTCTTGTTCACGATTCAGTTGAGCAAGTTTACCTTTCAATATAGAGAGTAATTGCACCATGTAGCCGTGCTCGCGCCTGATCCTTTCAATCATCATTGTGTCGACCTCCATTTCACCTACTTTTTATAAGTGTATAGGGTCATTCACCTATAAGCCTTGATCCTGGTCGAAAAACAATCAATTATCGACTTCAAGCGGCAAATGCCAATGAATAGGGTTTAGCCCTTGAGCCATTAATGCTTCATTTACCTTGGAAAAATGCCTGCACCCGAAAAAACCGCGCCTAGCGGAAAGAGGCGAAGGATGCGGGGATGAGAATACAATGTGTCTATTCGAATCAATCGCAGCCCCTTTTTTCTGGGCATGTGCTCCCCACAGCAAAAATATGACAGGAGATTCCCTTTGATTGAGCTTATCGATCACCGAGTCAGTGAATTGCTCCCATCCACTCTTGGCATGAGAATGCGCTTTTCCTTCCTCTACCGTTAACACAGTATTTAATAATAAGACGCCTTGTTCCGCCCAGCTTTGTAAGTAACCATGAGATGGTGTTTCAAAGCCTTCAATATCTTGAGTCAGTTCTTTATAGATATTGCGTAACGATGGCGGGATCTTAATACCTGGGAGCACAGAAAAAGACAAACCGTGTGCTTGGTTTGGCCCATGGTAAGGGTCTTGCCCTAATATCACGACCCTAACATCTTCATAAGCGGTACTAGAAAATGCGCTAAACACATCTTTTTCAAGCGGATAAATTGGCTTACCAGAATTCCGCTCTTGCTCGACAAACTGCTGAGTTTTCTGAAAATAGGCTTTTTGCTGCTCTTCTTTAATAAAGAGCGCCCAAGTAGACGATGCGTTCATGTGCTCCTCCTAAAATCTTCTTCGCGTAGTGTACCCGATATATGAAGATTTCAGGAGGGATACTACTAAGCACTTTTTTGTGGCGTACGGTAATGACCGTGACTGTGGATGTGTCGATTAGGTACAGGTAAACGACCTGATGCCGATGCCCCGCTTACACTCGCGAGTTTTATTGAAGTGGAATTGAACATACCCTCTCCTTAGTACAGTAGGTAGCGTTGTCTACTGTACTAATGAAAGAAAGATGCCAAGTTTTGTCTAAGGAGTATTAGTCCGTTGAATTATCATGAAACTTTCTTAACGCGTTAATTTCATCTTTCCATTTTTCTGGCTTTATTGTCTCTAAAATCAAAGGGATACCATTAAAACGTTCATCCGACGCAATATATTCAAAGCAATCCCAACCAATTTCCCCTTCACCTAATGCATGGTGGCGATCAACTCTACTTGCAAATTCTGCTTTAGAATCATTGATGTGCATTGCTCTTAGATAGTGCATACCGACCACTTCATCGAATTCTTCAAAGGTCGACTGACACGCTTCTTTAGTTCTCAAGTCATAACCAGCGGTAAAGGTGTGGCAAGTGTCGAGACACACGCCGACACGTGACTTATCTTCAACTTGATCAATGATTTCCGCTAAATGTTCAAACCTCCAGCCTAGATTAGTCCCTTGGCCTGAGGTGTTCTCGATGACAGCGGTGACGTTCGGCACTGCTTTGTGAGCTAAGTTGATCGACTCTGCGATACGAGCTAAGCAGTCAGATTCTGAAATTTTCTTTAAATGACTCCCAGGATGAAAGTTCAGCAGCGTGAGACCAAGTTGGTTACAGCGCTCCATTTCATCAATAAAAGCGGCTCGTGATTTTTCCAATTTCTCGATTTCAGGAGCCCCTAGATTAATCAAATAAGAATCGTGAGGTAAAATGTGTTCAGCACCAAAACCAAGCATTTTGCAATTAGCTTTAAACGCACTAATGGTTTTTTCCTCTAATGGCTTAGCAGCCCACTGCCTTTGGTTCTTTGTAAATAGTGCAAACGCGTTTGCTCCTATTTCTCGAGCACGCATTGGAGCTTGATCAACGCCTCCCGCCGCAGACACATGAGCACCGATAAATTTTTGGTTATTCGAAGAAAAATTGTTTGTCATTAAATCACTTTGCACTTTCAGGATAAGCACCATATTTAGTATTAGAATAGGTGTCAGTTCAATAAACTAGTTAATTTTGTAGTAAACTTACAACAAAACCATCTGTTAAATAATTTTTATAGTTTAAAATATTTTGTAATCACATTGTTTTTAAAGGTTTTATTGATTTAACTCAATAAAATTACCATTAAAAAATTAAGGTTTTTGATTGTTTTTTGACTTAAATCAAGACTATCATGGCGACAGCTAGGTATATATTAACCTGTTCAACAAAATTCGAAAGTTAACACCATAACAATCCACATTAGTGGACTAGGAGATAGTGATGATTCAAGGTATTCAAATTACAAAAGCAGCAAACGACGACCTACTAAACTCAATCTGGCTACTAGATAGCGAGAAGAACGAAGCTCGTTGTGTGGTTGCTACAACTGGTTATGAAGCGGATCAAGTGATCACAGCTTCAGACCTAGGTGAATATGAAAGCCGTGAAGTAGCAATTGAAACTGCACCACGTATCGAAGGCGGTCAGCACTTAAACGTGAACGTTCTAAAACGTGAAACTCTTGAAGATGCAGTAGCACACCCAGAGAAGTACCCACAACTAACAATCCGTGTTTCTGGCTATGCGGTTCGTTTCAACTCTCTAACGACTGAACAGCAACGTGACGTTATCGCACGTACGTTCACTGAGTCTCTATAATTTAGATTGCTCATTCAGCAACGGCTGAAAACAAATACAAAAAAACGGCGCTCTATGAGCGCCGTTTTTATATCTAAAATGAGGATAGCTGGCCATCCCATATTGAACTATTTTTGAACGCGGCGAAGTACTTCTTTCAGTGCGTCAAAGTCATTCGATAAGTTTTCAGACAACAATTCCATCGCAGCGTGCTTCGCTAGCGGGCCAGGAAGATCGATATCTGAACCAAGAATGTCATCAACGACTTCTTTGAACTTCGCAGGGTGAGCCGTACATAGGAATAAGCCAGTTTCGCCATCTTGCAACTGTTCGTCTAATAGACGGTAAGCAATCGCACCATGCGGTTCACACAAGTAACCTTGTGCTTTTAGGTCGCGTACTGATTCAGCACTCTGCTCATCAGATACCTTACCTTTACCTAATGTATCTAAGCCCCAACCTTTCAACTGACATAACTCTTCAATGCGTGGCCAGTTATTTGGCTGACTAACATCCATTGCATTCGAAGTAGTAGCAACGGTTGGTTTCGGATCCCATTTACCGGTTTCTAAGTAACGTGGAACCGTATCATTTTCATTGGTTGCTGCAATAAAGCGCTTAATTGGTAAGCCAAGTGCTTTTGCTAAAAGACCAGCAGTTAAGTTACCGAAGTTACCACTTGGCACTGAAATTACTAGGTTTTCACGTTGCTCTTTCGAAAGCTGAGAAGCTGCTTCGAAGTAGTAACAAATCTGAGCCATCAAGCGGCTAATGTTGATTGAGTTTGCTGAGTTAAGACCAATCTCTTCACGTAACGCCGCATCATCGAACGCTTGCTTGACTAGTGCCTGACACGCATCAAAGTCACCATCGATAGCGACTGTGTGAATATTCTTACCAAGCGTACAGAATAGCTTTTCCTGAAGCGGGCTGATCTTCCCGTTCGGGTAAAGGATCACAACATTAATGTCTTCCATACCATAGAAAGCATGCGCCACTGCCGCGCCAGTATCACCTGATGTCGCCGTAAGGATAGTGATCTTACCGCCATCTGAAACCGCTGCTAAAGATTGCGCCATAAAACGGCCGCCAAAATCTTTAAATGCTAACGTAGGACCATGGAATAACTCTAGTGCGTATACGCCATCTTTTACTTTGTTGATCGGCGCTGGGAATTGGAATGCAGCATCAACTAATTGATTCACTTGCTCTGCAGGTAGTTCATCACCAATCAGTGCCGATAAAATTTTGCCACTACGAGTAACAAAGTCTTCCGCTAATAGCGCATCGATATCATCGAACTTCGGCAGTTCCGATGGGAAAAATAGACCTTGGTTACGACCTAGCCCTTGGCGCACGGCTTGGCCAAAAGATACTTGTTCGTCATTTTCTTTGATGTTGTACAGCTTCATAGCTCACTTCCTGTAACGATCGAACCTTGCTTGTCTAGGCGACAAACGTGAACGAATCCTTCTTCATTTTGTACGTAATTTTGTTCTAACCAGCGTGCTACACGCTCAGCGACATCTTTTTCTTTGCAAATGCTAAATAGAGTTGGACCGCTACCTGAAATACCAGTTGCGAGTGCCCCTGCTGAAGCGGCGTATTTACGCGCGTCAGCAAACCCTGGAAGCAGTTTCTCACGATATGGTTCTGCGATCACGTCTTTGATCATTTTAGCTGCTAGTTCAGGTTGACCTGAATGGCATGCATGGATAAATCCAGCTAAATGACGACCGTGCGCGATCACGTCTTGGCGACGATATTGAGAAGGTAAAATTTCACGAGCTTCGGCGGTTGATACCTTAATGCCCGGATATGCCATGACCCAATACCAATCATCAAAACAAGGTACTTCTTGGCTAATAATGCCCAGCTCTTCTAACATCAGCTGCAAGCCACCTAAGTAGCATGGGGCAACATTGTCATAGTGGATGCCACCGGAGATTTGGCCTTCCATCTCTCCCATTAAGGCGAGCAGTTCCATCTCATCCAGAGGTTGACCATGGAAACGGTTAAGCGCATCTAACGCCGCAACGATAGAACACGCACTAGAACCTAACCCAGAACCGATTGGCATGTTCTTTTCTAGTGTCATTTCTAGCGGCTTTAGTTCAACCCCTTTCTTGGCGAGTTCGCGAGAAAACACGACCCAACAATCGTAAACAATGTTTTCTTTCGCTTCTTTTGGAAGCTTAGATACAAAGCTCCCAGCAGTTTTCAAAGTGAAGGCTTCATTACCGGCCTTCACTAACACTCGGTCACCTAATAGCGTTCCGTCTACAGGGGAAACCGCAGCACCGAGCACATCGAAGCCTACACTTACATTACCTATCGATGCAGGCGCGTAAACTACAACATCCATATCACTTGAACTCATTTTAAACCCCTAACTTCCAACCAAGAGTACGCATAACATCAGAGAATACACCCGCAGCGGTTACTTCCGTACCCGCACCGTATCCACGTAGGACAAGTGGGATCGGTTGGTAATAACGGCTGTAGAATGCTAACGCATTTTCACCATCTTTGATCTTAAACATTGGGTCATCGCCATCTACCGCAGCGATACGCACCTTACATTTACCATCCGCAATTTCACCAACGTAACGCAATACCTTGCCTTCTTCAGCGGCAATAGCTGATTGCTCTTGGAAGTACGCATCCGCTTCAGGCAAACGGGCCATAAATTCTTCAACACTACCTGAATCATCAAAACCAGGTGGCAGCGCTTGATCCACTTCCACATCTTCCAATTCAAGAGCCATACCCGCTTCACGAGCTAAGATAAGAAGCTTACGAGCCACATCCATACCAGATAGGTCATCACGTGGATCTGGTTCTGTAAATCCATTGTCTTTAGCGATATTTGTCGCTTGGCTTAACGTCATACCTTCATCCAACTTACCGAAGATGTATGACAGTGAACCAGAAAGAATACCGTTGAATTTCTCGAGTTCATCACCCGCCGAAATCAGATTTTGTAGGTTCTCAATAACCGGTAGACCAGCACCCACTGTTGTTTCGTACATCAACTTACGACGAGAGCTGCGCGCAACCTCTCTAAGTTGGTGATAGTAAGCCATGCTAGCCGTATTCGCTTTCTTATTTGGCGTCACTACATGGAAGCCTGCAGCAAGGAAGTCCGCATATTGATTTGCGATAGCTTCACTTGAAGTACAGTCTACTAGCACTGGGTTGATGATATGGTTGCGCTGAACCAATGCAACGAGTCGAGCTAGGCTGAAATCTTCTGTTGCATCAGCCATACGATCACGCCACTGCTCGAGCGGTAAACCTTCACTATCAAGTAGTAGCCCTTTACTGTTTGCTAGTCCACAAACTCGGATAACGATGCCTTTTTCAGCCAATTTCCCTTGCTGACGTTTGATCTGATCAACAAGTTCACCACCAACACCGCCAACACCAACCACAAAGACATCAAGGAAGTGCTTCGAGTTAAATAGGTTTTCATGACAAGCTTTAATGGCTTCTGAAATTTTATCTTCTGGGATTACCGCTGAGATAGCACGCTCTGAAGAGCCTTGAGCAATCGCAACAATGTTGACATTCACTTCAGCTAAAGAGGCGAAGAATTGGGAAGCAACACCGCGAGAAGTACGCATGCCATCACCTACCAGCGTGACGATAGCGACGTCATCCATGAACTCAACAGGTTCAAGCAAGCCGTCTTTAAGCTCTAGCTCAAAGGATTCCGACAGCACTTGCTGAGCTTTGGCTTTATCTGCAGATTCAATACAGAAACTGATGCTGTATTCAGATGAAGATTGAGTAATTAAAACAATAGATACGCCCGCAGAAGACATCGCGCCGAATACACGGCTAGCCATGCCAACCATACCTTTCATACCAGGGCCAGATACGTTGACCATTGTTAGGTCGCTTAGTGTCGTGATGCCTTTGATCGCTAGGTTATCTTCACCAGTGTCTTGGCCAATCAAAGTGCCCGCACCTTGTGGATTAAAGCTATTTTTAATCAAACATGGGATGTGGAATTGCGCAATTGGAGCGATAGTTTTTGGGTGAAGAACAGAAGCACCGAAGTACGACAACTCCATTGCTTCTTGATAGCTGAGTGATTTAAGCAGGCGAGCATCATCCACTAGACGAGGGTCACAGTTGTAAACACCGTCAACATCCGTCCAGATTTCGCAACAATCAGCACGTAAACAGGCTGCCAATACTGCCGCAGAGTAGTCTGAGCCGTTACGACCTAATGTCACCAACTCGCCTTTTGCATTACCCGCAGTAAAACCAGGCATGATATTCACATGGCCTTCAGGTAACGGAGATTGGCGGAAGTTCTGTGTAGAAACCTCAACATCCACCATTGCTTCAAGATGATCACCTTGAGCATACAGATACTGGATAGGATCAATCAGGCTCGCGGCTTGACCTTTTGCTTCTAAAACAGCCTTCATCAACTGAATAGATACTCGCTCACCCTTACTAATTATGCGAGCGTTAACATTGTTAGGGCACATGCCTAATAGGTTAATTCCATGTACGAATTGGCGAAGTTGAGAAAGTGATGTTTTTACTTGGTTATCAAAACCAGAGCCATCAATGTTGGGTAATACCGCTTTAATGCCTGAAAACAGTTCTTTAAATGACGACTCCAATTCACTTATTTGTAATTCAGCCTCGCCATTTCTCAAAGCACCATCGATAACAGCAACTAACTTATTTGTTGTCTTACCAGGTGCCGACAATACTACTGCTACTTCTTCCTGCTGTGCATTATTAGCAATGATATCTGCCGCTCGTAAAAAACGGTCTGCATCTGCTAATGATGAACCTCCAAATTTAAGAACTCGCATCCCTTCCTCCATAAATCATAAAAATTGGTACAAAAAAAGGCCTGTATCTTGTGGGATACAGGCCTTTTCTTTTAAATCCGTTACTTAGCAGCCTGCCCCAACAATTGTAATGTCGGTAATAATAATGGTTGTGGTCATTACTAGGTGGCGAGTGTTCTGCATAATAATATTTTTTCAATTCTTTGCGTTTGCTTATCTCTACGTGTATCAATTTTTAGTAGGTCACGTCAATGAAAAGTTAATTTTTTTTCACATTCAGGCGATTTTTAGAAGTAAAGCGCCATTAAATAGCAATAAGTGTAGATTTTCATTCCTTGAGAACATTAATCAAACAACTTTGAAAGTCATACAGTTACCAAATAAGCATCTAGACTCTTATGGTTTAATAACCATTTGCTATAACATTAATGCAGCAATAAGCATTTTTATGTGCTTTAATTATTCTCGCTAAACAATAATTAATAATAACGATCCAAGGAGTGGGTTATGGGAAGACTACTGTATCTTTTTTCCTTAGTCGTGCCCGCTATTTGCCAAGCAAACTCCCTCCCTGAACTGCCTTCTCAAACCAAAGAGTCCGCGCACAGCTTTTTCATTTCAAGTCAGCCTACCGCCTCAGATGACAGTTTTGATATATGGAAAATCGATGGTGGGTATTCATATAACGTTTTCAAAAGCGTTGACCTTTATGTCGGGGCACGAGTGAACAACTCTACAATAGGAAATGAAAACGGCTTTCTAAGCGGTGTTAGCTATCAAATATCAGACAAGCTTTCATTGAACAGTACTGTACATACATATACTTATGAAAACGGTGACGAGAAGAACAGCTCTGTGGCGGCGGAAGTCTCAAGTCGAATGAAACTCACCGATAATTTAGATATTCATGCCACTCTTGACTATGAAAAGTGGCAACAAGGTATTGAGGTAGGGCTAGGTTTTCGCTTCTAGTTGATTAGCTTATACGCTGATAACAAAACACCATTCCAATCTGCGTAAATATAATCCCCAGGCTGTACAAGTTGATTGTGGATCGACAGAGTCACATTCACATCTCCAGCACCACGCTTCTCAGTTTTAAATGGGCATGCGCCTAAAGCCTGAACTCCGAGATCCATTTGAGACATCATCCCAACATCACGAATCGCTCCATTAACAATAACCCCTTCCCAGCCATTCTCTATTGCTAGAATAGCCAGCTGATCACCAAGTAGGGCTTTCTGACAAGAGCCATGACCATCGACCACTAACACTTTTCCTTTACCATCAGATTCCAGCATCTCTCGCACTTTAGAGTTATCGTGATAACAACGAACAGTAACGATCTCCCCCCAAAATGCCCCTTTTTGACCAAAGGTTTGTAACGGTAGGTTAAGCAAAGTAACTTGCTCTTCAAACTGGTCACACAAATCCGGTGTTATGTCTTGCATATTTCCTCCATGAGATAAGAGCCGCACAGTTTCCATTGACGCGCTCTTAATACTTCTCTGTGTAGATAGTTATAAAAATTCTTTATTCTCATACCGTTAGCTAACGAGACGAGATTGAAACTCTCCTAAACACTCATACTGATTATGCGCTAAGCACGAATGTAAAAATAATTGATTGCCGGACACACGGTAGATGGCATTTTGTTCAAACTTCCTAGCCGTTGTGATGGCTTGTTCTAACTCCATCACAACGGCGTAGCTTTCTTCACACCAAGTGAAACTTTCATCCCCCACGATACCTTGCGTCAATTCATGTTCTTGTAAGTCTGTGAGAAGTAATTGGTTCTTCGTTTTATTCTCTTCTATAGACAGTATGGCACTTCTTGGGTTCCAAGCGGTGATTATTATGAAAGAGTGTTGGTTAGGTAACTCTTTAAAATCAAAAAAAGAAGCTGCATAAGCATGCCAAAGATTCGAGTCTATAATCAAATTAGTACCAGTTATATTTGTATTTATACTATTAGAGTTTGTTACATTTCAGCAATTGATATAAATCAACAAAGTGAATGGAATTAACATTCTCGCATTGTTAGCAAGCTGTTAAGATTATAGAATTCTCAGCAATTACTAACGGAATAATAAAGGGCGTACTCGGAATTACGTTTTCAGGCAGAGCTTCAAGGATGGCGGATAGCTGAAGTAAGTGTTTTTTTGAAAACTTTGAGTTATTATCAAAATTACATTACCTGTATGTTATGTTTTTGCCTAGAATTTATTCTATTAGCACAGTTTCGTCACAAATTTAGGTACCGCCAAATGCAAACCCCGCAGATTCTCATCGTTGAAGATGAGCAAGTAACGCGTAACACTCTTAAGAGTATTTTTGAAGCAGAGGGATATGCTGTTTTTGAGGCCAGCGATGGTGAAGAGATGCACCAAGTGCTATCTGACAACCAAGTTAACTTGGTAATCATGGATATCAACCTTCCTGGTAAGAATGGTCTATTACTGGCTCGTGAACTACGTGAGCAAGCAAACGTAGCCCTAATGTTCTTAACTGGCCGTGATAACGAAGTTGATAAAATCCTTGGTCTAGAAATTGGTGCTGATGATTACATCACTAAGCCATTTAACCCACGTGAACTGACTATCCGCGCACGTAACCTTCTTAACCGTTCAATGAGCACAAGCACAGTGACGGAAGAAAAACGTAGCGTTGAAAAATATGAGTTCAACGGCTGGGTTCTAGATATCAATAGCCGTTCTCTTGTAAGCCCTGATGGCGAAGGTTACAAACTGCCACGTTCTGAGTTCCGTGCTTTACTTCACTTCTGTGAAAACCCAGGCAAGATCCAAACTCGTGCAGACCTTCTTAAGAAGATGACTGGTCGTGAGCTTAAGCCACATGACCGTACTGTAGACGTCACTATCCGTCGTATTCGTAAGCACTTTGAATCAGTGTCTGGTACTCCAGAAATCATTGCAACGATTCATGGTGAAGGCTACCGCTTTTGTGGTGACCTAGAAGAGTAGTCTTCAAGTTAAAATAGAAAGGGTGATGCTTTTGGCATCACCCTTTTTTGTTGCAAGGAAAATACTGGAAAGTTAGTAGACAGAGTCGACTTTCACTTCATTCTCAACCAACCATTGAGATTGCCCTGCTTGCTCAACTTCAACCGCGACATCAACAACCAGATCGGCATCAACATCCAATTGCCATACGAAAGCCACTTCCCACTGCGTTTCACTGTGTGTACGCAAGTCTAGCGCTTCCCCATCAACAATCCATGTATTCTCGCCTTGCTTAAGAGAAACACTTTTAACGGTAAGGTCAGCAGGAAGGTCCGAGTCGGACTCTAAGTAAAGAGCGCCATGTAAGTTATGTTCTTGCTCTTCACCTATGGTCGGCATTTTGTTTAGCCACAAGTTGCTTTTCAAAGTTACAGTCGATTGAGAAACTTCAATTTGACTATCTTGGTCCCAGCTAACGTTTGTTGTCGAGCAGCCAGCTAAAGCAAGCACGCACGCTAATGCAATTTTCTTCATTCGATTACCTTTGATTTAACCAACTTTTAAGGACTTCAATATCATTCTGATATTCGTTATTTATTTCATCAACCCAATCAGCCACATTATCCCACCATTCTGGTAAATCTGGAGATTGCGCTTTTTGCGCGGTTTTCTGAATTCGCTTAAGCCCAATAGAGCCTGCCGCACCTTTTATTTTATGCGCTTCAGAGACAATGCTCGGTTGATCTTTAGCGGCCATATTCGAGTTTAAGATAGCCATGTAGTCCGGCATCATATCTTCAAACATAGCGATGCTGTCTAACACTGGCTTCGAACCAACAATATCGACATACGACTCTAGCATTTCAATATCGAGCAGTGAGGTATCAATATTCACCACCGGTTTAACGGTTTTCTCTTCAATAACAGGCTTCTCTTTAACAACTTCGCACTCTATAAACTCAGCAATCACATCTTGAATCGCTTTCACTGATAACGGTTTACTGATCGCCTCATCCATACCGTTTTCAATATATTCCTGTTTATTACTGAGTACATTGGCCGTCAAAGCCACCAGCGGAGGTAGCTCAGGGTATTTATCACGATAGTAATGCGCCACATCGAAACCGGTCATGTCTGGTAATTGAATGTCCAACAATACCAAGTCGTATAAATCTGGTACGAACTCGATTTGCGCATCTTTCCCCGTCATGGCAACAGTCACTTCGTGTCCTAGACTCTCCAAAAGCGAGCGCGCAACAGTCACATTCAGTTCAATGTCTTCAACCATAAATATCTGTAATTTTGGTTGCTTACGAATGACCTTATTCAGAACTTGTTTATCTTCTGTGACCGGTACTCGAATAGAGACAGTGAAAGTGCTACCAAAACCTTCTTCACTGCTTACATAGATGTCGCCATCCATCATATTGATTAATTGCTTCGACACAGCTAAACCAATGCCCGTACCGACTGCATGTAAGTTATCTTTGCCAGATTTAACTTGATAGTACATCGCGAAAATCTTTTCGACTTCACTTTCTGGTATACCAATGCCTGTGTCTTCAACTTCCATTGTGACATTGGCAAAGCCATCTTCCACATCAGCACTCACCGTCATGACCACCCCACCATCTTTGGTGAACTTCATGGCGTTACTGATTAAGTTCCATAGAACTTGTCGTAAACGAGTCCCGTCTGCTTCAATGATCCCTGGGAGCTCTGATAAACGATCTAAATCAAAACGAAGTCCTTTTTGCTCGGCCATCAAGGCTGAAATGCTCTCCATTTCAGCAACAAAGTCTTCAAAATTGAGCGGCGTCGGGAAAAGCTCCAGCTTATTTCGGTCAAATTTATCCATGTCGATAATATCGTTGAAAATATTACCCAGTGTCACCGCACTCACTTTGATCGTCTGCATATGTTTTCGCTGCTCTTGGGTGAGCTGACTATCAAGTAACATACGGCTTAAACCAATAATACCGTTGAGTGGCGTTTTTAATTCATGGCTAATGGTGGAGATAAAAGTGGTTTTATCGCGGCTGGCTTTCTCCAGTGACTCTTGATGCTCTTTACGCTCTGTAATATCTCGCCCAAAACCGACCAAGCCCAAATGACGACCATCTTTACTATAGAAAGGGACTTTTCGTAATTCGAAGTAATTCTTACGACCATCAGGGTACTCTAGCCACTGCTCATAAGTTAGAGCTTGATTGTCAGCAAAGACTTTTTCATCGGTTTCAACCACTTGTTGAGCCACTTCTTTACTGTATACATCCCATGGAGTCAGCCCGACCAGATCTTTCTCAGATTTACCGGTAAGCTCTTCAACGGCACGGTTACATCCAGAAAAAATCCCATCTTCATTTCGGTAATAAATCAGATCCGGTGACGCATCAATGAAAGACCGTAATAACGCGGTTCGCTCTGCGAGTTCAAGCTGTGTGCGCTCACGTTGAAACACCTCATTTTCAAGATCCTTCATCGCTTCTTGGCGAGCTTCTTCCGCTTTCTCACGTTCTTCAATTTCTTGGTTAAGCTTTTCGATATTCAGTTGTAACTGACTGTTGAGCTCTTGATCTCGAGAGCGCATATCACCAAGCTTTGAAACCAACTTGGATAAACGCTGGCGCGACTCCTCTAACTGATCAACAACCACCGATAAGAAATATACCGCCCATGGAGTAATCACTAAGCCAAAGAAAACCGAGCGAACGATATCGATGTCATCGACATTACCTTTTAGGGCAAGTGTAATACCAACTTGAACAACGACCGCTAGCGCTACAAGGGCTAAAGCAAGAAGAATGGAAAAGCGAACAATGCCCAGTTTTACTAGCAGATCAACGTAGTATTGGGCGAGGTTTTTCATGGGTTTCATTTAACGCTCCATGCGATACGACTAGGCAATATTCTAACCTGTTTAACTAAGTCAGGTAAGCGTGCTAGCGTATTTGGAGCGGTTGAACCCGCTAATCTGTGGGGTATCTAACTAATTTTGCGATGATGGATGGATACAAGTTTGATTTCGACCGTTTGCTTTCGCTTGATAGAGTGCACTATCCGCCAACGCAACGGCAGATTCCATCGATTCACCAAGAGGAGGCGTATAAGAAATGATACCTAAACTCACGGTCACAAACGCTGAAACCGTGGAAGTTTCATGTTCAATTTCCAATTTTGCAATTTCTTCATGAATACGTTTTGCGACGGCTTCTGCTCCGAGTGCCGTTGTATTCGGCAAAATGAATCCGAACTCTTCGCCACCGTATCGAGCCACGCAATCCGACGAGCGGTTTAACACTTTCAAAAAGGCTTGAGACACTTTTATCAAAGCCTCATCACCTTGTTGATGCCCATAAAAGTCGTTATAACCTTTAAAGAAATCTATATCGCATAACATCACGGTGATCGGCAAAGTTTCCCGGACATGGTGATGCCACAACGTTGAAAGCTGCTCATCAAATCGTCGACGGTTGGAAACCTGCGTTAAGCTATCCATAAAACTCAAACGCTCAAGCTCTAAGTTCGCTTCTTCCAACTTTTGTTCTGCCAAGTAACGTTCTGAGACATCACGCGCCATGATCAAAACACCATTAGTCCCTGAGGCTGGATCTCTGAATGGAGACTTTACAACGTCGTACCAAGTCAGTCGGCCATCAGTAGACATGGTTTTATCTAAATAGCGTAGTGATTTATTTTGATGAAGCACTTGGCTGTCCGTTTCCGACAAACGCTTGTATAAGTCACTTGGCACCACATCTTGCAGGCGCTTACCTATCAGCTCATTGACATCACTAATGCCTAATGCGCTAACAAATGGCTGATTACAGGCTTGGTAAATCATATTTTCATTGAAGATACCAATAGAGTCAGGACTCGCCTCTAGTATGTTTTGCAAAATGGTGTCTCTTTGCGCCAATGCAACTTCGGTATCTTTACGGCGCTCCATTTCATTACGTAATTGCTGCTGAGTATTGTGCCAGTCTGTCACATCATGACTAATAGAGAGCATGCCTAGGTTTTCGCCCTGCTCTGAAAGCAATACGTTCTGATAAGTTTCAAGCAGGCAGCTTCGCCCTTGATTGTCGGTCGTCCATGAGCGCTCACTTACCCTGCCTTTTAACAAGCTATCTGTGATATCTCTTAAACCTTCATCGTGACGATCCTGCCAAAACTTTTTGTAGGCGCGATTGGTCGCAATGAGTTTTCCCTCATTATCTTTTACGTAGATAAGTTCAGAAAGTGAGTCTAATGCGGTCTTTGCTACACTAAGCACTTTCATTTCAGCTTGTTGCGCATCCATGGTGTTTTCAGCCGGAGCAATATAGATCAACCACGCTCTTCGTCCATAGAACCAAACCTTTCGGCCAGTAATAGACAAACGAAGCGCATCAAATGTGGATAACGACCAAGGGAAAGAAACATTAGAGAAATGAGAGCCGTTTTGTTCCTTTAATATAGAAAGAACTTTTTCGGCCCCTACCGTCTTAGGATAACGATAAACTGTACCAACCTTACGAATGCCAAGCAGCTGCATGGCTTGACGGTTAGCTTTGCGAAGCTCTGCCGTTTTAGCATCTATAATACAAACTGCAGATGGGGAATCATGAGTTAAATGACGTAATTGATTTTGGTATCGAGTGTAAATGAGGCCACAGATAAATATACTAGATACGAGAACGACAATATCAAAACCGTATCCGTTCGTAGTATTCCATAACCAGTCTAAGACCTGTTCCATTTACCCTCAATTACTCATCTACCATCATCAGTAATAAATATATCATTATCTGGTCATTTTATCTGCTGATAAAATCGGTAGCGTATATTCATACGGATCATTGATTAATACCCCTTGAGCACCGGTTTTATTCAATGAACGCCCTATTTCAGTCATCGCTAACCAACGGTTTTCACACCACAGTGGAGACAATAATGTTGGCCGCCTCGCCGCCGAGGAAACTCTGTGATAAATAATTTGGCTCGGAGTTCGTTGGATCATCTCAGTCGCGATGTCGACATATTCTTCCAAAGTCGGCGCTTCCAATCTGCCAGCCTTCCATGATTTCGCCATAGTGCTGCCTTCTACTATATGTAGGCCATGTAGCTTAATCCCATCAGTACCGACGTTTAAAACTCGTTCCAAAGTTTCCAAATTATCGGTTTTAGTTTCTTTAGGTAACCCCACAATTAAATGCGTACAGACCTTTATTCCAAGCGATCGAGCGCGCTGAGTAATCGATTCATAAATCGCGAAATCATGACCTCGATTTATACGCTTGAGCGTTTGATTACTTGCAGTCTGCAACCCTAGCTCTAGCCAAATTTCGTAACCCTGATTTACATATTCGGCTAGCAGTTCCAGTACAGAGTCTGGCACACAGTCAGGCCTAGTTCCGACGCATAGCCCGACGATATCTGCAGCTTTCAATGCTTCCTCGTACATATTTTTTAGCACTTGCACCTCGGCATAAGTGCTGGTGTAAGCTTGAAAATAGGCCAGATACTTTTTGGCTCGCTTAATTTCACCCGCTCTATCTGTCAGTTGATCGACGATACTTTTGATTTGAGTTTGTTCATCCGCAAATGACGCGACATTACAAAACGTGCAGCCCCCTCGACCAATCGTGCCGTCCCTATTTGGACAACTAAATCCGCCATGTAAGGTCAGCTTATGAACTTTCTCGCCATAGCGGCGCTGTAAATCTTGGCCAATAGTATTGACTAACTCGTGTAATTGCATCGTTTAGGGTTAACCTGACAAATAAGAATGAATCTCACTCCATTTATGAAAATAAATTACATCCCTGCAAAATTAAGCCAGACACAATACTCAAAATGTATTGCGAGCAACCTATCAAATATCAATAAACATTCAAAAAATAGGTACTATTTGCCTAATGTTGCGCATTTGTTATGCGATTTATTCATGCGAAGACGAAAAAAATGGTCTACACAAGGCAACTTTCGTTGGAATTAACCAGTACAAAATTGTAGGATACTTACACATATCTGCGTTTTTTGTGATTTTAGTTACAGAATTAGTTGCAGATAAATCGGTGATATCCGGCTCCCACCTATATAAACCACTAGTTTGTGGCTCTAAAAAAACGGATATCACTAAGGATTGTTTTTCTCGCAAAATTTTTCCTGCGAGATACGGAAAGGACTCAAACTGGCTCGTCAGAGTTGGTTTAGATTCATAAATATAAAAGGACAAGGCTCGCTGGCAATAGCCAAGTTGCGCCTAGATTGAACTGGAAGGATGTATCTATGGTAGATAGAGAGCAGAATGCACAAGGCATGTATACTCCGGAATTGGAGCATGATGCGTGTGGTATCGGTTTTGTTGCTCACCTAAAAAACCGTAAATCTCATGATGTAGTCACTCAAGCCCTCGATATGCTTGCGCGTATGGAACACCGTGGCGGTCAAGGCTGTGATCCTTGCTCGGGTGATGGTGCGGGTATCTTGCTACAAAAACCTCATGAATTTTTACTCGAAGAGTCAGTAAAGCTTGGTATTAAGCTTCCGTCTTTCGAGAAATACGGTGTCGGTGTAGTACTTTTCCCTAAAGACGAACACAAACGTGCACAATGTCGTGACATTCTTGAACGCAACGCTAAGCGTCTTGAACTTGAAGTATTAGGCTACCGTGAGTTACCAACAGATAACTCAATGATCGGTGCAGATCCTCTAAGCACTGAGCCACAATTCGAACACGTCTTCATTTCTGGTGGCCCAAGCACCACACCTGAAGAATTAGAGCGTAAACTTTATGTTCTACGTAATTACACGGTTCGTGTTTGTCTAGAAAGCATTTCTAACATTGGTGATGATTTTTACATCAACTCAATGTCTTACAAGACTTTGGTTTACAAAGGTCAGTTAACAACGGAGCAAGTACCTCAGTACTTCCTAGACCTTCAAAACCCAACGATGGTAACAGCACTCGCTCTTGTTCACTCTCGTTTCTCAACCAATACATTCCCTCGCTGGCGTCTAGCTCAACCATTCCGTTACATCGCTCATAACGGCGAAATCAACACGGTTCGTGGTAACTTGAACTGGATGAAAGCACGTGAAGCGATCATCGAATCTGATCTATTCACTCAAGCTGAAATCGACATGCTTCTTCCTATTTGTCAGGAAGGCAGCTCGGATTCATCAAACTTCGATATGGCGCTAGAGCTTCTGGTTCTTTCTGGCCGTACATTGCCACATGCATTGATGATGATGATCCCTGAAGCATGGCAAGAAAACAAAAACATGGATCCAACTCGTCGCGCGTTCTATCAGTATCACGCAAACGTAATGGAACCATGGGATGGCCCAGCTTCTGTATGTTTCACTGATGGCGTCCAAGTAGGTGCAACTCTTGACCGTAACGGTCTACGTCCTTCTCGCTATACCGTGACAAAAGATGACTTCCTAGTAATGGCATCTGAGTCAGGTGTTGTAGAAATCGCCCCAGAGAACGTAGAGTTCCGCGGCCGCCTACAACCAGGTCGCATCTTTGTTGCGGACTTAGAACAAGGCCGCATCATTTCTGATGAAGAAGTGAAAGACGGTATTGCAAATAGCCAACCTTACGAGCAATGGGTAAAAGACAACCTATTAAGCTTGAAAGAGCTACCAGAGGCAGACAACGCACACAGCCAGCCGACTCCAGAGCGTCTAATGCACCACCAACAAGCATTCGGTGTAAGCTCTGAAGAAGTAAACGAAATTATTGTTCCTCTTGCAAAGACCGGGTACGAGCCGCTATCTGCAATGGGTGCCGACTGGCCGCTAGCAATTCTTTCTCACCAGTCTCAACATCTATCTAACTACTTCAAGCAGCTGTTTGCCCAAGTAACTAATCCGCCAATCGATCCGATTCGTGAGCGTATGGTTATGTCTCTGAACACTTACCTAGGTAAAGATCAGAACTTACTCGCTGAAACACCTGAGCACTGTCAGAAAGTGGAGCTTGAATCTCCAGTTCTTTCAAATGCTGAGCTTGAGAAACTACGTGCAATCGACAACGAGCACTTACAAGCTAAGACGCTAGACATCGTATTCCGTGCAAGTGAAGAAGAAGGCAAGCTAGAGCGCGCACTTAAACGTGTTTGTCAGTACGCAGAAGATGCTGTAATTGATGGCTACTCAATCATCCTTCTAACTGACCGCGCAGTAAACTCTAACCACGCAGCCATTCCAGCAATGCTGGCGGTTGGCGCTGTTCACCACCACCTAATCCGTAAAGGTCTACGTGCGAAGTGTGACATTGTGGTTGAGACAGGTGATGCACGTGAAACGCACCACTTTGCAACTCTAGTAGGTTACGGCGCAAACGCAGTAAACCCTTACCTAGTGACTGAGACCATCATTGATCTTCAGCGCACTAAGAAACTGGATCCAAACCTATCTGCTGACGAGCTATTCGATAACTACCGTAAAGGTGTTAACGGCGGCTTGCTGAAAATCTTCTCTAAGATGGGTATCTCAACACTTCAGTCTTACCATGGCGCTCAAATCTTCGAAGCCCTTGGTATTAGTAAATCTGTTGTAGATAAGTATTTCACTGGTACCGTTTCACGTATCGAAGGTCTAACAATTGATGACATTGCTAAAGAAGTATTAGTACGTCACCGTGTTGGTTACCCTACTCGTGAAATCCCAGTTCAAGTTCTGGATGTCGGTGGTGTTTACCAGTGGAAACAACGTGGTGAGAAACACTTGTTTAACCCTGAAACAATTTCACTGCTGCAAGAGTCTACTCGTAACAAAGACTACGCTCAGTTCAAGAAATACGCGAAAGCGGTTGATGATCAAGGCGATAACGCGGCAACACTGCGTAGCCAACTAGACTTCGTTAAAAACCCAGCGGGTTCGATTCCATTAGAAGAAGTGGAGCCAATCGAAAGCATTCTTAAGCGTTTCGCTACAGGTGCAATGTCATTCGGTTCGATCTCTTACGAAGCACACTCAACACTTGCAGTTGCGATGAACCGCATTGGCGCGAAGTCAAACTCAGGTGAAGGTGGTGAAGACCCAGCGCGTTTCGAGCGTAAAGAAAACGGTGACTGGGAACGCTCTGCAATCAAGCAGGTTGCTTCAGGTCGCTTTGGTGTAACGTCATACTACCTAACTAACTCTGACGAGATTCAGATCAAGATGGCACAAGGCGCGAAGCCTGGTGAAGGTGGTCAATTACCTGGTGATAAAGTTGATGACTGGATCGGCGCAACGCGTCACTCGACTCCGGGCGTTGGTCTTATTTCACCACCGCCACACCACGATATCTACTCAATCGAAGATTTGGCTCAGCTAATCTACGATCTGAAAAATGCGAACCGTGCTGGCCGTGTAAACGTGAAGCTGGTATCGGAAGCGGGTGTTGGTACGATTGCATCTGGTGTAGCGAAAGCGAAAGCTGACGTGGTACTTATCGCAGGCTTTGATGGTGGTACAGGTGCATCTCCAATGTCATCTATCCGTCACACAGGTCTACCTTGGGAGCTTGGTCTAGCGGAAACGCACCAAACACTACTGAAAAACGGCCTACGTAACCGTATCGTAGTTCAGTCTGATGGTCAGATGAAGACGCCTCGTGACCTTGCAGTAGCAACACTACTGGGTGCTGAAGAATGGGGCGTAGCAACGGCTGCATTGGTTGTTGAAGGCTGTATCATGATGCGTAAGTGTCATAAAAATACCTGTCCTGTTGGTATCGCGACACAAAACAAAACACTGCGTGAACGTTTCGACGGCCGCGTAGAAGACGTAGTGACATTCTTCCAGTACATGGCTGAAGGTCTGCGTGAAGTGATGGCTGAACTTGGCTATCGCACAATTCAAGAAATGGTTGGTCAATCTCAGAAGCTGAAAGTTCGAGAAGACATCGGCCACTGGAAGTACAAGAACCTAGATTTAACGCCAGTTCTACACCTAGAGCCTGCACGTGAAGAAGATGGCGTGTACAACCAAATCGAGCAAAACCACAACCTAGAAGACGTTCTGGACCGTAAGTTGATTCAAGCCGCTATTCCAGCGCTTGAGAAAGGCGAAGCAATCAACGCTGAATTCCCGATCATCAACACAGATCGCTCTGCGGGTACGATGCTTTCTAACGAAATTTCAAAAGTGTACAAAGACCAAGGTCTACCAAAACCGATGAACGTGAAGTTCAACGGCAGCGCAGGTCAGTCATTTGGTGCTTTCCTAGCTAAGGGCGTGAAGTTCGAAGTAGAAGGCGATGCGAACGATTACTGGGGTAAAGGTTTATCTGGTGGTACGCTTGTTCTATATCCTGATGCAAAATCATCCATCATTGCAGAAGACAACATTGTTGTAGGTAACGTATGTTTCTACGGCGCGACTTCTGGTGACTCATACATCCGAGGCATGGCTGGTGAACGCTTCTGTGTTCGTAACTCAGGTGCCAAAGTAGTTGTAGAAGGCGTAGGTGACCACGGCTGTGAATACATGACCGGTGGCGTAGCGGTAATCCTTGGCTCAACAGGTCGTAACTTTGCGGCAGGTATGAGTGGCGGTGTCGCTTATGTTTGGGACAAAGCTGGAGACTTCGAAACCAAGCTGAACCCTGAACTAGTTGACCTAGATCCTATCGAAGCAGAAGACAAAGCTCTTCTAAAAGAAATGCTAACTAAGCACGTTGAATTCACAGGAAGTGAAGTTGCTCAGTCTTTCCTAGACAACTTTGAAGTAAGCATTCAATCACTGGTTAAAGTTATGCCACGTGACTACAAAGCGGTACTTCAAAAGCGTAAAGCTGAAGCACAACAAGCACAATCGGAAGAAGTGGAGGCAGTATAATGGGTAAGCCTACTGGATTTTTAGAACATGGTCGTGAGCTTCCGAAGAAGCTCGATCCATCCGTTCGTATCGAAGACAACAAAGAGTTCGTTCTAAACGAAGAGTTTGGTGACAAGATCAATACTCAGGCTTCTCGTTGTATGGACTGTGGTGTCCCTTTCTGTCACAGCGGTTGTCCAATTGGTAACATCATTCCAGAATTCAATGACGCGGTTTATCGCGACAGCTGGGAAGAGGCTTGGAACATTCTAAGTTCGACCAACAACTTCCCTGAATTTACAGGTCGTGTATGCCCAGCTCCTTGTGAAAGTGCATGTGTACTTGGCATTAACCAAGATCCAATCACAATCTGTAATATCGAAAAAACCATTGTAGAAACTGCGTACCGTGAAGGGTACGCAAAACCTAAGACTCCGCGTTCTCGCACGGGTAAAACTATTGCGATCATCGGTTCTGGCCCTGCGGGTTTAGCTGCTGCAGAGCAATTGAACAGTGCAGGTCACTCAGTGACAGTATTCGAACGTGACGAGAAAGTAGGTGGTCTACTGCGCTTCGGTATCCCAGATTTCAAACTGGGTATGGACATTATCGATCGTAAAATCAACATGATGGCTGAAGCTGGCGTTGAGTTTAAAGTAAACCAACACATTGGTGTTGATGTTAACGCTCAACAGTTGCGCCAAGAGTTTGATGTGGTCTTACTAACGGGTGGCTCTACGGTACCTCGTGACTTGCCAATCCCAGGTCGTGAGCTGAAAGGCGTTCACTTTGCCATGGAATTCCTTGGTCAAAACAACCGCCGTGCCAACGACTTAGATCTTAAAACAGAAGAGATTCACGCTAAAGATAAGCATATTGTGGTTATCGGTGGTGGTGATACGGGTTCTGACTGTGTAGGTACATCAAATCGCCATAAAGCAGCAAGCATTACTCAGGTAGAGATCATGCCGATCCCACCAGAGAAACGCCCTGCAAATATGCCTTGGCCTCAATACCCAATGATCATGAAAACCACCACTTCTCACGAAGAAGGTTGTGAACGTCATTGGAACATCCTGACCAAAGAATTTATCGGAAACGATAAAGGCGAAGTAACAGGTTTACGTATCGCTGACATCGTTTGGCAAGATGCGAAACCAGGTGAACGCCCAGGTTTTGATGAAGTCGCTAACTCTGAACGTGTTATCCCTTGTGATATGGCATTCCTAGCAATGGGCTTCTTGCACCCAGAACCAACAGGCGTGCTTGCTCAACTAGACATTAAACTGGATGAGCGCGGTAACGTCGCTTCTGAAGGTTTTGCGACGAACCAGAAAGGCGTTTTCGCTGCTGGTGATATGCGTACTGGTCAGTCACTAGTTGTTCGCTGTATCAACGAAGGCCGTGAATGTGCAATCGCGATTGATGATTACCTAATGGGTAACTCAAACTTAGAAGCGAAAGCAAATTCATTGATGCTTTCAGCATAATAACTCTCCGTTAGCCTTCTAACTTATTGAAGGCTAACCAAAGAGTTCGCAACACCCTTCCTAACTTTTTATATTTGGCTAGCACTTGATGCTAGCCTTTTTTATTTTAAGCCCTCGTAAACACCCACCCACATTGTTACAAAAATGTAACAATGAAAACTCTATCCCATTGATATATTTAGTCATAACTAGACAATTACTTGGGTATTGGAAACATGACGTGATAAATGACCACAAACTTGACCTTTTGCACAATTAGCTATACGTTGTGAAATCGTTGAAAATAAAAGCAATAGATTTTGTTAACAGATTCAATAACGATTACTAATTAACTATGCAGATATAACAATTATAATGAATAGTTAGTCATTTACTGTCTGGATGACAGAGAAGCAAAGGGAGAATTGCAATGGCACTATATGATCCTAGTCTTGAAAAAGACAACTGTGGATTTGGTTTAATAGCGCAAATGGAAGGCCAGGCCAGCCACAAACTCGTACGTACCGCTATATCAGCCTTAGATCGCATGACACACCGTGGTGGCATTGCCGCTGATGGAAAAACAGGTGATGGCTGTGGTCTATTACTTCAAAAACCTGACTCTTACCTTAGAATCATCGCCGAAGAAAATGGGCTTAACCTTGGCAAACAATACGCGATCGGAATGATTTTCTTCAGCCAAGATCCTGTCAAAGCTCAAGCAGCGAAAGACATCATCAATAAAGAACTGGCTCAAGAAACACTCACCGTAGCAGGTTGGAGAGAAGTACCGACAAACACTGAAGTGCTAGGTCCAATCGCCAAAGATTCAGTTCCCAATATTCAGCAGGTCTTTATTTCAGCCCCAGCAGGTTGGCGAGAACGAGATATCGAACGACGTTTATATATCGCTCGTCGCAGAATTGAAAAACAGATCACCGAAGACAAAGATTTTTATATTTGTAGCCTATCGACCCAAGTCATCGTCTACAAAGGTTTATGTATGCCTGCCGATCTTCCTAGATTTTACCTCGATCTTGCAGACTTACGCATGGAATCTGCCATTTGCTTATTCCACCAAAGATTCTCGACCAACACTCAACCTCGTTGGCCTTTAGCTCAGCCGTTCCGCTATTTAGCACACAATGGTGAAATCAACACCATCGAAGGTAACCGACAATGGGCCAGAGCGCGTGCTTATAAATTTGCCTCACCGCTTCTACCGGATTTACAAACGGCTGCGCCATTTGTTAACGAAACGGGTTCCGATTCATCAAGCCTGGACAACATGCTCGATCTGTTCCTTGCGGGTGGTATGGATGTCTTCCGAGCAATGCGCATGCTTGTTCCACCAGCATGGCAAAATCACCCAGACATGGACCCAGATCTAAGAGCCTTTTACGATTTTAACTCCAAGCATATGGAACCATGGGATGGCCCTGCTGGGATCGTACTGTCAGACGGTCGATATGCAGCGTGTAATCTAGACAGAAACGGATTACGCCCAGCTCGATACGTCATTACCAAAGACAATTTGATCACACTCGCATCAGAAGTCGGCATCTGGGACTACGCTCCAGATGAGGTTGCCGAAAAAGGGCGAGTAGGCCCAGGTGAGCTGCTGGTCGTCGATACTCGCCGTGGTAAACTTTGGCAATCCAGCGAGATCGATAACGATCTAAAAGGCCGCCACCCATACAAAGAGTGGATGGAAAACAACGTCCATAAACTAACTCCATTTTCAGCATTAGAAGACGCTCAAGTTGGCGAACGAAGCTTCGATACCGACCAACTGAATACTTATCAAAAACAGTTCGCGATGAGTAATGAGGAAGTCGACCAAGTGCTTCGTGTTCTTGGGGATATGGGGCAAGAAGCCGTGGGTTCTATGGGTGACGACACGCCAATGGCTGTGCTTTCTTCCAAAGAACGCTTAGTTACTGACTACTTCCGCCAAAAGTTTGCTCAGGTAACCAACCCTCCTATCGACCCGCTTCGTGAAAAGCACGTTATGTCTTTAGCTACAAGTGTTGGTCAAGAGATGAATGTGTTCTGCGAGACCGATGGACACGCTTATCGAGTTACTTTCGATTCTCCTGTTCTGCTCTACTCAGACATGCAACAACTCCTTGGGTTAAGTCAAAAGCATTATCGTCACTCTATTCTCGACATCAACTACGACCCAGAAGTTAAAGATCTTAAACAAGCGATCTTAGACCTTTGTGATCAAGCTGAAGAAGCCGTTAAAGCTGGCACTGTATTAGTAGTTCTTTCCGATAAGCAACTAGAAAAAGGGAAACTCCCAATCCCTGCAGCGATGGCGGTAGGTGCAGTACAAACTCGCTTAGCTGATACCAACCTTCGCTGTGACGCCAACATAATTGTTGAAACTGGTACCGCTAGAGATCCTCACCAATTCGCAGTGCTCCTTGGATTTGGCGCAACAGCAGTCTACCCATACCTAGCATATGAGTCCTTAGGTAAAATCATCGATGACGGAGCCTTAAACAAAGACTACCGTGAAGCAATGCAGAATTACCAAAACGGCATTAATAAAGGTCTGTATAAGATCATGTCGAAAATGGGAATCTCCACTATCGCCTCATACCGATGTTCGCAGCTGTTCGAAGCAGTTGGCCTACATAACGACGTGGTTGAACTGTGTTTCAGAGGTGTTACGACACGTATTCAAGGTGCGAGCTTCAGTGATTTCCAGCAAGACATTTTCAATCTTTCGCGCAAAGCATGGGCCAAGCGTAAGCCGATTGAGCACGGTGGGTTACTGAAATACGTTCATGGTGGTGAATATCATGCTTACAACCCAGATGTTGTGGGCTCACTGCAAACTGCAGTTAAAACCGGTGAGTCGTCTGATTACCAATCGTTCGCCAAACAAGTGAATTCTCGCCCAGTCGCTATGCTTCGTGACCTAATGTCACTCAAAAAATCGGATACACCTTTACCTTTGCAGCAAGTAGAGCCGAACACTGAGCTATTCAAACGCTTTGACTCCGCTGCAATGTCTATTGGCGCGTTAAGCCCTGAAGCACATGAAGCTTTAGCTACCGCAATGAATCGACTTGGGGGTTACTCGAATTCAGGGGAAGGCGGTGAAGATCCTCGTCGTTTTGGTACTGAGCGTAATTCTCGAATTAAGCAGATTGCATCAGGCCGTTTTGGGGTGACTCCGCATTACCTCACCAATGCAGACGTTCTACAAATTAAAGTCGCACAAGGGGCGAAACCGGGTGAAGGCGGACAGCTTCCGGGTCATAAAGTCACCGCAGAAATCGCAAAACTGAGATACTCAGTTCAAGGGGTAACACTGATCTCCCCTCCTCCGCACCACGATATCTACTCTATCGAAGATTTGGCACAGCTGATTTTCGACCTCAAGCAAGTTAACCCTAAAGCATTGGTTTCAGTGAAGTTAGTATCTGAACCTGGCGTTGGTACGATTGCTACCGGTGTGGCAAAAGCCTATGCCGATTTGATCACTATTTCGGGCTACGACGGTGGCACAGCAGCAAGCCCGCTCACATCCGTAAAATACGCCGGTTGTCCTTGGGAACTTGGCCTAGCAGAAACTCAACAAGCACTAGTTGCTAACGGGCTTCGTCATAAAATTCGCCTGCAAGTCGATGGTGGTTTAAAAACCGGCCTTGATGTCATCAAGGGCGCAATTCTGGGTGCCGAAAGTTTCGGTTTTGGTACTGCGCCTATGGTCGCAATGGGCTGTAAATTTTTGCGAATCTGCCACCTGAATAACTGTGCAACGGGCGTTGCTACTCAAGACGAAACCCTGCGCAAAGAGTACTTTAAAGGCTTACCAGATATGGTGGTGAACTACTTTACTGGTCTAGCCGATGAAGTACGCCAACACCTTGCAGAACTTGGAGTCGAAAAACTGACTGACCTAATCGGTCGTACTGATCTACTTGAAGCTCTTGATGGCCTGACCGCGAAGCAAAACAAACTCGATTTGTCTGGCATATTAGAAACACCTGTATCTCCAGAAGGTCACCCTGTTTATTGGACGGAGCCAAATGCACCGTTTGATAAAGCAGAGCTAAATCAGAAAATACTCGACGATGCGCGTAGCGCAATTGAGAGCAAACAAGCAGCTAACCTTTATTACGATGTAATCAACACCGACCGCTCCATTGGCGCGCGTATCTCTGGTGAAATTGCTAAGCGATACGGCAATCAAGGTATGGCAGGGGCTCCAATCAAGCTAAACCTAAACGGTACAGCAGGCCAATCTTTCGGGGTGTGGAATGCTGGCGGCGTTGAGCTGTACCTAACTGGCGATGCTAATGACTACGTTGGTAAAGGTATGGCCGGAGGCAAGATCGTAATTAAGCCTCACCTTGGCACTGCCTTTGTTTGTAACGAGGCCACAATTATCGGTAATACCTGCCTATATGGAGCGACTGGAGGCAAACTATTTGCAGCCGGAACCGCTGGAGAACGATTTGGCGTTCGTAACTCTGGAACAATCGCCGTTATTGAAGGTGCGGGTGACAACGCCTGTGAGTATATGACTGGTGGTATCGTTGCTATTTTAGGTGCTACTGGGGTTAACTTTGGCGCAGGTATGACGGGCGGTTTTGCTTATGTCCTCGATCAAAATGAAGATTTCACAGGCCGTGTAAATAATGAGTCTGTCGAAGCGATTTCACTGTCAGAGCTTGTCATCCATCAAGAGCATCTGCGTGGTTTAATCGCAGAACACCTTGAAGAAACAGGCTCTAGCCATGCTGAAAACATCTTGGCGAACTTTGATGAATGGATTCCGAAGTTCTACCTGGTTAAACCACAATCCGCAGATCTGCGCACACTTTTAGGTCATCAAAGCCGAAGTGCAGCAGAGCTACGTGTTCAAGCGCAATAATTGGAAGGAGCCAAAAAATGAGCCAGAACGTATACCAATTTATTGACGTCAATCGCGTAGACCCAGCGAAAAAGCCCGTCAAAATTCGTAAGATCGAGTTTGTAGAAATCTACGAACCTTTCACCAAACAGCAAGCTAAAGCTCAAGCTGACCGATGCTTAGATTGCGGTAACCCATATTGTGAATGGAAGTGCCCAGTGCACAACTACATTCCACAATGGTTAAAGCTTGCTAATGAAGGCCGCATCATCGAAGCGGCTGAGCTTTCCCACCAAACCAACAGCCTGCCTGAAGTCTGTGGCCGAGTATGCCCTCAAGACAGACTATGTGAAGGCTCTTGTACGCTAAACGATGACTTCGGTGCGGTAACCATAGGTAACATAGAAAAATATATTACCGATAAAGCCTTCGAAATGGGCTGGAAACCTGACATGTCCAAAGTCGAGTGGACAGACAAAAAAGTCGCGATCATTGGTGCAGGGCCTGCCGGATTAGCGGCTGCTGATGTCTTAGTTCGAAATGGAGTTAAACCTGTCGTTTTTGACCGCTATCCTGAAATTGGCGGCCTACTGACTTTCGGTATTCCATCATTCAAGCTCGAAAAGGGCGTCATGGAAAATCGACGCCGAGTCTTTACCGATATGGGCGTTGAATTTCAAATGAACGTTGAAGTAGGCAAAGATATCGCACTCCAAACACTCGTTGACGATTATGACGCTGTCTTTTTAGGCGTAGGTACCTATAAAAATATGCGTGCAGGCCTCGCTAACGAAGATGCCCCTGGGGTTTACGATGCACTTCCTTTTCTAATTTCCAATACTTACAAAGTCATGGAGCTAGACAACCCACAACCTTTCGTTGATATGTCAGGGAAAAAAGTGGTGGTCCTAGGTGGCGGAGACACTGCAATGGACTGTGTTCGAACCTCTATTCGCCAAGGCGCAAAGCACGTTGTGTGTGCGTATCGTCGTGATGAAGCAAACATGCCAGGTTCCAGAAGAGAAGTGAAGAATGCCAAAGAAGAAGGCGTGAACTTCATGTTCAACTTGCAGCCATTAGGTCTGGAAGTTGATTCTCAAGGGAAGGTTAATGGCGTGAAAGTGGTGAAGACCGCATTAGGTGAACCAGATGAAGCTGGACGTCGTCGTCCGGAGCCTGTTCCGGGAAGTGAGCACATATTAGAAGCCGATGCCGTTATCATGGCATTCGGCTTCCAACCTCATAAAATGGAATGGCTAGAACCATTTGGTGTCGACCTTGATCAATGGGGACGCATCAAAGCACCGCAACAACAAGAGTTCCAATATCAAACCACAAATGAAAAGATCTTTGCGGGTGGTGATGCTGTACGAGGATCAGACTTGGTGGTAACGGCAATCGATGAAGGCCGGAAAGCAGCTGAGGGAATTATGGACTACCTAGAAATCTAACCTCCCCTACCCAGCACTTAAGTCAAAAAGGATCCAACTAATTGGATCCTTTTTATTTTTCTATTAATAATAAGCATATATCGAAATTCAAAAGTAGACTCAACGATGAAAACTAGATTACTCCCTTTGGCCGCTATTGTTGGCCTAACCGCTTGCAGCCAAAGTCCTGAAACAATCGTAGATAGAAGCTCAAAAGCATGCGGCGAAAAGCCTAATTGTGTATCAACACTTGACGATAGAAGTGATTACCAACTCGCCCCCTATTTTCTTAAAGAAGCGGTCACTATTGATAACATCGAAGTCAGTGCCCTTAAATTACCCGGCGCTAAGGTCGCCGTGAAAGATACACAATACATCCGCATTGAATGCACGAGCCAAATCCTTAGATTTGTTGATGATTTAGAACTCCGTGTATCTGATAACCAATTGATTGTTCGTTCCGAGTCTCGAGTTGGTTATTCTGATTTTGGTGTAAATAGAGAACGAGCAGACCAACTTAGAGAGCTTCTTATCAAAGATGGTTTGCTGACTCAGTAGCGCAAACGAATGATCAATAGATCTATCGCCCACCTCTTTCGTTCCTGCTACACTTAGCGACTATTATTAAGACTTATTTAAAGAGATAACACATGAAAATCGGCATCATTGGCGCAATGGAGCAAGAAGTTGCGATCCTAAAAACAGCGATTACTGACATCCAAGAAGTAAGCAAAGGCGGATGTACCTTTTTCTCAGGTCAGCTAAACGGCGTTGATGTCGTACTTCTTCAATCTGGTATTGGTAAAGTAGCGGCTGCGGTCGGGACCTCAATTCTTCTTAATGAGTACCAACCAGATGTTGTTATTAATACAGGTTCTGCAGGGGGCTTCGACCCAAGCTTAAACCTAGGTGATGTCGTCATTTCAACAGAAGTTCGCCATCACGATGCTGATGTAACGGCATTTGGATACGAAATTGGCCAAATGGCTGGTCAGCCTGCTGCATTTAAAGCAGACGAAAAGCTAATGGCGGTTGCAGAGAAAGCTCTAGAGCAAATGGAAGATAAGCACGCGGTACGTGGCTTGATTTGTACTGGCGACGCATTCGTATGTACAGCTGAACGTCAAGAGTTCATTCGTACACACTTCCCATCTGTTATTGCCGTTGAAATGGAAGCTTCTGCCATAGCTCAAGCATGTCATCAATTTAAAGTACCATTTGTTGTAGTACGCGCAATTTCTGATGTAGCAGACAAAGAGTCACCAATGAGTTTTGACGAGTTCCTTCCTCTTGCAGCTCAAAGCTCTTCAGAAATGGTCCTGAAGATGGTTGACCTATTAAAGTAACCATCCGCCATGCAAGCAATGTTTGAACAAATATTTGCGAATGGAGTGCTCCTAGTTATGTGGGGAGCACTTCTGTTTCATTTAGTCCTTCCAATCCCCTACTCAGCACACCCAACAACACTCTGGCACAAATTCGCCGAGCTACTCGCGAGTAAAGTAAACAATAACCACAGTTACTCACAAAGCTTACTTTCAGGCACACTAGCCTGCCTATTAATGTGTTTACCTGCCTTAGTCGTTTTGTGGGCACTCAAACCTTTGGTATGGCAGCCCCAGCTATTTGAATTGGGCCTTCTATTATTAGCAATTGATTGGCGCAATAATGAAAAGTTGGCCAACCAGCTCATCAAAGCGCTCAGCAATGATGATAAAAAACTAGCTCGCCGTTTGCTTTCGCCTGTCGTCAATAGGCAAACAGAGACCTTATCAGTTCTCGGTCTAGGCAAAGCTGGCGCAGAAACCATAATAATGGGGTACGGTCGCAACGTTATTTGTGTATTGTTTTGGTACGGAATTGGAGGGGGTATTGCTGCTCTGATGTACCGATTAACCGCTGAGTTGGCTCGAGCTTGGTCTCCAAGTAGACAAGAATATTCACCTTTTGGCATTGCTGTTGTTCGTTTAACTGCCATGTTGGATTTCATTCCATTACGCTTATTTGCGTTGATGATCGTATTCGGTTCGAAAGCAGGTCATACATTCAGCACTATGTTATCTCAAAGCAAATCTTGGCCCCTGCCAGGGCCAGCTTGGTTAATTACCGCGGTAGGGAATAAGCTTGAGTTATCGCTAGGTGGCCCGGCTATCTATAACGATACGAAAGCGGTTCGCGCGAAATTAGGTGGACGAATCGCTCCTTCAGCACTTCATTTATCACAGCTTCAAAAGTTACTTGCGTGGAGAATTCTAGCCTGGATACTATTCCAAAGCTTAGTTCTTCTGCTCATACATAAAGGGATTTAAATGGTTATTCGTTCTTGCTATCGCTTCATGGCGCTAACGTCAGCTGCGTGCGCTTTCTCCGCTATAGCAGAATCAGAAAACAACATTGAGCGAGTAGTCAGTTTGGCTCCTCATGCAACAGAACTCGCATTTGAAGCAGGGCTAGGAGACAAAGTCGTTGCTGTCAGTGACAGAAGCGATTATCCACCCGCGGTCAAAAATTTAGAAAAGGTCGCCAATTATCAAGGTATCAAGGTTGAAAAAATCATCGCACTTCAACCTGATCTGATCCTTGCTTGGCCTGCAGGAAACCCTCCAAGAGAGTTAAGAAAGCTTAAAGAGTTTGGATTTAATATCTATTACTCACAAACCAAAACTCTCGATAACATTGCAACAAATATTGAACAACTCAGTCAATATGCCGATGAGCCTGAAATAGGAATGAGAAACGCAGAGGCGTATAGAGAGCGTCTGGAGTCACTCAGAAAAAAATACGCAAATGCCTCACCTGTTCATTACTTTTATCAGCTGAGTGAAAAGCCGATCATCACGGTTGCCCAAGGGCATTGGCCAAGTGAAGTGTTTGAATTCTGCGGTGGTGAAAATATTTTCCAAAACAGTGCTTCACCTTATCCTCAAGTTGGGATTGAGCAAGTCGTGCTACGAGAGCCCGAAGTTATCTTTACCTCTCAACACGCCATTGATAACGGAAATATGTGGCTAGATTGGAAAGCTGAAATACCAGCTGTTAGCAAACAACAAGTTTGGTCTCTCAATTCAGATTGGATTAACCGCCCAACACCTCGCACTTTGAACGCCATACAGCAAGTGTGTAATTTCTTCGATAAAGCACGCCAAAATCGCTAACTATTTGGAGCGAATTTTCGTACAATTCGCCCCACTACCATGTTCCCTAACTATACAAGAGCGTCAGTATCATGGATTCCATGCTGCTTTATTTTATTGATTTGTTTGGCACCGCAATATTTGCTATTTCCGGAGTGATCCTCGCTGGACGATTAAAAATGGATCCATTCGGCGTCGCTGTGCTTGGCAGCGTAACCGCCATAGGCGGAGGTACCATTCGAGATATGGCTCTGGGTGCAACTCCCGTTTTCTGGATCACCGACACCACTTACCTTTGGGTTATCTTATTAACATGCTTGCTGACGATGATCATTATTCGGCGTCCGAAGCGTCTTGCTTGGTGGATCCTGCCTGTCTGTGATGCGATTGGCCTAGCCGTATTTGTCGGCATTGGCGTTGAAAAGGCCATGGCTTATCAGGATTCCGCATTAGTTGCAGTGATCATGGGGGTCATTACTGGTTGCGGTGGTGGCATTATTCGTGATGTGCTTGCCCGAGAAGTACCCATGGTATTAAGAAGTGAAGTCTACGCGACAGCCTGTATTGTTGGCGGTGTATTCCACACAACTGCACTCAGCATGGGGCAAGACTCAGAGACAGCTTTTCTAGCAGGGGTTTTCTCTACTCTATTGATTCGCCTAGGCGCAATTCGTTGGCATTTATCTCTACCAACATTCGCACTCAATAAATAGTGCGTCAAACGCTTGAATCTTATAACGAAAACAAAAGGCTCTCCGGAGCCTTTTTTTGTGCCTGTCGATCTGATCCCTTCACCCAAACTAGCATTGCGTGGAACAAAAAGAAGTTAAATAAAGTTTTTTATTTACTTAATCGCTTTTTGAACTATATTAGTAAACAAATATCTTTATAAAGTTATTTATTTACTAATTAGAGAACACTGGAGGTTCCAATGCAGGCTTATGTTGAACACGCAAATATCACCGTCAGTAACATTGATGACGCCGTCCAATTTATCCAAACCGCGATCCCTGAATTTAAAGAGCGCCACCGCGGACAAACAAATTACCGCTGGTGCCATATCGGTACTGACGACAGCTACATTGCACTTCAAGAGGTCGTTGCAAGAGAGCAAACCGATCGCTCCCCTTATCTAGATGTAGGTATCAATCACATCGGTATCGTTGTTGATGACGTTGATCGTGTTGAGAAGCGCTTATCAGACGCTGGCTATGAACAGAACGATATCGGAGAAGCTAATCCATTTCGCAAGCGCGTCTATTTTTACGATGCAAGCGGTGTTGAGTGGGAGTTCATTGAATACCTTACTCAGGATGCTGAAAACAAAAATCTCTACGAGGATTAACCCATGAGACAGATCGGTATTGTTTTCTTCTCTAAGTGCGGTGCAACGAAAGCTGTCGCCCAAGCCCTCGCCGAAGGTGTTGAGGCTCAATCTCAATTCGTCACCATGGTTGAGGTATTACCCAGTGAAATTGTAGAGGGTCGCTACACCAACGACCAAAAGCTCAGGGAACTTGGAGAGTGTGACGCGATCGTATTTGGCTCCCCAACTTACATGGGGAGCCCAGCCGCACAATTTAAAGCTTTTATGGACGCCAGCAGCGATCCTTACTGCGCTAAAGCTTGGCGTAATAAATTCGCCGCAGGCTTTACCACGGGCGGCAGCCTTAACGGTGAGCAGCAGCAAACACTGCTGAGTTTTTTCACACTGGCATGTCAGCATGGGATGTTATGGATTGGACTCGATGCCTCTAAACACACCGATGAGTTGGGTCTCAATCGAACCGGCTCCAACATCGGCTTGGTGTCCAGCATCGATGACGGAGAAGAAGATGTAAACGTCAATGATCTGCTCACCGCTCGCTACTACGGCGCCCGAATTGCCACGCTAGTTCAAGAACTGGCAAACAAACACTAGAGTCATAGATTTGATTGAGATAAGTTGGGGATACTATTCCCAACTTTCATCAATAATCCTATGCTACTGGAAGGTATTGAAACACTGCTAGTACTCAGCAAAGCAAAAACCATGAGCCGCACTGGCAGCTTGCTGTATATCAGCCAATCAGCGGTAAGCAAACGGATTGCTAACTTAGAAAAGAAGTTGGGTAAAAAGCTCATCGAGCCAAGTGGTCGGCAGATAAAACTCACGCCAGATGCGATAGCACTGATCGAGAGTATTGGACCTACGTTCAATGAACTTCGTGGCCTTATTTATGAACAGCAAGAACTGGAAGATACAACTCTCATCACCTTAGACAGCTCTAAATCTTTGATAGCCGGCTATTTAGGTGAAATGATGGGGCAGTTTATCCAACAAGATAAATACATCACCATAACCACCAACCACACGCCCAGGATCATCGAACGAGTTCAGTCCGGTAAAGCAACCCTTGGTCTATGTGCTGGCTTGTTGCCGCCACATCATGGATTGATGACGTTTCATCTGTTCGACGAGCCCTTTTATATTGTAAGTAAGTTGCCATTGAAAGGGCTTCCACCCAAAGTCATCACGAATGACATGACTAACCCAGCCAACTCTTACCAACTTTCAGTATTAGAGAAGTTTGGCATTAAACCTTTGATGGAAATGGACGCTTACACCGCAGCGGCCCAGCTTGCATTAGGTGGAACAGGGCCCGCTTTGATTCCGCTCTCTATCGTAAAAACACTCAATATTGATACTGAATATCTGTATAGCTTCCAAGAATTAGCGGGCTTAATTCGACCGATTCATATCTGTGTGAGACCAAATAGCTATCAGTCTCCAAGAGTTAAAACACTGATAGAATCCATTGCTGATGCTGTTCCCAAAGCAACTTAGACGCCATTAGCATCGACATCACGATCACAAGGGGGCGAATCCACTTCTGCCCTTTTGTTACCACTACTTTAGCGCCCAGCTGAGCCCCCATAAAACCCCCAATTGCCATCACTAAACCCAGCTCCCAGATTGGCAAGCCAGCCAAAATAAAGAAAATCAGTGCCGCGATGTTAGAGGTGAAGTTCAACACCTTAGTACGCGCCGTAGCATCAACCAGTGAAAAGTGACCTATCGCGACAAAGCACACGGTAAAGATAGAGCCCGTCCCCGGCCCAAAGAAGCCATCGTAAAAGCCAACACCGCCACCAACACACAAAGCAAACATGGCTTCAGAGAGCTTTTGTTTACCTTCAGAGGCCTTGGTTTGTGGCGCTAATAAGAAGTAGAGAGAGATAGCGATCAACAGCAGTGGGATCACACTGGTCAATAAGCTTGCGTCAATGTACTGAACGAGTTCTGCACCAATCGCCGAGCCAATGAAGGTACACAAGATGGCGAGGCGCATCTCCTTAATACTAACGATACCGTTACGCACGAAGTACCAGCTTGCGGAAAAACTGCCGAAAGAGCTTTGCAGCTTGTTAGTTGCTAGGGCTTGTGTTGGTGGCACACCTGCAGCGAGCAATGCAGGCAAAGTCAGTAACCCGCCACCGCCGGCCATCGCATCGATAAAGCCAGCAGCCGTTGCGACAACAAACAAAATAGCCAATATTTCCAGAGTGATTTCCATATGCCCAACACCTCAAAGTCTCGTGTAGCGACAACTTACCATCCTGAGCAGGCGATCAATAACGAAACACAAGATTTTAACCTATTCCAAATATTCATCATTTAACTAACGCTGTATCACGAACATAAAAAAGCCCACTCCGAAGAGTGGGCTTTGAGCATTTATATCCGCTAACTTCAGTTCAGTTAGCTAAGCTAAGACAAATTAAGCTTGAGAAGCTTTCACCTGCGCGTGTAGCTCTTGAACAGAAGTTACTGTCGTCTTCGCATCTGCAGTGTGCGCCATACATGTCGCAAATGCTGCGTTTAGCGTAGTCGTGTAGTTCACCTTCTCAGCAAGTGCACCACGACGAAGAACTTTAGAATCTTCAATCGCTTGACGGCCAGCTGCAGTGTTCACGATGTAGGTGTACTCGTTGTTCTTGATACGGTCAAGAATGTGAGGACGACCTTCGTGTACCTTGTTTACTAGACGTGGGTTGATGCCCGCTTCGCCAAGAATCACTGCTGTACCGTGTGTTGCGTCTAGCTGGTAGCCAAGCTTAGATAGCTTAGATGCTAGGTCTACAACGCGCTCTTTGTCGCCTTCGCGAACAGAAAGAAGTGCACGACCGCCTTCTGGGTAGATGTTGCCACAACCCAATTCAGCTTTAGAGTATGCTTCTGCGAACGTCGCGCCAACACCCATAACTTCACCAGTAGAGCGCATTTCTGGGCCTAACAGTGGGTCAACACCAGGGAACTTGTTGAATGGAAGTACAACTTCTTTCACTGAGTAGTAAGGTGGAATGATTTCTTTCGTAAAGCCTTGAGACTCTAGAGATTGACCAGCCATTACACGAGCGGCAATCTTAGCGATTGGCGCGCCAGTTGCTTTAGATACGAATGGAACCGTACGTGCTGCACGAGGGTTAACCTCGATTAGGTACACTTCATTGTTCTTAACAGCAAACTGCGTGTTCATCAGACCACGAACACCTAGCTCGAATGCTAGCTTTTCAACTTGCTCACGCATTACGTCTTGGATTTCTTGGCTTAGCGTGTAAGCAGGAAGAGAACATGCTGAGTCACCTGAGTGAACCCCCGCTTGCTCGATGTGTTCCATGATACCGCCAATAACTACGCGCTCACCATCACAGATAGCATCGATATCTACTTCAACTGCGTCGTCTAGGAAGCTATCAAGAAGAACTGGCGATTCGTTCGATACGCTTACTGCTTCGTTGAAGTAGCGACGTAAGTCTTGCTCATCGTATACGATTTCCATCGCACGACCACCAAGTACGTAAGAAGGACGTACAACCAATGGGAAGCCGATTTCGCGAGATTTCTCTACCGCTTGTTCCATTGTTGTTACTGTCGCGTTCTCTGGCTGTAAAAGACCTAGACGGTCAACAGCAACTTGGAAACGCTCACGGTCTTCTGCACGGTCGATTGCGTCAGGGCTAGTACCGATGATTGGCACGCCAGCTGCTTCAAGTGCGCGAGCCAGTTTAAGTGGCGTTTGACCACCGTACTGAACGATAACGCCTTTTGGCTTCTCAACGCGAGCGATTGCTAGTACGTCTTCCAGAGTGACTGGTTCGAAGTACAGACGGTCAGACGTATCGTAGTCTGTAGAAACAGTCTCAGGGTTACAGTTAACCATGATGGTTTCGTAGCCATCTTCACGTAGAGCTAGTGATGCGTGTACACAACAGTAGTCAAATTCAATACCTTGGCCGATACGGTTTGGACCGCCACCAAGAATCATGATTTTGTCTTTTTCTGTTGGGTTTGCTTCACACTCGTCATCGTAAGATGAGTACATGTAAGCCGTATCTGAAGAGAACTCAGCCGCACACGTATCTACACGCTTGTACACTGGGTGGATATCATATTGGTCACGCAGACGACGGATTTCGCTTTCCGCTACACCTAGAATCTTAGATAGGCGCGCATCAGCAAAACCTTTACGCTTAAGCTTGTTTAGCTCGTCTTTATTTAGACCAGCAAAGCCTTTCGTTTTAAGCTCTTGCTCAAGCTTAACGATGTCTTCGATTTGAACTAGGAACCAACGGTCAATTTGCGTTAGGTTGAATACGCCATCTACTGACATACCCGCACGGAATGCATCCGCGATGTACCAAATACGCTCTGCGCCCGCTTCTTTTAGTTCGTGACGAATTGTTGTTAGTGCGTCTGGCGCATCTAGGTCAACCATTTCGTCAAAGCCAGTCGCGCCAACTTCTAGGCCGCGAAGTGCTTTTTGTAGAGATTCTTGCTGGTTACGGCCGATAGCCATAACTTCACCAACAGACTTCATTTGCGTCGTTAGACGGTCGTTAGCACCTGCAAATTTCTCGAAGTTGAAACGAGGAATCTTAGTCACTACGTAGTCGATGGTTGGTTCGAATGATGCTGGCGTTGCGCCGCCAGTGATGTCATTTTGCAGTTCATCTAGTGTGTAACCCACAGCCAGTTTCGCTGCAATCTTAGCGATTGGGAAACCTGTTGCTTTAGAAGCTAGTGCTGAAGAGCGAGATACACGTGGGTTCATCTCGATGATAACCATACGGCCATCTTTCGGGTTGATACCAAACTGTACGTTTGAACCACCTGTTTCAACACCAATCTCACGCAGTACCGCTAGAGAAGCGTTACGCATCAGTTGGTATTCTTTGTCTGTTAGAGTCTGTGCTGGTGCAACTGTGATTGAGTCACCCGTGTGGATACCCATTGGGTCAAAGTTTTCAATCGCACATACGATGATGCAGTTGTCGTTTTTGTCACGAACCACTTCCATCTCGTACTCTTTCCAACCGATAAGTGATTCATCGATAAGAAGTTCGTTGGTTGGAGATAGGTCCAGACCACGACGACAGATTTCTTCAAATTCTTCTTTGTTGTAAGCGATACCACCGCCTGTACCACCCATAGTGAATGATGGACGGATGATACAAGGGAAGCCAACCATGTCTAAAACTTTGTAAGCTTCTTCCATGCTTTTCGCTGTATCAGCAGTTGGACACTCTAGACCAATTGCTTTCATTGCTTTATCAAAGCGTGAACGGTCTTCTGCTTTATCGATAGCATCAGCCGTTGCACCAATCATCTCTACACCGAACTCTTCAAGAACACCGTATTTCTCTAGGTCTAGTGCACAGTTAAGTGCTGTTTGGCCACCCATTGTAGGTAGAACTGCATCTGGCTTCTCTTTCGCAATGATGTTGCGAACAACTTCCCATTGGATAGGCTCGATGTAAGTTGCATCTGCCATGTCTGGGTCAGTCATGATGGTCGCTGGGTTCGAGTTTACAAGAATAACTCGGTAACCTTCTTCGCGAAGCGCTTTACAAGCTTGAGCACCAGAGTAATCGAACTCACATGCTTGGCCGATAACGATCGGGCCAGCACCTAGAATTAGAATACTTTTAATGTCAGTACGTTTTGGCATTGTCTACTACTCCGAATTACGCTGTGTGCTGTTTAATTAGTTCAATGAAGTGGTCGAATAACGGCGCTGCGTCTTCTGGACCTGGGCTTGCTTCTGGGTGACCTTGAAAGCTAAATGCAGGTTTGTCTGTACGGTGGATACCTTGTAGAGAACCATCAAATAGAGACTTGTGCGTTGCACGTAGGTTTTCAGGAAGCGTCTCTTCGTCAGCAGCAAAGCCGTGGTTTTGCGAAGTAATCATCACAACATCACGATCTAAATCTTTAACTGGGTGGTTTGCACCGTGGTGACCAAACTTCATCTTCACTGTCTTAGCGCCTGACGCAAGAGCAAGAATTTGGTGGCCTAGACAGATACCAAAGATTGGTAAACCTTTATCTAGGAACACTTTTGTCGCTTCAATTGCGTAAGTACATGGTTCTGGGTCACCAGGGCCATTTGAAAGGAATACACCGTCTGGGTTCAGCGCAAGCACTTCTTCAGCAGAAGTTTCAGCAGGAACAACCGTTAGGCGGCAGCCGCGGTCAACGAGCATTCGTAGGATGTTTCGTTTTGCACCGAAGTCATAAGCAACAACGTGGTATGGCAATTCTGAATCTGCTTTCGCTTCAGGAAGTCCACCCGTAAGCGTCCACGAACCTTGTTTCCATTGATACGCTTCTTTTGTTGTAACTTCTTTCGCAAGGTCCATACCTTTCAGGCCAGGGAATTCTTTTGCTTTAGCTAGAGCCAAAGCTTCGTCTAAGTTGTTACCCGCTACAATACAACCGTTCTGTGCGCCTTTTTCACGAAGAATACGCGTCAGCTTACGAGTATCGATATCAGCGATACCAACAACGTTTTGCGACTTAAGGTAATCAGAAAGGGATTGTTCATTACGGAAGTTAGAAGCGATAAGAGGGAGATCGCGAATCACAAGGCCTTGAGCGTGGATTGAAGAGGATTCTTCGTCTTCGGAGTTGGTTCCGGTATTGCCAATGTGAGGATAAGTAAGGGTAACGATTTGTTGAGAGTAGGAAGGATCAGTGAGGATTTCTTGGTACCCCGTCATCGAGGTATTAAAAACGACTTCACCAACTGCGGAACCTACAGCGCCAATGGCTTCACCGTGAAATACTGTCCCATCTTCTAGGACAAGTAGTGCTGACTTTTTCAAGACAACCTCCAGAAATAAATATGCATTAAAATTGATTTAATTTGCAAATCTACCTTCCTGCAACACCAGAAACTGCGTGTTTATGGAAATTAGACAAATTGGCGGTATTTTAGTGATGTGCGTGATACGTGTCAACATTTAACGCAAAAGAAATTAAAGATTTGTAAGGACTAAATCAATTTGCCCAACCAAAGCTTCAAAAGTTCAACTTTCATGCTCTATAAAACTAGATATTACGATTTTCTAATTTTACCCCCTCACTTTACTACCCCACTGAGTACCAAAAACATCATCAACAAAACGCAATCGATAAAAACAAACAGAAAACATAAAAGTTTAGAGCTCTAAAGCAAAAACAAAGCCAAGCCAACAAAACCACAAGAAAAGTAGCGTGAGAATGGTGTTAAAGGGTAAATAAAAGAAAGGATAGAGAAACAAGATTACATGGAAAAAAACAGGAAATAAAGAAAGCGCCGGCAATTGCCAGCGCATAAATATCTATTTAAAGGTCATTCAAACCAAGGACATCTGTCATGGTATAAAATCCTGCAGGCTTATCGTTTAACCACACTGCAGCCTTAATAGCACCGTTAGCAAAAGTCATTCGGTCAGTTGCTTTATGGGTTATTTCGACTCGCTCACCAATATCAGCAAACATCGCGGTATGTTCACCGATTATATCGCCAGCACGAATTGTCGCAAAACCGATCTCATCTTTAGTGCGCTCACCGGTAATACCTTCACGAGCCCAAACTGCAACGTCATTTAGCTCATTACCCATCGCTCCCGCAATCGCTTCGCCCATACCAATCGCAGTACCTGATGGTGCGTCGACTTTATGGCGGTGGTGCGCTTCAACGATTTCCACATCGCAGTAATCGCCCATCACTTTAGCGGCCTTTTCTAGCAGCTTAAATACAAGGTTTACCCCTACGCTGTAGTTAGGAGCCATGATAATTGGCATCTCTAGCGACGCTTGATTGATCACTTCTTTTTCTTCTTCAGAAAAGCCCGTGGTGCCGATGACCAACTTCTTGTTGTACTTTTTACACAACTCGATATTTGCTAACGTACTTACAGGCGCTGTAAAGTCGACGATAACATCAAAATCATCAATCGCTTTTTCCAAGTCATCCACTAAAACAACGTTTAGTTGGCCCTCTCCACATAGCTCGCCAATATCAACTCCAACCAAAGAGGATTCAGGGCGTTCAGAGCCTGTACCAACTCTTGCTTGAGTATTTTGGTGTGCGGCTTTGACCAAGTTTCGGCCCATACGACCGGCTGCTCCTGCAATCGCAACTCTAACCACTGCGTTATTCTCCATCCGTTACTGTTAACGACTAGTACCAAGGTGGTCCAGTGCGCTTTATCAACTACATATTGCTAATAAACTATCAACAATCTCAAACTCTGGCTAGAGGTTAAGCAAACTCTTTTATCACACGCTCAACAATCGGACGGTTCGCTTCAGGGAATGTGTAATCCACTAAATCACTCACAGGAACCCAAAGTCCATCTTGCCCCTCTTTACCGTAAGGTTCAGATCCAAAAGCTGTTACTAACATAAAATCAAACTCTAAAGATTTATCCGGGTAGTCATGCTTTAGGTTCTCAAATACGTTCTGCTCAGTCACCGAAATACCGATTTCTTCATCGAGCTCTCGAATCATCGCCTGTTCTACTGTTTCGCCAAGTTCAACCTTTCCGCCTGGAAACTCCCAAAAACCACCTTTATGAAGATGATCCGGCCTTTTGGTAATAAATACTTGTGACTTATCCGAATTAAAAATGATGCCAGCTACAATATGAATGCGCTTCATGTCTATCCCTTCTGCTCAGCTTACTAATGAGCCTATCTATACTTAAAAAAAGAGCCGCTAATGCGACTCTTTAATTGGATTGTTTATCAGCTTAATTAGGCAATTTTGCCATGACACTGCTTGTACTTCTTACCACTACCACAAGGGCATGGTTCGTTACGTCCAACTTTGCGCTCTTCACGAACCATTGGCTGATGAGCACCATCTTCTTGTGACTCATCATTACCTAACTGGTTTTCAGCATTAGCATGTTGAGCTTGAGCACGTCGAGCCGCTTCTTCAGCTTGCGCTTGACGCTGTGCTTCCATCTTCTCAACTTCTTCTTGCTGTTGAACTCTAACTTTAGAAAGAATGGTAATCACATCAGACTTCAGTGCATCAAGCAAACCTTCAAACAATTCAAACGACTCGCGCTTGTATTCTTGTTTCGGGTTTTTCTGCGCATAGCCACGTAAGTGGATACCTTGACGCAAATGATCCATTGCGGCCAAATGCTCTTTCCAAAGCGTATCTAACGTCTGAAGCATTACAGATTTTTCAAAGTTACGTAGTACTTGTTCGCCTACGACTTCTTCTTTCTGCTTATACACTTCAACAGCAGTCACTAAGATTTTCTCTCGAAGCGCTTCTTCGTAAAGCTTGTCGTCTTCGTCTAGCCATGTTTGGATTGGAAGCTCAAGATCAAAATCGTTCTTAAGACGCTCTTGTAAGCCTTCAATATCCCACATGTCTTCTAAAGATTGTGGCGGGATGTATTCATCTAGAACTGAAGTAAATACATCAGCACGGTTTTGCTCAATCATGTCACTGATGTCATCAGCGCCCATCAGCTCATCACGTAGCTCGTAAACCACTTTACGCTGATCATTAGCAACATCATCGTACTCTAGAAGCTGCTTACGTATATCGAAGTTACGACCTTCAACTTTACGCTGAGCTTTTTCAATAGAACGTGAAAGCATTCGGCTCTCAATTGCCTCACCTTCATCCATTCCACTTTGAATAAGACCAGCCATACGATCAGACGTGAAGATGCGTAGTAGTGAATCTTCCATCGAAAGGTAGAAACGAGAAGAACCTGCATCACCTTGACGACCAGAACGACCACGAAGTTGGTTATCGATACGACGAGATTCATGACGCTCAGTACCGATGATATGCAAACCACCAGACTCAAGCACTTGATCATGTACCACTTTCCAATCAGCCTTGATCTTATCAATCTGCTCTTGAGTTGGGTTATCTAGTTTATCAACTTGAGACTGCCAGCTACCACCAAGTACGATATCCGTACCACGACCAGCCATGTTAGTTGCGATCGTTACTGCACCTGGCGTACCTGCTTGCGCTACGATCTCAGCTTCCATTTCGTGGAACTTAGCATTTAGTACGTTGTGCTTAATCTTCGCTTTCTTCAATGCATTTGAAAGCAACTCTGATTTTTCAATCGAAACGGTACCAACCAAGCTAGGCTGACCGTTTGCCACACGTTCTTTAATGTCTTCAATAATTGCGTTGAATTTATCAGCTTCAGTTCGATATACCACATCAGGCATATCGTTACGAACCATTGGTCGGTTAGTTGGAATAACGACCGTTTCAAGTCCATAGATCGATTGGAATTCAAATGCTTCTGTATCCGCCGTACCTGTCATACCAGACAGCTTTTCATATAAACGGAAGAAGTTCTGGAAAGTGATTGACGCTAGAGTCTGGTTTTCATTTTGGATCTTAACGCCTTCTTTCGCCTCTACCGCTTGGTGAAGACCTTCAGACCAGCGGCGACCAGGCATGGTACGGCCAGTATGTTCATCAACGATGACTACTTCACCTTCTTCGGTAACAATGTAGTCAACGTCTTTTTCAAACAGAACATGCGCACGTAACGCTGCATTGACGTGGTGTAATAGGCTGATGTTGGTTGGAGAGTAAAGAGTATCGCCCTCTTCCATCAAACCATTTTTCACCATTAACTCTTCAACAAACTCTTGACCTGTTTCTGTTAGGTGAACTTGTTTAGACTTCTCATCCATAGTGTAGTGACCATCACCACGGTACTCTTCAGAATCTTCTTTCTCTTGAAGCTCTAGATGAGGGATAAGAGTATTAATTCGAGTATAAAGCTCCGAGCTATCTTCGGCAGGGCCTGAGATAATTAACGGGGTACGTGCCTCATCGATTAGGATCGAATCCACTTCATCGACGATTGCAAAGTAACGCTCACGCTGTACACGGTCTTCCGAACGGAAAGCCATATTATCGCGCAGATAGTCAAAACCAAATTCGTTATTTGTGCCGTATAGAATATCCGCTAAATAGGCTTCTTTCTTTTCTTGAGGTGGCATGTTTGGCACATTAATGCCGACAGTCATACCTAGGAATTCAAATAGTACACGGTTAGTTTCTGCATCACGCTTAGCTAAGTAGTCGTTCACTGTTACAACATGAACGGCACCTTTAAGTGCATTTAAGTATGCAGGTAAAGTTGCGGTAAGAGTTTTACCCTCACCTGTGCGCATTTCTGCGATTTGACCCGCGTTCAGTACCATGCCGCCAATCATCTGAACATCAAAGTGACGCATACCATACACACGCTTTGATGCTTCACGAACTGTCGCAAAAGCTTCTGGCAATAGGTTATCTAGAGTTTCACCTTTTTCTAAGCGCTCACGAAATTCAACAGTCTTAGCTTTTAATTCTTCATCAGAAAACGCTTCAAACGTGGGCTCGTAGTTATTAATTTCTTTTACAATTTTTCTAAGGCGGCGCAGTGTTCTGTCATTGCGACTGCCAATTACCTTTGTCAGCAGCTTAGTAATCATGTGCTTGGAATCTCTTCTTTAATCAGATCGTCTGCGATCTAGTTTTAATGCCTTCAGTCTCTACCAGTTATTAACTAAGGATACTGAGATAATTCATATTACTCAGATATTGTATTGGAAAGTAGAGTTTTCAAGGCTTGAGTGAAAATATTGCCATCTAGTGTAAGTAATTTTCACTAAGACAACCATCTTATGAGCCATTTGTTTGATGTGCTTTGAACTTTTATTCGTGATTGATGATGGAATAAACAACCAACCAAACCATTTGTACAAACTTATATTTCAACTATCAGCATTATCTTACCCCTGCGGCAAATAGCTGCGTACTCTCAAGCTCATAAAGAGGCAACTAAACATCCACATTTGAAAGAATCTGAGACATAAAAAAAGCTAGGCAATTGCCTAGCTTCATTAATGAAATTTTGATTTACGCTAGAACCATGTTCGGCTCAGCAAACGCTACTGGAGAACCTGCTTCTTCTTCGAAGGTCGCCCATTCCCAAGCTTCAGCATCCGCTAGCACAGCGCGTAGCAATTGGTTATTTAATCCATGGCCTGATTTATATGCTCTGAACTCACCAATAATTGCGTGACCACACATATATAGATCACCAATCGCATCTAAAACTTTATGCGTTACGAATTCATTCTCAAAACGCAAGCCTTCTTCGTTCAAGATTCGGTAGTCGTCTAGTACGATTGCACAATCAAAGCTACCACCTAGACACAAGTTTTGTGACTGTAGGTATTCGATATCACGCATAAAACCGAACGTACGAGCTCGTGAAATTTCTTTTACAAACCCTTGAGATGAAAAGTCAAACAACATGCGTTGTTCATCAGACTCGATTGCTGGGTGGTTAAAGTCAATTTCGAAATCCATACGGAAACCGTTAAATGGTACAAATTCAGCCCATTTATCATCGTCTTCAAAACGTACTGGTTTCTTAATTCGAATGTAACGTTTAGGTGCGTTGAGAGTTTCAACACCAGCTTGTTGTAGTAAATATACAAATGGACTCGCGCTACCATCCATAATAGGAATTTCTGGTGCGTCTACTTCAATAATAATATTGTCGATACCCATTCCAGCTAATGCAGCATTCAAATGCTCTACTGTAGAGATTCGAACACCTTCGTCATTAACCAAAGCTGTACAAAGCATAGTGTCACGAACTGATGCAGGGTCTGCTGGGAAGTCGACTGGTGGATTTAAATCCGTGCGACGATAAACAATCCCAGTATTCGCAGCTGCAGGTCGAAGAGTAAGTGTGACTTTACGACCAGAGTGGAGACCCACACCAGTTGTTTTCACAATTTCTTTCAGAGTACGCTGTCTGATCATCTTCTTGCCTCTTGTCAGTGCTACAATTCGCGGCCGGTATTATACCGACCGAAAATTTTACCGCTAATTTTGAACACTGTCAAATTAGCGACTGTTTATTAATCAGCCTGACGTCGTAAAAATGCTGGAATATCTAGATATCCACTCTCTTTTTCCGCTTTAGGAGCCGTATTTTGGCTCGCGCTAGCAGTCGAAGGTGCCGCTGACGAAGTTGGCTGTGGTTTCACTTGAGGTTTAACCTCAGTTTTTTCCTGCAATGGCTGTGCCAATTTCTCTTCTACCTTAGGAGCTGCCTGCGCAGATACTTGAGGTTGAGATACTGGTGCCACTTTCGCTTTACCACCCGCGACTAAAGTAATATCAGGTTTTTTCTCTGTCCCAATGCCTGTTGCAACAACAGTTACACGGATTTCATCCGTCATATCAGGGTCTAGAGAAGTACCAATAACTACTGTCGCATTATCAGAAGCAAATGCCTTAACGGTATTACCTACTGTCTCGAACTCGTCTAAACGCATGTCTAGACCTGCAGTAATGTTTACAAGCACACCACGAGCACCAGCTAGATCGATATCTTCTAGGAGTGGGCTAGAAATTGCCGTTTCTGCTGCCTCTTCCGCACGATCTTCACCTTTCGAAATGCCACTACCCATCATTGCATGACCCATTTCCGACATTACGGTTCTAACATCCGCAAAGTCGACGTTAATCATGCCTGGACGAGTGATCAATTCAGCAATACCCTGAACTGCATTCTTAAGTACGTCATTTGCGCTAGCAAAAGCTTCCAAAAGAGTAACACCGCGACCTAATACTTTAAGTAGCTTCTCATTCGGGATAGTAATCAAAGAGTCTACATGTTTAGATAGCTCTTCAATTCCTTGCTCAGCAAATGCTAAACGCTTTTTCCCTTCGAAGCTAAATGGCTTAGTCACTACAGCAACCGTAAGCACACCTAGTTCTTTCGCAACTTCTGCAATAACCGGCGCAGCACCTGTACCAGTACCACCGCCCATTCCAGCTGCGATAAATACCATATCGGCACCTGTTAGAACTTCTTTAATTCTTTCTTTATCTTCGAGAGCTGCATCACGGCCAACTTGTGGGTTAGCACCAGCGCCCAAACCTTTGGTGATATCACCACCGATTTGAATTACGCTGCTAACGCTTGTTTTACGAAGAGCTTGAGCATCAGTATTTACACTAATGAATTCAACGCCTTCAATAGACTCACGTACCATGTGCTCAACAGCGTTACCGCCGCCACCACCAACTCCAACGACTTTGATTACTGCATCGTCAGACATTTCCATCATCGGTTCAAACATGTGTTATCTCCGTTTTTTCCTGCAACTCAGGTTAAAACTCTTTTTGTATCCAATTACGCAACTTACCAAACAATCCCGACATAGATGAGCTGCGCTTTGGTTCGCTATACTCACCTTCATCACTCATTTGGCTATCTCTTGCATAATGAAGTAATCCAACTGCCGTAGAATGATACGGCTCTTTTACGTATTCAGTTAAACCACTAACTTCTAGTGGCTTACCGACTCTAACTTGATTGCGGAAAACGCGTTCCGCGCATTCTACCAATCCGTCAATTTGTGCCGCACCGCCAGTCAAGACCACACCAGCAGCTAAATGGTGCTTAATGCCGTCTTCGCGAAGCTTAACTTGAACAGTATCGATAGTTTGGTTAACGAGCCCCATAAGTTCAGTGTAACGTGGTTCGATCACTTCTGACAAAGTTTGTCTTTGTAAACTGCGTGATGGACGCCCACCGACACTTGGGACATTAACCGTATCGTCCTTGCTAACTAATTCACTCAGAGCGCAACCATATTTAACTTTAATCTCTTCAGCATCACTCACTGGTGTACCGAAAGCGAAGGCTATATCACTGGTTACTGCATTTCCTGCATAGGAAAATACTTCAGTGTGTCGTAAGGCTCCACCAGTCCAAATGGATATATCCATTGTACCGGCACCAATATCAACAACACATACTCCAAGCTCTCTTTCATCTTCTGTAATGACAGCATTACTAGAAGCAAGACCTGAAAAAACGAGATGATCGACGGTTAATCCACATCGCTCAACTGCTTTAATTATGTTCTTAGCCATATCATTGTGGCAAGAAATCAGATGGACACTCACTTCCATTCTTACCCCAGATAAACCAAGTGGGTTCTTGATCCCTTCTTGATAATCAATGGTGAATTCTTGTGGTATCACATGCAAAATTTTCTGCTCTTCACCGATTTTAATCGACTTAGCAGTATGGATTGCACGCTCCATATCTTCTGGAGACACCTCTTCATCTGAGATTGTCCCCATGCCTTTTTCTATTCGGCTCGCTATGTGCTTACCGGACAATGAAATAAATACGCGGCTGATTTGGCACTCTGCCATTAACTCAGCTTGATCAATAGCTCGTTGAACGGACTTCACTACTGATTCTAAATCGTTAACACCGCCTTTATCCATACCTCGGGACGGGCTACTGCCTGAACCAATAATATTGATTTGACCATCTGGCAGTACTTCTCCGACTAGAGCTGATATGGTTGCAGTGCCTATATCAAGACCAACAATAATGTTGTCATCTGCGGTCTTAGTCATCTGTATTCTCTTCTAACTCTTGTTCTGGAAACCAACCAACGGCGGCTCCCGTATCATACCGAAGGTCGATGTAGCTAACTTGATTCGCTTTGTCACCTAAGTCGGTATAAAGCGAAATAAAGCGCTCAACACGCTCATCTAAAGATTCTTTTCCCAGTTCCAAACGAATGCCATTATCCAAGATCATTTGCCAAGCACGGCGTTCGTTTAATACTAGAGAGGTTACCGTTAAGCCTAAAGGCTGAAACATAGGACTCACTTTACGCCATTGCTCTATTACGCTTTGGCTGGTTCCTTCTGGACCATAAAGCTTGACCCTATCCCCTTTGAGAATCCCGATATCCCCATTGAACACTTCACCCTGATCATTTAGAAGCATGTTGCCATTCCAAATCGCAGCAACTTGATGTTCTGTCAGAAATACTTTTACCGTATCAGGCCATTGTTTTCGAATAGAAACTTGAGAAACCCATGGCAACACTTCTAAGCTGTGTTGTAATAAATTGATGTCTTGAGACATAAATGTGCCGATATGCTCAAGTTGACCAAAAGCTCTCTGCACATCTTCAGCACCGACATACGTCAGTTCGCCTTGAAGGACAATTTTTGAAAGCGGTAACCTTTGGTCATCCCACATCCAACTCAGAGTGTTATAGAAAAGAAACCCAATGAAGAGTAAAACCACTAAGAAAAAAGTTCCGCCTACTGCGTGCCTTTTCATTAATGGGTAACTGGATAATTGACGGTAATCGTTGACAGTATTCTCTACCAAAGTCCGCTATCCCTGTCGTTGGTTTGCAATTCTATTCCCTATTCACAATTAATAGAGGTAAAAGCACTTACTTTAACCTTGGGATTATACTGAGCTAGCACAAACTATCAAACACTGATACGGTGATTTTCAGACAATTTTAGGTCAATTACTAGAACTGCGCAGTTAACCACAGTCTGTGCTGGCTTCATTTATACGTTTTGCATTCTATTAATATTTAACTCAAGAGTCTCAAGCCTTTTCGCAACCTTACCCACATCACCGGCGCCTTGAGTTAATACTAAGTCACCACCTTGAATCACATTCGCAAGAACGGATGGTAATGAGTCAATTTCAGGTACAAAAATTGGGTCAATACGCCCACGGCTTCGGATCGTTCTGCATAGAGAGCGGCCATCTGCGCCTGCAATAGGTTGTTCACCCGCCGAATAGACATCTAAAAGAATCAGAACATCAACTTGCTCAAGAACGTTAGCAAAATCATCATAGAGATCACGAGTTCGGCTGTAACGGTGAGGCTGGAAGATCATAACTAAACGTTTATCTTCCCATCCACTTCTTGCAGCCTGAATAGTTACATCAACTTCCGTAGGATGGTGACCGTAATCATCCACTAACATCGCAACGCCATTGCCCGTTTCAAACTCACCTAAGTGGTCAAATCGTCGACCAGTACCTTGCGTTCCTGCCATCGCTTTTAAAATAGCTTCATCGCTGACATCATCTTCTGTCGCTACAGCTATCGCAGCAGAGGCGTTAAGTGCATTATGACGACCAGGAATATTCAGGGTGATATCAAGGTTCGCTTTACCTTCTCTGACGACTGTAAATTTGCCTTGTTGACCTTCCTGACGATAATTCTCAATACGTACATCAGCATCTTCGGAGAAGCCATAAGTAATTACCTGACGACTCACCTGCGGGATCAATTCTCGTACAACAGGATCATCCACGCACATGATCGCCTGACCATAAAACGGTAAATTGTGCAGAAAGTCGATAAACGTTTGTTTTAGCGTCTCGAAATCTCCGCCATACGTGTCCATATGATCAGCTTCAATATTCGTTACGATACTGACCATAGGCTGAAGGTGCAGGAACGAAGCATCACTTTCATCCGCTTCAGCGATCAAGATACGACTAGAACCCAAACGCGCATTTGTTCCAACACTTTTAACTAGTCCACCATTTACAAAGGTTGGATCAAGCCCAGCCTCTGAATAGATTTGTGTCACAAGCGCTGTCGTCGTCGTTTTACCATGAGTACCAGCTACAGCAATACCATGCCTGAATCTCATCAACTCCGCGAGCATTTCAGCACGACGAACGATCGGAATACGAAGCTGACGAGCCGCTACGATTTCTGGGTTTTCTTCATTAATCGCAGTAGAAACCACTACCACACTCGCATTCGCAACATTACTTTCTTGATGACCAATAAATACCGTTGCACCTTTATCAGTCAATCTGGCTGTCACAGGATTTTCAGCAATGTCTGAGCCCGTAATTTGGTAGCCTTCATTTAACAGCACTTCGGCAATGCCACTCATTCCAGCGCCGCCTATACCAATAAAGTGGATAGATTTTACGCGGCGCATTTCTGGAACCATTGCTCGAATTTGAGCGAGATTTTGAGTGTGTTCAATCGTCATCAGTTCTTTCTCGTTATTCTACTAAAGCAGAAATTGCTTTAGCGACGGTTACATCAGCATCAAGCTTAGCAGCCTGACGCGCCTTAGTAGCCATCAATAGTAATTCTTTTCTGTTTAACTCTGATATTGCTGCAGTTAATTTTTCTACAGTTAAATCAGGCTGTTCAATCATTAGAGCCGCACCACACTCAACCAAATGGTCAGCGTTTAAAGCTTGTTGACGGTCTTTATGCATGAATGGGATGAAGATCGACCCCACTCCTGCAGCAGACACTTCAGATACCGTAAGTGCGCCAGAACGACATACTAACAAATCTGCCCATCCATAAGCTTGCGCAACATCATCAATAAATTCGCTGACTTCTACATTGTTCACACCTGACTCACGGTAAGCTTGTTCAACAGAACCTGCGTTATTCTTACCAGCCTGATGCTTCACTGTGAACCCAGAGCTCAAGTTAGCTAATACTTGCGGCATTGTATCATTAAGAATTTTTGCTCCTTGGCTTCCTCCCATCACTAGAATACGTATATCGTCACTGCGATTTTGCATTCTAGACATAGGCTCAGGTAACGACACAACATCTTCGCGTACCGGGTTTCCAACTACTTTCGCGCTAGGAAAAGCGCCAGGGAAAGCCTGAAACACTTTGGTGGCGATCTTAGATAACCACTGGTTAGTTAAACCCGCTACGGCATTTTGTTCGTGTAAAACAACAGGAATCCCAGACATCCAAGCCGCAATGCCGCCAGGGCCGCTTACATATCCCCCCATCCCTAGCACAACATCAGGCTTCCAGGATTTCAGGTGTCGACGAGCTTGCAGGATGGCGTTAATTATTTGAAAAGGTGCTTTCACTAATTTCGCAAGCCCTTGCCCACGCAAACCTTTAACTTTAATAAAATCGATCTCAATGCCGTGCTTTGGAACTAGCTCTGCTTCCATCCGATCGGCTGTTCCTAACCAGCGAATTTCCCAGCCTTCTTGTTGAAGTTTTTTCGCAACGGCAAGGCCTGGAAATACATGACCGCCAGTACCACCAGCCATTACGAGTAATTTTTTACTTTTTGTCATTCGTTTCTCGTTCATTTATCGAATCTAATTCTTCCTCACTGGTCGAATCAACAAGCCGACATTCATGATCAATTCGCAATAATATGGAAACTGCAGTCGCCATGACAATCAAGCTAGAGCCACCATAACTGATAAGTGGTAGAGTTAATCCTTTAGTTGGCACAATACCCGCAGCAGCCCCGACGTTCACTAAGGTTTGGAATGCGAACCAAATACCAATACCAAACGCTAAATAACCGCCAAATTGCTGGTCTTGGTCAAACGCACGCTTACCAATAAACACAGCTTTAAGTACAAGGCTAAAGATCAATATCAAGACCAATGTGACCCCGATAAACCCTAACTCTTCCGCGAGTACAGCAAATACAAAGTCGGTATGCGCTTCCGGCAAGTACTCAAGCTTTTGAATAGAGTTACCCAAACCTTGACCAAACCAATCCCCTCGTCCAAAGGCCATCAAAGATTGAGTAAGTTGGTATCCACTACCAAACGGGTCATTCCAAGGTTCCCAAAATGATGTCACACGTCGAACGCGGTAGGGCTCAATGGCAATCAGACCGACAACCGCTGCTATGCCAGCGACCATCAGCGCTATAAATTGCGACAGCTTGGCACCTGCTATAAATAGCATTCCAAACAATGTCACCAACATCACAACCACTGTCCCTAAATCAGGTTGACCAAGCAGTAACACGGCTAACGCACTAAACACCATTATCGGCTTCATGAAGCCACCGAAAAATGTTGCTCGGACTTCCTTTTGTTTTCTAACCAGGTAACCTGACATGAAAATAAACAACGATAACTTCGCAACCTCAGCCGGTTGTAAGTTAAACAACCCAAGCGGAATCCATCGAGAAGCACCATTGACCGACTTACCAACAGCCAGTACCACAATTAACAAGAAAAACGAGATTGCCAGTAAATAGGAGCTGTATTGTAGCCAACGCTTAAGTGGGATTTGGAGGATAGCTCCCGATACACCAATGGCTAAAACCAAGAACATGGCGTGTCTAAACATGAAGTGGAATGGCTGATCAGTTAAACGAGAACTGATTGGAAATGACGCCGAAGTCACCATCACCAACCCGGTCAGCATCAAACCTAATGCAATCCATACGAGCTGACGATCAAACAACGCATCAGGCGTAGGTCTATTTAACCACCCAAGAATGTTCTGATTTATCTGTCGGACACGCTGCAAATTGTTAGCCTTTCAACGCTATGCGTATTTCTGTGCAAGCTCGGTGAATGCATCACCTCTCGCCATAAAATTAGGGAATTGATCAAAGCTAGCACAAGCAGGAGACAGCATCACCATATCTCCTGATTTTAATCGTGGATTGATCTCCTGAATCACATCAGTCATGGTTTGGTATTGTTTTGCCGACTGGTGTAATGACATGAATTTGCCACTATCAGCACCAAAACAACATAGATTGACAGGTAACTTAGCCAAAGCTGGCGCTAAATCGCTGAAGTCAGCCCCTTTGCCATCACCACCAACCAGTAAATACAATGTGCCAGCACATTCCAAACCGGATAATGCAGCAAGCGTACTGGCAACATTAGTGGCTTTGGAGTCATTGACCCATTTAACGCCTTGATTATCGGCTACAACTTGGCATCGATGCGTCAGACCATTGTAAGATTTCAATGCATCCAAACTTAACGAGTAATCAATATTAGCTTGCTTAAGAAGCGCTATCGCAACCAAGGCATTAGCGACATTATGCTTCCCTACTAATGAGAGCTCACTTACTGGTAGCACAGGACACCCGTGATCCGCTAGCCACTCTTTCTCTTCATGCCATACAACACCAAATTCAGGTGCATCTAGGCCGAAGGTTTGCGTGGTCATATCACACTCAGGGTAGCTCGCAGTATCAGCGCGGTTAACGATCGCCACTTGCGCATTATCAAAAATACGCAGCTTTGCAGCACGATAGTCGTCCATTCCCTGATAGCGGTCCATATGATCTTCAGACAGATTCAAAAATGCCGCAGCTGCCAGTTTTAAACTATTTGTCGTTTCCAACTGAAAACTTGATAGCTCCAACACGTAAAGCTCAGTATTGGCATCGAGCAAATCAAGTGCAGGCACCCCAATATTGCCTCCTACCCCAACCTTCAAACCAGCGGCTTTAGCCATTACCCCAGTCAGATCCGTTACCGTACTTTTACCATTGGATCCGGTTATCGCTACGACAGGCTTATTAACAGCCCATGCAAACAGCTCGATATCTCCAACAACAGGAATACCTTGCTCCATCGCTTGTTGAAGTTCAGGCGTCGCTAACGCAATACCAGGGTTTGCAACAATCAGATCAGCCGCTAATAGCCATTCAAGGTTCCAACTACCGCTGTGTAGCGCCACAGATGGAGGCAACGCTTCCTTTCCCGGTGGCGCAGCACGAGTATCAATGACTTTCACACCGCACTGAGGCTGGTTTTTGGTAACATGTTTAACGACTGAGAGCCCGGTAATACCGAGCCCTACAACCACTACATTTTCAATATTTTGCCAACGTTTCATTGATGCTCAATGCTCTTAACAATTTGAGATTAGCGTACTTTTAGAGTCGCTAAACCAACCAGTACCAATACAATAGAAATAATCCAGAAACGAACGATAACACGTGGCTCAGGCCAGCCTTTTAGTTCGTAATGGTGATGAATTGGAGCCATACGGAAAATCCGCTGACCTCTCAATTTATACGACCCTACCTGCAGAATTACCGACAACGTTTCCATTACGAATACGCCGCCCATAATCACTAATACCAACTCTTGTCGTACTAGTACTGCGATAGTACCAAGTGCACCGCCTAACGCCAGAGAACCCACATCACCCATGAACACTTGAGCTGGGTATGTGTTAAACCATAGGAAACCTAACCCTGCTCCAACCATCGCGGTACACACGACAACTAATTCTGATGTATACGGGATATATGGAATATGAAGGTAGGCGGCAAAATTCACGTTGCCCGTTGCCCAAGCGATCACAGCAAAACCAGCAGCCACAAGTACCGTTGGCATGATCGCGAGTCCATCTAACCCATCTGTTAGGTTAACGGCATTACTCGTACCTACGATCACAAAATACGTCAGTAAAATATAAAGCAAGCCAAGCTGCGGCATGATGTCTTTGAAAAATGGCACGACTAACTGAGTAGCGGCGGTATCTTTGCCGTGCGCATATAGTGCGAATGCAACAACAAAAGCGATCGTCGACTGCCAAAAGTACTTCCAACGTGCGATCAAACCATCTGTATTTTTACGAACGACTTTGCGGTAGTCGTCGACAAAACCAACGGCGCCGTAACCCAGAAGGACCGTCAGGACGGCCCATACATAAGGGTTTGAGAGGTCAGCCCATAGCAAAACAGTTATCACGATTGATGCCAAGATCATTACACCGCCCATTGTCGGCGTGCCACGTTTACTGAAGTGAGATTCTGGACCGTCGTTACGAACGACTTGACCAATTTGCAGCATTTGTAAGCGTGCAATCAGTTTAGGCCCCATCCATAAAGAAAGGCCAAGTGCTGTGATGATGCTTAAGATCGCTCGAAACGATAGGTATTCGAAAAGACGAAAGAAAGAAAAATATGGCTGTAGTAATTCAGCAAGCCAAATAATCATGAAAGGTTCTCCTTTAAAGCAGCCGCAATTTTACTCATGCCTGCACTATTTGCCCCTTTAACCAATAAGGTATGGGTAGCGTTCTTATGCAGAGATAAATTCTGCTCTATATGTTCAATCATCGCTTGATGAGAAGAGAAGTGAATACCATTGCACACTTCGCTGATCACCTTGCAGTCCTCACCATAGGTAAGAACGTGTTCAAATTTAAATGGGGCAGCATGTTCACCGACTTGGCGGTGAAGTGCAAGACTTTCATCGCCCAATTCCGCCATGTTACCGAGAATTAACCAGCGCTGACCAACGAACTCAGAAAGCAAGTCTGCCGCAGCTTTCATCGCAGGAACACTCGCGTTATAGCTGTCATCGATCAGTTTTACGGTTTCTGTAAGTTGTAATGCTTCAACTCGGCCTTTTACTTTCATCAAATTTGATAAACCAACCCTCACCTCTTCTAGTGAAGCGCCAAATTGAGTGGCAAGAGCGGTCGCAGCTAACGCATTCGCCACATTGTGTTTACCAATAATACCGAGTTGGATGGCTTGAGAACCCATTGGGCTTACCAACTCAAAGCTCGCCTCTCCAGCAGTGTTCACTGACACGTTATTCGCGTAGAAATCGGCAGAGCTGTCAGTCACGGAAAATGAAAGCACTCGCTTATCACTTAATACAGAATCCCAAAAATCACCACCATTGCTGTCTAGATTAATGATTGCGACGTCACCGGCTTTTAAGCCTTGAAAAATCTCGCCTTTAGCCTGCTTTACGCCATCCATCGAGCCAAAGCCTTCTAGATGAGCCGCTGCTACATTATTCACTAAAGCAACCTGGGGCTGAACCAACTCTGTGGTATAGGCAATTTCCCCCACATGGTTAGCACCGAGTTCAATCACCGCGTAGTTATGCTCAGGCATACTTCGTAGCAAAGTGAGAGGGGCACCAATATCATTATTAAAGTTACCTGCGGTGAACAAAACTTCACCTTTTCTCATCAAAATGCTTGCCACCATCTCTTTAACCGTGGTTTTGCCACAGCTGCCTGTAATTGCCATCGTTGGGATCTGGCACTGTTGGTGCACCCACGAACCTAGCAGGCCCAGTGCAGCTTTTGTGTCTTCAACAACCAATTGTGCAATACTTAAATCCAGCTCTCGCTCAACAAGTAGCGCGCTTGCACCCGATTCTACGGCTTGTTCGCAAAAATCATGAGCATCAAAGCGCTCACCGACAAGTGCAATAAACAACGCACCGGCTTCAACAGTTCGAGTATCGGTAGAAACAGATTGAACCGTGACGTCGCTTCCCACTAAACGGGCATTGAGTATTTTTGAAACTTGCTCAAGTGTAAAATCTATCATTATTTAATACCCAATAATTCGCATGCCGATTCGCGGTCAGAATAGTGCACTACCCCGTCTTTCAACACTTGATAGTCTTCATGCCCTTTCCCGGCTAGCAGAATGATGTCGTTAGCTGAGGCGTTCTCTAAAGCGAATTTTGTGGCTAAGAAACGATCGTGTTCGACCTCTGCTTTTTGAGGCAATTTGAGGCCAGCCAACATATCTTGAACAATCAATTGTGCATCTTCACTTCTTGGATTGTCATCAGACAAAATAATGCGGTCCGCAAACTTTTCCGCAATCGAGGCCATCATTGGGCGCTTGCCTTTATCTCGGTCACCACCACATCCAAAGATCGCCCATAACTTCCCAGAGCAATGGACACGAAGCGCTGACAACGCTTTCTCTAACGCGTCTGGCGTATGTGCATAATCCACCACGATTTTCGCTTTAGTTGGCTGCTGAAAAAGCTCCATGCGCCCGATAACAGGTTGTAACGAAGATGCCGTTTCAATTAATAGCTTTTTGTCTATCCCTTGAGTCAGGAGCGTAGCAAAAGCCAGCATGACGTTAGACGCATTAAACTCACCAATTAGTGGCGCATGCAATACTCCTTCTCCCCAAGAGCCATCGAAATCAATGGTAATGCCCGTTTCAGCATAGCGAACATTCGATGCCCACAGGGAAGTGTCGAAGTTGGGTTGACCTTTTAAGGAAACCGCAACTGCATTAGAAATCTTAGGCATCCAGCTTAACCCGACACTATCATCAATATTGATCACGGAAGCTTTACAGCGGTGCTCAGTAAACAAGGTCAACTTAGCCTGAGCGTATTCTTCCATCGTACCGTGATAGTCCAAGTGATCTCGGCTCAAATTAGTAAATACGCCGACTTCAAAATCTAAGCTTTTGACTCGGCCTTGAACCAAACCATGGGATGAAATTTCCATTGCTGTGTAGTGAGCTTTCTGAGCTGACAATTCACTTAATGTTCTTTGAATTTCAATCGCACTTCCTGTGGTGTTAGCTGCGGGTTTTAGCTCGTCTAAAAAGCCATTGCCAGTCGTGCCCATCACGGCAGAGCGAGCCTTAACTAAATCTAACCACTGGACAATAAGCTGAGTAATCGTTGTTTTGCCATTAGTTCCCGTAACACCTATTAGCTTCATATCTTGAAACGTATAAAGCTGACTGGCTAATAGGGAAAGTTCGGTATTGAGCTGTCGAATATATACGACTGGTACTTCACCTTTAAACTCGACAAAACCATGCGTTTTATCTTCACAAGACTGAGCGATAACCGCACTAGCGCCCTGTTCAATAGCTTTTGAAATGAACTGTCGGCCATCAATGGCATGCCCAATGACAGCTACAAAGACATCACCTCGATTCACCTTTCTGCTATCAAGCTCTAAGTGAGTTACTTGAATACTCTCAAAGGTCGGCTGTTGAAAGCTTCCCCAAGGTAAAAGCAGAGTTGATAGAGAAATCCTATTGCTCATATACGTTCCTAATAAGCATTAATTCTGAAATTGGTTTTCATCAGGCGCAACATTCATGATCTGAAGCGCGCCTTTCATAATTTCCGAGAAAACAGGCGCGGCGACAGAACCACCGTAATATTGATCGCCCTGCGGTTCATTAATCATCACAACCAAAGAAACACGAGGGTCACTCACAGGGGCGATTCCTGCAGTATAGGCAAAGTACTCGTCTCCATAGCCACCTGAAATCGCTTTTCGTGATGTACCCGTTTTAGCCGCGACGCGATAACCTGGGACTGCCGCCTTGGTTGCGGTACCTCCAGGTTGGGTTACACCTTCAAGCATTTCGAGTACTTGTTTAGCGTGTTCTCTGTCTACAACTTGTCTTGATAGCTCTTGTTGGTTGCTATCAATAATATGGATAGGTTGATACTCACCTAAGTTACCTAAGGTGGCATAGGCGTGCGCCAGTTGAATCGGTGTTATAGATAGACCGTAACCAAAAGCTAACGTGGCAATTTCAAATTTCGACCAACGACGTCGACTTGGGAAAATACCGGAAGTCTCACCCACCAAATTCAAGCCAGATTCTTGCCCTAAGCCCACTGAGCTATACATACCTAATAACGCTTCAAGGGGCATATCTAACGCAAGTTTGGTCACACCAATATTACTTGATTTCTTCAAGATGGTGGCAAGGTCTGCTTTGCCGACTTTAGAGGTATCACGTACTCGACTTCCGCCAATACGCATAATGCCATTGCCTGTATCAATCACGGTATCTTTCGTCGCAGTCCCGTTTTCCAGCGCAGCAAGCACGACGAAAGGCTTAACTGTAGAGCCCGGCTCAAAAGCATCGGTGATCACACGGTTACGCATTTTAAAGCTTTGCAGGTCTGAGCGGTTATTCGGGTTGTAAGAAGGGGCATTCACCATCGCAAGAACAGCACCGGTTCTCACATCCAGTAGAATTGCGGATCCTGAAGTGGCACGATGATCAGCCACTGCTTGTTTGATTGCTCGGTAAGCGATCGCTTGTAAACGCTGATCAATGGTTAGCTCGAGTGGCTTGCCTTGTTCACGCTCTTCAAGAGAAATGTTTTCAACAACGCGCCCATAGCGATCTTTTCGAATGGTACGTTTCCCCGCCTCGCCAGTCAGCCATTTATCATAGCTACGCTCAACACCTTCAAGGCCATGCCCATCAATTCCTGTCACACCAATTAAGTGGGCACTAACTTCACCCGCAGGGTAATAACGGCGAGATTCAGCTTTCAACCCCACTCCCGCAAGCTTAAGCTCACGAATGTATTTAGCCATAGCAGGGCTAACTTGACGTTGTAGGTAAATGAAACGACGAGATTTATTCGCAGAGATCTTCTTAATCAAGTTTTGGCGATCAAGCCCTAGGACGTCAGCAAGGGCATACCAACGATCTTTGTCACTTAAACCTTCATTATCGAAGATTGTTTTTGGATCTGCCCAAACAGCTTCAACGGGAACACTCACCGCTAAAGGCTCACCATTTCGATCGGAAATGATGCCACGAGCCGATGGAAGAGCTTTCACCCGGACAGAGCGTAGGTCACCCTGACGAATCAAATTATCAGGTTCGATGACTTGAATATAAGCAACACGGCCAACCAAGGTGGCAAAGGCGAGAAAAACAAAAAGCAGAATAACGTGAAAGCGCCAACGAATCAGAATTGGCCCAGTATCCTTATCTTCACTGGAGCGAGACTTCGCTCGAACCTTATCCTTTTTGCCTATCATTTCAATGAGATCACTACTTCTTTATCGGAATCAGGCCGCTTCATTTCAAGCTCTTTTTTAGCCATAAATTGAACTCGACTGTGCTCCGAAAGTGCCGTTTCTTCCAACATTAAATTTCGCCACTCGTTATCAAGCTGCTCACGCTCTACTAACGCAGAATCTTTTTGAGTGATCGCTTGGCGAGACATATGAGTGGTCAGCACGACTCCCATCGCACTTGCAAAAATGCAAATAAGCAGCATCAGTGGAACTTTGCCCACTGAAAACAGATCCACAATAATGATCTTGGCGAGGTTAGGCTTTCGGCTCATAAAGCGCTTTAGAGTTTCTCAGCGATACGCAGTACCGAACTACGAGAGCGAGTGTTGTCGTCTACTTCATTCTTAGACGGCTTAATCGCTTTACCAACAGGTTTAAGATCGGCGCTGCCTAACGCTTTAATTTGTTCTTCAGTTAAAGGGATACCGTGAGGGACTTGAGGGCCTTGGCTTTCTTTACGAATAAATCGCTTCACCATGCGATCTTCTAACGAGTGGAAGCTGATCACAGATAAGCGCCCCTCAGGAGCTAAAATGCTCGCAGCACCTTTTAACGCGGTATCAATTTCTTCTAACTCACTATTGATGTAAATACGAAATGCTTGGAACGCACGAGTCGCCGGGTGCTTTTTCTCTTTGAAGCTTTTCGGTGCGACATCAGAGATGAGCTTAGCAAGTTGACCAGTTCGAGTGAGTGGCTCATTTTCTTCGTTTTCACGGTAAGCAACGATGCCTTTGGCAATACGTCGAGCATGTTTGTCTTCACCAAACTCTCGAATCACCCAAGTAATATCATCCAAATCAGCTTCAGCTAACCACTGCGAAACCGGCATGCCAGATGTTGGATCCATACGCATGTCTAACGGACCATCTTTCATGAAGCTGAAACCACGTTCAGCATCATCCAACTGTGGGGAAGACACACCAAGATCAAGCAATACGCCATCAACTTGACCAACCAAGTCATAACGCTCAGCGTATTCCGCCATGCCAGAAAATGGGCCGTGGATAATAGTAAAACGTGGGTCATCAATCTTTTGAGCTTCAGCAATGGCTTGCGGATCACGGTCAATACTGAAAAGACGACCATTTTCACCCAACTTAGATAAAATTGTACGACTATGCCCACCTCGGCCAAAAGTGCCATCAATGTAGGTGCCATCAGGTTTGATCGCGAGTCCATCAATGGATTCGTTAAGCAACACTGAAATATGTTTGAATGCTTCTGTCATAGTCTTCTCGGTGAGTGAATTAAGCCGTTAAACGGCAATGGTTTTATTTCGATAACGTTTTAGTGTACTGATTTCGAACTTTATCTCCACTCTTTGCGTACAACTTCTAGTGATTTTGCGCCAGTTTAATGGATATAAAATTGTTAACGTCAATATAAAGCAAAAAACCCATCACTACTTATTAGTAATGATGGGTTCTTTAAATGGGTGGAGTTGACACATACGCCGGGTTCTGTTCCGCTTGCGCGGCGGTAACCATTCGTCTAGGCCTGCAATCGCTCACAGGCTCAAGCAATCTACCCGCCCCCAAACACGAGCAATGCTATGTGAGGGCCTATTTGATCTTGCTCCGGGTGGAGTTTACCTTGCTACGGACTGTTGCCAGCCGCACGGTGCGCTCTTACCGCACCCTTTCACCCTTACCTGTGCTTCTTCCGAAGAAATGAAGCCATCGGCGGTTTTCTCTCTGCTGCACTTGTCGTGGGCTCGCGCCCCCCAGACGTTATCTGGCACCCTGCTCTATGGAGCCCGGACGTTCCTCCCCTCCATCAGTCTCCCTAAGGACATCAATGAAGCAGCGATTACCCGTTCAACTCCGAGGGCGGATTGTATAGATAAAGCCAAGAAGTGTCTAGTCAAGTCACACTATATGCTCACTTAGCAACCAAAGAAAAACTCTTAAGCAATGTTAGCTTTACTCTAAGTGTTCCAAGCCCCATTTATACAGAGCATTTTTCTTAAGGTTGTATATCTCAGCAGCCATAGCTGCGGCTTTCTTCAACGGCAGCTCTTTCGTCAAAATACTTAACGTTCGAGTAGCTTCATCAGGTAAATCCGATGACGCTTCTTCACGGTGGCCATGAATCAACAACACCATCTCCCCGCGCTTGCGGTTAGTATCTTCTTCAATCCACTCGATCAACTCACCTAACGGTAACCCTTGAATGGTTTCGAAAGTCTTGGTTAACTCTCTCGCCAATACCACTTCTCGGTCTGGGCCTAAGATCTCTAGCATATCTTGAAGAGAGTCTGAAATGCGGTGGGGAGATTCATAGAAAATACAGGTGCGCTCAGCTTTTGCAATTTCTAGGAATTTATCTTTACGACCTTTACTCTTTGGCGGTAAAAAACCCTCAAAGCTGAAACGATCCGACGGAAGGCCAGAGGCACTCAGTGCGGTGATCACAGCACACGCACCAGGTAATGGCACAACTCTAACGCCAGCTTGACGACATTGAGAAACTAAGTGGTACCCTGGGTCACTAATTAAAGGGGTTCCCGCATCTGAAACTAATGCGATAGACTGGCCTTCTAATAATCTTTCGACTAATACTTGCGCTTTGGTTTGCTCGTTGTGATCATGTAGAGCAAACGTTCTGGTTGAAATATTGAAGTGAGCAAGCAGTTTGCCCGTGTGACGAGTATCCTCGGCAGCAATAACATCAACATTTGATAACACCTCGATGGCTCTTTGAGTGATATCTCCCAAATTTCCGATTGGGGTTGGCACAATGTAGAGAGTTGGGCTCTCTGTGAGCAAGGTTTTGTTGTCTGTCATTTGTTTACCATCACTTCAACGATTAATATAGATACAAATTTATACGGAATAATAAAGAACTCATGGCAATGATGAACCATAAGAGACTCAGTGTACCACGCTTATTAACTCCAATTGCATTAGCAATTACATTGGCGGCTTGTTCTTCTAAGCCTGAAACACCTGTAAGCGTCGATATCACACTCGATCCAACACAAACTACGCAAAGCTACATGATGCGTGCCGACAGCTCGGAAGGCAGCCTTCAAAATGATTGGCTGATCATGGCACTTAAAGCTTCTGTGCAATCTGGTAATACCGACCAAGCCTCTTTATTAATAAAGCGTCTTGCTAAACAATCATTGTCTGAAGTTCAGCAAGCAGAATGGCAGCTATCCCGTGCACAGCTGTTGTTCAACAACAATCAAGCTAAAGAAGCGTATAAACAGCTGAATTTCCAAGCATGGTGGCAACTGCCGCAAGAGCAATGGAAAGATTACCACAGCCTGCGCTCTGATATTCTTGAGGTGCTTAGCGATTACTTTGCTGCGAGCCGTGAACTAGTTTTATTGAGCGACTACGCTCAAAGTGACGTTCAAGAACGTATTGCGGAACGAATCTGGCAAAATCTATATACTTATTCTCAGTATGAAATCACTTCTCTAGTCACGACGAAGAACGAAGAAACCCTCGACGGCTGGTTGCAATTAGCGATTTACATGAAAGCGCTTGATAGTAACTTACCGCAACTCAAAAACACGTTAGAGCATTGGTTTGCAGAGAACCCTACTCACCCTGCAGCAACGTACACACCGCTGGCGATAACGGATATTTTAAACCTAGATATCAGCAAGCCTACAAGCACAGCATTACTACTACCGTTAACAGGAAAATTTGCTAAACAAGCTCAATTAGTTCGTGACGGTTTTATTTTTGCCATGATGAACGATGACGAGCGTGAACAAGATGCGACTCTCACTGTTTTAGACACGAATACTCAAAGTGCTGAAGAGATCAAAGCTCGCATTATTTCCGACAAGGTGGATTTTATTGTTGGCCCTCTGGTTAAAAGCAACATAGAAAAGCTTCAACAAGCTCAAGCGCTCAGCGAGAATCCGATCCCAGCATTGGCATTAAACATTCCAAGCTCAGTTAACCCTGACTCCAGCATGTGTTACCTCACACTATCTCCAGAGCAAGAAGTCGCACAAGCCGCAAAACACTTATTCAGCAAAGGTTACAAGTACCCATTGATCATTGCGCCAAAAGGTCGCTTAGGTATTAGAGTGCAGGACGCATTTGAAGCTGAATGGCAGAAATACAGTAGTAATAAAGTCGCGACGAGCTTCTTTACTGATAAGCGTCAACTGCAGCGTAATGTCAATCAAGTCTTTGGTTTACAAGAAAGCCAGCAGCGCATCGCTCAAATGGATGCATTACTGAAACTTGATATTGAGACTGAGCCTCGTAGCCGTCGAGATATTGATTCAGTTTACATCGTTGCTAAGAATTCAGAGCTAACGCTGATCAAGCCGTTTATTGAGGTTGCTGTAAACCCTGACGCCAAACAACCAGAGCTATTCTCAAACTCGCGTAGTCACAGTGGTGATAAACAATATGAAGATCTAACCGGTGTTATCTACAGCGATATTCCACTATTGATTGAAGAGAACACCAGCCTAAAAGAACAGTTACAATCACTTTGGCCAAATAACTCCAATACAGAAAAACGCCTTCAAGCACTTGGTATGGATGCGTATTACTTAATGGAGGCGCTTCCACAAATGAAAGCCGTCGATGGTCATAGTATTCATGGAAAAACCGGCATACTCACCATTGACGATAACTGTGTAGTGCAGCGCCAAATTAGTTGGTCTGAGCATGGCGCTATTTAGCCGTCGTAAAATTGGTAACCACTACGAAGAACTGGCGAACAAATACCTTGTTCGCCAAGGTTTCTCCCTGATAGAACAAAATTTCTCAGCCAAATGTGGCGAGATTGATCTTATAATGCGTGACCAAAACACGATTGTGTTTATCGAAGTAAAATACCGTAAACACACAAGCTACGGTCATGCAGCCGAAATGGTAACCTCAAGCAAAATACTTAAGCTTATTAAAACTGCAAATGTTTGGTTACTTAAACAAGGGCTATCAGCCCATTCAACAGATTTTCGATTCGATGTTATCGCGATTGAACAAAATGGCGATAACATCGAATGGATAAAAAATGCGATAACTCAAGGATAAGCGATGCTAGATAGCATTAAAGAAAGTTTTACAGAAAGTATCCAAATTCAAATAGCCGCAGCAGAAGCACTGCCGGACGCGATCACTCATGCAGCGCAAGCGATGGTAGCGACTTTACTTAATGGCAATAAAATTCTCTGCTGTGGTAACGGTGGTTCAGCCTCCAATGCCCAACAATTTGTCTCGTGCTTACTAAATCGCTTCGAAACTGAACGTCCGAGCTTACCAGCGATGGCGCTTACTGCAGACAACACCACCCTCACAGCTGTTGCTAATGACTACCATTACGAAGAGATTTTTTCGAAACAGGTTCGCGCATTTGGTCAAACCGGCGATATTTTACTGGCTATCTCGACCAGCGGTAACAGTAAAAATATCATTAAAGCCATGGAAGCAGCCGTAACTCGAGATATGACCATTATCGCTTTTACAGGCAAAGATGGTGGTGAAATGGCGGGGCTCCTTGGAGAGCACGATGTCGAAATTCGCATTCCATCACACCGCACTGCACGCATACATGAAGTTCATATGGTCACGCTACATTGCCTATGTGACTTAATTGATCAAGTGCTCTTCCCTGCTCACGAAGAATAAAGGTATTTCAATGAAACTAGTCAAACTATTCAGCATCGCGTTACTCACTGCAAGCTTGTCTGGCTGTGCTGGTTTATTCATTGCAGGCGCAGCCACGACAGCAAACCTAGTCACAGATACTCGTAGTACACAAGAAATTTGGAACGACAATAATATTGAATTTGAAGTAGCCGCTTTAGGTAACAAAGCTCCTTACCGAGGGAACGTACGAATTACCGCTAGTTCCTACAAAGGAACCGTAGTCTTGATGGGGCAAGCAACCACAGTTCAAGAAAGACGCTCATTCGAAAGTAAGGCTCGTGAGGTTGCTGGTGTTACCGAAATCCATAACCAAATACGAGTTCAACCTCCGCTTTCCGTTAGTGAAATCAGTAAAGATAGTTGGATTACTACCAAGGTAAAGTCAGCGCTACTGGCGAAATCAGAACTAAACGGAATCAAAGTAAAGGTCATCACGGAGAACAGCGAAGTCTTCTTATTAGGTTTAGTCACCCAAGAGCAAGCTGAAATCGCAACTGACGTCGCACGGAATATTTCTGGCGTGAAGCAGGTAATTAGGGCGTTCCAATATGGCTTACCTGAAGCATAAGCTATTAACTTTAGGCAACGAAAAGCTATAGATACAAAAAAGCAGCGTTAATACGCTGCTTTTTTTATTTAATCACTCTGAGGCTCGGCTTACCTTTCGGTCTTTTCGGCTCAGGTTCTGAATTAGTTTCGACCTTATCTGATGATTCAATTTCAGACGTAGATGCCACACTCAAAGAGGATACAGGCTGCTGAGTTTCAAGTGGCACTTCTTCAATGCCCTCTTCCAACGCAGTCATGTAAGCATCTTCTGGCTCAAACATGGTTCCAGCGCCATTTTCACGCGCATAAATCGCTTGAACGGCATAAAGTGGAACAATGACTGAGTGAGGTCGACCACCAAAACGAGCACTGAATGTAATCGCTTCGTTGCCTAACTCAAGCTGACCAACCGCTCTAGGCGCGACATTCAAGATAATCTGACCATCTTGAATGAACTCTTCCGGAACTCGAACTCCAGGTAAAGTCGCTTCAACCACTAAGTGCGGAGTTAACTCATTGTCGACCAGCCAATCATAAAATGCTCGTAGCATATATGGTCGGCGTGGTGTCATATTTTCGATATCCATAAGCTTAGCGAGTTAAACGCATCTCACGTTCAGCTTCAGTTAATGAAGCTAAGAACGAATCACGTTCAAATACGCGGTTCATGTAGATTTTCAGTTCTTTTGAACCTGGGCCAATCAATTCGATACCAAGCTCTGGCAAACGCCATAGTAACGGAGCTAAGTAACAATCGATCAGGCTAAATTCTTCGCTCATGAAGTATTCGTATTCAGCAAAGATAGGAGCAAGAGTTAGAAGGTCATTACGTAGCTTAATACGCGCAGCCTCTGACTCTTCAGCATTACCTTTTACGATTTTCTCAGCAACTGAATACCAGTTACGCTCAATACGATACATCATTAGACGGCTGTTACCACGAGCTACAGGGTAGACAGGCATCAAAGGTGGATGAGGAAAACGCTCATCTAAATACTCCATGATGATCTTTGAGTCGTATAACGCTAACTCACGATCAACTAGAGTTGGTACTGACTTGTAAGGGTTCAGTTCTACAAGTTCTGCCGGCAAGTTTGCTTCGTCGACTAATTCAACTTCTACACTTACGCCTTTCTCAGCTAGTACAATACGAACCTGATGGCTATACATATCAGAAGCACTTGAGAAAAGAGTCATCACAGAACGTTTATTGGCAGCTACAGCCATGGAGCCCTCCAGTACACTTAAAATAAAAAACAATGGAGGCTAAGCCTCCATTGTACATTCAACAAAATTTAGTAATTAGCACAGTATGGTAGCACAATTAATGCACATCACGCCAATACTCTTTCTTCAGCAGAACTACGATGATGGTGAAGATAACTAGGAAGCCCATTACCCACCAACCTAGAGCATGACGCTCGAGTTGTACTGGGTCACCTGAATAAACAAGGAAGTTTACTAGGTCACGAACCGAGTCATCGTATTCACTTGAACTTAGCTCACCAGAACCATCTGTTTCAGTACCAACAACTACTGTTACTTCTTCACCGTCTACCACGTGTGTGTCGTAGATTGGTGTCGGGATACCTTGAAGTTCTTCAAGAACATGAGGCATACCAACGCTTGGGAAGACAATATTGTTCACGCCAAATGGACGAGATGGGTCTTCGTAGAAAGAACGAAGGTAAGTGTACAGCCAATCTGCACCGCGAACACGAGCAACCAATGTTAGATCAGGTGGTGGAGCACCAAACCAGTTAGCCGCTTGCTTCGCAGGCATAGCGTTAACCATCAGGTTACCGATTTTTGCTTCTGGATCAAAAATCAGGTTTTCCTTCATTAGATCCACTGGGATCTCTAAGTCCGTTGCTACTCGCTCATAACGCTGATATTGCGTTGAGTGACACGCAAAACAGTAGTTCATGAATAACTTAGCACCATTTTGCAATGAAGCCTTGTCAGACAAGTCATTGTTCGCTTTATCCAACGGTACGTTTGCACCCGCTGCCATTGCTAGAGATGGCAACATAGCAAATAAAATTACAATCCACTTTTTCATTTGAACGTCACCCTTTCTGGTAATGGTTTCGTTGCTTCATTCTTACTGTAGAACCACAGTAGTACAAAGAACATGAAGTAACCTAAGCTAAAGATTTGAGCTAGAAGCGTATAAGTTGGTGTTGCTGGAAGCGCACCAAGAATACCAAGCGCAATAAAGCTTATTGTGAATTGGATGATGTTAATCAGGTGAAGCTTACTACGGTAACGGTAAGAGCGTACTTTACAACGGTCGAACCATGGCAGTAAGAATAGCACTACGATAGAAGCGCCCATTGCTACGACACCTAGAAGCTTGTCCGGAACTGCACGAAGGATCGCGTAGAACGGTGTGAAGTACCATACAGGAGCAATATGCTCAGGAGTCTTCAGCGGGTTTGCAGCTTCAAAGTTAGGCGGCTCAAGGAAGTATCCACCCATTTCAGGGTTAAAGAACAACACGTAACAGAAGAAGAATAAGAAACCTGCCACACCAACCATATCTTTCACCGTACCGTAAGGGTGGAAAGGAATTGAGTCGATGATGTCGTACTTCTTGGTGTAATCTTTATGGAATGGGAACTGAGTTTTGTAATCGTCGCCCATTGTGCCTTTAGGAAGCTTAGTCTCGATACCGTCTGGGTTGTTCGAGCCCACTTCATGCAGTGCTAGTACGTGAAGTACGATAAGCAGAAGAAGTACGATTGGTAGCGCGATAACGTGCAGTGCGAAGAAACGGTTTAGCGTTGCACCAGAGATGATGTAGTCACCACGGATCCAAAGCGTTAGATCATCACCGATAACAGGAATCGCACCAAACAGTGAAATGATTACCTGAGCACCCCAGTAAGACATTTGTCCCCATGGAAGTAGGTAACCCATGAACGCTTCAGCCATCAACACAAGGAAGATAAGCATACCGAAGATCCACAGTAATTCACGAGGCTTCTGGTAAGAACCATAAATTAAACCACGGAACATGTGCAGATACACAACCACGAAGAACGCTGATGCGCCAGTCGAGTGCATGTAACGTAATAACCAACCGTATTCCACATCACGCATGATGTATTCAACAGAAGCAAACGCACCTTCGCCAGACGGTACGTAGTTCATTGTTAACCAGATACCCGTTAGGATTTGGTTAACCAAAACAAGCATTGCTAAAGAACCAAAAAGGTACCAAAAGTTAAAGTTCTTAGGCATCGGGTATTCGGATAAGTGCTTTTTGTAAGCATTCATCGCAGGTATACGTTTTTCTACCCAATCAAGTAGTCCTTGCATTATGCATCTCCCTCGTCAATACCGATAAGGATCTTAGTGTCACTCAAATACATATGCTTAGGCACAACTAGGTTCAGAGGAGCGGGAACGCCCTGGAACACTCGGCCAGCCATATCAAACTTAGAGCCATGACACGGACAGAAGAAGCCAGATTTAACACCTTGAACTTGTTCTGCAAAAGAATCAGGTAGGTAAGTTGGAGAACAACCTAGGTGAGTACAGAAACCAACAGCAACAAAGAATTCTGGCTTGATTGAGCGGAATTCATTTTGAGCGTACTCAGGTTGTTGCTCTGCTTCTGATTGTGGATCACGTAATTGACCGCCAATTGATTTTAGGTTTTCAAGTACCGACTCAGCACGGCGTACAACCCATACAGGTTTACCTTGCCACTCGACACGAACCATTTGACCGGCTTCCAGTTTACTGACTTCCACTTCAACCGGCGCACCTGCAGCTTTCGCTTTGGCACTCGGATTCCATGATTTAATAAAAGGCACGGCGACAGCGGCTGCTCCCAAACCACCAACAACAGCTGTTGTTGCGGTTAAGAAACGCCTGCGACCGTTATTTAAAGGCGCGTTGCTCATCCAAACATTCTCCCATTTGCTCCTTTTGGATTGTTATTATTCCGCTTATAGAGCATGGCTAACAAAATACGAATTTAGTTCTATTTATTGACGAGAAATGATAAATAAAACCCTACTTTTTGACAAGATAAAGCTACCTTTTTGTAACAATCATGAGGTAAATCGCACGCGGGGTCACAAAAGAAGTCAAATAATAAGAAAGAGAAAGTAAATGTAAGGAATTTAGGGGATTGTCTGGGGAGTAAAAAAACAAAAAGCCCGGCATATAGCCGAGCTTTGAACCACAATTCCAGTAATAAAACTGGGAGCGTGTATTTTCCGTAAAGGAAAATTAACGCTTAGAGAATTGAGGTTTACGACGTGCTTTACGTAGACCAACTTTCTTACGTTCAACGCAACGAGCGTCACGAGTAACGTAGCCAGCTGCACGTAGAGCAGGACGTAGAGTTTCATCGTACTCCATAAGAGCGCGAGTGATACCGTGGCGGATTGCGCCAGCTTGACCAGAAATACCACCACCAGAAACAGTGATGTAAAGGTCAAGTTTCTCAGTTAGTTCAACTAGCTCAAGAGGTTGCTTAACAACCATGCGAGAAGTTGGACGACCGAAGTAAACATCAAGGCTACGCTTGTTGATTACGATCTCACCAGAGCCTGGTTTGATGAAAACACGAGCTGCTGAGCTTTTGCGACGACCAGTGCCGTAGTATTGATTCTCTGCCATTTTCATAATCCCCGATTAGATGTCTAGTACTGTTGGTTGTTGAGCAACATGGTTGTGCTCAGCACCAGCGTAAACTTTTAGCTTACGGTACATAGCACGGCCTAGAGGACCACGTGGTAACATACCTTTAACAGCTAGTTCAAGAGCCATCTCTGGCTTCTTGTCGATCAGCTTTTCAAAAGTGATAGACTTAAGACCACCTGGGAACTCAGAGTGACGGTAGTAAACCTTACCCTTAGCTTTGTTACCAGTAACAGTTACTTTCTCAGCGTTAACAACGATGATGTAATCACCAGTGTCTACGTGTGGAGTGTATTCTGCTTTGTGCTTACCGCGTAGGCGAGAAGCGATTTCACTTGCTAGACGACCAAGAGTTTTACCTTCAGCGTCTACAACGTACCAGTCGCGTTTTACAGTTTCTGGTTTAGCAACGAAAGTTTTCATGCTAATAATTACCTATTAAAAAAATTTACACTTAAGGAATATCAAGTATTCCCACTGTCTAAGAGCCCCATTCATCACCCCTTCGAGTGTTGGACAACTCTTGGCATAACGTGATTTAACTCATCGTTAGAGGCCCGCAGTAACGGTAGGTCGCAGGATTATAGAGAAGAGCGAAGAAAAAATCACCTCTTTTTGAACAAAATCACGATTTTTTTATTCTCTTTTCTCAGCTTGCCAACAAATTCTTATCCAAGGTGTTCTTTCGCCAAATAATCATGGCTTTGCATTTCGATTAATCGAGACTGACAGCGCTTAAATTCAAACTCTAGCTGCCCTTGTGTATAAAGGGATTCAAGTGCAACTTCAGCGGAAATAATGAGTTTCACGTTTCTTTCATAGAATTCATCGACTAACGCGATAAAACGCCTCGCTGCATCATCGAGAGTTGCGCTCATTTGCATGACATCCGCTAATAAAACCGTGTGGTAGATTTTAGAGAGCTCAATGTAATCATTTTGGCTACGCGCGGACTGACAAAGCTGCTCAAACGTTGCATGGAGAACGCCTTCACTTGCTTCTACAACATCAATCTGACGATGATTAATCTCAACTTGCTTCTGTATTACCTTATCTTCCCCAACTAACTGCCGGTAATAAGTTTCCAAGTTTATATTGGCCTGAACATCCAACGGAAAATGATAAATTTCAGCTTGTTCAAGCGTTCTAAGGCGGTAATCCACACCACTATCGACATTCAGAATATGGCAGTTGTCTTGAATGAGCTTAATAGCAGGTAAAAAACGTGCGCGCTGTAAGCCATTACGATACAAATCAGCCGGAGGAATATTGGATGTCGCAACCAACACAACATGCCTTGCAAAAAGCTCTTCAAATAACGTACCTAAGATCATTGCATCAGTAATGTCGGAAACAAAGAACTCATCAAAACAGATAATATTGGTTTCTTGCTTTAGTTTGTCTGCAACCAAAGGGAGTGGGTCACTGACATTCCCTAATGCTTTCAATTCATCATGTACCCTGTACATAAAGCGATGGAAGTGAACCCGCATCTTTTTATCGGTTGGCAATGCTTCAAAAAAAGTATCCATCAAATAGGTTTTACCCCGCCCTACTCCGCCCCAAAAATAGAGACCTTTTGGAGGGTGAGGTAAATCAGGCTTTTTACCCATTAATTTTTGAAGGCGACTAAGTTTAGGAACCGGAGCATCTAAATAGCTCTGAAATTGGTAAAAAAGTTCGTCTAGGCTTTTTACCGCTTGCTCTTGAGCAGGATCTCTCTGAAATCCATGAGTTTTTATATCGAGTTCGTATTTTTTTATAGGGTTCATAACGACAAATCCACGAAGGAGGCAATACTAAACTGCTAAGCAGCGCACACGCATTTTTCTTTATACGTTAGGTTACTCATAGTACCATGGAGTCGAAATACGTGTAACTAAGCAGTAACAAACATGTTAAAAAACAACTATAAGGAGCTGTTATGCCTTGGATGTATGCGATCATAGGTTTACTTGTCGGCGCTATTCTGGGAGTGGTTATCGCCCGTCTGACAAAGCCTGAATATAAGAATCAGAAATCAGTACAAAAAGAGCTAGACTCTGCAAAGTTTGCGCTTGAGCAACAAAGACAGGAGTTGGCTGACCATTTCGCGCAAACAGCGGAAATGTTAGATACGTTAGGAAAAGATTACACCAAGCTTTACCAACACATGGAAAAAACCTCAGCAGAGCTATTACCGAATCTTCCTGAGCAGGATAATCCATTTGTAAAAACGGCGGCCCTTCATGCCGAGCCTAAAGTCGATGATACGGTAGCACCAATCAATCACCCGCCAAAAGACTATGCAAAAGGTGCAACTGGGCTTTTTAATGAACAAGAAAAAGAAATCATTGAAGCACCTGAAGCGGTAACAGCAAAAGCGTCTTAACAATTTTTTGCTGAACTTTGAAAAGGTTTTTGAGTCATAACTTTCACTCAGGTCTATTGAACTCTCACATATCGCACTTATATATGTTGGAAAGAAGACCTTAAATCAGAGAGGAGTTTATGATGAAAAAACCTTTGCTTGCTTTATCGGTACTGACTTTAAGCTTAAGTTCACTCATCACACCAATACAAGCGACCGCGGCACTTCCCCTAAGTGTCAATGGTGAGCAGCTGCCAAGCTTAGCTCCAATGCTTGAACAAGTTACCCCTGCTGTTGTAAGCATTGCAGTAGAAGGCAAACAGGTTCAGCGCCAACGCATCCCTGAACAATTCCAGTTTTTCTTCGGCCCAGAACAAACCCGTGAACGCCCTTTTCGAGGTTTAGGTTCCGGTGTCATTATTGATGCAGATAAAGGGCACATAGTGACCAATTATCACGTTATCAACGGAGCAGACGAAATCAAGGTCAAACTTCACGATGGCCGAGAGTACGATGCCGAACTTATCGGTGGCGACGAAATGTCTGACATTGCTTTACTTAAACTAGAAAAAGCGAAGAACCTTACCCAAATCAAACTCGCGGATTCTGACAAACTTAGAGTCGGCGACTTCTCTGTTGCCATTGGCAACCCATTCGGCCTAGGACAAACCGTCACGTCAGGCATTGTATCGGCACTAGGACGAAGCGGACTAAACTTAGAAAACTTCGAAAACTTCATTCAAACCGACGCTGCCATTAATAGCGGTAACTCCGGGGGAGCACTGGTCAACCTCAACGGGGAATTGATTGGCATAAACACGGCAATTTTAGGCCCTAACGGCGGTAATGTCGGCATTGGTTTCGCGATCCCATCTAACATGATGAAAAACCTAACCGAGCAGATTTTAGACTTCGGAGAAGTAAAACGTGGCATGCTTGGTGTTCAAGGCGGTGAAATTACCTCTGAGCTTGCTGAAGCTCTGGGTTACGAATCCAGTAAAGGTGCATTCGTGAGCCAAGTATTACCTGATAGTGCTGCTGACAAAGCAGGCATTGAAGCTGGCGATATCATCACCTCTCTTAACGGTAAGCGGATTGATACGTTCAGTGAACTGCGCGCCAAAGTTGCCACCCTTGGTGCCGGGAAAGAGATAGAACTTGGGATTGTTCGTGATGGTAAAAGTAAATCATTTGATGTCACTCTCGGAGAATCAACCAACAAAAAAACTCAGGCAGAAAAACTACATGAAGGGTTAGCCGGAGCTGAGTTAACTAACACGACCGATAACGCCAAAGTTAAAGGGGTTAAAGTAACCAGTGTCGCCCAGGGCTCACCTGCAGAAGCGTATCAGTTAATGAAAGATGACATCATCATTGGCGTGAACCGTCAACGGGTGAAAAACCTAGCCCAGTTCAGGGATATATTGGAACAAAAACCAGACGTTTTAGCACTGAATGTTCAACGAGGTGACCGTACTATTTACCTAGTCGTTCGTTAAGTACAAACACGATAACACTAAGGGCGAGAGAACAAATAGACGACATTGCTCTATTTGCTTATTTCTCGCCCTTTTATTTAATCCAATCAAAGTGCTATTCTTCACAAGGCTTTCTACTTCTCACTCACAAACTTTACTGTAGACTCGCCAAACTTGCTGAAGAGGAAAATAATGCTGGGTTTCTTATTCCGTTCCATCGCTCTTGGGGTAGCTTCTGCTGCAATCATCCTCATAGCCTTTCCTAATCTCAGACCAGCAATCGTGCCACAAGTGATCGAAAGCCAAGTCAATAACATTGGTTCACTGCAAATTTCTTTTAATCAAGCTGTTCGCAAAGCTGCACCAGCCGTCGTAAATATTTATAGCCGTAAATACGTCGAGAGTGACCGAACTAAGTTATCCACTCAAGGGCTAGGCTCTGGTGTCATCGTCAGTGAAAAAGGCTATATCATTACCAACTACCATGTAGTGGCTCAAGCCGATCAAATTGTTGTCGCGTTGCAAGATGGAAGAATCGCGGCTGCCCAATTAGTTGGCACCGACAGAAGAACCGATATCGCGATTTTACGCGTAGAAGGGGATAGCTTGCCGGTTATTCCATTGAACCCTGATTACTCCGCGAATGTTGGGGATGTCGTCCTCGCTATTGGCAATCCTTATAACTTAGGGCAAACCACAACATTTGGTATTGTTTCGGCAACAGGCCGTTCATCGATCAGTGCCGATGGTCATCAAGCCTTTATACAGACAGATGCTGCGATTAATGAAGGTAACTCTGGTGGCGCCTTAGTGAATACGCAGGGGGAACTTGTAGGGATCAATACCGCCTCCTTTCAACAAGCAACAGATTTAGAAACCTACGGCATTTCTTTCGCTATTCCTTACCCACTGGCGAATAAGATAATGCAAAAAATTATTGCTGACGGCCGAGTCATTAGAGGCTATATCGGCATCGATGGACAAGACATCAACTCTGTTACTTCTCGTCTGTTAGGCAAACAAAACATTGGCGGGATTGTCGTATTGGGAATCGACCCGAATGGGCCAGCTGCGGACGCTGGCTTTGAGGTACAAGACATCATTTTGAGTATCGACAACCAAACCATTAATGGTCGTCAAAGTGTGATGGACATCGTCACTGATCTTCGCCCTGGCACAACAGTAGACGTCGGTGTTTTAAGGGACGGTAAAAACAAAACGCTTCAAGTCACCATCACTGAAGATATTCGCTAGGCCATTCTTTAATGTATAAAAAAACCAGCGTTAGCTGGTTTTTTTATTATCAGGTGACACTTTATTCAGAAGTTTCGTCAGTCGGCGCGTCAACATCTATTCTTGTGACACGCTGTAAACCTCTTGGCAACAAGCCACCACGACGACCGCGTTCACCTCTAAAGTTATCTAAATCTGCAGGCTTCAAGCCAAGCTTGCGCTTACCAGCATAAACCGTTAACGAGGCGTTCTCAGGCAGCGCCATCAAATGAGACACGAACTCTTCGCGCTCTTTCGCTTTTGCTGCTGGAATATTAATGATCTTGTTACCCTTACCTTTGCTCAATTGCGGCAGGTCTTTAATAGGGAACAACAACATGCGACCTTGATTAGTGATCGCCAGGATCTCATCGCTATCCAAATTACCAATCGTGCTAGGCAACAGAATTTCAGACGCTTGAGGCAAGTTAACTAGCGCTTTACCGCTCTTGTTTTTAGACAGTAAATCACTGCCTTTACACACAAAGCCATACCCCGCATCAGAGCCAACCAACCAAAGCTGTTCATCGTCACCCATGATCACTTGGCGAATCGAACTACCAACGCTGATATTCAAGCGACCTGTAATCGGCTCTCCTTGGCTACGAGCGGATGGCAAAGAGTGAGACTCAAGTGAGTAACTTCGCCCATCACTGCCAAGGAATACTGCTTGTTGGTTACTCTTACCGCGAGCGCTGGCTAAGTATTTATCGCCAGATTTGTAGTTCAAGCCTTCAGCATCGACTTCATGCCCTTTCGCATGACGAATCCAACCTTTTTCAGACAATACGACTGTGATTGGTTCACTTGGTACTAAATCACGTTCAGTCAGTGCTTTTGCTTCCGAACGAACCACTATCGGCGAACGACGACCATCACCGTACTTATCCGCATCCGCTTGGATTTCTTTCTTGATTAGCGTGTTTAAGCGACGCTCAGAACCAAGCAGCTTCTCTAGCTTCTCACGTTCTTTTTCTAGTTCATCCTGCTCACCGCGAATCTTCATTTCTTCCAATTTCGCTAAGTGACGAAGTTTGGTATCGAGAATCGCATCGGCCTGAATTTCTGTAATACCGAAACGCTCCATCAATACTGCTTTTGGATCGTCTTCGGTTCGAATAATCTCAATCACTTCATCTAGGTTTAGGTACGCAATAAGCAAACCTTCCAAGATATGTAAGCGAGCCAGAACTTTGTCTAAGCGGTGCTGCAAACGGCGGCGAACGGTCGTGCGTCGGAATTCAATCCACTCAGCAAGAATTTGGACTAAGCCTTTCACTTGAGGGCGGTTATCTAAACCAATCATGTTCAAGTTAACGCGGAAGTTCTTTTCCAAGTCCGTCGATGCAAACAGATGGTTCATCAATTGATCACAATCGATACGATTTGAGCGAGGCACAATGACGATTCGAGTCGGGTTTTCATGATCCGATTCATCACGTAAATCATCAACCATTGGCAGCTTCTTCGCGCGCATTTGGTTAGCAATTTGCTCTAGAAGTTTTGCGCCTGACACTTGATGTGGCAAAGCGGTAATAACAATATCGCTGCTTTCTTTGTGCCATACCGCACGCATCTTGATGCTACCTTTACCCGTTCGGTAGATTTTCTCTATGTCCGATTTAGGAGAAATAATCTCTGCTTCAGTCGGGTAATCAGGACCTTGCACATGTTCCATCACATCTGGTAATTCAGACTTAGGATTATCAATCAAGTGGATAGCCGCGTTTGCGACTTCACGTACGTTGTGTGGTGGGATGTCTGTCGCCATACCAACCGCAATACCAGTGATACCATTCAGCAGGATGTGAGGCAGACGAGCTGGCAACATTTGAGGCTCTTTCATCGTGCCATCAAAGTTAGGCTGCCATTCAACGGTGCCTTGACCTAATTCACCAAGTAGCACTTCCGCGAATTTAGAAAGCTTAGCTTCGGTATAACGCATCGCTGCAAATGATTTCGGGTCATCCGGAGCACCCCAGTTACCTTGACCATCGACTAACGGGTAGCGGTAAGAAAACGGTTGAGCCATCAATACCATAGCTTCATAACACGCTGAATCACCGTGCGGGTGGTACTTACCTAGTACATCACCAACGGTACGCGCAGATTTCTTATATTTAGACGCCGCGGATAAACCCAGTTCAGACATCGCATAAATAATGCGACGTTGTACCGGTTTAAGACCGTCACCAATATAAGGCAATGCACGATCCATGATTACGTACATTGAGTAATTTAAGTAGGCATCTTCGGTGAACTTGCGCATTGGCAATTGTTCAACGCCATCAAATGTAATTTCGTTAGACATCAATTATACCTCGGCCATATCACCGTTATTTTGTAACCAAGAACGGCGATCATCAGCTCGCTTCTTACCTAACAGCATGTCCATCATCTCGTTAGTCGCTTCAGTATCATCAATCGTTAACTGAACTAGACGGCGAGTGTTTGGATCCATGGTCGTTTCGCGTAGCTGAAGTGGGTTCATCTCACCCAGACCTTTGAATCGTTGAACATTGATTTTGGCTTTCTTCTTAGATAGGCGCTCTAACACCCCTTCTTTTTCATCGTCATCAAGGGCATAGAAAACTTCTTTACCACAGTCGATACGATAGAGAGGTGGCATCGCCACATAGATATGACCTGCTTGTACCAACGCGCGGAAATGGCGGGTAAACAACGCACACAACAGTGTAGCAATGTGAAGGCCATCCGAGTCCGCATCGGCAAGAATACAAATTTTACCGTAACGTAAGCTATCTAGGTTATCGCTATCAGGGTCAATACCAAGTGCTACGGAAATATCGTGCACTTCTTGAGACGCTAAAACTTGGTCTGCCGACACTTCCCAAGTATTCAAAATCTTACCGCGAAGAGGCATTACCGCTTGGAATTCTCGGTCACGAGCCTGTTTTGCTGAGCCACCCGCCGAGTCCCCTTCCACGAAGAAGATTTCGGTACGACTTAAATCTTGAACGGAGCAGTCGGTTAATTTACCTGGAAGTGCAGGGCCAGACGCAACTTTCTTACGTACAACCTTCTTGCTAGCACGCATACGACGGTGCGCATTGGCAATACAGCTTTCTGCTAGAAGCTCCGCAAGCTGCGGCTTTTCATTCAACCAAAGGCTGAAAGCATCTTTTACCACGCCAGAAACAAACGCAGCGGTTTGACGCGAAGACAAACGCTCTTTGGTTTGCCCTGCAAATTGAGGATCCTGCATTTTTACCGATAACACATACGAACAACGGTCAAAAATATCATCGCCGGTAAGTTTAACGCCACGAGGCAGTAAGTTGCGGAATTCACAGAACTCACGCATAGCATCTAATAAACCCTGACGTAGGCCGTTAACGTGCGTACCACCTTGAGCTGTTGGGATTAAGTTCACGTAACTTTCGGTGATCATATCGCCGCCTTCCGGCTGCCAAATCACCGCCCAAGTTGCCGCTTCCGTTTCTGCGGTAAACTCACCAGTAAATGGTGACTCAGGCAGAACAGGGAAACCTTTTACGCCTTCTGCTAAGTAGTCTTTTAGACCATCTTCATAGAACCATTTATGTTCTTTGTCGTTCACCTTGTCTGTAAACGAAATTTCAAGACCAGGGCAAAGTACCGCTTTCGCACGTAAATTGTTAACTAAACGCGTAACAGAGAAATTACCAGAATCAAAGTAGCTAGCATCTGGCCAAAAATGAACGCTGGTGCCTTTATTACGACGACCACAAGTACCAGTCACGGTCAATTCTTCAACTTTATTACCGTGCTCAAACGCCATTTCATAAACTTGCCCATCACGACGAACCGTGACTTCTACACGCTTAGAAAGTGCGTTTACTACTGAGATACCAACCCCGTGCAAACCACCTGAGAACTGGTAATTCTTATTCGAGAACTTACCACCAGCATGGAGCTTACAGAAAATCAGCTCTACGCCTGAAATTTTTTCTTCAGGGTGAATATCGACAGGCATACCACGACCATCATCAATCACTTCAAGAGACTGATCGGCATGTAGAATTACTTGTACTTTTGAGGCATGTCCGGCAAGCGCTTCATCGACACTGTTATCGATAACTTCTTGGCCTAAGTGATTAGGTCGCGCTGTATCCGTATACATCCCTGGTCGGCGACGTACTGGTTCTAAGCCATTAAGAACTTCAATGGCTCCAGCATTATATTGTTCAGTCATAATACGGAGTTTACTCAAAAAATTTGCGTCCATTCGCTTACGTTCAAAAGCAAAGCTCAAGAACTGGCAGGTGAACCGTCACCACACCGCGAACGCGCGAAAGTATTGGGGAATATAGTCTGGAAGCTAGCTAGTTATGTCAAGCCCGTTCAAAAAGTATGGCGTCAAACTATGATATTTCCCCAACTGACCGGCGATTTATCATTCAAATTTGACGGGCTGAACTCAGAGTTCTAAAAAAGAGATAATGTCTTGAGGGTAACGTTCAAAGTCCACAAAGCTATGATCTCCACCTTGCTCGATGGTTTGTTTGCCACCTTGATACTTATGCACGGCTTGTCGGTAATCTAATACTTCGTCTTCTGTTTGTTGCAGTAACCAGAAGTCTGCAGGGTTGCGAAGTTTAACAACTTCTAACGCTTTCAACTCATCAATATGTTTAGTTTCTAAACAGTAAGTTTCGAGCGTATACGGATTGGTTTGTTCACCTAAGTAATCGACCAATAATTCAAATGGTTTGACTGCTGGGTTAACAACCACCGCTTTAAAACCATAATGATGATTAAGCCAAGTCGACAGGTATCCACCTAATGAGCTGCCAACCAAACCGATTTTGTAATCATCTTTGTATTGTTCAACGAGGGTTTTAAGGTGTTCAGCCGCCAACTGAGGAAAACTCGGCAATTGAGGTTTCACCACTTTAATATCCGGGCGATGGGCCTGACAGAATTCAGCCATCACATTCGCTTTGTGTGATTCAGATGAGCTATTAAAGCCATGAACATAAAGCAACATAGGAGGCTTAATGGGCATAATCAGTAACCTTGAGCATTAAAATCTGGGGAAAAGCCACCACAGCTCAATCGCTTAACTTGCGTCTCAATTGTGCCATCTGGTTTCAACTCCAATTCTCTCCAACCAGGAGAAAGTGTGTCTAAAGCGAAGTCATCAGAGTTTGGTTTAAACTGCACACACGTTGACGGCGTCGCCATTACTCTCGCGCCCAAATGCACACGATTCATATCTTGATGAACATGGCCACATAGTATTCCTTTCACATTATTATGTTGTTTCACCACATCCCAAAACTGATCGGAGTCTTTTAATGTGTGCTGATCAAGCCATGCACTCCCGACAAGTACAGGGTGGTGGTGAAGCAATACTAAGGTATGTAAATCAGGGTTCTGAGCGAGCTTATCATCCAATAAAGTCAATTGCTGATCACTCAAACGTCCGTGAGGAACACCCACAACTTGAGAGTCCAGCATAATCAGTTGCCACTGTTCACTGAGAACAACGTGCTCCACACATTGAATTTGAGTAGAAGGGAGAACACTACTCATACTTGGCTTGTAATCGTGGTTTCCCGGAAGCCAATAACATGGCTTTTCTAGAGGTTGAATGCCCGATTCAAATTTTTGATAAGATTCAGGAGTATGATCTTGAGAAATATCACCCGTTGCTAAGATTGCTTGGTAGTCAAAGTTTTGTTCTAGGATCGCATCAACCACAGCATGAAAACTGTCTTGTGTATTGATACTCAATAAACTGCCACTATCAGGTGCAAACAGATGGGTATCTGTTATTTGTAGCAACTTGATACTGTCAATTTCAGATTTTGAAGTGTGTGATGATTTCAAAATTACAAACCTAAATACGTTCTTTTTCTCGACTGCCCCAGTCGTCTAAAATGATATTGGCGCTCGGCTGATGCCATTTTTTAAACAAAAAGTTAACCATTCTCCCAAGAACTTATTGAGTTGGAACTTCTCATCTTTCTGCATTAATTTTGCGTTTGGATAATCGTAACGCGCTTTTACTCTTGAAATGTGCCCACTGGAGCACACTTCTGCAACTCGAGCATCGTGATACAGCCTGACAGACATTTTTGGTAAAGGAAATACTGGTAACTCATCACTCTGACATATGTCGATTAAAGTGGTGTATTTTGTGACTTCTTTCACTTTCAATTGATACATCATATTAACTGCTTGATAACAGCGAATATCGTCAACCTTAGGCGCAGCCGGTAGCAATGCATTTAATTTTGCATAGTTCGTCTCATACACACGCATTAACTCTGCTAAGTCTACGTGGTACGGTTTTTTGACGGCTACATTTGGCATATTCGTTACTCTATCCAATTCGATTGTAAATCTAAGTAGTTAAGCTCCAACCACTGCAATGCAATAATTGTGGCACCATTCTCGAACTTACCATCCTTTACTAATTGATAAGCATGCTCTCGTGTCATGACCTGAACTCGAATGTCCTCATCTTCATAGTCTAGGCCGTGTACTCCTCCCGCTTTAGAGGCATCCACACACCCAGCGAATACATCTAGCTTTTCTGAGCAGCCACCAGAAGACGGGTAATAAGAAGTAATAGGGACAACTTTACCTACTTCTATCCCAGCTTCTTCTAATGCTTCACGACGAACTACTTGCTCGGCCGTTTCATCGGTATCGATAATGCCCGCCACAATTTCAAGCTGCCACGGCTGTTCATGCTCTAATGCCCCTACCCGAATCTGTTCGATTATCACGACTTCATCGCGAACAGGATCATAAGGGAGCAATGCTGCGGCGTGGCCTCGCTCGAACATTTCCCTTTCGACAGGCTGACTCCAGCCGCCTTCAAAACGTCTGTGTTTGAAGCGGTACTTCACCATTTTGAAAAAACCGCTAAATAATGTCTTTTTTGAGATAATTTCCACATCTTCGGGAGTAAAATCTCTTCGGCTATTGTCAGACTGTTGCATTCGTTACCTCACTGGGTGATCTTATAGTTTACTCATTGTGGAACTTAACTACCAAGGATATGGCTCAACTTTTTATATAAAACTTATTAAATAAGTTAAGTTACGCCAAAAATATATTGCACAAGTGGATAGTTAAGTGTAAAAAAGTGCAAAGTTTCGAGTAAATTACCATCAACATGAGTTAAACTCTTGAGGTTAAACCTTCTTTTATAAGGCAGGAATAGGAAAATGAAAAAACTGCTTCCACTATTTATCAGTGCAGCAATTGGTAGCCTGAGTTCGTCAGCATTTGCTGACACGCTAGCTGAAGTTTATGACCAAGCTAAACAAAACGATCCACAACTTCTACGTTCAGCGGCTCAACGTGACGCTGCGTTTGAAGCAGTAACCTCTAGCCGTAGTTCTTTACTACCGCAAATCAATTTAACCGCTAACTACGATATCAATCGTGGTGATAGAGACTACGCAGCATCTGGTAACTCCAGCCTAGACAGTAATGTTTGGGGTGCTGGTATTAGTTTCAGTCAAGAGCTTTATCAACGTTCTTCTTGGATTACGCTAGATACCGCTGAGAAAACGGCACGCCAAGCGGATTCAGCCTATGCAGCTCAGCAACAAGGTTTAATCCTTCGTGTGGCACAAGCGTATTTCGAAGTATTGCGCGCACAAGATAACTTAGAATTTGTTCGCGCAGAAAAAGCAGCCGTCGCTCGTCAATTAGAACAGACAAAACAACGTTTTGAAGTTGGTCTATCTGCGATTACCGATGTCCATGATGCACAAGCGCAATATGATGGCGTTTTAGCTGACGAAGTCTTGGCCGAGAATACACTGACCAACAACTACGAAGGCCTACGCGAAATTACTGGTCAAGAGCATTCTAACTTAAGTGTTTTAGATACAGCGCGTTTCTCTGCAAGCAAATCTTCAGAGTCTGCAGCTGCGTTGGTGGAGCAAGCTCAAGAGAAAAACTTAAGTCTACTAGCGTCTCGAATCTCTCAAGATATCGCAAAAGACAACATCTCACTAGCTAGCTCTGGTCACCTACCAAGCCTAACTCTAGACGGCAGTTACGCACTCGGAGATCAATCGAACAGTACTGGCGATTACGATCAAGACAACCTAAACATTGGCCTAAATTTAGTTGTACCTCTATATACCGGTGGTAATACAACGTCCTTGACTAAACAAGCTGAATACAACTATGTCGCAGCGAGTGAAGATCTCGAAGCCACTTACCGTAGCGTTGTAAAAGACGTGCGTGCCTTTAATAACAACATCAGCGCTTCAATCGGTGCACTACGCGCTTATGAGCAATCTGTTGTGTCTGCTAAGTCTGCTCTTGAAGCAACTGAAGCTGGTTTTGATGTGGGTACACGTACTATCGTTGACGTTCTAGACTCAACTCGTCGTCTATACGATGCAAACAAGAACCTATCTGATGCTCGTTACAACTACATTCTAAGCGTATTACAACTTCGCCAAGCGGTTGGTACCTTAAGCGAGCAAGATATTGTAGATGTTAACGCAGGCCTTAAAGCCGCTAGCTAATTATATTGCGCTCACAACGCAAAATTTAGTTAAAAAAATGCCGCTAGTGATTAGCGGCATTTTTATATCTAAAGGATGAGAAAAAGAGTTAGCCTTTCCCACCTTTGATTGCTTCGATGATTTCTGTCGTTGAACAACCATCTTCAAAGTTAAGCACTTTAACTTCACCACCAGCGGCAATCACTTCTTTACCACCAGCAATATCTTCAGGCTTGTAGTCCCCGCCTTTCACCAGAATGCTAGGCAGAACTTCAGAGATTAGACGCTGAGGCGTGTCTTCAGAAAATGGAACCACCCAATCCACCGCACCAAGGCCAGCCAATACAGCCATGCGACGATCTGTAGGATTTACAGGACGACCTGGGCCTTTTAAACGTTTAACGGATTCATCAGTGTTCACTGCCACGATTAAGCGATCACCCAACTCGGCAGCATGATTCATGTAAGACACATGGCCAGCGTGAAGAATATCAAAGCAACCATTCGTCATTACAACTTTTTCGCCTTTCTCGCGCGCTCGTTTTACCGCCTCAACTAAAGCACTCTCAGAAATTACGCCGTAGTCAGTATCTTGGCTCCCATGAATAGCTTCAGCCAATTCGATGGTCGATAGAGTAGACGTTCCAAGTTTACCCACTACAACACCTGCGGCAGCATTTGCCAGAGCACACGCTTCATCAAGTGGTTTACCTGCAGCAACTGAAGCTGCCAGTACAGAAATAACCGTATCGCCTGCGCCCGTTACGTCATACACTTCTTTGGCTTGTGTTGGTAAGTGGAACGGCTCTTGGCCTCTGCGAAGCAAAGTCATACCATGTTCACTGCGAGTCACAAGCAGAGCTTCAAAATCGAACTCTTCGATCAGATCCAATCCTTTTTCAATCAGCTCTTCTTCCGACTTTACTTTACCTGCAACCAGCTCAAACTCAGCCATATTAGGCGTTAGCAGTGTCGCACCGCGGTAACGTTCAAAATCGGCGCCTTTTGGATCAATAAAGACAGGTACATTAACGGCACGAGCCTTTTGAATAAAAGCTTGTACATGCTCTAGAGCGCCTTTGGCATAATCAGAAAGAATGACCGATTTTACATTTGGCAGAGCTTGCTCCATACGAGATAAAATTTGCTCTGGATCGGTATTTTCAAACTTATCTTCAAAGTCCAAACGAAGCAGTTGCTGTCCACGGCTCATTACACGTAGCTTAGTGATCGTTGGATACTCAGGAAGCGCAACAAAATCGCACTTCACTTTCAAAGCACTCAAGGTTTCTGTCAACACTTTAGCGGGTTCATCCATCCCTGTTAAACCGACGATATGAGCATGCCCTCCTAGAGAAGCGATGTTCATAGCTACGTTAGCAGCACCGCCTGGACGCTCTTCGTTATTTTCTACTTTTACCACTGGCACTGGCGCTTCAGGTGAGATTCGCCCTGTTGGACCGTGCCAATAACGGTCTAGCATGACATCACCGACAATAAGAACGCCTGATTGGCTGTAGTCAGGTAGAATTGGTTTCATTATGGATCTCCAAAAATCGAATCTGGATAGAGTTTAGCACACTGATTACAGCGGCTAAACTATAGATAAGGTTGATAAAATAGCCAACTAACCAACAAAAAGATTACTTTTCCATCCATTGTTGCCAAGCAGATTTTACTTGTTCGCGTTCCGCTAAGAATTTGTCATCTGCTACATCGGCATCTAAATTTAGCAAGTTTCGGTGATGAATTTCATCCCGAAGTGTCGTGTAAGCATGCGTCAAAGCTTGGGCTTGTTCCTCATCCATAATGCCTTGCGACAGCATAGATTCGAACACACGCACATTATCACACCAACGGGTAAGCTTTGGTTTCTCATGGCTATAACGTAACACCAGATACTGTGCTAAGAATTCAACATCGGTAATACCACCAGCATCTTGCTTCAGCATAAAGCGTCCCGCTTTTTTACTGCCTAAATGATCACGCATTTTCACACGCATATCAGAAACTTCCTGGCGTAACTTAGCTTCTTCTCGGTTCAGACAAAGCACTTCGTGACGAGTCTTATTAAACGCACTTGCAAGCGCGTCATCTCCATAAATCATTCGGGCACGAACTAACGCTTGATGTTCCCATGTCCACGCTTCATTGTGCTGATACTCATCAAACGCATCGATAGGGCTGACCAATAACCCCGACGCACCAGATGGACGTAAACGGGTATCTACTTCATAAAGAATGCCGGAAGCAGTACGTGTTGAGAAAATATGAATGATTCGCTGTGCTAAGCGTAAATAGAACTGACGACCGTCAATTTCTTTTTTGCCATCGGTGTATACGTGAACGGGGCAATCGTGCATAAATACGATGTCGAGATCGGAATTATAGCCAAGTTCCCAACCACCCACTTTACCGTAGCCCACGACGGCAAACCCTCGCCCTTCTCGGTCTTTGATATGAGTAGGCTCACCGTATTTCTCTGATACTTGTAGCCAAGCTTGGTTAACCCCAGCCTCAACGATGGCTTCTGCTAAGTAGGTTAAGTGATCGCTGACTTTCATCACGGGCAATGCGCCAGCAATATCTGCCGCAGCAATTCTCAGAATACAAGTCTGTTTAAACTGTCTTAGCCCTTCCATTTGCTGTTCCATATCGTCTTCAGGAATTCGGGCAAGATAGTCACGCAGCTCGGTTTTATAGGACTCTAAAGGAACTGGATTATATAACTGCTGAGGATCAATCAGTTCATCCAATAAGATTGGGTATCGACCCAATTGCTCTGAAATCATCGGGCTAGCGGTGCATAACCGCACAAGCTGAGTTAATGCTGCTGGGTGCTCGTCTAGCAGTTCAAGATAAGTGGTTCGAGTAACAATTCGGTTCAACAAATGCAATACGCGCGTTAAACCAAATTTGGAATCTTTATTGGTATAAAGCGCCTGAAAAACTTTTGGCATGAGGCGGTTTAACACTTCACGACCTCGAGGTCCCAAGGTTTTTTTCGCTAGGTCTGTTTTGAACTGGATAATGGTTTTCACCACTTCCTCTGGGTTCTCTGCCTTTATGTCATTTTCCAGAACATGCTGGAGTACATCTGGAGAATGCACCATATCCCACAATTCACAGAAGTGATTTGCTACAGGCTGTGCATCTTCTTCATCAACACCGATTAAATCTTCAAACACGGTGTGTACTTTTTCCATGTGCTGGCGAGTTTCATCAATCATTTCCGACCAATCGCCATAACCCATAGCGACAGCAAGCTGAAGTTGTTCCTGTTCGCCATCAGGCAGCGTTTGAGTCTGCTTGTCGGCCATCGCTTGCAATAAGTTCTCTAATCGACGTAAGAACAGATACGCATTGTGTAGGTTCGCCACCTCATCTGTTTCAAGTAGCTTTAGGGTTTCCACTGCGCTTAACGTCTCTAGTAGTCCGCGACCTCGTAAACTCGGCTCACGCCCACCGCGAATAAGCTGAAAGACCTGTGCGATAAACTCAACTTCTCGGATACCGCCTGGGCCTAATTTGATGTTGTTTGATAAGCCACGACGACGAACTTCACTACTGATCATTGATTTCATTCGACGCAAAGACTGAATGGCACTGAAATCAATGTAACGACGAAACACAAACGGGCGCAGCATCTGGCGTAATTCTTGGTACTCGGGATACATTTCGCTGCCCATCACACGGGCTTTCACCATCGCGTAGCGTTCCCAGTCTCGGCCTTGTTCCTGATAGTAATCTTCTAAAGCCGCGTAGCTCATCACGAGTGGGCCACTTTCACCAAATGGTCTCAATCGCATGTCGACTCGATAACAAAAGCCATCAAAAGTCTGTTGATCCAATGCCTTAATAATTCGCTGCCCTAAACGGGTAAAAAACTGCGCATTGGCAATACTGCGTCTTGCTCCCTGAGTTTCCCCGTTTTCTGGGTAAGTAAAAATCAAATCAATATCGGACGAAAAGTTAAGCTCACCGCCCCCCAATTTACCCATACCTATAATCAGCATTGGCTGAGCGACGCCTTCGCTATTACACGGCGTCCCCCATTCTTTACAGCAAATATCATACTGCCACTGATAGGTCTCAAAGATCATCGCTTCTGCCAACATCGACAAATGCTCGAGGCTGCTTTCCAAAGGCCACGAAGCAGTAAAATCTCGCCAAGCAATGTAAGTCATCTCGCGATTACGAAATCTCCTCAGTACACGCTGTCCACTCATTTCATCGGTACAAGGTTTCAATAACTCAGCCAATCGCTGACGATATTGGTCCGAGCGTTTTTCCTCTGCCAACATGCTAGGAAGCTCTCGGCATAAGTCCGAGTCTCGCTGCAAGCAATCGCCAACGAAACTACTCAAACCAAGTACGTAACTCAGTTCAGTCTTAACATTCGTAGGCCACTGCTCTAGGTGTTCACCTTGATGTTCAACCAAATGTTCTAGTGAAGATTGAGAGTAAGAAGTGAGTTCCGAGGGTAATTGCATGATTCTTCCTTGTATTGAACGACGTGGCACCAAGCACCAACTACATTTATACCAAACTTAGCCCAATAAAAAACGCCCACAATAGGAATTTGTGGGCGTTAACTATCTGTACTTCTGTCGACTTTTTAGTTCAATCTGATTCGGTCGATTAAACTTTAAATGATTTGATCTTACCGTCGAGTTCTTCCGCGTTATTCTGCATCATTTCCGATGTTTCAAGCAGTTCACTGACCACTACCACAGAAGCCTCTACCAACTCTCGAACGTTGGTTAAGTTCTGGTTCATTTCTTCAGCCACGCTGCTTTGTTGCCCTGCAGCAGTCGCTATTTGGAAATTCATGTCGTTAATTTGATTTACTTGGTCCACGATACCATCCAGTTCACTGCCTGCGTTCGTCACCAGCTCCACGCCTTCGGCAGCTTCAACAACACTTTTTTCCATTAACTCTACGGCAGAATTTGCGCTGCTCTGTAGATGGCTAATCATCTCCTGGATTTCCACTGTTGCCTGTTGAGTGCGTTGCGCTAAGTTACGGACTTCATCTGCAACCACGGCAAAACCACGACCGGCTTCACCAGCACGAGCCGCTTCAATCGCCGCATTCAGTGCCAATAAGTTCGTTTGCTCTGAAATGCCTTGAATAGTCCCGACTACGCTACCAATAGAATCCACTCGCTCTTCCACTTGGTTCACTGCAGCAGCCGATGCTGAAATGTCGGTAGACAGCTCGCTCATCTTGGTCACTGTACCTTGTACAAAGCGTTGCCCCGTGCCGGCTTGAGTAGACGCTTGCTCTGTAAGAGCAGAAGCATTTTGCGCGTGATCCGCGACCGTTTGAACGGTAGAAGTCATCTCACTCATTGCCGTCGCTAGTTGGTCAATTTCTTGGAATTCTTCTTGAGCGGACTCTTTTGTTTCTGACATGCTCATCGTCATGACTTCCGTCAGTGCGAATAGCTCTTCAGAAGATGACACTTGAGTGTTGATAACGTCATGCAGTTGTACACGAGTTTTCTCTAACTCACGTGCCACATCACCGTATTCATCTTTACAATCCATCGCAATTGGAACAGATAAATCTTTGCTCGCCATGCGTTTGATAGAGTCACTTAGGTATTGAGTTTGACGCAACATTACACGCGCTGCTGCTAAAAGTAGCACCACAAACACAACAATCATGATTGCTGTTTGCCATGCGACTTGAACAAGGTAAGCTTCGTAATGTTGCTGTGCGACAACGGCATCGTTTGTCGCCGATAACAACGCACTATGGAACGTACTGGCGTCCCATAATTGCTTAGCGATGATCAAAATGGTACTGAACACCATTAACATGATCATTTTTGGAACGAGACGAATATCAGAGATAATCCTTTCCCACGGCTTAAATGCCAGCTTTGTCATTGTCAGTTCTCCACTAAGTCTTATATATTAATTTTTTAGATACTAGCTGCAATCTCAGTAACAACGGGGGTTCGCTATTTATTTTGAGCTTCGTATGAATAATCATGATACCAAAGACACTACCAAGCCTATGAGCTTAATGTCACTTATACTCTCTTTCTTGGCGTTATTTGTGATCTCTGGCTTGTTGTTTGTGCCAATTGATCAAGAAGCTCGACAAGTTCTTATCGGCCTCGACTTTATAATCTGTAGTGTTTTTCTTTTTCAGCTCACTATCGATCTGTTCAGATCCTCGAACCGCTCACACTTTTTAAAAACCCACTGGATCGATTTCATTGCGAGCATTCCGATAATCGAACCCCTCCGTTACGCTAGGATTTTTCACATATTGCGCGTCATCCTTGTGATCCGTTCGAGCCGAACCATTATTTCAGAGCTGATTACCAATAAAAAAGAGACCACTTTCGCCTCGATTATCTTGTTAATGGTATTGCTACTCACCGTCGGAGCGGGGTCTGTGCTATTAACTGAGAGTAAAGCTCCAACCGCTAACATCACCACAGGACAGGACGCTTTATGGTGGGCCTTTGTGACGATATCAACTGTCGGCTACGGCGATCATTATCCCGTCACAACGGCTGGTAAATTGATTGCGTCTGCAGTCATCATTTGTGGCGTGGGCATTTTTGGTATGATCTCAGGGCTTATTACTTCTGTCATCACCTCACCTTCCAAGTTGCAAGATCAACGCTCTGAGAATAAAGAAAAGTTACTAGAACAGTTAATCGAACAGCAACAAGAAATCATTGAACGATTAGATAGACTTGAATCTAAGACAAAAAAATAGGGCTCTCTTGAGCCCTATTCGTAAGATATACAACGCTAAGTTAGCCTTGCCAATATGGCTCAACTTCTACCCCGATTTGACGGGTTTGCTCCATCGCGTGAAGAATAGACACTTCCTGACGCGCCAACCAACGTTCTAACTGCTCTTGTTCTTCGCCTTCTAACTTATTGGTTAGAGGCACTAACGTTCGTAACATCAGCAAATCGTCGATCCCTTGAATCAAATCAGCCCAAGGCAAACGGAAACTATTACGCTCTTCAATATCGTATAAGCTAGCAAAGCCGACACCAGAATATAGGTTACGCATCAGACGATACTGCTGATCGATGTACGCTTGGCTAGACATGATGCGCTCTGGCGGGAAAGCTTCCATCAATTCAGCCCAAGTTCGATCGAGCTGCTTCACTGAAAACCATTCAATACCACGTGACATTTGCTCGCGTGCTTTGCCATCCAAAAATGGCTGCCAGCCTCGGGATAAAATCCAACGGCTTAAATCCAATAGTAAACCGGTATAACGGGAAGAGCTCAGTAACATTAATAGCTCTTCACGTTGAGGAAGTTGCTCTTGTTGCTGTTTCAACTCCCCGACTAAGAATTTGCGCGCATCCAACTTACGCAGCACGTGACCTTTATCTTCGAGTAAATCGTCTAGATAATCGTAAGTCTTAAGCCACATTAGCTCTTGCTCTAACCATTTTAATTCTTGGCGCAAAATAGCACTTGCACGTCTTGGGACGATTCCGCCATAAATGGTGAAAGTTTGACGAATAAAGCTAATAGAATGGCTGATTTCATGCAGAGCAGCAATGGATTGGCGTTCAGTGTAGATCTGTTCATGATAATGCCAATGAGACAGTGCATGTTCCAAAGACTGAATAAAGCAGGATTCAACGGTATCGTTATGATCGGTATTCACCAAATCTAGCTCTTTAACTTCATCGCCTTCGTAACCTTGCGCTAAACGGTAACCTTTCGCTGCTTTGCTCAAGTTACCTAAACGCATTCCACCTTGTTCACCAAACTGGCGAGACAATGTAAATAGAGCGTCGGTCTGTCCCGATTTAAGTTCAAGCTCAACTTCACATATTGGCTCTTGCTTATCACCAGAAATAACCAAACCTTGATCGAATGCGACTTCCACCTGGCTGCCATCCGGCATACCGATGAGCCACTGTTCACGAGTAAAGTTTGTAGAGAATAGAGGGAATAGTTCACTTTGCAGAGTCTCGGCATCTTTACCCGCAGGCCAAATGTCTGCCGGGTGCAATGATAACTTAGGATCATTACTATCGTGTTCTGCGTTATACTCAGGTCGTTGGTGCAAACCTGCGACGACTCGTCCAGCTGTCTTTACCGTTTGTACAAAAACGTCATCAAAACGTCGAATTCGTAAACCAATATCGTGCTTACGTAGCCAGTTATCAGGTGTATCAAAATAAGTGTTACCTAGTTCACGACAACTGTGCTGAAGTACTTTCGTTTCAGAGATTTTTTGACGCAAAACCTCTGAAAAGTCTGGAGAAACAAAAAACTTCAGTTCTATCTCGGTTTCCATAGCCATGCCTTTCTGGGAAGATAGGAACAGGATATTGCCAATTTTAAATGTGGGCAAGAAAGAAATATCGCGCTAATGATGATCTAAAACAGTTTTAATGCGAGATTGATTGGGTTAACATGCGCGACTTTGTAGCCATCGCTCAACATTTCGCCGTGAATGACGGTGAATGTTTTTTCAAGGTTATTATTTATTAGGTTGGATGACCATGCCAGTAAATACAATTATGGGGTTATTTGCAAAGTCCCCAATTAAACCTTTGCAGCGCCACGTTGTGTGCGTGAATGAATGTTGCTCTCACCTAGTGAACTTTTTTGAAGTTTCTTCAAAAGGCGACTGGGAAAAAGCATCTGAAATTCGTGCTCAAATTTCTCACCTAGAGAAAGAAGCCGACGTACTCAAGCGCGAAATCCGTCTTAAACTTCCTCGCGGTTTGTTTATGCCCGTTGATCGCACCGACATGTTGGAGCTATTAACTCAGCAAGACAAACTTGCCAATCTTGCGAAAGACATTGCAGGCCGTGTATACGGTCGCCAACTTGTCATTCCAGCACCTCTACAAGAAAACTTCCTTGCATACGTTAAACGTTGTCTTGATGCTGCTAACCAAGCTCAAAACGTGATTAACGAACTAGACGAACTTTTAGAAACTGGCTTTAAAGGCCGTGAAGTAACTCTAGTGGCAGAGATGATTCATCAATTAGATGTAATTGAAGATGATACTGACGCAATGCAGATTGAGCTTCGCCAACAATTAATGGCAGTTGAAGCAGATCTGAACCCCGTTGATATCATGTTCTTATACAAGATTCTTGAATGGGTCGGTGGCATTGCAGATCAAGCACAGCGTGTAGGCGCTCGTCTTGAAGTTATGCTATCTCGATCTTAAAACATACGTTAACCATATAACGAAGAGCATTTTTTAAACAAACCACTTATGCGTTGAGTATTTCTCTCGCTGAGCGGTTTTTTGCGTCTAAATTTGCTCCGCTTGTTATCAAACAACTAGGTATTACGATGGATATCCTTGCTAACTACGGCACTGTCCTGATTATTGTTGCAGCAGCTTTCGGTTTCTTGATGGCTATTGGTATTGGTGCAAATGACGTTGCGAACGCAATGGGCACCTCAGTAGGCTCTAAAGCTCTAACCGTTAAACAAGCGATCATTATCGCAATGATCTTTGAATTCGCTGGTGCATATCTTGCTGGCGGTGAAGTAACCGATACTATCCGTAAAGGTGTGATTGAAACTTCGCTTTTTGCAGACCAACCTGATGTTCTCGTGTATGGCATGATGTCAGCGCTTCTTGCCGCTGGTACTTGGCTACTACTTGCATCTTACATGGGTTGGCCAGTATCGACGACTCACTCTATTATCGGTGCCATCATCGGTTTTGCTTGTATCTCAGTAGGTACTGAAGCAGTAGATTGGAACAGTGTTCAAGGCATTGTTGGTAGTTGGATTGTTACCCCTGTTATTTCAGGTTTCTTTGCTTACGTCATATTTGTGAGTGCTCAGCGTCTTATCTTCGACACTGAAAACCCGCTGTTCAACGCTAAACGTTTTGTACCGGTTTACATGTTCATCACAACAATGGTGATTGCGCTTGTAACGATTAAAAAAGGTCTGAAACACGTTGGTCTTCACCTAAGCAATACTGAAGCTTGGTTATGGTCTGCAGGTGTTTCTGGTCTAATCATGATCGGCGGCTACTTATACATCCAGAAGAAGTTTGCAAACCGCGAAGACGACCACGGCTTTGCTGGCGTGGAAGGTATCTTCAGCGTACTGATGGTTATCACAGCTTGTGCGATGGCATTTGCGCACGGTTCAAATGACGTTGCGAACGCGATTGGCCCACTTTCAGCGGTTGTATCAACGGTTGAGCACATGGGTGAAATCTCGGGCAAGAGCACTATCGCGTGGTGGATTCTTCCACTAGGTGGTTTCGGTATTGTTGTTGGTCTTGCAACTCTAGGCCACAAAGTAATGGCAACCGTTGGTACTGGTATTACAGAGCTAACGCCTAGCCGTGGCTTTGCTGCTCAGCTTGCAACAGCGTGTACGGTTGTACTGGCTTCAGGTACTGGTCTGCCAATTTCAACGACACAAACACTAGTTGGTGCGGTTTTAGGTGTGGGCTTTGCTCGTGGTATTGCAGCACTGAACTTAGGCGTTGTACGTAACATCGTTGCATCATGGATTGTGACACTGCCTGCTGGTGCACTACTGGCAGTGGTATTCTTCTATATGATTCAAGCAATGTTTACGATGTAATCGAAGAGTACTAAGTCAAAAATATGTGAGTCTACATATCGATATGTAAAGACTATGTCATTATTGACTCAAACGCACAGAAAGGGAGGCTCAGCCTCCCTTCTTTGTTGCACCAGATAAAGAAACTAAATACTATTTGGTAATTAAGGCTGACTCTTCGCCTCCCAATTAGAATCGTTAAGGGATTTACTGTGAAAAAACTGATCTGCATGGTTTTGTTCGCAATGCTTGCGGCTCCTGCGGCATTTGCTCAAGACCGTTACATCGCCGATAAACTATTTACCTACATGCACTCTGGACCGAACAATACATACCGTATTATTGGTAGTGTAGATGCGGGTGAAAAAATCAAACTTCTGCAAGCGAATAAGCAAACTGGCTACAGTGAAGTAGTTGATACGCGTGGCCGTAAAGGTTGGGTAGAAAGCAAATTTGTAAGCCGTAAAGAAAGCATGGCACTTCGCTTACCTAAACTAGAAAAGGAATTAGCGGAAGTAAAAGATAAGTTAGCCAATGCCCGCCAAAGTGCAGACAGTGAAAAAGCAGGCTTGATCAGCTCTTTAGATTCTCGCAATAAGCAAATCTCAGAGCTAGAGCAAAACTACAGTGATATCAGCCAACAGCTAACGTCATCGCAAACAGAAAACCGTGAGCTACGCGCTAAGCTAGACACGCAAAAAGATGACCTTCTATTGAAGTACTTCATGTACGGTGGTGGTGTTGCTGGCATCGGCCTATTGCTAGGTCTGATTCTGCCTCACATTATGCCTCGTCGTAAGAAGTCACCTAACGGTTGGGCATAAAACTTACCAATACAAAAAAGGTCACCTAAGGTGACCTTTTTTATTGCCTAAAAAGCATTCACTCAAACGTAAATTACCCTTGCCACTCATACAAAGCGGGAACCTTGATATTCAAACGCTTAAACTGAATGATCACAAACTGTGGTTCAATATCGACCACTTGCACATCTTCTTTTAGCCACTCGCCTTGGCTGACTTCTTGGTCATTTACTTTTATCCAACGCTTAGTCTCATCACTAGAGTACATGTGAGTCTGAAAATTCAGTTTCGGTAGCCACCCTTCCAATTGCGCAGAATCTTTCTCAATATCAAGTGCACTGCCATGGGCGCCTATCGTCTCCTGTCCTGAAGACGATATCTGATTAGAACCACTCAAAATCGACTCTATTGTTAATGCTAGCTCAGGAGAAAACTCGCTCATGTCCAAGTTTTCTAATTCAGAATTGTTATCGCTCGCTTGTGTCACCGGAGTCAAGGAGGACTCTTGAGGTGCTGACGAGCTTAAGCTTTCTTTCACTTCCTGTTTCACGATAGGCTCTTGCACTGATTCAGAGGGTAAACTGGCTAACAGTTGAGTATTACCACGGGGGAGCGCTTTCAAATCACTGAACGATGGTGCAGGCCGAATGAGCGATGGTCTGGATGTTTCAACGATCACTGCCGAGGCCACTTCTGTTTTTGGTTCCACCGGTTGGACAATACTAGATTGCAAGTAAACTTGGCTCGCGAACACCACAGCCGATGGAATCAATATTATCGCTGCGGCAACAAAAATAGTGCTTCGTTTCTTCGCTGGTGCGCCATAAGAAACCGAAGGCGAACCTGAAGCGTAACCCAACGACTCTCTTTCACTTCTTTGAAGCGCTTTCATCACTTGAGACATTAGTGATTTCCTCCCAATACAGGCTGTAGAGTAGGCGCATCAAGTTGAGCTAACCTTTGTAGCCTAGCTAACGTATTTCGCCCCGCGATACCGTCAACAGCCATCCCCTGCCAGCTTTGAAAGGCTTCCACTTTATTTTCTAACTCTTCATCGTAAACATCATTGCCACTTGCACTTTCATTCAATACTTCAGACAGCAACAGATCTAGCATCACTACCGCTTCACCTTGATAGTCTCGTTTTAGGGTTTGCCTTAATGGTTGTTGCCAAATCGCATAATAGTCACCCTGCCATAGCTCATGAAGTTTTTTACGAGAAATCTTTATCAGTTTCCCGTCGGCTAGCAGCTCTACGTCTGTGTCATTTGCGCCATATAGCACAGCAAAACTCTCTCGATGTTGGTAGCGAAGAGACATCACGACAGGCATGCCCCATTCAATTAGTTTCGTTAACGTCGCCGCTTCTTGTTCACAGGTAAATATAGATTGAGGCTCAGATAAACACAGCCCGTCTCTCATTGAAGGTTGATATCCCCATAGTTTGTAAAGGTCTTGAATTGCCGCCGAACGATTTGATGCTGAACTCAAGAAGCGCTCAATTTCCTCGGAAAAATCAGGTTCAGCGAGCAAAGTCATGCGTTCCTGCGGCAGCTGAGACTTCGCTACTATAGGCTCTTCGAAAGCTTGTTCGAAAGGAGCCGTCAATTGTGGTGCCCACCAATAGGTTGCCGCAGCAAGCCCAATGCCAGTCAGGCTTGCTAAACTATAGGCCCACAACGAGCGGCTCGTACCTTCCATTAGCTTAGAGGGCTCACTTTGATATACCGATGCTTGGAACGACATCACCTGCTGGCAGGCTCTCTCAACAATTTGAGTGTCCGGGCGAGCTGCACCCGAATGAAAGCATAATTGCAACGCTTTATCACAAACCAAATTAATGAGACGTGGGATACCATGAGTATGCCGAGCGATCACCTTAACACTGCGATTATGAAACAGCCCTGTATTTCCACCAGCAGCGCTCAACCGAAAGTCAATGTATTGGCCGGTTTCCGACACATTTAATGGCAATAAGTGGTAACGCCCAGTAATTCGTTGCGCTAACTGACGCAAGTGAGTCGTTTGAAGGTGCTGTTGTAATTCGGGCTGCCCGACTAGTAGAACTTTTAATAACTTACGGCTATCAGTTTCTAAATTCGTCAACAACCGCAACTGCTCCAATACATCCGCAGCAAGGTGCTGAGCTTCATCGATCACCAATAGAGTTTGAATACCTTGCTCATTGTTATCGAGCAAATATTGGTAAATCGCTTGGTTTAGTTCTTTTAAGCTCGGTTGGTAGGGGTATTCAATATCAAATTCATCACAGATTGCTTCTAGCAAATCGGAGCTTGAAAAAGTGGGGTTCAAAATCAACCCTGCCTCTGTCTGCTCATCAAGCCCTGCCATCATGGCTTTCGCCACCGTTGTTTTACCCGTCCCCACTTCTCCAGTAAGCATGGCAAAGCCACCGCCCTCACCTAGCCCAGCTTGCAAATTTTGCATGGCTTCTTGATGACGTTGACTTAAAAACAAGTAACGAGAATTTGGTACAATCGAAAATGGCATTTCAACAAAGCCAAAATATTCCTTATACATGAGCAATCCTATAATGATGACTATGGGAAAGTACCATTGCCTATGGCAAAGTCCAGCGGCGATAAAAATTTCGGGGTGAAAAATTGCAAATATTCTTAGTTGGCGGCGCAGTTCGCGATCAATTACTCAACATTGAAAGCTACGATAAAGACTGGGTTGTCGTTGGCAGTACGCCTGATGAAATGCAAACTCTTGGCTTCACTGCTGTAGGGAAAGATTTCCCAGTTTTCTTACACCCTAAAACCAAACAAGAACATGCACTTGCCAGAACAGAAAGAAAGTCTGGAAGTGGCTACACTGGATTTGAATGCCATTTTGCTCCAGATGTGACGTTGGAAGAAGACTTAAAACGACGCGACCTGACTATCAATGCCATTGCACAAAATAGTGAAGGAAAGCTGTTTGACCCTTACCGTGGCCAACAAGATTTGGAAAGTAAGATCTTACGTCATGTTTCAGAAGCGTTTGTTGAAGATCCGCTCCGAGTATTAAGAGTGGCCCGATTTGCCGCAAAATTAAAACACTTAGGCTTTTCTATTGCGCCAGAAACCATGGCTTTAATGTCCGAAATCGTCCAATCCGGCGAGCTCGCACACTTAACTGCAGAGCGCGTTTGGCAAGAATGGCACAAGTCGCTAAGTACTCCAAACCCTGAAGAATTTCTTTCTGTACTAAGAGAGTGCGGAGCTTTAGCAATCGTATTGCCAGAACTTGATGCTCTATTTGGTGTGCCGCAGCCAGAGCAATGGCACCCAGAAATTGATACTGGGATCCACACCTTAATGGTGGCTCAGCAAGCGGCAATCCTCAGTGATTCTTTACCAGTGCGCTTTGCAGCTCAAGTGCATGACTTAGGTAAAGGCGTAACTCCTCAATCAGAGTGGCCGAGCCACAAAATGCACTGTCACACTGGCGCTAAACTGATCAAAACACTGTGTGAAAGAGTGCGAGTACCTAATGAATTCAAAGAACTTGCTCTTCTTGTTTGCGAACAGCACTCTAATATTCACCGAGCAAACGAGCTTAAGCCCTCTACTTATCTGAAAATACTCAATAAGTTCGATGTATGGCGAAAGCCCCAACGCCTACAAGATATTCTCATTTGCTGCCAAGCTGACCACGCTGGTCGTCAAGGATTAGAACTTGAGCCCTACCCTCAGCGCAAAATGTTCGAACAAGCCTACAAAGCCGCACGGTCTATTGAAGTGAAAGATATCATCGCCGATGGCTTTAAAGGTAAGGCCATTCGAGATGAGCAAGATAAACGTCGAGAATCGGCAATTGCAGCTACACTCATAACTCGTAAACATTAGTTCGGCCCTGAACTAAAAAAGCCCGTCTGCATTAAGCAAAACGGGCTTTATTCTTCTCTTTAACTCGATTACTGCATCATCAAAAACGCAAACAAGCCGAAGCCAAGAATCAATCGATAAATCACAAATGGCGTCATTCCCATACGAGATATCAACTTCAAGAAAAAGTGAATGCAAATATAAGCACTAATAAACGAAGTGACGATCCCGGTAAGCAAGAAGCCAAAATGGATAGGTTCTCCGCTAGTGACTAGCTTCAGGCCTAGATAGCCACCTGCCAATGTAATAATGGGAATTGACATTAAAAACGAGAATCGAGCAGCAGCCTCACGGGTAAAACCCAGATACAAAGCGGCAGTGATCGTCGCACCAGAGCGAGAGGTGCCTGGGATCATCGCGAGAGCTTGAGCAACACCGATAAAGAGAGCTTGTTTCCAACCCGCTTGATATTCATCACTAGCCAATGAAGAATTCTTATCAACCCACCACAGCAACAAACCAAAGACGATCGTTGTCGTCGCGATCACCCAAGCACTGCGCAAGTAGAGTTCGATGAAATCTTTCATCAATAGACCAAACACACAGGCAGGAATTGTCGCTAGGATAATCATCCACGCTAATTTCGCTTCTTTACTTCGGTCACCTTTAAAGATCGAACCAAAAAAGGCGTTGAGTAAGGAAATGACTTCCTTTCGAAAGTAAATCACCACCGCCGCTAACGTACCGACGTGCACTGCAACATCAAAGGCTAACCCTTGATCTTCCCAACCTAATACCGCTGACGGCAAAATCAAATGCGCAGAACTAGAAATAGGCAGAAACTCAGTTAACCCCTGAATTAATGCCAAAATAAATGCTTCAAAATAACTCATGACTTACCTAAAAATTACCAACACAAATCTACAACGGTGAGTGAATCAAGATGCTCCATTCGTTCCCAGATCTCTCTAACTGACCGTCCATCTTCAGGTATTAGCCTCTGCGGACAAAGATCATAGAGAGGTTGAATGACAAAGGGATACTTAAATATGTCACTTCGAGGGAGTTCAGGATCTTTATCAGAGACACACTCGCCAAACAACACGATATCAAGATCTAAGTTTCGATCTTGAAACTTATGTGCATTTTCCGAGCGTCCCCACTTAAACTCTATTTTACGTAGAGCCTGTGAAAATTCCGTTAAGCTCAAGGTCGTGTCGAGTTGAATAACAAAGTTATAAAACGCACTGCTCTCAAAGCCTACCGGAGCACACTCGTAAATAGGTGAACATTTTAATTGATGCCCAATAACACTCAGTTCATCCCATGCGGCTTTCGCATGCTTATCACGGTCTATGTTCGTGCCTACACCAACATAGACGGTGTTCATGCATGACCTCGTTCAATCACTACACCGACAGATTTAGCTTGAGGAACGGCACCAGGTTTAGCCAATCGAATCTTAATCCACGGCACTGAGAACTCTGTCATGATCAGCTCTGCAATTTCTTCCGCAACACGTTCAACTAATAAAAAGCGCCCATTCTCAATATGATTCAATACCGCAGTACTGACTTTTGAGTAATCTAAAGCATCAACAACATCATCACTTTTACCCGCAGGTCGGTTGTCATGAGCCATTTCGATATCTAATACGAGTTTTTGCTTTATTTCTTGTTCCCAATCGTAAACGCCAATTGTTGTGATTACTTCTAATTGCTCAATGAAGACTTTATCCAGTGCCATGCCTTGTCCTTTTAGAGGTCGGATACCCAAACTTGGGAAAAAAACGTATTATTTTCAAAATTCGAGATATGATATCAATTACTCTTGGATAGAGCATTATTTTCCCACCTTTCTGGCTTAATACCAATTAAGGATAAACATGACTCCTTTAGCACTAATCATGATTATTGCGGCCTATTTGTTAGGTTCAATCTCTAGTGCTGTCTTGATTTGCCGAGTCGCTCGTTTACCCGATCCTCGCTCTGTTGGCTCTAATAACCCAGGCGCCACCAACGTATTGCGCATTGGTGGGAAATACGCCGCAGCATCCGTTTTGTTATGCGACATGCTAAAAGGCACGATCCCTGTTTGGCTAGGCTACTACTTTGAAATTGACTCGGTGATACTTGGAATGATCGCGATTGCTGCATGTTTAGGTCACATGTATCCGCTATTTTTTCACTTTAAAGGTGGGAAAGGCGTTGCAACCGCGCTAGGAGCCATTGCACCGATCGGCTTAGATCTGACCGGTATGATTATGGCGACGTGGTTATGTATCGCCTTTATGTTTCGTTATTCTTCTCTGGCTGCAATCATAACGGTATTGCTTGCACCGTTTTACACATGGTTAGCCAAACCGCAATATACTTTGCCCGTTGCCATGCTGTGCTGTTTAATCGTACTGCGCCATCATCAAAACATCCGCCGTTTGCTAGATGGTAGCGAACCCAAAATAGGCGAGAAGAAATCGGCATAGAAGTCTTCCCACCAGCTTTATCTTTGTTGTTTACTGCGCGTAAACTTTGTCTAAGAAAGTGCTGAGCATCTGATTAACGAACTCAGGCTGCTCTAAATTACTGATGTGGCCCGCTTTCGGGATCTGCACCAACTCACTTCCAGTAATACAATCATGCATTAAGTAAGATTCTAATACTGGGCGAGGTTTATCTTCTTGGCCTACCGCAATCAGCACTGGTAACGCAAACTGCTCAACTTCTTCAATCAAATCTCGACGTCCGAACACCATTTTCCCTACGCGAGCAATTTCAACCGCTTGCTCACCTTGAATACCTTCTAGATGTTTGGTGAATTCAGAAACTAGTTCCGGAGAGTCAGTCTGCGCGTCACTGGCAAAAAATAATGGCACAACCGCTTCTACGATTGGTGGCGGCACTAGCTTCACTTGGCTGATGGTGTCTAACATTCCGAAGTACTTTGCGTGTGCTACTTCAGGCTCAAGCCCAACAAAGGTATCCATCAATACCAACGATTTCACTCGACTTGGCGCAAGCGCCGCGAGTTCCGTACCCCACATGCCTCCAACGGATAAACCTATGATAGAAAACTCTTCGATTTTCAAATGATCCATTAAAGCCAAAATATGCTCGGCGTAATCTTTCAAATTACGCGTAGCTGAAGGAGCAAAATCAGACTGACCATGAGCCCACAAGTCAGGCACGATACAACGGTATGATTGACTCAAATGCTCAACTTGAGGTAACCACATATTGCTGTCCCACAAATAGCTATGACCAAGTATTAATACTGGACCTTCCCCCTTATCGAGGTAAGCCATTGTCTGATTGTCTACAGTAAACTTTTCCATTCTTCTTCCCTAATAGCAGGCGAAATAAAAAAACGGCCGCATTTAAGCGACCATTTCTGGAATTCATCAAGCATCAAAAGACGCTTAAGGTATATTATTCAATTGGCTCTAACTGATCGATTGGCCAACGTGGTGTTGCGTGTACCGATAAATCGGCAGTTTCACCATTTTTCAAACGCTGCATGCCAGCGTACGCGATCATCGCACCGTTATCGGTACAAAACTCCGTGCGTGGGTAATACACCTCGCCACCAATTTTATCCGCTAACGCTTCTAATTCGACACGTAACTGTTTGTTTGCACTCACACCACCAGCAATCACTATACGTTTCATACCAGTTTGCGCCAATGCACGCTTACATTTAATTACCAAAGTGCCACATACCGCCTCTTGGAATGCATAAGCAATGTCAGCGCGAGTCTGCTCATCGTCATCGTTATCACGAATCGTGTTGGCAGCAAAAGTCTTTAGCCCAGAAAAGCTCATATCCAAGCCTGGGCGATCGGTCATCGGGCGTGGGAACTTAAAACGACCCGGAGTACCTTTTTCAGCTAGGCGAGACAGTAATGGGCCACCTGGGTAATCCAACCCCATTAGTTTCGCCGTTTTATCAAACGCTTCACCCGCCGCATCATCAATCGATTCGCCAAGAATTTTATACTCACCAATACCTTTTACTTCCACCATCATGGTATGGCCGCCAGAAACCAGCAGCGCCACAAATGGGAATGGAGGTGGGTTATCTTCTAGCATTGGTGCCAATAAGTGTCCTTCCATATGGTGAACAGGCACAGCAGGCACACCCCATGCATAAGCAATACTGCGGCCAATCGTTGCGCCCACAAGTAATGCTCCTACCAAACCTGGGCCAGCAGTATAAGCAATACCATCAATATCTTTCGAGGTTAGGTTTGCTTCTGCTAACGCCGCTTTAATCAATGGAATAGTTTTCTTAACATGGTCACGTGATGCTAGCTCAGGGACTACACCGCCATAATCGGCATGCAGTTTTACTTGGCTATATAGCTGATGAGAAAGTAGACCTTTCTCGTCATCATAAATCGCTATACCTGTTTCATCACAAGAGGTTTCAATACCAATAATGCGCATAATTTTCTCGGCACGCTTTCGTTTAAAATGGGAAATTGGCGCAATATTACCTCGCCTTCGCTTCTCAAACAAATATTGTACAGACTATAATCGACAAAGTGCTTTACAAAGCCACTGTGATCGGATTAAAATTCCGCACCATTTTTGATCAAGCTGGTTATGACTGAAGAATATTGATTCAGTCCACTAAGTTACCAGCGTTAACGAATAACCCCTGAGGTGAAAGGCATATGCCAGTAGTTAAAGTACGTGAAAACGAACCGTTCGACGTTGCACTACGTCGTTTCAAGCGCTCTTGCGAAAAAGCAGGTATCCTTTCTGAAGTGCGTCGTCGTGAGCACTATGAAAAACCAACTACAGTTCGCAAACGCGCTAAAGCAGCAGCTCAAAAGCGTCACGCTAAGAAGCTAGCTCGCGAAAACGCACGTCGCGTTCGCCTGTACTAATAACTTAATCCATAAGGACTGAGTTATGGCTCTGATTGAACAACTCAAAGAAGAGCAAAAATTAGCGATGAAAGCCAAGGACAAACCGCGCCTTGGCACTATCCGTTTAGCCCTTTCAGCAATCAAGCAACGTGAAGTTGACGAACAGATCACTCTGAGCGACGACGACATTCTTGCAGTGCTGGTAAAAATGGTTAAACAACGTCGCGATTCTGTTGCTCAATATGAATCTGCTGATCGTCAAGACTTAGCAGATGTGGAAAAAGCAGAAATTGCTGTACTTGAAGGCTTTATGCCTCAACCGCTAACTGAAGAAGAAGTAATCGCGCTACTTGATAGTGCAATTGCAGAAGCTCAACCTGCGGGCATGCAAGACATGGGTAAAGTAATGGCTATCTTGAAACCACAAATTCAAGGGCGTGCAGATATGGGTAAAGTTAGTGGTTTAGTTCGTTCTAAACTCGCTTAATCCCAGAACAAATTGCAACAAGCCGTGCAATCCTTCGGAACGCACGGCTTGTTTGTATCTGCAGCCTATTCATCTATCATCACCATTTAGTTAGTGCATTTTTCTAAGGTTTTATGGCTGGACACATCCCTCGCAGTTTCATTGATGACCTCCTAGCGCGTCTCGACATCGTCGATATTGTTGACGCACGCGTGAAGCTTAAGAAAAAAGGCAAAAACTACGGCGCTTGCTGCCCATTCCACAACGAAAAAACCCCTTCATTCAGCGTTAGCCAAGAAAAACAGTTTTATCACTGCTTCGGCTGTGGCGTTCATGGTAACGCTATCGACTTCATTATGGAGTTTGAACGTTTGGAATTCGTTGAAGCAATTGAAGAGCTCGCTTCTTTCCTTGGTTTAGACGTTCCTAGAGAACAGCGCAGCGGTGCGATCTCGACAGCACCAAGAGCAAACACTGAACAGAAGCGTAACTTATACGATCTAATGGGTGGTATCAGTCAGTTTTACCGCTCTCAGCTCAAGCTATCGGCGAACAAGCCTGCAATCGAATACCTGAAAAATCGTGGGTTATCTGGCGATATCGTACAGAAGTTTGGTATTGGCTTTGTAGCAGACGAATGGGACTTAGTTCGTAAAAACTTTGGCCAACAGAAAGACGCGCAAGACATGCTTGTCACTGGTGGTATGCTGATTGAAAACGAAAAAGGTAACCGATATGACCGCTTCCGCGGCCGTGTTATGTTCCCGATTCGCGATCGCCGTGGCCGCGTTATTGGATTTGGTGGCCGAGTACTGGGTGACGGTACACCTAAATACTTAAACTCGCCTGAGACACCAATCTTCCATAAAGGTAAAGAGCTCTATGGCCTTTACGAAGTGCTGCAAGCTTACCGTGAGCCACCACAAATACTTGTTGTGGAAGGTTATATGGATGTGGTCGCGCTTGCTCAATACGGTGTCGATTACTCCGTAGCCTCACTGGGCACTTCAACAACTGGCGATCATGTACAAATGCTATTTCGCCAAACGAATACCGTTGTCTGTTGTTATGATGGCGACCGAGCAGGTAAAGAAGCCGCATGGCGCGCACTAGAGAACTCTTTGGAGTACCTAAAAACCGGTAACACCTTGAAGTTCCTATTTTTACCTGATGGTGAAGATCCAGACAGCTATATCCGTGAAAATGGTAAAGAAGCCTTTGAGCAGTTAGTAAAAGAAGCGGCTCCACTTTCTAAGTATTTAATCGATAATCTAATTGAAACTCATAATATCGATTTAGGTACAAGTGAAGGCAAATCGACTTTAAGAAATGTCGCAAATGCCTTAATTGAAAAAATCCCAAATGCAGGATTCCAGCAAGAGCTAGACGAAAAGCTAGATAAAATCACTGGTTTCATGGGACATCGGGTAAAACGAAAGCAAATAAGCGAAGAGCTTCCTCAGCCCCACAAGGCTCTCAAACGTACGCCAATGCGTGAGGTAATCGCTTTGCTTATTCAAAATCCGAGCTATGCTGATATGGTACCGGATATTTCAAGTGTGAGAGAACTCACCCTTCCTGGACTAAGTTTATTAGTCGAGGTCCTTGATAAGTGCCGGGCGCATCCCCATATCAACACGGGCCAATTATTAGAACATTGGCGAAACAGTAAAAATGAGGCGCTTCTGTCTCGTCTCGCGAGCTGGGAAATCCCCCTCGATGAAGACAACCAAGAAGATATATTTTTAGACTCATTGGACAATATTCTTGCCCAGTGCGTAGAGAAACAAATTGAAAACCTGCAGGCCAAAGCAAGAAGTATCGGCTTATCAGCCGACGAAAAAAGGGAGCTACTAGCACTAATGCTAGATTTAAAAGCGTAACCCTGTTTGATTAGTCAGCAATTAATAAATTTGTTAGAATTAATGGTTTGCATCGAGAATGCAACGTCCTTCACCAGACCTGAAGTTGGATATCATCTATGGATCAAAATCCGCAGTCACAGCTAAAATTACTTGTTATTAAAGGCAAGGAACAAGGCTATCTGACCTACGCCGAAGTAAACGACCACCTACCTGCAGAAATCGTGGATTCTGAACAGGTAGAAGACATCATTCAGATGATTAACGACATGGGTATCAAAGTAGTTGAAACTGCACCAGATGCCGATGATCTAGCCCTAAATGATGACGATACCATTACAGATGAAGATGCAGCAGAAGCTGCAGCTGCTGCGCTATCTAGCGTAGAAAACGAGATTGGCCGTACAACGGACCCAGTACGTATGTACATGCGTGAAATGGGTACGGTTGAGCTACTGACTCGTGAAGGCGAAATCGACATTGCTAAACGTATTGAAGATGGTATCAACCAAGTTCAATTATCTGTTGCTGAATACCCAGGCACTATCCCATACATCTTGGAACAGTTTGATAAAGTTCAAGCTGAAGAAATCCGCCTAACAGACCTAATTAATGGTTTTGTGGACCCAGATGATGACGGCACTGCAGCACCAACGGCAACACACATCGGTTCTGAACTGGCTGAAACAGATCTAGAAGACGAAGACGCTGAAGATGCTGAAGATGCTGATTCAGAAGAAGAGGAAGAAGAAGATACAGGTATTGATCCTGAGCTTGCTCTTGAGAAATTCACAGCACTTCGTAACAGCTACCAAAATCGTCAGCTAGCGATCAACGAATACGGCCCAGAAAGTCCGAAAGCGGTTCTTGCAACAACAATGATGCAAGACGTATTCAAAGAGTTCCGCCTAACGCCGAAACAATTTGATCACCTAGTAAACGAACTGCGCACTTCTATGGATCGCGTACGTACTCAAGAGCGCCTAATCATGCGCCAAACTGTTGAGTACGGCAAAATGCCTAAGAAATCTTTTATCGCGCTATTTACAGGCAATGAATCAAGCGAAGCTTGGTTAGATGAAGTGCTGGCTTCTGATAAGCCTTACGCTGAAAAGATTAAGCGTCACGAGCAAGATATCCGTCGTTCAATTCAAAAACTAGATATCATTGAACAAGAGACTTCTCTAACAGTTCAAAGCATTAAAGACATCAGCCGTCGTATGTCTATCGGTGAAGCGAAAGCACGCCGTGCGAAAAAAGAGATGGTTGAAGCGAACTTACGTCTAGTAATTTCGATCGCTAAAAAGTACACCAACCGTGGCCTACAATTCTTGGATCTAATCCAAGAAGGTAACATCGGTCTGATGAAAGCGGTTGATAAGTTTGAATACCGTCGTGGTTACAAGTTCTCGACTTACGCAACATGGTGGATCCGTCAAGCGATCACTCGTTCGATTGCCGACCAAGCGCGTACTATCCGTATTCCGGTACACATGATCGAAACGATCAACAAACTAAACCGTATCTCTCGTCAAATGCTACAAGAGATGGGCCGTGAGCCATTACCTGAAGAACTAGCTGAACGCATGCAAATGCCTGAAGACAAGATCCGTAAGGTATTGAAGATTGCTAAAGAGCCAATCTCAATGGAAACGCCAATCGGTGATGACGAAGATTCGCACCTAGGTGATTTCATCGAAGATACGACTCTAGAACTACCTTTAGACTCTGCAACGGCAACGAGCCTAAAAGGTGCGACTAAAGACGTTCTTGCTGGTCTAACACCTCGTGAAGCGAAAGTACTTCGTATGCGTTTTGGTATCGACATGAACACTGACCACACTTTAGAAGAAGTTGGTAAGCAGTTCGACGTAACACGTGAACGTATTCGTCAAATCGAAGCTAAAGCACTGCGTAAACTACGTCACCCAAGCCGCTCAGAAACTCTGCGTAGCTTCTTAGACGAGTAATCGCGACTAACTTCGTGATTAAAGTTTAAACAAAAAATATAAAAGGTGAGCTTTGGCTCACCTTTTTTGTATCTAATTGATTTAAGTGGCTAAGATGTGAACGCAAATGACCCATATAGTCTCTAGACACCGTAAAACGCTTCCCCTATAATCTATGCCCTATCGGCCCCTTAGCTCAGTGGTTAGAGCGCACGACTCATAATCGTTCGGTCCCCAGTTCAAATCTGGGAGGGGCCACCAAATTAGAAAAGCCAGAACAGTTCACACTGCTCTGGCTTTTTACTTTTCTAGAACAGCACAAATCACGCCCTGCACTTCCTAACGGTTAGAATCGTCCCGCACACAATTCCAATTGCCTCTCTGTGACTAAGCTTACTTTTCTTATATAAAAAAATCGGCAATATGAGCGTACATAAATCGTTCAATCGTTCAGGGAAGACACATGAAAGACGAAACTCTCTCGATTCACTTCGGCTACGAAACCGATCCAACCACTAAATCCGTTGCCACACCTATTTATCAAACCGTCGCTTACGAATTCGATGACGCACAACACGGCGCCGACCTCTTCAACCTTGCGGTGCCAGGTAATATCTACACTCGCATAATGAACCCAACCAATGATGTGCTAGAAAAGCGCATGGCAGCCTTAGAAGGTGGTATTGCAGGCTTAGTCGTGAGTGCGGGCAGTGCTGCGATCAACTATGCGATTCAGACGTTGGCGCAAATCGGTGACAACATTGTTTCAACGCCTCAGCTTTACGGTGGTACTTACACCCTATTTGCTCACATGCTACCAAACCAAGGGATAGAAGTTCGTTTTGCTAAAGACGACAAGCCTGAAAGCTTAGCGGCGCTGATCGATGAAAAGACCAAGGCGGTTTATTGTGAAAGTATCGGTAACCCAGCAGGCAATATTATCGACTTAGAACGTGTTGCTGAGCTTGCTCATGCACAAGGTGTACCTGTGATTGTGGATAACACGGTGGCGACACCTGTGTTGTGTAAACCTATCGATTTTGGTGCCGATATTGTGGTGCACTCGCTAACCAAATACGTTGGTGGTCACGGTACTACACTCGGCGGCGTGATTGTCGATTCAGGGAAATTTCCTTGGGCAGAACACAAAGATCGTTTCCCAATGTTTAATCAACCTGAGCCTTCATATCATGGTGTGGTTTATACCGAAGCTTTTGGTGATGCTGCATTTATTGGTCGCGCTCGAACCGTTCCACTACGTAATACAGGCGCAGCGCTGTCGCCAATGAATGCTTTCATGTTGATGCAAGGTTTAGAGACATTGTCGTTGCGTATGGAGCGACATACCGAGAACGCATTGAAAGTGGCTGAGTACCTTAAGCAACACGAGAACGTCAGTTGGGTGAGCTATGCTGGTTTACCTACGTCTGAGTTCTATCCATTGGCTGAAAAGTACATGCAAGGTAAGCCATCTGCTATTTTATCTTTTGGCTTAAAAGATGGTTATGAAGCAGGTGTGCGCTTCTACGATGCGCTGCAAATCTTCAAACGTTTGGTCAACATTGGCGATGCGAAATCGCTCGCTTGTCACCCAGCTTCGACTACACACCGTCAACTAAGCGAAGCTGAACAGAAACAAGCCGGTGTATCACCGGAGATGATTCGCCTATCAGTAGGTATCGAGCACATTGACGATATCTTGGCTGACCTAGAACAAGCACTTAGCGCTTAATGACGCCACTGCTTTAAGTAACAGACATAAAAAAGCCCATCACAAGATGGGCTTCTTATTATCTATGTGTCGAAAGACTATAAAAATTAGAGCTTTTTCTCTGTAATCTTTCACTACTCAACTATGTGAGAAAGTTGATGAACATTAAAGGTCGAAACTCACTACAAGTTCATAAACGAGAGAATCACCTAATTAATCTAAATCATAATTATTTTACTCGTTGAAATTAAATAATTTAGTCTGTAATAGAAACTTTAGAACCATCAATGTAAAGAGGAATATTAGCTAAACTACTGCTTTATTTTTTAAATAAACGCGTACCAACAATAACACTTAAACCTTATCTCTTAAGCGGAATCACCTTCCCCTAATAGTTCTCTGTAGCGAAAAATTTATTGATTCACCGTCAGACTATTCCAAGAATAGTTCGTACATGGACTATGCATATCAACCAAAGCATACTTAAACAACAATTAGGCGAGCTCACGTGTTTTAAAACCTGTTGCTCTCATCGTAGAAAGCTCGTCAGCCAAGGAAGCTTTTAAGGCATAGCATCCAAATTTCTAATCCTTTCAAAAATCAATGCTGTTGATGTTGTTTCCTAAATTGCTCTGGCGTTACTCCGGTTAGCTTACGAAACATTTTAATAAAAGATGACCCTTGACTATAACCCAGTAGGAAAGCAATTTCGTTGATTGATATAGATTCCTTCAATAATGTCATAGCTTTGACTAACTTTGCTCGTTGGCGCCAATCATTAAAACTCATTCTTAGCTCTTTTTGAAAACGTCGAGCAAGCGTTCGCTCAGTACTAAATACACGCTTTGCCCATGTCTCTAAACTGGAGCTATCGGAAGGATCCTCCAGAAGGTGAGCCAAAATAGGTGCGAGTAATTTGTCATTACTCGAAGGAAGGTAATTTTCTATGGGCTCAGTTTTCGCGAGTCTTTCCATTAGCACATGGCTTAAGCACCTATCTTCCTCGGTCAACACAGCCGTTGTTTTTCGTTCTACTAAATCATCTATTATTGCTCTTAATAGTGGTGTTAGAGGGATCATACAAGCCTGCTTAGGTAGGCTTGGGCTAATACTTAAAGCAATATTAATAGCGCAATACTCTACATCACTTCGATTAAAAGCACGATGCTGCTGCTGTGCTGGGGTCCAAATTGCGTAGTTGGCGGGACAAACCATTTTTTGCTTATCGACTTCCATCTCAAGTACACCTTGTTTGATTAGATGCAACTGCCCCCAAGCGTGTGAATGAGGCAGAGTTTCGGTTTGCGCCTCAAGAAAAAAATAATGAAAAAACACATCAGTAGGGAGCGTTTCATCCAGTCGCGGCATAAATGTTTTGCCTGTCGTGTTAGCTATGTTCTCTGTCGTGAACGGCATACAGCTTTCCCCTTCGTTGATGTGACAATTCTGTTAGTTGCTCTTTCGAAACCAGTCCCCATAACAGAGATTATTATGAATATTTTATTTCCTATTGCCGCCGTATTTATATGGGCAGCAAATGCTGTAATCAGTAAATTAGCAACCAGTGTGATAGAGCCTGGTGCCATAGCTTTCTATCGTTGGTTTTTTGCGCTGTTAATCCTATTGCCATTTTGCATTAAGCCAGTATGGCAACAGCGAGAGCAGATAAAGCCACTCATATTAAAATTAACGATTTTGGCTTCACTCGGTATGGTGCTTAATCAATGCCTTGCGTATTACGCAGCCCATACGACTAGTGCGACAAATATAGCGGTCTTCTTATCATTAATGCCGTTGTTTGGATTGTTTCTTGCTGTTCCACTATTGGGCAGCAAATTGAAAAAACAGGCACTATTTGGCGCCGTAATCTCTCTCTCAGGGTTAACGTATATGTTGAGTGAAGGTAATCCTGTAACTTTGCTGTCTGATGGCATAAAGCAAGGTGATGGTTTAATGCTTATCTCTAGCTTGGCCTACGCTCTTTACTCAGTTTTACTTAATAAATGGAAACTGCCATTAAAGCCTTGGACGTCTGTTTTTTGCCAAGTCGTAATTGGTGCCCTGCTTCAATTACCCTTATTACTGAGCAGTGACTCCTACGTAGTCGCAATTGATGCTTTTCCTATGGTGCTTTTTGCTGCAGCTTTTGCTTCAGTTCTTGCCCCTTGGTTTTGGCTTCAAGGTGTGCAGCGTATTGGCGCTTCACAAGCCACATTATTCATGAATCTAGTTCCTGTGTTTACAGTCCTAATTAGCCTTATCTTCCTTGGTCAACAACCTACGATGTACCATTTGATTGGCGGCGGTTGTGTTCTAGTTGGACTGTTGATTGCTCAAATGAAAACTCTATCATTACGAGTAACCTTGAACCCTGAAGTAGCCTAGTGGGAGTTGGTTTAAGCGTTTAGCGTTAGTTAAAATCCATCTCTAATGTGAGTTAGAGATGGATTGGGAAGAAAAGGATCCGATGTTTATATTGGCTCCTTTTCTATTCAGACTCAAAAGCGCGAACTAATAAACCATCGCCAGATACATGATAAGTACCCGGTTCAACAAGCAGAGATTGTCCAGCAGACAAAGTGATGTCATTAAGTTGAGCTCTGCCTTTTGCGACCAATAGAATGGAGCGAGTCGCTACATTAAGCGGTTGCTTATCTTCAGTGGTTTGGCGCAATGCTAAACCAAAATTGGTCTCTGTTGGTTGTAATACACGATCGTGATTGATAATACTCGCCGCTAGCTTTTCGGGGGTGAAAGGAGCAAATTGCGTACAAGTGATCAATTCCGTGGTATCAATGTGTTTAGGTGTTAATCCGGCTCTTAATACGTTGTCTGAACAACCCATTAATTCTATGCAAGTACCTTTGGTGTACGCATGGATGGTACCTGCTGGAAGAAACATAGCTTCTCCAGGGTTTAGCGTTAAACAGTTCAAATACAGTGGCGCTAAGATACCGATATCGCTCGGATAGTAATGAGCAAGATCGACAATTTGTTGCCACATTGGAGCATTACGAGTGATGGCAATCGCAAGCGTTTTTTCAATAACTTGTTGCTTTTCACGTTCGGCTAATTGCAGCAACGAAAGCAGCATTGATTGGTGATCAAAATGTGCACTGTTTGTGATGTTGTCGAGATGTGGTGATTCGATTGAGCGAAAATTATCGCGAATCTCTTCTAATTCTCTAAAACCGACCATAACCTTAAAAGGCGATAAGGCCATCACCATCTCAGGTTTTGCATTAGCATCTTTGTAGTTGCGGTGCGCGGCCGTTAGTGGGATACCTTGAGCATTCTCACGCTCAAATCCATCTTTAGCGTGTTCGCTATTAGGGTGTACTTGTAGTGAAAGCGGTTGAGATGCACTCAGTACTTTAAATAGAAAGTTAAGTGGTTTGTCCGCTAAAAACAGATCTAGGTTTTGCCAAGTGTGATCATTTAGCTGAATTTGAGAAGGTAACGCCGGATGACTTCCCAACCATAATTCTGCTAAAGGACGTTCTTCTTGTTGCAAGCCAAATAGGCCATAAAGCAAGTGGGAACCCCATGGGTAATGCTGTTGCCTTGCTTCTAATGAGTATGTGTTCATCGAGTTAACTCTTTGATTGATGAAATTAAAGCGTTCAAGCCCAATTCGACTTTGCTTCGTGGGCAGCCAAGGTTTAGGCGGACAAATTGATTTCCTTCAATGCCATAGGTGCTCCCTTGCATGATGGCAACTTTGTGTTTTTCGATTAGGTTTTGATTAAGTGCATCCATGTCTAAATCGAATGAAGAAAGATCTATCCACGCTAAGTAAGTCGCATCAGGTATTTGATAGCCGATGCTTGGAAGTTGCTCAGCTAATGTTTGTTGGACGTATTGATGATTGGCATAAAGATAATCGTTTAACTCATCAAGCCACGCTGCTCCATGTTGATAGGCTGCGATTAATCCAATGACGCCTAAGATGGAAGGAGATGAGAGTCCATCAACCTCTTTTAGGTTTTTTAGGTAAGTGTTGCGGGCAGTACTATCAGCAATGAAAGCGTATGAGCCGTTAAGGGCTGGAATATTAAAAGACTTTGAGGCTGAACTGACGAGCGCCCATCGCTCACCCATGTCAAAGCCTTGCCAAGGTGTGTGTGATTTAAAGCTCACATCCATATGAATTTCATCGCTAATAACAGCAACATCATATTTCTTGCATAGCTGAGCCATGCGAGTGAGTTCGTCATTACTCCATACTTTTCCTGTCGGGTTATGCGGGCTGCATAGAAGTAAAACGGTATTGTTTGGATCAGATAGCTGTGTTTCAAACTGTTGCCAATCAATATGAAACTCTGTTGATGATTTTTGTAGAGGGTTTGTTACGACGGTACGGTCTAAGCCGAGAATCATTTTTTCAAAAGCATCATAGGCAGGAGTGTGAATGATGATTCCTTGCCCTTTTTGACTCCAGTGGCGGATCAGTTGTGAAACAATATAGATGACGGATGGGCCATAAACTAAATGCTCTTGATTCAAATCAGCATCAAAACGAGTCTTGAACCACTGTGTAACGGCATTTTTAAAGTCGATATGATTCCAACGACTGTAACCAAATACGGAATGCTCGACACGAGCTTTAAGTGCTTCAATTACCGCAGGTGGTGCTGCAAAATCCATATCAGATATAGTAAAAGGGAGTAAATCAGCTTGGCCAAAACGGTCTTCTACATAGTCCCATTGTGTGCAATAGGTCCCTTTACGGTTTATTTGTTCTGAGAAATTGAACATAGGTAGCCTGTCGCTCAGTTGAGCTAAAAAAATGATGTCGAAAGGAATGAGCGGAGGGGACACCTCCGCTATTTAACGCTTAGGATTAAGCAGTTGCAGTCATAAGAGATTGCATTTCATTTTTTACTAGGTGGACTTGCGCACCGATAACAACTTGAAGGCTATGTTCATCAAGCTTGACTACACCAAGAGCACCGTAGGACTTCAGTTTTGCATCATCAACCAAGCTCATATCTGCAACAGTTAAGCGTAGTCGAGTAATACAGTTATCAAGAGAAGTGATGTTTTCAGCTCCGCCTAGCGCAGCTAGTATCAATCCGCCTTTGCCGCCTTCTGTAGCCAAAATTGCTTCAGCTTCTTCCGATACCGGTGCTTCTTCCGCTTCACGACCAGGAGTTTTTAGGTTGAACTTGATGATTGCGAACTTGAATACGAAGTAGTAGACAGTGAACCAAACAGCTGCAACAAGAGGGACTAGATACCATTTAGTTGCTGTGCCTTGCAGAATACCGAAGACAAAGAAGTCAATGATGTTGCCATCAGTGTTACCAATAGTGACATCAAGCATACCCATGATCATGAAGCCAAAACCAGTTAGCATCGCATGAACAAAGTAGAGAACAGGAGCAACGAAGAGGAATAGGAATTCAAGAGGCTCTGTAATACCGCCTACCACACATGCAACAACGCCTGATAGCAATAGTGCTTTGATTTTACCTCGGTTTTCCACCTTCGCGCAGTGGTACATAGCTAAAGCTGCACCAGGAAGACCACCAAGGAAAGCTGGCATTTTACCTTGAGATAAGAACGCCGTTACTGATGGCGTGAAGCCTTGAGTTTCAGAACAAGCTAGTTCTGAGTAGAAGATGTTTAAAGCACCAGAAACGGTTTCGCCACATACTTCCATTGTACCACCAGCTTCAGTAAAGCGGATAAGTGCAACGAGAATATGATGCAGACCAATAGGAAGCAGTAAGCGTTCACCCGCACCAAATAGGAAAGGTCCAAAATCGCCAGCGCCAGCGATAGCATAACCAATGCCATTGATACCAGCTGCGAAATAAGGCCATACGAATGGTACAAGCAAGCCAACAAGACCTAGCGTGATGCTTGAGATGATTGGTACAAAGCGCGCGCCACCAAAGAATGCAAGAGCATCTGGCATTTTAAAGGTATAGAAACGAGCATGTAGTTTAGCCACGATAATACCAACGATTACCGCACCTAGAATACCCGTATCAATTGAGTCAACACCTAGAATTGACTTCACACCATAAGCTTTACGCTCAATGTCACTTCCTAAAACACCATTAACGGTTAGGTAAAAATTGATAGACAAGTTTAGTGCAGCATAGCCGACTAGACCTGAAAATGCAGCGACCCCTTTCTCTTCACGTGCTAAGCCCATTGGTATAGCAATAGCGAACATTACCGGTAAGTAAATAAAGGCAACTAAACCAATTTTAGTCATCCATATGAACAGGTATTGGAGTAGAACGTTGTCAAAGAAGGGCATTGCCTCTTTTAGGGCAGAGCTAGAAAAAGAGCTACCAACACCCAGCAAAATGCCTGAAAACGCAAGTAAGGCTACGGGAACCATGAAAGTTTTACCAAGGCTTTGTAGGAACTCCCACAAAGTGGATTTATTAGATTGTTGTTTCATAGAAAATCTCTAATTAATACGGCATGTAATAAAACAATAGAGGCGATTCAAAATGGCGTACAAAGGGTGAATGCCTGCTCTATCTGGCGCAACAATACACCTGATAAATTTGTGGTGAAACGTTTTACCACTTTTATTGTGATCGTGATCGTTGTATTTTTTCAACATACTAGTGAAGAGTAATAGAATCATCGCTGGGATAATGAGTTGGCTAGGTGTAACGTTTTATCTAATTAAAGCAAAGAAGAGTAATGATAAATAAAAAAGCAAACATTAAGGATGTCGCTGAGCAAGCGGGAGTGTCCGTGACGACAGTATCGATGGTGCTTAGCGAAAAAGGACGTATCTCTTCAGAAACGATCGCAAAAGTTAATCGAGCTGTTCAGGAATTAGGTTACGTAAAGAATCGCAGTGCAGCGAACCTACGCTCCCATAAGTCTGTATTAATTGGCTTGATTTTGAGAGATTTTAGTGACCCATACTATGCTGAGATGACGGCTGGGCTTAGCGAAGTATTAGAAGAAAAGGGTTATATGCTATTTCTAGCCCAATCTGGAAATAGCCAAGAAAAGTTTGATCAATGTCTTTCAACGATGGTCGCTCAAGGGGTTGGGGGGGTTGTGTTTTGCCCTATACGAGATATCGGTGTACCTAACATAGAGAAAATTACAGAACTGAATTTACCTGTCGTGTGTGTAGCTAGAGCTAAAGTTGGTCAACAAGTTGATTTCGTTGGTCCTGATAATATGCAAGCCGCTAAGATTGCCACTGAGTATTTAATTCAGCAAGGCCACCGTCAAATTGCGTATGTCGGGGGAAGTGCAGATTCGCTGAGTCGAGCAGAGAGGCTGGGAGGCTATTGCAGTACGTTGATGCAATTTGGTTTGCCATTTAAACCTGAATGGGTGGTTGAGTGCGATAAAAGTCAAACGGCTTCAGCTGATGCGGTAAATCAACTTATCAATAAAAACCCTAAAATAACCGCTGTTCTTTGCCATTATTCGTCAACAGCTTTTGGTGCTGTTTATGGCATCAACCGCTCTAATCGTAGTGTTGGTAAAGATAACTATATTGGCCAACAGGTTGCTATTATTGGTTTTGACGATGTACCTGAAGCAGAGCTAGTTGAGCCAGCATTGACGTTTGTTTCTACACCAGTACGGGATATAGGTCGACAAGCCGGTTACCGATTGTTGAGCCAGTTAGATGGGAAAGCGACTGTTCCACAGAGCTTAATTTTGGCTCCAGAACTTATTGCGCGTGATTCTGCATAATACAATTATAACGATTAATATTTCGCATTGAGTCATTGTATGCGCTTGATCAAAAAAACCTCCTACCAAGTTACACTTAGTAGGAGGTTTAAAGAGTCAAACATTATAATCTAGACAAATAACGCTAAGAGAAAGTTCGACTTACTCAACGGTAACCGCTTTCGCTAGGTTACGCGGCTGATCCACATCTGTACCTTTGATTAAGGCAACGTGATAAGACAGTAGCTGCATTGGAATCGTGTAATATATTGGCGCGGTAATATCACTCACATGAGGCATCGTAATGATCTTCATGCTTTCATCGGCTTCAAATCCTGCGTCTTCATCCGCGAATACATATAGCAGTCCACCACGTGCGCGAACTTCTTCAATGTTCGACTTAAGCTTCTCAAGCAGTTCATTGTTTGGCGCGACTACAACAACCGGCATATCCGCATCAATAAGTGCCAATGGTCCGTGCTTTAGCTCACCCGCTGCGTATGCTTCCGCGTGAATGTATGAAATTTCTTTTAGCTTCAGTGACGCTTCGACTGCAATTGGGTAGAACTCACCACGGCCAAGGAAAAGCGTGTGGTGCTTATCTGCAAAGTCTTCCGCAAGCGCTTCAATTTCCTTGTCATAAGCCAATGCAGCATTAATTTGTTTAGGCAGCGCATGTAACGCTTCAACGATCTCAGCTTCTTTCTCAGTGCTGATCAGCTGCTTTTGCTTACCTAACGCCGTTACTAACATCAGCAGCGCTGAAAGCTGAGTAGTGAAAGCTTTAGTAGAAGCTACACCGATCTCAGTGCCAGCACGAGTCATAAAGGCAAAGTCAGATTCACGAACCAAAGAAGAGCCAGCAACGTTACATACTGTCATCGCAGCCATGTAACCTTTCTCTTTAGCTAAGCGAAGCGCAGCCAATGTATCTGCCGTTTCACCTGACTGAGAAAGCGTGATTAGCAAGCTATTTGGACGAGTAACAAACTTGCGGTAACGGAACTCAGAGGCGATCTCAACATCACAGCTTACGCCCGCTAGCGACTCAAACCAGTAACGCGCTGTCATACCAGCATTGTATGAAGTACCACAAGCGATGATCTGGACGTGCTCAACTTTATTTAGGATCTCAACAGCATTAACACCAATACTTTCAGTCACAACAGCGTTATCGGTGATACGACCTTCCATTGTGTTAATCAAAGCTGTTGGCTGCTCAAAGATCTCTTTCTGCATAAAGTGACGGTATTTACCTTTATCGCCCGCATCATGCTCTGCGTTGGATTCAATCACTTCACGTTCAACACGAGTGCCTCGCTCATCAAACACAGTAACGTCGCGACGAGTGATTTCGGCAACATCGCCCTCTTCTAAATACATGAATCGACGAGTTACGTTAAGAAGCGCTAGTTGATCGGAAGCTAGGAAGTTTTCGCCAACACCAAAACCGATCACAATCGGGCTACCAGAACGTGCAACCACGACTCGGCTTGGATCTTTACGATCAAACACAACAGTACCGTACGCACCATCTAATTGCTCTGCGGTTTTTTGTAACGCTTCAACAAGCGTATCTGATGTGCGACGCTCCCACTCCACCAAGTGAGCAATCACTTCAGTATCAGTTTGAGACTGAAACTCGTAACCTCTTTCTTGAAGCAACGCACGTAGCTCTTCATGGTTCTCGATAATGCCGTTATGAACCACAGAGATATCACCTGAAAGGTGTGGGTGAGCGTTGGCTTCTGAAGGCTCACCGTGTGTTGCCCAGCGTGTATGCGCGATACCAGTACCACCAACTACATGCTCTTTCTCAACAGCTTCAGCAAGCTCATTCACTTTACCTAAGCGACGAACTCGCGTTAGGTTTTGTTCTGCATCAACAACCGCGACACCCGCCGAGTCATACCCGCGATACTCTAAACGACGTAGACCTTCCACTAAGATTTCAGCTACATCACGTTGTGCTACTGCACCAACAATTCCACACATGGTTTTACCCCTATTATATTTTTTGAATTCCTATTGGCTGCAAGCAATGCCAGTTCAACGCGTAGGTTGACTATAGGACCTTTGTTTCATATTTGTTATTGACTGGTAATCACTCGAACATCGTGTGATTCAATTCTTTCGATGATTTCAATGTCTAAATCTCCATCAGTGATCAAAACATCAATGTCTTGCCATGCCAGCTCTAGATTCGGTATTTTTCGGCCTACTTTTTCAGACTCGACCATCACGATGACTTCCCTAGACACTTCCGCCATCACTTTACTCAGGCCAACTAACTCATTAAAAGTCGTCGTGCCGCGTTCTAAATCAATGCCATCCGCACCGATAAACAACTGGTCAAAATCGTAAGCTCTCAATACCGACTCTGCGACTTGGCCTTGGAAAGATTCAGAATGCGTATCCCAAGTTCCGCCCGTCATTAGTAAAGTTGGCTCACTTTCTAGCTCATTCAAAGCATTTGCCACGTGCAACGAGTTGGTCATTACCACCAAGCCACTTTTATTATTGAGCTGTTTAATTAGCGCTCCGGTAGTGCTGCCACTGTCGATAACAATCCGGTTATGGTCGCGGATCAGTGAAGCAGCGGCCGTTGCAAGTGAAACCTTTCGACTCGAAACTTTATAACTCAATTCATCACTGACAACTTCTTTCGGTAATGAGATTGCACCACCATAGCGGCGCAAAAGTTGACCATTTTTTTCTAAAGAGGCGAGATCCTTTCTAATCGTGACCTCTGAGGTTTCAAATTTTACGGACAACTCTTCAACACTGACCTCTCCTTTTTCATTAACTAGGTTAGAAATGGAGTGTCTTCTCAGCTGAGTGTTTCGTTTCGACATTTAATAAAGACCATTAAGTTTCGATTTGAAAGCAAGTATAGTCAAACCGAAACCTTTTCGTCCATTTATTTCGATCTAAAAAATTAATAAATTGCGCTAAAACCTTGTCCTAAGACAATTGTTAAGCAGTGATATTGAAGTCATTAGGTGGTAGAATCCGCACCCGAAAAGAAAAAAAATTACAAAAATACCCGTTATTTTTTTGCAACTTTCGCCATTTATAGTGGGTGAAGTCACAAAAAACTGACATTGAATCGAAATGAGTTGGTCATAAAATGACTAAACTTGATGAAAGACTTACAACTCTGAAGAGAAATGAAGAAGCATTTATCTTGAACAGCAGGCACAAAATGCTGCTTGATGATTGTATCTCCTTCAGAAAACAGACAAATTTCAAATTGTAACAATACTTACCGGAGAGTATCTTCCATGAAAAAGACCAAAATCGTATGTACGATTGGCCCTAAAACTGAATCTGTAGAGAAACTAACTGAACTTGTAAATGCAGGCATGAACGTAATGCGCCTGAACTTTTCTCACGGTGACTTTGAAGAGCACGGCACTCGTATTGCGAACTTCCGTACAGTAATGGAAGCAAAAGGTGAGCAACTAGCAATCCTTCTTGACACTAAAGGTCCTGAAATCCGCACTATCAAACTAGAAGGCGGCAACGACTTCGATCTAGTAGCGGGTCAAGAGTTCACTTTCACAACTGATACTTCAGTTGTTGGTAACAAAGACATCGTAGCGGTAACTTACCCAGGTTTCGCAACTGACCTTAACGCTGGTAACACTATCCTTGTTGATGACGGCCTAATTGAAATGGAAGTTATCGCAACAACTGAGACTGAAGTTAAGTGTAAAGTTCTTAACAACGGCGCTCTAGGTGAAAATAAAGGTGTTAACCTTCCTGGCGTATCTGTTCAACTTCCAGCGCTTTCTGAGAAAGACAAAGCTGACCTTAAGTTTGGTTGTGAGCAAGGCGTTGACTTCGTTGCAGCTTCTTTCATCCGTAAAGAAGAAGACGTTAAGGAAATCCGTGAGCTTCTAAACGCTAACGGTGGCGAAAACATCCACATCATCTCTAAGATCGAAAACCAAGAAGGTGTTGATAACTTCGACGCTATTCTAGAAGCTTCTGACGGTATCATGGTTGCTCGTGGTGACCTAGGTGTTGAAATCCCAGCTGAAGAAGTAATCTTCGCTCAAAAAATGATGATCGAGAAGTGTAACCGCGCACGTAAGATGGTTATCACTGCAACTCAAATGCTTGACTCTATGATCAGCAACCCACGTCCAACTCGTGCAGAAGCGGGTGACGTTGCGAACGCAATCATGGATGGTACTGATGCAGTAATGCTATCTGGCGAAACAGCAAAAGGTAAGTACCCTGTTGAAGCGGTAACTATCATGGCTCAAATCGCTTCTCGTACAGACGGCGCTCTTAAAGCTGAGCTAGGTTCTCGCCTAGACAGCCCTCGCCTACGTATCACTGAAGCTGTATGTAAAGGTGCAGTAGACACAGCTGAGAAGCTAGCAGCTCCTCTTATCGTTGTTTCTACTGAAGGCGGTAAATCTGCACGTTCAGTACGTAAGTACTTCCCAACGGCAAACATCCTAGCACTAACTAACAATGCTAAGACTGCAGCTCAACTAGTTCTTACTAAAGGTGTTACTCCAGTATTGGTTGACTCTCTAGACAGCACTGATGACTTCTACATCAACGGTAAAGAGTACGCTCTTAAGTCTGGCCTAGGTAAGAAAGGCGACATCGTTGTAATGGTATCTGGTGCGCTAGTTGCTTCTTGCACTAACACGGCATCTGTTCAAGTTCTTTAAGAGCTAGAACCCACAACACAAAATATAAAAGAGAGCTTCGGCTCTCTTTTTTTATGAAACAAAGCTTGCCCGATTAATCAGTACGCTGTATTATCAAACTCAATAGAACTTCGTACCGTTAATTCACATCATTAATGGAACGAGTCGACGTTATTAAATGTTACATGAGGATATTCAGTGTCTAGTCCAACTTTAACCGACAAAGTGTCAAAAATGATCCGTCAAGACATCCTTAGCGGTGAGTTACGTCCCGGTCAAAAATTGGTGGTTGCAGATCTAAAAGACAAATACCATGTTGGTGCCTCTCCTATCCGTGAAGCGCTTGTTCAGTTGTCATGGAGCAAATATGTAAAACTGGAGCCTCAAAAAGGCTGCTGGGTTGCACCGGTTTCTAAAGAAGAACTTAATGACCTTTACGAAAGCCTACGTGTGGTTTCTTCAGTACTCCTGAAAAAAGCCATTGCTATGGGTGACGAAAGCTGGGAACTGGAAGTATTAACCTCATACCATAAGTTATCTCGTGCCCATAATTCAGCGGAAGAGTTTAACTACAATGAATGGGAAGAGCGTCATCACCAGTTCCATGTAGCATTGCTAGAAGGGTCTGATTCAAAGAATATGTTCGAATTCTTTAGTGACCTCATCAATCAAGTGAAGCGATACCGCTACCTAGCACTTTCCTCTGATTCTGCTAGCTCGGATATTTTCAATATTGATGAGCATGAAATGATTATGAAGTTGGTATTGGCTAAGAACCCAGAGCAAGCTGCCGAGCTGCTCGATCAACACCTTTTAGGTTCGATGAAGCGAATTGAAGAAGTCATCGAAGCAGCTTAACGCCAAATAAAAACCGGAGTGCAGACTCCGGTTTTTTCATTTCACGACTTTACCAGCCAAAAAACTCTTTATGATGAGTATTTAATAATACCACCATCAACAAAAAGTATATGGCGCTCAGCTTGAACCCTAATATCACTAAGCAACCTATCGTTAATCTTACCAAGAAGTCGACATACATAATCTGCCCCACACACTCGACTGTATGTACCCCTTTATATCTTCATCTATCGCTACAACTACTGATGGATCATTATTTTTATAATGGTTCAGGGTTACAGTGCTTCCATTATTACTGAACAGCCAACTCAGAACTGACGCATTACAGGCTCACTGAATACGAAATTTCTTCATAACTTATGATTCAGTTTAGACGAAATACAGGCAAGCATTAGACTTTAGTCTAATAAGGTTGCGCTCTAATGAAAGAACAATCAGTTAGGCAATGTCATCGATGCTAGAACAGCAAGACACTTGGTTTCGACCAGAACATTTAGATTCGTAGAGGGCTATATCCGCACACTTATATGAACGAGTACTATTTGCAGTGAGATCCGTCACTCCAATACTGATGGTTACAGGTGTTCCTTGTTCTGCACCTATCGCGACTCTTAAGCGGTTTAACACAACTTCTGCTTCATGGACTACGGTATGAGGCATCAATACAGCGAACTCTTCGCCACCAACTCGAGAGACAAAATCCGTCGTGCGTAGGCCGCTTTCTAGGTACTGTGCGACTTCTTTGATCACCCTATCCCCTTCATCATGCCCTAACTCATCGTTGATACGTTTGAAGTGGTCAATATCAATCAAAGCAAGACAAGTTGTTGAGTTCGTTGGGTAACGCTCCGTCATTTTCGCGTAATACTCAAGCTGCTCTTCAAATTTCCTGCGATTCCATAACTGAGTCAATGAATCTCTTTCACTCAAGGTTCTCAGCTGTACTTCCAACTCTTTACGCTCAGTGATATCAACCAAAGAGCTAATGTAGTAACTCACTTTTCCGACAGAACTCTTCATCGCATGCACACGCATGATTACCGTAAAAGGTCCCCCTAGACTGGTGACACAGGTCACTTCCCCTTCCCAAATATCTTCGTCAAGAAGGTGAGACCAAATCCCCATCATCGAACCCAGCTCTTCTTCATCTTTCAGCAGCAGCCTCAAAGCATTTTTGCCACTCACTTGCCTAGAGCTGTAGCCAGTCATGCTTTCAAACTCATTATTGACCATGATCGTCCGATGAGATTTATCCGAAATCATCACCGCTGACATCCCATTTAGAGCAGCGCGAGCGAGTTTACTTTCAATGTTTCTCTCACGGTAATGGACAAAAGTAATGGCCGCCGGCAGGGCAAAAATCAGCATGACAAATAGGATGATCAGAGAATCCTGCCTAAGATCGTTTAAATCACGTTGAGCTCGTTGAAGCAGCTGCTTTTCATTGAGTTGAATCAGCAAATGCAGAGGTTGATTTTTTGCCAAATAAACCGTGTTAAAAGCAAACAGATTGCTGTCTTCAAATACGTAGCCCATTCGCTCAGATGATAAAGATTTCCATACCCCGGGAGCGATGGACTCTAAATTGAAACTCTTACGTTCTGGGATGAAATCGCCATAGAGTTTACTTTGATTATCACTGGCAACGTAGAAGCCCGAGCCATTCACGACTTCTGCGCGCAAGGCATAATCAGGGGAGTAATTAAGGCGAGAAGATAATGTCATGACATCAATGTTAATCACCAAGTAACCAAGCTTCTTACCTTGATCTTGAATTGGCATTACGATCCTTAGGATCGGGGTATACGGAGTACTTAATTCCCCGTATTCAAGTTCCAAATCAATTCCCCATGAACCTATCTCATCAATCCCCAAGCTCTGAGCGTATTTGAAGTAGCCCCGTTGAGACTTATCTTGAAGATACTCTGGAGTGGTCACGCCCCCTGATTTCGAAGAATAGCTCACCCTGACTTGCTCTTTACCGACTAAGTCAATCAGCCGGATCTGGGTATACCATTTTTGGTTCACCGCGACCGATTTCCATACTTCTTCTAATACTTTTCGGTTTTGGGGTGATGGGGAGTTAGTAAAATCGATCAAACTTTGGCTGTGGCCTAAGAGATCCATTATAGAAAGGAGCTGATCGCGCATATTGCTGTATTCGCGCTCAGTGTAAGCAAGTTGATGAAGGGCTTGTTTTGCCGTTTGCTCAAAATTAGCACGCTTTACTTCCTTAAAACGTTGGACGTAAAGCAACCCGACGATCGTACAAAAGATCAAGGAAGTGACGAGAAGGGCTAAAAACGTTTTTTTGTTTCTCATCATCATCTCAAGATCGAAAGGGGATTATTGGTCGCTAAGTATACCCATTATCAATATTTAACTAAATAAAAAAGCCACTCTATTAGAGTGGCTTCCATTCGAAATAGTTGAGATTACGCTTTTAACGCTCTCTCACCTCGAGCAATGCCGACCACACCGCTACGTGCAACTTCTAGAACCTCTGTTACTTCAGAGAGTGCCTGAATAAAGGCATCCAACTTCTCACTGGTTCCTGCCATCTGAACCGTATACTGAGAAGCAGTCACATCCACGATCTGACCACGGAAAATATCCGCAGTTCGCTTTACTTCAGCGCGAGCGAAACCGCTAGCTCTCACTTTAACCATCAGTAGCTCACGTTCAATATGCTCAAGTTCAGAAACTTCTTGTACTTTAAGTACATCGATCAACTTATGCAGTTGTTTCTGAATCTGTTCCAGCTGCATTTCATCAGAGTTAGTCGTAACGTTAAGTCGAGACAATGTTGCATCATCAGTTGGTGATACGTTCAAAGATTCGATGTTGTAGCCACGTTGAGAAAACAAGCCAACAACTCGAGATAAAGCACCCGGTTGGTTTTCCATTAGCAGTGAAATTATGTGTCTCATATTATGTTCTCTCCGTTTTGCTTAGCCACATCTTGTCCATACCCTCACCTTTAATCTGCATTGGGTATACATGTTCAGTATCATCAACACTGATGTCGACAAACACCAAACGATCTTTCATCGCAAGCGCTTTTTCTAGCCCAGATTCCAACTCGTCTGGAGATGAAATACGCATACCTACGTGACCGTAAGCTTCAGCGATAGCTGCAAAGTCTGGAACGGAGTCCATGTATGAGTTCGAGTGACGACCTTGATAAACAATGTCTTGCCACTGCTTAACCATTCCTAAGAAACGGTTATTAAGGTTAATAATTTTCACGGGAATATTGTACTGAAGTGCCGTCGAGAGCTCTTGAATATTCATTTGAATACTGCCATCACCCGTTACAACCACCACTTCTTCATCCGGTTGAGCAAATTTAACGCCCATGCCTGCTGGTAGACCAAAGCCCATGGTGCCTAGGCCACCAGAGTTAATCCAACGACGTGGCTTGTTAAATGGGTAATAAAGAGCAGCAAACATCTGATGTTGACCAACGTCTGATGCAACATAAGCGTCGCCGTTTGTCACTTTATGTAGTGTTTCAATAACTTGCTGTGGCTTAATGCGCTCTGAAGATTTTTCGTAAGCTAGGCAGTTACGATCTTGCCACACTTTAATTTCACTCCACCAGCTTTCAATGGCTTGCGCATCGTTTGTACCACCTTGCTCCACCAGCAAGTTCACCATGCTTTCTAGTACTTTTTCAGCAGAGCCTACAATCGGTAAGTCGACTTTAACGTTCTTAGAAATAGAAGACGGGTCAATATCAATGTGCATGATTTTCGCGTCTGGACAGTACTTCTCAAGGTTGTTGGTCGTGCGGTCGTCAAAACGAACCCCAATACCAAAAATCAAATCAGCATTGTGCATTGCCATGTTCGCTTCATACAAACCGTGCATGCCCAACATACCCAAAGAGTTTTTGTGAGTACCAGGAAACGCGCCTAACCCCATCAAAGTACTAACCACCGGTAAGTTGAGCGTTTCCGCTAGCTTAAGAAGAGGTTTATCCGCTTCAGAGATAACTGCGCCACCACCCACGTAAAGAACAGGCTTCTTAGCTTCTAATAGGGCTTTAAGTGCTTTTTTGATCTGTCCTTTGTGACCCGTAGTGGTTGGGTTGTAAGAACGCATCTTGATCGTTTCAGGATATTGATAAGGTAACTTGATCTGCGGGTTCATTGTGTCTTTTGGCAGATCGATAACAACCGGCCCAGGGCGGCCTGTTGTCGCAATATGGAAAGCTTTCTTAACCGTTTCAGGAATGTCTTCTGCTTTTTTTACTAGGAAACTATGCTTAACAATAGGACGAGATACACCGACGATGTCACACTCTTGGAACGCATCATTACCAATCAAATTATTGGGTACGTTACCTGAAATCACAATCATTGGAATTGAATCCATATACGCGGTTGCGATACCTGTAACAGTGTTGGTTGCGCCAGGGCCTGAACAAACTAATACTACACCAGGTTTACCTGTTGAACGTGTATAGCCGTCAGCCATATGTGTTGCCGCTTGTTCATGACGAACAAGAACGTGTTTAATTTGGTCTGTTTTGGCATGCAAGGCATCATAGATATCAAGTACCGAGCCTCCTGGGTAACCAAAAATCTGTTCTACATTCTCTTCAATTAGAGACTGAACAACCATCTCAGCACCGGATAACATTGCTGTTTCTGGTTTCATTGTCATATTGCTCTCCTTACCAGTATTCCAATTCATTTTGGTTAACGTATTGGTCTGGTTTTACATAGTCTAGGTCTTATTCGTAGCCTAAATCGAAATACTTCCACTTTTTCGGCTATGCCCGCTCGCTGTGATAACATCGAACAGGTTACGTAACAACTGTAACGCTTTCTTAGCATGCGGTCTAACCCTGCATTTACCTATAAAGCCTCAACCTTCTACTCTCAAGTGAATAATCAGGAAGATGAACCTTAACCCACAAAAACATTAGACATATAAACCACAAATAAAAGAAAAAAGAGATTTAAATAACAATATTTTTTTCTTCCATGCGTGATAAATGCAATTTTTTAATGTGCGCTCTAGCACACTCACCTACTAACAGGTACAAAAAATCCCTCTATAAATGAGCCAAAACTCATAGAGGGATTTTTAAACAACTGAAAAGTTATCTTGCTAGATATTACTTATCTTTAGGCTTATCAGTGTACATTTCTTCGATTTCATCCTGATACTTATCGTTAATCACTTTACGACGCAGTTTCTGGGTTGGAGTTAACTCACCATTATCCATCGAGAACGCTTTAGGCAGTAATTTAAACTTCTTCACTTGTTCAAACTTTGCAAGTTCATCTTGTAAGCCATTCACTCGCTTTTCAAACATCTCTACGACTTGGTTATTTTTAATTAACTCTAAACGGTCGTGATACTTGATGTTCAGCTCTTTCGCATACTCTTCTAACGTATCAAAACATGGAACAATCAAAGCTGAAACGAACTTACGAGTATCTGCAATCACCGCAATTTGCTCGATGTAGTGATCTTTACCAATCGTGCCTTCAATCATTTGTGGCGCGATATACTTACCACCAGATGTCTTCATCAGCTCTTTGATACGATCGGTAATGAATAAGTTACCATTTTCATCGAATTGGCCCGCGTCACCAGTCTTTAAGAAACCATGCTCATCAAACGTTTTTTCCGTTTCTTCTGGCATCTTGTAGTAGCCACGCATGACCATCGGCCCACGAACAAGAATCTCATTGTTCTCACCAATTTTAACTTCAGCGCCAGGCATAGCCATACCGATAGAATCTGGATTGAAACACTTGTCATCCCAACAAGAAACCGTTGCTGTAGTTTCTGTCATTCCGTAACCCAGCTTGACGTTGATGCCAATTGCGTGGAAGAAACGGCCAATGGTTTCGTCAAGCTTCGCACCGCCACAAGGCATGAAGTTAATACGACCACCGAGCAATGCGCGCAACTTGGAGAGAACTAACTTGTCAGCAAGCTTGTAGCTTTTCTGTAGCATGAAAGAGGGTTTGCGATTCTCTTGATGACATAAGGCCATTTTCGCGCCCATGTTCACCGCCCAAGTAAAGAGTACTTTGCGGATAACGGGAGCTTTAGAGACTTTCTCGTGAATCGCAGAGAAGATTTTTTCGTAAAAACGAGGAACCGCACTCATCACAGTTGGGCGAACTTCACTTAGCGCATCACGCACTTGCATCGTGTCTTGTAAGTAGCAGTTCGTTGCGCCTTTGTAGAGTACATAGAAAGTCCATGCACGCTCAAAAACGTGTGATAAAGGCAAAAAGCACAAAGATACATCGTCTTTGGTTAGGCTCAAACGCTCATCGTGCCCTTCTAATTGAGAGCCAATGTTAGCGTAATCTAACATCACACCTTTAGGCTGACCGGTTGTGCCTGAGGTATAAATCAGAGTCAGTAGGTCGTCCATCTTAGCGTCATCTAAACGAGTATTCAGTTCAGCCTGCTGTGACTCGCAACCACGCGCTAGGAAATCTTGCCAACCAATTGCAAATTCGTGGCCTTGAGTGTCAATGTCATCCGACATCGCAACAACTAACTCAAGCTGTTCGCATTCTTCAAAAATTTGAACCGCTGCATCAAATTGAGGCTGCTCACCCACAAACAGCACTTTTACGTCTGCATTTTGAATGATGTAAGAAGATTGTGCCGCGGTGTTGGTTGGGTAAATCGGCACGGTCACAAGGCGAGCTTGTAGAGATGCAAAATCAGCCACAGTCCATTGAGGCATATTATTTGAAAAGATACCGATCTTATCTTGGATTCTCAGTCCTTGAGCCAATAGCGCTAGCGAAAGCGTATCGATTTGTTGGCCAAACTGCTTCCAGCTGATGCTTTCCCAAGCATTACTGACTTTGTGTTTCAGCGCGGTACGGTCACCACCTTGAGCAATTTGGTCTCGAAGTCTTTTTACGATGTGAAAATCTAAATTGGCCATGTCTTTACCTTTGGCTTACACCTGTAAGCTTTTTTGAGCGCACAAGTGTACCTTTGAGGTTAGAAAAGGCAACTGACGAACGTCAAAGTTATCAATTTTAGTGAGTTTTTAATCAAATAACTGCCAATAAAAAGCCCCAAATTATCAGGGATAACTTGGGGCTCAATATCAGTCAGGGCTTGAGGTTATGCTAGAGCAACCACTTCACCACAAATCATCATCAATTGATCTCGTAACCAAATGTGACCTTTGTCTTTTTCGCTTGATTCATGCCAGCTCAAGTAGCCAGAGATTGCCGCATTATCAAATGGGAAATCTAGAACTTGCAGTTGATCTTTGTTCGCTGCATTTTCTACCATCCAACGAGGTGCAATCGTTACTAATTCAGATTGACCAACAACGTACAGTACGTTGCTTAAACTTGTGCCTTCGTAGTAAGCCAAGCAATCTAGTTCGCGGTAAGCTTGCTCAGAGAAGCTGCGCTGACCGTGGATCTTAGACAGTTTTGCGTGTTTTTCATTAAGTAGATCCGTCGCCGTCACCGCGCCTTCAATGCGAGGGTGAGACTTTGATGCCACAACTACTAACTCATCTTGGAAAATCTCAGTGCTAGAGAAGCCTTGCTCATCAAAACGTGCGTAATCAATCACGAAGTCGATTTCTTGGTAACGCATGCGTTCAGAAAGCTGGCGGTCAAATTCAGCGTCCATGTGCAGTTGAACATTTGGCGCTTGAGTATTAATAGTAGACATAATCTTCGGAGCAAAACGCATATCACAAGGGCTGCAAATCGCTAGTTTGAAAAGACGAGAAGATGTCTCTGGAGAAAATACTGAGCTTGGCAGCTCATTACGAACCAATTGCAGTGCTTGGCGGATTGGACCAAACAATTGACGTGCACGTTGAGTCGGTTGAATACCACGACCTTGGCGCATAAACAGTTCGTCATTAAACATCACTTTTAGACGCGCAACTGCATTACTAACCGCTGGTTGAGACATACCTAAGTTGTGTGCTGCTCGAGTGATATTTTGCTCTTGCATTACCGCATCAAACACAGTCAAAAGGTTTAAATCTACTCCACGTAATGTGCTTTCCATTCTGTAACTTGCAATTGCACTCATCGCATCTTTTTTATCTAACATTCGCTTGCCTCTTGTTGGTCGCAACAGCTTTAAAATTTTAATTAGGTTGGAATAGATAACCGTTCTTTCTAATATTTATGTGCTCGATATGTTTGAGCTGCTATCTACTATTAACCAATCAATCGCATGCCACCAACAAGATTGATAAAGAATAATGTAATTTTACCTCCTTGATTAATTATCGATTTAATATCAACCAGTTACATATTTATAAAAAATCATAAAATGCATCATTTTGTGATTTTAAGGTTTCACATTTCACCGACAAATGTTTTGGTTACATTTGTTACAAGTTATTGAGTACATGAATCGGTGGGTTGGGCGATTCACAAACCTCACCAATGTATCAAGCAATAGAGGCGTAACTTGGAAAATCCGCTTTGTCCCAAAGCTGCTTCCTCAACGCTTCTTGGCATGTCCAATCTCCTGCTAAAATCCACTCCACCAGAGCGCTTGCTACATCAGGGTAAGTCACCATTTCAGCTTGTTGCTCATCTAACCAGTTACGCAACACCGACGCATCCAAATAGCTCATTACTTGCGCTAAACCCAGCGCCTCTAATGTCGCGACATTACTTTGCTGTTCAAACTGTCCTTCTAAAGGTTTCAGCAGTAATTTTTTACCTAATGTTAACGCTTCCGAGGGTAATTCGAAGCCACCGTTCGCAATCACCCCCGAGCAGCGGTGCAAATCAATTTGAAAGTGGTAATGGCTTAATGACTTGTATTCGATGTTCTCAATCTGTTTATCTTCAATCACGCTAGGGTGATAACAGATGAAACGATGAGAGGTAAACTTCATCAATAGCTCGTTAATTTCGTCAATATCTTCAAACGGCAGATAGACAAGAATGTTCTCAGTCTTCTCGTACGGTTCAACAACATTCTTCTTAAAATCAAGAGTGTGTACGATCGGAGGCAAAATAGGTTGATCAAAGTGATACCAATGCAACCCAACATAGAGGTTCGTTGGCGCAAAATGTTGGATAACAGAGCGGTCTATCCAGCTATCGCCTTTTTTAGGCACAGCATAACGAAAAGCATTTTGATGGCTAATACCAATACAAGTAACATTTTGCTTTTTCGCTGCCCAAGCACTAACCGGTTCGAAGTCATTAAGCACCAAATCGTAACCGCTTAAATCCAAAGCCCGCACTTCACGCAAAAATCGCCAGCCATTGTTTTTAATTAACGTTTTCGAATAATTCACTTTCCCTTGTTCGGTGTGGAAAGTCAGCCCTTGCCGAGTTTGGTAGTCGCCAAACTCTTCCATCGAAAAGTAATGTTTTTTGTCGCGTCCAGAGAACAAAAAATCAATCTCTATTCCACGTTGACGAAATGCTACCGCCATGGCTCTTGCACGGGCAATATGCCCATTTCCAGTACCTTGAACCCCGTATAAAATTTTCATCGTATTGTTCCTATCGAAATCGCTATAACACACCGTTAATGGCAAGAACGGCACACGCTATGCCTAATCCAGCACCAATCAACACATCAGTTAGAAAGTGCACCCCGAGAAGCACCCTTGAGGCACCAATCGCACTCGCCCATAGCAAACTAAAAAGGTATAAACTTGGATAAAAATGACCAATCAAGGTCGCCATCAAAAATGCGGCCGCTGTATGACCAGAAGGTAAGCTGTACTTATCTGAAGGGGTGATATGAGAATGAAGTAACGCAGAAAACTCCGAAGGCCTACGACGCTTCAGCGTGTTTTTCGCAAACCAATAAATGGGGAGCTCCAACGCAAAAGCTGCTAATCCCACCAATAAAAAATCAGTACCCGAAGTTTGATCGGCCAGTAATACGGCTAACGCCAACAAAATATACAGGTGCCCATCGCCAGTATGTGATATCGCTTTACTCACTTGGGCACTTTGCTGACTGTAGCGATGACGCAAGCAGAAAAAAGAAAATGCTACATCCCAGCGGATAATCGGCTCAATAGTGCGCATACGTTCTTCCTTAACGATCCTTATAGAGTTAAGGCTCACGTTAGGGGGAACAAATGACAGTTAAGTGACGATTGTGAGGATCTACAGTGAACTTTACTGCGCCAGAAAAAACAAAAGCGGCACTTGGCCGCTTTATGAAAAAAGAATATGGAAGCTTAAGCCATTAATGGTTCATGTTTTTTGACTAAGCCGAAATCCGCCAAGATGGCGTAAGCAGCAGGGATCATAAACAACACCAAAAGAGTGGAGGCAAAAATACCAAATACAATTGAGATCACGAGTGGCTGTATTACTTGTGCTTGTAAACTGGTTTCCATTAGCAGCGGCAACAAACCTGCAGCGGTTGTCATCGACGTTAAGAACACCGCTCTAAAACGCTCTCGACTCGCTTTAACCACCGAGTCGTGAACCGTATCCCCTTCATCAACATGATGGCGAATGTACTGCACAAGTAAAATGGAATCGTTCACCACAATACCAGCCAACGACACAAAGCCCATCATACTTGGCATGCTTAACGAATGACCTAAGAGCCAATGGCCGAAAACCACACCAATAAACGCCAATGGGATTGCCATCATCACGACGACAGGTTCCAAGTAGCTGCGGAACTGATAGCTCAAAATAGCAAACACGCCAAATAACCCCAGCAAGAAGCCCTTACCCATTGAAGCACCTGTTTTCTCGGCATCTTTCGCTTCCCCTTCGAAATCAAAACGTAGCCCAGGGTACTGTTGGAGCAACTCAGGAGCTTTATCTTTTTGAAACTGAGCCAAGATGGCTGAAGAACTTGCCTTCGTGTTGTCAATGTCACCAAATACACTGATGGTACGCAAACCATCAATCCGCTGGATTCGAACATAATTACGTTGGAAGTCGAGTGTCGCTAACGTCGCTAGTGGGATTTGGCTCCCCTCTGGCGTGATGATTGGAAAATTAGCCAATTGCTGTAAATCACCAGCCTGAACTTTGTCTAAACGCACTTCAATTGAGATGTTTTCCACACCGAGTTGTATTTCATCTGCAGTTTGGCCAAAGAAGGCCGCTCTTAGCTGAGACGCGATCATTTGCCCGTTTACACCGTAGGTTTCCGCACCGGGGCGAAGTTTCACTAACACTTCTTCTTTCCCCATGCGCATGTCATCAAGCACTCCGTGTACGCCTTCAAACTCATTCAGATAGTTTTGAATATCGATCGAAGCTGATTTCAGTTCGTCTAGATCATCATGCTTCACCCGAATTTCAATGGCCCGCCCACCTGGTCCCATCGTAGGCTGCTTAAACACCAGTGAGACAGGGTCTGCTAATTCGCCAATGTCTTCACGCCACGCTGCAATAAAATCATCAATCAATGTATTACGGCTTTCTGCACCAAGCAGGTCTAAACGCACTGTGGCTAAGTGAGGACCAGATTCATTGGCATCTGCATTAACATTAAATTGGCTAGTAATGTGTTGTACCAAAGTTTGGCCTTCTTCAACCTCTTCACTCCATTGGATATTCAGTTTTTGAGCCGAAGCGACAATTTTATCGACCACTTTTTCGGTTTGAGATAACGAAGCCCCCGGCGCAAGAATAATACGCGCTTCTGCAATGTCCCCATCAAGCTCTGGAAAAGGTTGGAATTTCACGACTCCTCCAGCAATCAAAGACACCGATATAAGCAGCAATGAGAGCACCCCTCCCATAAACGCATAGCGAAAGCTCACCACTTTCTCAACCGCGTTCATTAAGGTCGTATTTCTGAAATGTTCAAACTTCTCTAAAAGCACAACTTTAAATCGAAGCGGCGCTTTCTCTTTCTTTTCTTTATGTAAAGAATGAGAAAGGTGGTTAGGCAGAATCAAGAAGGCTTCCACTAAACTTAATGAAAGAACCAAGATCAACACTTGGGGCACAGCTTTTAACACCGCACCCATTTCACCATCTAAAAACAGCAAGCTACCGAAAATACACACCGTCGTGAGGAACGACGATAGAACGCCCGGAAACACTTTTCGCACGCCGTTGTAGACGGCATCATCAACGTTTTGCCCTCTATCGAGGTGCGCCGCGATCGATTCGGCAATCACGATGGCGTCATCCATCATGATACCAATGGCCATCAACAAGCCGACCAAAGACATGATGTTAATCGAGAGCCCTAAGTTTGCCATTAGGAATAAGCCACCGAGAAAGGCAACGGGCAACCCTGCTGCGACCCAAAACGAATACCGTAAACTGAAAAACAGCCACATGGTCGCAAACACTAAAACGATCCCTTGCCAGCCATTGCTGACCATCATCGTTAAGCGATCCCACAATACAGAGGAAAGATCGTTAGTCAGCTCTAATGTCACGCCATCCGGCGCTAGTTGCCGTTGATCTTCAACAAACTGGGTGACGCGCTCTTTTATACGTAACGCATCGTCTTCTTTATTCTTGCTAACTTTTAAAAGTGCAGAAGGTTTGCCATCAAACAAGACTTTTTGCTCATCAAGTTCAAAACGATCTGTGATGGTCGCGATATCTTTCAAGCGAATGATCGAACCGTTGGGGGCTGAGCCCACCACAATACTTTCTAACTCTAAAGGCGTGACGCGGCGTTCATCAAAGCGAATTAAAAAATTCTTATCAGGCGTTTCAACGTTACCACTCGGTAATTTAATGTTTTGGCGACCAATTTGATCCGCAATATCTCCAACACTTAAACCCAATTGACGAATGGCTTGGCTATCCAGTTCCACACGATACTGATGATCAGAAAATCCGCTCACTTCAACCAGCGAGACGTCATAATCCAACTTCATGATCCGCTTGAGATCTTCCGCGTAAGATTTCAGTTCAGGCCAAGTCGTATCCGCCGTGATCGCCACATCGACCACAGGCTCATTCCAGTCCAGCTCTTGGACAACGGGTGATTCAATCTCAGAGGGAAAATCATTGATCGAGTTGATCTGGGTTTGCACATCCACCAGCATTCTGCCGATATCCGCCCGCTCATTTAACTTTAAAATCAGGCGCGCGCTGCCTTCAATGGCCTCACATTGCGTTTCTTCTATATTCGCCAATCCATCGACGGCATCTTCCATACGGATACAAAGGCTTTCTTCGACCTCTTGTGGGGAGGCTCCTGGGTACACCACACCAGCCATGATGTACGGCGGATCATATTCTGGAAAGGTTTCACGCTTAATGGTAGATAGAGAGGACAACCCCAGTATCAGCAAACCGAGCATCAACAAGTTTGCGGCTGTCGGGTGACGAGAGAAAAAACGAATCATGCTGGATTCTCCTCATTAACCGTCGCCTCACGCAACAACATACCTTCAATCGCAGGCAGAAGATCGTTCAGAATCAATTTATCACCACGCTCAAGTTCACCTTCAATAACAACTTGGTTCTCACGTCGATAAAGCACAGTGACAGGCTTGATGATCAAACGGCTTTCCGAATCCACCAAATAGATCTTATCACCATGTAGCGCACGTTCAGGCACAACCCAACTTGGGTTTTCCTGGCCTTCAATCTCTGCACGAACAAACATTCCGTTCACCAAAGGAGGCACCGTGCTCGGCTTTAAGTCAGCATAGCTTTGGTGAATTTCTAAAATCACACCAACGGTTGCTTGGTTTTCATCGACTGTTTCACTAATACGAGCTACTTTTGCTGGCCAAGTAGCATGGAGAGTGCCGCTGCTTAGGTGGATACTCGCAGAAATATTCGCCATATCTGGGCGAGGAATGCCGGAGTCGTCACGACTGAATTCAGTTAAACTCGATGCCAATACTTGCATGTCGTGGATAGATAATTGCGCTTCCACTTCCATCACATCAATACCATGCGCCACGATCATTGTTTGTTGTATGTTCACCACCTGATTTTGCTCAATATCGACGTTAGCAATACGCATCGCTTTAGGGAGAGTAATTGAAGTTTTTTCTAATGAACGCTGCGCTTCTTGCACTTTAGATACATTTACTTTGATCACCGCTTCCGCAACCCGCTTTTCATCTGGCATCAGCCCTATTTGGTTCTCAATATCCAACACCAGTTTTTGTTGTGAGAGCGTACTTTGTTTTTGTAAATCCACGTCAGACTGCGAGGTCAGCCCTTTCTTACGTAAGTTGAGCTTTCTATCTAGCTCTTTGTTACTGATCGATAAGCGGTTTTTCTCAATCTTCAAAGTTTGCTTTAGATTGTTTTCTTCTTGAGTCAATTTCGCTAACGAGGTTTGGCTAGATTTAAGGTCAGCTTGCGCTTGCACCAATTTCAATTCGTAATCGAGAGGATCGATCCTCAATACCTCTGTACCTGCCGCTAAAATTTGCCCCTTTTCAAGTAAAGGGTGGCGGTATACCACTTTACCTGTCACTTCAGCGATGGCTTTCCATTCCACTTTGGGGGTTACTTTCCCAAAACCAACCGCCTGTGGAGCGATCGATTGTTTTTCTAAAGCCAACACATCAACTAGCCTAGCGCGATCACCCGCAGGCTTAGTCGGTAAATCTGGCTTAAGGTTAATGGCTGCTATCAAGCTCAGTACGCCCACAGCGAGTGCAGGAAAAAAAAGGAGTTTTCTATTCAGTTTCATTAAATGTGTTCCTGCTTATTGGTAGGAGCCGATACATTGATGAACCCTTCGGTCATCAGCTGGATGTTGTGTTCGATAAGTCGATTCAAAAAGTCTTCATTAAGTTGAACACCATGAAGTGCAAGTAACGGCGGGGGAGCAATAAAAGGAAAAACCATTAAGCTAATGTAAGACACACGACACAGCTTAGGATCCATCCCATCTTTCAACACTCCTTGCTCCATCAGCTTTTCAAAAATCACATCTTGAGCAGGTTTAGTGACATCGAAAAACACCTTTTCGAGTAGCTCTCTTTGCACTTCAGAAGGAGGCATATTCATGACTTGCGCAATCAAACGAGGAAACTTAGGAACTTTCACCATTTCTTTGTAGTACGTTCTCATCAAATCAAGAAAGTTCTCATGATTGCTATCCTGTACGAGCTTTTGCATTTGCACTTGCATAGGTCGAAGCGTTTCACGCAACATGGCTTCAAATAGCCCGGCCTTACTACCAAAGTAATAGCGAATCATTGCGATATTTACGCCTGCCCTGTCAGCGATGAGCCGAGTCGATACTTTATCGTAAGACTGAACGACAAACAGGTCTCTAGCATGCTGAATCAACGCAGCTCTTACATCTAACGTTTGTTGAGGTCGCCCTGCTTTCCTCGTCTCCATCTAACATCCACCTATAATTAATCAATCGATTAATTATAGGTGGATTTATTGGCGAATTGCAGAACAATAATTATTCATTACTTAATCAAGTGATTAATTAAATCTGTGGCTCGTCGTTTTTACCCGTGATTCGTACTATTAAAAAGTTTTACTACAAAGTATTAACCTAAACATACGCTTGCCTATAAACTTACCGCCCAATCAAAAACAAACATCCAGAATTAACAACCAAAAAACAAATAAAAATAAGAATAAACCAAATGAAAAGTCCTTAGTTATACTTGGATATTGGATTTTCTTGTTTGACGCTCAGAATAAATTGCGGTAAATATGGTGTTAACAGTTTATTTACGGATATTTGTGTAATGACATTTTCTTCAACTCGACTTCTAAAGCTCCTCCTTATCGTGACCAAATCGCGTGGGTAGCTTGTGGGTGAAGAACCGCACAAATATTAAAACCCGCGCTTAGCGGGTTTTTTTGTAACTAACACTAATTAAAGAACATCATTCTCAATAATATTTTGGAAGCATTCGATTAAAAATCGACATAAGGAAGCACCTATGAACGACCAAGTGATAATTTTCGACACCACGTTACGTGATGGCGAGCAAGCGTTATCTGCAAGCCTAACGGTTAAGGAAAAATTGCAAATTGCGTATGCACTTGAGCGACTGGGTGTGGACGTAATCGAAGCGGGTTTTCCTGTATCTTCTCCAGGTGATTTCGAATCGGTTCAAACCATTGCGAAACACATCAAAAACAGCCGTATCTGTGGTTTATCTCGTGCGGTAGCGAAAGATATCGATGCGGCAGCAGAAGCGCTAAAGGTCGCAGAAGCATTCCGTATTCATACTTTCATCTCTACCTCAACCGTCCACGTTCAGGATAAACTTCGTCGTAGTTACGATGATGTCGTTGAGATGGGCGTTAAAGCGGTTAAGCATGCTCGTAAATATACGGATGATGTTGAATTCTCATGTGAAGACGCTGGTCGAACTCCTATCGATAACTTATGTCGTATGGTGGAAGCTGCTATTGATGCTGGCGCGAAGACCATCAATATTCCAGACACGGTAGGTTATACCGTGCCAAACGAGTTCGGTGGCATTATCCAAACACTATTCAACCGTGTTCCAAACATCGACAAAGCTATTATTTCTGTGCACTGTCATGACGACCTTGGTATGTCGGTCGCGAACTCTATTGCCGCGGTTCAAGCGGGTGCGCGTCAAATCGAAGGGACTATCAATGGTATTGGTGAGCGCGCAGGTAACTGTTCTTTAGAAGAAATCGCGATGATCATCAAAACTCGTCAAGAGCTACTAGGTGTTCATACAGGCCTTAAGCACGAAGAAATTCACCGTACTAGCAAGTTGGTCAGCCAGCTATGTAACATGCCAATTCAAGACAACAAGGCGATTGTCGGTGCTAACGCATTTAGTCACTCGTCAGGTATTCACCAAGACGGCATGCTAAAGAATAAGAACACTTACGAGATCATGACGCCTGAGTCTATTGGCTTGAAAAACAAGGCATTGAACCTAACTAGTCGCTCTGGTCGTGCTGCTGTTAAGAGCCACATGGACGCGATGGGCTATAAAGAAGACGAGTACAGCTTAGATGCATTATATGAAGATTTCTTAAAGCTAGCTGACCGTAAAGGCCAAGTTTTCGATTACGACCTAGAAGCGTTAATGCACTTTGCGAACCTACGTGAAGAGGATGACTTCTATAAACTTAACTACCTAAGCGTGCAATCTGGTAGTGTAATGTCTACGACTAGCATCAAGTTGCAATGTGGCGATGAAGAGCAATGTGAAGCAGCTGTCGGTAATGGTCCAGTAGACGCACTTTACCAATGTATTTACCGCCTAACTGGATACGAAATCGCACTAGATAAGTTCGACCTTACCGCCAAAGGCGAAGGTGAAGATGGCCTAGGTCAAGCTGATATCATTGCTAACTATAAAGGTCGTAAATACCACGGCACAGGCGTTTCAACCGATATCGTAGAAGCTTCAGGCCAAGCACTATTGCACGTAATCAATAGCATTCACCGTGCAGACCAAATTGCAGAAATTAAGCAAAAGAAAGTCGTAACCGTTTAAGCAACCAATAACAGCGCCCTAGAGCCACGTTATTGGCTTTAGGGACAGAAAATTTAAACGAGCTTAAAAAGCTCAGTAACAAGAATTAAAGGATTAACATGACTGATAAATCATACAAAATTGCCGTACTACCTGGTGATGGCATTGGCCCAGAAGTAATGCAACAAGCACACAAAGTGCTAGACGCGATTGAAAAGAAGCACGCAATTAGCTTTTCTCGCGAAGAGTATGATGTTGGTGGTATCGCGATCGATAACCACGGCTGCCCATTACCAGAAGCGACGGTAAAAGGCTGTGAAGAATCTGACGCGGTATTATTCGGTTCAGTTGGCGGCCCTAAATGGGAACACCTTCCACCAAATGATCAACCTGAACGTGGTGCTCTACTTCCACTTCGTAAACACTTCCAACTGTTCTGCAACCTGCGCCCAGCACAAATCCATAAAGGTTTAGAAGCTTTCTCACCACTACGTGCTGATATCTCTGAGCGCGGCTTTGACATCGTAGTTGTTCGTGAACTGACTGGCGGTATCTACTTCGGTCAACCTAAAGGTCGTGAAGGCGAAGGCGCAAACGAAAAGGCGTTCGATACCGAGGTTTACCACCGTTACGAGATTGAGCGTATTGCTAAAATTGCATTTGAGTCGGCTCGCCTACGCAACAAAAACGTGTACTCAATCGACAAAGCAAACGTACTTCAAAGTTCAATCCTATGGCGCGAAGTTGTCGAAGAAGTGGCAAAGGACTACCCAGATGTAGAGCTAAACCACATGTACATCGACAACGCGACTATGCAGCTAATCAAAGACCCATCTCAGTTTGACGTAATGCTATGTTCAAACATCTTCGGTGACATCATCTCTGATGAGTGCGCGATGATCACTGGTTCTATGGGTATGCTTCCTTCTGCAAGCTTGAACGAAAGCAACTTTGGCCTATACGAACCAGCAGGCGGCAGTGCTCCAGATATCGCAGGTAAGAATATTGCTAACCCAGTTGCGCAGATCCTTTCTGCAGCGCTAATGCTTCGTTACAGCCTAGGTGAAGAAGCCGCAGCACAAGATATCGAAACAGCGGTATCTAAAGCACTTTCAGCAGGTGAACTAACAGCCGATCTTGCGGGTGATAAGCAGGCACTAACGACTTCAGAAATGGGCGACAAAATCGCTGAGTACATCTTAGCTTCATAAGCGTAACGCTCTAAAGCAAGTACATAAGAATAATATCAAGCCAAGTCATCCAAAGAGCCTGACTTGGCTAGAAACAAACACTGGGACTGATACTCCCAAGGAAGAAAAGCTATGTCGACAAATCAGCAAGCCAAAACCTTATACGAGAAAGTTTACGACGCGCACGTTGCAGTAGCAGCGGAAGGCGAAAACCCGATTATTTACATCGACCGTCACCTAGTTCACGAAGTAACGTCACCTCAAGCATTTGATGGTCTGCGTGAAAAAGGCCGTAAAGTTCGCCAAGTAGGCAAAACTTTCGCGACCATGGATCACAACGTATCAACACAAACTAAAGACATTAACGCTTCTGGCGAGATGGCTCGTATCCAAATGGAAACGCTATCTAAAAACTGTGAAGAGTTTGGTGTAACGCTTTACGACCTAAACCACAAATACCAAGGTATTGTGCACGTAATGGGCCCAGAGCTAGGTATTACCCTGCCAGGCATGACCATCGTTTGTGGTGACTCGCACACTGCGACGCACGGTGCCTTTGGTTCATTAGCATTCGGTATCGGTACTTCAGAAGTTGAGCACGTTCTAGCGACGCAAACGCTAAAGCAAGCTCGCGCTAAAACCATGAAGATCGAAGTAAAAGGCAAAGTGGCTCCAGGCATTACCGCAAAAGACATAGTACTAGCGATCATCGGTAAAACAACAGCCGCTGGCGGTACTGGCTACGTCGTTGAATTCTGTGGTGAGGCGATTACCGACCTTACAATGGAAGGCCGTATGACAGTATGTAACATGGCTATCGAACTGGGTGCTAAAGCGGGTCTGATTGCACCTGATGAAACCACTTATGAATATATCAAAGGCCGTAAATTCTCACCTCAAGGTGAAGACTTAGACGCGGCTATCGAATACTGGAACACATTGAAAACCGATGCTGACGCTGAATTTGATGCAGTCGTAACTCTAGAAGCCGCTGACATCAAACCGCAAGTCACTTGGGGTACTAACCCAGGTCAGGTAATTTCTGTTGATGCGCCTATCCCAGCACCAGAAAGCTTCGCAGACCCTGTTGAAAAAGCGTCAGCTGAAAAGGCATTGGCATACATGGGCTTAGAAGCGGGTAAATCCCTATCCGAGTACAACGTAGATAAAGTGTTTGTTGGCTCTTGTACTAACTCTCGTATCGAAGACATGCGTGCAGCCGCTGCAGTAGCGAAAGGCCGCCAAGTTGCGAAACATGTACAAGCGCTGATCGTTCCAGGCTCAGAGCAAGTAAAAGCGCAAGCCGAAGCAGAAGGCCTAGATGTTATCTTTAAAGAAGCAGGCTTTGAGTGGCGTTTGCCAGGTTGCTCAATGTGTCTAGCGATGAATAACGACCGCCTTGGTCCGCACGAGCGCTGCGCTTCTACATCAAACCGTAACTTTGAAGGCCGCCAAGGCCGTGATGGTCGTACGCACCTAGTTAGCCCTGCAATGGCTGCAGCCGCAGCGATCGCTGGTCACTTTGTCGATATTCGTGAACTTTAATTAGAGGATTTAACATGTCAGGTTTTCAACAACACACCGGATTAGTCGTTCCTCTAGATACGGCCAACATCGATACTGATGCGATCATTCCAAAGCAGTTCCTACAGAAAGTGAACCGCATTGGTTTTGGTAAACACTTATTCCATGACTGGCGCTTCCTTGACGATGCTGGTGAGCAACCTAACCCAGAGTTCGTGATGAATGCACCACGTTACCAAGGCGCTTCAATCCTGCTTGCTCGTGAGAACTTTGGTTGTGGTTCATCTCGTGAACACGCACCTTGGGCACTTGCTGATTACGGCATCCAAGTGATGATTGCGCCAAGCTTTGCAGACATCTTCTACGGTAACTCAATCAACAACCAAATGGTTCCGGTTAGATTGACTGAGCAAGAAGTGGATGAGATTTTCCAATTCGTAGAAGCGAATGAAGGCGCAGAAGTTACTGTCGATCTAGAAGCAATGAAAGTAAGCGCGAACGGCAAACAGTACTCATTTGAAATTGATGAGTTCCGTCGTCACTGCCTGCTGAACGGCTTAGACAATATCGGCCTAACACTGCAGCACGCTGATAAGATTTCAGCCTATGAAGCGAAAATCCCAAGCTTCCTAAAGTAAGAATCTTTTTCAAAGCTCATGAAAGGCTGACACTATGTCAGCCTTTTTTATTTGAAAGATAATTCACACTTGTAAGGTCAATTAATGAAGAAGCAGCTACGCTCTATTTCGAATAAGGTTTTTCTATGAAATCACTCGTTTGGTTAATTCTATTATTGCTACCTTTCAGCGCAATATCGGCTCCTAAATCTGACTTATGGGCGTATTGGGACAAACATGTGCCGGAGAGTACTCAAACGATCTCTCATTTAGCATGGCAAAGCTTTTTAGATAAGTATCTCATCACGGAAGGTGACAATACGTTAGTCCGATATGCGGAAGTATCTACAAACGACAAGCGAGCGCTCAAGAACTATATCAAGACTAGCGCGCAGCTTGATCCTTTAACCTATTCCAAAGCGGAGCAGTACGCTTATTGGGTAAACCTTTACAATGCCATTACCATCGATTTGGTCTTAGACGACTATCCGATCAAGTCGATAACTAAACTGGGCGGACTATTTAGTTTTGGACCATGGGGAGATGAGGTGGTGAAAGTTAATGGTAAAGCTCTAACATTAAACGATATCGAACATCGAATTTTGAGACCAATTTGGCAGGATCCTCGCACGCACTATGCTGTCAATTGCGCTAGTTTAGGTTGCCCTAATTTGCAGCCTAAAGCATTTACAGCGGACAACACCAACGATCTTCTTGAAAGTGCCGCAGCGGAATTTATTAATAGCGATAAAGGGGTTAGCCTAAAGAAAGGTGAACTACAGTTATCTTCTATTTATGATTGGTTTATTGAGGACTTTGGAACACAAGTCCAACTACTTCAACACCTTAACCATTATCGTGAGTCACCGATCAGAGATCATGAAAAAGTTAAATATGACTACGATTGGTCACTCAACCTTGCTCAATAAAATAAGGAGGCGCTAGCCTCCTTATTTACACTCAAAAACTCGAACCGGGCTCTTGCAGAAATGTGATTTCTTCTTCACTTGAACTTCTACCAAGAATTTCATTTCGGTGCGGGTAACGACCAAACCGTTCGATAATCACTTTATGCTTATATTCAAAATCCAAATTATGCTCTAAGCCTTCCTGAGAAAAGAGCTCGACAGCTTGTTCATGAATAACCAAAGATTCACTATGCATATATGGCATGTACAAAAAGCTTTTCTGCTTCGTCGTAAGCGCTTTATCGAATTCTCCGGCCACCGCCTCCTGTGCTAACACAAGCGCCATTGCATCCGAAGCAAAAGCTAGCGCGCTGTTTCTCCCGATATTGCGTGAGAATTGGTCAAGGACAATCACTTCGGCTAATCGCCCAAGAGGGGTTTTACGCCAAGCGTATAGCTCTCCTTTCGTTGCCGAGGTATGAACCTCGCTAAACCTATCAGCAATTTGTTTATCTACGCTTTTCCCACCAGAAAACCAATCAGATGGGCTGAGTTCTTCGAACCAAAAATCCAACACTTCTTGAACACTTGTCGCCATAACATTTCCCTTATATGGTTGATGCCTGCTTTATTTAAAGCCTTTCACTTTTTTAATTAGGTCATAAGCATTTTGAATTTCTTGTGATTTTTCTTTCGCCACATTCATCATTTCAGGAGGTAAGCCTTTAGCCATCAACTTATCTGGATGATGTTCGTTCATTAATTTACGATAAGCACGTTTGACTTCCTTACCCTCGGCATTTTCACTGACACCCAACACCTTGTAAGCATCAGCAAGGTGATTCGTTTGAGACGCTTGCTGCCACCCTGACGACTGTTGCTGTCCTTGCTGCCCGCCAAAGCCTCCACCTTGCTGTTGAAAACGGAACGCCGCTTCTTGCATTTGCAAACGCTGCTCTAATTGCTGAGAAGAGAACCCTAACCCTCTCGCAATCTTATGCAAAACATTACGCTCACTAGGGTGTAGATCACCATCGGCAAACGCTGCTGAGATTTGTAGTTCGAGAAAGAACTGCATCAAATCAAAACGCCCACCCGAAGAAATCTTAACTCGTTCTAAAGTTTCTTCTAACGGAAAATCAGGCTCTTTACCTGCGCGAAACGCATCTTGCGCTGACTTTCTTAGTTCACCATGAAGGCTCATACGATCCATCATAGTACTAGCAAGTTGAATCTCTTCTCGTGTCACCTGCCCTTTGGCTTTAGCAACATGCCCCATCACCGCAAATGCCGCCTTAAAAAACTCTTGCTGGCGCTCTGCCTGGCTAGGTCCGCTACCGAACCCAGAGCTCTTAAAGCCCGCCTGATTAAGTCGACGAGCCTTATCGAATTGGTGACCTAAAAAGATTCCAAAAATCGAGCCTAGGATGCCCCCAAATAAAAAGCCAAAAAAGGCCCCCAATATTTTGCCAAATATCTGCATTATATCTTCTCTAGTAATGAATTTTTTCTGTGTTCAGCGGTCTTATAGTGCCGGATGCAATTATTTCCTTTATCATAAGGAAAACAGTTTTATTTATTCGATTGATTCAGTTCAATCAATTATTTCGAGACACAGGATAGTTCAACTTCATGCAATGTTTTTCCCGCACCTTGTTAGCCGCTTCAATTAGCACGGCGTTATACGTGTCGACAACACAAGCTGAAACAACAAACAATAGTAGTGTGCAGGAAATGCCCTCTCTAGATCAATGCTTGATCGAACCTTCTTCAGATAACGACCTAAATGAACCAGCTTTAGTCGAAGCCGATCGCTTAGAAGCCATCAATGGCGACAAGGCCAATTACTCAGGCAGCGTTAAGGTTACTCAAGGGGTCAAAACGATTGAAGCAGAGAGTGTGACTCTACACCAACAAGAGAACATTGTAATTGCCCAAGGTGACGTCACGTTCAATGACGGGCAAGTGAAAGCCACTTCGGACAAAGTAACGAATAACTTAACCACCAACGAATTTACGTTAGAGAACTCTAAGTATGAGTTTTTGTGTGAGCCGGGGCGAGGTGATGCCACGTATATAGCTAAAACAGGTAAAGCTGTTTATGAACTCGAAGATGGCTCGATCACCTCGTGTCCAGCCGATGATAACTCTTGGCGCTTAAAAGCTTCAAGCATTACAGTTGACCAAGATGAAGAACAGGCAACCTTCACTCACCCAAGGTTTGAAATTCTGGATGTTCCGGTATTTTATGTCCCGTATCTAACCGTCCCAGTAGGCGATAAACGTAAAACCGGTTTCTTGTATCCAACCATTTCCTATGGTTCAAGTGATGGTTTCGAAGCTGAGATCCCGGTTTACTGGAACTTAGCGCCTAACTATGACCTTGAAACAACGCTAAAGCACATGCAACAGCGTGGTAATCAATTGAATAGTGAGTTCAGATACTTAACCGAATACGGACAAGGCAGTATTAAGTCTGAATACTTGCACGAAGATAAAAAATACGAAGCTCTCGACAGCCGCTGGGGTGGTCAACTGACATTCAATGGTATCTATCAGCAATCGTGGAAATTCGATATCGACTACTCCCAAGTCAGTGATATTGACTACTTCACTGATGTCGATTCTTCCATTGGTAACCGAGAAGATGGTCAACTCATTCAGTCTGGTAAAGCAGCTTTCCGTACCGCTAACTGGGATACATCAATAGAAGTACGAGATTTTCAAATTTTAACGACGGATGGCAACCAACCGTATCAATTAATGCCACAAGTAAAATTCAACTATTACGCTCCAACCGTGTTTAATTTCGTTGAATTTGATGTCATTAGCCATGTCTCGCGTTTCGAAACCGAATCCGAAGGAAAACCATCTACGACGCGTTTACACGTAGAGCCTGGCATCACAGTTCCTTTGAGCAATACTTGGGGTACGTGGACAACAGAGGCACGTTTACTCGGTACTTATTACCAACAAGATTTGTCTGGCACTACTGAATTCAGTGAACTTTCCCCAACCGTTTATCGCACGATTCCTGAATTCCGAACACATGCGGGTATAGTTCTAGAACGTGATACGACGCTTTTAGACAGCTACACTCAGACATTGGAGCCACAAATTCAGTACTTGTATGTACCTGAGCAAGAGCAAGATAATATCGGTTTCTACGACACCACATTACTTCAAACTGACTATTATGGTTTATTCCGTAGCCGCAAGTTCAGTGGTGTTGACCGAATCGCAGCCGCAAATCAAGTCAGTTACGGTGCGTCGTCTCGCTTCTTTGATGACGCTTATAAAGAGCGTTTGAACATTTCATTTGGTCAAATCTTCTTTATCGATAAAGACACGAAATCACCGAACATCGGGACCGGTGACAGCGAATCACAATCCAACTACTCATCTTGGGCCGTAGAGGCTGACTTCAACTATGACGATTATCTTTTCTATCATGGTGGTGTTCAGTACGATATTGACTCAGGCCAAATGCAGCTGGCGAACAGCACTTTAGAATACAAGCTAAACAAAGGCTTCGTACAAGCCAACTACCGATTTGTCACTAAAGAATACATCGAAGATACTGTTGGTGAGAGTATTGATGACATTGATTCAATTACTCGTGACGGTATTTCTCAAGCAGGCCTATTAGGCGGATATCAGTTCACACCGAAATGGGCTGCAAGTGCTCAATACTTCTATGACTTGAACGAAGATATCCACATCGAGTGGCAAACCAATGTCCGATATACCTCCGACTGTTGGTACTTCGGCGTCAGTTACAGTAATCAATTACGCAACTGGACTGGCGATGGCTACAGTGATATCAACGCGGACCCTGTTTACGAAAATAACTTCAGCGTTAACTTTGGTATTGTTGGTTTTGGCACCAACCTAGGTTCGGGCTCTGATTCTGTTGACTTAGACAGCGGCGATAATTCTCTTGGCTACGGTCGCCCATTCTTCTTAAATAACTAATTTTTATTATTTGCTGAGGCTATGCTCAGCAAGCTTAAAGGACTACAAATGAAATTGTGGAAACAAACTTTAATCAGTTTAGCTGCGACCTGCACATTCTCTAGTGCGATCGCAGCCCCTGTCGAACTTGATAAGGTTAGCGTCATCGTCAATGAAGGCGTAATACTGCAAAGTGATATTGATACTTCGATGAAGACTTTGCGCGCCAATGCAAAAAAGAACAACCAGACATTACCACCACAAGACGTACTCGTTGAACAGGTTCTAGAAAAGCTCATCGTTGATACCATTCAAACTCAAGAAGCTGAGCGAATTGGTGTAAGAATCGACGACAATCGCCTTAACGAAGCCATTGCCGAAATCGCCAAAAATAATAACCAGACTATTGATGAGCTAACTGCATCAGTGGCGGCTGAAGGGCTAACTTACAGTGCCTTTCGTGAACAAGTAAGAAAAGAACTCGCCGCAACAGAGGCGCGTAATGCCTTGGTTCGTCAGCGAATCAACATTCTTCCTGCTGAAGTGGACAACCTAGCTAACATTTTGGCGCAGGAAACCAATGCGACAGTTCAGTATAAAATTGGTCATATCCAACTTCGATTTAACGACGATCAAACTAAAGAAGAACTAGAAAAACAAGCAAATGAATTGGTAGAAAAGCTTAATTCTGGCGATGATTTTAGCACCATGGCTTACACCTACTCAAAAGGGCCGAAAGCCCTACAAGGAGGCGATTGGGGCTGGATGCGTAAAGAGGAAATGCCAACCATTTTTGCAGACCAAATCAAACTTCAAAATAAAGGCAGCATCATTGGCCCATTTCGCAGCGGTGTTGGTTTCCACATTTTGAAAATTGAAGATGTTAAAGGTCTAGAAACAATCGCGGTCACCGAAGTCAATGCTCGTCATATTCTGCTAAAACCAACGGTCATATTGAGTGACGAAGGGGCGAAGCAGCAACTGAACGATTTCATTCGTCGTATTAACGATGGTGAAACCACCTTTGGCGATCTAGCTCAGCAATACAGCCAAGATCCAGGCTCTGCTGTTCAAGATGGTGAACTAGGCTACCAAACTCCAGATCTTTACGTTCCAGAATTTAAACACCAAGTAGAAACCATCGAGAAAGGCAAAATCAGTGAACCTTTCAAAACAGTGCACGGGTGGCACATTGTTGAAGTTCTTGACCGCCGCGAAGTGGACAGAACAGATTCAGCACTAAAAAATAAGGCTTACCGCATTTTGTTTAACCGCAAATTTAACGAAGAAGCAGGCGCTTGGTTACAGGAAATTCGCGCCAGTGCATTCGTTGAAATGGTTGGGGAAGCGCAAGATGACAATTAAACGTATTGCAGTCACAGCCGGCGAACCTGCCGGTATTGGACCAGACTTAGTACTGGCCCTCTCCCAACAAAGCTGGCCACATCAGCTTGTCGTTTGTGCGGATAAACACATGTTGGCTGAGCGCGCCCAATTATTGGGGATTACGGTAGAGCTACTAGACTATGATCAATCCCAACCAGCACAAGCACAAAGCTCTGGTACATTGCTTGTCAAACATTCTCCATTAGCACAACCTTGCGTAGCAGGTGAACTGAACGAAGCAAATGGTCATTATGTATTAAATACATTAGAAAGCGCTGCAATAGGCTGTATGAATGGTGAATTTGATGCTATTGTCACCGGCCCTGTTCATAAGGGGGTAATTAACCGTGCTGGCGTTGCTTTTAGTGGCCACACTGAGTTTTTTGCAGAGAAGTCCAACACACCTTTGGTGGTAATGATGTTGGCAACCGAAGGATTAAGAGTGGCACTTGTCACGACCCATATCCCTCTCGCATACGTTTCTCAAGCAGTAACTGAAGAGCGTCTGGAGCATATTATCCAGATACTTCACAAAGACTTAGTCGAAAAGTTTGCAATTGAGAAACCAACTATCTATGTATGTGGATTAAACCCGCATGCTGGTGAAGATGGTTGCCTCGGCCGTGAAGAAATAGAAACCATCACGCCAACGTTAGAAAAGATTAGACAACAAGATGGTATGAACCTGATTGGCCCATTGCCAGCAGATACCATTTTTAATGAAAAATATTTGCAAGATGCAGATGCTGTTTTAGGTATGTATCACGACCAAGTGTTACCTGTATTGAAATACAAAGGCTTTGGTCGTTCAGTGAACATCACACTTGGCTTACCATTCATTCGAACTTCCGTCGATCATGGTACAGCTCTAGACTTGGCAGGGACAGGCCAAGCCGATACAGGGAGCTTTAGAACAGCGCTCACGCACGCCATTGAATTAGTAGAGAAAAAGCAATGAGAAATGATGTCCACTTAGGGCACAAAGCGCGTAAACGTTTTGGTCAAAACTTCCTAAATGATCCATATATTATTGATGGTATTGTTTCGAGTATTAACCCTTTACCAGGCCAAAACCTAGTCGAAATAGGCCCAGGTTTAGGTGCGATCACCGAGCCTGTAGGTAAGCTTGTTGATAAATTTACCGTTATCGAGCTAGATAGAGACCTAGCAGAGCGTCTACGCAATCACCCAGATTTAGCAGATAAGTTAACGATTCACGAAGGCGACGCGATGAAGTTCGATTTCGAGCAACTCGTCAAGCCAAATAACAAACTGCGTATCTTCGGTAACTTACCTTATAACATTTCGACGCCGTTGATGTTCCACCTATTTGAATTCCATAAAGACATTCAAGACATGCACTTTATGCTTCAAAAAGAAGTGGTTAACCGCCTAGCTGCAGGCCCTGGTAGCAAAGCTTATGGCCGACTAACGGTAATGGCTCAGTACTACTGTAAAGTAACGCCTGTGCTAGAAGTACCGCCAACGGCATTCGTTCCACCACCGAAAGTAGATTCTGCTGTGGTTCGCCTTCAACCATACGAAGAGCTTCCATACCCTGCGAAGAACTTAAAATGGTTAGACCGTGTGTGCCGTGAAGGCTTCAACCAACGCCGTAAAACCGTTCGTAACTGTTACAAGAGCTTAATCAGTAAAGAAATCTTAGAAGAGCTTGAGATCAATCCAAGCATGCGTCCTGAGAACCTGACCTTGGAACAGTTTGTCGACATGGCTAACTGGCTAGAAGACAACCACAGCACTACGAAATAATCAAAAGGCTCCTAAACTTCAACTAGGAGCCTCTTTTTTATCTATTGTCTTGTTCTAAATTGCATTTTCACATACCGTATAAAAATAATAGCCAGAGATAACGAAGGCCTAATTGGCTCAAACCAAGGAGCGAATATGGATATATCAACGCCCTGCATCAAATGCCAAGTGCATACCAAATACGTACCCGAACAGTCTGAACCTGATCAAAATCGCTATGTCTTTGCCTACATCATTACCATAAAAAACTTAAGCAAAAGCCCTGTACAATTGTTAACGCGGCGCTGGCTAATAACCGACGCTAACGGTAAACAACTGACCATAGAGGGAGACGGTGTGGTTGGTAAACAACCTGTCATCGAAGGGAATGATGAATACACTTACACAAGTGGAACCGTCATTGAAACGCCGGTCGGAGTTATGCAAGGGCATTACGTAATGAATGATCATTTAGGTCAAGATTTCCTAGCGCAAGTTGATCCTTTCCGCCTCGCGATCCCAAATATTCTCAACTAATAAGAACTAGCCTGTGTCGAACTACATTGTTGGTGATATCCAAGGCTGCTATGACGAACTCATACAGCTACTCAGCTCCGTCAACTTCAATCCTAACACTGATACTTTATGGGTTGCGGGGGATTTAGTCGCGAGAGGACCTAAATCTCTTGAAACACTCAGATATATAAAAAGCTTAGGTAAGAGAGCTAAAGTCGTACTCGGTAATCACGACTTGCATCTACTTGCGGTTTCACTTGGTCTCTTTCCGGCAAAGAAAAAAGACAAAACTCAACCCATTCTAGATGCAGAAGACAAACAAGAATTGCTTGATTGGATTCGCTTACAACCTCTCATGCAAGAGCATGACGAGTTTGTTATGTGTCATGCCGGAGTTTCTCCACAGTGGGACCTTAATACCGCCCGTGCCGCAAACTTAGAAGTCTCTGAAGTATTACAGTCTGATCGCTGGCCGTGGCTAATAGAGAACATGTACAGCAATCAGCCAGATATTTGGAAAAGTGAATTATCCGGTATCGAGCGCTATCGTTACATCATCAATAGTTTTACGAGAATGCGCTATTGCACCCCACAATTCCAATTAGATATGGCTTGTAAACTTCCCCCCAAAGATGTGACTGGAAATGAGCTTGTCCCTTGGTTTGAGCTTACAACGAGAGTCGATTTGGAAAAGACCATCTTATTCGGACACTGGGCAGCTCTTGAGGGCCATTCAGGGGAAGCTGTCATTGGTCTTGATACCGGATGTGTGTGGGGCGGCGAGCTCACATTACTTAGGTGGGAAGACAAACAGTTTTTTACACAGCCGGCCCTAAATCTAAGTTAAGAGCTTAAGAGAGAACTTAAGCTCTTAACGGCTTAACGCTCTAAAACAACAAACTCCATGTTATGCGCATTTTTTTCGTCTGCTTGGTAGTGTTCTGAATACGTTTGATTCCAACTGTTACCCCAATCGGGGAACTGTGTATCACCATCAACGTCAAAGTCGATGTAAGTCAAATAAAGTTTATCCGCTTTTGGTAGACAGCTTGCGTAGATTGAACCACCACCGATTATCATCACTTCTTCTACATCCCCCGCGACTTCTAGTGCTTGCTCAATAGAAGTCACGGTAACCACACCTTCAATAGTTAATGATTCATCACGGCTGATCACGATATTCTGGCGCCCTGGTAATGGTCGGCCAATAGAATCATACGTTTTTCTTCCCATGACTACGGGCTTGCCCATGGTTGAACGCTTAAACCAAGCGAAATCTGCAGGTAAATGCCAAGGCATTTGGTTATCTTTCCCGATGATTCGATTGTTTGCCATAGCGGCAACCATACTAATGATCATGTTTACGGTCCTATCTAATTTGGGTTAGGTTACTCCCAACAAGTCTACTAGACAATCGGGCGACGGCGATAGAATAACAGCCCCGGCATAGCTAATCCAATCGCCAAACCAGCAATGATAAACATCGCTTTCAAGAAGTTCTCCATCAAGGTCGCCAATAATTCTGGTGTATAGCCGAGGTTATTAATTTCCACCATCGCGATCATCGCTTTAAATGCAAAAACGCCTGGAACCATAGGAATTAAAGCCGCCACTGTAAACACTTTAGGATGAGCAAGAAGGCGGTGCGACCAGTGTACACCAATCATGCCGACAACCGTCGCGGCAAAGAAAGTTGCCCATTCAATCGGGATACCAAACTCCATCATGACATAACGACTTCCGTGTCCAATAGCGCCACCTAAAGCGCAATACACTAAAGCGCGCTGAGGAACATTGAAGACAAGTGCAAACCCCACAGCAGGAATCGCAGCAAAAAACATATCGTTAATCAAACCAACAAGTAAATCCATCATACCCATTATCCTACCCACCCCCATACACCAGTCAGACTCATTGCTCCCACGATCCCTAAGCTCGTCGCTAAGGTCAGTAAACTCGCCATGGTAAAACGCGCTATCCCCATATTGATATGCCCTTTCAACATATCCGCAACGGAGTTAATTAGTGGAAAACCAGGGACAAGCATAAGAACCGAGGACGCCATCGCGATGGTTGGTTGGTTCCCAATACCATGCATAACCGCTTGAGCAGAAACAAAGGTTGTCACGAATGCTGTGACGGCAAAATTGAGTAACGGATTAAAATGACGATGACCAATTTCTTGCCGCACAATCATTCCGGTTGCAGAGGCTAAAAATGTCATTGCAAACACATTCCAATCCCCGCCCGCCAATCGACTGAACGACGCACAGGATAAACCAATCATCACCACGACTAGCCAACGGTTATAACGTTCCGGGCTTATGGAGTTCAATTTACGTTGAGCGAGAGAGAAATCTAAGATGCCCTTTTCCATCATGATACAAATACGTTGGATCTGAGTAATTGCTTGCATGTTGATACCCCGATCCGCGCAGCTACGCGTCGTGGTAATGCAATGGTCTCCCATTCGAGTGGTTACAACTAAAGAATTAGCAGACAATGCCACTTCAACCTCATCTACCCCACTTGCAATCCCAATTCGACGCATAATATCGCCAACTAACGTGCTTTCCGCACCATGCGCCAACAGCATTTGTCCCGCTTGAGCGACTAAGCGTGAAATCGCTCTTTGTTTCGAAGCCATGATCCCTTCCATGTGATAATTAGATCCCTAATCAGGATATTGCATGAGTTTCAGTAATGGCGACATGATTTAGATACAAAAAAACCGCAATTCTCATTGCGGTTTTTATCTAGATAACTCAGATTCTAATCACGGACATAGATAACATGGCCGTCATCTTCTTCGTCGTCCCAGTCATCCCAATCATCATCTGTAACAACGTTCTTACCACTCATTGCATCTTTATGGTAATCGTCCCACATGAAGTCGACTTTATCTTCTTCTTCCACTTCTTCAGCTTCTCGTGGCAGAGTTTCCATGAAGTCAGCTAGCTTATAGCAAAGCTCTTTCGTACCTTGCTTGTTTACCGCAGAGATCTGGAAGTATTCACCTTCCCAACCTAACGCATCCAAGATCTCTTGGATCTTTTCTTGCGCTTCTTCTTCTGGCATTAAATCAACTTTGTTGAATACTAACCAACGAGGTTTCGCTGCTACTTTTTCGCTGTATTGCTCTAATTCATCAATGATCGTTAATGCATTTTGGATCGGATCAGACTGATCGATTGGCATAATATCAATCATATGCAGTAGAACACGACAACGCTCTAAGTGCTTCAAGAATCGAATGCCAAGGCCTGCACCATCAGCGGCGCCTTCAATTAGACCCGGAATATCAGCAACAACAAAGCTTTTCTCAGGAACAACGCTCACCACACCTAAGCTTGGAATTAGCGTCGTAAATGGGTAATCAGCCACTTTTGGTTTCGCAGCAGAAACTGAGCGAATGAAGGTAGATTTACCAGCATTTGGTAAACCAAGCATACCAACATCAGCTAATAGAAGAAGCTCTAGACGAAGTTCGCGAACTTCACCCTTAGTACCCATCGTTTTTTGGCGAGGAGCACGGTTCACAGAAGATTTAAAACGCGTGTTACCTAAACCGTGCCAACCACCTTTTGCTACCATGACTTTCTTGCCATGCTCAGCAACTTCAGCAACGATTTCATTTGTGTGGATATCAACAGCACGAGTACCAACCGGCACCTTAAGGGTAATATCTTTACCACGTTTACCAGTACAGTTACCACCGCGGCCATTTTCACCACGTTCAGCGTTGTAAAAGCGTTGGAATCGGTAATCGATCAGCGTGTTAAGGTTTTCATCCGCTTGGATATAAACGTCACCACCGTCACCACCATCGCCACCATCAGGGCCACCTTTAGCTACGAACTTCTCACGCCAAAAGCTAACGGTACCATTACCGCCATCGCCGGCTTCAACTTTTACTACCGCTTCATCAACGAATTTCATTTTTCACTCCGCATGTTTGCGTTGCAATATCACTATCTTGTAATGATATAAATTCTAGCAGATCCGAGTTTAGATCGATCACCTATGATCTAGGGTCTTTCTGCAATCAGGAACAAAAAAGAAGAGACTCTCTGTACACATTGAAAGAGTAACTACTTTTTTGATCCCGCTATAAATAAAAAACCCCGCCGAATCGGCAGGGCTTTTGAATTCAGCTTGAAACTAAGAATTACTCAGAATCGATGCTAACGAATTTACGGTTTTTAGGACCTTTAACTTCAAATTTCACTTTACCTTCAGTAAGAGCGAAAAGAGTGTGGTCTTTACCGATACCAACGTTAGTGCCAGCGTGGAACTTAGTACCACGTTGACGAACGATGATGTTACCTGCAAGAACAGATTCACCACCGAAACGCTTAACACCAAGACGTTTGCTTTCTGAATCGCGGCCGTTACGAGTAGAACCGCCAGCTTTTTTGTGTGCCATTGTTAAACTCTCCTATAACTTAAGCGTTAATGCCAGTGATTTTCACTTCAGTGAACCACTGACGGTGGCCAGCTTGCTTACGAGAGTGCTTACGACGACGGAACTTAACGATTTTTACTTTATCGCCACGACCGTGTTGTACTACTTCCGCAGTAACCTTACCACCTTCTACAAGAGGTGCACCAACAGTGATTTCTTCACCGTTAGCAACTAGAAGAACTTTATCAAATTCTACAGTTGCACCAGTTTCAACGTCTAATTTCTCTAAACGAAGAGTTTGACCTTCGCTTACACGGTGTTGTTTGCCACCAGATTGGAAAACAGCGTACATATTTTACTCCGCTTTTTCCGCACAGCCTATGGTTGTTATTTGTACAACTCGGGTGTGCGCTAAACTAATCAATAGGGCGCAGATTCTACGGGAATCATGCGGCTATGACAAGCCATATTTTTAAAAAATTGGCGAAAAGCTAATCGCCGAAGAAAAGTGCGGCAATCATGCCCTTAAGTGATGTATTAATCAACGTTTTTTAGTGTATCATTCGTCAATTAAATATAACGAATAAGCCTTACAGGTTCTAACCTCAGCCGGATGAATAATGGATTTTAAAGCTATCCAAGCGCTTACTGCCGATGATATGGCAAAAGTGAATGAAACAATTCAAGCTCAACTCAATTCTGACGTAAGTTTAATCAATCAGCTCGGTTTCTATATCGTAAGCGGTGGCGGTAAACGCCTTCGCCCTTTGCTTGCAATCTTATCTGCACGTGCTCTTGGCTACCAAGGCGAAGCGCATACCACTTCTGCTGCGTTTATTGAATTCATTCATACCGCAACCCTTCTTCACGATGATGTCGTTGATGAATCAGATATGCGTCGCGGAAAAGCAACCGCAAACGCGGCATTTGGTAATGCGGCTAGTGTATTGGTCGGTGATTTCATTTACACCCGTTCATTCCAAATGATGACAAAGCTAGGATCTTTGAAGATCCTTGATCTCATGAGTGAAGCGGTAAATGTGATTGCTGAGGGTGAAGTTCAACAATTAATGAACTGTAATAACCCTGATACAACCGAAGAAAGCTACATGCAGGTTATCTATTCAAAAACTGCACGTTTGTTTGAAGCAGCTACCCAAATTGGGGCCATTCTGACTGATTCTTCAGAAGAAGTTGAAACAGCAATGCAAAACTATGGAAAATACTTAGGTACTGCATTCCAACTGATTGATGACGTCATGGATTACACCTCTGACGGTAAAGAGATGGGTAAGAATGTCGGTGATGACCTAGCCGAAGGTAAACCAACACTTCCTCTTCTTTACGCGATGCACAACGGCTCTCCTGAGCAAGAAAGTATGATTCGTGAAGCGATTGAAAAAGCCAACGGCATGGAGAGGCTCAATGACATTTTGGCCGCCATGAATGAAACAGGCTCACTTGAGTACACCACGAAAAAAGCTTATGAAGAGGCCGACAAGGCTATTAAAGAGCTTGAGGTACTGCCAGAGTCTGAATACAAAGACGCATTAGTCACTCTTGCGCATTTGGCGGTTAAACGCACCAAGTAAATAATGAATTGGAGGAGCTTGTTGCTTCTCTGTTCGTAAAAACAAAAAAGCCGATCAAACGATCGGCTTTTCTTTTATCTAAAGCAATTGATTACTTAGCGAATTCAACACCAATTTCAATATCGCCATTTAGAGTATCAAGCATGCTGTCTAGTGCAGACTGCTCGTAATCACTTAGGTCACCGTAGCTAAGGATCGCTTCTGCGCCCTCTTTGCCTAGTTTAACTGGTTGTGCGAAGAATGGTGCATGCTCACCTGCGCCTTCTACGTATGCACACTCAATTACGTTCTCTTCACCTTGTAGAGCTTTCACAAGTGCTAGACCAAAGCGACATGCTGCTTGTCCCATAGATAGAGTTGCGCTACCGCCACCCGCTTTAGCTTCAACAACTTCAGTACCAGCATTTTGAATACGCTTAGTTAGCGCTTCTACTTCTTCCGCTGTAAATTCAACGCCTTCAACTTGAGATAGAAGAGGAAGAATTGTTACACCAGAGTGACCACCGATAACAGGAACGCGGATATCACCTGGATCTTTATCTTTCAATTCAGCAACGAAAGTTTCTGAGCGGATAACATCAAGAGTTGTAACACCGAATAGGCGACGCTTGTCGTACACGCCCGCTTTCTTAAGAACTTCAGCAGCAATAGGAACCGTTGTGTTCACTGGGTTAGTAATGATACCTACGCACGCTTTAGGACAAACTACAGCGATTTTTTCAGCAAGAGATTTAACAATGCCAGCATTCACATTGAAAAGATCCGCACGATCCATACCAGGCTTACGAGCAACACCAGCAGAGATTAGAACCACATCTGCACCTTCTAGTGCTGGAGTTGGATCTTCACCTGCGTAACCTTTGATCGATACTGGCGTAGGAATATGGCTAAGATCCGCAGCAACACCAGGAGTAACCGGTGCGATATCGTACAAAGCTAAATCTGAACCAGCAGGAAGGCGATTTTTCAGTAATAGGGCTAGGGCTTGACCGATGCCACCAGCGGCACCAATAACAGCTACTTTCATTGTTATTCTCCTTGAGAGTAAATCTCTTATAAGGTTTTTATAGGGTGTTTTTGAATTGAGTTAATCCAGAAAACTATAGTAATTACAAGTTGATTACAATCAGTTAACGTCATCTTTGCGACCTCGCGCAAGTCAATGAATACGGACGATGCAAGGCATTATCATTATGCAAATAAACGAGAGAAAGGACAGTAAACCCACTCTCAAAAAACACAATATTCCATATATTTTTTACAGTGATGTGACTAACAAATTACTCGGATACTTTGGTTAATAGTGAATATGTATGCGAGAATATGCAGCAATGACTTCGTTAACAAATAAGAAAAAACCATGCGCAATACCGAAAAACAAGACAACCTAGTTCGCGCCTTTAAAGCTTTATTGAAAGAAGAGCGTTTTGGCTCTCAAGGCGAGATTGTTGACGCACTGAAACATGAAGGCTTCGAAAGCATCAACCAGTCAAAAGTTTCACGTATGCTGACGAAGTTTGGTGCCGTGAGAACTCGCAACGCCAAAATGGAAATGGTGTATTGCCTACCAGCTGAACTTGGTGTACCAACGGTATCCAGTTCGTTAAGAGAATTGGTACTAGATATTGATCACAATGCCGCATTAGTCGTTATTCATACTGGACCAGGGGCAGCTCAGTTGATCGCTCGCTTACTTGACTCTTTAGGCAAGTCCGAAGGCATTCTAGGCGTGGTCGCTGGTGACGACACGATCTTTATTACCCCAACTCTATCTGTAACAACCAAGCAGCTGTTTGACTCTGTGTGTGAATTATTCGAGTACGCTGGCTAATAAACACTCGAAAAAATCCAATAAAACATTCCAAAATTCGATGGATCACCGATAATCATTTCTTCCGTGATCCATATCACATCCTAGAATATCCATCTTTCATTCAAAATATCAAACCAAACTATTGATTTTTAAAAACATAATCAGGTTAAAACTTCATTATCTTTGCATCAGATTTTAGACTTTTTCGCTATATGTTTTAACAATTGAGTAATTTTCTGCCGATTTTTGTTATTATTCAGCCACTTTTTCATCGGACGGATTGAAAAAGATGCCGTTTCCACATAGGAAACTCCAGAAGCAACTACACTTGTTTCAGGGTTAATAATGAATAAAGGAAGGGAAATTCATGGCATTTAACAAACTTGTTAAAGTCGGTGCAATTGCAGCTGCTGTAATGGGCGCGGGCGCGGTTAACGCTCAAGAGTTCATCACTATTGGTACTGGTTCTGTAACTGGTGTTTACTACCCTACTGGTGGTGCTATCTGTAAGCTAGTGAACAAAGGTCGTAAAGAACACAACATTCGTTGTTCTGTAGAATCGACTGGTGGTTCAATCTACAACGTAAACACTATGCGTGCAGGTGAGCTTGATTTTGGTGTTGTTCAGTCTGACTGGCAGTACCATGGCTACAACGGTACAAGTAAGTTTACAGAGCAAGGCGAGTACAAGAAGCTACGTGCAATGTTCTCTCTACATACAGAACCATTCAACATCATCGCGCGTTCTGACGCAGGTATCGAAAACGTTTCTGACCTAAAAGGTAAGCGCGTAAACATCGGTAACCCTGGCTCTGGTGACCGTGCAACGATGGGTGTTGTGATGGATGCAATGGGCTGGACTAACGACAGCTTCAAACTAGCATCTGAGCTTAAAGGTTCTGAGCGTTCTCAAGCACTTTGTGATAACAAGATTGATGCATTCATCTACATGGTTGGTCACCCGAACGGTTCAATCAAAGAAGCAACAACTTCTTGTGACGCGAAACTAGTTTCGGCAACAGGTGCACAAATCGATAAGATCGTTGCAGATAACCCATACTACGCATACAGCACGGTTCCAGCTGGTATGTACCGTGGTACAGATGCTGACGTAAACAGCTTTGGTGTTGCTGCAACTATGGTAACAACAACTGACGTTTCTGACGAAGTTGCTTACAACGTTGCTAAAGCAGTATTCGAAAACTTCTCTACTTTCAAACGCCTACACCCAGCGTTTGCTAACCTGAAGAAAGAAGACATGGTGAAAGCTGGTCTTTCAATCCCTCTTCACCCAGGTGCAGCTAAATACTACAAAGAAGTAGGCCTTCTAAAGTAATCTGACTTTAGCCTACTGACCCAATAAGGAGGCCTAAGCCTCCTTATTAGTTTTTCGCACTTCAAAAAATTAAAATTCGTGCGAAATAGCAACACTTTTTAAGTTATCTCGTTTTGATGACTTACCTTCGTAAAAGCCTGAGTTAAATCGAAACTAAGAGCAATTTTCCATCTATTCACTACACTAATAGATGCTAAATCTGGTTCTAATCAGTCATTACTAATGACTAGACCATCAATAATAAGGATAAAGTACATGACGCAGACAAATACACCGTCTTCAGATGTGCAAGAAATGGTGGCCCAAGCCGATACTGGAGCAAGAAGCCCAAAAGGTATTCAAGGAAGAATTTTATGGTTTGTACCATTGTGTTGGTCGCTATTCCAACTTTGGTATGCATCACCACTGCCGTTCATATTTGATTTTGCTGTACTTAATGATACACAAGCACGTGCTATCCACTTAACTTTTGCTATCTTTTTAGCATTCACAGCATACCCAGCATTAAAGAACTCACCTCGCGATCACATTCCCGCAATGGACTGGGTTCTCGCTTTAGCAGGTAGCTTTTCAGCAGCGTATATCTACATTTTCTATACAGAGCTCGCGGGCCGTTCCGGTGCTCCAACCACTCTAGATATTGTTGCTGCCGTTACCGGCATGGTTCTACTCCTAGAAGCGACTCGCCGTGCACTCGGTCCACCACTCATGGTTGTTGCAGCTGTATTTCTGCTGTACACCTTCGGTGGCCCATACATGCCAGACGTTATTGCGCATAAAGGTGCGAGCCTAAATAAAGCGATGTCACACCTATGGTTAACAACGGAAGGCGTATTCGGTGTTGCACTAGGTGTATCCACTTCTTTTGTATTCTTGTTTGTTTTATTTGGCGCGATGCTTGAGCGAGCAGGTGCAGGTGCATACTTCATTAAAGTAGCATTCTCACTACTTGGTCATATGAAAGGTGGCCCGGCGAAAGCAGCCGTTGTAGCGTCAGGTCTTTCTGGCCTTGTATCAGGTTCATCTATCGCAAACGTAGTAACGACAGGTACCTTCACTATCCCACTAATGAAACGTGTTGGTTTCCCTGGCACAAAAGCGGGGGCGGTAGAAGTTGCGGCTTCAACCAATGGTCAACTGACTCCACCGATCATGGGTGCAGCCGCATTCCTAATGGTGGAATATGTGGGTATTTCTTACGTTGAAGTAATCAAAGCGGCTCTGTTGCCAGCGTTAATTTCATACGTAGCTCTGATTTACATTGTTCACTTAGAAGCATGTAAAGCGGGTATGACTGGCTTACCTCGTCGTCACACTCCAACTATCGTACAAAGCTTGCTGTCGTTTACCGGAACGATTTTAGGCCTGTGTGTGATTAGCGCTGTGGTTTACTACGGTGTGGGTTGGACGAAAGACGTCTTCGGCGCGGCAGCAACGCCAATTGTAACGGTCGCATTATTGATTGCTTACCTAGCTCTTGTTCGTGTTTCTGCGAAGTACGCGAAAGAAGGCGGCATGGAAATCGATGCGGATCTGAAAGAAGTTCCAGACCCAGGTCCAACGATTAAGTCAGGTCTACACTTCCTATTGCCTATCGTTGTATTGGTATGGTGTTTAACGGTTGAACGTTTCTCTCCAGGCCTATCGGCATTCTGGGCAACGGTCTTCATGATCTTCATTTTGATCACTCAGCGCCCACTCATGGCTATGATGTCAAAGACTGACGATATCGCAGAACAAACGAAAGCTGGTTTTGTCGACCTAGCGGAAAGTTTAGTGTCTGGTGCTCGTAACATGATTGGTATCGGTGTAGCAACAGCTGCAGCTGGTACTGTAGTAGGTGTAGTAACACTTACAGGTATTGGCCTTGTGATGACTGATTTTGTTGAGTTCATCTCAGGCGGTAGCATCATCCTTATGTTGCTATTTACCGCGGTGATCAGCTTAATCTTAGGTATGGGCTTGCCAACAACGGCAAACTACATCGTTGTATCGACCCTAATGGCACCAGTAATTGTGACGTTAGGCGCAGCGCACGGCTTAATCATTCCTCTGATTGCAGTTCACTTATTCGTGTTCTACTTTGGTATTCTGGCCGATGATACGCCTCCTGTAGGTCTTGCTGCTTTTGCGGCAGCTGCTATCGCGAAGTCAGATCCTATTCGAACGGGTATCCAAGGTTTTACCTACGATATTCGAACTGCGATTTTGCCATTCATGTTCATCTTCAACACCCAACTGCTATTGATGGGCATTGATTCTTGGTGGCACTTAGCACTGACTATCTTCTCTTCGGTTACTGCGGTACTCATCTTCGCTGCAGCGACGCAAGGTTGGTGGTTTACTAAGAACAAATGGTGGGAAACAGTACTTCTTATCGTGCTAACTTTCTCTTTCTTCCGCCCAGGTTTCTGGTGGGACATGATCTACCCAGCGAAAGTTCTTTCTCCTGGAGTTGAGATTGCTCAAATCACAGAAGGCCTAGCTGTGGGAGAATCCCTAGAGTTAAGAGTCGGTGGTGAGAACCTAGAAGGCGATTACTCAGAGAAAACCGTTCGTCTTCCATTTGAAGATTCTGCAACAACCGGTGAAGACCGTGTCGCTTCAATGGGCCTAATGCTAACGGAAACTGACGGCAAAATGATTGTCGATATGGTCGAGTTTGGTAGCCCAGCAGAAGCATCAGGTATTGATTTTGATTGGGAAATCAAATCAGTTATCCAAGATGCAGATCGTCCAATGAAAGAGTGGGTATTCTTACCGTCTCTACTCATTTTGATTGGTTTAGCGATGAATCAAAGAAGACGTGCTCGTAAGGATGAAATAAGCGCGTAATACATCGGGCGATAAAATGTCGCCCATGTAATGGAAAGGATAATGGTAGCACCTAGACTCTAACTAGGTGCTCATTAATAAGAGAGCAAAACATGTATAAACAAATCCTTGTTCCAGTCGATTTAAATGACAAAGGCTTTTCCGATAAAGCCGTTGAGCTTGCAGTTTGGCATGCTAAACATAGTAATGCTGAAATTCACCTTCTTAATGTACTTCCAGGCATACATATGTCGATGGTCGCATCTTACTTCCCGAAAGATGCCGCTAATCAAATGAAGATTGACGTAAAAAATCAACTCAAAGAGTTTGCCGATCAGCATATCGATGACGAAGTTATCTACAAGGTTCATGTTGCCGAAGGTAAAGCATACTCTACAATTTTAGAACACGCTGAAAAGCTAGGTGCCGATCTTATTATCATGCCGAGCCACAAACGTTCTAAGATCGATAAGGTCGTGTTAGGTTCAGTTGCGAGCAAAGTCGTACAGAATTCACCAATCAATGTGCTGGTTGTTAAACCGCAAGGTTAAACCATATCAGACACATTGAATGGAACACAAAAAAGGGTGACATTGCGTCACCCTTTTTATTTGTTTTTATGTATCACACTACGCGGTTTTGAGAACGGCCTTCGACAAACACACTAATATTATCAATCAATATGTCTGCTAGCTTTTGAATGGAAGAGTCACTGCCCCAAGCGACATGAGGGGTAAGCAACAGATTAGGCATCGCCATATTAGCGACTAACACATTACTCTCATCCGCAGGCTCTTGAGTGAACACATCCACTCCTGCGCCAGCGATCTTATTTTCTTTTAAAGCCGCAACCAGCGCTTGCTCATCGACTAAACCGCCTCGTCCAGCATTAACCAACACAGAGGAAGACTTCATCATATTTAGCTCTCGCTCACCAATAAGATTATGCGTGTCGTCTGTTAACGGGCAGTGTAACGTAATCGCGTCGGCTAACTGTAAAACCAATTCAAACGGTAGGTAACCTTCGCGGCAGTCTTGAACACCTTTACGCTCCGCAAACATCACATTCATACCGAGAGATTTGGCTAAGTTTGCAGTCGCTTGCCCTAAGCCACCACTGCCAATAATACCTAATGTGCTACCTGCTACATCCTGAATTGGATGAGTAAAGAAACAGAACTGTTTATGCCGCTGCCACTCACCCGTAGCAATATCCTGATGATAACCCACAATATTTCTTTTAAGCGCAAACAGCATCGCTACCACATGTTCAGGAACAGATTGAGTGGCGTACCCTTGAACATTCGTTACTGCAATATTGTTATTCGCGCAATAACTCAAATCGACGTTATTCACTCCCGTCGCAGAGACAGCAACCAAACGGAGCTTCTTCGCATTCGATAATTGCTCACCATTCAGCACCACTTTATTGGTGACCACAATATCAGCATCAGCGATTCGCTCATTCACTTGCTCAGCTCGAGTGAAATCGTATTCCACCCACACATGCTCAAAATCTGGAGCCTTCAGGGTAATTTGAGTCGGTATCGTCGCCCTATCTAAAAAGACCACGGTTAATGCTGACATTCAACTTCCTTGTAAATTACTAGACGTAGTAGAACCAGTTTACGCTTTCAGAGTTTTGTAATCTGGTAGCTCCGGCGCAATTTCAAAATGAAGCGTCACTTGTGCTGTGGCTTCTGGGTAAAAATCACAGGGCACAAAAGCGGTAAATAGCTGATTATCTTTAGGGTGATAAAAACTCAATTCACACGCGTGTAACTCTAGGCGTTCTGAAAAAGCCAACGCTTCAGGTGTCGCATAAAACTCGTCACCCACAATCGGATGCCCAAGCTCCATCGCATGGACTCGCAACTGATGTGAACGTCCTGTAATGGGTAGCAAACGCAACAAGGTTGTGTGCTCCTCGTGTTGAGCGACTTGATAACGAGTTTGCGAAGGCTTACCGTCTTCAAAACAGACCTTTTGCCTTGGGCGATTTGGCCAGTCACAAATCAGAGGCAAATCAATCACTCCCTCTTCATTCTCGACTTTACCCCATACTCGCGCATAGTAGATCTTATGCGTTAAGCGGTATTGAAACTGCTTTTTAAGATGACGTTCCGCTTCTTTATGCTTAGCCAGCAACATTAAGCCAGATGTCGACATATCTAAGCGATGAACCACCTGAATCTCGGGAAACTCAGCCACTAAGCGGCTCCACATACTGTCATAATGTTCTGGTAAACGACCGGGCACAGACAGCAGGCCAGAGGGTTTATTCACAACTAAGATATCGTCATCTTGATAAACAATATCAATCCAAGGTTCAGTAGGAGGAGTGTACTCCAGCATTGCCATTTTCTTGCCCTTATAAAAAAGCCCGAGGCGTAGCTCGAGCTTTAAATTACGTTAATACTTTCAATTAATTATGGGAAACCACGATCAATCGTAGTGAATCGAGTTGAACTTGCGCTTTCGCAATGTAACCCGTGAGCTGCTCAATTTGAGACTCGATCGCTTCAAGTTCTTCATCACGGATATTTGGATTGACCGCTTTCAGTGCTTGCAGACGCTCTAGCTCACCATTTAGGTTCGCTTGCATGTCTTTCTGCGCTTGCTCACGTACCGCTTCGACTTTAGGCAATACTTGTGCTTCACCAGCTTCGATCAACTTATGCACGTCTGCTTGTACTGAATTCACAAGCTTGCTTGCCAAGTGACGGTTCACCGGGCTTAACTGACGGTTAAAGCTTTCAAATTCAACTTGAGCGGATAAATCATTACCGCGTGCATCCATCATCAAGCGAATCGGTGTCTGCGGTAAGAATTGGCTTATACCGCTACGTTTAGGAGCTTGCGCATCCACTAGGTAAACCAACTCAAGCAAAATAGTGCCCACTGGCAGAGCTTTATTCTTTAATAACGAAACCGCCGACGCGCCAACACCTTCACTTAGCAATAAATCAATGCCACCCTGGATCATTGGGTGCTCCCAGCTAATGAAGTTCATGTCTTCACGAGAAAGCGCCGTTTCACGATCAAAGGTGATTGTTGCCCCTTCGTAAGGTAAACCTGGGTAGCTTGGTACCATCATGTGCTCAGATGGAGTCACCACAAGTGCGTTTTCACCTTTATCGTCTTGGTTCAAGCCAATAGTATCGAATAAGCTAAGCGCGAAGGTAACTAAATTAGTATCACCATCGGTTGCCGCGATTTTCTCAGCAATTTCTGCGGCTTTTTCGCCACCATTTGAGTGCATTTCTAATAGTCGGTCACGACCTTTCTCAAGGTCTGCTTTCAACGCTTGGTTCAACTTAGCGGATTCTTCAATCACTTCATCTAACTGTTCAGTATTGCCAGATGCCAGCATCTCAATGAGGTCGGCCGAATACTTGTCGTAAACTGTGCGACCTGTTGGGCAGGTTTCAGCAAAGGCATTTAAGCCTTCATCAAACCAACGAGCCAATATCGCTTGAGAAGTGCCCTTTAAATACGGAACATGTACATCGATATCGCGCTTTTGGCCAATACGGTCCAAACGGCCAATACGCTGTTCAAGCAAGTCTGGGTTAAATGGTAAATCGAACATCACCAATTGGTTCGCAAACTGGAAGTTACGACCTTCAGAACCGATCTCACTACAGATAAGGACCTGAGCACCTCCCTCTTCCTGAGCAAAGTACGCAGCGGCTTTATCACGCTCTAAGATAGACATGCCTTCATGGAAGACAGTGGCACGTACGCCTTCACGCTCACGTAACGCCTGCTCTAGCTGCAGCGCAGTACTTGCACGCGATGCAATCACAAGAATTTTCTCACTGCGTTTTTCTTGAATTTTTTCTAGCAACCAGTTCACACGTGAATCAAACTGCCACCAGCTCGAATCTTCGCCTTCAAACTCTTGGAAGATTTCTTCAGGATAAAGCATCTTCATTGCACGCGCTTCAGGAGCCATCTTACCACCGATCATGCCAGATACGCGCATAGAGGTGGTGTATTGGCTTGGGATATCCATTGGCAGAAGGTGTACGTTACGCTTCGGGAATCCTTTGATCGCAGCTCGAGTGTTTCTAAATAGAACGCGGCCCGTACCATGGCGATCCATCAGGTTATCAATCAATTCCTGACGAGCTGACGCTTTATCTTCTTCAGAGCTATCCCCTTCAATAATACGGAATAACGGTTCGACATCTTGCTCAGACAGCAGCTCAGTGATCTGATTTTTTGCTTCATTTTCTAGTTTGATACCAGAGAATAGCGCCGTCACAGCATCCGCTACTGGAGCATACTGCTCTTCTTCCGCCACAAAAGCTTCGTAGTCATAGAATCGGTCTGGATCCAGTAGACGCAGACGAGCAAAGTGGCTTTCACGGCCCAGCTGCTCTGGGGTCGCTGTTAGTAGCAATACGCCCGGTGTATTTTCTGCAAGGCCTTCTACCACTTGATATTGACGGCTTGGTTTATCTTGGCTCCACTCAAGGTGGTGCGCTTCATCGACAACCAATAAATCCCATTCGCCTTCTAACGCTTGTTCAAAGCGCTTACGGCTCTTACGTAGGAAGTCTAACGAACATAATACGTATTGCTGAGTATCAAACGGATTGTCCGACTCGGCGAACGCTTCGATGCAACGCTCTTCATCGAAAATAGAAAAGTGCAGGTTGAAACGGCGCATCATTTCCACTAGCCACTGGTGCTGAAGCGTCTCAGGAACCACGATAAGAATACGCTCTGCACGACCTGCCAACACTTGTTGGTGAATGATCATGCCCGCTTCAATGGTTTTACCTAGACCAACTTCATCGGCTAATAGAACACGAGGCGCATGACGACGGCCAACTTCGTGGGCGATATAAAGTTGATGAGGGATCAAGCCAGCACGCATGCCGCATAAGCCACGCATTGGGCTTTTATGTTGCTCGTACTGATTGCTAAGCGCACGGTAACGGAGAACAAAGTTATCCATGCGATCGATTTGACCTGCGTAAAGCTTGTCTTGAGGCTTATTGAAACGAATTTGGTTACTCAAAAAGATCTCTCTTAGAGCCACTTCCGTTTCTTCAGTATCTTCGCGAGTACCTAAATAAGTAAACAAACCTTGGTCTTCAATGACTTGTTCAACTTTTAGTGACCAGCCTTCTTGCGCTTCGATGACATCGCCAACATTAAATGTTACTCGGGTGACGGGAGCATCACTTCGTGCGTATACACGGTTCTCTTCTGAAGCTGCAAACATTAGTGTCACAGTTCGAGCATCCATTGCTACAACGGTACCTAAACCTAAATCACTCTCCGTATCGCTTATCCAGCGTTGCCCCAAAGCAAATGTCATGAATCGACTACCTCATTTTCTTATATGTAATAGAGTCTTTTTTCTCAGCAGAACATCTTTATATTAGTCAAAAGAGCTCACTTTGCCGCCACTTTACAATGCGGCTCACGATAATAAAGCTTGTGAGTAAATGGCGCAGAAAAAGGTCGCTAATCTTACTTGAAGCTGTGATTTAGGTCACGCTTAAAGGGGCGTTTTCAGTGCTTTTTTTTCCAATTTCGATATTGAAATCAAACTGTCAAAAATCCATGACTAATCTACTAAAAACAGATTGCTATACTCATACTAACGATGTGCATTTTTTAATATGAAAAATACACATCTGGTATCAATTAGGTTTGCGAGTATGTAGCTGAGTAACTTACCTAAATACCAAACAGCGTAGTGACTCCGCGACCTCTGCTGGCAATATATCAATGCTAGGCAAGCCGTACTGCGGCAAGGAGATGCTATGGGCGATACCGATCGGAAACTGTTTGTTTTGGATACCAATATCCTACTTCATGAACCTTTCGCCATTTACTCATTTCAAGAGCATGATGTTGTTATCCCGATGACCGTGCTTGAAGAACTAGACCGAATTAAAGACAGCAAGCGAGATGTAGCGCGCGATGCCAGAGTCGCGATTCGAGCATTAGAAGACCTCTTCCATGACGCCACCCCTGACAAAATCTCAGAGGGTATCCCATTTTCTAAAGACATTGATGCCTCTGGCACCATCGCCATTCTTGCGGACTACGAACTGCAAGAAACGGTCAAAGCATTCGCCGATAAGGCAGGCGATAACCGTATCCTCAACGCCGTTATTCATTTACAAAACAAACGCGCCCCACGCGAAGTCATTCTGATCACAAAAGACATCAACATGCGTCTCAGAGCAAAAGGCGCAGGGGTACGCTTCGTTGAAGATTATCAATCTGACCAACTGATTGATGACGTGCAATACCTCACCAAAGGCTTCCAGACTCGTGCCGGAGAATTTTGGCAAGACGTGGAACAAGTTGAAAGCAAAGTGCTTGCCGGGAAAACCTTTCACACGATTGATAGAGAGCCTTTTGAGCCTACTTTCATCAACCAATATGTCATTGACGAAGACAGTGACTTTGCAGGGCGAGTCGAAGAAATCACTCCCGACACAGTGACGATTAGAGATTTAAGTCGAGAGCGAATGATGCACCGCCGAGCATGGGACATCACGCCGAAAAATATCTACCAAGGCATGGCTATGGATGCGTTGCTCGATCCTGATATCGACTTGGTGATCCTGACAGGCGCGGCGGGTAGCGGTAAAACTCTACTAGCGATGGCTGCTGCTCTTGAGCAAACCATCGAACGTAGTATGTTCGATAAGATCATTGTGACGCGTAATACGCCAGACATTGGTGAATCCATTGGCTTCTTGCCCGGCACAGAAGAGGAAAAAATGCTGCCTTGGTTGGCTGCTGTGACCGATACTCTGGAGGCCTTGCACAAAAACGATCATTGCACAGAAGGCTCTCTCAAATACATCTGTGACAAAGCCAATATTCAGTTCAAGTCCATCAACTTCATGCGTGGTCGTTCCATTCAAAACGCATTTGTGCTGTTAGACGAGTGTCAGAACTTAACCGCATCGCAAATCAAAACCATCATTACTCGATGTGGTGAAGGGACCAAGATTGTCTGCTCAGGTAACCTTGCCCAGATCGACTCACCATATCTGACTCCAGTAACTTCAGGTTTAACCTATATGGTTGAACGGTTTAAAAATTTCGAGGGCAGCGCAAATATCCACCTCAATGGTGTGGTTCGTAGTCGGTTGGCCGAGTTCGCCGAAGAAAACATGTAACTTTTTAGAGCCAGAAATCAAAAAAGCGCTTCCAATAGGAAGCGCTTTTTATTATCAATTTACAGCCAGAGTTACTCTGTACCACCAACCGTTAATGAGTCGAGCTTAAGTGTTGGCTGACCAACACCGACCGGGACACTTTGCCCCGCTTTACCACAAACGCCTACACCGCGATCAATGCTTAAATCATTACCAACCATTGATACTTGTTGCATCGCCTCAATACCAGAGCCGATCAATGTTGCACCTTTAACTGGGTGTGTGATCTTGCCGTTTTCAATCATGTACGCTTCAGAAGCGGAGAATACGAATTTACCAGATGTGATATCTACCTGACCACCACCAAAGTTAGGTGCGTAAATACCTTTTTCAACGGTAGCGATGATCTCTTCTGGAGTGTGCTCTCCAGGAAGCATGTACGTATTGGTCATGCGTGGCATCGGTAAGTGTGCGTATGACTCACGGCGACCATTACCCGTTGGAGCAACACCCATCAAACGAGCATTAAGCTTATCTTGCATGTAGCCTTTTAACACACCATTTTCAATCAAGGTATTGTATTGGCCATTCACGCCTTCATCGTCCACGTTCAAAGAACCGCGAAGGTCTTTCAATGTACCGTCATCCACAATCGTACATAGGCTCGAAGTCACTTGCTCGCCGACTTTACCAGAGAATACTGAAGATTCTTTACGGTTAAAGTCACCTTCTAAGCCATGACCGACAGCCTCATGTAATAAGACACCAGGCCAACCTGAGCCCAGTACAACCGGCATCGCGCCTGCTGGCGCAGCTACGGCTTCTAGGTTCACCAACGCTTGGCGAATCGCTTCATCGGCAAATTGATACGCGACTTGAGTGCCTTCACTATCACTTAGGAAGAAGTCATAACCGAATCGGCCACCACCACCTGCACTGCCTCGCTCACGGCGATCGCCTTTTTGTGCCAAGACACTGATAGATAAACGAACTAATGGGCGAATATCACCCGCGTACGTTCCATCAGTTGCCGCAACGAGCATTTGTTCGTGCACACCACTGAGGCTTACTGACACTTCTTGAATCATAGGTTCTTTCGTACGGATGTACGCATCCAATGACTTTAGTAGTTCAGTTTTCTGCTGTTTTTCCCAACTTGCTAATGGGTTAACCGCATCGTAATACGTTTGATTTTGATTACGCTTAAAGGCTTGAACCTGCGCATTCTTGCCTTGCTGCGCAATGCCTCGGGCAGCAATTGCGCTTTGCTTCAAACCTTCTAGCTGAATTTGGTCTGAGTAAGCAAAGCCTGTTTTTTCACCCGTAACCGCACGAACACCGACACCACAATCGATATTGAATGACCCATCTTTAATGATGCTGTCTTCAAGCACTAAAGATTCATGCCAGCTCGACTGAAAGTAAATATCAGCGTAATCAATTTGACGCGTAGCAATACTCGCTAAAGTATCAGCAATGTCTTGCTCAGTTAACCCTGTAGGTTTTAGTAATGCATCTTCAATCTGATTAATGCTCATATTTAGCTCTTATTATTAATTTGAAAGTGATTATTGAAGCGAGTGTGTCGCTCAATTGGCATATTGCGCCTAACTTGTTCATTCACAGTCAGATCAATATCAACCACCATACTACTGGCCGTTTGATCCAATTGTTTAACGATTCTTCCCCACGGATCGATCACCATGGAATGTCCCCAGGTCTCACGCCCACAAGGGTGGGTGCCACCTTGACCGACCGCCACAACCCAAGATTGGGTTTCAATGGCCCGGCAACGTAGCAAGGTTTCCCAATGAGCTTCTCCTGTCACCGCCGTAAACGCCGCAGGAACAAGCATAACTTGCGCGCCTTCTCTCACTAACTGAGAGTATAGGTGCGGAAAGCGCACATCATAACAAATACTCAAGCCTAGGTGAGCAAAAGGCGTTTCAGCCGTCACGACCCTATTGCCAGGGGTAAAAGTATCTGACTCTCTATAATGTTGATGGCCGTCCGCAACATCGACATCAAACATATGAAGTTTGTCGTAATGAGCCACGAGTGAACCAAAATCATCAAAGATCAACGTAGTGGTCGTGACCCCGCTCTTCGTTTGAATCGGCATACTCCCGATAACCAACCAAATACGGTGACGTTTAGCAATGCTCGCGAGCTTCTGCTGAATGACTCCATCACCCAATGGTTCTGCATATTGGTGATAGTCACTACGAGAGCCAAACACAATGGCATTCTCGGGCGTCACGATCCATTGTGCACCTTGAGATACCAAGCTTTCGGTTTGCGCCTCTATCCAGTTAATATTCTCAAACGGATCAGGCCCTGAGGTCATTTGAATAACGCCAACACATCCCATGTGTTTTCCTTCCCTATCGATTACTGGGCTTTTTTTCTTAATTTTTCAGGCAGTTTAAACTCACCACGACTACGAGAGAGCTCTTTTACTGTCGGTGAGTCCAACGGTCCTTTGACTTCATAATTCACTTGAGTGAAAACTTCGACCACAGGTGAAATCACCGTTGTGATTGCCAGCACGTATAAAGCAGTTTGAGGCGTAACGGCAAACGCAGTCAACACAGGAATACCAGAGGTAACATCTGGCGTGAAGTTCACTTCCGCATCGACCAAACGAGTGTTCAAATCCGCCATACCGCTGATTTTCATCTCTCCAGCCACCGCGTCCATGTAGATGTCATTAGTCACAAACACCCCATTCGCCATTTGCCCGCTGCCAGTTATCGAGTTGAACGCCATTCCTTTATCGAACACATCGCTAAAATCAAGCTGCATTTTTCGAATGATAGAATCTAAGCTAAAGAGACCAAGTAAGCGAGCAGCTCCACTGACATCCGAAATCACCCCTTTGCCAAATTTTACTTTCGCATTGCCATCGAGAGTTTGAGTATCAACTCCCCATGGCGAACCATTCCAAGTTGCCAGCGCATCCATTTCAAATGGGGCCTTTTGAATGCCCGAAGTGATGCCAAATCGTTCCATCAAGTCACTGTTGTTTTCGCCTTTCACATCGACTTTCAGCTGTGATTGACTCAAGTCACCATCCAGCTTCCACCAGCCACTCATGTCTAGCTCATTTTCACCACTTCTGACTTGGATCTTTTTCCATTCTAAGCGTTCACCTTGACGTTGGAGATCGACGTTAACTCTCCCGACCTTATAACCCTGCAGCCAAAAGTCATCAATCAATAGAGTGACATTAGGCATCACCTCATGAATATGACGATCAAAGTCAGACACTAGCGGAGCCGTCAGATCTTTAGGCTTAATCAATGATTCAGGTTCTTTCTGCTTACTCCATTCTGGTACAAATATGTGTAGTCGCTCTAAGGAAACAGTCAGGTCATAAGGTTCGATATAGTTGATATCCCCTTCTACCTCTTGGCTGGACACTTCCATCTGCCAAGCGAGTCCTTTTTTACGGGCACTAAAATCGACGTCATTCCATTGGATTCCACCGAGAGTTACTTCTTTACTTTGCAGCGTCACTCGGCTCGGCATTGGAATGTCTGGCGTATTCATTTGGCTTAAAACGGCTTTCGATTCCTTTTCAGGTGCCGTAAAAAAACTCGACCAGTCATCAACATTGAATTTATCGGTACGGACCAATGCATGATGACCTGCTACTGGGCTGATTTTAAACCCACCTCGACCTAACACTAGGTTCGTGGCCGTTAAGACCGGCTTTTCTCCCGTAATATCAATTTCGGTTTGATACTTAGTGTTTGGTAGCTGAACGCGCGCTGTTATCGATTCTTGGTTCCCCGACGCTTGCAGCCTAGCAGAACCACTTTCCGATGAAGCTTTAGCCAGCGGATATGGATACTTACTTGCAATAAACTTAAGATCAGAGTTGAGGTCTAACTGATAAGTAAACCCAACATCATTCAGCTGTATATCAATACCAGCTTGCCACGGTGCATGGCCAGATACTGGAGATAACCAGCGCTCACCGATATAGGGAACAAGCGGCTCGACATCCCAATCGCCAAGCACGTCGATATTTACCGCGTACCCCGGACCATCGTTTTCGCCTTTGAAGTCTACTGAAATAGACTGTTTAAGTAACTCAGCGGCTAACCCATTAGCGGTTACGACATCATTATCAAACGAAATTCGACCCGAAACATTTTCGAGTGTCATTGGAGGCGCCTCAATTTCTACATGATTTTCAGCAAGATCAGCATAACCCCACGCTCTAGGTTCTAGGTCAGCATTAAATGGGATATTCAACTGGAATTCAGAATTGACTTCTCCGCTGACTTGCAACGCCGTTAAAGCGGCACCAACAGAATCAACCAAAGGGGTTGAAGTCATGTAATCACGAACCGCATTACCCGAAGCAACTGCGCTGGCTTCTATCTCAATGTGACCGTTTTCTGCCAAATCGGGGATACGACCAGTAATTCTCTTTGCAGTGACATCCATTAATTGAGCTGAGCGAGAATCTAAATGCATCGCTTCATTTTCAAATAACAGATCAAGTTGTAAATCGGTAATTGGTGGCCAAGCTGTATCAAAGCTAAACTTCGCCCCTTCCAAACCAACCCATACTTGGAATATTCCTTCATTATTCTTGTATGGGAACTGGGCTAATTCGCCATGCCATAAAAGCTTAACTGTCTCCGCGCGCCCAGCCTGAATGGCGGTCGATAGATAATCCGTAAGGTCTTGACCAAGTGCTAATGTCGGCAGATAACGCCAAGTTTCACCAGCGTTATACGCATCGGCTTCTCCATAAAAAGAAAGAAAGGCATTACCTTTTTTCGGAAAATCGAGGCGAAACGCACCCAACACTTGCAAATCAGGAGTGGCGGCGGTGACTTTGTCTGACCATAGGCGCCAACCGTTCTCATCACTTTGCCAAACAATATCGACTAAGCCTTGCTTAATATTCAGAGGCGCTTGAAACACTTCTCCATAAGGAAAAACATCATCAATGACTGATATTCTTGCTTTCGCTTCAGAAATCGAACCAAATAACGAACCGGAGACATGATGGAAACCAGGTAGTAGGTCCCATTGATTCATAGAGGCTTGAGAGATCTTGGCTGAGTATCTTAAGCTTTCAATATCATCGCCCATTGAAACCCTAATATCTTCCACCAGCCCGCCAGGGTTCAATGTCGACAGCATTTCACCAGAATCCGTCGATTCAGGTAATAGCTTTATCAAAGGTGTAATCGTAGCAATATCTATTTGAGAGACATTCAGCTGCCAAAAATCGGTTTGCCAATCAAAAGCCACATCCAACTCTGGCCACTGCGTATCATCCGTCCGCAGATTCAGTGAGTGGCCATTCACTTGCCAGCCTTTCTCGGTAGGTTTTAGCTTGAATACCCCTGATTCGACAATAAGGTCGTGCTCAGACCCTTCTATCCAGCTCAGCTCTGAAGGCAGAATCTCAACGTATGCATCGACAGGCTTGCTGTTGGTTAATGTTATCCAACTGTTTAGACTAACATTGCCAGTCGTGATGCCTGATTCTGCTTGCATGTACCTCGTCAACCAAGGCTTCACTGAAACCTGCTCAGCGCTGACATAAAATTCACCAGACACATCCGCCAACGAACCATTGTCGATGAAGTTAGCACTTACTGACAAAGAGTTGATGTTCGTGTCAGCAATACTTAACACCCCTTCAGCAAGGTGGTGTTTGCCTGAGTTTCGCCACTTAAGGTTTTCGATGTCTAATTGGCGTTCTTCACCAGAAATAGAGGTATATAAAACCGTAGAATCTTTTAAGGTGAAATCAATCAGGATCCTCAGTAGCAAGTTATCCAGTTCAGGAACAATATTAGAGGAGCCACCTTTAGAGTTGCTCTTGTTCTCGCTACTCGGGTTTGCTCCCAAAATATCGAGAGAGCGAACATCCAGATGCAATTGATTTAGAGTGAGATCAGTGACGACAGGTCGCAACTTAAAAATCGATTGAATCAGATCGAATTCAACCTCAAGTTGGTCTACGGAAAAGTGAACATTTTGTGTACTTGGGAAATTGGCTTTAACGCCTTGTAAAGCTATAGAAGGGTGAGTGTTGCGCCAGAAACCACTCACTTCATTGATCGTAAATTCGAAACCTGAGCGTTGGTTAACCCAAGTTTCGATTTCAGATTTATAGTTATTTAAATTGGGTAACGCTACGCGTAACGTAGTCACGGCGACAGCCAGTACAACTAAGGCTGACACCAATAACCACAAACACCCTCGCCATAAGCGAACAACACTCGAACTCACAAAACATCCATTACATCATAACAACGTCAAACTGTTCCTGAATATAAAGAGGCTCAGCTTGGATTTTCACTTGTTTACCAATGAACACTTCAAGCTCGGCTAGCGCGTGAGACTCATCACCTTCTAATGTTTCAGCAACCGCAGGCGACGCATAAACAACAAATTTATCAGCATCATAAGCACGGTTTACACGGGTTATCTCACGAAGGATTTCATAACACACCGTTTCCACCGTCTTAACGCTTCCTCGACCTTCACACGTAGGACAGCTTGAACATAAAATATGTTCGATGCTCTCACGAGTACGTTTTCGAGTCATCTCTACTAAGCCTAGCTGAGTAAAGCCATTAATATTGGTCTTCACTCGATCTTTATCTAATGCAGCTTCTAGGGAAGTAAGTACACGCTTACGGTGCTCTTCCGAAATCATATCGATGAAATCAATGATAATGATGCCACCTAAATTTCGTAGGCGTAGCTGGCGAGCGATAGCCTGAGTGGCTTCCACATTGGTATTGAAGATCGTTTCTTCAAGATTGCGGCGACCGACAAACGCTCCGGTATTAATATCAACCGTGGTCATGGCTTCAGTTTGATCGATAATCAAGTAACCGCCAGACTTCAACTCGACTTTACGGTCTAGTGAACGTTGAATTTCGTTCTCTGTATCGTACATATCGAAGATGGGTTTATCCCCTTCGTAGAGCTCTAACTTATTCGTTAGCTCTGGCACGTATTCAGACGTGAATTCCTTTAGATTTTCAAACTCTAGACGAGAGTCTACTTGGATTTTACTCAGCTCTGTGCCAACAAAATCACGAAGAATGCGCTGAGCAAGCCCTAACTCCCCATAAAGACGAGTGCGCGGTTTGTGTTTCGCTCGGCGCTCTAACACTTTCAGCCATAAACGTTTAAGAAATGCGGCATCCTGAGAGAGCTCATGTTCGTCTGCTCCTTCAGCAGCAGTACGAATAATAAACCCGCCGTGCTCATCACAATAATGTGATACGACTTTCTTTAAACGATCACGCTCTGATTCGCTTTCGATACGCTGAGATACGCCCACATGACTTGCGCCGGGCATGAAAACTAAGTAACGCGAAGGCAGGGTAATATCAGTCGTTAGGCGGGCTCCTTTTGTGCCAAGAGGATCTTTTACCACTTGAACCACAATGTCCTGACCTTGACGAACTAGTTCAGAGATATCGCGAACTTGGAATTGCTTTTTTTCATTCTCTGCCACGCATTCTGTATGCGGGACAATGTCAGACGCGTGCAGAAAAGCCGCTTTTTCTAGACCAATATCCACAAATGCAGCCTGCATACCTGGCAGTACTCGACTGACTTTTCCTTTGTAAATATTTCCAACTAAACCACGACGAGCATCTCGCTCAATATGAATTTCCTGAAGGACTCCCCCTTCAATCATGGCCACACGAGTTTCACTCGGGGTCACGTTCAACAGCAACTCAGCACTCATGGTGCACCTCAAAAATTAATTTATAAAAATTCGTGCAAGAGCTGGTCAGTTTCAAATAAAGGCAAACCTACTACAGAGTGAAAACTACCTTCGATTCGGGTGACGAAACGTCCCCCTAACCCTTGAATGCCATAACTACCAGCCTTGTCGCATGGTTCCCCTGATAACCAATATTTTTCTATTTCTTTTTCACTTAGGGGCTTAAACCATACATCTGTAGTTACCACTACAGTTTGCTGATCTGAGTGTGAAACGACAGAGACGGCAGTCATGACTTGATGACGGTTATCAGAAAGCTGATTCAGCATTCTCTGACAATCAGCAAAGTCTCTGGGTTTCTCTAAAACTTGTCCATCAATGACAACAACGGTATCTGACCCTAGAACAACAGCACCTTCACCTGCCAGTTCTAAGCCTGCAGACGCTTTATCTAACGCTAACCTTTGGACGTACTCTTCTGCAGACTCTTCCGCTTGTTTTATTTCTTCTACATCTGTCTTAATCACAGAAAAGTCGTAACCAAGTTGGCTTAATAGCTCCTTACGGCGAGGAGAGCCAGATGCCAATATCAGTGTTGTGTCTGAAATCATTGCGCTACCTAACATGCCAATGTCGACGCACCCGTCTCATTAGCAAAAACATCCATGGCCAAAGTATACAGTTTATCAATGCGCTCCATAACGATAATGGGTTGAATACAACGTCTTGGATCAAATATTCACCAAAGAATATTAAGACCTCAAATAATATCGTTAGTGCCGCAATGATCATGGCTTGTTGCCACAACGCCATATTTCGAATCACCAAGAAATTCAAAGCGATAATATAGATCACTATCGACATCATCATTCCACGGATACCAAGCGTGGAACCGATCAACAAATCCCAAAGCAATCCAAGAATGAGTGCAGAACCAACATTGACACGGTGTGGTAACGCTAGTACCCAATAGCAAGTAACGAGCAATAACCAAGAGGGTCTCAACAAGTCTAGACTGCCTGGCCACGGAATGGTTTGTAAGATCAAAGCAATCAAGAAAGAACACCCAATGGCGAGCTTACTTCTTAACACACTATTCGCCATTAGCACCCTCAACTAACACTTGTTTTACACTGGCTTCATCCGCTTGTTTCTGACGATCTTCATTTGGCCAGATGAGCAGTAGATAACGCAGTCGATCAAACTCCACAACCGGGGTTGCTTTGATCGCTGCAAATTCTCGTTGAGGATCGTAGTTGACCGATTCAACATACGCGACTGGATAACCTTCCGGATAAACGCCGCCTAAGCCAGAAGTCACTAGCAAGTCTTCTTCTTGGATATCCGTACTGGTTGGAATGTGCTCAAGTTGGATTTCATCCACTTTAGCGTTTCCAGAAGCGATTACTCGAATATCGTTGCGGATCACTTGCACTGGGATGGCATTATTTGCGTCTGTCAGCAACAGAACTCGGCTATTATGTGCCGCCACAAACGTGACTTGCCCGACGATCCCTTTTTCATTGATAACTGGCTGACCTTCATAAACGCCATCAATCTTCCCTTTATCAATCACGACTTGGTGACGATATGGAGAGGTATCAACTGCCATCACTTCCGTCACTACTTTCTTCTCATCGCGGATAAACGGAGAGCCAAGTAGTTTACGTAATCGCTGGTTTTCTTCTCGATATTGATCCAACAAAATCATGTCGCTTTTTAGGCGAAGAACTTCTCGCTTGAGAGTGTAGTTTGAATCGATCAAACCTTTCCGGGTATTAAAACGATCGTATACCCCATCAAACATACTACGAGGGAGGTTAGCGGCGTATTGGATAGGCGCAACCATACTGTTCAGCAAGTAACGCACACTAGAGAAAGCATCTAAACGACTATCAGCCAGCATAAGGCTGGCTGATAATGTTACTGCAAAAAATAGGCGCAATTGTAGAGAAGGGCCTCTACCAAAAATTGGCTTCATTCTATATTTGGTCCTAGAAGCTAGGTCCTAGGCCCTAGATCGTATCTAGAACCTAACACTGGATTATTATTCTTCGCTAAATAGATCGCCACCGTGCATGTCGATCATTTCAAGAGCTTTACCGCCACCCAAAGCAACACATGTTAGTGGCTCTTCAGCGACAACAACAGGGATACCCGTTTCTTCAGTTAGTAGGCGATCAAGATCTTTCAGAAGTGCACCGCCACCCGTTAGTACCATACCATTTTCTGAAATATCAGAAGCCAGTTCAGGTGGACATTGCTCTAACGCAACCATGACTGCAGATACGATACCCGAAAGCGGCTCTTGCAGCGCTTCAAGGATTTCGTTGGAGTTTAGGCTAAAGCTACGAGGTACACCTTCTGCAAGGTTACGACCACGCACTTCAATCTCTTCTACTTCATCACCAGGGTAAGCAGAACCGATTTCGTGTTTGATCTTCTCAGCCGTTGCCTCGCCAATCAAGCTGCCGTAGTTACGACGCACATAGTTAATGATAGCTTCATCAAAACGGTCGCCACCGATACGTACTGAAGATGAGTAAACCACACCATTTAGTGAGATAACCGCCACTTCCGTTGTACCACCACCGATATCAACAACCATTGAACCTGTTGGTTCTGATACACGTAGGCCGGCACCGATTGCCGCAGCCATTGGTTCATCAATCAAATAAACTTCACGAGCGCCCGCACCTAATGCCGACTCACGAATTGCACGACGTTCAACTTGAGTAGACCCACAAGGTACACACACAAGAACGCGTGGGCTTGGTTTTAAAACACTGTTGTCATGCACTTGTTTAATGAAGTGCTGAAGCATTTTTTCAGTTACATAGAAATCCGCGATTACGCCGTCTTTCATTGGGCGAATAGCTGAAATATTACCAGGTGTACGACCTAGCATTTGTTTAGCAGCATGACCGACAGCAGCTACGCTTTTAGCGGAACCTACACGATCTTGACGAATAGCGACAACAGAAGGCTCATCAAGAACGATGCCTTGGCCTTTAACATAAATAAGGGTATTGGCAGTACCTAAATCAATCGATAGGTCGTTTGAAAACATGCCACGAAGTTTTTTAAACATATTCTTCGCTCATCCTGCAAGAATTAGAAGACAAAAATTGCACTAAATGTACCAATGCCTTGCTGTAACGGCAAGGCATTGAAGTATAAACATGGACTGAAACCCGCATTTTCTTACAGATTCCTAACTTAAGACTCGTTATTTAAATTATCACTGACCGGTAAGGCGGCTTTCGCCTCGATAAATCACACGATCATTACCTCGATAAATACCGAAGGTTGCCACCGATGAAGGGTCTTCTTCCGCTGCGACAGTTGAGTCCCAGTTATAGCGAAGCCACGGGGTATCATCCATATCTTGCCACAGCTGAATCTGCTCTCTTAGCTCAACATCGTCACCTTGAGAAGCTGTAATGTTTCGGGATTCTCCACTGGTCACATCACCACCACCACCTAATGTTACGGTGGTCGTATCGCTATCCGGAGACCAAAGAATTTCTCGATTACTCATTTCCGCGTCTACAGACGTCGAGCTATCATCATCGTTCGTCATGAAACGACTGCCATTCCAATATTCAGCTCTCAATGGAACCGTCAATGTCGCTCCTGCATTGCCACCTACATCATCAAGGTCAACACGACCAAAACGAATATCCGGCTGGCCATCAAGTTTTTGTCCACCCGTAACAAACTCTACTGGGTCAGTATTTCCTGTTGCTAACACAATTGATATATCGGTTGGAGTGGTTAACGCATTATCACTGTCGCTGCCATTTAAGTTAAACGGTCCATCTTCATAACCAGTCGCAACATCATTTTTTGTAAAACACAAACTCGTTGAGTCTTCACAAATACTTAGGCTACTCGGCGTATGGCTAAACGTACCAATGCTTCCGATATCATCACTCCACACTCCCTCACCAAAGCTTGGGGATACAAAGCGAGTAGTATAGGAACCGAGTTCGGACAAATTAAATTCTGCTCTTAAATCACTAGAATAGTTAGCATGAGCATAATTGAAAATAGCTTCTTCATTGTCATCAAGAGCTTGAACTTCAAACTCTACTGTTTCAAAGTTCTGCCCCATATAAATAAAGCTTTGGCTGCTTGGGTATGCCCATGTTTGGGAAAAGACTGAGAAATACTTAGGGTAAAATCGGCCAACTGAACGGGTTCCACTGTCAATATCCATGGTTAGATATTGATTATCTGACGCAGCGATGACAGACAGACTTCCCGCCTCATTAATAGCTAGTCCAGAATAAGGAAGGTATTGGTTAGAACTAGATCCAGCGCCTTCTGTATTGGCTTTGGATAAAGACCCGGACAGCTCTAATTGAGTGCCTCCAGTCGGTGTGAATGCTCCGTTCGATAAGGTCACCGAAGCTGCAGTCGCTCCACTTAGGAAAAAGTTTTGAGTAATATCGGCATCACATAAGCTTAAGCCACCGTTGAGCGTATTAACCGGAGAAGAACCATCCCAATCGGACTGCCATACGACCGGTTTGAGGCGTAATTCGAAGTTGTCTCCAACCGCCACATAACCATTCCCACTTAGTGAGGTGCCTGAAATGTTAGCGTCGGTTTCCTCGCAAATCGCGAATGTCCATGGCCTCGAATAAACCGAAAACTCACCTGTTACTTCGGCACTGCCTCCATCAGGGCAATTCTGATATCCTGAGCAGTTAAATGAATCTGAAATTGTCACTTCAAATTCCCCCGACTCATCCAGACTTAAATCTGCACTCGATTCACCGGAACTAAAAGTAGGGGCATACGAAAAATTGCCATCTAAGCCGTCACTAGGTTCAATGATGTTGCTCTCTGTATTAGGAGATCCGCTATAATTTGTAGCAATAACTTCTGAACCATCACTTTCTGTACAAGCCAATATTCTAGCCTCTACAGATTTAGGCTGACCTGCGATGATAAACTGAGGATCTACATCAAACATGTATGGAACATACTTAAATAGGCTACTTGATTCCTCTGTGTCATGATCCTTTAATGACGCTTGAATCGTGTAATCAGTGTCCAATTCCACACTAGAGATTGAGGAGGTTGAAATCTGAAGTTGCAGTTCACCGCTAGTCGTTGTTGTAAATTGACTGCCGCTTCCACTACCAATCCCTCCAAACACAGAAGCACTCAGAAATGAACTGTCTCCAATAGCGGATTTAAACAATTCAATGTTAATGTCTACACTTTCATTAACTAAGTCTTCACCATTGTTTTGCACTTTCAATTCGAAAGTTGGTTTATCACTGCCACATGTTAAAGATAAACTTTTAGCCGGAGTCATTGAAACGGTGTAAGAGTCACCAGTATCAATACATTGGTGTTCAGAACGCGAGTGAATAACATTAGAGTAGCCACTTAAATTCACATTAAAGGCACTCACTCCGCCATAGAAGTTATTGTTATTACCGGATATATCAAAGCCTCCACGATCATCGGCAAGCGAATCAATATAGAGATAAGCATAAACTTCAACACCATCTACTCCGCTATCAATATGAAAGAAAGAATCTTTTTCATGACCGATTAGCAGTAAATCCTCACTAACCTTAGATGTTGTGTTAATTTCAATAGGGTTTGAAGTGGTACTTTCTTCAATGAATATCTTCTTAAAATGAACAATAGATGCGGCTCCAATCTCTAGCTTTGCCCCTTCACCTTCAAATTTAAGTTCATTAAACCAATACTCCCCACCAGCTAAAGTCAGAGTCTGATTTTCGTCAATAGAGACATCTTTATATGTACCCGCGAGCAAAGGTTCACAGTCATCAGAATCACACTCAATATCTTCAGCATCATCAGTCGAATAAGACGTCAGAACCGGGGGGAAATCTTCATAAAACTTATTGCTATCCACATTACACGCTTGAAGACCTGAGCTAGGATAATCACAGCCCTCAGGACCACCTTGATACGCTAAAAATGAAAAAGTCGTAGAATCATCCGCTGGAATAATTTTACTCTGCGTGCCATTGGTGATCGCGAGTTGACCTCGCAAAGCTGGACCAGATGCATAAGCATTGGTCTGAACCGTTTCAGGAACATAAGCACATATATCAGGAGTGACGGAAGGAGGAGTAATGACAGGAGGGTTAACGGAGTCTTCACAATCGATATTGGTGATATCGTCGTCATCAACATCCGGGCTCAAGTTACCGTTATGTAAAGATTTGACTTTCGTTTCTATTAAGCTCCATGGATTACTATCTCCCGCCAATCGACGATAATAATTTAAAGTATCAGTACTCGCACCATTAGTAATGATGATTTCATAATCTTCATCATCTATTAGGTTTTGCTCGTTGAAGACATAATCACTGTCGCTTTTTTCAGCCTGTGTATACCACAAAACATGCCCATGGCTTCCTTGCTTTAAATAAAACTCTTGATAATCCTCATCATCGCCTTCAACTTCAAAGTAAATCGTAAAGTCAGAATTACCATGTACACTACAACTCTGGGCTTTTTTCGCGAAAGTATAATTAGAAAACGATACTAACAACCAAAAGAGTAGAAATCCCTTCAAACCTGATAGCATAGTTACTCCCTCACCCATACTTCTTGAACACGTTGCACTTGATTAATACCACTACCACACTCTACCGTCGCCTCAATACGAAAAGAACGAGTATCGTCTAATACTGGAAGCTCTTCACATGTCAATTCAGCATTTTGGCATTGAGCTAAATTGAAATCTAAAGACGCCCCATCAACAGTATCCGCGCACGCATCCTCATCATACCCAGCCACTAGTGGGTATACTTGGGTCAGAGCCCATTCATTTGCCGAGTGTGCCGCAAGCCAAGCTTGTGTTCCCAAAAATTCGCGCGTTTGAGCATCGCTGTTTGACCACTCTACTCGCGTTAAGCTCATGCTTAACATCCCCATCACCACTAAGACAAATATAGCAACAATATATAAGCTGCCTCTTTGACGGGTTCTTTTACGCGGGCAAAAGTTATGGGACATTTAGCACCTGCACTTCTTGCTGATAGTTTGTTGTTTCTGATGATTGAGAAAACTCGATATTAATGAGAACCGTCCCACCTCGTTGAGCATTCGCCGATAAGTAATCAAAACTTCCCGAATTAATACTGTCGGCTACCTGAACCGTATCCCTAAACAAGGACATAGAGTCACCATTAGATATCAAGCAATAAGCGACTTGCTCAGAAAAAAGATACTGTCGATTAGCCACAGACTCACTTGATATACTAGAAGATGCATTAGAAACCGTGTAGATACCAGCAGATACGGTCGTATTTAACGATGTAACATCAATCGCACTTGCAAAATCTTCAATTTTTGTGGGGTTAATTATTAGCTTATGCCCACCATTTATGACTTCATTCGAATCCGCATTATTACTTCCTACTATGAAGTCGATATTCGCTCCAGAAATAGCATAAAAGCCCGAGTATTCTATGGGATAAAATGAGAGGCAGCTGACCGCACCTGATAGATTGCTATCATCAAAACTATTAGGAACAGCGTGTCTAATTTCGCGAGATATTTTCTCTAGTGCAAACTTAGCTTGAGTCTGCAGTCTTTGACGGTCAATGGAGTCGGCATACCCTTTTGTTCCAAATTCGACGAAGCTAGAAATTCCTAAAACAATAATTCCACTGATCACCATAGTGACCACCATTTCAATCAGAGTAAATCCACTCACTTTCATCAGTAATTTCCCCTGTACGCTGTCAAGGTAAACGGGGGCTGATTACTAGCAGAAATCGTCATCTCGATTCGCTTAAAAGAGTATTCATCAACCGGTGCTGTTGAGTGATAATTAGTGTCGTACTCCACGGCTATATCAACGCGAAAGTTGCGATAAGTTCCTTCTGAATCGTAAATCAAGTCACTCAAATCATTACATCCGTTCGTCCCGCCAGTTTCCCAACAGCCAATGTAATCATCTACATCATTAAACTGACCGACCGGCTCATCTGAGCCGAGAGTATTAGTGGCTCCTGATATGCCGGAACAATACTGTTGAGTAGTTCCAGAATCCCCCTCACCACAACGCACTCCGGTTCCAGTAAAGTCACCATTATGGTCAAAACCACGAGATAAAACCTGGCTCATCAAACTCTGACCTAATGAAATCATGCGCGCTTGATAATGAGGATCACCAGATCGGGCTATTTGGGGCGCAATAAAACTTGTAATGGTAATCATTGCGACACCAATAATTACCATTACTACAACACTTTCAATGAGGGTAAAGGCTTTTATGTTTTTCATCAGCACCCCGATACGTAGCCTTGAGAGTTAATACAAACCTGTGTTTGTTGGCCTTCAGATGTAATGGTGATATCAACCCCAGCGCTTGCGCTGTTAATAGGGTTGCCAAGTAAGTCAAAATCGACAGTGGTTAAAGAGGAGGGTTGAGTGGTAAAGCTTACGCTTGAGGCTCTTAAAACGTCACTTCTACTCTCATCATTAGAAGTAGCTTCGTCACACGCTTCCGTAGAACCAAGGCAATCATTGGATATGGTCAGTTGGAAATTGTCGTTTAAAGATGCTGAATCTACATTCGACTGCATTCGATTCACTTGGACTTGCCTAATAATCGAAATCGCCTGCTCTTGAACAGCAAAAGAAGAGAAGCTGGATGTTCCGATATAACGACTAGAAGCATAAACAGCTACGATGCCTATTAATGTCATGACAACAACTAACTCAATCAACGTAAAACCTAATGTCAGATATTTTTTCACAGGCGGGCCAAATTAAATCTTTAATAAGTATCTAATATTATATAAGAAAATATCAGGCATCGAGCAACTAAAACAAATCCCAACAACCTCGCGTGTATAAAAAAGGCCAGCAAATGCTGGCCTTACTATAACTTTTAAACCTTAGTTACAGTTCGTCAATTGAATTGTCGGCTCACCACGACTTGTAGCATTAGTGAGAGCGATATATTCAACATAACAGTCTGCATTAGATGCTGAGAAACCATATCCAATGCCACCACTAACTGCACCGCTAACAAGAGTCCAATCAGTAGCCAAACCAGATACAATCGCTTCCATAGCCGCTGATGTTTGTGCTGGGTAGCCATACGCTACTTCAATATTTGTACCATTAACATTTACAGTACCACTTACAGCTGTTTCGATACCATCGATTGCTGATTTACCATAAATAATACCTGAAGCACCAGCCATTGCACCACGCAATCCTTCTGCCGCAGCTGAACGTGCATCATCTTGTAAGTTAAGGAAACGAGGTGCTGCAGTCACTGCAAGAATACCTAGAATAACAATTACCACCACTAGTTCGATAAGGGTGAAACCGCCTTGTTTTTTCATAGTCTTTCTCTCTATGTTTAAGTTAAAGCAGGATTACTGCAGTGTTACGGTCACTCGACCAGTTTTAATCTCGTAAACGAATTGGTGCTCTGTACCACCTTCCAATTGAATGTAAGTACAATATGCATTGCCATTATCCGCTTGCGCTGAATATTTATAGTTAGAGCCATCAGCAACTTCGTCTAATGTGCCTACTTTAGGCGGATTTTGAAGCAGGTTGCCCATTAGCTCAACACAGGCTTCATCTGTTACATCATTAGGGAAAGTCGTCGAATCTTCATTTAAAGCCCATGGATAACCATCACGGAAGTCCGTGTCGTCTCCATTGCCATCTTTTGAGCGAGTCAGCCAAAAGTCCACACCGTCATAGTTCACAGTGTTATACGTCTCGCCGCCAATACTTTCTGATGGCCTAGCTTCAGCTTCCCACTGAGCTCGCGCTGAAAGCACACCAGTAGCAAATCCACCAGCAACCCCTTCAATGCTTGCTTTCTTAGCTTCATCAGTAACATCTAGAAATCGAGGGAGTGCAGCAACTGCCAACAAACCTACCACTACGATCACCACCACTAATTCAACTAAGGAGAAACCTTTTTGATTTTTAAGCATTTTCTACCTACTCATATAATTAGTATGACGTATTATACATGGTTGAATCAACAAGAACATCAACCAGATGTCAAAATTATCACAAAGCCAATATATTGGCTTTAACACTAAAACGCCCATTCACTAGAAAAATATCTATCTGATATTTATCAGTATATTGATACTCACAGTAAAAACCATGTTTACTGCTTTTATCTGTCGCCTTCGGTGAACCCATTCCCAATATTCTCTGCTCGGGATAAAGCTGAGTGAGCCATACGTTACAGTCTCGAGCAGAACCATTAATCGGTAAAAGCCAACCTGAAGGGCTATAGCTCAGCGGACTCCCCGCACGATTAAGCTCTGACTTCCCATTAAGAATCTTTTGTTGGCGATAATAATTGGCTCGCTCCAATATCCGCTTACTTGCCACAATAACTGCCGTATTACTCGCTTCTTCTTCAACGGCACTCCATGCCCCCATAAACGCGAATAACAAGGCGAATATGACCACAACCCATATTGTAGTGCGTGAACGACGAACGTAATCAGCCACGCGCTACCCTTTAATTGCATCTAACATTCCCCACATAGGTAAGAAAATACCTAGTGCAAGAATCAACACCATACCAGCAACAATGACCAACAAAATAGGCTCAATACGTGCCGTTAATGTTTTTAAATCATAGTCTACTTCTCGGTCATAAAAATCGGCGACTTCTAACAAAAGTTCATCGATTCGACCGGTTTCTTCACCAACAGAGATCATTTGAATCACTAAGGGAGTGAAAATACCTGAGTTGATTGCTGTTGAAGAAACGGTACTACCGGCTTCAATGGCCGATTTCATCTCTTGTATACGCAACTCTAAGTATCGGTTCCCCAAAGCTTCTCCAGACAAAGATAGAGACTGGTTTAGTGGAACTCCAGCTTTAAGCATCAATGCAAAGGTTCGAGAGAACCGAGAAAGTTGCGCTCGGTTAATCACCCCACCAACTACTGGCATTTTGAGACGAAACTTATCCCACGTTTCTCTTCCATCAGCTGTTCCAATCCAAGCCTTAAAAGCAAATAAAGAACCCACGATCACGCCTACCATTGCTCCCCAGTAGTTGACGAAGAATTCCGACATTCCAATTAAGATCTTAGTTGGCAACGGAAGATCCACACCGAAACGGCTAAACATACTCGAAAACTGAGGGATAACCTTGACGTTCAAAATGAACATTGCGATCAATATAAAGCTGATAACAAAGGTCGGGTAACGCATCGCTGTCTTGATTCTCTTACGAGTCTCTACTTCTTGTTCATAGTAACCAGCGAGTTGGAGCAAAGCTTGATCCAAACGACCTGTGTTTTCACCCACGCTGATCATAGAAACAAACAACGGACTAAACACCCTTGGGTGTAACTGCATCGAAGCAGATAATCCACGGCCGTTCGTCAACTCATTCACAACCTCTTCCAATGCTTCTTTTAGCTGCTTGTTCTCACAATTTTGAGTCAAGCCTTTCATTGACCTAAGAAGGGGGACACCGGCTTTAGTTAAGCTGTATAGTTGGCGACAGAACAGTACCAACACTTCAAGGGGTACATTAGGCACGAACAAGCCTGATAGATCCATGTTCAGTCCAGAAGCACTTTTTCCTTCTGTGATTGAAATAGGAATGATGCCTTTACCTAGCAAGCTTTCGGCCGCCAAGTCTTCAGAACCTGCATCTACTTGGCCGCTCGCTTTGCTGCCATCAGCATTTCGCCCTTGGTAACGATAGGTTGGCATTCGTTAATGACCTCTATAGATAAATAGCATCTGTTGCCCCTGAAGCATCACCTTCCCCAAGGTTCATCACTTCATCTAAGCTCACCACTCCCTGTAATGCTAATTCCATTGCAGAAGCCAAAAGTGGTTTATAATTTTTCGACTGTCTAGCTGCATGCGAAAATCCAACAGCGTCATTAGAGCGAAGCGCTTCCATCATCTCTTGTTCTAACTCCAGCATTTCAAAAACACCAATACGCCCACGGTAGCCAGTTAAGTTGCAGTTCTGGCAACCTCGGCCTTTAGTGTAGGAAGAACCCGCTTGATTAGGAAAACGAACGCTGAGCCACTGTTTTCTCGCCTCGTCTAGTTCATCTTCCACTTTACAGTCGGTACATACTTTACGAACTAAACGCTGAGCAACTACCGCTCTCACCGCACTCGCCACTAGGTAGCCCGGCGCGCCCATATCCATCATTCTTAGTGCGCTGTCCACTGCATCATTAGTATGCAAGGTACTTAACACTAAGTGACCGGTTAATGCCGCTCGCAAGCCGATCTCAACAGTTTCATGATCACGCATCTCACCAACCAGAATGATATCGGGATCCTGACGTAAAAATGTTCGTAAGATAGTCGAAAAGTCTAAGTTAATTTTAGGGTTAACTTGCACTTGGTTTACCCGAGGCAAGCGATATTCCACAGGATCTTCTGCGGTAATGATCTTTTTCCCAGGGTCGTTCAATTCCGTCAATGCACCATAAAGCGTTGTTGTCTTACCTGAACCGGTTGGGCCTGTCACCAAGATCATGCCATGCGGGCGGCGCAGCTGTTTTCTTAGTCGAACCAATAGATCGGCTGGCAGTCCAGATTCTTCTAACTTTCTTAAACCCGCTGACTGGTTCAACAAACGCATTACGACTGATTCACCATGTTGAACTGGCATTGTGGACATACGAATATCAACTGACTGACCTTTCGCCCTGATATTAAAACGTCCATCTTGTGGCAGGCGCTTTTCAGAAATGTCTAGGTTGGCCATTAACTTAAGGCGTAGTACTAATGCGGAGGCGATATTTACTTCGTTCAAAATGGTTTCATGAAGCACGCCATCAATACGTTGGCGAAGTCGAAGTAAGTTTGAATCGGGCTCGATATGAATATCTGACGCCCCAACTTGGATGGCGTCTTCAAACAATGAATTGATCAACTTAACAACGGTAACTTCATCGCTATCTTCATCTGCAATATCGAAGTCAAACGCTTCTGTCACTTGGTGTTCAGCCTGAAGTTGCTCAGCAAATGAAGCAATTTCTTTGGTCCGGCGATAATAACGATCGAAGCCTTCGACTAACTGTCGCTCTGGCGCAATGACAAACTCAAGCCCATACTGCCCTAATTGACCAAGCAGTGATTCTTGAGCAAAGAGATCAGCAGGATCACTCATGGCAACTCGCAACGTATCTCCGTTGCGACCAATAACCAGCGCTCTTAAGCGTCGAGCATGTACTTCAGGCAGCACTTGCACCGCATCAATATCGATATTGGCACGGCTGAGATCAATTAATGGCAGATCAAGCTGTTGAGAAAGGAAAGAGAGCATCTGTTGCTCAGACAAAAAGCCCAGTTCAATTAAGGTATCCCCTAATTTTCGCCCCGTACTTTTTTGCGCAGCTAAAGCCTGTTCGACTTGAGTTTCGGTAATTATGCCCTCTTCTACGAGCAAATCACCCAGTCGCTTTCTTAACTTAATTTGCACTCTCAGCTTCCTCTAGGTCTTTTATTATTTTAAGTCGGTCACGCACAAATGTTTGAGATTGAGATGAAATCCCTACTCGAGTCAAAGCTTGCTGATAAGAGTTTTTCGCCTCTGAGAATTGCAATTGCCTTTCCTGTTGAATAGCTAGCCCCAACCACCAGCGAGCATTCTCTTCATCAAGCTTGACGAGGTGCTGATAGCTTTCCAAAGCAATCTCTTCTTGTTGAGACTTCTGGCTAAGTACGGCTCTCATCGCCAAATAATCTTTACTTGGTGAGGGCGGTAGATGCACTAAAGGGCTTAGTGCCGCTTCTGACTGGTTCGCTTTAATTAGTAGCTTAGACAAACTCAGGCGCAACGCTTCGCTATCATTATTGAGCTTAATTCCGTCTTGCAATAACTCATATGCTTTTCGAGTGTCCCCTTTTCCAAAGTAAAGTACCGCAAGTTTCTTACGAGCTTTCTCATCTCTCGGGGTATAACGTAATACTTCAGTATAACCAGCTAAAGCCCCAGACAAATCGTTGCTATCAAGCGCCTTCTTCGCACGCCCTTTTGCATTCGTCGCAAGCTGTTCTGGGGTCAACTCGACTTGCTTAATAACCATACTCGCTGGTTCGTTCTCATATTCACTAGATGCTTCAGCGTGAGAATGAGATTTAGCCACATTATTGCTAGCCAATAAAATCGGCTTCGTGGCTGCTTTCTCTATAGGAGTGGTGACAACCTCCGACTGCTGAAAATCAGGTTTGGGAGCCTTTGGCTTGGAGATTTCTATTGGTTTACTGTGTTGCGTTAAAGCTTTAACGTTTACCGTTTCTGGTTCAAGCGCTACCGTTACCTGTGGGGTTGTTTTCTGAGTTGGCGAAATACTAGCGACTAGGGAGGTATTCTCAGCTGAGGAGCTAGAAGGAAGAGTTTCTGGAGCAGATTGAGTCACAGCCCAGCCCCCGACGGTCAAGCTTAGAGCGAAACCCGCTAACACCCAAACCCAAGGAGAACGAGTTTTCACTTTTGGTACGTGAGCAGCTTCAATCTTGCTTGTCGACTGCTTCTTAGCTAAGTCTGATAGTGCGGTATTAATTGCACTCATGGTTAACTCCATCCCCACAAAATCGGGGTTTTAAACTTAGGTTTTCGAACATCATATGTATCATGCATTGCGGAATACAGGTGTTGGTTATCAATAGCACTTCCGAGTTCCGTATAGCTTAGCAGTAAAGCTTTATGACAAATTTGGTTAATCAAACGAGGGATGCCTTGAGATGAATGCCAAATCGCTTTTTTTTGCCCCAAGCTAAAGAGCGCTTCATTCCCACCCGCTTTCGAAATTCGATTGTCAATATAGGCGACAGTTTCATCGAGGTTCAGAGCTCTTAGTTTAGAATTGAACCCTATTCGTTGGCGGAACTGACGGAGATGATGCGCTTCTAAACGCTCGTCTAGCTCAGGCTGCCCGAGTAAAACAATCTGAAGCAGCTTTTTATCTTCCGTTTCCAAATTGCCAAACAAACGCAACGTTTCCAATGCTTCATCACTTAAGGCCTGAGCTTCATCGAGTATCGCCACGACATTTTTGCCTTCAGCATGTAAGCGAATCAATTGGTGCTGAATGTCATCGACAACCGAAGATTCACTCTCTACCACTAAACCCAATTCTTTTGCGACTGCAGCCCGTAAATCAGCACCAGATAACACAGGATTGGGTAAATAAATCAGCGCAGTTGCTTCTTGCAAATGATTCACTAGCATCCTACACACCATGGTTTTTCCAGTCCCGACCTCACCCGTAACCTTCACGACACCCTCTCCCATATCTAGGGCTGAGAGCACCGTTTGAATCGCCTCAAAATGAGGGGCTAGGCCGTAGAACAACTCCGTCGAAGGAGTCAGTGAAAACGGCTGACGACTAAAACCAAAGTGCGCTTGGTACACTGACGACTGTTACTCTTCTTCTGGGAACCATTGCTGCAGTAAATCGCGCGAACGTTCTAGTTCTTTTTGCCACGTATTTACCCCAACAATCGTCGGCTTCAAAAGAATGACGAGCTCCGTTTTTTGTGTCAGCTCCGAAGTATTACGGAACAAATGACCTAAAGCAGGAATGTCCCCAAAGAATGGGACTTTCGAAACCAGTTCACTAGTATTCGATTTCATCAAACCACCAATGACGACCACATCACCATCTTTCGCTCTGATCACCGAATCAGATTCACGGATCGAGCTCTTCGCCAAAGGTAACGAGACTAAGCCGGTGCTATCACCGAGGTTGAGCTCTTTCGTTTCTTCTTCTACTTCAATAACCGCAGGGTGAACATGCAGGAACACATTTCCTTTATCATCGATTTGCGGCGTTACATCCAAAGAAATACCAGAGAAGAAAGGGGTCAACTCTACTTCAGGTGAAACATTGGCATTGTCACCACTGCCGACAACACTCGATAGGTCTGTTACATAGTATTCGTCCGTACCGACTTTAATGACTGCTTTCTGATTATTGGATGCCGTAACACGAGGGCTCGAAAGAACATTCAAATCACCTTGAGTATCCATGAAGCTCAACACCGCTTCAAAGCTACCGTCAGAGATGGTGACATTTGTCTGACCACCTAACAATGAACTGATCGCATCTAGCGGCGGTAACGTATTTTCAGGTCGACTGATCACCACACCACCGCTGCCAATCGACTTAGATAAGTTACTCCAGCTAATACCTTGCTGATAGCCATCACTCAACGTGACTTCTAGTATTTTCGCTTCAAGGATGACTTGACGTTGAAGGCGCTCTTGAGAAATACCCAAGAATTGTCGGACCTCTCGAATCTCATCAGGGTACGCTCTTACTGTAATCACGCTCGCTTGCGGTGTCACAACTACACTCTGACCATCTCCTGAACCAATTAGCTGAGTAACGGCCGCCTCTAACTGAGGCCAAAAATCACTTTCTGACGTGGTTTCAATTTCCGTTCCGCCGCTCGTGGTACTGCTCGAGCTAGAGGTGTTCGATGAGGAAGAGCTGGATGAAGAAGTACTTGAAGAGCTCGAATCACTATTGCTGATAGTACCGGTTGAAATCGTGGTCAATGAGCGACCCACTCGCTTCACTTGCAAGTAGTCCACAGGGATAGTAACCGTCCGCAGTCCCGCCGGGTAGACTTGAATGACCGAGCCTTTTTTCTCGATATCATACCCATACATATCACGTACGACACTGAGCACCTCATCTAGAGTCACATCCGTTAAATTAACCGTAATTTTTCCAGATACCGCAGGATGAATCGCCGCGCTAAATTCGGTGCCTTTCACTAAACTCGCAAAGAAAGTTCGAGCATCAACCCCTTTTGCTTGAATTCTAAAGCGTTTAACAGGCGCTGTTGATTCTAGTTGTCCGCTTTCTAGTTCTGGCATCAGATCATCTTGAACAGACGATGGAAGTTCATGCAAGCTACGACTATTTGCTTCATTAATTGATTCATTCAAGGTTTCTTTAATTTCAACAGGGTCACGATGCCCCATCGAACAACCAACTAATGATGAAATGATAACTGCCACTACGAGTTTACGCATGTCTATACTCAAACCTTAATTTTTCTTTATATCCAGAGAAAACAGCTCTAGTTTCCATTGTTTGCCATTTCTCTGAAGAGAAACATAATTCGGATCTATTGTTTTAATTCGATAGCCTCGAATAGACTCACCTTGAGACAAGACCTGATCGTTCAAGATTGCATAACAGGGTGATTCACTTTTACACACAATACTTTGCAACGTTGGCAAACGATAAGAGGTTGCTCTTTTCTGAGTCGATGTTGCAGACTTTTCTTTAGGTGCTAACCACCCTAGTGGGGCGGTAGGATCCTGAGAAGCATGCGCATTCAATACAAATAAGAATGGCAATATAACGAAAAGAGATCTAACCACCGATGAACTCCTGCCTTGTGCCTAAGGTATACACTTCAAAAACCAATCTAGCTTGAGGGTACTCTTCAACGGAATACTGGAAGCTCCTCCAATAATAGCTTACTGGTAGCTCCTCTAGTATTTTCAAATAATTGGCAATATCAAAATAACTGCCTGTCAGTTCCATCCTTACAGGATGTAAAAAGTAGTCCGAGTTTTCACTAGTACTTTGGTTCTTAGAAATGGACTCGGGTTGTAACGATTCGAGCGACACCAGTTTTAAGCCACTGGCGGAAGTCAAAACACTCTCTAGTAATTGAGCCATTTGCGTTGGGGAAATAAGACCATCGATGACTTCAGAAAGCTCCATTGATAAATCTTGACTCTGAACTAGGAGCTTTTTGTACTGAATATCAATCTCTTTATCTGGATTTCTACTCAACTTTGCTTGTAGAACTAATAGTTCACCCTGCAACTTCTGGTTATTTTGTTTTGTCGACTGCAATTTAGATTGGCTTGATTGCAACTCTTTATAGCTAGGCTCAAGAAGCAAGGTGAACAGCAGCATAAAAATCCCGACCGTACCACACAGCGCTATAAGCCATTTTTCACGTTGACTCAATGCGATGAATTTATCATTAAGTTCATTCCACTGGTTCATTACTTACTCTCCCTACGAGTACGTAATTCAAAAGTAATCACGTCTTGCTCATTGCGACCAATCTTTAGCTTTTCAAAAGAACGCCCCACTAAATTTAATTCTGTTTTAAATTGGTTAACCCAATTCGGGACAACACTTGCAGTACGAGCATAGCCTTTAAGGTCTAACGTATTGCTGTTCATATAGATAGTAGAAAGCGATATATCATTTCGCCCTAATTTGGCAAGAGCTGTCATGACTCCTGAGTAGCCAACCTGTTGAGATTCATCGTATCTACCTACCGCATTAAGGGCTTCTTGCTTTGCTTTGATTTCTCTTTGCAGCCTAGCGACAGCGGCAACCTTTTCAGGAGAGGGTTTATGCTTGGCTAATTTGGCTTTTAACTGACTAACTTGTTCATTCAACTTTCTTGACTCACTTTGAACCATTGAAAGCTCGGACTTAACGGCACTTAACTGATAGGTGGTATAGCCATATGCTCCACCTAGCGCGATCGCAATTAATGCCCATACCGCGACGATATTATTGAGCGTAAAGTATTCTTTTTTTGGCCTTAAGTGGCTTGGGTATAGATTGACATGGAAGTCAGAAATTGTGGCAGCAAGGTCGACTAATAGAGCGCCAGAGTCACCACGTTCTTCTTCAACTAAACGAGAAACTTTAGAACTGAGCCTCTCATTTAAAGAAGTCGCCAATTCTGTTTCGTCTTCATCATCACAACAAATCTTCAGTTGATGAAGTTGAGTCCCCTTTAGCTGTGAAGACAAGTAATCAACAGAACGTTGCAATTCCAGAGCTAATCCGTCTAACTGGAGAGCACTTGAAGCCACTCCGGTTAATGGCGGGACCACGCTACGTATCGTACGCTGGAAACACACCGTATTATCAACAAAAGCGCCAACTCTAAAGTTTCCTTGGCTACTACGCTGCAGCAACATAAAGTTACTTAACTCACCCGCAGAGTATCCCCAAACCTCGTCTTCAGGAACAATACGTTCTAAGCGAATTTGTTTTGCTGCGGTAAGCGCGAGAATTTTATCGAGAGTTTTCTTTTGAAAAACATAAACCTGAAGCTTATTGCCAGAAGGAAGCGCTACCGCATCTGCAACAATATCTGTCACTTTTTCGGTAATTAAATCTTTCAACAAAAAAGGGAGTGCGACTGGCCACTCAGCTTCTGGGATTTCTGGCTTATCTATTTGGTAGGTTTGATAAAAATGAGAACCTAAAACAATTGAAAGTGCCTGCCCACCCAACCCATCTTGCGAGAATAAGGTTTTCAGCGCGGCTTCCCAATCTCCACCATGGATCGGTATGAAACTAGGAAGCGGTGAATTTTCAGGAGACGACAAATTAATTACGCTTTGTTGCAGCATAATCGTCTGTGAAGGCGCATGCCCTTTAGCAGGTTTAAATTTGTCTAATATCGATTGTAATTTCATTCTTTAACTACTGTTTTTTCGCCATCGATTTCTTCTACCTATTTTCACGACCGATTCCGCTTTAGGTGGAGGTATAATTTGCGTTTCTGGAGCTAAGTATCGACCTTGATACCCTAAAATGCCAAGTTCCTGTAATGCACTCTGCTCTTGCTTAGTTTCAACCCCGACCGCAATAACTTGGGTATCAGAGTCCCCACAAGCACCAATAATACTGCTGACAAACAATTGATTTTCATGCCTTCTATCAATGCGTTTAATCAAGCTACGGTGCAGTTTAATGTAATCGACTTTCAAATCTTTTATATAGTGCGTGCTCACAATCGTACGACCGGCTTGCCCCACAATAACCTTGCAACCTAGCCCAGATATCATTCTCACGACGGGCCTCATATAATCAAGGTGCGTGACGAGACGTCCTTCTGAAAATTCAAAGCTCAAATACTGGCGATTTTTGATCGGGATTTGCAACAACTCATCCCTAAACCATTTGAAATACTGCTTGTTGGCAAACGGAGTGACATTTAAGTTAATAGAGTAGCATATTGATTGCCTTGAATCTTTCATATGTTGCAGTAAAACTTTGAGCAAAGCTCTATCCATTTGCGATTCATACCCAACTTGTTCAACGGCCGCCATAAATCGTGAAGCTTTTATTACCCCTTTATCTGGATCCGTAATTCTCACAAAGACTTCTCTGTGCAGCTCATTCGTCCCCTGCCCTGGCTTTGTGACAAAACAAGGTTGAGTAAATAAAATAAGATTTTCAGGGAGCAACGCTTTGTCCAGTAATGTTCTCCAACGGACACTGCCTCTTTCCATTTCATTACGAGTTTGTTTAGGGAAACGACTCCAGTTATTCAACTTTTGCAATTGAGCACTTTTCAGTGCCGTCTCCGCTTCGTCCATAATTTGACTGTGGCGCTCACCTTCGCTGTACATGGATACGCCAATGTGACACCAGTTATCTTTCTCAAGCGGATTTGGTGGAGAGACTCTCTCAATTTGCTTTAAACATTGGTTAGCCAAGTTCGAAATGTCTTTTGCACCTTGGTGCGGAATAAACACTGCAAAATCAGCATCATAGTAACGAGAGAAAATCACATCAGGGTAGCGCTGGACTATATTAGAGAGTACTTCTCCCACTTCAATAATGAAATTATCGCAGGTTTCTTTGTCATTAGTTTCAATGACTTGCTCCCACTCCTCAATGCGTACCAAAAGAATGCCACCACGAGCACCGCTTTCATGTAGAGCCGACTCAAGCTTATTGTCAAACAACACTCTATTTGCGGTACCGGTTAATTTATCAAGGAAGGTTTGAGTGCGAATAAAGGTGTCAAACCGGCTTCTTTCTTGCCGAGCGTCTTGCAATTCTTCAATCAAGACATCTAAAGCTTCACTAGCGGTATATGGCCACTCTCGATGATCTCCTTTGGCGAACGGCTCAACTTGCCCAGCCAAGATCATTCGCCCTCTCTCTTCAAGGAGCTCAGAGCCCATCAATTGCTCTTTTAACCAATGAACCCCTCTAACTAAACAGAAAATCACGAGTGCGACGGCTAAAGTGATCGACCAAAGCGCCTCTAGCGAGTAGTTATAACCGATATAGGGAGGAAGAGCTTTAAACTCAATGAAATAACCGTTATTCCTCTCAAGATTAAAGGATTGTTCATACAGTAAGTGGGGATCGATTTGAGGAGAGGTATCTTTAAACCGGTAAACAATACCCGCAGAGTTCGAAAGCTTCATTTCAACGATATTACTCGCCTGAAGCATTTTCGGCATCCAGCGTTGCATAGAATAAGCGGCGTCAGGATCTTCCATTTCCTTATCAACCACTTCCACAATGCCAACCAAATAATGGTTCAAATATTCTTGACCGATTCGCTTAAATGACAGCGTTCCGCCAATGAATAAGATAAACATCGCACTAATCACGATGACGGTAACAAAAGCGACTAAGCGTGTACTTAACTTTAAGGTAGGGGTATATCTCATGAATAACGAAATCCTTTTCAACTCACTTTATACCGTATCACTACTTATACTATATAATGTAATTGTAAACAAAGCGTTAACTGTTACTGAATGATAAAAAAAACCGCGTAAAACGCGGTTTCTTCAAAGCTGCTTAAAATGGAATATCGTCATCGAAGTCCATTGGTGGCTCGTTGTATTGCGGCTGTGCTTGTTGCGGAGCCTGCTGCTGAGCTGGAGCATTATTAAATTGCTGAGGTTGCTGCTGTTGAGGAGCTTGTTGAACCGCAGGTTGCTGAGGTTGTCCCCATCCACCTTGCTGTTGTCCCATACCACCCTGAGCTGGAGCGCCACCTTGAGCACGTCCACCTAGCATTTGCATCACGCCATTAAAACCTTGAACAACTACTTCAGTTGTGTAGCGATCTTGACCACTCTGATCTTGCCACTTACGAGTTTGTAATTGGCCTTCGATGTATACTTGAGAGCCTTTACGTAAGTACTCACCCGCCACTTCAGCCAATTTGCCAAACAGAGCAACACGATGCCATTCTGTTTTTTCGCGCTGTTCACCAGTCGCTTTGTCACGCCATGATTCTGACGTGGCAATCGTAATATTCGCTACTGCGCCACCATTAGGCATATAGCGAATTTCTGGGTCATTACCTAGGTTGCCCACTAATATAACTTTGTTTACTCCACGGCTCGCCATGATTTGCTCCGTCTCAATTCATACGTGTCTTAAAAATTTTAGCGCATAAGAATAACACGCTTTATCGCGGTTACAAATCGCTATCCTTATCTTGATTATGGCTAAAGAATAAAAGCGTAACAATTCATGACTTTCAGAGCGGTAATACTTTTTTCGCAACTTACAAACCACATATTTACGTTAAGAATTGATATTCAACGCAATACATCATGTTGAATATAGTGGCTAACTCTAGGCAATGAGAGAGTTTCACCTCAACTTTAATTACAGGTGAACAAATGAAATCATCAAGTTATAAAAGAACACTTCATTTTCTTTGTTTGGACCCCAACCAAAATTATCTCCACATCAACCAGCTGCGAGAAAAAACACGCATCGACATTCACTTCATTACCCCCGATGAGCTTTTGTGCATCAATAAAAAGCACCGCAATCGAATTTTGCTCGTCGACTATCGTCAGTTTGATAACTTAATCAACCACCACCCTAACCTTCCAGTGGCATGGAAAAATTACGAAATCATCGCATTTAATGTCGAAAACCGGCTAACCACCGACGAATTAGTGAATTTAGGAGTGTTAAAAGCCCTCTTCTACCGAAATGAAAAACACGAGCAAGTGGTCAAAGGCATAGAAGCTGTGATTGATGGACACAATTGGCTTCCTCGTAATGTCGCAAGCCAATTACTTTATTATTACCGAGGCCTTGTCGATACCAACACAACACCGACTAATGTTGATCTCACAATACGAGAGCTTGAAGTGCTTAGATGTTTGCAATCTGGCTCTTCCAATACTCAAATGGCTGACGATTTGTTTATTAGTGAATTTACGATTAAGTCTCATCTATACCAAATATTCAAAAAGCTCGCTGTCAAAAACCGAGTGCAAGCGATCGCTTGGGCAAATCAAAATCTTTTGTCTTAGGTTTGAAAATGAGAGTTACGCAAAAATAGCAATCCACGGTTAATGATTTTTTCACTTAGGGCATGATAAAGTTACGTAAGATAAATTACTTAAAACTTATAAAGGTCAAACCATGATCAAAAAATGCCTATTCCCGGCAGCTGGCTACGGCACTCGCTTTTTACCGGCAACCAAATCGATGCCTAAAGAAATGATGCCCGTTGTGAACAAACCTCTTATCGAGTACGGCGTAGAAGAAGCCATTGATGCTGGTATGACTGGCATGTGTATTGTTACAGGCCGTGGCAAACATTCGATTATGGATCACTTCGATAAAAACTATGAGTTAGAACATCAAATTAACGGAACCAACAAAGAAGAGTTGCTGGTCGATATCCGTGAAATCATCGACTCCGCAAACTTTACTTACATTCGCCAACGCGAGATGAAAGGCTTAGGGCATGCCATTTTAACCGGACGTGAGTTAGTTGGAGATGAACCTTTTGCGGTAGTACTTGCTGACGACTTATGCGTAAACGAAGAGCAAGGCGTATTGGCTCAAATGGTCGCTCTTTATAAACAATTCCGTTGCTCAATCGTGGCAGTTCAAGAAGTACCAGAAGATGAAACTCACAAATACGGTGTCATCTCTGGTGAGATGATCAAAGACGACCTGTACCGCGTTGATGATATGGTAGAAAAACCAGAGCAAGGCACAGCTCCAAGTAATCTCGCGATTATCGGCCGCTACATTCTAACGCCAGATATCTTCGAACTAATTGAACAGACCGAACCAGGGAAAGGTGGAGAGATCCAAATTACCGATGCTCTGCTCAAGCAGGCAAAATCTGGCTGTGTGCTCGCATACAAATTCAAAGGTCAACGTTTTGATTGTGGTAGCGTCGAAGGATATATTGAAGCAACCAATTACTGCTTCGAAAACCTTTACCAAAAAGACGAACAGAAAGTTGAGCTCGATAAGCACTCCACAAAAAAAGAGTTGTAAGGCGAAGCAATATAGAAAGGCGCTCTAACTAGAGCGCCTTTTTTATAACTGTTTTTTTATCCAGTATTTTCTTTGCACAAAACTCACACTATGTAATACTTATTCCACTGAAAATTACATGGTCAGCAGAGATGGACAAAATAGAAGTTAGAGGCGCAAGAACGCATAACCTAAAAGATGTGAATTTAACAATACCTCGAGACAAACTCATTGTTATTACAGGACTTTCAGGTTCAGGTAAATCGTCACTCGCATTCGATACTTTATACGCCGAAGGACAAAGACGTTATGTCGAGTCACTTTCAGCTTATGCTCGTCAGTTTTTGTCTTTGATGGAAAAGCCTGATGTTGACCATATTGAAGGACTATCACCTGCTATTTCTATTGAGCAGAAGTCCACCTCGCACAACCCTCGTTCTACCGTCGGCACTATCACCGAAGTCTACGATTACCTAAGGCTTTTATATGCACGAGTTGGCGAGCCTCGCTGTCCTGATCATCACACTCCGCTAGCAGCTCAAACCATTAGTCAAATGGTAGATAAAGTTCTTGAGCTACCAGAAGGCTCAAAAATGATGCTTCTGGCTCCAATAGTGAAAGAGCGTAAAGGGGAACATGTTAAAACTCTTGAAAACTTAGCTGCGCAGGGTTTTATCCGCGCTCGTATAGATGGGGAAACCTGCGATCTTTCCGATCCACCAGCTTTAGAGCTGCATAAGAAACATACCATTGAAGTAGTCGTCGATCGCTTTAAAGTTCGACCAGATCTTCAGCAACGTCTAGCGGAATCATTTGAAACCACTCTCGAGTTATCAGGCGGAATCGCTGTCGTTAGTTGGATGGACGACGCTCAAAAAGACGAAATCGTATTTTCAGCTAATTTTGCCTGTAGTCATTGCGGTTACAGCATGCAAGAACTTGAACCAAGACTGTTTTCGTTTAACAACCCAGCAGGGGCTTGTGGCACCTGTGATGGCTTAGGTGTACAACAATATTTTGACCCAAGTCGCGTCATTTTAGATGAATCTTTAAGTATCGCAGAAGGCGCTGTTAAAGGTTGGGATCAGAAGAATTACTATTACTTCCAAATGCTAACTTCTCTAGCAGAGCACTATAAGTTTGATCTATATGCGCCGTTTAAGAGCCTAGCAAAGAAAACAAAAGAGATTATTTTAAAGGGATCAGGTCGAACTGAAATTGAATTTAAGTACATCAATGATCGTGGTGACATTCGAGTTAAACGACATCCATTTGAAGGTATTCTCAACACTTTAGAACGCCGATATCGTGATACTGAATCGAATGCAGTTCGAGAAGATTTAGCAAAGTACATCTCCACAAAATCCTGCTCTAGCTGTGATGGAACAAGATTACGAGTTGAAGCTCGTAATGTGTTTATTGGTGATACCGCACTTCCTGAAGTCGTTGAATTGAGTATTGCGGATGCACTCCACTTCTTCCAATCACTAAAACTTGAAGGCCAACGAGCACAAATTGCTGAAAAGGTCATGAAAGAAATTAATGATCGCCTGCATTTCCTAGTCAACGTCGGTCTTAATTACCTGAACTTATCTCGAAGCGCTGAAACGCTATCTGGTGGTGAAGCTCAGCGTATTCGTTTGGCGAGCCAAATAGGAGCAGGCCTTGTCGGAGTAATGTATGTACTTGATGAGCCATCTATTGGTTTACACCAACGTGACAATGAACGCTTATTAAAAACGCTCGTTCACCTTCGTGATTTAGGTAATACCGTGTTAGTCGTTGAACACGATGAAGATGCTATCCGATGTGCGGATCATGTTATTGATATCGGCCCAGGCGCAGGGGTTCACGGTGGGCAAGTTGTGGCTGAAGGCACAATGGAAGACATTCTTGCGTCACCGGAGTCTCTTACGGGTCAGTATTTGAGTGGTAAAAAAGAAATTTCAGTGCCACAAGAACGAACGCCTATCAATAAGAAAAAAGTCGTCGAGATCATCGGCGCCACTGGCAACAACCTAAAAGAAATCACCGCAACCATTCCTGTCGGCTTGTTTAGTTGCATTACAGGTGTTTCTGGGTCGGGTAAATCGACACTCATAAACGATACTTTCTTTAAAGTCGCCCACACACAATTAAATGGAGCGACTACGGCAGTACCGGCACCTTATCAAAAGATAAAAGGATTAGAGCATTTCGATAAAGTCATCGATATTGATCAAAGTCCTATAGGCCGAACTCCAAGATCAAACCCAGCGACCTACACCGGTATTTTCACTCCAATACGGGAGCTATTTTCTGGTACTCAAGAAGCCCGTTCGAGAGGCTACAAGCCAGGGCGATTTAGCTTCAACGTTAGAGGGGGACGTTGTGAAGCTTGTCAGGGAGATGGCGTCATCAAAGTAGAGATGCACTTCTTGCCTGATGTATACGTCCCATGTGATGTCTGTAAAGGAAAGCGATATAACCGTGAGACATTAGAAGTCCGCTATAAAGGGAAAACTATCGATGAAGTGCTAGAGATGACTGTTGAAGACGCACGTTCTTTCTTCGATCCTGTACCTGTGATTGCGAGAAAGCTTCAAACATTAATGGATGTTGGACTTTCCTATATTCGCTTAGGGCAAGCAGCGACTACGTTGTCTGGCGGTGAAGCTCAGCGGGTAAAATTGGCTCGAGAGCTGTCTAAAAGAGATACAGGTAAAACTCTCTATATTCTAGATGAGCCAACAACAGGGCTACACTTCCATGATATTCAGCAGTTGCTGACCGTTTTACACCGGTTACGTGACCACGGTAATACCGTAGTGGTCATCGAGCATAACTTAGACGTGATCAAAACAGCCGACTGGATCATCGACTTGGGGCCAGAAGGGGGCCAAGGTGGCGGTGAAATTATTGCATCTGGCACCCCTGAAGATGTGTCGTTAGTCGAAGGGTCGCATACCGCAAGGTTTCTTAAACCTATGTTAAAGTAACAAAAAACGCTAAAATGGTCGGGCTTACTTATTCATAGTAAGCCCTTTTTCTTTCAGGAACTTTTTATATGGCAACAATACATACTAGCGGAACCCAACTCGCCCAGACGCAAGCACGGTTGCCATTAAATAAACCGTTTCTTTTCCTAGTAGGAACTACTTTCTTACTAGCAATGCACTTTTTTATGCCGAATCCCGGAGGAGCAGGGCTCGCACTTTCATTCAACCCAGCGACATGGCTGAGCCTTAGTATTGCACTAGCTATCGGTTTTTATCAGCTAGCCACTAATCGATATCTGCGTTACTCAAAGCTCACCATAGGGCTATTGATTAGCTGTATGATTCTGACATTGCCAACCTTGTATTCCAACGCCGACATCCATGCGGTCAGTGGTCGGTTATTGGGGCTCTGGGCTGGGTTTATCTTCTTCGTTGTTCTACAGCAGTTTCATTTTACTAACAGTCAAAAACAACGCTTACTTTGGTTTATTGTTTTGGCAGTCACGCTCCAAGCTCTCTTTGGCTATTGGCAATATTTCTTATTAGAGCCTAGTAACATATTTGGCTACAACACGGTTGCTAACCGCCCTTATGGTATCTTTCAGCAGCCCAATGTCATGGCCAGCTTCCTTGCGACAGGCTTAGTTACTTCCGCATATTTATTAGCAAGGCAACCACATAAATACAACCACAAGCTCAGCAAAGTCACCTTACTTTATATTCTACCTTTGCTAACGGTTCCTTTGCTGATCGTATTGGCATCGCGAACAGGTTGGATAGCTGCGACTCTTGGCACAATCTGTATTCTTCCGTACTTATATCGTTTCTCAACAAATAAGCGTGTCATTGGTTGGATTTCTTCCTGTGTATTGGGGGGGGTCGTTGGACTATCCATACTGTCTTACCAATCAGTCGATGGGGGCACCAGCCTCGCGGAAAAGAAAACCGATTTAAGTGGGCCACGTGATTATATGTACTCCCAATCACTCGATATGCTCACCGAAAAACCATTTACAGGATATGGATACGGAAAGTTTGAATCTGCATACATTCTTTATACGGCTCGCCAACATCAATTAAATAGCAGCTACCACCCAGGCTTGCCTTCTATGGATCACCCTCATAATGAGCTACTCTATTGGGGAGTCGAAGGTGGTATTGTGCCAATCATCGGGATCTTACTGGCGGCTTTTATCGTGTTATCTCGAATTATGAGTGCCAATAAAGGCACTCGCTTAGCGATGTTTGCGCTATTTATTCCAATTACCTTGCACTCTCAACTCGAGTATCCTTTTTATCACTCTGCAATTCATTGGATTACTTTTGTAACGTTATTGTATTGGGTCGACCAGCGAGCCTCAGCACACTCAACCCAAAACTTCAGTATTATCAGTAAAACTTTGTTCCGCGTTATGAGCTTAGTACTGCCAATCATCACCTCTTTTTACATGCTAAGTGCGTTACATACGAACTATGTACTGACAAAATTTGAACAGTCTAAACCGAAAAACCCAGACCTACTCAATCAAGTTACCAACCCGGTTGTTTGGAAAGACCGATTCGATTGGGATGTTTATAGCACCTACTTAAATATCGGTTTATATAGCGGAGATCCAAAACTTATCCAACCTTATGTTGATTGGTCATTGGAGATAATCAAAACGAAACCTCGCCCAGCCTTTTACAGCAACTTAATATTGGCTTATCAAGGACTAGGGGACACTAGTCGAGCCGAGCAAATTCGCACTGAAGCTGAGTTTCTTTTCCCTAACAAAGACTTTTCTAAAGTTCAGTACAAAAAGGCATCTGCCGCTAATTCATCAGCGTCGAAAGCTCAATAAAAAAGGGAGGCAATTTTGCCTCCCTTTTAACTAATTCAATGATTCTTCCAGCGCCCTTAAACATAAGGATACATTTTCACTACGTGCGCCATATCCCATTAAACCTATCCGCCAAGCTTTTCCTGCTAGTGCTCCCAAGCCAGCACCAATTTCTAGGTTGTACTCTTCCAACAAATGAGTACGAACGGCAGCCTCGTCTATTCCTTCAGGCACATAAATAGCATTAAGTTGTGGTAATCGACTTGCCTCATCAACCACAAAGCTAAAGCCCAGTTTTTCCAAGCCTATTTTTAACTTATTGTGCATAGCTTTATGCCTTGCCCACGCACTCTCTAAACCTTCATTTTTTAAAATAACCAGGGATTCATGCAGTGCATATAAACTGTTAACAGGCGCAGTATGATGGTAGCTACGCTTGCCCTCACCACTCCAATACCCCAACACTAAGCTTTGATCTAAGAACCAGCTTTGAACTGGAGTTTTGCGGGCTTTGATTTTATCCACCGCTTTTTCTGAAAGCGTTACAGGAGAAAGACCAGGCACGCATGATAAGCACTTTTGACTACCGGAGTAGACGGCATCTAGCTTCCACTCATCCACCAGCAGTGGAACTCCACCAAGGGAAGTCACGGCATCCACGATAGTGAGCGCGTTATGCTCTCTCGCTATCTCAGCAATCGCTTTTGCATCAGACAAGGCACCTGTCGAAGTCTCAGCGTGAACAAACGCAACGACCGCAATATCTGGGTGTTGTTGAAGCGCTTGTTCAACTTTACTGACCGATACCGGATCGCCCCATTCGTCATCAACAATAATCGCCTCGCCGCCGCAACGAACTACATTCTCACGCATTCGCTCACCAAATACGCCATTACGGCAGACAAGCACCTTTTCACCAGGCTCAATCAAGTTTACAAAGCACGTTTCCATCCCTGCACTACCTGGCGCAGAGACCGCAATCGTGAACTCATTTTCCGTTTGGAATGCATACTTAAGTAACTGCTTTAGCTCATCCATCATTCCAATAAAAAGAGGGTCTAAATGGCCAATAGTTGGACGGCTTAATGCTTGGAGTACCTGAGGAGAGATATCAGATGGGCCAGGGCCCATTAAAGTTCGGTGAGGGGGAATAAAACTTGAGATCGACATAGGTGCTCCTTGCATACAATTCTGTGAACAACCACATTAAAACAAATTGACGCCTTCAGCAATTAGCCCAAAGTATACAGGTCAAACCAGCATCACATAGTTGCTAAAATAATTTTACTTTTCTGTCACTTTATCAATTGACTTTTTAGCCGCAAAAACGTTCAATGAAATAGCTATCTAGCAGAAGAGGAGCATTGCCCAGGTAGATGTTTTGTGGAACCTCATTTCCAATACAAAACATTCAGGGGGAGCAATGCCGAGGTAAACAGTCAATGCAGGTTTCTGTTTATCGGTTGATTGGGCTGAATCCCACCAACTGTCTCCATTCCATATGGAGAAGAGCTTCTGAGGTTACTATTCAAATAATTCCTCTCTTTTTGCTCTAAAACTCTCTTCAAACATTGGATGTTGGATTACCAACTGTAATTTATCTTAGGAAGTCGTGGGAGAAATGTCGTGAGCAATCTTAATGTTGCTGGCTCGTTTAATGTTGCAAAATTTGGTGGCACAAGTGTGGCCAACTTTGAAGCGATGAGCCGTTGTGCTGCCATTATTGAAAAAAATTCTCAAACAAAATTGGTCGTCAGTAGTGCATGTTCAGGTGTAACTAACCTGCTAGTGGAACTATCGAATGGAGTACAGGATAAAGCTCGTCGTGAAGAGCTACTCGGTCAACTCGCTGATATCCACCATACTATTCTCGATCAACTCGCCGATCCTGTCGCAGCTGAAAAAGAAGTTCACACTATTCTTGATAACGTTGCGAGCGCTGCAGAGGCCGCTTCTTTTCAAGCAAGCAAAAAACTGACCGATCATCTTGTCGCATGTGGTGAGTTAATGTCGACTCATATTCTCGCTCAACTCATGAGAGAACGTGGTATTCCAGCCATTCGGTTTGATATCAGAGAAGTACTACGTACAAGTAATAACTTTGGTAAAGCAGAGCCTCAGCTTGAAGAAATCGCTCGACTGGCGCAACAAAAACTGATTCCGCTGTGCCAAGATCATGTTGTCATTACTCAAGGTTTTATCGGTTCAGATGAAGACAGTAACACAACAACACTAGGCCGTGGTGGCAGCGATTATTCCGCAGCTCTTATCGCAGAATCCGTTCAAGCGGCAGGTCTAGAAATCTGGACGGATGTCCCTGGTATTTACACGACAGACCCACGTATCGCTCCTAAAGCATCTCCAATTCCAGAAATTAGCTTTAGTGAGGCGTCTGAAATGGCCAATTTTGGCGCCAAGATTTTACACCCTTCAACCTTGGTTCCAGCACTTCGCCATCAAATTCCTGTTTTTGTCGGCTCCTCTAAAGAACCAGAAAAAGGCGGAACTTGGATTAGGCAACAAGTCGAAAGCTCCCCACTCTTCAGAGCACTAGCACTACGTTGCAACCAAACGATGGTCACGCTACGCAGCGCCAATATGTTCCATGCCTATGGTTTCTTAGCAAAAGTCTTTGAGATCCTAGCGAAGCATAAGATCTCTATCGATCTTATCACGACATCAGAGATCAGCGTTTCATTAACTCTGGATCAAACGGATACCTCTGGCGGCGCTCCGGAATTACCTGAAGCCGTTAGAATTGAGCTAGAAGAGTTATGTACAGTGGAAGTCGAGCACAACCTTTGTCTGGTAGCGCTGATTGGTAACAACATGAGCGAGAGCAAAGGCTACGCTAAGCATGTGTTTGGTACGCTAGAAGACTTTAACCTTCGTATGATCTGCTATGGTGCTAGTCCGCATAATTTGTGTTTCTTACTGCACGAGTCTGTTTCTAAAACGGCTATTCAAAAACTCCATCAAGAGCTTTTTGAAAAATAAGCTCTAAGCTCTAAGCTCTAAGCTCTAAGCTCTAAAGATAAAAAAGGTTGCCTATACGGCAACCTTTTTTAGAACAGTAAGCTCCACAGTCGGACTAATTCATATTTGGTCCTAACCACTTCTCTGCTTCCAACATATCCCACCCTTTACGATCAGCGTAGCTTTCCACTTGATCTTGCTGTATCTGCGCAATAGCAAAGTAACGAGAGTCAGGATGAGAGAAATACATACCAGATACCGATGCACCGGGCCACATTGCGTAACTAGATGTTAAAGACATCCCGATAGTTTTCTCGACGTCCATCAGTTCCCACAGCGTGCCTTTCTCGGTATGTTCAGGACAAGCCGGATAACCAGGCGCAGGACGAATACCTTGATACTTCTCTCGAATAAGGTCTTCATTACTCAGTTCCTCATCAGGAGCGTATCCCCAGATATCTTTTCGGACCACTTGGTGTAAGTATTCAGCAAAAGCTTCTGCTAAACGGTCAGCGACAGCTTGAATCATAATGGCATTATAATCATCGCCCTGCGCTTTATACACATCAGCAAGCTCTCTTTCATTAATACCGCCGGTCACTGCGAATCCACCAATCCAATCCGCCTTACCGCTCTCTTTTGGCGCAACATAATCAGACAAGCAATAATTAAAGCCTTTTGGCTTCTCAGTCTGCTGTCGTAAATTATGGAGCACTTTCAATACTTCTGTTCGCGATTCATCGGTGTAGACTTCAATATCATCTCCGACGCTGTTTGCTGGGAACATCGCACACATGCCACGAGCCTCAAGAAGCTTTTCTGTCTCGACTCGATCCAGTAACTCGTTCGCATCTTTGAATAAACGCTTCGCCTCTTCACCGACTTCTTCATGATCTAAAATTGCTGGGTATTTACCCATTAATGACCAAGTCATAAAGAAAGGCGTCCAATCGATATACTCACGTAAAGTCGCAACGTCAAAGTCATCAAAAACATGAATACCCGGCTTCAATGGGGCTGGAGGCGTGTAATTAACCCAATCAATAGCAACTTTATTAGCACGTGCACGTTCTAACGTAATTGGCTTAGTTCTAGGAGTCTTACGGTTATGCTGGTCACGTACTCTATCGTAATCAAGTTGTAGTTTTTCAACAAAAGCAGGCTTTAATTCATCTGATAGCAATGACGTACATACACCCACAGCACGAGAAGCATTGTTCACGTATACAACAGGCTCTGAATAATTCTGCTCAATTTTAACAGCGGTGTGTGCTTTAGAAGTTGTCGCGCCACCTATCAGTAAAGGCAACTTGAATCCTTGACGCTCCATCTCTTTAGCCACATGAACCATCTCATCTAAAGAAGGCGTGATCAAACCCGACAAACCAATAATATCCACGTTCTCTTCTTTGGCCACTTGAAGAATTTTTTCGCATGGAACCATTACACCAAGATCGATAATTTCGTAGTTATTACATTGAAGAACCACACCCACAATATTTTTACCAATATCGTGAACATCACCTTTCACTGTGGCTAATAGAATCTTACCGTTAGAAGTACCAGCTGCTTTGGAGGCGTTGATGAATGGCTCCAAATGAGCAACAGCTTGTTTCATTACACGCGCAGATTTAACAACCTGCGGGAGGAACATTTTCCCTTCACCAAACAAATCCCCAACGACGTTCATGCCATCCATCAATGGGCCTTCGATAACTTCTATAGGCTTAGCAGCATTGACGCGAGCTTCTTCAGTATCTTCGACAATAAATTCAGTAATACCTTTGACCAAAGAGTGCTCTAGACGCTTTTCAACAGACCAAGTACGCCACTCAAGTGCGGACGCATCGTCCTCTTTGCCGACAGCTTTATCTAAGTATTCTTGCGCAATATCGAGCAGTCGTTCAGTGCCATCATCACGGCGATTTAAAACTACGTCTTCAACAGCTTCGCGTAATTTGTCTGGGACATTATCGTAGATCTCAAGCTGGCCCGCATTAACGATACCCATGTCCATACCATTCTTAAAACAGTGATACAGGAATACCGCATGAATCGCTTCACGAACGTAGTTATTGCCTCGGAAAGAGAACGATACGTTGGATACACCACCTGAAATCATGGCATGTGGCAAGTCGCGTTTAATATCGGCAACGGCTTCGATAAAATCTACAGCGTAGTTATTGTGCTCTTCGATACCTGTCGCGACAGCAAAGATGTTAGGATCAAAAATGATATCTTCTGGCGGGAAGCCTACTTCGTCGACTAGGATTCGATACGCATTAGTACAAATTTCTAATTTACGCTCTCTTGTTTCAGCTTGGCCTACTTTATCAAAAGCCATCACAATAACTGCCGCACCATAGCGTCGGATCAGTTTAGCTTGCTGAACAAACTTCTCTTTCCCTTCTTTCAAAGAAATTGAGTTAACAATACCTTTACCTTGAACACACTTCAGACCCGCTTCAATCACTTCCCACTTAGAGGAGTCGACCATAATTGGCACTTTGGAAATCTCAGGCTCTGAGGCACATAAGTTCAAAAAGCGAACCATACATGCTTCAGCATCTAACATGCCCTCGTCCATATTGATGTCGATAATTTGAGCGCCATTTTCAACTTGTTGACGAGCAACTTCTAGAGCTTCATCGTAAAGTTCTTCTTTAATCAGACGCTTAAATCGTGCGGAGCCTGTGACATTTGTGCGTTCGCCGACATTGATAAATAAAGTATCTTTTTCAATGGTTAGTGGCTCTAAACCCGATAGGCGACATGCAACCTTTAGATCAGGTAATTGGCGCGGTTTTACACCTTCAACCGCCTGCGCCATCTGACGAATATGTTCAGGTGTCGTACCACAACAGCCGCCAATCAAGTTCAAAAATCCGCTTCCTGCCCACTCCTTGACATGTATAGCCATGTCTTCAGGAGACAAATCATATTCACCAAAAGCGTTAGGTAACCCAGCATTAGGGTGAGCTGAGACGTGACTTTCGGAGATGCGAGATAACTCTTCGACATAAGGGCGCAATTCATCAGGCCCAAGCGCACAGTTCAGACCAAAAGAAATAGGATTAACGTGGCGCAATGCATTATAGAAGGCTTCTGTTGTTTGTCCTGACAGAGTTCGGCCTGATGCATCAGTGATCGTACCGGAAATCATTACCGGTAATTTAATGTCTAGCTCTTCGAAAACCGTTTCAACAGCAAAAGCACACGCCTTCGCATTCAGCGTATCGAAAATGGTTTCAATAAGGATAAGGTCAGAGCCACCTCTGATTAAAGCGCGAGTAGATTCAGAATACGCTTCAACTAGCTCGTCAAAGCTCACATTTCGGTAACCGGGATCATTCACATCCGGTGAAATAGAACATGTTCTGTTCGTAGGGCCAAGAACACCGGCTACATAACGAGGACGTTCTGGCGTTTTTGCTGTCCATTCATCTGCTGCTTCACGGGCAAGCTTAGCCGCTTCAAAGTTAATCTCTTCACTCAGGCTTTCCATATCATAGTCAGCCATCGCAATAGTAGTCGCGTTAAAGGTATTCGTTTCTAGAATATCTGCGCCAGCTTCTAGATACTGACTATGAATTTCCTTAATCATATGAGGCTGAGAAAGGACAAGTAAATCGTTATTACCCTTTAGGTCACAGTGCCAGTCAGAGAAACGTTCACCACGATAGTCATTTTCTTCAAGCTTGTAATCTTGGATCATGGTGCCCATACCACCATCGATCAGTAAAATTCTTTCTTTTAATTGAGTTTCAATCTGTTGCTTTACATTACTTCCCACAGTACAGCCTCATTCCTTTAGTTATCTAAACATCCTACCATATAAAAAGTAGAAATCTAGACGTCTAAAACAGCTTTAATAAACAAAAGGAGCGCTATAAAGCCTTACATAAGCATGACAAAAAATGATTGCTATTTAATCGGCTAAAGCTGAAAATTCTTTGAAATATTTACTTACACTTAAGAGTAAGCCATGTCCATTTACTACACGCTTTGCTTTCTATCTGCAGCAGCAATGCTAATTGCTTTCGTCAATAGCAAGATAGGAAAGATGCAAACCACAATTGCAATCACTGCTGGCGCAATGATGCTCTCACTATTAATTCTTGTCGCAGGACAAAACGATTGGTTTCATTTGACCGAAATCGCTACCTCTACGATGACAAGCATTAACTTCGAAGATTTCCTACTCAAAGGTATTCTTGGTTTCTTACTCTTTGCTGGCGGCCTTGGCATCAAATTACCAAACCTAAAAGATCAGAAATGGGAAATTACAGTATTGGCGCTTGGCGCAACCTTGTTCTCAACCTTCTTTATCGGTGGAGTGCTTTATGGGTTCTGCCAGCTCATAGGGATCCAGTTCGATTTTGTTTATTGTTTACTATTTGGCTCGCTGATCTCCCCGACTGACCCTATAGCAGTTTTAGCTATAGTAAAAAAACTCGATGCCCCAAGACGAATTTCAACTCAAATTGAAGGAGAGTCACTCTTCAACGACGGCTTTGGCTTAGTTATCTTTGTGACACTTTTCACTATCGCTTTTGGTACTGAAACCCCAACCGTTTCAAGTGTCGGATTTTTGTTTTTCCAAGAAGCAATTGGGGGCATCGTATATGGATTCGCGCTAGGGCTGCTATTTCACTACCTAATAAGCTCTACCAATGATCATTCCATGGAGTTACTGTTAACCATTGGCGTACCAACTGCAGGTTATGTCTTTGCCGATGTTATCCATGTCTCTGGACCATTAGCAATGGTAGTTTCAGGGATAATGATTGGTAACTGGACACGTTTCATTGGCTTTTCAAAGGAAAGTGAGGAACATTTAGATCACTTCTGGGAGTTAGTCGATGAATTCCTAAACGGCGTATTATTCTTATTGATCGGTATGTCTATGCTACTGTTTGAATTCCATAAAGAAGACTGGATATTAATGGCCTTTGCTATCCCACTAGTTCTAGTCGCACGTTATTTAAGTGTTTTCATTCCCTATATAGGCTTTAAGCAATATCGAACTTACAATCCGTGGGCCGTTAAAATCTTAACTTGGGGAGGACTCCGTGGAGGATTGGCTTTAGCAATGGCACTTTCAATACCTTCAGGGATTCTAGTCATTCCTGACAAACTGATTGATGTAAAAGAGCTAATCCTAGTGATGACCTACTCCGTTGTCGTTTTCTCTATTTTGATCCAAGGGTCAACGATTACCCCTATGATTGAAAAGGCGAAAACAGCGGAGAAAGAATTAGAAAGCAACCTCACCGAAAAATCTCAGTAACTAGAACTAACAAAGTAGCAGCATCTGCTGCTACTAAAAACTTTCACAGCAGCTATAGATATAGTATCTATAGCTAACATTCCAAGCCTATAAATTCCTCCCCTTATAACCTCCGCAATCAACAACAAACTCCCTAAGCACTCTTTAAGAGCTGCATTGAAACAAGACAAGTAGTAAGAAATAAGGCAGAAAGGTTATAAATGGTTAAGTAACTACTAGCAGCTAATTCTGTTGGGTTCCTGCGAAAGTGAACCAAGCTTAAAGTGTCGATAGCATCGCAATACCGATACATTCCAGTGTGGAAAGCTAATGCGGTAAGTGGTCGTTAAGTCTTTAATAATCCGAAATGAAAGTAGTCTGTTAGATTCGAATTGGCCATTCATATCGAACTTACAGGGGCGTGATTTAGTAACCACTAGGTCTTAAATATATGACCGATGGATAAAGTTTTAATAGCTGATAAGCAAACGTAGGAGTACTTTCTTCAGACGTAAAAAAGCCCAAGTCTTTCGACTTGGGCTTCTCTAATAAGTGGCGGAGTGGACGGGACTCGAACCCGCGACCCCCGGCGTGACAGGCCGGTATTCTAACCAACTGAACTACCA
>NZ_JBHZSF010000004.1:75163-328195 GCF_043642225.1 Vibrio profundi | reverse complement strand
CCAGCTGTAGCAAGAGGAGCATCGGTTTCATCCATTGCGACATCAGCGCTGCTGACAATCGCCGCATCGTTAGTACCGTTGATGGTGATTTTCACGGTACTCGGCGTACCATCCACCGAGGTCACGTTGTAGGTTTCGGTGACGCTGTCGCCGACATTGAGTTCGTCAAAGGCGCTGTTGGCTAAGAAGGTCCAATTACCATCTTCGTCCATGTCGAACGTACCAATCGCGCCAACTGTGTTAACGGCCACAAACTTGTTGTCGTCGTTATCGACATCGCTCGAAGTTAAGGTACCGCCAGTCGCGAGTGGCGCATCGGTTTCATCCATCGCCACATCGGCGCTGCTGACAATCGCCGCATCGTTAGTGCCATTGATGGTGATTTTCACGGTACTTGGCGTGCCATCGACCGAGGTGACGTTGTAAGTTTCGGTGACGCTGTCGCCGACATTGAGTTCGTCAAAGGCGCTGTTGGCTAAGAAGGTCCAATTACCGTCTTCGTCCATATCGAACGTACCAATTGCCCCGACAGTGTTGACTGCGACAAACTTGTTATCATCGTTATCCACATCGCTGGAGGTTAAGGTACCGCCAGTCGCGAGCGGTGCATCGGTTTCATCCATCGCCACATCGGCGCTGCTGACAATCGCCGCATCGTTGGTGCCGTTGATGGTGATTTTCACGGTGCTTGGCGTGCCGTCAATCGAGGTCACGTTGTAAGTTTCGGTGACGCTGTCGCCAACATTGAGTTCGTCAAAGGCGCTGTTGGCTAAGAAGGTCCAATTACCGTCTTCGTCCATATCGAACGTACCAATCGCGCCGACTGTGTTAACGGCCACAAACTTGTTGTCGTCGTTATCGACATCGCTCGAAGTCAAGGTACCACCAGTCGCCAGTGGCGCATCGGTTTCATCCATCGCCACATCGGCGCTGCTGACGATCGCCGCATCGTTAGTACCGTTGATGGTGATTTTCACGGTACTTGGCGTGCCGTCAACTGAGGTCACGTTGTAAGTTTCGGTGACGCTGTCGCCAACATTGAGTTCGTCAAAGGCGCTGTTGGCTAAGAAGGTCCAATTACCGTCTTCGTCCATATCGAACGTACCAATCGCTCCGACTGTGTTAACGGCCACAAACTTGTTGTCGTCGTTATCGACATCGCTCGAAGTTAAGGTACCGCCAGTCGCGAGTGGTGCGTCGGTTTCATCCATCGCCACATCGGCGCTGCTGACAATCGCCGCATCGTTGGTGCCATTGATGGTGATTTTCACGGTGCTTGGCGTACCGTCGACCGAAGTCACGTTGTAAGTTTCGGTGACGCTGTCGCCAACATTGAGTTCGTCAAAGGCGCTGTTGGCTAAGAAGGTCCAATTACCGTCTTCGTCCATGTCGAACGTACCAATTGTTCCAACAGTATTCACGGCAATAAATGTATTATCGGGATTATCGACATCTGTTGCAGTCAGCGTTCCAGCTGTAGCAAGAGGAGCATCGTCTTCTACCAGTGGGATATCGTCTGCGCTCACTATAGCAGCGTCATTCGTACCATTAATATTTACAGTCAGAACTTGCTCAGTATCGTCTGTCGTAATGACAGTGATTGTATCAGTGTTTGTTTCACCTGCAGCCAACTCATCAAATGAATCGTTCGCAGTAAAAGTCCAGTTACCATCCTCATCAATGGAGAAAGTACCAAAACCATTGTCTCCAGGGGCATCCACAATTGGCACAAACGTAACGGTCTCATCGTCAGTTGTTACCGTTCCACCGGTTACGATTGCCACATCAGTTTCATCTTCGTTAACTATGGTGACACCGCTAATAAGCGCTTGAGCGATAATCTCAGTCAGCGCTAAACTTTGAGTCTCTGACAATCCTTGGGACTCTAGACCTGAAGTATCAAATTCCGTAGAGGCTTGAGTCTCTGAACCTGTTCTTTCAATATCTCCAGAACCAGTGAGACTCGACCCATTTTGTCCTCCGGCGGCGGTAGCGAATTCATCCCCTTGCTGTGTCGGATCCACCCCTTGTTCTATTTGCTGAACAATTTGACCGATGACATCATCAAGAGCAATATCGGTGGCTTGTAGCTGCTCATCGACTAGTTGAGCTGATATATCAGTTTCACCTGCCGCTCCTTCTCCCAAATCGACTATGAGATCACCTGGCCCGGGTTGCTCACCAGGCTCTAAACGCCTCATTTGCCCCTGAGTATCCAAAACCACTACACCACTCGCCAAAGCATGAATTGTTAGATTTGCGAACTTCATAATCCTATCCCTATAGCCACAGCGACAACCCCTATGTCAACCCGTAGACATAGCCCTGCCTACATTTGTCGCATCCTATAAATCTAGCCCAACACTATTGATAATCAACTCACTATCAATATAAAAATCAATTTTAAAATCAAATTGTCAATCAATATAATGATTTAATGTTAATTAATTGGTGGCTGTTCTCATTTTTAGTTTCATGAACTAAGCTTCGATTAATAAAACTCTACTTAGCATTTCATCAATAAAGGTTATTTAAGAGAAACGCCTATAGAGTAGAAGGAGTATTACTTTGAAATTATTCAAATTAACGTGGATAGGGTGTGTGGTGGCTCTAGCTAATCCAGTGTCTGCTCAAACGTTAGAGCAATCAGTGGCAATCACGTTAGCAACGAACCCACAAATAAAAAGCATCTTTAATGAGTTTGTAAGCAGCAAAAAGCAAAATGAAGCAGCTTCTGGGGCATATCGACCAAGCATTGATCTCGATGCAGGCATTGGTTATGAAGGAATTCGCCCCGTTCCCGTCAACGGGCCAGATACTGACTTAACCAGAAAGGAAGCGTCTGTGACACTGACCCAACTATTATGGGATGGCTCTGCGACCCTTAATGATATGGATAGAACTGCGGCAGATGCTGAGTCGGTCAGATTACAATTGATTGCCGACGCTGAAGATACCGCTTTGGAAGTGACACAAATCTATTTAGATGCGGTCAAAGCCTCAGAAGTACTCGCACTTTCTGAAAGCAACCTTTCTGTTCACAAGCGTATCTTTAAAGATATACAGCGACGTGCTGAATCAGGCTTAGGCTCAACCGCCGACCTTTCACAGGTAGAAGCCCGAATCGCCAAAGCCCATGGTAATTTACTTGCCGCGCAAAATAACTTGGTCGATACGCACACTCAATTTAGACGCATGGTGGGGCAGGAACCTCTCGGGTTAATCTACCCTAGAGCTGACATTTCTAAGCTTCCCCTTTCTCTGACCGATGCCGTTATCTACGCATTTGATAATCACCCAGTGATCAAAATTGCAGCAACCGATGTTGATGCCGCACATTATCAATACAAACAATCGAAAGGCGTGAATTACCCGACCTTTTCAATTGAAGCCTCACAAACTTGGCGCGATGATGCCGCGGGTGACGAAGGCTCTAGCCAAGAAACCTTAGCCATGCTTCGTATGCGTTACAACCTCTACAACGGTGGTTCTGATAATGCTCGAAGTGAAAGTGCAGCTTATCAGCTAAACAAAGCAAAAGATTTACGTGATGACGCCTACCGTCAAGTTGAGGAAAGTTTAAGACTTTCTTGGAGCGCATTAGATCTAACGCTTCAACAAAAGAACTTTCTCGCCGATCACGTCGATTCAGCAGCCGAAACGGTGATTGCCTATGAGAAACAATATCGAATTGGCCAACGAACACTACTGGATCTCTTGAATACAGAAAATGAGTTATTCGAAGCAAGAAAAGACTATTTAGATGCCCACTACTCCGAGCAATATGCCAAGTATCGTGTGCTCAATGCCACTGGTAGTTTGCTTGATGCTCTATTGGTTGACCTTCCCGAAGAATGGGTTCAAAGAGTGGAGTACTAAACATGAAATATTTGATGATAGCATTGGTTTACCTCTCACTACCGTTCTCGACTTTGACGTGGGGGTACACCGAAGAACCATATATAGAAACGCCAACAGCTAACCAGATATCCGATCTCACCGACGATGATGGCGACGGGGTTGTCAATGCAAGAGACATTTGCCCGGGCACACCTTCGAGCTCTCAGGTCGACAACGACGGCTGTGGAGAGTTACTGCGTTCAGAAGAAGTTAAGCAACTCAAAATCTTATTTGCTCATGACTCTTATGAAATCAACCCTATCTTTGCAGATCAAATTCAAACCATGTCTGAATTCCTCAAAACATACACGTCTGCATCAATCGAAATACAGGGTTACGCCAGTAAGATCGGGACTCCAGAATATAATTTAGACCTTTCGAAGAAAAGAGCGCACACCGTTGAAGATAGACTACTTTCTTACGACATCTCACCCAATCGAGTAAGAGTGATTGGCTACGGTGAAAATAGATTAGAAGACGAGGGTGATGATGATATTGCTCATGCCGTAAACCGCAAAGTAACAGCGACAGTCGTAGGCTTAAAAGAAGAAGTTCTTGAAGAGTGGACCATTTTCACCACACTTGAAAAATAGAACGCAATTAAAAAGGCCTCACGATTTTCGTGAGGCCTTTTTCTATCTTTTAGAGATAACTAACTTAGCTAGACTTCTTTGGTAATGAGATATGAAGTAACACATAACCAATGATTGCTGCCGTCGTTGACCCCATCAAAATGCCTAATCGAGCGAATGTGTCGAACTCAGCATTTGCAGAACCGAAAGCTAACGACGAGATAAAGATCGACATCGTAAAGCCAATACCACAGAGCACTGATACCGCGAAGATGTGAACAAAGTTAATCCCTTCAGGAAGCTTTGCTATACCCATTTTCACTGCTGCCCAGCTAAAGCTGAAGATACCAAGTGGCTTACCAACCAGAAGACCTAATGCAATACCAAGAGGCAGCATATCTGTCAGGCTTGATAATGAAATGCCTTCTAGTGAAATACCTGCGTTAGCGAATGCGAAGATAGGTAAAATCGCAAAGGCTACGTATGGGTGCAGTGCGTGCTCTAGGTGCTTGAGCGGAGAATGCTCGCCCTCTTTTCCTTTCAGTGGAATCGCAAAGCCCAGTACTACGCCAGCTAAGGTTGCATGTACACCTGATTTCAATACTGCAAACCATAAGATCACACCAGCAACGATATACACGCTCAGCTTAGTCACCTTTTTGGCATTCAACATGAATAGTACACCAGTCATAATAAAACCGACGGTCAATGCCATAGTTGATAGATCACCTGAGTAGAACAGAGCGATGATAACCACCACGCCTAAGTCATCGATGATCGCCAAAGCCAAAAGGAAAACTTTTAGGCTAACAGGAACGCGAGGACCTAATAGCGCCATAATACCTAACGCGAAAGCAATATCAGTTGCAGCCGGGATAGCCCAGCCTTGAATTGCCTCAGGATTGTCCATGTTAAAGAACACATAGACTAGCGCCGGAGCTAACATACCACCTACCGCTGCAATAGCAGGGAAGATAGCGGTTTCTTTAGATTTTAACGCGCCTTCTAACAGCTCGCGTTTTACTTCTAGGCCAATAAGCAAGAAGAAGATTACCATCAGACCATCATTGATCCAGTGGGAGATGGACATACCTGCAACATAGGTATGTAGAGTATCCTGATAAATTCCGTTTAGCGGAGAGTTTGCAACAGTCATGGCAATTGCAGCTGCGATTACTAGAATAATCCCGCCTGCAGATTCCATTTTAAAGAAGTCACGAATGACATCGTTCATGATTTCGCCCTTATATTTATTATTTAAATAAACGAACAACAAAGAATAGGTTTGAGTGTATAGGTAACCAAATCTAAGCAGTAATCACTTCTTTGGATGTTTAACTTCGGTTTTTCCTACAAATACTAAACAATACGACGTATATTCCATTAGTCAACTAGGTACTTTTCTTAATTATAGAAGATATCTTCAAATCTCATATGTTTATGTTTTGAAATGATTAAATTCTATAGATATAAAAAAAGCCTCATAAAGAGGCTTTCATCAAATCAATAACCGGTGAGCTGCATAAAACCTTTGGCTTCATGGCTTCCACTCGCCAAAATCGGCCCTTCCCAATACGGAATCACAAACGGCAACCACATATCCCGGCGTACAATACGCGTGGTCAGGTTAATATCGTGCTCTTTCACGTTGATGATCCATTGCAATGGCAACCTACGTCCGTTCATCAAAGTAGAGTTTTGTAGTGGTTTGATTTCAATGTCTTTTTCGGTCAGCTGGATAACTTTACCAGAACGAGTCGCCAAGGTTCCAAACACATATGGGAGCTGCTGATTATGGCGATAACGGTTAACGCTCAATGACTGTCCATCATCAAGATTAAAGACAAACCAGTCCCAACCTTGCTGCCCTTCACCTAATAGCCCGCTTCCCCACTCTTTATGTAACCAAGCATTACCAGAGACCTTAACTTTCAGGCCGTTAAGGTCTAGGGACCCACTTACAGCTAGAAATGGCGCACTGAAATTATAAGATGCCACCGGTAATAGGTCGTGTTTTTGCTGGTAGCCATTTTCTCCATTGAGTACATACGGCCCTTTCGCGATCGTATTTAGAGAAACACCAAAAGTATCTGTTACGGCTTTAAGTTGACCAGGGAACGGAGTGCTGCTTAAAGAGCGCCAACTCCAGTTATCGATCCAAATACGGAACGGGCGATTGCTCATTCCTGCTTGACCAATACCTCCTCGAGCTAGGCGTTGCTCTTTCCAGACGCCTCGCTTAGAACTGATCACAATGTTAGCGATATACAATTGAGGGCTTTGCCACCCAGTAGTCTCGCGTTCATCGGTCGCTATTCTAAAAAAGCTCCATTGGATTGAGAACTTTTCTCCAGACTCGCTCTGTACCGAAGCAAAGTAGTGCCACCATTCATGCTGAAAGTCCGGGTGAAATTGAAAGTCATTCGGCAGGGAAATATTTTTGTCAGGCAAAACCGGCTCAAACACCTTCTTATTTTCACTTACCAAGATCGAGTTAACTTCGTTAACCCCTTTTCCACCAGCAGAAGACAAAAATGAATAATAGAAGCCTACTGCAACCAACGCGATAAGTAGCCCGAATGCAACCAATGAAGAAACTAAACCAAAAAATGAACGCTTAGACATTTACAACGCATCCCTTAATGATTTCATAGGGGTATTACGCACCATACGTAACACGGGTAGTGCTCCTGCCAGCATTAGTGCAAACATCGCCCAACTGAACGTTACTAAGTAGTCCCATGGAATCACTTGAAGCCCTAAAGACCAACCGAAAGACTGTTTAATGACGATATCAACGATCAAACTTGCTAACGCCAAACCAAGTGGCACAGCAATCAAGGACGAAATAAGGCCGAAAACAAACAACTGCAGGCTACCCATCAAGATAAGCTCTTTACCAGACATCCCTAAGCAGCGAAGTAAGGATATATGCCGTTGACGCGACACCTCCCCGGCTACCGTTGCGAAGAAAATACCAAAGACTGCGATGACAAGTGTGATATTCCCAAGTGTGTCGGCAATCGCGAATGTTCGATCAAACACACGCATCGCTTGGCTGTGGATATTGTTGTTATCAAAAATACGTTCAGAGTTAAGTCTAAAGACCGTTTCTAAGCGTTGTCGAAGCCCTTGTGGGTTGACATTGTCTTCCAGTAATACGCCTAACCCCACATTTCCAGTGCCCGCAAAGCCGTAAAGCCAATTACGATGTGACATCATCACTTGGTGATAAGGGTTACCATAGTCGTAGTACACCCCTACAACTTGCCAGCCACTCCCAAGAGAGTCATACAAATCGATGTAGTCTCCCGGACGAATACCAAGCTTGAGCGACATTGATTCACTTATCATCACTCCTTTCGAGTGATGTAAATGATACCAATAGTTTGGAATACCTAATTTAATGGTTAAAGCATCTAACTCCCCTTCAGAAGCCCCCGTGCTCACGATCTGAATGTTCCCTTTTGGTGTCGGGATATCTTTTTCCCAACGCCACCATACAGAATCGACTTCAGGCTGCTCAGATAGCCAGTTGCTCATGCGCGCTGCCGCATTATTGGTTGGGTAGATATATAGATCCGCTGCAAGCCTTTGAGTTAACCATTTATCCGTAGTATCTCTGAAACTACCGACCATAGTTTCAACACCGATATTCGCAGTTAACGCCAACATAAAGGCCATAGTTGCAACGCCGCGATAGCTCATACTCGCCGCCGCGTCCGCAAAGAACCAACGAGCGCGAACCCATTTCAACGAGTAGGACAAACTATTGAAAAGCTTCCACATAATGAAAGGCGTAAACAAAGCAACGCTAATCAGCATTAATGCGATAATGACAAACCCAGATTCTTGAGTTTGAGGAGCTTGGTACACAGCTACTGCCGCCACACAGAATGCACAGCCAATCAAAGCCTGCCATGTAAACTCTGTACCAGCGAAACGAACAAGTGATAAGCGGGACGTTAAACGAATTGGCTGAGATTTAAGAAGTCTTATCAAAGGCCAAGCACAAGCAATGAATGCCCCCATTACAGCCATAACAAAGCTATAACCGGACCACTTCCAACTCCATTGGATTGAAAGGCCAACATTCGCATCGTACAAATCACCTAAACTAGCCGATACCGCTGGCAACAGTTGGTTCGCCAACAACAAACCGAATACATTTCCACACAACCAACTGATGAATACCAATAGGAATAGTTCTAAACACAAGGCTTTGGCTAATTGCCATCCAGACACACCGGTTTGTCGCAATATTCCAACCAACGGCTGTCTTTGGATGAAAGACAACGACATCGCTTGATAAAAGATAAACAAGCCAACGACAAAAGAAAGCATCCCCATTGCACTTAGATTTAAGTGGAATGCACTCGTCAAAGACTCCAGCTCCGCTTTAGAACTGCGTGAAATCGTCATTCCATTGGGTAATAACTTCTTCAAGCGCTCAAATTTTTCCGGAGGCATATCAGCACAGGCGATAACTGATAAGCCAGAGCTGCGTTTCAGCATCCTTAGCAAAGAAATATCCGCCATAAGACGCGTGCCGTTAATCACTCCCTTTTCATCAACTAAAATGGGGCCGAGTTGGCTTCCATCCGCTAACGGAATGTAATCACCACTGCTCCATTCCATATGTTTGGAAAGGTCTTGGCTAACTAGAATAGGATAAGGAGGACGCATCAAACCAAGAGTCGTCAGCTCTTTTAGCGCGACGGCGGGCTGAAGTTGCAGCATCGCAACTGGATCGAGCCCAACAAGCATTAAATTATCGCCTTCATTGGTAATCACTCGGTGATTATCAAACGGCGCACATTGCTGAAAGCCTTCGCGTCTTAATTGAATGTAAAAGCCCTGCGGGATTTTATTGGCGTTATGTTTAGGTCTAATTCTGTAAGGCAAAGGGTTGGAGAAAAGTCGCTCTCCATTGGTATAACTTTGCTTAGCATGCTGATTAATAGCGGTGACACCAACCAAAAGAGAAACGCCGAGTGTTAATCCAAGCCAGACTAAGATTATTTGAAGAGGGTAACGGCGGTAATGACCTAGTAGTGCTTTAACTACGGGCCATAACATGTAGTTGCCCTCCTTGCAGGCGAATACGACCATCCATGTGCAGCGCAACTTTTTCACTGTGCGTAACTAATAACAAGGTACACTCAAGTTCTCTTGCCAACGAAGTAAGCAAACGCATCACTGCCTCTGCATTACGCTCATCTAAACTACCCGTAGGTTCATCAGCCAGTAGTACCTTAGGCTCCATATATAAGGCACGGGCAATAGCGGCACGTTGCTGCTGCCCCCCTGACACTTCCTCAGGGTAGCGGCCAAGTAATGGCATTAAGTCGAGAGCCGAAAGGATTTGTCTCCATAGGCCTTTATCTTCAGGCAGCCCTTTTAATTGGCGACAAAAACGAATGTTGTCAGCAATATTTAAGGTAGGAAGAAGGTTAAACTGCTGGAAGATATGACCGATATTATTACGACGATAAGCAGTACGTTTGAACTCTGTCGAATTATGCATATCAAAATTCGGGAAGGATATCTCTCCTGAATCAGCAAGGTCTAAACCAGCGATTAAATTGAGCAATGTACTCTTGCCAGAGCCGCTTTCACCCATTAACGCTAACTGATCACCTTGGTTTAATGTTAACTCTGCTCCCTGTAAAACAGGGTGGAACTCTCCCCCATCTACATAGCCTTTACAAAGGTCAGAAAGCTTTAACATTAAACGACTCACGAAAGTTAGAATTTGGAATGAGAATCTACACTAATTCACTGTTAGTAGGAAGCATTTTGAAATATAGATCACAGCATGTGAATAAAGTTGCACCGTAAATACGTTTTATGTCTAACTTTCGATCAAGTTGTTGATCCATTTTTTGCTCTTCATTCTGTAAAGGGAACCACCCCATTTCACCGCTTCTTCAGTCAAAAACAGAAGATATATCCATTCAGGCTCCCAGCCTAAATAAATTGCCGCGAATGCTGCTAACGGAATACCGATAAGCCATTGAGCAATAAGGTCTTGATAGAGGCAGAACTTAACATCTCCACCAGCTCGTAATACACCGACTATCACCATCATAGGGATGGATCTAAGTACGATTCCAACACTTAGTACCAAAATAAACTTTTCTGAAAGCGCTCTAGTCTCTTCACTTAACGCACTAAAAGAGTTGAGGATTGGAACTTGTACGAAATAGAGGGCAATCGCAACCACGATTCCAACGAATACATTGATAAATGTTATGCCAATTGCTTGGTAGTACACTGCTTCTGTTTGCTTAGCCCCTATCTGGTTGCCCACGAGTACAGCTGCGGCATTAGATAGCCCAATAAGCAGTGCTAAAGAGATAGATTCTACTGGCGTCATCACCGACAGCGCCGCTAAGCCTTGAACACCGGATTGCCCCATGATCGCATGATAAGCAAATAACCCCCCAGCCCATGCGAGAAAGTTAAACGTTGTTGGCATAGATAGCTTTAAGAAACGACTGATTTTATCAACAGATGCAGCTGCTCTTATATCTGACAAGCCAAACGCCAATAAGTGCTTTCTTAAATAAAGGTACCCAAACAGCGTCACCACTTCGATAGTACCGCTAAGTACCGTCGCGATTGCAGCACCTTTTATCCCTAACTCTGGGGCGCCTAGGTTACCGAATATCAAAACCCAATTTAAGAAGATGTTAGAAAGGATGCCTATTCCACTGAAGAACGTACTGACCCCAGGCTTATGCATTGCTCTAAGGCCAACCGCCATGCTACTTACGCATGAAACAGCAAACATGCTGAGCGATGTGATAACGATGTATTCAACACCTAACGCAACCACTTCCTGAGAATCAGTAGTCAGCGACATTATCTGAGTGGGAAACAAAATAAAAAACACCACCGTTAAAGCAGCAAAAAACATCGAGATCAACCAAGTCAATGCCGTGCTTTCTCTGACACCTTGCCTGTCTGCTGCCCCCCAAAACTGCGCAGTAAGTAATGCTCCTCCCGTCGTCACTCCAACCAGCATAATTGTTGTAACAAACATCGCTCGACTGGCAACACCAACCGCTGCAATTTCAGCTTCCCCTAGCTGGCCGAGCATCAGCACATCCACCAATCCTCGACTAGAAAACATAATGCTTTGCAATGTAATTGGTAAAGCAATAGCGATCAGACGGCGTATGAAATCGCCTCTGGTGTGATGCAGAACATTAGAAAGCAGCATTCTCATATCACCTCTTTGGAAGACATTGATGAATAAAGGAAAATTACGCGCTATTATATCAAGGGTTTAGTTTTTAACCATCTTCAATAAAGGAGCCTAGATGAAAAAAGTTCTGGTTTTAGGTGCTTCTGGCTATGTAGGTTCCCAGCTGCTTCCCCTGCTATTAGAGCAAGGTTATCAAGTAACCGCAGCTGCGAGACACATCGACTATCTAAAAGCTCGAACACCATCTCATCCAAACCTAACCGTCACCTACCTCGACCTTGCAGATAAAAGAAAAACGGAACAAATCGTCCCTGAGTTTGAGCTGATTTTTTTTCTTGTTCACGGTATGGCTCATGGGCATGACTTTATTGACTACGAACTCGAGCTGGCAAACAACTTTGCGGATTCATTAACCGAAAACAACAAACACGTTATATACCTTAGCTCCCTTCAGCCACCTTATGGTTCATCCAAGCACCTGGAGGCGCGTAAACGGACCGGAGAAATTCTACGAGCCAGCTCAGTGCCGATTACAGAGCTCAGAGCCGGAGTCATCATTGGCCCTGGCTCCGCTGCCTTCGAAATCATGCGAGACTTTGTTTATAACCTGCCAATTATGATCGCCCCTAAATGGGTGGACTCCAAAGCCAACCCCATCGCGTTAGAAAACCTTAATCATTACCTGCTTTGTCTTGCTCAAGAGAAGGTTGAAACTAGCCAAGTTTATGAGGTTGGAGGGCCGGAAACGTTAAGCTACCGACAACAGTTTGAACACATCGCCACAGTAGCAAACCAGCCACTTCGTTTGTGGGCTACTTCCTTATTGACTCCCGCGACGGCTTCATACTGGCTAGGCATTGTGACTTCCGTGCCTTCTAGTATTGGGAGAGCCTTGCTTTCTGGGTTAGCGCACGATTTCATTGCCGATTCACAATCAATTCAACAACGCTTTCCTCAGCCATTAATTTCTTACGAAAAAATGGTCAAACAAGCGATTCAAGCAGAAGGGACTTTTGTTAAAAGTAATATCTGGGGTTTTGATACAGCCGCGTTTAAACGATGGCAGCCGGGCTTCGGCTATTACCCGAAACATACTGGGGCTAGCATAGAAAGCTCCCTTACCCAAGAGCAGCTATGGCAAGTGGTTAAACAAATTGGTAGCCCTGATAAAGGTTACTTCTTTGCGAATATGCTATGGCGTACCCGGGAATGGCTCGATTTTTTCGTAGGCGCAGGTGTGCCGGTAAGACGCACTCCGGAAAATGAAACATTAAAAGTCGGTGATTACATCGATTCTTGGAAAGTGATCCGCTGTGAGCCAACTCGCTTCCTATCACTGCTCTTCGGCATGAAAGGGCCCGGGCTTGGTCGCCTTGAATTCACCATTACAGACAAAGGTGATGTGCGAGAATTGAACGTTACGGCTTGGTGGCATCCAAAAGGATTTTCAGGATTACTGTACTGGTTTGCAATGATGCCAGCGCACCTTTTTATTTTTAAAGGGATGGTAAAAGCCATTGTCAAAGAGGCAAAAAAACAAACACCTAGTTAGCAAAAAGGCTGCTCTGATAACCATCAGAACAGCCTTTAAATCTATACGTGGCGAACTACACCAAGCGTGCGCTTCCCGTTAATCTGCTATAAAGCTGATCGGAATCTCAGCAAGTTGCTTACCTTGGTTTCGAGGGTAAACAATATATTCGCCATGATACTTCACCGCAGATTTATAATCGGTCACTTTATGAAGCATAAAGCCCGCTTCCATTGCCGCCTCAATAAATTCAGCATGGTTACCGCGTACAAACCAATTCATAGGTTGTGTCATCAGTTCGCCTTCAAATGAGTCGTCACACTGCTTCGCGCACAACGCAAAAGAGTGGTCACCATCGGTGAAAAATTGAATTTTTCCACCAGTCGTCAGCTCATCTTCGCTCGACACGCTCCAACCTTTTTGGTACATCACTTCCATAAAGGCTTCTACATCACTGTCTTTAAGCTCTTTCAATTCCTCTCCTGCAGGAAAGAACTTTCCGTAGAAAGCAGAAATACGCTTAAACGTGAACATAAGGTCGGCTTGATTGCCCTTAGAGCGACCTTGCTTTTGCCAACGAGTTAAATCAGCTACGACGCTGCGGTCGTAAGACTGAGACTTTAACGCCTTAGTTACCCAACGAACTAAATAGTGATTATTACTAACAGGAGCATCAACCACCTTTCTCGTTTTATGTAATGCAGTGATTTCTTCTAATGCTGAGTTAACCAGCTTTTGAATTTCAATATAGTAGTTTGACATTACGCCTTCTTTCCTAATGTCCAATATAGTAATGCGGACAACACTGAACATGCTGCCATAACAACAATCATAGGCCACGCACTATGGCTTGGTAACATCGCGACAACAAGCCCAATGATTGAACCCGTACCAAACCTTAATGTTCCCGCTAATGAAGAAGCGGTACCTGCCATATTTGGATAACCACTCAACAGTAGCCCCATTGAATTACTGCCGATTGTAGAAAGCGTACCGATGAATAGCATCACAAATGGTACGATTCCCCACAGCCCAATATCTGCTAACCAACCGAAGACCAGACCAATACCCGCTAGCAACTGAACCGACAGACCAAACCTTAGCATGGTGTGTGAACCAACTTTTTTGACCAACCTACCGTTAATACTGGTCATAATGATCATCGCAACGATGTTCATACCAAAGAGGTAGCCAAACAAGTCAGGTCTAACACCATAAATATCGATGTATACGAACGAACCAGCGGTTAAGAATGCGAACATACCCGCGAACGAAAAAGCACCTGAAAAAATCAGCCCCATAACCACAGGGTTTTGACACAATCTTAAGTAGTTTCTTAGTGTTGTTCTTAATCGAAGCGGTTGCCTTTTTTCTACCGGTAGCGTTTCTGGAATTTTCCATAAGACAGCAACAATCACAAACACAGCAAATATAGCAAGCACCCAAAAGATTGAGCGCCACCCAAACCAAAGCGCTAAGTAACCGCCTATCATCGGTGCCACAAGTGGCGCTACCGTCATGACTAAGGTGACAAAAGACATGGTTCTTGCGAAATCTTCACGATCAAACATGTCGCGCACTACGGCTTGAATCACCACCGCCGCCGCCGCACCAGCGAACCCTTGCGCGGTACGAACGTAAGTTAACGCCTGGATCCCTTCCGTTGTGGCACTGACGACCGCAGCCACGCCAAAAAAGAATACACCGATAAGCAAGACAGGACGCCGGCCAAAGCTATCCGCGAGCGGCCCATGAAGTAGCTGACCAAGCGCAAAGCCCATGGTGTATGCGGTAAGCGTAACTTGAACTTCACCTGCGGTAACACCAAGATCTTTTGCGATCGTCGGCATAGCAGGCAAGTACATATCAATCGCTAAAGGGGTAAGTGCGCCAATTGCACCTAGAATCAAAAACAGCAACAGCCCTAGCTGGGGTGTTTCACGTTGTGTCGCGGTAGTCATAATTCTCCGATCTAGTCTTGTTACCTATGGGAGTTCCAATAGCAACATTAGCAATGGCTGAAACTATCCTAGTGCCAGTCAAAGAATTCAGCCGACGCTATCCATGGTCGGCAATCAAGAACCGGAAGTGATTACTTCCAGATAGAATCGACTTCTTCTTGAGTCAGGTAACGATATTCGCCAAGTTCTAGAGACTCATCCATTTCGATGTCACCGATTTTCTCGCGGTGAAGCGCTTCCACTTTGTTGCCTAATGCAGCAAACATACGTTTCACTTGGTGGTATTTACCTTCATGAATGGTTAGCAACACTTCCTTTTCCGCACGCACTTCTAAATGCGCAGGCAGCGTTAAGCCAGTTTCACTTTTCAGTTGAATGCCTTCTTTAAACTTCTCTACGTAGTCGTCTTCAACAGGATCTACCAACCATACTCGGTAAGTCTTCTGACACTTATGTTTTGGAGAAGTAATACGGTGAGACCACTGACCATCATCAGTAATCAGCACTATACCTGTGGTATCCACATCGAGACGTCCCGCAAAGTGCAGCTTGTCCATTTTGATTTCGTCTAGCAGTTCAAATGCTGTTCGGTTCGAACCATCCTCATGTGAACACACGAAACCTTCTGGCTTATAAAGCATGATGTAACGCGGGCCTTGAACACGTAATTCATTACCTTGCCATTCAACAACACACTCTTCGGTGATCTTAGTTGCACCACTTTTAACCATTACGTCATTCACTGTAACAGTTTTTGTTTTTAAAATTTGGGTTGCTTCTTTACGAGTTGCACCAAGTGCATCACACAAAAATTTATCTAAACGCATGAATACCTCATCTGATTTAAGTCAGGTATTATAGTCACCTTTGCACAATTAGTTGAGCTATTTCACACTATTTATTGTGTGCTTTACTTTCACTGACACAAGATACTGTATGTACACACTTCGACCTTACCAAGCCGACTCCGTAAAATCCGTCATTCACTACTTTCGCAAGCACCAAACCCCTGCCGTTTTGGTGCTGCCGACCGGCGCGGGAAAAAGCTTAGTTATCGCCGAATTGGCAAGGCTCGCTAAAGGGCGAGTGTTAGTATTAGCGCATGTGAAAGAGCTTGTAGAACAAAACCACGCGAAATATGAAGGCTACGATCTCAAAGGGTCGATTTTTTCTGCGGGCTTAGGTCGCAAGGAAACCGACCAACAGGTTGTTTTTGCTTCTGTTCAGTCCGTTGTACGTAACCTTGATTTGTTTGCGAACCAATTTTCTCTACTAGTGATTGACGAATGCCACCGCGTTCCCGATGAAAAAAATAGCAGCTACCAAAAAGTCATCTCTCACCTGCGTGAAATTAACCCAGGCATAAAAGTACTTGGCTTAACCGCTACCCCTTACCGTTTAGGCATGGGGTGGATTTACCAATACCATACTCGCGGTCAAGTTCGATCTGAAGAGCCACGTTTTTTCCGTGACTGTATTTTTGAGCTGCCTATTAGATATCTTTTAGATGAAGGATTTCTGACGCCCGCCCGAATGATTGACGCCCCTGTTCTGAGCTATGATTTTTCTAAGTTGAAACCAGCCAATACCGGACGATACAAAGAAGCGGAATTGGATATGGTGATTGAACAATCCAAACGCGCGACACCCCAAATTGTTGACCAAATCATTCAAATGGCACAAGACAAACAAGGGATCATGATCTTTGCTGCCACAGTTCGACACGCACAAGAAATATTAAGCTTACTTCCAGAGGGCGAAACCTCCATCGTCATTGGTGACACCCCTACCCTTGAGCGCGACCAAATCATCAACGATTTCAAACAAAGAAAAATCAAATTTTTGGTCAATGTGTCCGTACTGACCACCGGGTTTGACGCTCCACACGTTGATCTTATTGCCATTCTTCGCCCTACTGAATCGATCAGTTTATACCAACAGATTGTTGGCCGTGGCCTACGCCTTTCCGATGGAAAAGATGAATGCTTGGTTTTAGATTATGCGGGAAATAGTTACGACCTCTACCAACCAGAAGTTGGTGATCCCAAACCCGATTCTGATAGCGAGATAATCACCATCCCTTGCCCTGCCTGTGGGTTTAATAACAATTTTTGGGGCAAACTTGATTCAAACGGCTTCTTGCTTGAACACTTTGGTCGTCGATGCCAAGGCTACTTCACAGATGAAGACACAGGTGAAAGAGAACATTGTGGCTATCGATTCAGAGCCAAGTATTGCAATGAATGCGGCGCTGACAACGACATTGCAGCAAGAATATGCCATGAGTGTGATGCCACTCTTGTCGACCCAGATAAAAAGCTCAAAGAAGCCTTAAACCTAAAAGACGCACTCGTATTCGAATGTTTAGAAATGGATCTCAACGTTTTGAAAGATGAGAAAGGCAAATCACAACTCAAAGTAACTTACCGAGGTGAAAACCAAGCCCAAGTGCATGAGTTCTGGTCATTAACGACTAAGAAACAGAAGCAAACCTTTAAAGACCAGTTCGTACGCCCCCATTTAGCCGATAGACATCGGCCATTTGAAGAGTCGTCACCTACAAAAGTAGTCGCTAACCAGCACCGATTCCGTCCTCCGCAGTTTGTCATTGCCCGAAAATCCGGACGATTTTGGAAAATGCGTGACAAAATTTTTGAAGACGAACTACAAGATCGTTAACAAAAGTTAATTCACTTTCCATTCATGTTCACTCTTTTATACTGACGTATATCGACCTTAACTAGGATCAGCTATGTTACGTAAATCAACGATCGCTAATCTGTCTTTACTTTGCGTATTGTTACTTCCTCATGCTGCTTTTGCCGGAAAGCATGAAAATGGGCACGAACTGATACAAGATGTTCATAAAGAAGGAACTCGTATTGAATTTGATGAGGACCAAGATGAAGTTTATGACGCTGTTCAAGACGGATTGATCCGTCCTTTTTCGGAGCTTTATCAAGCGATTGAAAGTCAATTAAATGGTCGCGTCATCAAAGTAGAGCTTGAAGAAGATGACGATGAGTGGATTTACGAACTTAAACTCGTGCACGATAACAACATCATAAAGGTTGAGTACAACGCCACCACCTTAGAAATGATGGAAATCAAAGGTCGTAACTTACACGATGTGATAAAAAAATAACGTCTTTCGACCATAATAATGCTTAATAGCGATAATAATAATCAGTGGTAATCAAATGAAAATACTAGTCGTTGAAGACGATCCTCGTCTTGGTGAACAAATCATAGAAACACTTGAGTCAGCAGGATGGGTTCCCGAGCTTTCTCAAGATGGCATCGATGCCTTATATCGAGCGACCTCTGAAGAGTGGGATGCCATTGTATTAGATCTTGGTTTACCTAAGCTTGACGGCCTGACAGTGTTGAAAGGTATTCGCGATGAAAACATCAACACCCCTGTTGTTATCTTAAGTGCGCGAGATACATTGACACAACGCGTTGAAGGCTTAAATGCAGGTGCTGATGATTACCTAACCAAGCCTTTCGAGATGGTTGAGTTAATCGCGAGGATCCGCGCTCAGTTAAGACGAGCTTCTGGTAATGCGTCACCTGTTTTACAGATCGGTGATTTAAGCTTAGATACACGCAGCTCGAAGGTTCTTTGGCAAGGACAAGCCGTCAGCTTAACCGCCCTAGAATACAAAGTCGTCGCTTACTTCATGCATAACTCCGACAAAGTTATTTCACGTACTGAGCTAGTAGAACATATTTATAAACAAGATTTCGACCGCGATTCCAATACCGTAGAGGTCTTCATTGGACGCATTCGTAAAAAGATAGCCCCTAAGGTAATAAAAACGGTTCGTGGCTTAGGTTATCAGCTAAATTCAGAATAAGCTTAATAGGCGGTGAAGTAGAAGCTTCATCGCCTTTTCTATTTATCGTCCTTTCTTTGATTACTTGTAGGTGAGTTCATTTTGCCGAAAACAGTCCCACTATCGAAAAAAAATTTAAAGAACATTAGCTTAAAAAGCCGCTTGCTTCTTGCAGCGGCTTTTTGGCTTGGTGCTATGATCCTTGCTGCCGGTATTGGTATTCCAAAACTCGTCAACGACTACTTGGTTGACGACGTAAAGCAGCAGCTTAGCCTTGCCATGGATGAACTTACTGCCAATATCGAAACCGATAAGAATGGTGAGCTAGTCATGCTCGGCCGCTTATCTGATCCTAGGTTCTATCAACCTTACAGTGGCTTATATTGGTCAGCCATGACCAAGAGCCAAACCCTTAGATCTCGCTCCTTATGGGATAAAAGCTTCACCTTTAAAAAGAAACCACGAGACGTCATTATCTCTGGCGCAAAAGGAGAGCAGCTCATCTACATTAGTCAGTCTGTCTACCTTCCTGATTTAGATGAGCCCGTGACCATTACGATCGGTCTTGACGAAGATCCTCTCGAATCCACCCTGCATCAAATTACTGGGCAAGTTTGGTTAATACTTTCTATGCTTTTTGCCGGCGTCTTACTGTTAATCGGAATCCAAGTGAGCTGGTCACTATTGCCTCTTAATCGAATGCAACGTGAATTAGCATTGTTGAGAAAAGGGGAACAGCAAGCCTTAGGTGATAACTACCCTAAAGAAGTGTCTCCTTTAGTTTCAGACCTCAACGCCCTTTTATTCCACTATCAGGAGTTGTTAGAACGAGCGAGAAACCATGCAGGCAACCTGTCTCACGCATTGAAAACGCCATTATCGGTTTTAAAGAATGAAGTCAGCACCTTGCCACAAGAAGATACGCAGAAATTCCGCGAGCCTTTAAGTCAAATCCAAGGGCAAATTGACTATCATTTAGGTCGAGCACGGATGGCTGGCTCCATGAACATCCTATCGGTAAAAGCGTCACCGAGTGAGCGTATCGACGCTATTTCAATGGCCTTTGATAAAGTCTATGCGCAAAACGACATCACTTTGATCAATGAACTTGAATCGGAACTTGAAGTCGCCGTCGATAAAACAGACCTCGATGAAATGGTCGGCAACCTGCTTGAAAACAGCTATAAATGGGCGAATAGCATTATACGAGTGCACGCCGAAACACTAAACAACGGCAATGTCGCCATCACGATTGAAGATGATGGCCCGGGCATCCCTCAAGAGAAACTGAGTCAAGTTACTAAACGCGGAGTGCGACTTGATGAAACTACGCCAGGAACCGGCCTGGGGCTCAATATTGTCAGTGAAATGGCACACAGTTATCGTGGGAACCTAACGCTTACTCAAAGCTCTATGGGTGGTTTAAAAGCGACGCTTACACTGAATGAATCTCAACAATAAAGCATCGCTTAAAAATTATTCTTAACCATAAAAAATGGCAGCGTTAAGCTGCCATTTTTCCTTTACAACGTTGCGATTTGCGAAGTTATCTCTTCAACTTGTTGGGTCACAACCAACACTCTGCCATCGCTGTAATAATCATGTGCTTCATCAAGCGCAACGGCTGTGGTAAGAGGTTCAATGCTCACTTCTAAGTTAGGAAGTTGACTGGTAATCGCTTGTTCAAGCTTATCTCTTTCTTTATCCACGTTAGGGTTAATACTGTGCAAAACCGTAATGATCCCTGAATATGGGGTCAATTTTAGTCCGTTGTCGTAACTGATCGCCCCCATCCAAATCGGTTGCCCAGCGGCGTCTACCCTATCTGCTTTCCACCAACGGATATGACTGCGTTGCATTAAATTACCAGGAAGTTGAAAGGCCATATCTTGAGGGCGTTGCTGCCAAAATAAATCAGACACTGGAGGTTCTTTACGTTTTAGCAACCCGATGTAGTCTTTCCACTCAATTTCATCTCTGGAGAACGTTTGGTTTTCTATCCAACCCAACGTTTCCATCATAGGTTTTGGCGAATGCCCAATAAACATCACGTTCACGGCTTGCGCATCAAAAAACGAAGACTTCCCCGCATACGCTTTATAGCTTTCAATTTCAGAAGCCACCGCTGTTGACGCACTCGTCATACCTGTAGCTTTGTCTTGAAAGTCATCTGCAAACCAAAAAAAATGGCTGTAGTTTGTAACGAGTTGCAGCACCAGAAACAATGAGGCTAGTTTAATCGTCAACTTTCGCCACTTACGCTTATATCCAATAAAACCACAAACAAAAGTTAGCGCAATGCTGAGTAACGTATACTGATGCTCCAGAACAAAAACTTTTGCCTCATGCAGCATCGGAACTTGTTCTACTCCGTATGCAAGAATAAATCCCCAGAAGATAAACTGGCTTCCGCCTATCAATAAACCTAGCGCCGCTAGTAGACTAAATTTTGTCCACGGCGTCTTATTTGTCCCCGCAATAAAAGGGACAACCCAAGCAACCGGGCCAAGTAAGCGAGCAAACGCAATGACATAGTGCCCTTTTTTCGCCATTAAATAACGGCAACGAGCAATGGCTCTGCGTGTTTTAGGTTGCACCCTTATGATTTTACGTTGTGCTCGGTTACCCACCTTGTAACCAATCCAATAGCTAAGCTGGTCCCCGAGTAAACCACCTAACATTACTGCAATCACCCCCAACCACACCCCATTGTGCAGTTGGTAACCAGCTGCGATAAAAAAAGGTTCTCCCGGAACAAATAAATTAGGCCCAATTAACGCATCCAGCAACGCACCGAAAAACAGGCCTGATCCCTCAAACATGACGTGACTCTCTATCGTTGCTCGTTGTAGTGGCCGAACTTATATTCCATTTCGTTGTTTCGCATTTCACCAAAAAAGACACGTCGCACATTGGCTTTAAAGTAAGTGAAGCCCATTTTTAGAATGCCATCTTGATCCAACCTTCTTGGGTCGAAACCGAAGGTGAGATTTAGAAAACGGAAACGCCATGTTTTACTTGCTCGATTCACATAGTCACAGTCTTCGCAAAGGGTAATACTTTCATCAAAACCTCCTATCTCGTTATGAGCTCGCTTTGTTGAAAAAATACAAGCGCCAACAGCCGTTGGGAATACATACTGAGTGACAAATAGCCCAAGGTTAAACACGCTATATCCAGCCTTATGCGCTAATGGCAACTCTTTCGCCCCCATGTATACACCTGCCACTTCAAGCTTTTTCTCTCGAAGCTGACATAAGGCATTCGCTAGAAAAGTAGGTGACAGTTGGACATCGGCATCCAAAAACAAAACGCGTTCATATTTGGCTAACTCAGCCCCGGTATTACGGCCCAAGCTCACGCCTCTCGTCTCCATTTTGTGTACCGTCAGTTCCGGAATCGAGCTTTGATACGCTTGAACGACTTCACAGGTATTATCGTCGCTGTTTGAATCCACCACGATGACTTCAAAATCCTGATGCGTTTGCTTGCTTAAATCGTCCATTAGGCGGCCAATTCGTTTTTCTTCATTTAAAGTGATGACTACAATACTTACTGCTTCCATGGTTTTACCTTTTGTATGTGGGAATAACTTGAATACAAAGGTAACGTATTGGTTATTAACCAATACTTAGGCAAATGTTCATATTCAATTCACAATATGAATAGATAATCCAATAACGCCTTCTTTACAAAAACACCTTTACTTGTACAAGTTCCAAGCAAACGCTCTAAAAAGGTTAGATATTTCACTGAAAAGGAAGGCTTACTATTGCCCGAAGTATAAGAGGATGTTAGTATCCGCGCTCGCTCAAACAGGAACTTGTTCTTGTATGAGCATTAGCACACTGACAAGGTCGCATTGTCGTGTGAAATTAAACTTTTACTAATTTGAGAGTAAAACTATGAAATTCGAAGCAGTAGTACGTACTGAACTAGGTAAAGGTGCGAGCCGCCGCCTACGTCACGCTGGCAAATTCCCAGCAGTTGTTTACGGTGGTGAAGCAGCACCAGTATCTATCGAACTTGTTCACGCTGACGTGATCAACCAGATGGATAAGCCAGAATTCTACGAAGCAATCACTCTAGTGATTGACGGCGCAGAAGTTAAGGTTAAGCCACAAGACGTTCAACGTCACGCGTTCAAGCCAAAAGTTGAGCACATGGACTTCATCCGCATCTAATTCCCTACCAAGGAATTAGTTGGATAAATCCAACCTTTTGCATAAATAAGATGATCGACCTTACCAATCGAGAAGTCTAAAAATTAGAAACCCCGATGCTACCAACATCGGGGTTTCACCGTTTTTGAGCCCTCAAAAACGCCATAAATCTCGCGCAATACACTGAAAATAATCAACTTTCCTCTTCCTACCTTACCCCTACTTTTCTTAATTTCTTGTTATGCATCTAGAAGTTTTTCCATTAGAACCGCTTTTTTTTCCGTAACTAGAAGATACATTAACTCCTTTTATCTCTTGGAAACCAAGTATCGACCAAAAGCTTTCCGCACCTTGTATCGCGACTAGACTTATTCTGTTAATTCATTTTTGTTGTGCCACTTCAAACAACTTTAGGGCTGCAGCTCGGCCTATTCCCTTCCCCTTTGATTGAGGGCTGATTGCAATATCATGAAGATATAAATACTCGCAGTTTTCGACATTTGGTAAAGGCTCAAACAGTTTTAGAGGAGAAATTCCACGCCACGGATGGGCTAACAAGTAACCGACTACAGATTCACAGTCTGACAAGCATACAAAGCAAGTATCAGGAGATGCGTCATTTTTACTTTTGAGTACATCTAGTTCTTCACAACCAATCTCCCGATAAGATTTATCCTGTATTTCTAAAATACTATTCCAGTGTACTTCTTCTATTTCTCTAAATATCATACGATTCCTCGGCCCCATAACGCTAAGCTAAGTTACAGCTAACACCGCACTCAACTAACCACCTTAACCAAAAAACTCTCACCCATTAAAACATACTAATTAGCAACACCGCTGAAAATAGACCGGCAACAAAACTTGATAGATGAAACGATTGTTTTTTTGAAACCTTATACTCTCGTGATATTTCTTCTTGAAAACTTTTTGTTGCTAACTCTTTTACGTAATTATTTTGCATAACCTACCCCTTTTGGCTCATTTGGGGTAAGCATAAAACCTCAAGTTAAGTTGAGGTCAACCGCATTATCAAACTCCAGAAATTTATCTAGATTGCCAGTTTCGACACTCAGACAAATCTAAATATCACCCACAGTCCTGACTCCAAGCGAAATTTCATGCTCGTATGAATGCTTTGAACCATCGCTAATTAATCGAGCTTATACCCTTTTGGGATATACACTTGTCACGTCCCCCTTAATAAGCCCTTTGAAATCGCAACCCTTATTCATGGTTTATAGTTAACACTATCAGTTTCGAATACATGCGGGCTAAGAGGTTATCGACATGGCTAAACGTTTTTCAATTTCGCGGAAAATTTATCTAGGATTCGGCTTTATGGTTTGTATCTTAGTGGCAATCTCTACCGTCGCAGTACTCTCTCTCGATGCTTCAGAAAAAGGATTCAATGAGTATCGAAGCTATGCCAGAAATACAAATAATGTCGGCCGAATTCAGGCGAATCTACTCAGTGTTAGGATAGCGGCACAGCGCTATATTATTCATGGCGAGCAATCGGATTTGAGGGCTTCACAGCGACGCTTTGAACTGTTTAAAGAACTGATGATTCAGTCAAAACTTGAGGCTATTAACAAGAATCAGTTACAAACCTATGAAGAGATTGAGCGACTGTTTAACCAATATATTGAAGTTTTTGAAGAAATAGAAAAAAAGATCAATGCTCGTAATGAGGTAGTAAATAGCCGACTTAACGCTTTAGGTCCATCGTTAGAAGTGGCGCTATCGAAAATTCTGGTTACAGCTAAAAACGACAACGATACTGAAGCTGCCTACTCTGCCTCTATTTCAATGAGGAACCTACTGTTGGCGCGTCTGTACGTGATGAAATTCTTGGACACCAATGCTCTACCAGAACAAGAGAGAGTCATTAAAGAGTATCAAGAACTCCAAGCCAATTTAAGCCAGTTGGACGTCGAATTGCAAAACTCGGAACGTCGACAACTCTATGCTGATGTAAGACAAAAGCTGCCTCAATATATAGAGGCCTTTACTGAGTTAGTCGAACTCATTAAAAGTCGTAACGAACTTAAGAGAGATCAACTAGACAGAATTGGTAGTCAGGTCGCCGACATTGCAGAGAACTTGAAACTTGACATCAAAAGGTCCCAAGATACCTTAGGCCCAGATTTAAAAGAGAAAAAAGAAGGGTACCTCGCCTTCTTTGTTTTATTCAGTAGCGCTGCGTTTTTTATTGCTAGTACCATTGCATTTGTTATGGCGAGAACCATAACAAATCCAATTCAAAAAGCAGTGAAAGTTGCGAATCAACTCGCGGACGGTTACCTCACCATACCTATTCAGGTGACGACAAAAGATGAGACTGCAGAGTTACTTAATGCGATGAAAAAGATGGTCGCCAAGTTCAAAGAGGTGCTCTTGCAAGTGAATGGCTCCGCAGATCAATTAGCCCAAGCCTCCAATGATGTAAATAAGAATGCAAGTACAATTAATGCCTCGGCTCAGCACCAAGCGGAAAGTGTCAAACAAACCATTGAAGAGCTGGAGCGAATGACCTCATTTATTAACAAAAACAAAGAGGTTGCTATTGCAACCGATGTCTCGACAACACAAGCATCAAGTGATACCGAAAAAGGTGGTAAAGCAGTTGCAGAGACTGTGGATGCGATGAAAACCATCGCGCAGCGGATAAACATTATTGACGAGATTGCTTATCAAACTAATTTATTGGCGCTCAACGCAACCATTGAAGCCTCGAGAGCTGGTAAATTTGGCAGCGGTTTTTCAGTAGTGGCAGCAGAGATTCGCAAATTGGCAGAGCGTTGCCAGATAGCAGCTGAAGAAATAGGGAAAATTGCTGATAACAGTGTCGTATTGGCAAACAAAGCGGGTCAATTACTTGATGCCCTTGTTCCTTCTATCGATCAAACTTCAACGTCAGTTCAATCGATTTCTGAAGCCTCAATTGAGCAGTCACAACGTGCTAAATCGGTGAACTCAAGTATGAAGTCACTCGATCAAGTCGCAACCTCTAACCTAAAATCGAGCCAAGATTTACTTAGCACCGCAGCTCGAATGGATCACGAATCTAACTCTTTAAGGGAGGCTATTTCATTTTTTGATATATCGAGTTCTTCAGTGACGCCAAAAATTGATCCATTTGGCGCCCCTAAATCATCAACCTAAGTAAGTATCCGTGATCCTTGTCTACTAAGCTCTTAGATATACGCTATGAAGCGTCGATTAATTTATGGTTACGCATCACTCACGTGAGCAACCGCATCTCGAACTAGTGCACCTAGTTCGTCCCATTTCCCTTCATCCATGAGTTTTGTCGGAACCATCCAAGTACCACCACAAGCCAGCACTGATGGTAAAGACAAGTACTCATCCACATTCTTCAGACTCACACCACCAGTTGGCATAAAGTTAACAGGGTAAACAGCTGTAAGTGCCTTTAGCATGCCTACGCCGCCAGAGGCTTCTGCTGGGAAGAACTTTAGAGTACGTAGCCCCATGTCCATCGCTTGCTCAACTAGGCTTGGGTTGTTGACACCAGGAACAATTGCGACACCTTTATCAATACAATATTGCACGGTGCGAGGGTTGAAACCAGGGCTAACAATGAAATCTACGCCCGCTTCGATAGAGGCATCTACCTGCTCATTAGTTAGCACAGTTCCTGAACCAATTAACATATCAGGGAACTCTTTACGCATTAAACGAATCGCTTCAATGGCACACTCGGTACGAAGAGTAATTTCGGCACAAGGCATGCCATTTTCAACCAATGCACGGCCTAGTGGAATTGCATCTTCAACTTTGTTTATTGCAATAACAGGAATAACTTTTAGGTTTGCTAAATGTTCATTTAACGTAGTCATTAGGACTCTCTCTTCGTTGAACGGGTTATAAATACAAATCTGGCATTACATCTCTGGGGATGATTGCGCCTTTATGTTGAATTACGGTGCTGGCTACAATGTGCCCTGCTTCCGCTGATTGTGTTCCGCTACCACCACTAAGGCGCTTAGCGAGAAAACCAGCACTAAATGAATCACCGGCTGCTGTCGTATCCACCACATTTTTAACTTTATTCGCAGCGACTGAGGAACAAGCGCCACCTTCATAAACCAGGCAATCTTTACTGCCTCGTTTCACAATGATTTCAGAGACACCAGCGTCTTTCGTACGTGCGATACATTGCTCAATGTCTTTATCACCATATAACGCTTCTTCATCATCAAAGGTCAACAAGGCGGTATCTGTGTAAGACAGCATTTTTAAATATACTTTCTGAGCGTCTTTACGGTCTTGCCATAACTGGGGGCGGTAGTTGTTATCGAAGAACACTAGACCCGCAAAACTATCCAACAGTTTAAATAGCATGTTGCGACTGGTTTCAGTCAAAATCGCCAGCGTAATACCACTAAGATAAATCGCATCAAATTGCTCTAGTTTAGCTAGTAATTCATGCGCGTTATCCTGGTCAAACATGAACTTTGCAGACGCTTCATTACGCCAATAATAGAAGCTACGCTCACCCATTGAATCGGTTTCAATGTGATAGATTCCCGGTTGTTTGCCCGATACTTGATGGACTAACGAAGTATCAATCCCCTCTTCTTGCCAAGCGTCTAACATCGCTTGACTATAAGGGTCTTCACCTAATGCCGTTACATAAGTGGTTTCGATATCCTGAGCCTTGCACAAGCGAGATAGATAAAGGGCGGTATTTAATGTATCTCCGCCGAATGACTGCTGCAGAGTCCCATTTTTATGCTGTAGCTCTACCATGCATTCGCCAATAATGGCTATTTTTGTTTTTTTCATCTTTAGTCTCAGCAGCGCTGGGGGAATTAAACGTCCGACAATAGTTGTGTACCGGTTGTAGAACAGCCCGAGTATCATCAAACTGGGCTGAACCCACTATTAGCGCACGACTTATCGTCTAGTTACTTGCCAATTTGTTGCGCCTGCAAGTTATCCCAGGCTCCAAGGATATACATAATCCCCAGAGCTCGGTCATACAAACCATACCCAGGGCGAGCCCATTTTTCTTCACCCCAAATATGGCGTCCATGATCTGGTCGAACATAGCCTTGATAACCGTGCTTATGAAGTGTTTGGATGACTTTAATAATGTCTACTGAACCGTCACATGCTCGGTGCGAAGACTCTATAAAGTCTCCATTTTCAAATCTTTTTACATTACGTATATGTATAAAATGAATTCGTTCGTGAACTTCATCGATAATGTCTGGAATATCGTTATTGCTCGAACCAAGTGATCCGGTACATAAACTTAATCCGTTATATGGACTATCGACCAAATTTAAGAACCTAAGAATATTCTCTTTATTAATAATAATTCGAGGTAGCCCAAAGATAGGGAATGCTGGGTCATCTGGGTGAATTCCCATTTTAATATCGTATTCTTCACAAACAGGGATAACTTTTTCTAAGAAATACTGAAGGTTTCCCCAAAGGTCTTCCGCTGTAAAACCTTTGTATTTTTCGAACGTTTCTTTTAATTGGGATAGTCGCTCTGGTTCCCACCCTGGCATTGTTACAGATACGTTCTTTGATAATTTTTCGATAAGTTCAATAGGCTCAATATCACTGATTTTGCTCTTTTCAAAAAACAGAGCGTTAGAACCGTCTTCCATTTCTTTATACAGCTCGGTTCTGGTCCAATCGAATACTGGCATAAAGTTATAGCAGACAACTTTCACCCCGACTTTAGCAAGCCTTTTTAAGGTTTCAATATAGTTGTCAATATACTTATCTCTTGATGGCAGACCGAGTTTAATGTCTTCATGAACATTAACACTTTCAACGACATCAATATGAAAACCTGCTTTCTCTATTATTTCTTTTTCAGCGAGAATGCGTTCTTCACTCCAGACTTCTCCAGCAGGCATATCATGTAATGACCAAACAATACCTTCTACACCCGGAACCTGTTTAATAAAAGGTAAACTTACCTCATCATTCCCTTCACCATACCAACGAAATGACATCTTCATATTTATCTCCCAAAAAGTTTTTAATTATTTAATAAATCGGATGAATAAAATTTAGAGATTTGATGCGATATTAATTGAGATAATATAGATTCAACCCTATAGACATAATTCATATGCCCATCCAATAAATATTTTTATTACAGAAACGTACCAACCTAGTTATTCGATAACGAGTAACTATTTTCCAAAATTAAATGAGCGTTTATTTATATCTAGTTTGCGAGGAACTCTGACAAATCAGCGGGGTTCTCACACCTAATTTGTTCCATCACTTGAGTAAGTTGCTGCATTAACACTTCGATTGCATGCTCTCCACCTTCCTTACCCAAGGACGACACGGCGTACATGAAAAAGCGCCCCAAAAATGTAAATTGAGCACCAGATGCTAAGGAAGTGGCAATATCCACACCCGATCGGATACCGCTATCCATCATCATCGTCACTCCCGAAGGGACTGAATCTCCATCTATTTTTTTTAGAAGATCTATTGGGGATTCACAAGCATCTAGCTGCCGAGCTCCATGGTTAGATAAAATAACCCCGTCGGCATTCACTTCTTCAAGTAACTTGAGATCGCTACTAGAACAAACGCCTTTTACGATTAAATTCCCTTCCCACTTGTCTCTTATTCTTTTCAAGCCTTCCGTGTCCACTTTCCCCATCGCCATCGAGCGCATCATTTCTGGCAAATCGAGACGATGCTCTCTCATGTATGGTTCCAAATTTTTAAATTTTGGAATTCCATACTTGAGAGTTTGAGTCGCCCAATGCGGCGTTTTGCATACATCGATGAAGTTCTTCACAGAATGCTTAGGAGGCATAGTTAACCCATTCACGATATCATTGGGCCTAAACCCAAACGTCGGAATGTCGACCGTGACAACCAAGTTTTTATAGCCGCAGCTCTTCAAACGTCCCAGTATTGAATCTTGTATTGTTTCATCCACTGGGTTGTAGAGCTGAAACCATGCATTGTCTTCTGCTAACTCTGCGATTACTTCTATCGACTCAGACGAAACGGTGCTTAGAACATATGGGATATTGTATTTCTTTGCTGCTTTCGCCAAAATCACCGGTGAATTAGGCCAAATTAGACCTTGTAAACCGATTGGTGCAATGCCGAATGGAGCGCTATATCCTTTCCCAAGGATTGTGGTGTTTAAATCGCACTTTGAATACGGCGCTAAATACCTCGGTGCTAACTTAGATTTCTGCAATGCTAAACGGTTTGTCTCCAATCCAATATCATCAAAACATCCTCCTTCCAAATATTCATATATAAACTTGGGGATATTCTTTTCTGTTTTTTTTCTCATTCGAGAATAATCTGGGTATCGACCATCTAACATTGCATCAACTCTAATTGTTTATAAGAACACGCTTGGTAGCCAAAGTGATAATGCTGGTATATATGTGACCATCAATAACACGGCTAAATTACACAATAAGAAAGGCACGATTGCTTTCACGACTTTCTCCATTGGAATACCACCAATTCCTGCAGCAACGAACAAACAAACTCCTACAGGTGGTGTAGTTAGACCAATCATTAAGTTAAGCACCGCGATAATGCCAAAGTGCACCGGGTCTACACCAACAGCAGTCGCTACGCCTAATAATGTAGGAAACAGTATGATCAGTGCCGCAATGGTTTCCATGAACGAGCCTACCAACAGCAACAATAAGTTGATGATTAGCAATACAATAATTGGATTTTCACTGATCGTTAGTATCGTAGACGCTATCATTTGTGGGATTTTTTCTGACGTTAGTATCCACCCAAACACATTAGCTAAGCCAACCAGTAGCATTAATGATGCAGTGGTTACAGCAGTCGAAAGTAGTATTTTTGGAAGATCTCTAAATGAAAGCCCCTTATAAACAAACATACCAATAATCATTGCGTAAAGTGCCGCGACGACAGAGGCCTCGGTCGGTGTAAAGAAGCCACCCACAATGCCAATCAGTATTAAGAATGTCAGTGAAATCGCCCAACAACTTGTACGTAAGTGAAGGATAATTTCAGATAACGTTGCACGCTTTTCTTTCGGGTAGCCTCGTTTTACCGATAGAAAATAAGTCGTTGCCATCATCCCCACACCCAGTAACAAGCCCGGTACAGCACCAGCTAGAAACAGTTTTCCAACCGATATACTGGTCAACGTACCTACAATGATCATAGGTACACTAGGAGGAATAATTGGCCCGATGGTTGATGAGGCAGCAGTCACCGCGGCTGCAAATGGTTTGTCGTAACCACTTTTTGCCATACCAGGGATCATGACCGAACCAATCGATGCAGTATCAGCAACCGCAGTACCAGACACGCCACCAAATAACATTGAGCCACTAACATTCGCTAGCCCAAGTCCGCCACGAATATGCCCTAGCATCGCGTTACTTAACCCGATGATCTGCTCGGTGATGTTCCCCCGATTCATCAAGTTTCCGGCGAGGATGAAACCACCGATACAAAGGAGTACAAACGAATCAATGCCCGCAAACATTTTTTGTGGAATTACGGTCAATGAAATATCAGCCATCAATAAGTAAGCCATTGATGCTATTCCAAGCGTAATTGCAATAGGAAAGCCTAATATTAATAAAACAAAGAAAACCGAAAATAATATATAGACTTCCATATCATCCTCTCCGACTTGTGTGTTTAATAATTATTTTTATAGAATCTAAAGCTATAAATAGTTGTAGGTTTGCAAAGATAAGAACACTTGAAAAAAAGATGTAGTCCATTTGAACTGCAAGTACTGGTGATGTTTGCCATTCACCGATACTCATAAATTGAAATGCATTTGGTAAAGCAATAAAGATAAAGATAGAAATAACGATATTAACAATTAGTTGATATATGCTTTGCCATTTTTCACTTAGCCTGGAGACTATAATATCGACACTAACTAGTTCTTTTGACTTAAAGGCTAAACCAGCTCCAAAAGCAACCGTATAGATGAAGAAGTAGCGAGAAAGTTCTTCTGTCCAAGCAGGAGTACTTTCTAAAAACATTCGAGCAAATACTTGTAGTAAAACCACACCACATAAAGCGACTAAACTGCAGATTGTAAAAAAGCTAAAAAAACGAGTGGCAAGTCGATCAATGTGATCTACGGCTCTCGATACGAGTGACTCTTTTGGTTCTTCGGCCACATTTACGATTGTCGTCATAATTTCCCTCATGAGAAAATAGGGAGGCTATCCACCTCCCCAAGGGTTACTTATAGTTTTTGAATATCTTCAAACAGCGGTAACTGCTCTTTATTCAAACTTTTACGAACAGCCGGAAGCGCAGCTTCACGGAATGCTTCTTGATCAACATCTACGAATTTCATCCCTCTTTCTTGCAATAACTCAGCTAGCTTTCTTTCATCTTCTAGGAATAACTCTCGCTCGTAGGCTTGTGTTTCAGCAGCGGCTTCTTTAACCACAGCTTGTAAGTCCTTAGGTAGTTTTTCTAATTGACGCTTACCCATAACGACGTAAATCCAACTACGTACGTGCTCTGTTTTGTTCACGTAGCCTTGAACTTCAAAGAACGATGCACTGTTAATCAGTGATAACGGGTTCTCTTGGGAATGGATCGTGCCTTGTTGTAAAGAAGTAAACACTTCCGAGAATGCCATCGGAGTCGGCTTAGCACCAAGTTGTTCCCACACTTTCACAAAAATTGGAACATTAGGAACACGTAGGATCGTACCGTTGAGATCTTCTGGCGTTGTGATTGGTTTATTAGAAGTCAGGTTACGCGCACCACGTTCGAACCAAGTTAGTGGCACTAGACCAGAACGTTGAGTGATTTGTTCTTCAATCTCTTTACCAACCTCACCATTTGCTACCGCCGCTAAGTGCTCGCTATCGCGGATTGCATATGGGATTGCAAGTAATGCCGCTTTAGGTGCCCAGTTTTGCAATGATTCACCCGAGATTGTTAGGTCAACTGTGCCTAATTGGATACCGTTAATAATATCCATCTCTGAACCTAGCTCGGAGTTCGGGTACACCAAGACTTCAATTCGTCCTTCAGATTTTTCTTCCACCGTTTTTTGGAAATGTAGAGCAGCTTTGTTCCAAACATTGTCATCGTTTGCCAGATGGCCAAATTTCAAAGTGTAGTCGGCAGCAGATGCAATTCCAGTAAAAAGAGAAGACGCTAATATAGCGGCGCTCAATAGTTTTTGCTTCATCATATTCTCCATTTTTATCCATTTTTATCCATTATTGTACAGACCAATTAAATCTAACATCGGATAAATGTTTCACAATTGATAAAAACGTTAAGTGTGATAAATATGACAGAAACACGGTACTTAGCATGGCGTTTTTATGCGCAAAGTCTCAGCTTTAGCACTCTATAATTTCTATTTTCCAACCTATAAACAGTAATTCCCCATGTTAACCACTCAATTTTCATGCTTGTTTTACCTTCCTTTATTTAAGTTAAATTCACGACAAGCACTCCACATTGCTTTAAAGCTATCGAACAACCCCACCTTTCCCCCACACACAAAACAAAACAAAAACACAAATAAAAACAATAACTTAAAAAGAAAAAACCAACTAACCCCAAGCTAATCAGTGAGTTAGCCTTGTTACAAAATTCACCAAAATACTATTTTCAACAAATTCTGAACACAGCCAGTCATAACTATAAAGGCTGCTTTTTTACTAAAATAATGTAAGTCATTGACCTTGTGCATTTTTCACCATCTGTCGATCTATAAAAATGTCACAATATCGCCTAGCGCGACTTGCTAATTATATATTCTCGTTATATTCACCCGTCGAAAAATTGATTTGGTCGCACATAAAACCAAAATAAACCAAATTGGTCTAGACAATATCATCACGTTAACTTGCCTTTGGTCACATAACTTTTTAATAAATGATGGTTTAATTGGTACATAACAGTGCTTGCATAATGAGCCAACACCCCCTCAAAGCAATTTTTCTGGGTTAATTGCATTAGATGGAATGAGCTAAGAGACGAACACACGGCTCATAGCAGCACAAAAAAACGGATTACGAACAAGGTAGATATAGGCATGACAACAAAAACTGACCGGCTGTACATAACTGTCGCCAATCAGATCATTAACCGGATTAATGCAAAGCAGTACCTTGTAGGGGACAAAATCCCACCAGAACGGAAGCTGTCAGAAGAGCTCAATGTTAGTCGTACCGTCATACGCGAAGCTATGGTGTATTTAGAGCTTTCTGGAATTGCTGAAATTAAAAAAGGGGCTGGCGTTTTCGTCTTACAAAGTCAGCCTCAACTGCCTTCTCCTTCAATAAGCGAATTTACGCCGAACGATATTTTGTCAGCGAGAAAACTCATTGAAGGTGAATTTGCGAAACAAGCAGCGTTAAACAATACGCCAGAGTTGATAAACGAACTTCAGCAATGCCTTGACATGATGAATGCCTCTCAATTTTTCTCAAGTATCGAATTGAGGCATCAAACATCTCATGACGCAGACCAACAGTTTCACTGTGCGATCGCTAGCGCTTGCCAGAACCCACTGTTAACTATTTTCCACCAAGATCTGATGTCGCTACATATGAAAGGAAAAATGTGGGATCGCATGGAAGTCATAGCTAACGAGCCGACAGCAAAAGGAATTTGGGTTGACGATCATCAAGCGATCTTCAACGCGATCAAAGCCGGAGATCCTGAGCAAGCAGAATCGGCAATGATCATGCACATCGATAACGTGATAGATAAGTTGAGTAACTAAAAATGAAATCGTTTATTGTAAATGGAATTAATGACTACCAAGTCGTTGAGCAAAACGTACCCTCTTTCTCTGATGACCAGGTATTGGTTCGTGTAGAGTACGCCGGGATTTGTGGCTCTGATCTGCATATCATTCACGGTCAAAACCCATTTGCTACCTACCCTAGAATCACCGGACATGAGTTTGTAGGATGCATTGAAAAGGTTGGAGACAACGTAACTGGACTGGAAGTTGGGACAAAAGTTGTCGTTAACCCCGTGATCAGTTGTGGTCAGTGCCGCCCTTGCAAAATCGGTCGCTCGAATGTTTGTACTGAACTTCAAGTGATAGGTGTTCACACCGATGGCGGATTCACACAATTTCAAGCCGTACCTGCAGCCAATATCATTGCACTACCAGACAGCATCAACTTAAGAGATGCAACCTTAATAGAGCCTTACAGTATCGCCGCTAATGTGTTTAACCGATTAGATGCTTCTTCGGATGACACAATATTGATTTATGGCGCGGGCGTTATTGGCTTAACCATCGTACAAATTGCTAATGTTCTAGGTATTCCATCTATAATCGTCGATCTTCTCGATGAAAAGTTAGAAACCGCCAAGCAATTAGGTGCAACTCATACCATTAACCCTAAACAAGAAAACACCGAACAACGAGTCATGGAACTGACAAATGGGCAGGGTGTACCGCTAATCGCTGACGCAGCATGTATTCCAGCTCTTATTCCTGAAATTATGAGGCTTGCAGCTCCTGCAGGAACTGTTTGCTTGCTCGGTTTTTCTAGTGAACATAGCCCACTTCAACAAGTCGAAGTGATCAAGAAGGAGCTGACCATTGTAGGCTCACGACTAAATAACAATATGTTCCCTAAAGTGATTGACTGGATGGCTCAAGGAAAACTCGACACCGAATTTTTAATCAGTCATGAGTTCACCCTAGATACTGCTCCTGATGCTATTGCACTTATTGAGAACGACCCACAAAAAGTACGTAAAGCATTGATAAAAATGCACTAACAGCTCGTACTGGCAATCATCCGTATACATTTTGTTCAATATATAGAGTCTCCAATACTCATTTGGAGACTTCGATAGCTCATTCGCTCTCCCGAATTCGCTTTACCTCTAAGGATATTTATATGGCTTCTAGTCGAACTGAATATGATCAGAAATCACATGCAAACTATGATCGCTCGGCACTTAAAAACCGAATTGTTCATATTGGTTGTGGTGCATTTTTCCGTGCTCACCAGGCTTTGGTATTAGAAAAACTCAACCAGATAACGCCTAGTGATTGGGGCTATACGACCGTAAGTTTGTTTAGTGGAAAGCCCTTTATTCAAGAGTTGAGAAATCAGAGGCATCGTTACACCGTCGTTGAACAAGATCATACCACCACCAATGTTCACACTATCGAATCAGTGATAGATAGCATGCATCCGGGCCTTGACGGTATTGACTCTATTATAGAGAGAATGGCAGAGCCTCAAGTATCGATCGTTTCCTTAACGATCACTGAAAAGGGCTATTGTGTAGACCCGAACACTCGCCAATTTCATGCAGGACACCCGTTAATTACACAAGACATCGCCGATCCAAAAGCACCGAAATCAGCCTTAGGTGTGATAGTTGCTGCGTTAAATTTGAGAAAAGAACGAAACCTACCCGCTTTCAGTGTCATGTCGTGTGACAACATGCCCCATAATGGAGAAGTAACGAAAGCCGCCATTATTGAGTACGCCAAAATGATAGACCCAGCTCTATCTGAATGGATCTCAACCAATGCGAGCTTCCCTAGTACGATGGTTGATAGAATTGTTCCCGCAATAACCGACGAATCATTGAAAACTATCGAGTCATTAACTGGTAAATTTGATCCTTGTGGCCTGGTCACAGAACCGTTTTTACAATGGGTTATTGAAGATAACTTTGTATCTGGCCGCCCTGAATGGGAGCTAATTGACGGAGTATCACTCGTAAAAGATGTGCAGCCTTATGAAGAAATGAAACTAAGAATGCTCAATGGTAGCCACTCTTTTCTTGCTTACACTGGGTACTTATCCGGTTATGAATACATTTCGGACATGATGGAAAACCCTAGTTTCAAAGAAATGACTCGTCGCCTTATGCTCAATGAGCAAAAACCAACCCTACAAGAACTCGATAATATCAATCTTGTCGAGTACTCCGAGCTGCTCTTGAATCGATTTTCAAATCCCTATTTGAAGCATAAGACGCATCAGATCGCCATGGATGGCAGCCAAAAGCTCCCGCAACGTATTATTGAATCGATGGGAATTCTAGCCAAAGGCGAACGTAATTTTACCGCTTTAGCATTAGGCACTGCGGCATGGATGCGTTACATCAGAGGTATTGATGAAAACAATCAACCAATTGAGGTAGTAGACCCTCTCTCTGATCATTTATTGTCAATCAGCAAAAAGCACGACTCAGTTGAGCCATTGATTAACGCTCTTTTGAGTGAAGAAACGATCTTCGACCAATCCATTGTTCAGCAAAAATCTGTTATTGATGCTATCACTCAGGCGTACATCAATATTGAACAAAAAGGCGCTAAAAAAGCGGTGATGGAAGCAGCTATTTAGTTAATTGTGTTGTAGCGTTCTTCCTGTAATTAACATCACATTAATTCAAGAGTGCGTACAGCAAACTTTAATCAAACTGAGTAGCCCTTTCATATAGGATTAATCTGCAAGTGAGAAAGTATTGCTCACTTGCAGATCATCCATCGAGTATTTCTTACTTATCACCTACACTTTTCACTTATTTCTTATAACGCTTCATTCAGCTGAAATAAGCCCTACCCTCAACTTGATGACCCTAAAGTAATTAAAGCATTGCCAGGCTTGAAGGGACTAAGCCTCTCGCTTAACTAACAGCCATCTTTACAGCCATGATTAACAACAAAATCGAAAAGATCTTTTTGATTGTTGATACAGGTAACGTCTGAGTTGATTTTGCACCTAACGGCGCGGTAAACCAAGACGTGCACACGATCCCAGCTAAAGCTGGTAGATATACAAACCCTGCGAACCCGTCAGCTAACGAAAAGTGTGTACTCCCCGAGCTGATGTAACCTATCGAGCCAAATAATGCGATAACAATGCCACACGCAGAAGCGCAGCCAATGGCCTTTTTCATATCAAGTGAGAAGAAAGTTAACAGAGGTACCAATAGTGCACCGCCCCCAATCCCTATCATTGCGGATAGGCCACCTGTAATTGTGGTGAAAACAGTTAATAGCCCTTTGTTAGGCATTTTCCTATCTGTTGGCGCATCCTTTTTACTGCTTAAAAACATTTTCAGAGCAATAAGTACCACACTCACAGCAAACACAATACGAACAATCTGCTCTGGTAAAAGTGCTGCCATAAAGCCACTGATAAGTGCGCCAAAGGCAACGCCAGTCATGATCCAAGGAGCAAGTTCCCAAGGTACATTGCCATTTTTGTGGTGAGCAATGGCCGAAGAAGTTGAAGTGAACAATATCGATGCTAAAGACGTAGCAATTGCGGCAACAACAACTTGCTCTGTTGGTAAAACTTCAAAGTGAAGTAAAATGCTGCTTAGGATTGGAACGATCACTAGCCCCCCTCCGATGCCTAACAACCCTGCCAAAAAACCTACGCCACTGCCTAGTAATGCACAGTAAAAAATTAATAACAGCAATTCACTCACTTAGTTAACCTCATATAAATAATGGATATACATAGCAGTAAACTAGCCATGCTTAAATTAAGGCCACTAATATAACGGTTTAAAAAATAATGAAACATGAATATTTCTCATAATGAAAATGAAGTAAATCCATTGTCATTTAAGTAACGATAGAAGTTATAAATAACTCTCAGCTCGTTACTACCGCTTTGGAGTCATTAAGATGAAACCACCGCGAAGGTTATTACTGGAAATAAAGAAAACCACAAACCCAGTAAGAGTAAGGAATAAATTCAGCTTTCATCTTAGGAATTAGGATAACCAAATACTATGAATACAGACTTCAATTTCACAATCAAAAGCCTTAGTCTCGATGAAAATTACCACCCGTCAGACAGCACTCGTATCACAACCAATTTTGCTAACTTGGCTCGAGGTGAAAGCCGTCAAGCTAACTTACGTAACGCCTTAAAGATGATCGATAACAGTTTCAATGCCTTAGCGCATTGGGATAACCCAAAAGGCGAACGTTACTCTGTCGAGCTTGAGATTATCTCTGTCGATATGGACATTGAAGGTAATGACCAAGCCTTCCCTTCGATTGAAGTATTGAAGACAAATATTGTCGATCATAAAACTAACGAACGTATCGAAGGGATTGTCGGAAATAACTTCTCTTCTTATGTTCGAGATTATGATTTTAGCGTATTACTCTTAGATCATAATAAAGACCAACCGAAGTTTACTATTCCAGATAATTTCGGCGACCTTCATGGAAAGCTTTTCCAATACTTCGTTAATTCGAATACTTATAAGCAGCACTTTAATAAACTTCCGGTTATTTGTTTAAGTGTCTCTGATAACAAAGTCTATAGCAAAACGGATAATCAGCACCCTGTGTTAGGTTTTGAATATCAACCAAACGAATCATCTTTAACTGAGCAATATTTTAAGAAAATGGGCTTACAGGTTCGTTACTTTATGCCACCAAATAGTGTTGCACCTTTAGCGTTCTACTTCTTTGGTGATCTACTTAATAACTATTCAAACCTTGAGCTGATCAGCACCATCAGCACCATGGAAACGTTCCAGAAGATTTATCGTCCAGAGATTTACAACGCTAATGCGGTTGCAGGTAATTGCTATCAACCTAACTTGAAAAACCAAGACCACTCACTAACTCAAATTGTTTATGACCGCGAAGAACGCAGCCAGTTAGCAATTAAGCAGGGTAAGTTTGCTGAAGAACACTTCATCAAGCCATACCAAACCGTGCTTAAGCAATGGTCAGAAAGTTACGCATAATAATTAACGAGATTCGATAGCGGCATATACTATGAAAACACTATTACCTACTTCAACGGCAGGAAGCTTACCTAAACCTTCTTGGCTTGCACAACCCGAAACGCTTTGGTCTCCTTGGAAACTGCAAGGGGAAGAGTTAAACCACGGCAAAAAAGATGCGCTCCGTGTTTCACTCAAAGAACAAGAAATCGCAAACGTCGATATTGTTAGTGATGGAGAACAAACTCGCCAACACTTTGTCACGACGTTCATTGAGCACCTCAGTGGTGTCGATTTCGAAAATCGAAAGACTGTCAGAATCCGAAATCGCTACGACGCAAGCGTGCCGACAGTCACCGGTCCTGTTACCCGTCAAAAGCCCGTATTTGTGGAAGATGCGAAATTTCTCCGTCAACAAACCGATAAACCAATCAAATGGGCACTGCCTGGCCCTATGACGATGATCGACACGCTCTATGATGATCACTACAAAAGTCGCGAAAAGCTCGCTTGGGAATTTGCAAAAATCTTAAACCAAGAAGCTAAAGAACTCGAAGCAGCCGGCGTCGATATTATTCAGTTCGATGAACCTGCATTCAACGTCTTTTTCGATGAGGTAAACGACTGGGGAATTGCCTGCTTGGAAAGAGCAATTGAAGGGCTTAAGTGTGAAACCGCAGTCCATATTTGTTATGGCTACGGCATTAAAGCCAACACAGATTGGAAAAAATCGCTCGGCTCTGAGTGGCGTCAATATGAAGAAGTGTTCCCAAAGCTTCGTGAGTCGAATATCGATATTATCTCACTAGAATGTCAAAATTCACGCGTGCCAATTGAGCTGCTTGAACTCATCCGCGGAAAAAAAGTGATGGTAGGTGCAATTGATGTCGCTACTCATGAAATCGAGACTCCTGAGGAAGTTGCCGCTACTTTAAAGCAAGCACTTAAATTTGTAGATGCAGACAAGCTCTACCCAAGCACTAACTGTGGTATGGCTCCACTGCCCCGTGAAGTTGCGAACGCTAAGCTAAACGCGCTAAGTGCTGGGGCTGAACTCGTTCGGAAAGAACTCGCATAATATAGACGCATGAAAGTGGCTTTTGTGGCCACTTTCTTATTTTCAACACTATCACCTTCACTAAATTCAACGAGCTAAGTTTCGTAGCGGAGACACATGTTCGTCGAATGGCACCTGCCTTCTCATAAAAGATGTTCCTTCGATAACTTCAGGATGCTTAATGCGATCCATTCTAAAATGTCTGAAGTCATCTCTCATTGGATCCCATGCAACCAAATACCATAACGGCGGCAAAATAAGCATCGCTTGAGGCTCTACCGCTCGATGGGACTGCTCACCTTTCGCATCAACATATTCAAATTTAAGATGTAATCGCTGTAAGAAAGCCTTTTCAAAAACATGCAGTAACTCAGAATCCATCTCCTGCATATTTGAAATATCCACTTGAGGTGCAATTTTTCCAACAAACAAGCAATCGAGTAAACGTCGTAAATCATGAAGCTTGTCAGACGGTAGAGACTTTTCTATTTTCGTAAGAGCACTGTTTGCGGCCCCCGAGAAGGGCAGCCCACCAATTGCATACATGGTAGCCACGCTGACAAGAAGTGCAAAAACCTCCTCAACAGACAACCTTACGGTCGTTTGCACGGAACGTGAGTCCAATTGCAACCCCCCGCCCCTACCAGGCTCTGAATGAATCGCATAACCTTCATCTCTTAATGCAGCCAGGTCGCGTAACACCGTTCGACGCGACGCTCCAACTTGTGCCGCTAGCTCTGAAACTGTCAACGTCCCATTACGACGCAGGCTGCGGATGATCGCCTCATGCCTTACACGAATATTCATTTCCTAATTCACCATTTAATGGTGCCACTATTTGGCACCATTAGATTATATAAATTACTCATCGACTTCAGCTTTGTTCTCGCAAAGTTGTAACAGCATCGACGTTCTCTGAAAGAGCAGCATCCCACTCACATAAAACTATTAACAAATTAAAAGGCATAATTATGTTCAATCTCAATGACTTCCCGTTACCCACAATGATTCAACTCGAAAATGTTGAGCTTGAAGTGTTTGAAGCAGGACAAGAGAACCGTGGCAATCCCATCGTACTCTGCCACGGTTGGCCAGAGCACGCTTTTTCCTGGAGGTACCAAATTCCGAGCCTTGTCGAAGCGGGTTATCATGTCATCGTCCCAAATCAAAGAGGCTATGGAAAATCATCTCAACCAGCAGATGTTGAAAGCTACGATATTGTCCACCTTGCCAACGATCTCGCATTACTTCTAGATCACTACGGTTATGAAAATTCGACGTTTGTTGGGCATGATTGGGGAGCGATGGTGGTGTGGGGGTTGGCTTTATTACACCCAGATCGAGTCAATAAAATAATAAATTTAAGCCTGCCGTATCAAGAACGTGGAGCCACTCCTTGGCTCGAGATGATGGAACAATTTCTAGGTGAAAACTATTACTTTGTCCATTTCAATCGCCAGCCTGGAGTCGCCGATGCAATTCTTGAGAACAATACCCATCAATTTCTCAATAACTTATATCGGAAAAATACTCCTAAATCAGAGCCTGAAACAGGAATGGTTATGATAGACCTTGCTAACTCCACAGTTCCAAACGGAAGCCCGATAATGAGTGAGGTAGAACTTGCCATTTTCGTAGAATCGTTTGAATCATCAGGGTTCACGGGAAGTATCAATTGGTATAGAAACCTAGATCGGAATTGGCATTTGTTACGAGACGTTGACCCCGTAATCAAGCATCCCACACTTATGGTTTATGGTCTGCAAGATCCCATCCCTCAATCAGAAAGCTTGTCTAAATTTGTACCGAATGTAGATGTCGTCAGCCTAGATTGCGGACACTGGATACAGCAAGAAATGCCGAACGAGACAAACCAAGTTATGCTTAACTGGCTGAGCCGACAATCTGGAGATTAATCGAGCCCCCCAGCCCGGTCTAAGCTCACTGGCTCTAAAAATATAACACTCGCGTTATGGGTGAAATAGCCAAATTTATATTTTCACCCGTATCGCTTTAATAGATGTCTCACAAAACTCAATCTCAAATCGATAAGATTAGCGGTCGTATTCTAGTTACTGTTTAGCCCCTAATTCAAATAACCAATAAATCACTAAGCAATTAGTCAAAGTGTTAAACTGTTTCCATATTTAGTTAACCCAAATGAAACCAAAAACAGATTCATACAAAAAATATATAGATGTATCGCATCGTTAAATTTGAATCACTAATATGTAATCAGTAGATGAAATATATTAATTCAACTTTACAGCCAAAATCAGACAAGATAAAACCCTACCCAAGCCCATATAAAAGCCCATTCATCTTCAAAGCGATAATATTTCTACATTTTAATTCACACAGAAATTCCAAACACAGTACGCTGAGTTATATCACAAATTCAAAAATCAGAGAGAATAATAAGAAAATAAGCGCATAAGTTATTTTTAGATACTAAGTAACTGCTAAATATAACGCCCATCTATACGTGACATTTGCCGCATAACAATATGAATAGCGATGATTTGCCACATAATTCCGCCCAGAGCTGCTAACTTATTTTTAGGCAATTATTTATAAAATATCGCCCTAATTAACACGTGGAATAAGACAACAAAATATTTAACTGAAAGGTAGATTTATGTTTAGGATGAACAAGATAGCAGCCTCTTTGGCGTGTATTGTTTTAAGCGGCAACTTATTCGCTGCTGAGCCTTATGATTCAACTCAATCCTACTCTGGCGGAACTCAAGTAACCGTTGATGGGAACACCTATGAGGCCAAATGGTGGGTCAACGCAGGGCAAAGCCCAACAGATAGCTATGCGAATGAATGGGACTCACCATGGAAACTAGTCAGTGGAACGACACCTACTCCAGATCCAGACCCTACTCCTGATCCAACGCCAGACCCGGATCCGACTCCAACACCTGACCCAGACCCTACGCCGGATCCAGATCCAACTCCGACACCCGATCCAGACCCAACGCCAACACCAGATCCAACTCCGGGCACTGGTGCATGTGCTGAATTTAATGTGTATCCAAATTGGACACAAGGTGACCATGCAACCGGCGGCGACGTTATGGTCAATGACAATGTGGCTTACAAAGCAAACTGGTGGACATCATCAATTCCGGGAAGCGATAGTAGCTGGGGACATCACCTAGATTGTGGCGGTTCATCTTCTGGTGGCGGTTCGACAGCACTCTCTCTACCAAACCCTCTCGACCCAGTGCGCCTAGAAGTGAGCGGTTGGCCAAGTAATTTTGTTGTAGCAGGCCCTGCAACTTTAGATGCGCCATCTACCGTGACAGTTAATGTGCTGAATAGCCAAGATCTTGCAGACGTTACCAAACTTACCGATGCTTTTGTTGCTTTGATTCAATCAGCTGATGCTGCGGGCTCTACGTCTATCATTCTCAACAGTGATGTATTAGATGTCGCTACCGCCGATAAAGGTGCTGCTTTAGGCACAGTCTCGGTTAAACAAGCGCTAACAGCTGCAGTCGCTTCAACAGGCACACATAGCCAGATTGATGCTAACACCATTAACAGCCTCACTGATGATGTTAAAGGCTGGGCACAAGCACACAACCTTGTTATTTCAGCTTTGGCTCCTCAGGCAACCTTTGGTTGGACATTAAGCATTGGTGACTTCGCTTACAACACTCATTCAGGGAAACGAGCAGTATGGAACGCAGCTTCGGGAGCTTCTTCAGATTTACTGTCGACTTTTGAGCTGTACAAGGCTGATTCTGCCAATAAAGCGGATTTTATCGCGTTCACTAAGTCCGCGACCACTACAGCACTCACTGAAGAACAGTGGCACTATGCGTTAGAGTACGTTAAACAAGTTTCTGACCATATTAAGACGCCGGCTCTACTTTCTTCGGTTCCTACTTCTCAAGCCGCTAGTTATTTCTTGGGTAACACTTCAGGTGACCGTCATATCCGTAAAGCTGCGCACAGCAACATCTTCGCTATTTTGTTCGATACGGATAGTGCCGATCTAACTACGAAAATTGCGCGTTACCAAGCTGAAACTGTACCTTTGTATTATGTTGGTGAAAGTATCCAAAATGGTCCGCTAACTAAGCTCCCATCATTAAATGCTGAGTTAGCGAGCGCTGAAAGCGCAATGAACAATCAAGCCTTCCTCTATGAAGTAGCTCAATCGCAGTGGGCACCATCTACTGTATACAAATGGGCAGACTTCCTAGCCGGCTTGAACTCTATGCACAATGTTGGTGTAGCGGGTAATACGTTCTGGCTTCTTGATGAGACAGCAGACGATGCGACAAACACGCTTTACGCTAAAGTCGCTATCGCCGCTTTCTTGTCTCAAAGTATGCAAGAAACCATTCGATACAATGCGTGTGATGAGAACAACTGGTCTGAAGTTAGATACGGTGCACCAGTTAACTACCCAATGACAGCAAGTTGTGGTCAGTTAGGTCAGAAATACGCAGATTACGGTATGGATCCTAACACTGGTGTAGATCATCCATACTCTTGTCCTCGTGACCCGAAAATGGAAGTGAGCGCATTAACTAACGCAAAATGGTATGGCGCACCAGCTCCTATTTTTGCAGCACCAGACTCTGTACTAGCAGAGAAAGGCCTACTGGTTAACGGTAATGTTGGTCGCTGGACAAATGATGGTCACTGTATGGAAGTACCAACAAGTATTGATGCTACTAAGCAAGTCTGGGAACGTGGTGAATGTAAAATCTACGAAGGCCAGAAAGCGGGTAAATTCATCTGGGATGGTAGCGATACCACCGGTACTGTAGAAGGCTGTGGTTGGTGGGGCCGTGGTGTTATTCAAACCACAGGTCGTCAAAACTTCGGTACGTTAAACCACTTTATGGGCCGTTCTCACGTCGATCCAGAAACTATCGGAACCACTGTGAATGGAACGGTTGTAGAAGCGCCACCAGCAAACCCTCTATATGCTGACCTAGATTTCTGTTCAAACCCAGGGCTAATTTGTAGCTCGGAAGAGAATAGAGAGATCAAGTGGATTGCGGGTCTATTCTACTGGGTATCATCAGTACAGACATACAACGATGAAGGTGGTCCATACGCATATTGGAACTACCATGCTGAGTTGAAGAAGTATGTGGATGGTGGCCTACAGGGAACTGAGTTTATCGATGCGGTTTCAGGTATCGTGAACCGTGGTTGTCCAGATAGCCATTGTCCAATTAGTGGTGAAGTACACGCAGTGAAAGAGCGTCGTGCTAACTTCGATCTTGTGTTAAAAACACTAGGTGTTAACAAACCATAGCAGCTAACAGAGGGAACTCTCTCCTTAGCTAAAAAGGCTCCCTATTTGGGAGCCTTTTGTTATCTACAAGTGAGCTCTGAGGCTCTAATAAAAAAGGGCTTAGATAACTCTAAGCCCTTATAAACTTTCAGTGAAAGAACAATTAAATGTAGAACGCTTCTACTGTTCCTTTCAGAGTAATTAGCATTGGCTGACCGCGACGATCCAGTGCTTTAGGAGAAGGGATTTTTACCCAACCTTCGCTGATGCAGTACTCTTCAACGTCAAAACGCTCTTTACCGTTTAAGCGAATACCGATTTGGTGTTCGAAACACTCAGCCACGTGGTGTGGGCTACGTGGGTTGCCTGCTAGGCGATCTGGTAATGCTGGTTGAGATTTAGCGTCTGTCATAATATTCATCTGAATTTAATAAAAAGTGCGTCATTGTAGTGAATATCGGACCTACGCTCAAGAACTGAAAACACACATTTTATGAGGGTTACAATTACACCCGTTTTAAAGATTCACATGATTACTCTAATGGTCACTACGCTTTTTTCACAAACTTAGCGGTCACCATCATTTCACCTGCGCCATCTATTTTGCAATCGAGTTGATGGTCTTTACCTTCGACGATCCGGCGCACCACGGCTTTGGTGCCGATCTTGAGAATCAGCGAACTTCCTTTCACTTTTAAGTCTTTCGCTAATGTCACCTTATCCCCTTCCGCCAATAATGTTCCATTCGCATCTTTAATGTTCAACGCTTCATCTTCCGCGAGTTCTTGCGGATTCCATTCATGTGCGCATTCTGGGCAAATTAAATGGTTTTGATCGGCATAAACGTATTCAGATTGGCAGGCAGGACAAGGAGGGTAAGACATAGATACACACTTAGTTAGTTGGAATATAACGCTATGGTAATCGGTTAAATAGTTAGATGCGAGGAGATTTTTAGACAGCGCGGTTTACCTTAATACACTCACTCAATGACCAACCAATAATCAAGCTAATTGAGCCCTAAACTGGCTTGGTGTCTTATTCAACCAACGCTTAAATGCTCGTCTAAAATTAGCGGGCTCTTTGTACCCTAACTTTTCCCCAATGTCTTCAATACTCATCGTCGTAGCAATTAGAAACTCTTTGGCGAGTTCTGTACGCACTTCATCTAACAATACTTGATAACTGGTCTCATGCTCCGCCAGTTCTCTCCTTAAAGTACGTGACGAGCACCCATAGTCTCTGGCGACTTGTTCAATGCTAGGGAAATTCCCTACCGTTTGATAAAACATTGTCTTTATTTGATTGGTCAGTACGTACTTAGAATCAAGAGTTTCAATAATCGACTCACAAGAAGACAAATAACGCTTCAATGTGGAGGCATCATGAGTGGGCAAAGGCTGATCTAATACCGCGACATCAAAACGAAGCTCGCAACTAGCCTGAGAAAAATCCACCGGACATCGAAATCGCCCACGATACTCATCGCCATAATTCGGTTTTTGATAAGGTAATAAAAGCCGTGTTGCTACCAACGGATCCCCTGTCAATTCTTGATATAGCGTGGCAATAGAGCTGAAAAAATACTCACAACAAAAAGGAAGCAAGTCGCCTATATCTAGCGTATTCTCAATCACAATCGCGGCTTCATGCTCATCTGACACCACCTTTACAGAGAAAATTGGCCCATTCAGTTGCAAATACTTAAAGCCCGATTTTATCGCTTCTAGTACGTTTAAGCTGGTCGACAATGCATATCCAAGTACTCCGAAATGACTTAGCGTCGCATGCTGACCTAGCATTAGGCCTAATGCATCATTGGGATAAAGTCGTTTGACGTATTTAAACAAAACAAACTTATCTGCGTAGGACCACTGGTCATATTTCCCAGTGTGTTTGCTTGAACTTGAACCTAACCCTACTTCTGCTAGCAGCCGATTGATATCTACCCCTCTTTGCTCAATGGCTTCCAGTAACAAAACGGCATCCATCGCCCCAAGTTGGTGCTTATGCTCGGTTGGCAAATACTGTGCGAGAACTTCCAAGAGTATCTCCCTCAAAGTAGACAAAAAGGTGAATGAGATGCGGATTATGTCCGAATATGACCTCCCATTTTGCCTTATCTAGGCACAAAATAGTTCTAATTGTTAAGTTAATGTGAAATTCACACCTATGATAATGACGATACCTGCTCCCACACATTTAATTGATGAAAAAGGTCATCCCGCCATAGGGCATTTTGACGGCATCCCTAAAACAATCAATAGTGCCCAGTTCGATTATCGAAACAGCATGGATAAAAGGGTGCTTCCTTGGCAAAAACATTTCCACTACAAACAATTTCAGTTCGTCAGTATCGTTACGGAAGATTTTATTGTTGGCGCAGCAATTGCGGACATTCGCTACCTAGGTTCTGCTTTTTGTTATCTCTACGATCGAAACAGTAACGTGTTAGAAGAGAACTCTTGGCTGCGGCCTTTAAGTCTCGATATGGCGACGACTAACTCTCCCTATAATGGCGCAACTGAAATTGCCCGCCGCCAAGTTATGTTCTCGATTGCAAACGGACAATGGAAGCTTCACTTAAATACGAAAAACGTCAAAGCAAATATCCAACTGAATCCTAAACCCACTAGCCAGCCAATGGCGATGTGCAGCCCAACGGGCTACTCAGGTTGGACATATACACAAAAGCATAATGCCCTGGCACTCAGTGGAAACTTAGTCGTTCACGATAATGACGTCGACCTTGCTTCTGCCACGGGCGGTTACGACTTTTCTTGCGGTTATATGAGGCGAGAAACCAGCTGGCGATGGGCGAGTATTAACACCTATATTAATGGCGTCCCTTTCGGGCTTAATCTGGCGGCGGGGGTAAACGAAACCGGTGGGTGCGAAAATGCCCTTTGGGTTGATGGCGTTCGATTTCTACTTGGACCAGTCCACTTCAATTTTAGCCGCACCGATACCGAACAAGCGTGGCAAATACATTCAACAGACGGACGAGTCCGGCTGACGTTTTCTCCACTCAATAAACGCTCTGAAAAGCTGAACTTGTGGCTTCTAAAAAGTAACTTCAGGCAGTTCATTGGTTATTTCAATGGCTCGATTAAAGACCACCAAGGCATCATCCACCAGCTAGAAAATGTCATCGGCCTTACTGAAGATCACTTCGCACGTTGGTAATAAGGGAATAATCATGAACATCGATTCAATCATCAACCATCCTGAATACCTGTTATTGGTACTCGCGCCATTGTTTGTTGTTTGCATGTTTGCCGAGTACTTCATCGGCCAAAAACAGGGGCGTTTACCAAGCAATTCTAGCTATCGACTCCCCGAAGTGTTGTGTAATTTTTCTTTAGCTGGGATGCATCAAGCCACTGACTTAGTTACCGGCTTACTTGTTCTCAAACTCTACTTTTGGTTATTCGATTGGAAGATGCTTGATATCGAAATGGGGGCTCTCGCATTTCTTGTGCTTATCGTGCTGCAGGATTTCTTTTATTACTGGTTTCATAGAGCGAGTCACCGCATTCGCTGGATGTGGGCCGCCCACGTCACTCACCACAGCTCTGAAAGTATGAATTTCAGCACCGCATTTCGCCAAAGCTTGATGTATCCAATTGCCGGTATGTGGATGTTTTGGGTGCCGTTAGTCATTATTGGTTTTGAACCTAAATGGGTGGTATTCGTCGTGTTATTGAACCTTGGCCTACAGTTCTTTGTCCATACACAATGGGTACGTCATTTAGGCCCTCTTGAGTATATCTTTAACACCCCTTCTCACCATCGCGTTCATCATGGAGTAAACCCACAATACATCGATAAGAACTACGCTGGCGTACTCATTATTTGGGACAAAATGTTTGGAACCTATGAACCTGAGAGAGAAACTGTGCGCTACGGGGTAACGAAACCCGTCAACAGTTTTAACCCGATAACGGTAACGTTCCAAGAATGGAAAACAATATGGCAAGACATACAGAGTAAAGATCTTACATTTAGCGGAAAAATGAAACGGTTACTTTCACCACCATCCGACTAGGTTTCGTATTAGGCATAGGTTTTTTTGAATAAAATTGATGCAAAACCAAGTCCCCCCTTATTGAGCTTGTTTTTGCTCTAGGTAGCCTTCGATGATTTTCTGATAACGCCCGTCTTCTTTCATCGATTTGAGGATTTCATCAATGTCGCTGATAAGTTGGCTGTGCGTCCGGCGTTTTGTAAAAGCGATATAACTGGGCGTTGATTCTATCGGAGGGTCGACAAAATGGAGGTTAGCCAGTACCTGAAGATCGGCAGCAATGCTTTTAGCACCATATTCATTGCTTACCCAATAATCCGCGCGACCAGACAATAACATTCTTACGCACTGCTCTTGGTTAGAGACTCGAAAAACTTGGCGAAATTTATCCTGTTTAATCATGCTGTCTAGCCAGTTGCCGTAACTCACATTACTGACAACACACACGCTCCAGCGTTCTATTTCATTTTGATTCCAATGAAGTAAAGAGGAACTTAGCCGAATCATCCGAATGTTTTGGTCAAACAACACTTCATTACTGTAATCAGCAAACGTCTCTCTTTCTGGCGTTTTAAAAGCCGTGAAGATCCCATCAGCTTGACCATTTTCGATATAACTAATGGCTCTCCCCCACGGCAAGACTTCGATTTCAATTGGAGTCGACAGTTGAGCAAAAACACTGCGCACTACCCGAACGGCCAAGCCATCTATTTCACCGGTACGGGTTTCGATATAGGGCGGGTATTCAAGAGTCACTAACTTCAATGCAGCAACGGTTGGAGCCGTAAACAGCAGTAACACGCAATAGAACAGTACCTTCACCGTCATACCACTCCTTATATCCAATATCGATGATTAAGTAGCCTAAGTTTAGATGAAATCCCAAGAGCTTACGAAAACATGCCGCTACAAAACCCACACAATTCGTCTAAACCTTTATTGATATCAACATATCTTCAGTTCGGCTCTCATAGAATACGCTCACACCCAGCATTTAGTAGCAGCACATGAGTAAATCCGAACTTCAACGCACCATTGAGTCTTTTACCTCTATCGAACAAGCTCTCGATTACTTCGAAATAGGTTTTGATAGTCGTTTTATCGATGAATATCGTACGCAGCTAGTAAAACGCTTTAATGGCTATTTACTGCTTGAAAAGCCTGATGACTGGTTCTCGGGGCGACGCGCACTCAAAAATGCATACTGCAAAATTCAGCGTAGTCGACTGGATAAACACACGCGTTCCGCATGCAGAGGATGCACATCCTGTCAGCGTCGATAAGAAAATAGGAAAGCCGTTACTTTATAAGTAAGAATGATAAAAGGGGAAGCCACGCAGTGGCGCATCACACCACTGCATAAATCGTCCATTTACTCTAACAGCAGATAGTATTTACCATCTCGTCTTTGCTGAAAACCATTTTTAGCAAACAGACCTATCGAGCGATAATTTGGCGAATCAATATCAGCGAGCAATTTTTTAATACCCTGAGATTTAGCGTATTCAAGTAGCAATGGTAATGCTTCCGACATATAGCCTTGTCGCCAAAACTGGGAGTTCACTAGGCAACCTATTTCACATTCCCGGCCACACAGACTAAAAGTATGCAGCCCACAAGTGCCAACGACTTTGTTTTCGATCTTACATTCAATCGCCCACTCCAAAGCGTCACCCGACGCCTCCATTTCGGATACGCTTTCTAGCATCTCATGAACCGTGTCTATCGATTCAAATACTTCATCCGACGCAAATTCCATTGTCGCTTCATTCCCATAGATTTCAAATAGATCTTGGGCATCCGCAGTGCGCAAACACTTAAGCTCGACTTTCATTCCTTGTAAGCTAGGTTTCATCATTTCACTATCCTTTGAATGACTAATATTGCATAGTAATTGAGTTTCTAAACCCTACGCAATATTAAAAACCTGTTCATTGCCGCAGTTTTCTCTCCGTGGTCACCTTGCATCAATGAACTGTGACTTGGTCCCTCAATCGCGTGAATTTCAACGCTAAACACATTGGTTAAACTTATTAATCAATCTCTTAATACGTTTCCTTTCAGTGTAAACTGGCGTAATCTTATGAAATAGCAGTAGTTGAAAGGTTGGAAGATGTTTCCAAACGAAAGAATAAAAAAATACTACCAGCAATGTTCAGAAATACTGAACTTTGCGGGCGTATCTTGGTGGATTATCGATTTAGAAGATAACCCCGATGCTTTCTACTGTAATGACACCATGTGTCGCACATTCCATCTCGATCCGAACAAAACCCAGCATTCCGTTAGCAAAACCTGCCCAATCGCTGGTGATTACAACAAATTCATTGCAATTAATAACAACAAAAAAGCTCAAAAAGTGTTTGATGACTATCGAGATCTACGCCTCAACACTCTCAATGAATACTGTAACAGCTTCCCGTACTACGACGAGCACCAAGACAAAGTCCTCTTTTTCTCTAGCCGAGCAAAGGCGCTAATCCGAGACAAAGAAGGAAGAGCGACTCTGTTGTTTGGTATCATCGAACCAGAAACCGCCAATGAACTGCTTTATTTAAAAGCTTCTACAGACAGCCTAACGGGGCTAAAGAATCGCCGGGAATTCGATAGCCAACTCATGTTCTTAATGAACTTGGCCAAGCGAGAAAAACGTTTTGTTTCACTCATTCTCTGTGACATCGACCACTTTAAGGCCTACAACGATCTCTTCGGTCATTATGCTGGAGACGAATGTTTAATTACTATCGCCAACTCCATTGCAAGCAGCAGCAGCCGTTCTACAGACGTGGTTTGCCGCTATGGTGGCGAAGAGTTCGCAGTGATCAGTTATGGTGATGCCGAAGAAGTCGCCGTTTTGGCTGAAAAGATCAGAACCGATATTGAGCAGTTGCGCATTCCGAGCTCTCATGACAACGACGGAGGCATAGTCACCATTAGTACAGGCTACGTCTCTTTGATCCCATCAGAAAGCACCACAACAAAGTATTTAATTGAAAAAGCAGACTGCGGGCTCTACTTAGCCAAAGAACGGGGTAGAAACCAAAGCGCAGAATGCAAAGGCTAATACTGGCAATCACAAGTTCTTCGTTTTCCCGTATATCGCTTCTTCTTTTTTATCCCGACGTGCCCTTTACTATTCAGCCTTTCTCTACCCCTTTTTAACGCCCATCGACCATGAAATTGTTTATTTTATAAATTACAACCAAGTTGTGCAGAATTTCCATATTCTCACGTCTTAAAATAAATAATCACATTGTTGCATAATTGATTCTGCTACTTTTCCACTAAGCGCTACCTAAAAAAGCGCTAACACTCAAAACATAAAAGAACGACCGATCGCTCGTTCTAAAAACAACTGAGGAGAGTGACATGTGGGAGTCCCCAACGTCAGCAATTCAATGGCTTAAAAGTAACGGCTTTACGCGAACGGCAGCCTCTGTGGAGTTTGCAAACTGCCAATTCCCAAGGTTCCAAACCAGTGACCTTTCATCTGATGCTCATGAAGGACGAGTGAGGTACGTTGCCCTGATACTTCAAGTACTGTCAGTCATGCGCCCAGAGATCATCACTCGTGCACCACTTCCTGACTTAGAGCAAGTACCGATATACAACTGCGGTGACATTATTTATCTGAGCAACAATGTCATATTGCCTAAAGTGAAGTTACGTAACCGAGCGTATCTACTCGCCCAAATTAGAAATACCGAAACGGCACTGACAACACCGTATAATGAGAGTGTCGCTGAGTACTTTGCCTACCACAGACGCAGAACTGGTGAGATCCTTGCCAACCAAAGGCATTCCAATCCGGTTGCAACCTTCAAGCAGTTGTTTGAACAAAACCAGCGTGAAATGGCCATGCACCCAAGAACCGATCTCACGCTAACCATGTCAAAGATTCGAGGACAAAACCTCAACCAAGATCCTGTCGTTTTCATGGGGCTAAAAGCGGTGCCAGAAAACGTGGTGAACTCTATTCTCATTAATGGTTTAGTGCCATTAAGATACCTTTATGACAGTGGCGTGATGGGCAAAGCAAGCAGCTCCCTTAATATGCCTAATGACAGGCAAGCGAACTATTTGAGAAGGCGCTTCGTACTAGATTTGCCACAAGTACCACAAAACCATTTGAACGTTTACAAACTTCTGCAAATGGCCAACGCTCATAAATCAGGCCCAGGTGTGACCACGTCCGGTTTCCATTCAACCAGCGGCAAACCTGACTACGCCGTTGAATATTCAAGGGGATCAGCGAGTAGTAGTAAAACGAAAGAGTCATACAACATGGGGCTGGCCATTAGAGTCACTGAGCAATCTTATCCACTCATCATCCAAGATGGGATTGAGCTATGGAATAAGTTCAATAGTGAAAAGATTGTCATGGCGTTTAGTAAAGACGATAAGAAATGGAAGCATGACTATGAATCCGAAATATTACTTGGCGGCGCGACTCCCGCGAGCGATTTCCTTTATATCGGACTCGCTAAGGTGAAAGCGAAACCGTTAGGGAACTCACTGCTCGGTGATATCAGTGGCTTTAAGAAAAAATCAAAAAAACGCAGAAAGAAAACCAAAGAACCGGCTTTAACTGACGTGTAATGACAACGTCACTGTAAAATTCGCCGAAACCCGTGCGTTGCTGAACAAAAGCGTCGCACGGCTTTTTTAGGTTCAACTCTTTTTTCTAATAGCAAAGAGCTAGCCTAAAGCACTCGCTGGAAGTCTATTACGTTAAACGTCAAATCACTCAGCCAAAAATCACTATTAAGGTCCGCACCTTGAACATACTTCTTTCCGCCCATTTCCAATGTCACGATATACTTACCAGCCAGTAGCCCTTCCACCATATAGAAGCCATCACTTTCTACTTCACTCGAATACTCAGTGTCTTTTTCGATATGATTAAAATGAAGAAAGGCATGCTTTTCCAAGTTTCCCTCTACTCGCCCATCTACACCAAACGACGCGACCATTTCAATTTGCACATGTGTAAGACCAACTTGCTTTGTATTCACCAAAATAGGATTTTGGGTAGGAGTTAAATTCAAATCGAGCGCACCTTCATCAACGTAAATCGACAACTTTTCTCTGGCAGGTACACTCGCAAACGCAAACTCTCCCCTTTCATCACTTTCGGTGCGCTGGTCGAGCACTTGTAAACTCGCCCCTTTGATCGGTCTCCCTTGTTGGTCCAACACTCTTCCGGTTAACTTGGAGTGATTGTATTTGTTCCATTCAATAAACTCGCCGATGTTTTCGTCAAAGTACGTTCTAGCGCCAAACTCTGCTGTCATCTCCAAACCGTAACTTTCTTCTGTCCCTTCCATTTTCACAAGAAAGTATGGATTTACACGAGCTTCCATAGACGCGGTAAACTCCACTTGCTGTTTTTGATAACGCGCAGAAACATTCGTCGTAAGTTCTTGAAAGGTGTCCCATGGGTTGAGCAAACACTCTTTACATGCATTACGCATCGACACTTCTGTTCGTTCGTGATGCCCTTTTTCATCCACTGTCCCCGATATATTCCAAGACGTATCTGAAAATCCGCTTTTTGCTAACTCAAGTGTGTGAAGGTGCCGGTCATCATTAGCAGCTTTGGCATACCGATAGTCGGATGAGTATGAAAGGAACCAGTTACGCGAGATGCGAGAGTTTATCTTGGGTTCTATCGTCAACTCTTCATCTGAGTCTCGAACCGTCACGTAGGCGGTTAAGCTAGAATTGGAGTAACTGTATTTGAAAACATCGTATTCCGGAGAGTCAATATCCAGCTCGTCGGCTTTATTGAGCTCAACTGACGCAGACTGGTCACTACCCAGCAAGACATCAAACTCCATTGGATATCGAGATAAATCAGGAACCCAGCCAACATGCCCAGCAAACCAATGTGTCGGCAAATAACGCGCCTGCACTCCTACCAAATCACTGCCCTCATGACGCATAAACGCACTACCAACGGTAAAGTAATCGGCGATGCCATATTCTAGAGAGACAGCCCCTGCTCTATCACTCCCTTCGTTCCCAACAACATGCACGCCCCATTCATTGCTTGGCAAAAATGAATCCTCAAGCCCAGCTACTGTAATTTCTTCTTCTTTCCATATTCCTTTGGAGAGGTAGTAACGAAACTTAATGGTGTCACCGGGTGCAATGTTGCCTTCATCAATAACAAAGCGACCAAATTCATCTGAACGATAAGTGTTTTGATAAATGCCATTTACTAGCACGTCGATACTGATATTTGGTTGTGTGGTTCGCTCCAATTGAAGGTTGCCCGACTCCGGTTGTCGCTTTCGGTTGGTGTAATACAAACCGTGCTCTAAGGTCTGATTGATAGTAAACACACTGCCATCCAGAAGCACATGCCCAATTTCTAAGGTTCCATCTCCTTCATGAGCCTCTACAGCAATGTTGTAGTAAACAATGGGTTGTTCTTCTCGGGAATCAATAGACAGCCTAGAAAACGAAAGGTCGGTACTTAAGATGGAATCAGACAACAAGTAGGTCTCTCGCCCTGTCTCGCTATCGTGATAAACCGATCCGGCAAGCCGAGTCGCAAGGCCAATACTTTCTTGTGGGTCAATCGCGGGTAAATCTTTGAATTTTTTTAAGTCTTCCGCTTTTTTTCTGGAATCTTCTTTGATCTTTGAAATGACGGCTTCGAGTTCAGACAACGAACTGAACTCACGGCTAATATTCAGGCGGTAGTCATCAATATTCCAACGAAGCTTAACGGGAATACAGGCCTGCAGACTATACCAATGGACAAACGCTTCACCTTCGACAACCTCCACTTTTATCGCTTGGATATCGGAGTCATCTCGATAACAAACAGCCTGTTCTATGTCGACAATAAAAGGCGGTGATTCTTTCCCGACATCTTTAGGAAGGTATATTTCACAAAGGCTACCATCGCACTCCCCCACCATCTCTAACAGTGAAAATGCGATGTTAGGGATGGAAAAATACGGCTCTTCATCGCCATCCATCATAACGCGATAAAAGCTATCCCCAACCTTACCTAACCGCACCTCTATATGCGCGGGGTAAAGTTCAGAATCCTCCGCTTTAACGTGTGCAGGTAAAGCAAGTAGCGCGAATGACAGAAGTACCAGCCAGCAAACCGTATTGGCCATAAATGGTTATAAGGTGCACTCGAAAAGTGTTTGCTGTTTCTGGGTCAAGGTAATGTTTGCCCCCTTAGGAAAGGGTTTAACCAACTCTGCATTCCTAAGCAATACAATTTTCTCTACATGGTCATCCACTTTTAGCTGGGCATTGAACTGAAAATTGCCGTCATTACGAATGTGCAATGCTTCTTTTCCACAAGATACCTTTACATCTTGCTCTGCTTTCCCTTTTTGTACATACACTGGGATGTAGCTATTGATATGGAAGTTCAACTGAAAGGCAGAGCCGTTACTCGAATCGTCCGCTTGTGTTACTTCCGGTGCTTTCACTATTGGCGCAAACCATAAGTACGCACGATATTCACCGTCGGGCATGTCTTTTGGAAGCGCATTCATTCGTAATCTGACTGTCCGCCTTTGATTCGGCTTTAGCTCTCGAATAATAGGCGGAGAGACTTTTAGCCAATCTGCGATGTTTTCTGCTTCAGCGACATTATCGTCAGTTCGGCTGACTCCATTCGCTTTCACAGGTCGATAGATGGCCTTGATTTCCAAGCGAAGTGGTTGTTCTGATTTGTTCTCTACCACAATTTTTTCTGTGACTGATTTATCAGCATCAAGAACAAAACGTGTCGGAGCAATAAGGAGTTGAGCATAGGCCTGAGTGGATAAGAGTAAACCCAGAATGCATGAAATTAACAACTTCATTTATAATTAACCTCAAATGGGATGGTGCTGGTGTAAGTACCTGCAGGATGATTCGCACCAATTTTCACTTTGGCACCGATACACAGTATTTTGGTTCTTCCATTACTTTTAATTTTTGCCCGTCCACGCTTTGACAGGCCGCAACCAAAATGAAATTTACGAATTCGAATACGCTTAGATTTTCGAGAGTGATTCAGGTATTGCTTGGTTGGTAGGGAAACAACAATCTTTTTTCCTGGCTCTCCCTCGACATAAAAACGTACGACATGAACCTGATTGTTCGATGGGCTTGAGTCAGCATTTTGCCCTGAACCGGATATATAAACCCCTGGAAATCTCACTTCCATATTTTCGGGGATAATAGTTAGTGCATATAAAGGAAAAGATAATAAAAGTAATACAGCGCTAACTAGATACTTAATATGAGTTTTCATATAGATAGTGGCTGCCAATTCACAGCCACTAATATTAACTAAGTTTTATATTAATTACTGATAAGTAATGTCTACTGACACGTTCGCAGTATAAGTACCCGCTACTAGTGTTGCACTTGACGTACGAGCAGTGCCACCAATTTTAAGATCAGCGTTACCACCCGTTAATGTTAGAGCGTTAATGAAATCAAACTCAGCTGCAATAGTATTCGCGCCGTTTACTAGGTTGGTATTTGCAATAGCTACACTTACCGAATCACCGGCTTCGCCAGAAACAGTAAATGCCGCAGCTCCTGCATCATTTTGGGCGATCACGATGTCAGTTGTGTTATCTGTTGTGATGATACCAAAATCAAGGTCGCTTGTTTTAACCATTGAAATTGCTTGTTTTACTTCAAGTGTTGCATCAAAAGTCTGGCTCGCTGCGAAAGTGCTAGCAGAAGAAAGGGATAGAGCAGATACAGCTAAGACCTTAAGAACATTGTTCATGTTTGAATCCTTTATATCAAAAACGGCATTATTATTAGAGTGTCTCACCATGCAAATAAAAATATAACAAGTGAGTAACAATTATCCTATTTGCAAAATATATATATTGATACAAGTTTATTTACCAAAACGAATGTAGTGAGAATAAGATCACGCAAATCACCAGTAATAACAACAATATTAATAATGACATTGGAGATATCGATCGCACCTAATATAAAACATGTTTTCTATTATAATTAGCTTTCGTTAATACATTAAAGTCTAATTAACACCATAAAAATTTAATTAACCGTCAATTAAAACACTAAATTAATTAGACGTACTCGTTAATATTAATAGATTGAACATTTAAAAGACCTGAGAAAATGCAATGTCAGTCTCAAATGTTGGAAATTCTTATGATTTATTAATATTGTAATATAAATGAAATATTTCAGTGAAGTTCAACTTCCAGCACCTGCCATAACAAGAGCTACGTTCACCAAATTCTAAAGCTTGACGCTTTCGAACAGTTACCCTATTTAAAACCGTTTCCTACTATTTAATTCACCTCTGAATTCACTACTAATGTTTTAAACACGGCTTTCAATTACAATAGAAAACCGCACAAGTGCGGTTTTGATTACAATGATAATGTTCGCCAATATTTACCTGCAGCAACCTCTTGGATAGCTACATGCTGCCGCTTGCGACTTTGTAATACACCACACCAAACAGCGCCGCGAAGACCAACACCGTAATAATGACTTTTAACCAAACAAACTTCATTTCTTATCCTTATTGGGTGATTCTCCAATGTGGGAGAAACCTTGAAACCTGATACTCATAAGTGCCTATAAAGTACCGACACTGATGAATCGATAATGCTAGTCACCATTTGCTTCAATGTTCTTCATCATATTTAGTCCTGTAATTGAAAAGCCGACTTCCTGATAAAGCTTAAGTGCACGTTCATTGTGATACGCCACACGCAGTGTGATTTGCTCGATACCAACCTCAACTAACTGAGCTTCCAGAAGTTTAATTGCTTGCTTGCCTATTCCCTGCCCTCGCATTGAATCAGCAACGAAAAAATCATAAATAAAGGTGGAGTTTTTATTGGTGTTTATTGAATGCCACAGGTAACCAATCACATTTGACTGCCCCTCTACCTGTTGTTCAATACACAACAATTCATGGTCATTTAATTCATAGCCGTTCGGGAAGCTATTTTGTAAATCTTGTCTTGCCAGCTCGATTGCGCGCTCTATTGAGTGCCCATAATTTTTTGAGATCTCCTGGCTATAATCCTCAATAAAGCAATCGCTGTACGCTGGAAATTCTTCTTCTCGCATTCGACGTAAATTGATCATCCATTTCCCTTAATAAAATACTGCTAGCCAAATTGTTACTTCGTCTTTCGAGGTAGACGCTACTTTATGTTTCTTATGAGCAGGGATCGTGACGTAGTCCCCCTGCTGTAACACGACGATTTCCCCATTTTCAAACTCTAAGGTGCCGGTGCCTTTTAGTACCATCACCCATTCATTTTCTTTTTGATCATACCAGCCCGATTCTGGTGAAGAGTGACCATAAGACAAGATTCGCTCAATTCTGATGGCATCTGTTTTGACAATGTCTTCAAACACCTCGTCAGGTAGGTGAGCCGGCAGTGACTGAAATAGGTTACCAACGCTGTTCATCTCGCTACTCCTTGTTACTTAGGCGCGAGCCCGAGTTCATCTAACCTCAGCAAAATCTCGGTCTTTCGAGTTCGAGCGATTTCTTGCCAATGAACGTCTTCCTTAGCGCCTATGATGGCGTAAATCGAATTCAGCCCTGTACCTTTGACGTTTGCTTTTAATCTTGCGTATATCTCATAAGTATCAACCGCAAAGAAATCCTCTACAGAATAGATCTCTATCTGTTCAAAAATCGCTTCGCTTTTTGGGCCAAAACCCTTCAAATCGCTAATTCGTTTTGCTTTCAACTTTCACCCTATCTACTTAATCAAAGACAAAATTTCTTTAAATACTGGTGCTCTTGAATCTTCCACTAGTTCGTATAAACACATTTCTAATCCAGTCACTGCCACTCCTTCAGCCTGTAGCTTAGACAAGGCAAGAGCCTTGTTTTCAGGCGTTCGAGAAGAACAACAATCACTTACGACTTCGACATTATGCCCTTCGATGGTCAGTGTTTTAGCCGTTTGATAAACACAAATATGAGTTTCAATGCCGCATATCAACCAAGAGTCGACGTTGGCTTCGCTCACCGCTTCATTAAATTTGCTTTCCGAGCAGCCACTGAAGGTAAATTTTGAGATAGGTTCGATGCCCGCATCGCTCAGAAGAGAATTGATCCCTTCCACGGTTGGCCCCAAACGCTCAGGGTTTTGTTCTAGCCATATAATCGGCAATTCTAGTGCCAATGCCCCTTTGACCAACTTAATCGTGTTTTCAATGATCACTTCACTCTCATGAACGAGACTTGCAAGCTTGCCTTGCACATCTACGATGATCAGCCCTGTATTATCTTTAGTTAACATTAAACGCTCCGTGTTTCTTGTACATATGGGAAAGGTACTCGCTAGTAAACAACGGTCAATTTCGGCCAAGTCACCAGCCAGCCTTTGGCTTCGACCCTTTCTTCAAACTCCAACCTTCGCCGATTAGGGTTATAAGAAAGGTGCAGTGCAAACAAAGATTCAAATCCAAAAGAAGAGATACATTGATAACGGTGCTCTGATAACTTCCTCACCCCGACAGCTGTTTCTTTCTCTGGCCAAAAGCTCATCGCGTCGACGACATCTTGATATGGCCGATCTCCGTTTCTAACGTGCATACGAGCTTGGTTTCTGACTTGCCATTGAATGTCCGGCATAGCGTCAGACAATTGCTGCTCTAATTGAATATCCCGTTCATCACTCGTGTCTTGTGGGTCAAAATAAATCACGTCGACATCATTTAGCGGAGTCCGCGAAGTTTTCTCGTGGAGATGATCCCAAACTAGGTTTCGTACGAACCCAGCCGCGCAATAGCATTGAGGAAGATCCAATAGTTTAATTTGTTCAAGCACTTGAACTCTCATTGGGTCTTGTTTGATTAGCTGTATTACTTTTTCCATTTACTACCCACATCAGAAATCGTTTTACATATCTCGATGGCGATAATTGTTACCTAATAATCAGCGCCAATATCAAAGTCCACTGACTAGCATAGTCCCATAAGTCTTAAACGAGGAATAATGATGAACTTCATACTCTGTGATTAAAGTAGAGGATTAGACAGAATTTAAAAACCGTGATGTGACCTAGCCCAAACCAATCGATTGATTCGCGATATAACTGTGGGTTACGACGAAAAAACCGCCGCTAAGTTCTCCTTAGCGGCGGTTTATTAATGAGCTTTTGCTCGCCAATACTAATTAGCTATCTTCACTCAATTTCTTGGCTTTCAATTGGTCTATCACGTATTTCGGCGCGACGTTACTTAACTCTTCCAAACAATCATCAGCATTAGTATGACTGTAGCGCACATAGATATCGCACACGGCATATAACGGCTCCGGGGCTCCGGATATTAAGTAAGCTTGCTCAAAAGATCCTGTCGATTTATCTATGTCGAATTGCTCCTGCAAAACACCATTAAGGTACCAGTAATAGCTATTGTTCTTAGCTAAATTGGCTGCCACGTCTATCTCACCGGCGGCAAGACGCTTTTCGTCTAGTCTCACTAAAGTCAGTGATTTGGAATAATGTAGTGCTCCCGAACAAGGTTCGAGGCCGCAGTGTGGCGCACCATTTCAACTTTATCTTTTAATAGTGGAGCCACCATTTTCCAACGGTGTTCTAATTGATAAGGCTCTGACCCTATGACCGCCGCTTCACGAATTTCAGGATTGGTGTCCTTAAGGCCTCTCGCCACCGCGACTAAGGCATTTTGACTTGGGTACGCAGCCAACTCCTGAAGTGCCCTCGCTCGGTTAACCACCGACTGATTTTGATCTTGTGCGATATAAGAAAGCTGGCTAATTCTACTCTGAACATCTGTAGTTTCTGCCTGTTCCTGAGTATTGTCAGTCGCTAATGGTTGAATATTTTCTGCAGACATTACTGGTGCCGTCGCCAGTAGTGCTATTGATAATGCGATGCTTCTTTTCATCATGTCTGCTCCTAAAATTTAGTTTCGAATACTGGAGTTTTTGCTTTTTTGCTCTCAATTCTGCGTCACTGTACTTACCATGTGCCACAGGGTGTCCCGTCGCTCTTAAAAATAGGCAAGTGATTGATCCGCATGAGCAAAGAATTTATTCCAACCAGCACATAAGTAATTCAACCCCGCCTCCCCAGAACGCGTTTTAATGAAACGATTTTTTGGGTACTCGCCATGACATGCAAATTTGTAATCGCATTGCTGGCACTGTGTTGTCAATGTACGAGATTTTGAAAAGCCAAAGTTTTGTTGGGGCTTGCTGTATGCAAGGTCATCAAGCTTTTGATGATGAATGTTGCCAATCTTGTATTCTGGATACACGTAATGGTCACAAGCGAACACATCTCCATTGGGCTCCATCGCCAAACCTTTCCCGCAGAGGTCACTTAAGGTACACAGTGGGTTTTTACGCCCCATCCATGTTTCGACACTCGCTTCAAAATATTGCACAAAGACTTTGCCAATATCATTTTGAATCCACTGGTAAACCAGCGAGAACTGCCTATATCGATACTCAAGAGGATTTTTTCGTTTACGCTGAATGCGTTGATTTCTCCGTCTGCTGCTGGGCTGTCTTTATCACCCAACCACGACTCTATTTCAATGTGATGGCCTTTGACTAATTGGTGCATGCTCATAGCAAAGCTTGAAGTGCTAAAGAGAACCGTCAGTAATACCGCTACAGTAAGTAGCAAACTTGCTAGTGGAGTTCGGCTCTTCAACAGAGTGAGTTTGTCGTTCATCGTATTAACTCATGACTACTTTGTTGCGATTGCTCTCTAAGCTGGAGCTGAAATTTGGTTTTGAGAAAATATTTCGGGGCCACCTCAACTCGTTTTAACCACTTGTTCGCAAGCTCGCCACTGCCCAATATTTCATTCGTCTTGAGCGTCTCTCTTATCATCAATTCCGCTACGTTTTGCTCCTCAGCACCATCTCCGGTTTGGGGCATGTCTTCCTCTAAAGTCACTCAATAACAAAGCCGCCGTTATTCTCATAACGGCGGCTTTTTCATTTTTTGGATAACTAGGTTTGAACTAACCCATGAAACTCACACGAACAATCAAACCATCGACCACTTCATAAGCAGCGATCACAGTGACGCTATTATCGATCTTATTTGGGTCAGTACTCGCAGATTCTGCCAGTTCGTGATCCACCAAATACTGGCCTTGCACGATTCGTTTCATCGCTGTCGCATGGAGGTACTTCAGCTCCTTAAATTTTTGCTCGTATCGCTCTTTTAAAGCTTGCTTACCTTTTATCTGAAGGCCAACAGAAAATAGGCTGATTTCAATATCATCATGGTAAGTAGCGATAAACGCGTCTATATCTCGCGCGTTGTATGCAGCGAGCTGAGCGTCAACGACCGCGATCGTTTGGAGTTCTTGTTCAGTGTATGTGTCACTCATGGTTTATTCCTTTAAATATCCTTTTAAAATAATAACCTATTCTCTGAACTTTGCTGCGTTGGGTATCGAACTCCAACGAGAAAATATACCCTGCTATGCCCCTAATAAAGGCAGATGCTTGAGCCTCTTGTACTGAAAAGCCATCAACAAGCTTTGCTCGAGTTCCGCCGTAGGGAGTGGTTGTTCGATGTCTAGAACGATGGCGCGATTACCTTGGAAGGTTAAGCGATCAGAGTGCAGTTCCCGAAAGGTTTCTATTAATTGAGTCTGGCAATGAAAATAGACATAAAAATGATTGGGTGTCTTCATCTTCCAATCGATTCTTACGCTACTGCCCGTTTCAACTAGATAGCTCGGTTCTCCCCATTTAAGTGTTTCCTCAACCGGGCCAAGCTCCTCTCGCTCAATAAGAGACAGAATGAAACGACGTAACTCTATCATTCTGACTTTCACAGAACCCGGGTAATCATCAAACTTTGCTTGTACATCCTTATTCACGCCTGACTCCTGTCCTTTTGTGTATGTATCTCTCACGCATAGTCGCTAGAAATCAAGCAAGTATAACTTACTCTTTTCGAGTACTACGCGATGAGATAAACGCTAGTAAACCTCGTTGAGACTCACTTTAGAATTTCCTTTTATCAGAACACTACTGACACGTAATTATCAAAAATAGTGACCGTTAACTAGCATAATAATCTTGCGAAATTAGGTTTGGTAGCAGTGAATATCTTCAATCCTTAACATTTAGAGTAAAAGAAAGCCATATTTTCCTCTGTTTCTCCCCCTTCTCCGCTTAATTTAATCGACTACCATTCCTTTAAATAGAGCATAATTTAACATTTTAGTTACACTTAATGTATCTGGTTATATCAAGATGCATCACTAAATAGAGTGATGTTACTAGTAATATTCAATATCGCTAGACGCATTCCCAGAACAATATTTCAAGCCGTGGTTCTGATTAGCTCGTTGAAGACAACTAATCTCGATATGACTTTTCACACTAATACGTGACTTGCTGAACTTTGCTCTCGACCAAGAGCACAGCATCAGAAGGAGCTTGAGATGAATGTTCAGGCATTACCCATGCATAGGTTTATCGACCATCATGGACGCTGTGTTAGCCCCCTACCAAGCTGGGCTGAACCCTCAATATTAAAGCGATTCTATCGCGACATGGTTTTAACCCGTACCTATGACAACAAAGCAGTAGCACTTCAACGGACGGGAAAACTCGGTACCTACCCGTCTCACCTTGGCTCTGAAGCCATTGGCATCGCGGTTGGCCGGGCTCTTAGAGCTGATGATGTTTTTATTCCCTACTATCGCGATATGCCAGCCATGTGGGCTCGTGGGATCCCAATGGAGAAAAACCTCCAATACTGGGGGGGCGATGAACGAGGCAGTGATTTTTGCCCATCCAATGATCCGAACTTTGACAGTACCGTACATACACGCTGCCGAGATTTACCTTTCTGTGTTCCGATCGCCACACAATGTACTCACGCAGTAGGTGTGGCTTCAGCTTTGAAAATAGAAGGCAACCATAAAGCCGCCTTGGTGGTATGTGGTGACGGAGCAACCTCTAAAGGCGACTTTTTAGAATCAATCAACTGTGCGGGCACCTGGAATATTCCATTAGTGTTTGTCGTCAATAATAACCAATGGGCCATCTCCGTCCCGCGTGCGCTGCAATGCGCGGCTGACTTCCTTTCAGAGAAAGCCAAAGGTGCAGGTATTCAGGGCGTGACCGTTGATGGTAACGACATCATCGCAATGTATGACTGCGTGCTCTCCTCTCTCGACAGTGCTCGAAAAGGGAAAGGCCCTACGCTCATCGAGGCCATCAGCTATCGATTAAGTGATCACACCACAGCGGATGACGCGAGCCGATACCGCAGTGAAGATGAGCTCAATCAAGCGTGGAAATTCGAACCTATTGCTCGCTTAAAAGCCTACCTTGAGTCCGAACAACAATGGTCAGAGCAAGAGGAACAAGAGCTACAGGAATACTGCCGAGTTGAAGTCGAAAAAGCAGTCGAACACTATCTGCAACTTCCACTTCAGGCACCTGAAACGGCATTCGACTACCTTTACGAGACTGCTCCACAAGAGATCAATCAGCAACGTGACGAGCTGATTCACCGTGCGATGCGTATGCAAGGAGGTAAACATGGCTGAACTCACTTTACTAGAAGCTGTTAACCTCGCCCTGCATCATGAAATGGAAGCAGATTCTAACGTAGTCGTGCTTGGCGAGGATGTTGGGGACAACGGTGGAGTATTCCGTGCAACGGTCGGGCTAAAAGATAAGTTTGGGCTTAAACGTGTGATTGATTCGCCCCTAGCGGAAGCGCTTATTGCCGGAGTCTCCGTTGGCATGGCTTCACAAGGGCTTCGCCCCGTCGCCGAGTTTCAATTCCAAGGTTTTGTCTTTCCAGCCATGGAACACTTGATGTGCCACGCTGCAAGAATGCGCAACCGTACTCGAGGTCGATTAACCTGCCCTGCTGTCTTTCGTGCTCCATTTGGCGGAGGGATCCATGCACCAGAGCACCATTCAGAAAGTGTTGAAGCGCTGTTTGCTCATATTCCAGGGTTCAAAGTGGTGATCCCATCTTCACCGCAGCGGGCTTATGGCTTACTGCTCGCCTCGATACGAAGCAACGACCCTGTAATGTTTTTCGAACCTAAACGTATCTATCGTACCGTGAAATCAAACGTCGAAGACAATGGTCAAGCCTTACCCCTTGATACTTGCTTCACCCTACGCAAAGGCAGAGACTTAACTCTTGTGACATGGGGAGCCTGCGTTATTGAGTCATTACAAGCTGCCGATACCTTATCGAAACAAGGTATCGAAGTGGAAGTCATCGACCTCGCTAGTATCAAGCCCATTGATATGAATACCATTTTACGTTCCCTTGAAAAAACAGGGCGTTTGCTAGTGGTTCATGAAGCCAGTAAAACCTGCGGAGTGGGTTCTGAGATACTTGCCAGAACGGCAGAGAGCGCCATGTGCTTACTGAAAGCCCCACCTAAACGAGTCACCGGGATGGACACCGTTATGCCGTATTACCGAAATGAAGATTACTTCATGATTCAAGAAGATGACATTGTGCTCGCAGCAAGAGAACTAGTGGAGGGGTGGAAATGAAGTCATTTATGCTACCTGACCTCGGAGAAGGTCTCGCGGAATCTGAAATCGTCCAGTGGCACATCAAACCCGGGGATGACGTCAAACTGGATCAAATCGTTGTCACGATAGAGACTGCCAAAGCCATTGTAGAAGTGCCTGCGCCATACAGTGGAACAATCATCAATCGATATGGCGAAGAAGGAGATGTCATCAACATCGGTAGCCTACTGCTCGAAATTGAAGAAGTTGGTGAAACTGTTGAAGCCTCTACTTCGGCTAAAGCGCAAAAAGAGGATGCAGCGACCGTTGTCGGGAATGTGTCTCATCAAAGTCACCACGTGGAAGTCGATAACTTTTGGATCGGCGGTGACTCTAGCCAATCTTCTGCCGATGATTTGATCACAGCCATGCCCTCTGCTCGCTTGCTCGCTCAAAAGCTAGGGGTGAACCTAGAAACCGTAAAAGGAACCGGGCCGAACGGATTGATCATTGATACGGACATATACGCTGAATGCGACAAGCAACTTCCAGGTACAGAGGTGCTAAAAGGCGCTAGGCGCACAATGGTCAACACCATGGCGGAATCGCATCATAACGTGGCTGCCGTGACCATTACCGAAGAGGCACTACTTTCAGACTGGCAATCTAAGGAAGATATTTCGATTCGTTTGGTCCTCGCCATTGTGAGCGCATGCCAAGAAGAGCCAGCGCTGAATGCGTGGTTCGATGCAGAAACCATGACTCGGTGCGTTCATAGTGCCGTCAACATTGGTATCGCGGTCGACAGTTCTCACGGGCTTTATGTTCCGGTTCTTCGCCATGCTGATGATTACAGCCCCAAAGGCATTCGCCAGTGGCTAGACACCACAGTACAAGGGATTCGTGAGCGTAAAATTGGCAGAGAACAATTGCAACACGGCACCATTACGTTATCAAACTTTGGTGCCATCGCAGGTATTTATGCCACGCCAGTCGTATCTCCACCTCAAGTCGCGATTGTGGGTGCAGGGCGCATCGTGACTAAGCTGATCATGAAAGACGGTCAACCAATGGAAGTCAAAGCCATGCCTTTATCCATGACTTTTGACCATAGAGCGTGTACCGGTGGTGAAGCGGCGCGCTTTGTGAGGGCGTTAGTTAAGCACTTGCAAAAACCAACGGCCTAATAATTCGGAAAGGTCTTAAGGAATCGATAATTCCCATAAAAAAAGCGGCGCAAAGCCGCTTTTTTATAACTATGAACCTGACTCAACCACTACAAGGTTTGCTGAAGTTCAGCTAACGGTAAAGGACGATAGAAATAATACCCTTGCAGATACTGACAGTTATGCGACTGTAAGAACTGCTGTTGCTTCTCCGTCTCCACACCCTCTGCCACAATCTCAACTTTCAACTTATGTGCAAGCTCGATGATCGTCAGCAAAACAGGGGCATTCACCGTATCCACACCAACGGTATCCACGAAGCACTTATCTATTTTCAGATAGTCGAACTCAATATTTTGTAGCACAGCCAAAGAAGTGTGCCCTGTACCAAAATCGTCGATTGAAACTTTAAAGCCCATTTCTCGCGCTTTTTTCAGCACTTGTTGTGACTCTTTATCTAATAGCTGACGTTCGGTTACCTCGATCGTTGGGATCCACTGAGTCTCTGCAAAACATTGAGCGTACTGCTCAAGTTTCTCCATGCAGTTTTTACTCGCAAGATAAGAAGGTGGAACATTCACGCCAATATGAAACGCTTCGCTCGATTCGATATTCAGCCCATTTAGATCATTTATGACTTGTCCAAACACGTAATCCGTCAAGCGGTTAATGAGGCCGTGCTGCTCCGATAATGGGATAAAGACATCTGGCCTAACCAAACCAATGGTCGGGTGCTGCCATCGGATCAGAGCTTCCATTCCTCCCACTTTATTCTTGTGTGTGCTGCTCGGGTTCACTAAAGGTTGATAAACCATAAAGAACTCACCTCGAGCGAGGCCTCGTTTGATGTCATCCACCATCGAGTTTTGGTTCTTCAAGCGCCTCGAAGCAAGAATAAACATGAATGACACAAACAATGAAAGTGGGATGCTGCTCAATATCATCAAAACGTATTGGCTGATCACATAAGATTGCTTGGTCTCGACAGTGACGGAATAGTTATATGCTTTTGATTTTACTGTTTTGAAATAACTATTTATTGGTTCAATTTCTGCTGGGTAGGTTTTATTACCAAATCGACCATAAACTTGATCAATCGTACCGTTTAGCTCTTTCATCATTCGCGCTGCAATATAGTTGCGATCGATAACAGAAAACGCACCAGTGCGCGGGCTGTCCGGCAAAGAACTGACCACCACCAATGTTCTCGAATCAGGCTCTCCTGTTACGTCAAACAAATACTGCCCGGGCACTATGTCTCTTGGCGGAACATACCGCTGAACATCTTGAGCTTGCTCACCTAATTTCGACGAGCATATCGATACTTGATCTTCCACGATCAAGAGTTCGCGCACAGCCCCTTCAAACAACAACTTCTGCTGTATCCAACTACAATGTTTTTTATTCTTTAATGCCAGCTGGTTTTCACGAATACGGTCTTCGATGATTTGATCGACCTCGACCACATAATGCTTGGCAATACTTTTTAAGTCTTTAAAGATTAGGATATTGGCGATGACACACGCGGCCACAATGAACACGAACATAGGGGCGATGAAGGATGCAAAAATGAATTTTTTTCCATATTGCGGAACAGGCATAGATAAGAGCGCTCTGGTAGTCGATACGAGATCTTAATGATAGGTAGTATGTATAGGTTTACATCATATATTGATTAAATTGTGGCTTGTAAGCTCTTTGTAAAAAGCAGGTGAATTCAATGTCGTTTCAATAGAAACAACCTCACTCTGCTTAAAATCCAACACTCAGTCACACCGAATTTTTGGTACGTTTAATACCAATATAGGCTATTCAAAAAAGTACCTGACAAGGTTGTGCTTAGGGTATCGCAATGAGATCTACACGTCATACCGAGCGAATAAACTCTGGCATAATGTCAAACAAATCCCCGACTATTCCATAATCTGCGATTTGAAAAATTGGCGCTTCAGGATCACTATTGATCGCAACAATCACTTTAGAGTCTTTCATACCCGCAAGATGTTGAATTGCGCCTGAAATCCCAACGGCGATGTATAACTCTGGAGCCACAATCTTACCTGTCTGCCCGACTTGCAGATCATTCGACACAAAACCAGCGTCTACCGCTGCACGCGATGCGCCTATCGCCGCACCTAATTTATCAGCGAGCTGCTCCACTAAAGCAAAATTCTCTTTACTGCCGAGGCCGCGACCGCCAGAAATAACAACTCGAGCTGCCGGCAATTCAGGACGTTCACTTTCCACTTTTTCTTGGGAGATAAAAGTCGAACTGGTTGAGGAAATACCTTGATCCAAATGCTGAACCTCTATGCTGCGCTCTTCCCCAATCTCCACCGCATCAAATGAAGCACTCCGAATGGTCATCACTTTGATCGCGTCGTTTGACTTCACTCTAGCCAATGCATTCCCTGCGTAGATAGGCCGAACTACCACTTCCAGTGATTCAATCTGGCTGACATCCGACAACTGCCCCACTCCAAGCAGAGCGGCGACTCTAGGCATCACGTTTTTGCCAAAGGTGGTTGCCGGAGCTAATACATGTGAGAAATCTTTCGCGATGGTTGCCGTCAACTCAGCGTAATTTTCCGCAAGTACTTGCTGACAAGATTCTGAATCGATAAGCAGCACACTCTTTACTGAACCGATTTGACGCAGTGTATCCACAACAGATTGACACTGATAACCAATGACCAAAGCCGTAATATCAAGCGAGGTTCCATCTTGATGAAGATCATGCGCCGCTCGTAATGTTCGAAGTGTATCTGTACCTAGCGCGCTATTATCATGTTCAACCAGAACCAATGTTGACAGTGTTGAGCTACCCATAAGAGCACTCCTTATAGAGGGTGTAATCGGTATTGATGATTACTCAATAACCTTTGCTTCATTTTTTAGCTTATCCACTAGCTGGGCGACATTGTCCACCATCACCCCTGCTTGCCTTTCTGGTGGTGGCATCACCTCAAGTACTTCTTGATGCTGTACCAAATCGACGCCTAGCGAATCAGCCGTTATCACTTCTAATGGCTTCCGCTTGGCTTTCATGATGTTTGGTAAAGAGGCATACCTAGGCTCATTCAGCCGTAAATCCGTACTAATAATGGAAGGAATTGTCAGTTTCAGAGTTTCCAAACCCCCATCGATTTCCCGAGTCACGGTGACAGTCTTATCGTCGTGAACAGTAATTTGAGACGCGAAGGTGCCCTGTGGATATTGCGTTAACGCGCCAAGCATTTGCGCGACTTGATTGTTGTCAGTATCAATAGATTGTTTGCCGAGCAAAATAATTTGAGGGGCTTCATTATTCACAATGGCCTGCAAGACTTTCGCTACAGATAAAGGCTCTAGAGAGGAAACAGTATCAACATGAATAGCGCGGTCGGCACCAAGCGCTAAGGCGGTACGTAGTTGCTCTTGGCAGGATTTATCTCCCAAGGACACCACTACCACTTCTTCGGCGTGTCCTGCTTCTTTTAGCCTAACCGCTTCTTCCACTGCTATTTCACAAAATGGGTTCATGGTCATTTTGACGTTGTTCGTCTCAACGCCTGACCCATCACTTTTCACCCTGATCTTTACGTAAGGGTCAATCACTCGTTTAATCGCTACTAATACTTTCACAACGCCTTCCTTTTAAATTTGGATGCTTTCGTGCAAGCCTTAATGGGCTGATTTTTATCGTTATTTCATTGCTTTTCATTTTGAATTTCAGCCGATTGAACTGACAAACTGAAACAAACGCGATGTCATAACTCACCTACTTCTGAGCTTAGTAAAGTTTACGTTTACGTCAACTGGACTATATTTACACTTATATCAGTCATGGGAAGGCAGGTACGCAATATGGACAGAGAATGCATGGAGTTTGATGTTGTCATTGTTGGAGCTGGGCCATCGGGCTTAGCGGCTGCGTGCCAACTGGCATTACTAAATCAAGCGGCAGAGCCTGAACAAGCAATTTCGATTTGCGTAGTAGAAAAAGGGGCTGAAGTCGGCGCACATATTATTTCTGGGGCGCTATTTGAGACAACCGCATTAGATGAGCTTTTTCCTGATTGGAAAACAATGGATGCTCCACTTAATACCCCTATCACAGACGATCAATTTCTTTACCTCACCACTCGCCAAAATCATGTAAAAGTACCTCATTTTCTGACACCAAATCCCATGCGTAATTCTAATCAAACGTATGTCATCAGCCTTGCGAACCTATGTCGATGGTTAGCTCAACAAGCTGAATCTCTCGGGGTAGAAGTGTTTCCGGGTTTTGCAGCCGCAAGCATCAATTATGATGATTCGGGCCGGGTTACCGGAATCAATACATCCGACATGGGTTTAGATAAACAAGGGGAGCAAAAAGCGAGTTTTGAGGCGGGGATTGAGTTAAACGCTAAATACACCGTATTCGCAGAAGGCTCCCGAGGCCATTTAGGTAAAGAGTTACTCAATCGGTTCTCACTGGATGAAGGCAAGTCACCCCAGCACTATGCACTAGGCTTGAAAGAAATTTGGGAACTACCGGAAACCTCTTCTCACCAACCGGGGAAGGTCCTACATATGGCAGGCTGGCCGCTGAACGAGTCCTCAACCACCGGAGGAGGTTTTCTTTATTGCATGGAGAATAACCAAGTCGCTGTGGGGCTCATTACCGACCTCAATTATAGCAATGCTTACCTCAGCCCTTATGAAGAGTTCCAGCGTTTTAAACATCACCCTGTGGTCAGTGACATGCTGACTGGCGGGCAAAGGTTATCCTACGGGGCAAGAGCGATTACCAAAGGCGGGTTATCATCCTTGCCTTGTCAGCAATTCAGTGGTGGCTTGCTTATCGGTTGTGACGCCGGAACGTTAAATGTCGCGAAAATAAAAGGCAGCCATACCGCAATGAAATCAGGCATGATTGCAGCCCAAGCCATATTCGAACAGCTACAATCAAGCACACCTCAGCCTGAAGCCGATTATCATGCTTATTTCGAATCTTCTTGGCTCTATGAAGAACTTAGTTCTACAAGAAATTTTGGGGCCGGAATACACAAGTTCGGTAGTTTAGCGGGCGGAGCTTTAGCGACATTTGAACATAACCTTTGGCCGAGACTGTTCGACCAACCAGTACCTTGGACGGTCATCGACTCAACCGCTGATCACCTAGCTCTCAAGCCCTCTTCTCAATCAAAACCGATTCATTATGATAAGCCTGACGGAGAGCTTAGCTTTGATAAACCTTCTTCCCTTTACTTGTCTGGAACTCAACACGAAGAAAACCAACCCTGTCATTTAAAGCTTATAGACCCAGACTTGCCGATCTCAACTCACTTAAAACAATTCGACGAACCTAGCCAACGCTATTGCCCTGCTGGGGTCTATGAGATCGTCAACGTCAATGGCTCAGTTCAACTACAAATCAACGCCGCGAATTGCCTTCATTGCAAAACGTGTGACATAAAAGATCCCTCTCAAAACATAGACTGGCAGCCACCCGAAGGAAGTGGTGGGCCAAGTTATCAAAATATGTAACAAATACCACTAACAACCCTCTTCCATTATTAAGGGTTGAATCAATAACCCATTGATAATTTTATGTACGCTTTGTAGCACATAGAATTATCAGTTCACGGCAAGCTATTGATATTAAATATACAAAATTTTTACCGTCTCATCCCCCGATCTTCATTATTTTATAGAATGCAAACCTTTATTAACATTAGAGAAAGCTTAAATTCACCACCGATTCGCACTTTTTATCAACCCATCCTAGTTTTAAAATGCGAACAATTCGCAACCAACACAATCCATAACGCGTGATTGTGCATAATAAAGTTAACCATCTCTAGGATTGAGAAATGAAAAAATATCAACGTCAAAATGCTTTGGTTTTACTCGCAGGCTTTGCTACTGCATTACCATTATCAGCGGCACAAATGGTCACAGTAACAGACAGTGAGTTGTTAAATCAGGGGCTTAACGCTCAGTCAAACTCGGTGGTACTGAATCAAACGGGCTTTAAAGCGGTTAAGACAGTCAAGTTACCCAATGGAAAAGTAAAAACACGTTACCAGCAGACCCACGGTGGTTTGCCAGTGTTCAACACCTCTGTCGTTGCAACGCAGTCAGAGCATGGGGTCAGTGAAGTGTATGGTGAAATGGCACAAGGTATTGCCGACGACATTGTGACCCTGTCTGCTGACATTGACCTCAAACAGGCCATTACCCTCGCTAAAGACGCTCACTTCCAGCAGCACGGAGCAACCTTTGTCGCACCGGATGTTGAGAACGAGCAAGCAGAGCTAATGGTCCGTTTAGATGAAAATCAGCAAGCGCAAGTGGTGTACCTTGTCGATTTCTTTGTCGCTTCCGATCATCCTCAACGCCCTTTCTTTTTCATTGATGCCAATACCGGAGAAGTTCTCCAAACTTGGGATGGCTTAAACCACGCGATTGAGCATGGTACCGGACCTGGCGGTAACGCAAAAACAGGCTTGTACCAGTACGGCAGTGACTATCCAAGTTTTGAAGTCGAGAAGTCCGGCACCACGTGTACGATGAACACCAGTTCCGTGAAAACCGTCAATCTAAACCATGGAACGTCAGGCAATACCCCTTTTAGCTATACCTGTTCGGACGCCAGCAATTACAACGATCACAAAACGATAAATGGTGCCTACTCGCCACTTAATGATGCCCATTACTTCGGTAAAGTAGTTTTCGATATGTATCAAGATTGGATGAATACTTCTCCTCTCTCATTCCAACTTGAGATGCGTGTTCACTACAGTTCTAACTACGAAAATGCCTTTTGGAATGGCTCTTCGATGACCTTTGGTGATGGCTTAAATACCTTCTACCCATTGGTCGACATTAATGTCAGCGCTCACGAAGTGAGTCACGGTTTTACTGAGCAAAACTCAGGGCTCGTTTATGCCAACATGTCCGGAGGCATGAATGAAGCGTTCTCTGATATCGCAGGTGAAGCGGCCGAGTTTTATATGAAAGGTAGCGTCGATTGGATCGTCGGTAGTGACATCATGAAAGCCTCTGGAGGGCTGCGTTACTTTGCCCAACCTTCTCGTGACGGACGCTCTATCGATCACGCATCTCAGTACAGCGATGGCTTAAACGTTCACTACTCCAGTGGAGTGTATAACCGCGCGTATTACTTATTGGCGAACAAGCCGAATTGGACGGTGCGTAAAGGGTTCGAGATCTTTACCGTCGCTAACCAACTGTATTGGACGGCAAACAGTACCTTTGATGCGGGAGCTTGTGGTGTAGCGAAAGCTGCAGCCGATCTCAATTACAACCTAGATGATGTTGTCGACGCGTTTGCTAGCGTTGGTGTCGATGCATCTTGTGAGGGAACACCGCCAACCGATGGAAACGTGCTGCAAAAAGGGACACCAATTATCGGACTGAGTGGCAACAGAGATACTGAAGATTTCTATACGTTTACCGTCGCATCAGCGTCCAATGTGAAGGTATCGATTTCATCAGGCTCTGGTGATGCGGACTTGTATGTCAAGGCTGGCAGCAAGCCATCAACCAGCTCATGGGATTGTCGTCCCTATGTCAGTGGCAATAACGAGCAGTGCTCGGTTTATGCTCAACCAAGCACCACCTATCATGTGATGTTAAAAGGCTATACTGCCTACTCTGGCGTGACGTTAACGTTAGACTAGACTTCGAGCACCATTTTCTCCCGTGATTGCTTTCCAATAAGCATCACTCAAAGCCTAACCTTCCTTTGGTTGGGCTTTATTCACTGTTACCCACACTAAACTGCTGGCGATAACGCTTGGGGGAAACACCGACAAGTCTGCGAAAATGATGACGCATGGTGATCGCGTTATCAAACCCTGCCATAGAAGCCAATTGCTCCATATGATGAGAGCGAGTTTCGAGTAGCCCTTTCGCTCGTTCGATGCGCTGTCTAATCAACCATTCCTTGGGAGATAAGTTAAAGCTCGCCCGAAACTTTCTATCAAATGTCCTTCTCGACATATTGGCTTTGCAGGCCAACTCATCAATTTGAATCGCTTGAGTTAGGTTCTTTTGCGCCCATTCCAACGCATCAGAGAACTGGTTCGGGACTTCCAAAATTGGCGATTCTACGAACTGGGATTGACCTCCCGAACGATGCGCTGAGATAACCAAACGCTTAGCCACTTGGTTGGCTATCTGATACCCATAATCACCTCGTATCACCGCCAGGCCTAAATCTAGGCCTGCGGCACTTCCAGCAGAACAACCTATTTTTCCATCAAATACATACAAGACATTTGGCTCATACTCTACATGAGGAAATCTTTGTCGAAATTCCTTTTCATAACGCCAGTGAGTAGTGGCTTTTCTGCCATCAAGTAAGCCCAACTCCGCTAATAAAAAAGCGCCTGAACAAAAGGATATGACTCGTTTATCCGATTGGGCAAATTGTTCAATCTGCTCTCGAATCAAATGTGGAACCGGGTAATCGTCTGTCGGCCAACTAGGAATAACAAGTAAGTCATAATCTTGCAGCGATTCGGTATATCGAGACTGAAGCGTGACGTTTCCAGTACATTCCATGGCACAATCTTCTAGGTTGACGACTTCAGCATGATACCAGTTGGAAAATTCTGGTCGGGGTAGCGCAAACAGTTCTGCAGCACATGCAAGCTCAAACAGCGCCACATGACGGTGCGCTAAAATGGCGACTTTAGTCATCTGAATTCCTTATCTTTGACCACTAACTGGCTCGATATTATCGAATATTGACCTTTGCGCCAATGGTCAAATAACCATCAAGACATCACAATAGATTTTCATCAAACAAACAAGGATCTGTTATGGCTCAAAACAACGCCTTAAGCGCACATTCCGCTGAGGAAGATACTTTCACATTAGTCGTCGGTACTGATTCAACGTGGTCACTACGTGCTTGGATTTGCGCTCATTTGGCGGAAATATCAGTATCTGTACACATCATTGATTTAGCTAAGGAAAATTATAAGAAAGACATACTTCAGTACTCCCCTACCGGCTTAGTTCCCGCATTATTGACGCCTAATGGGGTGATTCACGATTCTTTTGCGATTTGTGAATATTTGAATGAAGTAAGTGCACAACGTCTCTTTCCAGACTCTTTGGATCAAAGAACGCTTGCTCGCAGCTTGTGTGCTGAAATGCACTCCGGCTTTATGCACATTAGAAGCCAATGCCCATTTACGTTAGATAAAGTTAACTCCGTCACCTTAGTGACTGACGAGCTGAAACAAGAACTCAAGCGCGTCGAAAGTATTTTTGGTTCAGCAAAGGGAAAGTTCATGTTTGATAACGCGAGTATGGTTGACGCCTTCTATGCCATTTTAGCTTACAGGATTGACCACTATGGCATTCAATTTTCAGAGCAAGCCGGTGAATACCAACAAAGCCTATTGAACTGGCCGCTCCTACAACAAGCGCTCCAACAAGCAGCGCTATGGCGAGAGGAACAGCTATGAACATAGGTATCTATATTTATGATGACGCAGAAGTTCTGGATTTTTCTGGCCCGTTCGAGGTGTTCAGCACCGCAAAGCGACTATCCGAGAAACATTGGAATGTGTCTCTTATTGGAGAAACACTCGCTCCAATCACCGCACGAGGCGGCTTCCAAGTTATCCCGCATTTCTGCATTAACACGCACCCAGATCTTGACGTAGTGATTATTGTTGGCGGGCTTCATAATCAGGAAATCACAAATACAAGCGTTATAAATTGGGTTCAGCAGCAAACACACCTCGTACAACTGACAGCATCAGTTTGTACAGGTGCCTTTATTCTCGCAGAAACAGGAATACTGGATGGACTTACGGTCACAACGCATTGGGAAGATATTCCAGAACTACAAAAGAACTACCCAAAACTCACCGTTGAGGCTGAAAGGCGTTGGATAAAAGATGGTAGTGTCGTGACCTCTGGGGGCATTTCTGCGGGTATCGATATGAGTTTGTATCTGGTATCAGAATTGGCTTCGGAAGATATCGCCAACCTAACAGCAACACAGATGGAATACCGTTGGAACAAGAAGTAACCATTGCCCACGGAACATGCTTTCCAGCAGTTCGTGGGCAGAGCTAAATTTGATTGTTTTGGCCTAAAACTCGCCTAGCTAGCGCCCTACTCCCAGAATTTCCACCATTTTTTGCTATTTTCATCTCGCTGTTCTTGTCCGGTTTCGGAACCTTTACCTGACTCTTTTCGCTCTTGAGTCGCTTTCTTTTGTTTCTGCTTTTCGAGGCCTTTTAGCTTTTCGTCCAACGCTTTTTTACTTTCTTCCAGATCTCGCTTCTCTTTTTCTAACGATTCCAGTTCCTCATTTAATTTGGATTTGTCTTTCTTTCCTTTCTTTTTTTTCGCCTGCTTCTTCTTATCTTCGATCAAAGCGTCCAGTTCATCTGAGCGCTCTTCAATATCACTTTCTAGCTTTTTCGCTTCAGCATGAGACTTAACTTGTTCGAGATCTGGCTTACCTTTACCCGCCCATGCAGGTTTTTCTGCCATCGTCATTCCCGAAATAAAAAGCAGGCACGAAACCGCCGCCATGGTGAATGATTTTTTCATTAGCTAATCCTTTAATAATGAACATAGTTTTAAGATAGCTGTAAGCATTCATATTTACCAACCGCTGATTAACGCTCAGTTTTTGAGGGTGTGCGCTTAATGGCGACGACCGAAAATACATGCCAGTGCTTCTCCTTTCCAATCGCTGTCATTCCATCTTCGTCTAGCTCTCTAAAACGAACAACGTCAAACTCCGAAAACAATGCCAATACTTGAGCTTCTGTAAACGGGGTAATGTCACTCCTATATCCCTGCGCCCAGGTATCTTTCACTCCCATAAAATCACCTGCGAAAACCCCGCCAATTTCTAGGCTGTCAGTGAGCCTTTTCCACATTTGATGAAAAGTTTTCGGGGTTGCGAAAAACAAACTAGAGTTCGCTGTGATCACTCCAGAACGCGGAAAAGTAAAATTATCAAAGGACGCACACTCAATATCCACCAGCGAATTACATGCAAAACGTGCTTGGCAAATTTCAACCGAATCTTGATTAAGGTCGAACCCAATCACTTGATAGCCAGCTTGTGCTAAATAGGCGATGTCGGCCCCGGTCCCGCAGCCGCAATCAACCGCAATACTAATATTCGAATCATTCAGCTTTACCGCGAATTCTGTTCTGGGATTGTGTTTTCGCGTCAGTGACTTTTCATAGTATTGACGCCAAATCTCCGCATGTTCAGACATATAAACCTTCTTTTTCTATGATTTCGATTGAGGGTATCCCTAAGTTCAGGCTCTAGTTAGGTCACTTATATCAATCAGGTCGACCTCTCGTCCCAGAACGCGCTTATATTCAATCAACGCGTTGGTTGGCATAGTTGGAAGTGTAAGGTTGGCGTATTGGCGATGCACTGAGCAACTATAATCAATACTTAACTCAACCCATTCCTCAGTCGCACTACTATAAATTTTACTGCCCGGGGATAGGCCAATCTCGATCTTTTGAGATTGATAGATGAGTTGGAAATACTCCAAATCCCAGCCCTCTTCCACATAGTGTTTCAAAGGCTTTGAGATAAAGCCGCTAACCTCGGACCAAATTTTGTTAACTTCCGTTTTGGGAATATAAAGGTCAATATCCGCGACTTCTCGGCTTCCACCGTGCATCCTCACAGCTAAACCACCCACGATTTGATAAGGGACTTGATGGGACTCCAGAATCTGTTGAATCCACTCTAAGGCTAGAAACACTTTATCGTTCTTTTGGCTACCCATCTTCAAATCTCCTTTCTAGGTTATGAAATTAAACAACTTCAACGCTGTCAGATAAAGTGCCATTAAAATCAATCAAATGCCACGAGTAAGTATTCATAATGATTGGATTGCGCATTTTCACTCACAACGCATGTTGAAAGGCGCGATAAAAAAGAGTTGGATAAATCCAACTCTTTCGTTCATCAGTCTACGGCTTTAACCAATAGCCATACCTTTCAAATTAAGGACGCAGCTTCAATACTTTATCAATGTCTTCAGCCGAATGACGCTCAGGAACTTGCTCCCATTCTTCACCCCAAGAACGGTTGACTACTCTGCCTCTCTGGACTGCCTCTCTTTGCGAAATATCTTCAGCCCAACGTTTAAGGTTCACATAACTATCGACATCTAAAAACTCAGCGGCGTTATAGACGGCACCAAGAACCAAATTGCCATACCATGGCCAAATGGCGATATCCGCAATGCTGTATTCATCGCCTGCAATAAATTTATTGTTAGCAAGTTGCTTATCTAACACATCGAGTTGGCGCTTTGCTTCCATAGTAAAGCGGTTAATTGGGTACTCGAATTTTTCTGGTGCATACGCGTAAAAATGGCCAAAACCTCCTCCTAAATATGGAGCCGAACCTTGTAACCAAAATAACCAGTTCATGACTTCTGTTTTAGCCTTTAAGTCTGTTGGCAAGAAGTGCCCAAATTTTTCTGCTAAGTACAGTAAAATGCCGCCCGACTCAAAAACGTTAATAGGCTCTTCCCCTGAACGGTCGACCAAAGCTGGGATTTTCGAGTTAGGGTTTACATCAACAAAGCCAGAAGAGAACTGATCGCCTTCACCTATGTTGATCAAGTACGCGTCGTATTCTGCCTCTTTAACGCCTAGAGCCAATAACTCTTCAAGCATGATCGTCACTTTTTGGCCATTCGGTGTTGCAAGCGAGTGTAACTGTAAAGGATGAGATCCAACCGGTAATTCTTTTTGATGCCTAGCTCCAGAATCCGGTCTATTGATACTCGCCCATTCTCCGCCATTTTCGTTATCCATGGTCCAAACTGCAGGTGGTGTGTATTCGTTTGCCATCTTGTTTCCTTATTTTTATGCGGTGGTTATCGGTTAGAAAATCGCTTTCCTTAATCGACTTACCTTATTGAATATCGGGGCATATCTGTCAGTTAAAACCCGAGTAACAAGCTTTCATTAGAACCTTTGGTTATGAACAACCGATAAGTCGATATAAGTGTATGCACGCACATTGACCTAAGTGTGTTCTAACCATAAGTTCTGACAGCGACTGTTTCTCATGCTTCCATGCACTGCGGTAGAATTTTATAAAACAAAAAGACTCCCCCTATACTCATAACCATAAGGGGCATAAAGGACTATTCAATGAAACCTGTTTATTCTCTTGCATTACTCACAAGTACGCTCATCAGCCCATCACTTTTCGCCAACCAAAGTGCGGATGTCATTTTCACTAATGCTTCTATTTATAATCACATCAACGCAGACACCATCGCCGTTAACGATGGAAAAATCATATTCATTGGTAGCTCAAGTAACGCAAAACCGTTTCAAGGTGCGTCAACTCAACTCGTAGATTTAGAATCTGCATTCCTACTTCCAGGGTTCATCGACAACCATAATCACGTATTCGAAGCCGCATCAGAAGTGGGTGGCAATTGCGAACTGAATTTGGGGGCGTCCCTTGATGATCAGATTCCATATTTAAAGGCATGCCGCCAAAGCGGAAGCAGCAACCAGTGGGTCATGGGATACGGTTTCACAATCGAAGCGCTACTTGATGAAAATAACCGCTCCACGCCACTAGAAGTGATAGACGCTGTTTTTCCAGAGCAACCCGTGATCATCATGGAGCAAACCTCTCATTCTATGTGGGTCAACTCTGTTGCTCTTGAGCAAGCGGGCATCACAAAGAACACACCAGAACCCCAAGGGGGAAGAATACTCAAAGACGCTGAGACCGGTGAACTTAACGGGATTTTGTTGGACAATGCCGGCGATCTATTAATGGAAATGGCATGGAATAGCACCAAAGATAAATTCAACGCCAGCTACGACGGATTAATGATCGGCCTTGAACAAGCGGCTAAACACGGCATCACTACGATTGGTGATGGCCGCCTATACTGGAAGCGCGGTTGGTACGAAGTGTGGCAAGAAGCTGAGAAGCTGGAAGAGTTAACCGCTCGAGTGTCGCTTCGCCCGTGGATATACCCTACCGACGCTATGGAACCACAACTTAGGTATTTAGAAAAAATTCATACTCGGGATAATTCCGAACTTCTTATTGTCGATCAAGTGAAAATGTATAGTGATGGCATCTTCGTGAACGGCACTGCGAAGACGCTCGCCCCTTACCTAACCACCTACATCCCCGATACCCCCTATGGCATCAACTACATCCCACCGGAACAAATGGAAAACTGGTTAACTGCACTGAATAAGCTTGGCTACAGCGCTCATATCCACGCCATTGGTGATGGCGCAGTACGCGAATCTCTTGATGCAATAGAGGGGCTAAGAAAAAACGGAGTTAAAAAACCGTACACATTAACGCACGTCGAGTTAGTCAGCCGAGCAGATATCAAACGTTTTGAGTCGCTTAATGTAACGGCTGACTTTCAAGTCGGTTCAGATTACGTTGCCTATCATGAACACCAATGGGCAGAAGCCTTTGTGGGAGCAAAGCGTGCAAAGGCTATGATGAATCTGAAAGTGATCTTTGATACCGAGGCGAATGTCACTCTGAGCAGCGACTGGAATGTTCACGACATTAATCCTCTCGTTGGTATCGCCAATAGCCTCATTATGGGAAAAACTGGCCTGCCCGACATCGAATCGTCTATCGATGCCTACACCATAAATGCAGCCTATAGCCTTGGCATCCAAAACATCACAGGTTCTATCGAAGTCGGAAAATCTGCAGACTTTGCGATATTGGATAAAGACATTACTCAGTTGCGAGTGGAAGATATTCCTCACGCGCAAACGATAATGACGGTGTTACAAGGTGATATCGTGTTCAACGCAACGAAATAGTACAGTAAGAGCGCAGGGTAACCCGCGCTCTTACTCGAAAGGCATAATGACTGAGAGACACCCAAGCGGTTGGCTTAATTTTCTGCGTAACTAGACCGCTAATGCTGACGGTATGTCTGTTGAATCAGAGCATTGCAATACTCGATCTTTCCCTTGCTCTTTCGCTTGATACATCAAAGTGTCGGCACGTTTTAGCACTTCATCTTCGGTCAAACCTAAGCGGTTCTTAACCAAACCACCGCTAAACGACAAATGCACTTTTTCACCGCCTGCATTTAGCGGGAACTGAGTTATCCGGCTGCGTAAGTCATTGGCTTTACCGAGCGCATCATCCATGTTTGATGCAGTCAACCACACGCAAAACTCTTCGCCACCGATCCTGAAAATTCTATGATTCGCCGCTTCATTTTTTAGCCGTTCACTGATCATCTTCAGTGCTTGGTCGCCCACATCATGACCATATTCGTCGTTTATTGATTTGAAGTTATCGATATCGATCATCAGCAAAAAATCATCACGATAGTCATTAAATGTCCGATTAAACGCCAATCGATTATTACAGCCGGTTAATGAGTCGGTGAGTGCCAATTTCGCCAATGACTCATGCCCTTGAGCTCGGCTAAGTTCGAAATAATGACTCACGCACCAGATACCGAGAAAGCAAGTCACCAGATTGACAAGTACAGGCTCTAGCGGCAAACCACCAGAGAACAAAACCTGATAACACGTTGCAGAAACTAATAATACAAAGACGATAAGGCTCATTTGAAACCCCAACCGCTTGCCTAGCAATAGATAGGTAATCGTAGGGTAAAACAGCCCCCACAAAAACAGAATATCGGTAATTGGCAATAACGCGGTTCCTAGCAAGATCAAAGAAGCGATACACAACAAATACCAATAAGCCACTCTCACCGAATAACGATTTCGGCGGCATTGAACAAATACATACAAAGAAAACAATGCAAACAGCATTTCAAGTGCAGCGAACAGATACTGCGAATGGTAAACCACGTTGAATATCGCCAACATTGATACGATAAACATAAAGAAAAAGCTCACGGCACTAAGAACCGTTGCTCTGATTCGATCCGTCGAATCTAAAATTTCACAACTCATCAACGCCTCTCCACAAGACCTAGTCGGTAGCTAAACGATAGATATCCCTACCAAATTTATAATCACTTTAGCAGCTTTCTCTTGCTTGAGAAATTTTACAGTGGTAATTATCAATTAATTGTTAAATATTTGTGAGACAAAAGGAATTTACATATCATGTGTACACGCATATTCAATAGCTTAAATATCAACACTCCCATGACAGGCCGTAATTTCGACTGGCATAACCCTCTGACCACTTATTTGTATCACCAACCCGCAAGCAAGGCGCTTCGCATAGGGTTCGACTTACCCTCTGATTCAAATGAGGAAGCGATCACCTGGAATGCAACTTACGCTAGCATCTGTACTTACCTAGTTGATGACGCTAAGACATCCCTGGCAACTACTAATGGTAATCAAAACTTTGCGACCATTGATGGCATCAATGAAAAAGGCTTAGTGGTAAACGGATTAGAAGATTTACTCGCGCATTTTGAAGATGCAAGTCGCCTGCTGACTGAAAGTGATTCTACGCCCAAAGACGTCATCGATATCATCAAAACCGACATGCAAGCTTTCAATGACACATTGAAAGCACCAGAAGGATCGTCGTTGCTCAGTTCTAATCGTTGGGTTCAATTTGTGCTCGACAAGTTTGATTCTGTAAGAAGTGCAGCCGACTATTTCCGTTCAAATCCAGACAATTTGTTCATCAAAAGCGGTGAAGTACCCGACGGAAAGAATGATGGACACAAAGTTAAACTCCACCTCACTTTGTCCGACTCTTCGGGAAACTCTGCCATCATTGAATTGAGGTGTGGTAAGTTCATCGTGAATGAAAGCCCAGATTATCATGTGGCCACGGTAACTCCTCGATTCGAGGTGCAGCAGTTGCTCTTACAGCCTTGGCTTAAAAAGTGGCAAGATCCTCAACACTTTGCCGGATTATCTGTTTACGATGTACCAGGAGGTACAGCAACCCATCAACGATTTGCTCGTGCTAACTACTTTTATTTATTTGCTAAACCCAAATCTGATACTGATGAAGTGTTAGCGCAGACTCGCTCATTGATGGCTAGCTGTGCAACTCCACTAGGTGTGCACCTTGAGCGACATCCCTCGGAAGACGCTATCCCGTCAGCAAATACCCTGTGGACGAGTGTGAATGACCACCGTAATCTTTGCTACCACTTCATTAACGCCAATACACTCGGTCACCAATGGCTAGAGTTTGACACGAACACATCAACAACTCAGCGCGTGAAACTGATTGATGCCAATTCGGATGACAGTTCTCAAACGACAACTCCTGTACCAAACTACGGAGAACTCAGCCAACACCTAGAACCCTGCTCGATGAATTTGTGGTCAAGTTAGCACTTAATTCGCCTCTATAATTTGATTTGTATATTGACGAATCACTTCCCATCAGAGCTGGCTTAGTCAGTTCTGCTTTTTGGCTAAAGGCTTCTCACCGCTAACCTAACCCTCTCTCGTAACCACTGGTGGCGGGCAGAATCACTGTCTGATTTATGCCACATCATATAAAAAGGCACATTATTCAGTTCAATTGGTGCCTCTATGATCTGCAGCCTTAAACTGTCTTTATAGAAGTTAGCTAGACGCCGAGTAGTATGGCAAAACAGTTGCGTACGACTTGCTATCAACATACTCGCTACTAGAGAACATGCTTGCTACATCCTCATTCCGCCATCAACTTCTAACACTCTTCCGGTGAAATAATCGTTCTCGAAGATGTATTTAGCCGCATGAGCGATTTCACTCGTTTCCCCAATTCGGCCTACTGGCACCATCTTATTTAATCTTTCAATGGCTTCCGGTTTTAGGCTTGCAGCCATAGCAGTTTGTACGATTCCAGGAGCAATCGCTGCCGCTCGAATCCCATAACGAGCCAATTCTTTCGCCCAGCATGTCGCCAACGATGCAACCGCGGCCTTTGATGCCGAATAATTCGATTGCCCCATATTGCCGGCTCTCGCGACACTTGAGATGTTAATGATGACCCCTTTGCGTTCTGTCTGGATCATTTTAGCGGCCGCTTCTCGTCCACACAAAAAAGTGCCCGTCAGGTTTACATCAATCACCGCATTGAATTGCTCGAGCGACATCTTGCTTATTTCACCATCTTTCGCTTTTACCAGTAATCCATCACGCAAGATTCCAGCGTTGTTAATCAATCCATCCAGTTGTCCAAAATCTTCTACTATGCCTGAGAATACTTGCTCGACTTCGGCCTCATTGGTTACATCCACTTTATAAATGAGCGCCTTAGTCCCTAACATATGACACTGAGCTTGAGTCTCACGTAGCGCTTCTTCATTCACATCCAACAGCGCTAATTCGGCTCCGGATTGCGCCAGTGTAATTGCCATCATTTGCCCTAAGCCCTGACCCGACCCTGTTATCGCAATCACGCTTTCTTTAAGGTTCATACCTCTATCTCCTGTATGGATTTGACACTTGCTATCAAGACGGTCTAACGAAAAGTCACGACTTTATTTGCCGCCGATAGAATTCAAATAAACTGGAGAAGTCTAGCTCTTCATTTCCGTTTGCATTGTGAAACGCGTATAAGTTTCGAGCTAATGTCCCCATTGGAATAGAAGACTGACTTTGGTTCGCCGCATCCATGCCTAAACCAAGATCTTTGAGCATTAATTTACTCAAAAACCCCGGTTGGTATTGATTGCTCGCAGGCGCATTTTCCATCACCCCAGGGCATGGGTTATACAGTTCTAAAGCCCAATTTCGCCCAGAGCTTTGCAGCATAATGTCAGAGAGAACTTTTGGATTAAGTCCATTGTCGATGCCCAAATTTAGCGCCTCACAAGTCCCAGACATTAATATCCCAAGCATCAAGTTATTACAGATTTTCGCCATTTGGCCATCACCCGCTTTCCCAGCATGAAACACATTTTTGCCTACGTGTTTTAGAACCGTTTGAGCCTTAGCGAAAGCTTCCGTCGTGCCACCGACAATAAACGTCAGCGTCGCAGCTTTGGCTCCTGCAACCCCGCCTGACACGGGTGCATCGACAAACAACAATCCTTTCTCATCGGCTTGTTTCGCGACCAACTTGGCGGTTTCGGGGTCAATCGTCGAAGAATCAATTAAGAAAGTATTGGGGTCAACGACGTCGAGTAAGCCCACGCCCCCACTTTGATTACCTAAGTACACTGACCGTACATGTGCCCCAGCAGGCAACATGGTTATCACTGTGGTTGCGCCTTTTACGACATCAATGACAGAGTCAGAAATAACAGCGCCTAGAGGTTCTAATTTTCTCGCTGCCAATTCATTTAAATCGAAAACTTGGACAGTAAAACCAGCTTTCAAAAGGTTCTCTGCCATAGGACTACCCATGTTACCCAGTCCAATGAATGCTATGGTACTCATGAAATGCCTCCCTCAATTGAGGTTCAGTAAATGTACAATCAAAGTGCTAATATTTTCCTAATTCAGCCAATGGATGTTTATCGGCTGGCCATAAAGGACTAAACAAAGTATCAATCACTTTGGAGTCCACATCGTATATGCTTTCAAATTTCCAATTCGGCTCTCCGCATTTATCAATCAACCGAGCACGCACCCCTTCTTGAAACTCTCCCAATAAGCCACTCCTTACCGCCAAACCGAGTTCTAACTTGAAGCAATCCGCTAGCGATAGGTCGTGATACTGCTTAATTTGGCGATAAACGATATGGGCGGTAATTGGGCTACCCGCGAGCATAGATTTCTGCGCATTTTCTAGCCACTTACCTTCGTTACTTAATGGATCGCTAGGCTGGATATCAAGAATACCTTGCCAAATATTGGCAAGGTCGGGACCCCGACACGCGAATTCGATTCTCGGAAGGTAAGTGAACATTTGGGCAGCCGGTTTATGAGGTTGCGCCTCTTGCGTTAACCCCTCAAGTAGCTCGTTAATGACCGAATAATGATCGTTTGCACTAAACCACTGGGTTGAACGAAGTAAAGTTAGGAGTATCTCTTGATGGTCTTCAAGTAATAGATAATCGGCTAAGTGAAGTTCTAACACGTCGTTGGCGTTAACCATGGTTCCGGTCAAACCAAGGAATAAGCCGACTCCCGACTCCAATCGATTAAGAAACCAGGTACCTCCGACATCAGGAAAAAGGCCGATGCTCACTTCCGGCATCGCTAGGCGAGACTTGGGTGTGACTACTTTATGGCTTGCTCCCATAAATAACCCCATGCCACCGCCCATGATAATGCCTTGTCCCCAAGCGATGACCGGTTTGGGATAAGTATGGATAAGGTAGTCGCACTGATATTCCAAGGTAAAGTAAGTCGTGCAGAAATCTTGTGCTTCTTTTTTTGATTTCTCACTCATCATCTGGTGCATAGTGCGAACATCACCACCGGCGCAAAATGCTTTCTCACTGTTGCCTTTTAGCATCACGCACACAATCTGATCGTTTTCTTGCCAATCAAGTAACTGTTGATTCAACTGAATCAACATTTCAAACGTCAGAGCATTCAATGAATCGGGGTTATCTAGAGTCGCAACACCAATTTGATGGTGTTCGTCATTGCAACTGAGCTGCTCAAATGTGACTTTCCCTGCCATATCTCCCCCACATGTTCCTTACATTAGTGATTCGTGTCGGTTAAAACAGTGCCAAGATTCGCCAGACTATTTCCCTAGCCTCACGACGGCATGCTTCCCCCACGTTCACTATTTATTCTTCCAATTTGGCGTGCGTTTTTGCAAAAATGCATTGACACCTTCTGTCTGGTCTTGAGTATCAAATAACTTTACAAACAGCTCTCGTTCTTTGATAAGCCCTTGGTTCAATGTTGAACTTCGTGTGTTCTGAATGAGTGATTTACACGCCGTCACTGAAGAGGGAGATTGGTTTCCAACCGAATCAGCTAAACGAATCGCCGTCGGTAATGCCTGCTCTTTGGGTACCACTTCTTCTATCAAACGTATCTGCAATCCCAGTTCTGGTTTCACTTGCTCACCACACAAAATTATTCGCTTCGCCCAACCTTCCCCGACCAGAGCGGTGAGATTTTGCGTGCCACCAGCACAAGGTAATAAACCGACTTTCGCTTCAGGCAAAGCCATGACCGCCTGCTCTTCCGCGATTCGAATATCACAGGCCAATGCGACCTCTAGCCCTCCGCCCATCGCGTAACCATTGATTGCTGCTATCGACACTCCACGAAATGATGACAATGTCTCAAACGCCTCAGAAAAAGCCCGCGCCATATCGAACGCCACCGTTTTATCGCCATCCGCAAATAGGTTTAGGTCAGCCCCCGCCGAGAAGAACTTTTCTCCCTGTCCAGTAATGACCAAAGCATAGACATTACGATTTTCATTTAAGGATAGAACCGTTTGTTTTAGTTCATTTAGGCTGCGCTCCGTCCACGTATTGGCGGGAGGGTTATTCATCATGACGATTGCAGTATGGCCTCGAATCTCTACCTGAATATTCGACTGTTCGTTGCTTTCTGTTTGTGCAGACATAAATCTTCACCTCAATTTCTCGCCAATGTTTGGTGGCGACAAGCTTTCCTAAACCCACTAATGATTAAATGCTCTTATCTACAATATAGATGCTCCATCCGCGAGTAAGCGCCTCGCAATAATTAAGCGCATAATTTCATTGGTTCCTTCCAAGATCTGATGCACCCGAACATCTCGAAAATAACGCTCCATTGGGTACTCTTTGATATAACCATAGCCCCCATAAAGCTGAAGAGCTTGGTCGCAGACGCGAAAGCCGACATCGGTAGCGAATCGTTTTGCCATCGCACAGTATGCCGTTGCTTCAGGATCATGATTATCCAATTTGCTTGCGGCATAGCGAACTAACTGCCTTGCCGCGACAAGCTCTGTTGCCATATCAGCAAGTTTGAATTGCAGCCCTTGAAACTGGTCGAGGCTTTTACCAAATTGCTTTCGCTCTTGCATGTACTGAGTTGCCTGATTCAAAGCTTGCTGAGCCGTGCCGATAGAGCAAGTCGCAATATTGATCCTTCCTCCATCTAACCCTTTCATCGCAAAAACAAACCCTTGCCCTTCGTTACCTAAAAGGTGATCGGCAGGTATGGAGACGTTTTCAAAGGTGATCGCCCTTGTTGGTTGACTATTCCACCCCATTTTGGGCTCTTTACGCCCATAGCTGATGCCTTCCGATTGAGCAGGCACCACGAAAGCAGAGATGCCTTTCGCCCCTTTTTCCTCCCCTGAGCGAGCCATGACTACGAGCACATCGGTCTCCCCAGCGCCAGAGATAAAAGTTTTTCCACCGTTAAGAATGTAATTGTCTCCACTTTTTGTTGCTGTAGTAGTCAGTGAAGCCGCATCGGACCCAGCATTCGGTTCAGTTAAGCAATAAGAGCCGAGCCATTCCCCTGAAATGAGTTTGTCGCAGTAAACCGCCTTAGCTTGCTCCGTGGCAAAACTTGCAATCATCCAACTCACCATATTATGAATCGTCATAAAAGCGGTGGTTGACGTACAGCCCATCGCAAGCCGTTCAAAAATAATCGAAGAGTCGAGCCTACTCAGTTCAAGCCCGCCTTGGTCTTCAGGGGTATAAAGGCTTAAAAAACCCAGTTCACCCGCTTCCTTTAGCACTTGCTTGGGAAAAATTTGCTTTTCATCCCATTCCGATGCCATGGGGCTGAGTTTATCTAAGGCAAACTGATAAGCCGTTTCAGCAAACGCCCGTTGTTCTTCATTCAATTCAAAGTCCATACATCGCTCCCGGCAATCACGCTACTTTAATTGGATTGTTAGGTTTGGCCCTGTCGGAATGTCATCATCAAACCAACGAGAGGTAACAGTTTTCGTCTCAGTATAAAAACGGACGGCCTGTTTACCGTAAGCATGCAAGTCACCATAAAAACTGCCCCGCCAACCCGTAAATGAAAAGAAAGGAAGAGGCACTGGAATGGGGACATTAATCCCCACTTGCCCCACTTGAATTTCATTTTGATACTTACGTGCCGCAGCGCCGTTAGCAGTAAATATGGAGGTACCATTACCATAAGGGTTGGCATTAATTAGGACTATCGCCTCATCAAGTGACTCGACTTCCATACAGACCAAAACCGGGCCAAAGATTTCCTGTTGATAGATAGACATGTCTGTTGTCACCCCACTAAACAGCGTAGGGCCGACCCAGTTACCATCCGGGAACCCTTCTACTGAACATTGGCTCCCGTCTAACTCACATACTGCGCCCTGTGCTTTACCTTCTTCGATGAGTTTCAGTACTCGCGTTTTAGCTTGTGCGCTGATGAGCGGGCCATAGCCTGCTTTTTCATCATCCCATGCCCCCGGGTGAACTTTGGCCATTTCCTCTTTTAACGCTGGAATCCATTGCTTAGTGCCTCCCACAAAAACAGCGACTGAAATGGCCATACAACGCTGGCCGGCAGCGCCAACAGATGCACCAACCAAGTTACTGACCACCTGATCTTTATTTGCATCAGGCATGATGACCATGTGATTTTTAGCGCCAGCAAATGCCTGAACGCGTTTAAAGTGTTGTGTCCCTTTTTGGTAAATGTATTGAGCAACCGGTACAGAGCCCACAAAAGAAATAGTTTGGATCTGCGGGTGTTCGAGTAAGAAGTCCACTTGCGGCTTACGACCATGCACAATTTGCAATACGCCTTTTGGCGCGCCAGCTTGCTCAAACAGTTCAGCCATTCGGATTGAGGTGAGCGGGACTTGCTCTGAAGGTTTTAGAACAAAAGTATTACCGCTTGCGATTGCGATAGGAAACATCCATAAGGGGATCATCGCGGGGAAATTGAAAGGAGTAATACCACAACAAACGCCTAGCGGTTGAACAATGGAATAGGTATCAATGTCACTGGCGACATTCTCAACCATTTCCCCCATCATGTTACTCGCAATATTTGCCGCTTGCTCCACCACTTCAATGCCTCGCCAAACATCTCCTTTGGCATCAGCCAATGTTTTGCCCGTTTCGTGAGACAATAACGCGGCTAAATCATCATGATGTTCTTTCAAAAGATATTGGTAACGCAACATGAGCCTTGCACGCTCTGGTACTGCGACCTTTTTCCAGGTATTGAACGTGTCTGCTGCACTCTGAATAGCTTCTTCCATTTCTTGAACCGTTGCGCAGGGTAAGCTTGCAATGACATCGTTAGTCGCGGGGTTAGTAACATCTACCCACTCTTGAGCCTTTGATTGACGAAACTCACCACCAATAAATAAGGGTACAGACTTCATCGTGTTTCTTCCTTATTGTTATTGCCCACCACTTATCACCGCACCGAATGGGCCAAGGGTTTAATTTCTACTATCGATTATCGTCCTACAAAGGGATCTCCACGCCAATCGCTGTGGCCTCTCCCCCACCGATACACAGCGATGCGACTCCACGCATCACCTTTTTATGTTGGTTATCGTTGGCACCTTGTAGCTGCTTTAAGCTATGAATTAACGTCACTAGGATCCTTGCGCCGCTTGCCCCAATCGGATGACCAAGTGCACAAGCGCCTCCTTTGATGTTCACTTTTTCTCGATCTAGCCCTAGCTGCTGAACTACTATTTGCGTAACAACGGCAAACGCTTCATTAATTTCCCACAGATCCACTTCATCCACCGACCAATCGAGCTTTGAAAGTAACTTCTCAATTGCAAATACGGGAGCAAGAGTAAATTCGGAAGGTTCTCGGGCATGTGTTGCGTGACCTTTAATCACAGCGAGTGGCGATAATCCTTGTTGCTTAGCGAGATCGCCATCCATAAGTACCAACGCTGCTGCGCCATCAGAAATGGAGCTAGAATTGGCAGCGGTTACACTTCCATCCTTAGAAAAAGCAGGACGAAGTTTAGGGATTTTTTCAAAATTAATTTCTTGCGGATGCTCATCAAAATCGAGCGTTTGATTGGACTTTGACTTACTTTCAATGGATACCATTTCATCAGCGAATAGATTTCGGCTCTGTGCTTCAAGTGCCCGCTGCGCCGACATACAAGCCCACTCATCCATACTGATACGAGTAAACTTCAACAGATCTGCCACACTCTGCGCATAGACCCCCATTAACTCGCCTTCATAGGCATCTTGTAAGCCATCTAAAAACATATGGTCATAAGTCGATTTATGACCTAAACGCATTCCCTTACGCGACTCTGTCAGCAGATAAGGGGCGTTAGTCATGCTTTCCATTCCCCCAGCAACCGCACACTGAATGGAGCCAGATAAAATAAGATCGTGCGCCAACATGACCGATTTCATCCCAGAGCCACATACTTTATTGATGGTTGTGCACATCACCGAATGCGGTAACTTCGCCCCCAATGCGGCTTGCCTTGCCGGTGCTTGACCACAGCCTGCCGTTAGCACACAGCCCATGAAGACTTCATCGATATGCTCAGGGTTCACTTTCGATTCCGACACTGCAGACTGAATCGCAATTTGTCCAAGTTCCGGCGCAGAGTAGTCCTTCAACATACCTTGAAAACTACCAAGCGGGGTTCGCTTTGCTGACACTATCCAAATGGTTGATCCCATTATCTTGCCCTCTCTCGCACCGTGTTACTTGCTGTTTGAACGTCACCTTTCGCAGTACTCCTAACATCAATACCTTACTTCACCACGATAAAAAGCTGTCTGTTTTTTGCTCTGCTGTTTCTTGACGTTTACGTAAGCATAGCACTAACATTTACGTAAACGTAAAGAAACAAAATCGCAACATGTCAAACTTAATGGACAGTTCTAACGCCCTTCATTAGGTCATCCGATTTTGTGTTTTCCTCCGCAACATGGCGTCAGAGGACATCATTGATGGATACGTTCAAAATCAGTGAACTTGCAAAAGAGTTCGACATTACCACTCGAAGCATTCGCTTTTACGAGGACATGGGGTTAATACACCCAGATCGCCAAGGGAATATTCGGGTTTATCAACGGCGCGACAAAATTCGCTTAAAGCTTATTTTAAGAGGAAAAAGACTGGGCTTTTCACTCGCCGAAATACGAGATTTATTTGAGCTTTACGACACGAACCAAAGCGATATTCAACTGCATAAAATGCTCAAAATTATCGATGAAAAGCAGCTTACCCTCCAAAGGCAGCTCGACGACATTAACGTTGTAATGCTTGAACTCAATACTGCCCGTGAACGTTGTAACCAGGCACTGAAACGTTCCCAAGCGGAATAACTCATGTTGAGTGAGAGTGATAAGGAGATAGCATGAAAAATGATTATATCCCGCTTAACTTTGGACATGATGAAACCATCACCATGCTTCGAGAGCAAGTCAACGCCTTTGCAAGCGAGCACATTGCACCTATCGCATCCGATATCGACCGAGATAACCAGTTTCCGAACCACTTGTGGCCGCTTTTGGGAGAAATGGGATTACTTGGCGTAACGGTTAGCGAAAAATACAGCGGCGCAAACATGGGCTACTTAGCCCACGTGATTGCGATGGAAGAAATCAGCCGAGCGTCAGCGTCTGTCGCACTCAGTTACGGCGCGCACTCCAACCTTTGCGTCAATCAAATATTTAGAAATGGTACGCCTGAACAAAGGGCTAAATACCTGCCGAAACTCATAGACGGTAGCCACATCGGTGCGCTTGCCATGAGCGAGCCGAATGCTGGTTCCGATGTCGTCAGCATGCAGCTAAAAGCTGAACTCAAAGGTGATCACTACCTACTTAATGGCACAAAAATGTGGATCACCAACGGCCCTGATGCCCATACCCTTGTGGTTTATGCGAAAACCTCCCCCAATGAAAAGTCCCATGGGATCAGCGCGTTTATCATTGAATCTGGCTTTGAAGGTTTTCAACATGCGCAAAAGCTCGACAAGTTGGGAATGCGAGGATCCAACACCTGCGAACTTGTCTTTGATAACTGCAAAGTCCCTGTCGAGAACGTGCTCGGTGAGATTAATCAAGGCGTGAAAGTGCTGATGAGTGGCCTAGATTACGAACGAGTCGTACTGGCCGCAGGCCCACTTGGCATCATGCAAGCCTGTTTAGACCTTGTGGTGCCTTATGTTCATGATCGTAAGCAATTCGGAAAATCCATCGGCGAATTCCAGCTCGTGCAAGCGAAAATCGCTGATATGTACACCAGAACCAATGCCGCACGTGCCTATGTTTATACGGTTGCCGCTGCCTGCGACCGTGGAGAGAGCACCCGTAAGGACGCGGCAGGTGTCATTTTGTATGCGGCTGAACTGGCAACTCAGCTAGCGCTAGACGCTATACAACTATTAGGTGGTAACGGATATATCAACGAGTTTCCCGCAGGTCGACTGCTTCGTGACGCCAAACTCTATGAAATTGGGGCTGGCACATCTGAAATACGTCGAATGCTAATTGGTCGAGAATTATTTGAAGAATCCCGTTAAGCATGAGCATGACGACTTTGAGTTCAATTATCTAGCTTTCCGACGGCCCCGAACTAGTAAGGATTTAACATGGCGATTATACAAACCAAAGCTAAGCCAAATGATCCACACTTTCTCACTAATCAACGGATTATGACTGAGCAGGTCAATAATTTGCGTTCAAATCTAGAAGTGATCAAGCAAAGTGGTGGCAGTAAAGCTTTGGAACGTCAGCGAGCAAAAGGGAAACTTCCTGTTAGAGAACGTATCTCCGAGCTTCTTGACGATGACTCCTACTTTTTAGAAATCGGGGCATTTGCGGCGTGGCGTGTATATGAAGACAACATCCCTTGCGCCGGAGTCGTCGCCGGCATTGGGCAAGTCGAAGGCGTGGAGTGCATGATCATAGCCAATGATCCGTCGGTTAAAGGAGGAACATACTTCCCGCTGACCGTCAAAAAGCACCTACGAGCTCAAGAGATCGCTGAACGCTGCCAGCTCCCTTGCATTTACTTGGTGGACTCCGGAGGAGCGAATCTACCGCACCAAGCGGAAGTCTTCCCCGACAAAGACCATTTCGGACGAATCTTCTTCAACCAAGCGAGAATGTCGGCCAAAGGGATCCCTCAGATTGCTGTGGTGTTGGGGTTATGCACTGCGGGAGGCGCGTACGTCCCAGCCATGGCAGATGTTTCGATCATCGTCAAACAACAAGGCACGATATTCTTAGCTGGCCCTCCGCTTGTGCAAGCCGCCACTGGGGAGGTTGTGACAGCTGAAGAATTGGGAGGCGCAGATGTTCACTGCAAGAAGTCCGGCGTGGCCGATTACTACGCGCAAAATGAACAACATGCTTTACAACTTGCGCGCCAATCGGTCGTCAGTACCAACCCTCCCCCGCATGTGATTGCACCTAATATCATCCACCCTCCTCGTTATTCAGCGGAAGAAATCTATGGCATCGTCAATGCTGACTTGCGCCATCTATTTGATGTACGAGAAGTCATTGCTCGTGTGGTTGATGATTCTGACTTCGACGAATTTAAAGCCGTTTATGGTCAAACCCTAGTTTGTGGTTTTGCCCACTTATTTGGCCACCCAATTGGAATCATTGGCAACAACGGCATTCTCTTTTCAGAATCCGCCCAGAAAGGAGCACATTTCATCGAACTCTGCGCTAAGCGCAAAATTCCGCTTTTGTTCTTACAAAATATCACTGGATTTATGGTCGGGGAAAAATACGAAGCTGAAGGCATTGCCAAACATGGAGCAAAACTTGTCATGGCGGTCGCGTGTGCGGATGTACCTAAGTTCACCGTGATTATTGGAGGCTCCTATGGCGCGGGGAACTACGGTATGTGCGGCCGAGCCTACGATCCAACCATGATGTGGATGTGGCCAAATGCCCGCATTTCAGTCATGGGGGGTGAACAAGCGGCAGGTGTTCTCGCGCAAGTGAAAAAAGACATTAAAACTCGTCAAGGGGAAGACTGGTCTCAACAAGACGAAGACCGTTTTAAGCAGCCAATTCTCGATATGTACGACACTCAAGGCCACCCTTTTTACGCCAGTGCTCGACTTTGGGACGACGGTATTATCGACCCCAAAGATACTCGAGAAGTCGTCGGACATGCATTGATTGCCGCTTTGCGCGCGCCCATTCAGGAAAGCCAGTTTGGTATTTTCCGAATGTAATGTTCACACCGCCAAAGTTAGCTGGAGAACTCCAACATGACATTGCCTGACTCAAATTCACTGCTGTGCGATGTTAATTCCCTCGGCGTTGCCACTCTGACACTGAATCGAACAGAAAAAAATAATGCGTTTGATGCTCAGATGATCAATGACTTGATCGAACAACTCTCGTTGTTGTCTGCCAACACAAATGTCCGGTGTTTAGTACTTCGAGCCAATGGAGAGCACTTTTCTGCAGGGGCTGATTTACAGTGGATGCAGTCTATGGCGGCTCAACCCCATTCAGCAAATATAAGGGATGCAGAACAACTTGCGAAGTTAATGTCTACCCTTGATAACTTTCCCCACCCTAGTATCGCTGTCGTTCAAGGGTGTGCTTTCGGCGGAGCTCTGGGCCTAATTTGCTGTTGTGATATCGCCATTGCAAACAACGATGCCCAGCTTTGTTTAAGTGAAGTAAAGTTAGGGCTGATACCTGCCACCATCGGGCCTTATGTATGCAGAGCCATTGGGGTAAGGCAAGCGAGGCGTTACATGCTCACGGCTGAACGCATCGACGCTCTTACTGCAAAACAGCTCGGGCTGCTTCATTTAGTTGTCGAACCCTCGGCGCTTGATCTGCAAACGCAGCTACTGGTCCAGTCTTTATTGGCAAATAGCCCAAAAGCCCAAACACTAGCCAAACAGCTTTGCAAACGTTGTGATGAAAGCAGTATCGACGCCGTTCTCATCCAATGCACCAGTGACTTAATCGCAGATATTCGAGTGTCACCACAAGGGCAAGAAGGTCTTGCTGCGTATTTTGAACGAAGAGCCCCGAACTGGGTTCAGCCTGTGGATGAAGTGACTGACGCAGCATCGAGCCAGAACAAATTAGATTCCGATAACGGTAAGGAATCAAAAGATGAGTAAGCCAAAGCTGCCAACTGCCATCACTATTGTAGAAATGGGCGCAAGAGACGGCCTCCAGAATGAACAAACCGTCTCCACTAACACCAAAATAGAATTAATTAATCGGTTGTCTAAAACCGGTCTCAACCACATTGAAGCTGGCGCTTTTGTCTCTGCGAAATGGGTGCCACAAATGGCTGATTCAGAGCAAGTTCTAAAAGGCATTACTCGACAATCTGGTTTGATTTATTCAGCCCTTACACCCAACTTACAGGGTTTTGAAAAAGCATTAGCATCCAACGTCAATCAAATCGCGATATTTACTTCCGCGTCCGAAAGCTTTTGTAAAAAAAACATCAATTGCTCCATTTCACAGAGCATTGAACGATTTGTTCCGGTTATCGAACAAGCACGTGAGCGCAACATTCCAGTTAGAGGATACCTATCTTGTATAGTGGACTGCCCGTATGAAGGCGAAACCTCCAATGCTCAAGTGGCTGCAGTGGCGAAAGAGCTTCTAGACCTTGGCTGCTATGAAATCTCACTTGGCGACACAATAGGAACAGGAACGCCATTACGGATTGCAAGAATGCTCGAACATGTCGAAAAGAAGATGGAATTCGATAAGGTTGCCGTACACTTCCACGATACATGGGGGCAAGCATTAGCCAATATCTATCAAGCAATAACCATGGGGATCAGTACCATAGACAGCAGTGTGGGTGGTTTAGGCGGTTGCCCATACGCGAAAGGAGCAAGCGGGAACGTTGCGACGGAAGATGTACTTTATCTTTGCCAAGGACTTGGCATCCATACCGGTATCGACCTAAAAGAAATTGTCAAAACAGCATGGTTTATTAACCAACAGCTCAATCGCCAACCAAGCTCTAAGGTTGCACTGGCAATGCGCCCTGATAAACTCTAAGCCCGCTGAAGATTAGTAGAATCGAATAGGTAAAAAGAAATCCAATTCAAACGCTTCCTCTTCATTTAAAAAATGGTTTTTGTGGTAATGGACATAGGCAGGCGTCGATCTTAATTTAAATCCAGACGCAGGTAGCCAGTGCTCTAACACTTGGCTAATTTGGGGCAACAATTCTCCGTAGACGCCATGAAGCCGAAACACCGCATGTAACCCACCAGGAATCACCATCTGATTAACCACTCCTCTGATATTTAAAGGCTTATCAATTTCGATACAGGCCACATAGCGACACTTATCTAAATCAACCCAAGCTGGGTTTGAATGATGTAAACCAAATTGCGTAGAGAACGCTCGCCCTTCTGCATTCGCCCACGCCTTTAGAATTAACCATGCATTCCGTATTGAGCGGTTATACCCTTCATGTCTCACATAAGCGGCAAGCTTTTCTGGCGTCTCGCTTATCTTTGGCTCAGACAATACTCTATCCGCCACTCGGCGGTAACCTGCGGCGACTTCTGGATCTTTTAGGTAAGGTTTATCCGACACTTGCAAATCATGCTTTCGCCACTCGCCTGGAGACATTTCAAAGGTGGTTTTGAACGCTCGACTAAAAGAAGAAAGTGAACTGAATCCGCAATTATTGGCAATATCTAACACAGTAGAACGGGTATCAAACATCAGTTGATTGGCGGCATATTCCATTCTTGTTCTACGAATGTATTGGTGAATTGACTCCCCCACGACTTGTTTGAATATCCGATGAAAATGCTGCTCAGAATACGCTGCAACCTCAGCTAAGTCTTTTGCAGCAAGTTCTTGGCTAATATCTTTATGGATATGAAAAAGAACATCATTGATTCGAGAAATATGTTGGCGATTCACAGTTGGAGCTCACAATGAAATAGCATAAATGGACATATTCATAAGCATAAATGGACAAACCAATTTCAGCAATGTTCTGTACTATAAAATTCATAATAATAGTCCGTTCAAAATACAGGTATACACATGGAAATCGCTCAATCGCTGCAACAGATTCAATCTTCTTATATTCGTGAAATTCTCGCAGCGGCCTCTGACAAGAACGTCATCTCTCTTGCTGGTGGGCTTCCTGATGAAAAGACTTTCCCAATTGACCTGATGAAACCTACGCTAGAAACACTTTCCGACATGCCAGAGGTTTTTCAATATGGTTCTACCGCAGGTTACGGCCCATTACTGGACCATTTAAATGAACGCTTTGCTTTGCCAGAAACCCACAGCGCGATGGTTTGTACTGGTTCTCAACAAGGCTTAGATTTGATCGCCCGTGCGTATATCGACCCTAATGATACGGTAGTGATGGAAGCACCCAGTTACCTAGGTGCAATGCAAGTATTCGGTTTAGTTCAAGCTAACATCACAACGGTTTCTCAAACCGAGTGTGGCCCTAACTTAGAAGAGTTAGAGCAGTGCTTTATTAAAGAGTCACCGAAAATGTTTTACGCCGTGCCAGATTTCCACAACCCGACAGGGGTATGTTGGGCATTGGAAACCCGTAAGAAAGTGGCTCAGCTTTGTATCCAATATAATGTTGCATTCATTGAAGATGCACCGTATCGAGAACTACGCTTTACCAACGACGCTTTACCTATGGTGTCAGATTTCTGCCCGCAGCACTCTATCGTACTGCGCTCATTCTCGAAGATCGCTTCTCCGGGCTTGCGTATTGGTGTGGTGACTGGCAAACAGTCGTACCTTGAACCTTTGATTAAAGTAAAACAAGGTGCGGATTTACACTCTAGTGTGCCAATGCAAGCGCTGCTATTAGGGCTACTAAAACACGACAACTTTGCCCAGCATATGGAGAAGATCCAAAGCTTGTACAAAGAACGCTACCAAGTTTTATTCAGCGAGCTTGAGAAACAGTTGCCGGAAAGCTGTGTCCTAAAACCGGTGGACGGTGGAATGTTCGTTTGGCTATCACTGCCAGACTGCGACACGTTCGAACTGGCAAAAACGTTACTGGCTAATGGTGTTGCTGTTGTCCCTAGCCCGGTGTTCTACCCAAATCCGGATAATACGCCTGCAGCTGTTCGCTTAAACTTTACTAACGCAAAACCGGATGAGTTAGTGGAAGCTGTGAGCCGCTTAGCGAAAGTACTAAAAGAAACCTTGGGCTAACCCAACGTTTCTATAGCGTTAAGACGAAAATAAAAACCCTAGTTCGAAAGACTAGGGTTTTTATTTGGTTTATTTCAAAGAGGCACCTTGAGTACGAATGACATCTTGATACCAATAGAAGCTTTTCTTCGGTTTACGTTCCAATGAGCCGCTTCCATTATCGTGGCGATCCACATAGATGTAGCCATAACGTTTGCTCATTTCTGCAGTAGAGTTTGCGACTAGATCTATCGGTCCCCAACTGGTAAACCCCATCAATTCCACTCCATCCAGAATTGCTTCTCGAGCTTGCACTAAATGATCACTTAAATAGGCGATTCGATAGTCATCAATGATTTCACCTTGCTCGTTGATTTCATCTCGAGCGCCGAGGCCATTCTCAACAATGAATAATGGTTTTTGATAACGATCGTAAAGCATATTAAGCAAAATTCGTAAGCCTTTAGGGTCGATCAGCCAACCCCATTGGCTCTTTTCTAGATAAGGGTTAGGAACGCTATCGACAATGTTGCCTACCTCTTTTTGCCTTGGGTCAGCACTCGCGCAGCCGCTCGCATAATAGCTAAATGAAATAAAATCGACAGTGGCCTGAGCAAGAGTCTCACGATCGCCTGGCGACATCTCAATTTCAATCCCCTGCTCACGAAAATAACGAAGCATATAGCTTGGATATTTGCCACGGGTTTGAACATCGCCAAAGAAAAGCCATTTGTTGTTCTCATGCATCGCAGCAAGTACATCGTCAGGATTACAAGTGAAGGGATAATTAATGGCACCGAGTAACATATTGCCAATCTGAGCATCAGGGATGATTTGATGACAAAGTGTTACTGCTTTCGCATTAGCGACTAGCTGATGGTGAATCGCCTGATAAATGGCTTGCTCATCGGCATCATCTTCTAATCCAACGCCAGTAAAAGGCGCATGCAGCGACATATTGATCTCATTAAATGTCAGCCAAAGCTTTACCTTATCTTGATAACGAGTAAAGACCGTTTCCGCATAACGCTCAAAAAAGTGAATTAGCTGACGGCTTCCCCAACCTCCGTAATTTTCCACCAGAGAATATGGCATTTCATAATGAGATAAAGTGACAAAGGGCTTGATATTGTACTTCGCGAATTCATCAAAGATTTTATCGTAATACGCTAACCCTTCTTCATTCGGCGTCAGTTCATCGCCATTAGGAAAAATTCGGCTCCATGCAATTGAAAGGCGTAAGCAGTTAAATCCCATTTCATTAAACAGACGAATGTCTTCTGGGTATCGATGGTAAAAGTCAATCGCTACATCTTTGATCCCCGGTGTACGCGCCTCACGTGTTTGATAAGGGCTCAGAATACCGTTAGGCAACATATCCGATGTTGAAAGCCCTTTGCCATCTTGATCGAATGAACCTTCAACTTGATTCGCAGCAATCGCGCCACCCCATAAAAAGCGGTCAGGAAAAGTCATCATAATGCGTTCTCTATTTATATTTCCATTGAGTGTAACCTACTAATAAGCGCTAAAAGCGGGCATATTCTTAAAGGCGATGTTCCTGTTTTCTTACCCCTAAAAAACCTACAATCTCTTCCTAAGTCACTCTGGAGTAGCATCAAAGAAGCCCGCCGTAAAAAGTGCGACACTACGAATTATCAAACGACACTTTTATTTAGTCCGGTTATCATTACCCCCAGCCGTTTCATTTATTATTTTAAGTACATTTCGATGACAACAATCAAATTCATTGCCTCAGATATGGATGGCACCCTACTTGACGAACAGGGCCGCTTAGACCCAGAGTTTTTCAACCTCTATTCTAAACTCACCCAGAAGAACATCATTTTTGCAGCTGCATCTGGCCGTCAATATTACAGTTTGGCAGATACCTTTGAGCCCCTTAAAGATGAAATGATGTTTATTGCCGAAAATGGCACGCTGGTAATGCATAAAGGCGAAGAGTTATACAGCTGCACGTTAGATCGTGATTCCATTCACAAGATCATCAAGCAAGCACGTTTAATTGAAGGCTCTCATATCGTGTTATGTGGAAAGAAATCCGCTTATATCGAAACACAAGATCCACAAGCTCTTAATGAAATCCTAAAATATTATCACCGCCGACAATCAGTTGCGGATTTATTGGAAGTCGAAGATGAGTTCATAAAAGTCGCTATCTGCCATTTTGATGGCTCTGCTGAACATGTGCACCCAAGTATTGACGCCGCGTTTGGAGAGAAGCACCAAGTCGTAATTAGCGCCAAGATTTGGTTAGACGTTATGAACGCAGAAGCTTCTAAAGGGGCAGCCTTAAAGCACTTACAAAAGACACTAGGCTTCACGTACGAAGAAACCATGAGTTTTGGGGATTACCTAAACGATGTCGAAATGCTAAAAGAAAGCTACCATTCTTATGCCATGGGAAATGCCCATGAAGGCGTCAAAGCAATCGCTCGATTTAGCGCACCAAGCAATCAAGAATCTGGCGTATTCAGTGTTATCAAGCGCCTGCTAGACTAAACGCTTACTGAAGGTCCATTAGTATCAGAGGAGCACTCTCGCTTAAGTGCCCCTCTCACTTCTTTCTCCTATCGCTTCCTTAACGCCGCTTCCAGAGATATCATTCCTCACACCGTTGGCTGTCATGACCATCGAATTATTAAACAGAGAATCAGGCGATTTATATGCTTATTACTTTCCATTGCAAAGCTCACGCTGATATCACGATGTTCGGAGATATCGCGCTCCATATCCTTAAGATCTTAGGGCATAGCGGTACAGTCCCTGGTGCCATTCCAGCTCAAGATTTACCACAAGCACTAAAATCACTGCAAACGGCTATCGATACTGAAAAAAATGCTCTCGCAGCCAAAGACAACGAAGCATTTGATGAAGACGAAGAAGAAAACGAAGAGATCGAAGAGATCGTGGTCGGGCTTGGAAACAGAGCATTCCCGTTAATCAGTTTGCTCAAAGCCGCGATAGAGGAAGAATGTGAAGTCATGTGGGATGACGGTACCAACAAGCGTCTTTAATTCGGACCGCATCCAATCAATACCCTACACTTTTCATTACCCGCTAAAACGAGAAAACCCTAGCATTTCTGCTAGGGTTTTGAATATGGCGGTGAGGGAGGGATTCGAACCCTCGATACGTTTCCGTATACACACTTTCCAGGCGTGCTCCTTCGGCCACTCGGACACCTCACCAAATTTTATGTTGAGCTTGCTGCTCAACGAGGCGCTAATTTAATGATATTCCCCTCGTAGGTCAAGGGGCTTCGCTAAAAAAAGCGGCCAATTTTGTTTGTTCGTCTATAAATTAGCTAATTAGATCAAAAACAAGCCAAATTCATAGTCTTATGTTCAAATTACGCTTGCTGATAGTAACCTGGAACTTTAAACCACTTACGGCACATATCTAAAAAATATCCGTAAAGAACGCCCATTCCACAAGAAATCACCGCATTACTTGTCACTGCTGTGATGATTTGATCAGACGAAGCGCCAACTGCCAATAAGATTCCGGCATATACAGGTGATTGGAATAGAACATAAGCAATGAGATCTGACACATTCTTCATGAACGATGTACCAGAGACTCTCGCACCTTGGCGAAGCATCCAGTCACGAAACACGCCATATGGCCATGCGATTGCAATGTTCACGGGAATAGATAAAGTTCTCGACGCCAGTGATTGTTCGAATGTCATACCGGAAATGAAAACTTCTACGATCATTCCTGAAATAAAACAAAATACTACCATAGCGAATGTATCCGCAGCTGCGTTTCGGATACAAAATGGCCCACGAGACTTCATTATCAACACCTAAAATATATCACTGCCAAATACAGCAATTAACAACATTAAAACAATGCACTTTAAAGTACACCCAGAGAATAACGCTATTAAATCACAACAATTGCAGTGTTACATTTCAAATATAAAGTCAAGGGGTAAATTTACAACTAAAAAGCAATAAAAAACCAGTGTCAAACACTGGTTTTTTCAAGATAGATTAAAAAACACACATATTGAAAATAAATTTCTGTAATTAAAGAACAAACCTACATATCGGAAAGCGTTACTGTAATTAAATTAACATCGTCTTGGCATGGCTTTTCACACTGCTCTAATGCTTTAAGCGATCTCGCTATTGCGTCAGTGAGTAAATCACTCGCATTAGGCTGAACAAGAACCAATAGTTTTTGAAGCACTTCATGCCCGGCGTCAAAATCAGAATCTTCTAAAGCAATATAAAAAGAGACTAAAGTGTCTTCTATATTGCCTGATGTCGATTCTTTTGGCTGCTGTTCGGGGTTGTATTGATACAGCTTCTTAGCGTAACGATACAAAGCATCATCTAGCTCACGTTCATCAATAGGTTTGGCTATGATGTAGTCAACACCGGCCCCCAGCATTCGCTCCCGCGTCTCTTTGAATACATCCGCTGTACACCCAAAGATGAGCACCCGATCCATATCCCCTCTTAGCCCACGGATAGCGGTTGTCGCTTCCACGCCATCCATCACTGGCATATGGTTATCCATTAGCACTAAGTCAAACCTTTGTGCCACTATTGCTTGTACAGCTTGCTCACCATTTTCAACACTATGGCACTCAAACCCTTTGCTCTTCATAAAGGTTTCAATGATGATGGTGTTGGTCCTATTATCTTCTACGATAAGAACTTTCAGGCCGGAATAATTCAGCTTCCGATGAGCGATGTTTTCAATCGATCCTGGCTTACATGGCTCCATCTCGACAAGTACGTCGAAACTAGTTCCAATTCCTTCTTCACTTGTGACCTCAATAGAGCCCCCCATTAGGTGGGTAATTTTCTTCACAATGGCTAAACCCAGTCCGGTTCCCCCAAAGCGTCTAGTGGTGGATGATTCAGCTTGTTCAAAAGGTTTAAATATCCGGCTTTGTGCTTCTTTTGAAATGCCGATCCCCGTATCTCTCACTCTGATAGAAAGGTACGCTTTATCATTTCTATACACTTCTTTTAAATACACTTCTACGAAGCCGCGGGCAGTAAATTTGACAGCATTATTCAGTAGGTTGAACAATACTTGGCGAAGCCTAGCCTTGTCGGAGTGATACCAACGCCCGGAAGGCACTTCTGAGTAGACTTTAAATTGCAGCCCTTTCTCCGAAGCTAGAGTGTGATAAACACTGTTGATGCTGCCGATAATCGAATCAAGTGGGAAACTCGTAAAATCTAAGTCTAAGTGCCCTTGCTCAATTTTTGAAAAGTCGAGGATCTCATTGAGTAAGGTCATCATATGATCACCAGAGTCATACAAACTTTTTAAATGTTTTTCTTGTTCGGGATCGAGATTCGTTTTGAGGAGAATTTGTGCCGTACCTAGCACTCCGTTCATGGGAGTTCTTATTTCATGCGACAACGTAGCAAGAAATGCAGTTTTGGCATTGGTCGACGCCTGCGCTTTTACTTTCTCAGCCTCTAGGTAAATGGTTTTTTCGTTGAATGCATGGATGAGATGCGCAATTTCATCATCACTGTTGTAAGTCATATCGATAATGCCACCGGCTTTCGAGTCGTCGACTTTCTTCGCGATAATGATAATTGGGGTGATAAGGTAACGATTTAGCAGGTAATAACCCGCCATTACACACAATAATAGGAAAGGCACAATGCCGCTTTCGATACTCATGACTTGAGCAAATACTTCATCGGCAACCAAACGCTTTGAATTAACGACTTCTACTTTCCAGTTAAACTCACCAAACTCGATATAGCTAATATAGATGCCTTCAACTAGCTTGAAATTGTGGGAAACTAACACATCCCCATGGGTGTCTCTGAGGGTGATCCCTAAATCATATTCTTCAGCATGTTCTTTAATAAACTCCAGTAGTTCGACTAACGACAAATCGACCGTTGTCACGCCAGCGAATTCGTTGTCTAAATAATATGGAGTTGAAACGGTGATCATCTGAACATGAGTAAACGGATCAATATAAACGTCTGACCAAGAAATCTCACCAATAGGCACGTTCACCACTGATGTATACCAGCTTTCTTCATGATAAGGCGAGGTCTGAGGATTATTATATGCATCGATTTGGTCGATTTTCCCGTCCGCTGCTTTATTAAAAAATAAACTACCGAGATCTTTATTAGGGTCTAATTTTTTAGGTTCAGGCCAAATGCCGCCACTCACCACGATGTCGCTACTAGTAGAAAATAGTGATTGAACCAATCTAGACAGTTTTTGTGAATCTCGCTCTGTATGAGCAAGACCGACGATACTATTAAGCAGCCCATGAGAACTGTTCAATGGCTCTTTGATTAAGGAAGAGAGAAGCTGAGTTCTTAAATCTAAGTTCTGTTGTAACTTGTCTCGCACGGGAGGTTCTACAACAAAGTAGGTAATGCTGCCGATAATGGCAATAAATATTGCTGAGTATAAACCGAGAGCGATCATGCTCTTTTTCTTCAACGAAGAACGTATATCCATAATTATTCGCAGTTTTTTTATTTAGTTTAATCTATCGGGAATAATCTGCTACATCAAACCTTTTTAGATGAGAACTAGATTGGTAAGATGTGCGCTAATTACATTCCTATAGATTTAATGGTATCCAACTTTGACCTTACACGACATTCTTGCGCTTCCAGAGCTGGAAGGGAAACTGCTTACTGAAAATCGTACACTCGGCTTTGTAACGGCCATGGCCGCTGCACCTAATGTGTTAACTCCGCATGAATGGCTTCCATTCCTATGGGGTGGTGATGAAGTTGCACCTTTCACCGACGGTGAGCAATTAGAGACGTACATCGAAGCGATTATTGCTCTATGGAATACAGCTCGCCCGGCTCTTATTGAAGGCACTTGGGTATGGCCTGAGTCTTGTACTCTTGATGATGAAGAAATTGTCAATGAAGCAGCTCGCGACTTCTGTGAAGGCTTGCTTCAAGGCTGGCAACTTGCGCGTGATGACTGGGAAACATTGATGCCAGAAGACAGTGAAGATAACGCACTGCTAGGCGGCGTGCTGCTTTCAATCAGCATGCTCTATGATCCAGAAACGTCAGTAGCCACGCTTGCTGAGCAAGGAATTGAAGGGTTAGAACAGTTCGAAGAAATCTTTAACGCTGTACCTGTAATGCTGTGTGGATTAACCCAACGTGGTATTGCCTTAGCGGAAGCTCAATAATCGCAAATCAAAATGACAAAAAAAGGCCTCTCGATGAGGCCTTTTTTATTAGCGGAAATCACTCCAATCAAAATTATCAATTCTTTCATCTGCAATATAAAACAGTTTTGTCGACGGAGGAATCTGCTCAGATAATTCAGGATTCAGCTCGATACCGTTCCCTACATCGATTGCAATCAAAGTGGCTTGGTATTTTTCTTTAAACATAGAGAAAATCGGCGCGACTGTTGAGGATGTTAAGTCAGATGGGAAGTATGCCGAGTACTGAGTCATGCCACGTGTTGAACTTAATAGCTCCTGATGTAATGCACTCGAACCAGGGTCGACAGCGGCTTTAGCAAGCATTTCAGCGCCTACAGCAGGAATACATTCAGAGTTAGGACAGTGCTTGTGTAACAAATCGCTTAACGCTTCGTCTTTAAAATAGACAAGCAAATGTGCATCAGGGTTACGATTAGCGCAGTAGAGTGCTGCAGAAAGAGTCACATCATCTTCTGGATTATCAATGAGAATACAACTTGCACTGTCGATCTCAGTCTTATCCATTTCTTTGCCGTCTGTGTAGCTATTAACGTGAACAAAACTGATTTCACCAGGCAAAGGATTCTCAATATCTGAACGGGTGCACAGAACGATTGGGCGCTTTCCCGTTTCTTCATGCTGAAGCATACGGATCAAATGAATGGTTCTTTGCTCATTCCATCCCAACATTAAAATATGATTTTGCACACGCACTCTCCTCTTTCCCAGTAACCCTGCACGCCAATAGTAAACACCTTCACTCGCAGCTTTACCTAACAACGCAGCGAACAAGCTTAAGCCACCAGGAATAACAAATAATATCACTATCCAACGCCCAAGCTCGGTAGTTGGCGACATATCGCCATACCCAACCGTCGACGCCGTCACGACCAAATAGTAAAAAAAGGCAGTGAATGAAGACGTTAGATCAGTTTCACCTGCGAAATTTAGTAATAGCCAGCATAGGACAACGTAAGCAACAAACGTTACCAACAAGTTTTTTCCGTTGAGCTCGAAGATGTTGGCTTGTACCCAGCGCTTTAACTGTAACCAAATCATCATAAGACGTTTCCTCTACCCTTTAGACCAGATCATCATGCGATATAAGTTCTACCAAATCAATAACTAACCAATATCAAATAGACTTTCAGACATAAAAAAACCAGCAAGAATGCTGGTTTTTTCTCATACTAAAATGGCTTAACCATTTAGCTGCTCTGCAAAATCGAGCATGCGATTCAAAGGAATCAAAGACTTCACTCGTAACTCTTCTGATACGAAAATCTCGTGCTCTTCACCGCCATTTTCTAACGCGTTTTCAATCGCTTGTAGGCCGTTCATAGCCATCCACGGACAGTGCGCGCAGCTTCGGCATGTCGCACCAGCACCAGCGGTCGGAGCTTCAATCAACTCTTTTTCAGGTACTAATTGCTGCATCTTAAAGAAGATACCTTTGTCAGTTGCAACGATCATTTGCTTATGTGACAGTTCTTTCGCTTTCTTAATCAACTGACTTGTTGAACCTACCGCATCAGCGAGCTCTACAACACTTGCTGGTGATTCAGGGTGAACCAAAATTGCAGCTTCAGGATAAACCGCTTTCATTTTCTTAAGCGCATCTGCCGAGAATTCGTCGTGTACGATACACTCGCCCTGCCATAACAACATGTCAGCGCCAGTTTGATTAGCAATATAAGAACCTAAATGGCGATCTGGTCCCCAAATAATTGGTTTACCATCTGCATCTAGGCTTTCTACGATTTCAAGAGCAATACTTGAAGTCACTACCCAGTCAGCACGTGCTTTTACAGCAGCAGACGTATTGGCATAAACCACTACAGTATGGTCAGGGTGTGCATCACAAAACTCAGTGAATTTATCTGCTGGACATCCAAGATCTAGAGAGCATTCCGCTTCAAGTGTTGGCATCAGTATGCGCTTCTGAGGAGTCAGTATTTTTGCAGACTCGCCCATAAAGCGAACACCTGCAATGATCAGCGTACTGGCATCGTGACGATTACCAAACTTAGCCATTTCTAATGAGTCGCCGACGAAGCCGCCAGTCTCTTCTGCTAATGCTTGGATTTCAGGATCTGTGTAATAGTGGGCGATCAAGACGGCATCTTTTTCTTTTAGTAGCGTCTTAATTTTTGCAACGTGTGCTGTTTTCTGATCTTGAGTCAGAGGCACAGGTTTTGGTGGAAAAGGGTATACAGTGTCGATCTTATCTAAAATGTGGCTCATTGCTCTTGCTCTACGCAACTTCCGGTAATCCGAGTATTCTACACCTGAACGGCTCCAAGGATCAAAAATATCGAGGCGAAAAAAAAGGCGCTCAAAGCGCCTTTTTTTAACCAAGCTTTATAAGCGGTCTTTTGCCACTTTAGCTGAAGCACTATTTGGGTGCTCAGCCACCACTTGTTGGTAATATTTCTTAGCTTGCTCCGCATTATTATTGCGAGCAGCAATATCACCAAGCTTCACTAACGCATCTGCACGTTTATTGGAATCTTTGTAGGCAACGACTGCAGCGAAACTTTTCACTGCTTCTTTATCCTGTTTCTTAGCAAAATAAAGCTGACCTAGCCAATAATGCGAGTTTGGCGTAAATGTCGATTCTGGGTAATCTTTCTGGAACTGCTGAAACGCAACGATAGCGCCTGTGTAGTCCCTTTGCTTTAAGATCATATCGACAGCATTTTGATATGCGGTTTGCTCATCAACATCAGAACTAAACGTTCCGGTTGGTTCACTGGTCGCACTGTCATCTTTTACTGGAACAGATGCTGCACTAGAATTCTTAACTTCGTTACGAACGCGATCAAGTTCGATAAATAACTCGCGCTGACGCTCTAGCATCTGCTGCATATCATAGCTATTTCGTTCTAACTGACCACGAAGTTCGCTAATTTCTAAAGCCATATCATCGATTTGAGTTTGCATTTGCAACTGCACACGATTTCGATTTTGAAGTAAGCGTTCTAAACGTTGAATATCAGTCTCATTAGAAACTGAGTTGGAAGTAGAAGACGAAGTAGGTGTCGCGGATGAGTTACTGATATCAGATACTGGAGCTGGTGTAGCGAACGCTAGGTTCGCTACACTTGCCAGTAACGTAAGCGTAACTACTCGCTTAGTGTTACTGAACATGAGGCAATTCCTCAATTAGATAGATTACTAAAATTAGTAAACTAGCACTGCACGACGGTTTTTAGCGTACACATCTTCAGATTGACCTAGAAGAAGTGGCTTCTCTTCACCGTAGCTTACGATAGAGATTTGGTCAGCTTGAACACCTAGAGCTTGTAGGTATTTAGCAACAGCTTGTGCACGACGCTCACCTAGTGCGATGTTGTACTCAGGAGTACCGCGCTCATCGGCGTGACCTTCGATAGTTACGCTCATGTCTACGTTCTTGCTTAGGTAAGCTGCGTGTGCAGAAAGCATAGCTTCGTAGTCGCCAGCGATAGTTGAGTTATCGAATGCGAAGTAAATGGTTTGAGTTTCGCGTAGTGCTTGCTCTTTAAGCTCTTGCTCAGAAAGTTGTGCGTTCGCATCGATTGGCGTTACTACTGTAGTATCTACAGAGCCTTCAGAACCAGAAGTAGACTGGTTAGTTTCAGTGCCAGCTGATGAAGTTGCGTCATCGCTTGAGCTACATGCAGTTACTGCCATTACTGGTAAAGCAATAAGCAGTCCTTTAAGAACTTTATTAAGTTGCATCTTATTTTTCCTTACGTTATCAAACTTAGTTGCTATAAAAACGGAGACCATGCAGGAGCTCTTACGCGCCCATTTGTTGCCGGTAATCTAGCCTTAAATCGACCATCAATGGAAACCATTGAAAGGACATTTGTCTTGTTATAAATGGAGCTATAAATAACCATACCACCATTCGGAGCAATACTTGGTGACTCATCCAAAAGTGTCTTTGTTAACACTTGAACGGCCCCTGTTTCCAAATCTTGTTTAGCCAGATTGAACCCTGAATTGCTACGATTCACCATAATAAGGAACCGACCATCAGGTGTAATTTGACCACCTAAGTTTTGGCTGCCTTGCCAAGTAAGACGAGTTGTCGAGTTGTCTGTCAAATTTACCCTATAAATCTGAGGTTTACCACCACGATCAGAAGTAAAAATGAGGGACTTGCCATCTGGGTGCCAGAATGGTTCGGTATTATTTGCGCGACCACGCGTTACTTGAGTCAGTTTGCGGCTCGCTAAATCAAGAGTATAAACTTGAAGGCTACCTGTTTTAGACAGAACCAAAGCGAGTTTCTTACCGTCTGGTGAGAATCTTGGCGCACCATTATGACGAGGGTATGACGTCAACTTCTCACGTTTACCACTGTAAATATTCATTAAGAATATTTCCGCTTGGCCGTTTTGGAAGCTAACGTAAGCTAATTGTTTACCATCTGGAGACCATGTTGGTGACATTAGCGGCTGTTTAGAGCGCAACACGAGTCGTTCATTGAATCCATCGTAGTCGGCAACTCGTAGTTGGTATGGGTACTTGTCCTTGTCACTTACTACAACATAAGCGATACGTGTCAGGAACGCACCTTTTTCGCCGGTCAGTTCTTCGTATACTAAATCAGAAATACGGTGCGCATATTCTCTCAAACGCGGACCTGGTACGGTTGCTCTTTTATTGAAAAGCACGTGATCTTTAGAGAGAACTAACTGCCCTTCATCGCTTAATGCTTTGCTCTGGCCTTTAGTTAGCTGCCCACGGACAACATCAATCAGTTGGTAATTGATAACATACTGGCCTTCAGCATTCTCACTGATCGTTCCCGTCAACAGCGAATCAACCCCTAAGGAAGTCCACGCATCGAAATTCACTTCTGCTTCGCTATAAGGCGTCTGAGGCATCTTATTCGTTGCAACAGGGCTAAACTTACCGCTACGCTGAAGGTCAGAAGCAATAACTGCAGATACATCGTGTGGTAATGCTTTATTGCCTTCCCATTTAAAAGGGACAATTGCGATTGGGCGAGCTGAGTTTATGCCATCTGTAATCACCAGCTCTAACGCGGCGTGAGCCATCTGGCTACTCATAGCTATTACACTAACAAAGGCTAGTAATAGTTTTTTAAACACTGGTTAATCCTTTTACTCTGGTAATACAGTCAGGTTGATATTTTTTAGCGAGTTGACCACATCTGGGTCTTTAGGCAATGGATAGGACTTTACTTGAGCTACCGCTCGCTTAGTCGCGGCGCAGAGTCGGCTATCCCCATCTAAAATACTTAAACTTCCTAATATAGCTGTTGAGCCTGTAGGAATAAGCTTTAGATTTACCTTACATGATTTGCCACGAAAGCTGTCTTCTAGTAAAAGATTTTGCTGAATAAGTTGCGTATAAATCGCTCCGTATCGAGACGCTTCTGAAGTAACAAATTGCTGCCTTGCCGATGTATTCTGAGACGCTTCAGTTTCCAAGCCCGCGAAGATATCGTTCAGTGCAGCTTCTTGCTCTTTTCTCTCTCGTTCAATACGCTCAAGTCGCTCTTTCTCTTTACGCGCCTTTTCTGCTGCTTCTTTTGCCGCTTTCTCTTTTGCAATTCGCTCTTTTTCAGCTCGCTCTGCGGCTTCTTTCTCTTTACGAGCTTTTTCTGCCGCAGCTTGTGCTGCTTTCTCTTTTTCAATTCGCTCTTTTTCGGCTTTCGCTATTGCGGCTTGTTTAGCCGCGCGCTCTTGTTCCGCTTTCTTTACCGCCGCTTCTTTCGCTTTTCTGTCAGCTTCCGCTTTTGCGGCACGCTCTTGTTCTTTCTTCACTCGAGCTTGTTCAGCTTTAAGCTCTTTTTGTTTCTCAACTCGGCGCTTTTCTGCTTCACGAGCTGCTTTAGCCTCTTTGGCTTGCTGCTCTTTTAGCTTGCGGATATTTTCTTCTTCCGCTTTACGATTTCGCTCTAAACGTTCACTTTCCTGACGAAGTTTGTCTAGTCGCTCTTGTTCTTTTTTACTAGCAGCTTCACGCTGCTTGCGGATTTGGTTGGCTTGATCGCGAACTAATTGCGGATCAATAACCACCGCTTGGACCATTTGCCCGCTAGGCTCTGGTTTAGACATAGTAAAGTCCGCGCCCCAAAGTAAGGCAACGGCTAAAATGGTATGAAGACCAACCGAGATGACGACAGGCTTACCATAGTTACTCTTTCTATTCTTCTTAGTATCTTTCATGAGTGCTACGGAGCTATTCCCTTATATCCGTTAATAAACCAACTTTAGGTACACCGGCACGGCTCAACTCATCGAGTAAAAGGACGACTTCAGCATAAGGAGTCGCTGCATCTCCCCCAACCGCAACTGGTGAGGTAGGATTAATCGATAACTCTGCTTTCACTCGTACGATGATATCTTCTAACGATAATCCACGTTGAACCTCATCGTTATTGACACTCAGTCCAAGTTCACCGTTTTTATCAACTTCAACAATAATAAAGCTAGAGTTGTCATCACCCATTAGCTCTTGCGCTGATTTTGCGGTCGATGCTTCAGGTAATTCAACATCCACCCCTTGAGTCACAAACGGGGACGTCACCATAAAGATGATCAGCAAAACCAACATAACGTCGATATAGGGTACAACGTTAATCTCTGCGGTCATTTTGCGCTTTTTAGGTTGGTATCCAGCCATTGATTAATCCCTGCCCGCCATCGCCTGACGGTGAAGGATGCTGTGAAACTCTTCAGAAAAAGTTGCGTAGTTGTGTTCAAGCTTACCAACACTGCTGCTAAATCGGTTATATGCCATTACTGCTGGAATCGCAGCAAATAGGCCCATTGCTGTTGCAATCAACGCTTCAGCAATACCTGGGGCGACCATAGCGAGTGTCGCTTGTTTCACCTGACCCAGTGCGATGAAAGAGTGCATGATCCCCCAAACTGTACCAAAAAGGCCAATGTATGGGCTGATCGAACCAACAGTCGCTAAAAATGGGAGGTTAGTTTCTAGCTCGTCAATTTCACGGGCAACAGACACTCGCATTGCTCGGCCTGTACCTTCCATGATGAAATCTGGCGACGTTGCATTAGATTTGCGCAAACGAGCAAACTCGGTAAAGCCTGCATAAAAAATTTCTTCTGTGCCTGATAAGTCATCTTTACGCTTGTTACTTTCTTGGTAAAGTTGCGCAAGATCGACACCCGACCAAAACTTGTCTTCGAATACTTCAGTATCTTTAGCTGCTTGTGAAAGCACCTTACTACGCTTAATTATCATTGCCCAAGAAGCCACGGACATACCTACTAGCGTCAGCATAACTAATTTAACAAGTAAACTAGCGTCGAGAATAAGGTCTAAAATTGAGATATCAGCTGTCACTGTCGATTAGCTCCGAAATAATGGATTGCGGCATAGCCTTAGGTTTCATTTTTTGGTTATCGATACATGCTACCTTAACCATTGCTTTACACAATGCTTTGTCATCAGGATTTACGATTTCCTGACAGAATGTAAGAGAAGCATGTTTGAGCTCTGAGATTGTGGTGACCACTTGAAGCTGATCGTCTAACCTCGCCCCTTGGATAAAATCGATATCCATGTGTCGGACAACAAACCCGATATTTTGTTCAAGAAGAATGTTCTGAGACACCCCAACAGAACGCAAAAGTTCAGTTCGAGCTCTTTCGAAAAACTTTAGATAGTTGGAATGATATACCACTCCTCCTGCATCAGTATCTTCGTAATAGACTGTCACAGGCCATTTGAAAGGTTCAGTTCGTCCCTGCAAATTCATACCACTAATATGAGATCAACAAAGGGTTCACTATAACTCAAGTCTTTGAGAATGGTACAAGAGGGCGATTAATTTTTTGATTTGAGTGGAGAAAAATGAGGCTATCTGGATAAGATAGCCTCAATTAGATTAGAAACCGAGCAATCGTTTACTTAGAAATAGTAAACCGCAGTTAGGTAAAACAAGATGCTTAATGAACAGTATGGGCTGAAAAGAATCTGCCAAAACCATGCTCTCGGCTTAAAGCCAATACCGTAAACCATGCTGGAGCAAACCGCCCATATTAGCAATGGAGCTATTACGGCATTAAAACCGCCGATACTAACTGAGTACGCTTCTGGATCCCACATCACTAACCCTACATGCATAAAGCCGAGGATAAGTGATAAAGCGCGAATCAGCGCTTTATCTAGTGGGCTATGAAGCTTACTTATTTGCTCAGCAAGACTACTCACTGTCTTTATCCATCATTTCTGAGTGCTCTAACCAAAGAGCGTTAATGATGCCGAATGCACATGCCAGAAGTACACCCAAAATCCATGCGAAATACCACATAAAATTTCTCCTAAGTTATATAACTTCTAGCTTAGTAAGCTGAAACGTCGTTATCTTCAATGTGTTTCTTGTCTAGACGACCAAACATTTTGTAGTAAGTCCAAGTCGTGTAAGCAAGAATCACAGGTACCATTACCGCAGCAACTGCTGTCATCAGGCCAAGTGTCAATTCACTTGCTGTTGAATCCCACATCGTTAGGCTGTGGTTCGGTACTAGGCTTGAAGGCATTACGAATGGGAACATTGCAAAACCCGCGGTCAAGATAACACCAGCGTTAGCAAGACTTGAGAATAAGAATGCAAAGCCACCACGCTCAATACGAGAAGCGATCGCTGCTAGAAGTGGCATTACCACACCTAGTGCAGGCGCTGCCCATAGCGCAGGGTAAGTTTCAAAGTTAGTCATCCAAGCGCCAGTTTCCAGAACCACTTCTTTGTTTAGTGGGTTAGAGTCAGCGAATGTATCAATTGTGCTAGTGATAACGTAACCATCAATTGACTGAACCCATAAACCACCAGCAATGAATAACGCGACTGCAATCAGACCCGTGATTTGTGCAACGCCACGAGCACGAACGTGCAACGCTTCTGTTGTTTTCATCTGTAGCCAAGTTGCGCCTTGAAGTACGAATAACATCAAGCTAAGTACGCCACACAACAGTGCAAATGGGTTAAGCAGAGCGAAGAAAGTACCTTTGTACTCTGACATCAACAGGTTGTTTAGCTCAAATGGTACACCTTGAAGTAGGTTGCCAAATGCAACACCGAAGATGACTGGTGGCACTGTGCCGCTAAAGCAAAGTGCGTAGTCCCAAGCTTTACGCCATTTCGGGTTTTCAATTTTTGAGCGGTAATCTAGAGCAAGCGGACGTAGCCAAAGCGCAGCTAGAGTTACGTACATTGCTAGGTAGAACCCTGAGAACGACGTTGCGTATACCAGTGGCCACGCCGCAAATAGCGCACCACCTGCGGTGATTAGCCAAACTTGGTTGCCGTCCCAGTGAGGGGCAATCGTGTTTAGCATGATACGACGCTCTGTATCAGTTTTGCCGATAACAGGTGAAAGCGACGCAACCCCCATATCAAAGCCATCAGTTACAGCGAACCCAACTAGCAAAACGCCAATCAGAACCCACCAAATAAGTCGTAAGATTTCGTAATCAAACATAATATTCCCTCACTTATACTTCGACTGAACGGCCGACTTTGTCTTCAACAGAGTTAGCTTCTTGTTCGAAGTGGTAGCGACCTGTTTTCAGGCTGCTAGGACCTTTACGTGCAAATTTCAGCATTAGGTAAACTTCTGCAATTAAGAACACTGTGTACAGTGCGATAATTGCGAATAATGACGTCCACAATTGCTCAATAGTCAGCGCAGAAGCTGCTACATGCGTTGGTAGAATTTCACCCACAGCCCACGGTTGACGACCAAACTCGGCTACGAACCAACCTGCTTCAATTGCAATCCATGGTAATGGAATAGCGAATAGTGCCGCTTTAAGAACCCACGGTTTCTGTTCGATCTTCTGACGACACGTTTGTACAAACGCAGCACCAAAGATGAATAGCATGATGAAGCCACACGCAACCATGATACGGAACGACCAGAACAGAGGCCAAACCGTCGGAATAGAATCGTCAGCAGCAGCTTGGATTTGCTCTTCTGTCGCATCTACCACGTTCTCAGTGTAACGCTTAAGAAGCAGGCCATAACCTAGATCGCCCTTCACTTCATCGAACGCTGCTTTGTTTTCTTCTGAACGGTCGCCAGCACGAAGTTTTTCCAGAAGCTCGTATGCGTACATACCAGTACGGATACGCTCTACGTGATCGTCACGTAGGTCACGTAGACCCGTTACTTCTTTATCAAGAGAACGCGTCGCAATAATACCCATTACGTAAGGGATCTTAATTGCGTAGTCGGTATCCATTGTTTCTTGGTTAGGAATACCAAAAACAGTAAATGCCGCTGGTGCTTCTTCTGTGTGCCACTCTGCTTCTACAGCCGCTAGTTTCACTTTCTGAACTTCACCTAGCTCATAACCAGACTCATCACCTAGTACGATTACAGAAAGGATTGCAGCCATACCAAAAGATGCTGCAATAGCAAATGAACGACGAGCAAATGCTAGGTCACGACCTTTCAGGATGTAGTAAGAACTGATACCAAGAACAAACATCGCACCCGTGGTATAACCAGACGCTACTGTGTGTACGAATTTAACTTGAGCTACAGGGTTAAGTACTACTTCTGCAAAGCTCACCATTTCCATACGCATGGTTTCAAAGTTGAATTCAGCACCCACTGGGTTTTGCATCCAGCCGTTCGCGACCAGAATCCAAAGCGCAGAAAAGTTAGAACCTAGAGCTACTAACCAAGTAACACATAAGTGCTGACGCTTAGATAATCTATCCCAGCCAAAGAAGAAAAGGCCTACAAAGGTGGATTCCAGGAAGAATGCTACAAGCGCTTCGATTGCTAAAGGAGCCCCGAATATATCGCCAACGTAGTGGGAGTAGTAGGACCAGTTAGTACCAAACTGGAATTCCATGGTAAGGCCGGTAGCCACACCAAGAGCGAAGTTAATACCAAAAAGCTTACCCCAGAACTTTGTCATGTCCTTGTAGATTTGCTTATCGGTCATTACATAAAGAGACTCCATAATGGCAAGAAGAAACGCCATACCTAAAGTCAATGGAACGAACAAGAAGTGATACATCGCAGTCAATGCAAATTGCAATCGCGACAGATCAACAACATCAATCATGGTAACTCCTTTGTGTCGGCTGAATGACACTTTTGTGTATTTTTGCCTTCAATATCGATTGTTACAACACAAGAAGAGTTGTTACCGCAATTCGAAATCTTGTAGCAAAAATGTACCGTTATAGTTAGATTATTGTTAAGCATCAGCTAATATAGCTGGAGCTAATATTACTTCTAAAATCAGTATGTTTCAAAAGATTTATAGGAAATTACTGCTTTGATTTGCATCAACTTAGCGATGGCTATTTAGAGTTATTTTTGAACAATTATGAGCAAAATCACCACCAATTTAACCTCAGTTATAACCAACGTTGATATAGGTGACAATTAATTGTCACACAGATAACAATCACACCACCCAAACCCACAAGTTCTTAACAAACTCTGTAGAACTTTGTTTCAATTTTTATGGCGCCAATTTTTCTTCAATCATAGTTTTCAAAAATGACAGTTGAAAATAATTCTCATTACCTCAACTTATTAGCTTAAAAAAAAGCCTAGTACAAATGACTAGGCTCTAAGTATTCTCTTTCGTTATCTGTGACAACACATCTATTTGTCGATTCCGAAGTGCAAATATGCTCGATCTGTTGCAATTCTACCTCGTGGGGTTCGCTGCAGGTATCCTTGTTGAATCAAGTACGGCTCTAACACGTCTTCAATGGTGTCTTTTTCTTCACCAATTGCAGCTGCCATATTATCCAATCCAACCGGCCCGCCCCCGAATTTCTCCATAATCGCTAGCAGCAGTTTCCTATCCATGTAATCAAAACCTTCGGCATCGACGTCAAGCATGTTCAAGGCTTTATCCGCTACATCCGCGCAAATATGTCCATTACCTTTTACTTCAGCAAAATCGCGAACACGCCTTAGCAAACGGTTTGCGATACGTGGTGTACCACGAGCACGCCTTGCCACTTCAAGCGCCCCTTCAGGCTCCATTGACAGGTTCAAGCAATCAGCACTGCGTTGAACAATGTGCTGAAGATCTGGAATTTTGTAATATTCCAAACGTTGAGTAATACCGAAACGATCACGTAAAGGAGAAGTCAACGAGCCCGCTCTTGTCGTTGCACCGATTAACGTGAAAGGAGGCAAATCGATTTTAATGGAACGCGCTGCAGGCCCTTCGCCAATCATAATATCGAGTTGGTAATCTTCCATTGCAGGGTAAAGCACCTCTTCGACCATTGGACTCAAACGGTGTATTTCATCAATGAAAAGCACATCGTTTTCTTCTAAGTTGGTCAGTAGTGCTGCTAGGTCGCCAGCTTTTTCAAGCACAGGTCCAGAGGTCGTCCGAATATTCACATCCATTTCATTGGCAACGATGTTAGCCAACGTCGTTTTACCTAAACCTGGAGGGCCAAATATTAATAGATGATCTAAAGCTTCATTTCTAAGCTGTGCTGCTTTAATGAAGATTTCCATCTGGTCACGAACGTGGTCTTGCCCGCGGTAATCTTCTAACTTTTTAGGACGAATGGCACGATCGATAACGTCTTCTTCTTTAAAGACTGGGTTATCCGGGGCTATCAGTCGATCAGCTTCAATCATATAACTTGTCGTTCCTAACCTTTACTTACGCAGTAAAGTAATAATTTTTAAATTCGTTTAGGGGTTAAGAGCTAAACCATAGATTTTAGTGCTTCACGAATGAGTTGTTCACTACTCATTCCTGCTTTCGCAACCTGTGACACAACTTTGGAGGCTTGAGTCGGTTTATAACCAAGTGCTAACAGCGCACTTACGGCTTCTTCTTCCGCGTTTTGCTCAGCAACTGGAGCGGAATCGATAGGCGCTGCATCCGTTGCCGGAGTGAATAGATCGCCAGCTCCCCACCCTTTCAATCGATCTTTCATTTCGACTACTAAGCGTTCAGCCGTTTTTTTGCCAACACCCGGAAGCTTCACGAGTGTCGAAACATCTTCACGTTCTACACTTGTGACAAATTGGCTTGCGGTCATACCCGATAGAATCCCTAACCCTAGCTTAGGTCCAACTCCATTGGCTTTAATGACTTCTCTAAATAGCGCTCGCTCTTTTACAGTATTAAAACCATAAAGAAGTTGTGCGTCTTCTCTTACCACAAAATGAGTATAGATAATGGCTTCTTCACCAACGTTCGGCAGTTCGTAAAAGCAACTCATTGGCATTTGTACTTCGTAGCCGACGCCACTCACTTCTATCAGTAATTCTGGGGGCTGCTTTTCAATTAATATGCCGCGAAGACGTCCAATCACAATTCACTCTCTTGGTGGAATAATATTTGGGACACAGAATATAAAAGAACTGGATGCTTATCCAGTCCTTTATGGTTTAAGGTAGGAATTATTTAGGTAAGTTTTGCTTGAGATACAACGCTGTTTAAACTCTCAACTAGCTCTTTTACCGACTCAACTTGACCACTTAATTCTGAGCCATAATTGGCAACTAAGCCTGAAACGGTTTTAGTTTCTACCACGCTTTTTGCAACATCGCTGCTCGCGAGATCTAGTTCTTTCAGGGAATCCATTTGCAGAGCCATGATGTCGGTTAATTGATTCACATCTGAAGAAATGGTTTGGACCTCTAAGATGATGCCATTCATTTCTTTTCCACTTGCTTCTATGATTTGACGCCCTTGCTCTACTTCATGAGCACTTCTATCAAGTAAACTGCGAATTTCAATTGCAGAGTGGCTACTTTTCGCAGAAAGCTCCCGTACTTGATCCGCCACGACTGCGAACCCCCTACCTTGCTCTCCTGCGCGAGCCGCTTCAATAGCAGCATTAAGCGCTAGCAAATTGGTTTGTTCAGCCACTGAAGTGATGAGATCGGCGACTTTGACTATCTCTTGATTACTTTCAATGATTTGGCTAATGGCTTGCGTTGAAGCGACCAAAGATTCAGAGCTCTTCTGAGCTTTATCACCAACCGCTTCGCTCCTTGCTTTCAACTCCGCAACGAATGCATTTGACTCTTCGACCCCTTCAGTCATCTGATGTAACTGTTGGCTCATCTGTTCTGCCGCGCTTGCTTGTGACTCACAGTTTAGATTGAGTGCCTCGACTTGAGAGTGAAGATCCGTCGACTGCTGATCCAAATGCACCGATACACCCTGTAAGTTTTGTGAGTTGGAATTAGCTTGTTCGAGTACTACAGATAACTGCTGTTCACCCTTCATCGCCTTATTTGCCACTCGTTGACTTTCAGATGTCGCCTTTTCAGCTAAATCAATCGCCACTTCTTTTTGTTTCGCAGTAAAAGCTTGCGCGATACAGATCACCACTAACGGCATGATCACTCCAGACCAGGTTTCTACTTTCACCGCAGAAGCACTTAAAGCTAATTCAGGAAAATGAAAGCCTTCTAAGTGAGCATATGTCATCACTAAGGCCACACTTATCACTATGCCACTCCACGCTAAAGCAACTATACGCGTGCCTGATAAGAAAAAAGCGACGACCAAAAGTGGCACCCAATAGGCTTGAGTGGATTCGACCACACCACCGCTTTGATAAATGATATTTAATGCGTGAACCGACATACCTACAAAACCAAAATTTAAAGCAAGTACAGGTCGTTTAGTGATTTTGAGCACGATTGCAGATATCAGCTCTAGGACAATTAAAAATATTGATGTGAAGACGAGTGTTTCCTCTCCATTTTTTGTCCACTTTATGAGGCTATAAGCACCTACCAAAAAAGCAATAAATGTAAAAAGTAAAAGTATATCGGCTTGCCTAGATTCATTGCTTCCCCATTGGTGCGTTTTGGGTATAAACAATGAACGCCACAGCTTTATTGGGTTCATCAGCGATCATCCTTGATTAACTTGTAAGACCTCCGACCAATGTTATTTAAATGTTAAATTCCTGACAATATACTTATTGAAATAGTGCTTATAGGATCTCATTTCATTTATTGAAACAATCTCTTCATCACACTAACGGTATCGCCCTTTCTTCGCCCCGGTAGCTTTACCCGCTAACGCGACCAACGTTTTATTGGTGTTCGCATGACAAATCGCAACCCCTAGTGCATCCGCCGCATCGGCCTGAGGTTTTGCAGGCAACTTCAGCATGGTCATCACCATATGTTGCACTTGCGATTTATCCGCGCCACCACTTCCTGTCACCGCTTGCTTGATCAGTCTCGCTGCATATTCATAAACTGGTAGGTCCGCGTTTACCGCCGCAACAATCGCGCTGCCACGCGCCTGACCCAGCTTCAGTGCTGAATCTGCGTTTTTCGACATAAACACTTGTTCAATGGCAAACACATCCGGCTGAAACTGAGTGATGATTTCGCTGACACCTGCGTAGATCTGCTTTAATCGCCCAGGGAGTTCTTTTTCGGATGTACGAATACAGCCGCTTCCTAAATACTGCAAGTGACGACCATTTTGACGAATGACTCCGTAGCCGGTAATGCGTGACCCCGGATCAATCCCTAAGATAATAGACATAACTTAAATTACTGTTTATTTACACATGCTTTTATTGATTGGCAGAGTATATCTGACGATAAAAAAAATGCCCGTTAAATAACGGGCATTTTCAAATTTACTTACTGAGTTAGAAGTGAAATTACGCTTCTTCTTTCTTCTCAGCAGCTTTAACCGCAATAGCTAGCTCTTCCAGTGATGCTGGGTTCGCTAGGCTTGGCGCGTCTGTTAGTAGACATGCTGCAGCTGTTGTTTTCGGGAATGCGATAACGTCACGGATGTTCTCAGTACCACAAAGTAGCATTGCTAGACGGTCAAGACCGAATGCTAGACCAGCGTGTGGTGGAGTACCGTATTGAAGAGCATCTAGTAAGAAGCCGAACTTCTCTTGTTGCTCTTTCTCTTCGATACCTAAGATACCGAATACAGCCGTTTGCATCTCTGCGTTGTGAATACGTACAGAACCGCCACCAACTTCGTAGCCGTTGATTACCATATCGTATGCATCAGAGTTTGCCGCTGCTGGATTCGCTTTTAGCTCTTCCGCGTTCACACCTAGTGGCGATGTGAATGGGTGGTGCATTGCGTGTAGGTTACCTTCGCCGTCTTCTTCGAACATTGGGAAGTCAACAACCCACAGTGGAGCCCATGCAGATGTATCTGTTAGCTCTAGATCAGTACCTAGTTTAAGACGAAGTGCGCCCATCGCTTCAGCAACGATGCCCGCTTTGTCTGCGCCAAACAGAATGATATCGCCAGATTCAGCTTGAGTGCGATCTAGAATACCGTTGATTACGTCTTCGCTTAGGAATTTAGCAACTGGAGATTGAATACCTTCCATGCCTGCAGCACGGTCGTTAACCTTCATCCATGCTAGACCTTTCGCGCCGTAGATATTTACATGTTCTGCGTAACCGTCGATTTGCTTACGAGTTAGCTTAGCACCGCCTGGTACACGGATAACCGCTACGCGACCTTTTTCGTCGTTAGCAGGGCCAGAGAATACTTTGAACTCAACGTCTTTAACTAAGTCAGCCACGTCAACTAGCTCTAGCGGGTTACGTAGATCTGGCTTATCAGAACCGAAACGACGAATCGCTTCAGAGAAAGGCATTACTGGGAATTGACCTAGTTCAACATCTAGAAGCTCTTTCCACATATCGTGAACTAGCTTTTCAGTGATGTTACGTACTTCTTGAGAAGACATGAACGATGTTTCGATATCGATCTGAGTAAATTCAGGCTGACGGTCAGCACGTAAATCTTCATCACGGAAACATTTAACGATTTGGTAGTAACGGTCAAAACCAGACATCATCAGCAGTTGCTTGAACAGCTGAGGAGATTGAGGAAGTGCGTAGAAGCTGCCTTTGTGAACACGGCTTGGTACTAGGTAGTCACGAGCACCTTCTGGTGTCGCTTTAGTCAGTACTGGTGTTTCGATGTCTAGGAATAGGTTCTCGTCTAGGAAACGACGAACGAAGCTAGAAGCACGTGCACGAAGCTTGATACGATCGCTCATTTCAGGGCGACGAAGATCGATGTAACGGTACTTAAGACGCTGTTCTTCAGAGTTCGTTTGGTTGAAGTCTAGTGGAAGCGCTTCTGAACGGTTGATGATCTCTAGACCAGTCGCGTACAGCTCTACTTCACCAGTAGCCATGTCTTTATTTACTTGGCTGTCAGGACGAACACGAACCTCACCAGTAAACTTGATACAGAATTCATTACGCAGTTGGTTAGCGATCGGGAAGATATCTTTCATATCTGGATCAACAACAACCTGAACGATGCCTTCACGATCACGCATATCAATAAAGATAAGACCGCCTAAATCACGGCGACGGTTTACCCAGCCGCACAATTCTACAGTTTGTCCCGCCAGGGACTTGTTCAGGTTACCACAGTAATGGGTACGCATAATGAATTTCCCAATCTCTTAATAATTTACTAATTTCCAAGCTGTCGATGGTCATATCCATACAACAGAGCAAAGAATCATTTATACGCGGAAACTCGCTTAAAATCGACCTTCCGCATTCGAATTTATTGTGTTTTATCTGGCTTTGCTGCTTTTTAACGCATCAAGCGTGCAAATATTCACCAAAACCAAAAAAATTGCGATAATTATATCTTGAAAGTACCCTAATCAGCAAAAGTCTATTATCGTAAATTATTCGGTTATTTTTCATCGCAACTGGAGCATCATGCAAGCATTACCATTACAGCTAGGACTCACCATGTGGTCCCATTCTGATTGGCAATCAAGCTTTTATGGAAAAGGCACTAAGCCTGCAGAAAGGCTCGAAAAATACGCCTCTGTTTTCCACTGCGTAGAAGGCAATACTACGTTTTATGCTACGCCGTCGGCTTCTACAGTAAACAATTGGCACTCAGCAACCCACGACGCTTTTGATTTCACTTTCAAACTGCCTAAATTTATCACCCACCAGCAACAGCTTCGTCACTGCCGAGCAGAACTCTTAGAATTTCTTAACGTCATGGCACCATTACACTCTCGAATTGGTCAATGGACCATTCAGTTACCGCATCAGTTTGAACCCGACTCATTAGAAGCATTGCAGAAATTCTGTCAATGGTTCCCGGAGGATATGAAGCTTGGCGTTGAAGTCAGAAATATGGGGTTCTTCAATAAAGGTGATAAAGAGAAGCGATTTAACCACTGGCTGGTAGAAGCTGGAATTAATCGAATTATCATGGACAGCCGCCCAGTTTTCGCCGCTCCACCGACAACGGAGGCTGTGATTGATGCTCATCAAAAAAAGCCTCGAGTCCCCGTTCATGCAATCGCCACCGCCGAACAACCGATGATCCGGTTCATTGGGCACCCGGAGCGTGACGCCAACTTAGAGTTTTTTAAGCCGTGGTTAGCAAAACTTCCAGAGTGGATCGAACAAGGAAAACAGCCATACGTGATGATCCACACACCAGACAACGTTGAAGCACCCGAGTTAGCTGCTGAACTCTATCAGCAATTATCAGCGATCGTATCACTCCCCAAGCTCGCTGAGTTTCCTGCACTAAAAGGGAATAATCAGATCTCCATGTTTTAGGGCGCTATTGTCTACGTTTTCATAACCTTATTAATCCGCTCAGACCGCATTAACTGTTTTCGTGACATAACTCCGTTTATTACGTAAAATACGTCCCCTTTTCTTAGGCAGCCTAAATGGTTGCCTAATTTGCTTACAGCCATGAGAGAACATTATGGGCAACAAAGACACTATCTTTTCCGCTCCTATTGATAAGATCGGTGATTTCACCTTTGATGAACGCGTAGCGGAAGTTTTTCCTGACATGATTCAGCGCTCAGTTCCCGGTTATAGCAACATTATTTCAGCCATTGGCATGTTGGCCGAAAGATTCGTAAAGCCTCATTCAAACATCTATGATTTAGGCTGCTCTTTGGGGGCGGCTACGCTTTCAATGCGACGCCACATTCAGCAAGAAGGATGTACTATTTTTGCCGTTGATAATTCTGCGGCGATGGTCGAACGTTGTAAGTTACACGTAAACGCTTATCGCAGTGATACGCCTGTTGATGTGATCGAAGCAGACATCCGTGAGATTGAAATCAAAGACGCCTCTGTCGTCGTCCTTAACTTCACTTTACAGTTTCTTTCCCCTGACGACCGATACGCGCTTTTAGAAAAAATCCATGCAGGATTACGACCTGGTGGCATTTTAATTCTTTCAGAGAAGTACGTTTTTGACGATGAGAACTCGAACGAACTGTTGATCGATTTGCATCACGATTTTAAGCGCGCCAATGGCTATAGCGAGTTAGAAGTGAGCCAGAAGCGAAGTGCAATCGAAAATGTAATGCGTCCAGACTCAATTCAAACTCATAAAGAACGATTTACTAAAATCGGTTTTTCTAGCAGCGAAGTGTGGTTCCAATGTTTTAACTTTGGTTCAATGTTCGCGATAAAATAGGTTCTAGGTTCTAGGTTCTAGGTTCTAGGTTCTAGGTTCTAAATAATTTTTCACATAACAGTTAAGAAATCCCATGTTTAACTTTGCTAATTTCTACCAATTGATTGCCCAAGACACACGCTTACAGCCTTGGCTAAATGTATTACCGCAGCAACTGACCGACTGGCAGAACGCAGAGCATGGGGATTTTGACCGTTGGTTGCGTGCACTAAATAAAATCCCGCAAGGTTCACCTGATCAAGTCGAATTGAAAAGCTCAGTGACATTAACAAATGACACCCCTTTTCATTCAGGCGAACTTAAAAAGTTAGAAAGCTTACTGAAAACTTTCCACCCTTGGAGAAAAGGGCCATATACCGTCCACGGCATTCACATCGATACAGAGTGGCGTAGTGACTGGAAATGGGATCGCGTTCTTCCGCATATCTCTCCGCTAAAAGATCGTTCTGTTTTGGATGTCGGTTGCGGCAACGGCTACCACATGTGGCGTATGTTAGGCGAAGGCGCTCGCTTATGTGTTGGCATCGACCCTTCACATTTGTTCCTGATTCAATTTGAAGCGATCCGTAAATTGATGGGTGGCGATCAACGTGCGCACTTATTGCCATTAGGTATTGAACAACTACCAAAACTAGAAGCATATGACACGGTATTTAGCATGGGCGTGCTATACCATCGTCGTTCGCCTCTCGATCACTTAATCCAATTAAAAGATCAATTGGTTTCAGGTGGTGAATTGGTACTTGAAACACTGGTTATCGAAGGCGATGAAAATGCAGTGCTAGTACCCGTCGATCGTTACGCTCAAATGCGTAATGTGTACTTTTTCCCTTCAGCTCGAGCACTTAAGCGCTGGCTAGAACAAGTAGGGTTTACCAATGTGCGTATCGTTGATGAGAATGTAACGACCGTGGGCGAACAGCGCACGACAGACTGGATGACGCACAATTCATTACCAGACTATTTAGACCCGAGTGATCCAACGAAAACAGTGGAAGGTCACCCTGCTCCACGACGCGCTGTTTTGGTTGCAAATAAGCCGTAATTGACGCGAATTTAACGATCATATTTGAGTATGACGTGACGTTTACACAAGGATGCTTCACGCATCCTTTTTTGTAGGCTAAACTCTCGGATAGTCTGTAGTTATCCATCAAATAAAAGGTTTTTTATGTACAAACGCTTTGCTCCAATAGTCGCTATTGGTCTACTTTCCGGGTGTACTCTTAATAACGGTGCTGAATATCATCAGCAAACTCTCCAAGCCATTCAGGAATCAGAAACTAACGTAGCAAACAAGGTAACAAACCTTGAGTTACAGCTCAGTAATCAAAGTGATTATATCGAAAGTTTAGAAACTGAAATCCTGGCACTTTCAGAACAAATGGATGTTCATTTAAGCCAGATGGAAAAAGACGAAGTTAAAAAAGAAAAGCAAAAAACAGTCAGCACTAAACCTACCCCTGTTTCAAGCCCTCAGGAACACATCACGATTCTAGGTGCTGTCGAAAGAGTCACTCTAGATTCTATTGGGCAAGACTTTGATGCTCGTGTCGATACCGGGGCGACAACGTCTTCGCTTAATGCCGTTGATATCGAAGAATTTGAAAGAAACGGAAAGAACTGGGTGAAATTTCATTTAGCAGATTCATCTCAAGATATTTCTGAGCAAAAATGGATTCAGGCACCAGTGGTTCGCTACGTAAAAATACGTCAGTCGACAAATGATGAGACCGAAAGACGCGCAGTGATAGAATTGTGGGTTAAAGTCGGAAAAATCCATGAAAAAGCGCAATTTACGTTGGCAGATCGCTCTCAAATGAGTCACCCTGTATTACTAGGGCGCGAATTCATCAAAGACATCGCACTAGTGGACGTTAGTAAGAAATACGTTCAAACGGAAGATAAATAAAATAGTAGGGTAAGCTATGACGTCACGAGTTCCTTTTTACATTTCTATTGCGCTACTCATTGTAGCGGGTATCACTCTTAGTATATTTCGGCATACCACATATGGCGTGCCATGGACGCCAGGAGAAACTCGCCAAGTTTGGGATATTGAAGCTCGCGTAGAGTTCAATGCTACCGGCAAAGAAGCGAAAGTTTCCTTAGCTGCGCCTCACACTCAATCGAACTACACTTTAATCGGTGAGTCAGCCTCTTCACCTGGTTACGGTATTTCTTATGTAAACTCAGACGCAGGCCGCCGCGCCGAATGGTCTATCCGATACGCTGATGGCCCTCAAACGATTTACTACAAAACTCAATTCCTTGTTGATGACCAAGCTAAAGTCGAAGCCATTCCTCCAAAGGGCGAAGTTGAAAAGCCAACATTCAACGGCCCAGAAGAAGCGGCAGCTGTCGCGCTTATCGACCGCGCTACCAAACGTTCAGCGGACAACCTAACCTTCACCCGTGAGCTCATCAAAATTCTTAACGATCCAGATAGCCAGAATTCAGCCCTTTTACTCAATAACATGAGTAAAGTGAATGCTGCGCACAAGCTTTTGTCTTATGCAGGTATCCAGAACAAACTGGTCGGCGTTATTGAATTAGAAGACGGCCGTCGTCGCCAAAGTATCCAAAACATGATTCATGTGTGGGATAAAGAAGAGTGGGTTCTTTTCTCTCCTGAATCTAGCCAACAGCAAACTCAAACGAACCTTCTTATATGGGATGAATCGAACGTATCTTTGCTAGATGTCGTAGGTGGACAAAATAGTAAAGTTCACTTCTCAATGATCGCTCAAGAAGTATCTCCAACTGAAGCGACCAACAGCAAAGTATCTGCTGACCAGCTGCTTAACCTGTCAATTCACAGTCTGCCACTTGAAGAGCAAGCGATGTTTAAGACCATCATGCTTATTCCTATCGGTGCGCTAATTGTTGTATTCCTACGTGTTCTTATCGGCCTTAAGACTTCTGGTACTTTCATGCCTGTTCTTATTGCCGTAGCGTTTGTTCAAACTCAACTTGTCACAGGTATTGTCGGCTTTTTGCTTATTGTCGGCACCGGCTTAATCATTCGTAGCTATCTTTCTAAACTCAACCTCTTATTGGTTGCGAGGATATCCGCCGTGATTATCACGGTAATCATGATTATCTCTGTATTTACGGTAGTAGCATTTAAGATTGGTCTCACCGAAGGTCTATCGATCACGTTCTTCCCAATGATCATCCTCTCTTGGACTATCGAACGTATGTCTATCCTATGGGAAGAAGAAGGTGCGAAAGAAGTAATGCTGCAAGGTGGTGGTTCACTATTCACTGCGATTCTTGTCTACCTAGGTATGACTAACCCATTCATCCAGCACTTAACGTTCAACTTCATCGGCTTGCAATTAGTGATTCTGGCAACCATTTTACTACTAGGTAATTACACTGGTTACCGTTTAACTGAACTTCGTCGCTTTAAGCCATTAGCGGAGGACTAGGTTATGTTTGATAAACTAACTTCGCCATTCAAACTTCGTGATAAAGGCATCATGGGAATGAATAAGCGTAATAGCAGCTACATTGGCCGTTACAATGATCGGTCAAAGTACCCGTTAGTCGATGATAAGCTGAAAACCAAGATCATCGCAGAGCAAGCTGGTGCAACTGTACCTAAGCTGATCGGGGTGATAGGCCATCAAGCGGAAGTTAAGTCGATTCACAAGATGGTTAAGAACTGGCCAGGCTTCGTAATTAAGCCAGCGCAAGGCAGTGGTGGTAAAGGCATCCTTGTGGTGGTTTCGCACAAAGATGGCGTATACACCAAGCCATCTGGTGCAACTATCAACGAAGAAGATGTTGAAAGACATATCAGTAACGCGTTAGCGGGCCTGTTTTCACTCGGTGGTAAAAACGACGTCGCTGTTGTCGAGAACCTCATTAAGTTTGATAGCTGTTTTGACGGTTTCAGTTACGAAGGCGTGCCTGATGTACGTATCATCGTATTCAAGGGCTACCCGGTAATGGCGATGATGCGTCTATCGACCTCAGCGTCAGATGGTAAAGCGAACTTGCACCAAGGTGCGGTTGGTGTAGGCATTGATATCGCTACCGGTAAAGCTGTTCGAGCAGTACAGTTTGACCAACCCATTACTCACCACCCAGATACCGATAAGGAGCTTGCACTCCTGCAAGTTCCACATTGGGAAAAACTGTTAACCCTTGCATCTAGCGCATGGGAAATGACAGGCTTGGGGTACATGGGGACAGACATGGTCCTAGACCAAGAAGAAGGACCAATGGTACTGGAGCTTAATGCCCGCCCAGGTCTAGCAATTCAAATTGCTAACGGTTGTGGCCTGTTACCGAGACTGCATCATATTGAAAGTTTAGGTATGCCAGCAGAATATCCAAAACCTGCAGAGCGTGTCGCTTACGCTGCAAAGCAATTTGGTGTTGATACCTAGCTTAACTGACTAACGAAAAAGCCCTGTTTATACAGGGCTTTTTTATTCTCTATCGATACTCTTTTATAACTTAAGTAGTACTTTTACACTTCCGTCTATCATACTTTCATCGACATATCCTATGACATTCGATCCATAAGCAACTTGGGCTTTTACATCACTTTGGCTCGCTTCAGGTGGCGGTGTTCCCTTCCCTGTGAACCGTTTCTTCGACCAAAATGCCTCTAATTGAGAAAGCGATCTTTTAGTCGCGGCATTATGAAAATCAGCTTTAAGCGGATCGCAAGCCGGAAGTTCTAACAAAGAAAAGTCCCCACCGTTGAACTTACTTTTCTTGCCTAGGTAAATTTTCTTCACGTCCGATGCAGATAACCCATCAGGCAACGAAAGTGAACCAATAACTACGGGCGCAGCGACTGCATTTAGTGATAACAACATTCCGAATGCAGCAGTAACGAATCTTTTCATAATTCTCTCCTTAGAATGTCGCGTCGACTTTGATGGTGTAAACAAAGGTATCTTCTTCACCGTTAAGCTCTAGTGAAGTGGCTGCACGATCAGTGTCAGACAAGTTATTCTCTGCATAAGTTACGTCGCCTTTCAGCGCTAGACCCGGTTGAATGTCCCAGAGTACGCCAACGCTGTACGTATCCCTATCCATTGGTGCTGAAGCTTGGCTGTATGACCCACCTTGAGGAGAGTGTTCATCATTATCTGTCGTTTCAGCTTTGGCATACATCACGTAAGGCGTGACATCACCAAACTGGTAACCAAAGCTCACGTAACCCGCCATATTGTCAGAAAATACACCTTCAATATCGGTTTTTGTCACTTCAGTTAAAAGCTGATAATTATGGTTTTCATAGCGTAGCCCTAAACTTCCATAGCTCGCTTTATCACTCGATTGGTCAATATTAATTAAGCCAAATTGAGGATGGTTGTAAGAATACGCTGGTGTCTCAATTGAACCTTGTGTATCCAGCTCTTAAAGTAAGAATATCGTCTGTCCATGAGATTGCGCCGCCAAGTAGCTTATCAACGTCTGTACCATTCGTAACAATGTCTTTCTTGTTACCATAGAAACCTTGCAGGGTGATGTTCGACTCATCGAGCTCAATATCGTAAGACGCATCTGCACCTGTAAATGAGTTGATGATAACCTTGCCGTAGACTTCTTCAGGCCCTCGAACCCAAGGCATTGAGTAGGTAACATCTAGGTAATCTGAAAGTATAAACAGAGGAAGACGAAGCTTACCACCTCTAACTTTCGCACCATTGTCAAATTCATAGCCAAGGTATGCCCAAGTCACTTCAGGCTCCCAGTCTTCGCGATTCATATCGCCATCGGTATCTTGTGCACTGGCAACAAGTTGAACCATAGATCAATATTGTCGTTTGGACGAAACGAGCCTTGAATGCCTAGCTTAGACTCCGATTCAAATTCTGAAATGTCCGTTTCCCCCGCATAACCGGATTCATTATTTGCTTGGCTTAGCCCTACACTGGCAAAACCGTTTACTGTCACTTCTTGAGCCACCACAGCGTTAACCGCCAGTGATGCCAATACCCCTATAGCAAGTTTTGAATAATTCATATCAAATCCATTTTTATGTTTGTTGTTAATCAACGTTAAATTGGCGAGTTAAACCATGTAGTTCACTGGTTACACGCTCTATTTCTTCAGAAAGTTGAACAAGGTTTTGTACACTTTCTGTTGCTTGCGTCGCCGTCTGCTCAATGAGCATCAGGTTTCCGTCAACACTTTTCGAACTGGTGTGCTGTTGCTCTGCAGCAGTAGCGATCTGGCTGTTTAAATCTGTCATCACTTCAACTTTGGAAGTAATAGATTCCAAAACACTAACCACCAAAGTCGATTCACTTACGCCAACGTGCGCCTTTTCAACACCCGCGTTCATCGCTTTAGAAGCACTTTCAGAAATCTTGTTAAGTTCACCTAGCATGCTGCGAATATCCGAAGTCGATTCTTGAGTTCTAGACGCTATCTGACGGACTTCGTCAGCAACGACAGCAAACCCTCGACCTTGTTCACCCGCTCTTGCGGCTTCAATTGCTGCGTTCAATGCGAGTAAGTTAGTTTGTTCGGCGATTTCACCTATGGTGTTCACTGCTCCGCCAGCCTTGGTTGAGAACGACACCAACTCTTCAACCACCAGCGCAGAGTGTTCAACCTCATTGGCTAACGCTGTAATTGACGCGATGGTATTCTCGATATTTTCTTGACTTGAAGTGGCACTTTGGTTCGCCAGCGACGCCTCTTTTGATGCATCATTTGCGCTAGTGGAAATGGTATTCACGCCCATAATTAATTCAGAGATGTCACCTGTTGTGTCCGACAATATTTGCTGCTGACTCATGATCACTTGTCGGTTTTCGTCGCTGAATGAAGTAAGCCTTTCCGCAATTCCAACCAGGTTTGAAACGTTCTTAGAAGTCGAAATCATGGTATTTTCAAGGCGCGCTACAAACATATTGAATTGCTCAACTAAGCTCGCTAAATCGCCTTTACCATCAAATTCAATACGGGTTGAAAGGTCGCCTTCTCCAGACGCGAAACTGCGTAAAGACTCCGTCACTGCAACGATATTTTTTGTCATCCGCGAAGCGTTAATTAATGCGTACACCGCGCATAACATCAGCACCGATAGCCCAATAATGTTGAACCAAACAAATCTGAAATACTGTCTATCGGCGAACTGCTCTGATTGCGCGATAAGTTGACGTAAATTATCGGCTTGGGTGATCTTCAGCTGTTCAGCGTTTTTAGATAGCAGCTCGAACGTCTTTGCGTTATTTGATGCGCGGCTGCAAAGGACATGCATATCAACTTCACCTTCAATAAAGTCGTATACGATGGCTTGAGTGGTTTGATTGTAGGTGTTTAACGCTTTGGTCAACTCAGTTACAAAGCTCAGCTGTTCATCGCTAACTTTCGTTTCAAGTTCAGCGAGTGCCGCTTGAATTTCATGGAATAGATCTGAAGCGATTTCTACGTTTTCCTCTTCAGATAACATCACAGCGTTATTCATCTGCCGATCATACTGGGAGAAAAGCCCGTTCACTTTTACCGCTAATTCCGACGCTGGGAACAAGTTAACTTGTACTTGATGAAAATCTTCCTTAGCACGTTGTTCCAATTTTCCATAAAGCATGAATGTGCCAGCAAATAGGCCGAACACCAACACACTAAATATTGCCAATCGAGTTCTCATTATAAAAACACCATTCTGTTAATCTCTTTTTAACATACCCCCTCGGAAAATGAATGTAATACCGATAAATAAATGGACGATTAATTTGTGCGGTGGCACAAAAAACAAAGAGCCCCTGATAAACAGGGGCTCTTTTTCTAACACGATGAATGTAGAGAACTGACTAAACTTCTTCTGCTAACTCTTCAATAAGAGGCTTAGGCTTGTCTGGTTGAGCAAATCCACGTAGGCCAACAACATGTACGTGTTCATGATCTTTGAAGACCTTACGAACCAGTTTGTAAGTCGTGCCCTTTTCTGGACTGATGTTCTCCGGCGCTGCAATTAGAAGCTGCATTCCTAAACGGTCACACAACTCAAACAACGTTGAGATAGATTTCGCATCCAGACGCGCTGCTTCATCAAGGAATAGAAGACGACATGGAACGATGTCTTTACTACGAAGTCGACGAGACTCCTCTTCCCAACTTTGAATAACCATCAGTAGAATAGATTGACCCGTACCAATCGCCTCACCCGTCGATAACGCTCCAGATTCAGCCTGTAGCCAGCCATCTGAACCACGGTTAACTTCAACGCTTAACTCTAAGTAGTTACGGTAATCTAATAGCTCTTCACCAAGTACTTGAGGAGAGCGTTGACCCATATCGATATGAGGGTTTACGCGCTGGAACAATTTCGCCATTGCTTCAGAAAACGTAAATCGCGTGGTTTCGAATAAGTCTTTATGCTGCTCTTGCTGCGTTGCAAGGCCGGAAAGCAGTATTTCATGGCTTTCACGGATCTTAACGTTAAGGCGAACTCCCTTCACTTGACCAAAGTAAATATTCGATAGACCTTGGTTCAGCATACGAATTCGGTTTTGCTCTCGCTGGATGGTTTTCTTGATGATACTCGCCACTGACTCAGAGCTAATAGCTAAACGATTTTCACGCTGTGTGAGCTCTTCTGTTAGACGGGCAAGCTCAACTTCCATTTCCTCGATAGCTTCAACAGGATCATCAGTATGAATTATATCCTGACGAATACGCTCACGTAGGTGTTGGTAAACCGCAATATAGAACAGTACTTTACGCTCTGGATGAGCGTTGTCTTCAGACAATCGCAACGCATCGCGTAAATCTTCGTTGTCTGCGACAGCAAGACGAAGCGCACCTAATGACTTATCTGACATAGAACGCAGTTCACCTGCCGACAAGTACGCTAACTCACGCTTATGCAAACGACGCTCAACATCATTCTCACGCGCTAAACGAAGGACTGAACACCAACCTGCTTTAGCGGCGACAACAAACGTACGAAGTTCAACATATTCTTTCTGAACTTTTTTAAGGCGCTTAGCCAAGCCCTTCATTTCAAGTTCTGTTGAAGTGATCGTGCGTTCGTATTCACTCTTACGGTTACGTGAACTATGTAAACGCTCTTGAAGCTCATCACGACGACGCATAGCGCGCTCTTCTGAACCTTCGTCAGCATTCACACCGAACTCTTGCAGTTCCTGTTTAAACTCTTGAACCGTTTCAAGTTTAGCTTGGTGCGAACTCTTCAATGCAGCCAGTACTTGATTGTATTGGTTCATCTGCTCACGCGCCTGCTTCAAGCCATCACGGCCTTTAGAGCGGGCCTGTTCAGCTTGGACTAACTTGCCTTTTAGCTGTTCACTTAACTCACTGCTTTTGTTAAGTAAGTCGACCGAGTCCTGGTAAGCGAAATAGTGGCGGCGCTCAATCAAATCAGACAGTGCAAACATCTTGCTCTTCAGAGATTGAAGTGCAGAATCCGCTTGTTTGTACTCCGCTTCTAACGCATCAAATTGCTCTGGGTCAGCATCGAGAGCCGTAGAAATTTGCTCCAACGAAACCAGTGATTTTGAGTGTTGATTCAAGAACGCCTTTGCTTCACTTAGCTGTTCTAGCTTAGCTTCAAGTTCAGTTAGTCGCTCAGAAAGCGTCTCATCTTCAATGATACGCATTAGTGGCGCTAGCTTATCTAAAGTAGACAATGCTTGCTTACTTAACGCTAATTGACTTCTTTGCTGCTGCTCTTTGGCATTCAATTCTGAAATAGCGCGGCTAGCTTGGTTACGTTTATCTCTAACGAGAGCTAACGCTTGCTCAGGATCCGCTTCGAATGCGACCTGTAGATGCTTCGCGACAAAGTTGTTAAATGCTTGATACAAACGCTGTAGCTTTTGAGAATCAAAAGCAGCTTTTGCGTGTTGTTCAACTACAATTTCACGTTCTTCACGTAAGCGCTCTAAACGTTGCTCACGCGCAGCACGGCCAAAGAGTGGGATCTCAGGGAAACGGGAATAGCGCATTTGACGATCGTTCAATTGAACGCACACCGCACCTTCAAGTTCGTCGGCATTGAATGAACTGTCGTCAAAGGCGTCAACGTCACCTTCAAGGATGTATAGATCTTCTGGGCAATCCTCAAGATCCACCAGCTTCTCTTTAATACCATCTAAATCAGATACCACAATTGCATGACGCGCAGGGCCATACATAGCACTAAAGTACGGAGCATCTTCTATAGTGATATCGTCATAAATTTCCGATAACAGCACGCCACCAAGCGTATCAGCTAGGCCTTTTAAACGCGGGTCGTTAGAGCCACCAGGAGAAGCTAATCTCTCAATTTCTTGCTCTAATTCAGTACGACGTTGAGACAGTTGATCTTTTGCAATTGACTGAGTTTTCTCGTCTTGAAGCACTTGCTGCATTTGAGACATGACCGATTGGCTGTCTGTCAGCTCAGCGTTACTTTGCTCTCTTAAAGATTCAAGTGCGTCGTGCGCCGTAATCCAGTTCGGTGCAATCGCTTCTAACTTTTGAATTTGCTGCGTATGCTCTTGCTCTAAACGTCGCTGCTCACTCTTTGTTTCACGCAACTCTTCTTGAGCATACTCCAACGATTCGAGTTGCATTGAATGGCGCTCACGTTCTTCTTCAAACGTAAGTTCATCAACTAGTGTAACGTTATGCTGCTTCTGATATTCAGTCGCTAACTGCTGTGCTTGTCGCTGCTGAGCGCTATCACGCTCCATATCACGATGTTGAGCACGCCATTGCTGCTCATTTTGCACAAGATGCTTAGCTTCACGACCTTTAGTTATTGCTTGTTTAGCATGTTCAGAAGCTTCGTTACGCGCAACCTCACCAACCACACTTTTCACAAGCGCAAACGCTTTATCAAACTGAGCCGATGCCGCTGACGACATATCAAGCTTATGTTTCAAAGCCAATAGCGTTTGAGTATTGCTTTCTTCTTGTGCTTTGAGTTCAGAAACTAACTCGATCGCCCCTTCCGGAGTAATCGATTCGTCTTCTAACAACGTTTTAGTTTTTTCTAACGCTTGAACTGCCTGTTGATACTGGAGAGCACGAGTCTGTTGAACATCGAGAGCTTGTTGATAGTCAGCTAACTGAGTTTTGAGGCTGTCTACCTCTTCTTCAGTAATCGTCGCCTGCTCTTCCGCCATCAGCACTCGTTCTTGTGCTTCTTCCACGACCATCATTTGCTCTTCTAAGCGTTCGCTTAACTCTTCAAGGTCATCGCTATAGCGCGCAATCTTTTCTTGCTGTCGAAGTGCGGTTTGAACAAGCTGAAGGTGATCTGAGGCAGCTTGATAGTCCTGCTCTAAAGATGACTCTTGATCCACCAAGATCTCAAGTTCTTCTTGAACCTTATTTAACAGCGTATTCTGTTCTAATAGAGTTTCACGCGATCCGAACAACTCACCGCGTAATTTCATCGTCTGATCAAGTTTATTACGACGATCATTTGCATGACGCATATAGTCAGCCGCAACGTAATTCGTTGATTCAGTGATCAGATGTTTGAATAAGTCACGATCCGACTGAGTCGTTTTAATCGCTTCTAACGTCATGCGGTTTTCACGAAGTGCCGATTCCATATCTTGGAAGGCCTTCTTCACACCACCGTTTTGAGGCAATAAGTAATCACGTAAAGAACGGGTAATCGCACTTGAAATACCGCCGTATAATGACGCTTCAATTAAACGGTAGAACTTAGAACGATCGCTGCTGTTACGTAACTTCTTAGGTACGACACCGAACTCAAACATCTGAGAGTGGTATTCCACTATTGATGTAAAGGCTTTGAAGTGCGCCCCTTCATACTGTGCGACAGCCGCTTTCACGTCATTGAGTTGACATACACGAGCATGGTTATCGGACACATTTTCAATCAGAACGTCTGTCGGTTTTACATGACTTGGTAAGCCCTGAATCACAAACGGTTTGATATCGACTTTCTTGTCTCGGCCAGCCACTTGCTGAAGCTTAACCGCGAATAGTAAGCGCTGATTACGCGAGTTCACTACATCAAGAGCGGCGTAACATGCGCCCGGTTGTAGCTTGCCGTATAGGCCTTTGTCTCGTGACGATTGTGAGCTTCCCGCTTCGGTTGTGTTTCGGAAGTGCAGCAAACTTTGGTCTGGGATCAATGCCGTAATAAACGCCGCCATCGTGGTCGATTTACCTGCACCATTACCACCAGAAAGTGTCGTAACTAACCCATCAATATCAAAAGTACGGGCAAAAAATCCGTTCCAGTTGATCATGGTTAGCGATTGATACTTACCTCTTTCAATCATGCTTCACCTTCCGCTTGTTTTTGCTCGTCGAGCAAAGGTTGCTCATTAAAAATATCTTGCTGAGGCTCGTCAGATGACGCATCTTCACCTTCAGCGCCAAGTAAACTGCCTTGGTTTGGCTCCGGCGTATGGACCACAGCTTCACCATCACGAATAAGACGCAGTTGTGCTTCTTTCATATCATCACCAACGCGCACGTCGGCACCAAAGCGAAATACCGCTTCACTGATGCGGAATTTACCCGTTTCACCAATTGAAATGATCATGCCAATACGGCGTAAACGGCGAAGCGATGTTCTGACTTTCTCAAATAACTTCTCTTTGTCGAGATCCGAACCAGATGCTCGGTTCGTCGCAAGCTTCATCAACTTTTTCTCATCTGCCAATGCGAGCATTTCTTCATACAGCTCTTGATTGGTAAAGATCCCTTCATGCGCCAAGCGTTCAGGGCTTAGGTATAGGAAACACAGTACCTTACCTACCAACATATCAAGTTCAGAAAGAACACTACGACTGATCAAAGAAGTAGAACGTGGACGAAGATAGAAAAAACCTTCCGGTGCTTTTACAAGCTCAGTGTTATAGCGCTGATAAAAGTGCGCCAATTCTGTTTCGAAATCAGATAACAAAGCGTGGTTATCTAGATCTTCACTAGAGACATGCTTTCCTGCACGAAGCATACTATCAAGAGCAGGAAACAACGGATTTGCGATTGCTTTGACCAGTTTTTCTGGCATGTAATCGTCAGTATTTGTTAATGACATTTGCTTGTACCTTTGCGCCGAAATCGTTAATGGCCTGCCAATCTGGCTGAACTGCCTGATAATCAGAGGCTGAGTAACCTAAGCGAACCGCTTGGTCGACAACAATTCTGGCTAAATCAAAATGGTGAGTTCGAGGGTGTTCTGCAAGGTAATCGCGCAGAACCAGTCCTAGATCGATCGGTGCTCCCTGTTCTTTATGAACTTTAAGCATTGCTGCAATACGTTCAGAAAGTTGGTCATTCACCTGCTCGAACTCTTCATACTCCACTTCTAGTGGAGCTTGGCCCGTTACTTCATCATCACGAAGTACCAGAGCTTCATCACGCAGATCAGACAATCGTTCCGCATCTGCGTAAGTTAAATACCATGGAGCATCGAAGTAATCGGTAACCGATTGACGCAAGCGCTGACTAAATGCACGGTTTTTATCCATATCAATAGCTGTACGAATAAACTTATGTACGTGTCTGTCGTAGCCAATCCAAAGGTCAATCGCTTGCTGTCCCCAGCTAGTAATTCGGTCTAATTTCATTTGTAAGCCGAATAACGTCTCACCGACAAACTCTAACTCTGTGTCTCCGTATACAATCTCTTGGATATCTAAGATCTGAGTTTGTAACTCATCACCTGCTGCTTGCAGGGTATCTTGTAGTTCTTTAAGAGTTGCAGAAGTTTCAGACAATAAGGCTTCACAATTGTTAATGGCTTCTCGCCAGTCTTTATTCAAAAGATCCGCAATTTGCTGTTTTACTGTTTGCTGCTGTTCATCCATGACGCGTTGGTTTAGGTCGATCTGATCGAATATTTCACCAACCGAGTATTTCAGTACTCCGTAAACATTCTTCTTCCAGTGACCTGGCGTCCCACCTTTTTGCGCAGCTTCAATCGCTTTAGACATTTCGTCAGCAACCATAGTCAGCTGAATCGATAGCTTAAGTTTTGAGAACTGGCGATGGCGCAGGTAGTAATCGGTAATACCGATTGCAAGTGGGGAAAGGCGGTAAATACTCGCTCCGTCAGTCACTTCACTTGTAAAGCGGCTAACGAGCTTCTGTTTTACCAGTTCATTGATGGCGTTGTTCGCCCGAAAGGAGGAGGCATCTCCGGTTTCTTCAAACATACGAGTGACTATGGTAAATGCATCATGCAACTCACCTTCACCTAATTCTTCATCAAACCTTTCATTACTTAGCACAGCGACAGCAATCAAAAATGCCAGTCGCTCTGGCGAAAGGTTTAAAGCGAAATCGTGTTGCTTGACCCAGCCCACCAACTCATCAATTGGCTGCTCTTCGGCAGTTTGAGTCATTTCACTCATGGTTGTTCCTGTTATTGTTCTTTCCGCTATCATTCATGCTTTTTTGCCCAGACATGAATATATCGGCCTAGAGAGAGGTATGGCTCTTGTCGGCATAGTTGCTTTTCAAGCGCCAATACATCTTCGAATTCGTAATCGCCCATGTATTCCATATTTCCTATGTAATCACTGAACGAACGAATTCCTGATTTTCCATAGATGTCAAAACCCGCAGACTCTATCCACTGGTAAACATCTTCAGGCTTCAGCCCTTTTTGTGGCTGTAGCTTAAACCGTTTTCTATGAGGCATCCCATTTAATACATGTGGGATATTGCCACATATCACATTTTTCAAAACTAAACCGTGGTGGTTGTAGAACATGATAGAAGCTACCCCACCCGGCTTGACCTGTTCTAGCAGTATATCCAAGGCTTCCTTTGGATTAGCAAGCCACTCCATAACCGCATGGAACATCACCATATCGACTTTCTCGGTCAAATGCTGTTCGATGTTTTGAACTGGCGAATGAATCAGCCGATACTGCTCAAGCAAGCCATTCTTTGCAATATCCTGCTCAGCTAAACTCAGCATTTCCGAAGATAGATCACACAATGCTACTTTGTGCCCGAGTGACGCTATTTTCTGCGACATCTGCGCTAGACCGCCACCCGCATCAAGGATAGTCAGCGGTTCAGTTTTTGAACTAATCTCACTTAATGCTTGTTCGAGATCCTCCCACACGATGATCTGGCGAATCTCTCCTTTATCGGAGCCGTAAATATTTTTTGCAAATTTGTGGGCAATATCGTCGAAATTACGGTCTTCAGTCACGGTTACTTGAGTTAATATATCCAATCGTGCCTGCTATTCTGTCACAGGAATTTCAGGAATAAAGAGGATTACCCTCTTTTTATTACCAAGTGATGTTTTTTCGGACTATTCGCATATGTTTGAGCTGAAAAAAGTAGTGTCTTCTTTGTTGATGCCACTACCAGCAATGTTAATTCTCGCTTTTCTAGGGTTAGCTCTAGTGATGTTCACCACCAGAAGGAAGACAGGATGTCTTGTGATCCTTACGGCCCTGTGTGGTATTTTCCTTATTTCTTTCCAGCCAGTTTCTTCTCGTCTTCTTATGCCAATGGAAAGACAATACTCTGTATTTTTGCCCGTAGATAAAACCGTTGATTACGTCATGGTGCTAGGTAGCGGTCATGTCGTTGATGATCAAATCCCACCGACTTCGGAACTTAGCCGTACCGGGTTAATGCGCTTAAGCGAAGGCATTCGAGTGATGAGAATGTATCCCGGAGCCAAACTGATTCTGTCTGGCTACGGGGGCAGCACTCAGGTCAGCAATGCGCGAATGATGGCAAAAGTCGCTCTCGCACTTGGTGTGTCTAAACCTGACATCATTTTATTGGAAACCGCTAAAGATACTTGGGAAGAAGCACGACAAGCGGCAGCATTTGTTAAAAACAAAAAAATTGTGCTCGTCACTTCTGCAAGTCATATGGAAAGAGCCTTGAATGAATTCAATTCTGCAGGCATTAATCCAGTCCCTGCACCAACTAACTTTTTGGCCCATAAAGACGTAGCCAGTTCTGTCTCAGATTACATACCTAAAGCGGTTAACCTGGAGCAAACAGAACGTTACTGGCATGAAACGATGGGCTTGATGTGGCAGCGCTTACGTGACTGGATAGATGTCGCAGAGCCTGTGTCAGCGGAATAAGCCGTGTAACTCCAACAAACAACAAAAAAGCCGAGGATAATCCTCGGCTTTTTATTTAGGCGCAATAATCAATCGCCTGCAAACATGTAACCTTCCCCGTGAACCGTAACAAAGATTTGTGGGTTCTTCGGGTCAAATTCCATCTTAGCGCGCATTCTTCGAATCAATACATCAATGGTGCGGTCATTTGGCGCATCAACACGGTGACTGATCATATTTAGAATGCGTTCGCGGCTCAGAACTTGATTTGGGTACGACGATAACGCAACCAACAATTCATATTCCGCTTTCGTTAATTTAACGGGCTCGCCATTCTTGCTTAATGCACGGCGAGGAATATCGAACGTCCACTCACCAAAGCGAACAATGCTGTCGTTCGACTCTTCTTCTTGCGTGATTTCAGAAGTATTTCGAGCTGCCGAAATTCTCCATAACAGGTTCTTAACTCGAACTAATAGCTCGCGTAATTCAAAAGGTTTGGTAACGTAATCGTCTGCGCCCATTTCTAGGCCAACAATCTTGTCAATGCTATCCGTGCGTCCAGTAACCAAAATTATTCCAATATCTGATTGGCTACGTAGCTCTCTTGTCAACATCAACCCATCTTCTCCAGGCAGGTTAATATCCAACATAACAAGGTCGACGTCGTTGGCTTCCAAGACATCTCTCATTTGAGCTCCGCTTTCCGCTTCACTGACAGCATAACCTTCATTTTGGAAGTAACCGACAAGTTTACTACGGGTTACCACATCGTCTTCGACGACCAATACGTGATAGCTCATCTACACCACTTTTCTTATTTAATAGTTTCAGTGACTATTCTATTCATAACTAGTAACAATTCTAGTAGTAGCTCTGAAAAAAAACAGAAACCTAGATCTTTTTTGATTCAAGACAAGCTTAAACCTTGCTATTTCGCGGTGTAAGCAATTCAATATAACAATATAGAACATCGGCACCTTCTTTCGCCGAACTATGCCTAATCTAATGTGGAGCAATACAGATGCAAGAAACAAAAGCATTCAACGAGAAACGTGCTGAAATCTACTGGTGGCTATCTAGCCTGTTTGCGAAAGAGTTAACGGCCGAAGAATTAACCAGTTATCACTCCGTTGAGATCCGTGCTTTCTTAACTGGATTAGGCGAGAACGACACTTTAAAGCCGGCGGTTAGCTCGCTTGTTGATGCGCTAAATCGCCTCCAGAACCGCGAAGATGCCCAACTAGAGCTAGCGTCAGACTTCTGCGAGTTATTCTTGAAATCAGATAAGTACGGCGCCCTGCCTTACGCGTCAATCTATTTGGATAAGTCTGGACTACTAAACGCCGAGCCTGCACGTGACATGGAAAAAATCATGGCAAAACACGGCGTTGGTGTTAATGAAGATCTAAAAGAGCCAGCTGACCACATTGCAATCGAGCTCGATTTCCTTGGCAACCTCATCATTCGCTCGAACGAACTAGAGCAAGAGCGTCATATGGAAGAAGCATTTGCAGAGCAAAAAGCCTTCATTAACAATCAATTGCAGCCTTGGATTCCGACTTTTTCAAGTAAATGCAAAGAACATGACGAATTTGGCTTTTACGCTAGTGTAGCCATGTTACTCGTCGCTTTTTGCGAATTAGACTGTGACTACCTCACAGGTGAGTAATAAATTGTTGCGTTTTAGCAAGCGAAATTGCGAATAATTGTCACAATTCACCCAGAAAACTGGGTGAGTTGTATTGCGACTGGAAGTGAGTCAGTCTAAAATTGTGATCGCAAACGATAAAATATGAAACAGACTCAAAATGCGCATCTAACTATAAATTTAATCGCATTTTGGTGTTAATGCAGGCCGCTCTAATTAGCGGTTTTTTGTTTTTTAACACTTTATACCGAAAGAGCCTTAACCCAAGTAAGTCTCTTAATATGGTAGCTTCACGGCTACTTTGCTGCCCCCTATAAATAGGGAAGAAGTAGCTACAAACAGGATAACACCATGGCCACAATTAAAGATGTCGCTCGCTTAGCTGGCGTATCAACCACGACCGTTTCTCACGTCATCAACAAAACTCGTTTTGTTGCTGAAGCCACTCAAGAAAAAGTTAACAAAGCAGTCGATGAGCTTAACTACGCGCCTAGCGCCGTTGCTCGTAGCTTGAAATGCAACACAACGCGTACGATCGGTATGCTTGTAACTCAATCAACTAACCTATTCTTCTCTGAAGTTATAGACGGTGTAGAGAGTTACTGTTACCGCCAGGGCTACACACTGATCTTATGTAACACGGGTGGTATTTACGAAAAGCAACGTGACTACATTCGAATGCTTGCTGAAAAACGCGTTGATGGCATTTTGGTTATGTGTTCTGACTTAACTGAAGAACTACGAGAGATGCTAGATCGTCACTCTGATATTCCAAAAGTAGTGATGGATTGGGGGCCGGAGAGTTCTCAAGCCGATAAGATCATAGATAACTCGGAAGAAGGTGGATACCTTGCGACTAAATACCTTATTGAAAAAGGTCACACAGATATTGCCTGTTTAAGTGGACACTTAGATAAAGCAGCGTGTACGGAACGTATTGCCGGTTACAACCGTGCTCTCGCTGAAGCGAATCTTGAAGTAAACCAAGATTGGATCATCGAAGGTAACTTCGAGTGTGACACTGCGGTTCTTGCTGCTGATAAAATCGTAGCTATGGACAAACGCCCAACCGCTGTATTCTGCTTCAACGATACAATGGCTTTAGGACTGATGAGCCGCCTACAGCAGAAAGGCATCAAAATCCCTGATGATATCTCGGTAATCGGATACGACAACATCGAGCTTGCTGAATACTTTTCGCCGCCACTGACGACGATTCACCAACCAAAACGCCGTGTGGGTAAAAATGCATTTGAGATTCTTTTAGAAAGAATTAAAGATAAAGACCATGAAAAACGTGTCTTCGAAATGCACCCAGAAATTGTAGAAAGACATACAGTTAAACAACTTAACTGATAATTCAATTAATCAAAGCACATGATTTCATGTGCTTTGAACTCACCAATCAAATGCACCTGGTTTCATTAAAGACAGATCATTTCCCGAAGCAATATCACACTTTTGAATACATAGTGTGAGCTTTGTTCAACAAAACGTCTTATCCTTAACAATGTCACGCACAGGGCAAATTACTTGAAAAAGTAAGACGCAAAGCTTCCGGCCTAACCCAAATAGTATTTTGGCAAGGTAGCGGGGTTACCGATGGCAAAATGCAAGATTTACTCCTTTTTGACAATGCTTCTTTATCATTTTGCTAATCTCTCGGACCTGATTATTTGGTGGCGTAATTCAAATACACCGAGATAAATAACATGGATAAACCAATACTAAAGGACTCGATGAAATTATTTGAGTCGCTTGGAAAAATCAAATCACGTTCGATGTTTGGAGGGTTTGGTCTCTTCGCTGATGAGACAATGTTTGCTCTAGTGGTCAATGACCAACTTCATATTCGTGCCGACAAACACACTTCCAAAGAATTCGAGCAAAAAGGCTTTCAGCCTTACATATATAAGAAACGCGGATTTCCTGTCGTGACGAAATACTTTTCTCTCACAGACGACGTTTCGAACAACCCTGACGCAATCTTAAAGATGGCAAAGACTTCTCTTAGCTATGCGAAAGAAGAAAAAGCCGAACAATCTTCAGCAAAGCCGAACCGATTGAAAGATCTCCCTAATCTACGCTTGGCTACCGAGCGTATGTTAAAGAAAGCGGGTATAGATTCGGTTGAGCAGCTTCAAGAAGCTGGCGCGGCCAAGGCTTATGATGCTATTAGACAAACTCATTCTTCAACAGTGAGTTTGGAGCTACTTTGGGCATTAGAAGGCGCGATCAACGGAACTCACTGGTCAGTAATCCCTAAACAAAGACGTGAAGAATTGATAACTCACTTAAACTAAAGTGTTCAAAGTGTCCAAACAGAAAGCTGCAATGAAAATTGCGGCTTTTTTTGTAGCTGCCTGAAAGTTATTCCCCTCAAAGACTGTCTAACTATAATAGAAACACTCATTCAGAGAATTAAGAGGATGTACAATGAGTAAGAAAATGATTTTAGGTATTATTTTGGTCACGGTAATCGTTTTACTGGGTCTTAATTTTGGTCAGTACCTTACGCTAGAAAATGCAAAAGCACAGCAGGCTCTACTTAACGAGTCTATTGAAAGTAACTTTGCAGTTGCAGCCCTAACTTACTTCATTGCGTACATTTTGATCACTGCATTTTCAATCCCTGGCGCAGCTGTCGTAACGCTTTTAGGCGCGGCTTTATTTGGCTTTTGGACGAGTTTAGCTTTAGTGTCTTTCGCAAGCACTATTGGTGCTACGTTAGCATTCTTAAGTAGCCGGTTCCTACTCAGAGATTGGGTCCAAAACAAGTTTGGTGAAAAATTAGAAACCATCAATAAAGGTGTAGAGCAAGACGGCGCTTTTTACTTATTCTCTCTTCGCCTTATTCCAGTATTTCCATTCTTTCTAATTAATCTGCTCATGGGCTTAACCCCTATGAAAGTATCTAAGTACTATCTTACAAGCCAACTCGGTATGCTTCCTGGTACTGCTGTGTACTTGAACGCAGGTACTCAACTGGCAGAGATCGACTCACTGTCAGGTATTGTATCTCCATCAGTATTGCTCTCATTTGCACTACTTGGTCTATTCCCAATAATTGCTAAGTGGGTAATGGCAAAATTTCGTTCTGAAACGGTCGTAAGTTAATGAAGATATTTGTCGCTAAAAATCCAGCTGAGGCCCATATTGTTTGTGGGCTTCTTCTCGCTGAAAATATTCGCTGTGAAGTACGTGGTGAGGGTCTATTTGGACTTAAGGGTGAAATCCCCTTCTCTGATGACTCTGAACCTTACGTATGGCTACAGAGACCTGAACAAGCATTAGTAGCCAAAGGCGTGGTGCAAGATTACATTTTTCAGTCAGAATCGAACATTCAGAGTAATTGGATTTGCGGGCACTGCGAGGAGGAAAATGAACCTCAATTTGGTGCTTGCTGGCAATGTGGTAAACCATCACCGATGTGATGGCGACTCACTAAGCTTCAATCTGTTTCTGAATAAACTCAATAGAGCGTTTGTTAAACTCTTCCGGCTGTTCAACATTACAAACATGCCCACAGTCAGCAATTTCATGTAGCTCACTTGAGTCATGAACGGCAACCATCTCTTTTACCGGCTGTATAAACATGTAATCACGTTCTCCCATCAAGTAAAGCGTTGGGATTGGCAATTCACGGTCTTTGAAATAGCGCATTAAAGGATTCACATCGGCGGTCAAAATAAACCAACGTTTGAACTCTTTTTGGCAAAGCTTCTTAGCCTCACGGATAAAAAGGTGACGTGATTCTTTTTGGCTTTTCTGTGGCATAACGATGTAAGCAAATAAACTGTATAACCACATGTAAGGGATTATGTGTTTGCTTAAGTTGCCTAACTGAACAAGCACTTGCGAACGCGTGTTTAATCGCGTTACAGCGCCCCCTAATACCATTGAGCGCACTCTTTCTGCTGCAAGTTCCGCCACATTGCGAACGATAATTGTGCCTAAAGACATGCCGACAAAATGTGCAGAGCGTATCTTTAAATGATCAAGGACTTTAAGTATATCCAACGTAACCGATTTGAATGTATAGCGGTTACTCATTAATTCTTTAAGAAGTGGGTTCGACTTACCATGCCCTCTTAAATCTATCAGCAACAAATTAAAGTGTTGCTTGTAGGCTTTTATCTGCTTAAACCAAATAGATGAACTTCCACCAGCTCCGTGTACAAACACTACCCATTCATCACTAGTTGGGTGTTCGAATGTCTTATGGAATAACAAAGCTTCACTCATAATAAATGTTTTATAATCGATTCTTAAAATTAGGGGATGAAGACTATCACAGTTCTACGTTCAAAAAGTGATAACTCTGTCAATCAAACAATATGCTCTATGAATAGTTTGTACATGACTTAGACACAAATTCCTAGCAGAACGTCGATTTTTCGTATGAGATCTGACCACAAAAAAAGGTGCCTAGTGGCACCTTTTTAGTTTTTAAAGTTTCAGTTAAAAAGCTGATTGGTACATTTCTAAATAATGCTTCGCAGCATCATCCCAACTGAAGTTTTGTTTCATTGCATGGAGCTGAACGCGTTTTATTTCTGCAGGGTTCTGAGAATAAATTAGTAGAGAGCGTAACAAAATCAACAATAAAGCTTCAGGTGTTGGCTCAGTGAAAGAAAAACCAGTCGCGATTTCGCTATCTTCGTCATAGTCATTAACACTATCTTTCAGACCACCGACAGCACGCACAATTGGCAATGTTCCATAAGCCATGCTGTAGATTTGATTCAATCCACATGGCTCAAATTCTGACGGCATTAAGAAGAAATCAGAACCAGCTTCAACCATATGAGCAAGCTGATTATTGTACGCTTCAATGAAAACAAATTTGTCAGAATGTGTTGCTGCGATATCTTTAAGCTGACTCGCCAGTACCGGTTCACCAGTACCCACTATCACAATCTGAAGGTCATTTTTCAAAAACTCTTCAATAACAGGCAAAAGGTAATGAACACCTTTTTGATTTGTCAGTCTGCAGACCATTCCGTACACCGCACAGTCTTTGACTGGCAAACCAACTTCTTGCTGCAACCCTTGCTTACATGCTTTTTTGCCACGAACCATGCTTTGCTGGGTTGCTTTGAAGTTTTTCGGGATGAACGTGTCCGTTTCTGGATTCCAAGCGCTGTAATCACAACCATTCAGAATGCCAAAGAGGTCTTGGGAACGAGACTGAAACTCTTGCGCCATTCCGTGACTGCCAAGTTCTGTTTTCAGCTCTTCGGCATAGGTTGGGCTTACAGCATTCACTTTATCAGCACACATAACACCAGCACGAAGCATTGTTACGTGAGAGTGACTAACTGCGGCTTCAGGTACGTTGTGTTGATGCATTTCCGGTAAATTCTGCAGTTGGTTGTAGCTAAAGACGCCTTTGAACACCGCATTATGAATCGAAATGACACTACGCATTCCTTGGTAATACTCGTTATCTTTATAGCGCTCTTTCAGTAAGTACGGTACAAAACCGGTATGCCAGTCGTTGGCATGCACGATATCAGGCTTCAAGCCTAACTTTGGCAACATGTCTAAGCTAGCTGCGCTAAAAAACGAGAAGCGTTCGCCATTGTCATCATAAGCTTGATTATTTTCGGCATACATCTCAGCGCGATCAAAATACTTGTCGCACTCGATAGCAAAGACCTCGACACCATCAAGCCACAATTTGCGAACTTGATACGCTGTATGTGGCCAAAAATCGAGTTCAGTCGAAAGGACAACATCTGCAGTGTCTAGGTTAGGTATTTTTCGGTATGCAGGAATGGTAACGCGAACATCTTGTTGAAGATTTTGCAAGGCTTTAGGCAGTGCCTTGGCAACATCTGCCAAGCCACCACTTTTAATCAAACCTTCTACTTCTGACGCTACAAAAAGAATAGAAAACGTCTTAGTAACCAACACGGGCTCCTTTAGGAATAACAACTATACCATCTTCTGAAACATGGTAATGCTTTTTATCTTCCTGAAGGTTAACACCGATTTGAGTGCCAGGTGCAATGTCTGCGTCTTTATCCACGATAACTCGGCGCAACACACAGCCTTCTCCAACTTTCACATCACCCAATAGGATACTTTGACTAATGTCACACGCTGATGCGATGTTACTGCGGAAACCTAACACACACTTCTCGATACGAGAACCACGCACAAAACTACCGTTACAAACTAAACTGTCGATGATTTGAACACGACCATTTGCTGAGTCAGAAAAAGTTGCCGGTGGAAGTGGTGGATAGTAAGTATGTAAAGGCCACTTACGGTTGTACAACGAGAAAGGAGCATCTTTTTCTAAAAGGTCCATATGCGCTTGCCAGTAGGCATCAATCGTACCCACATCACGCCAGTATACTTCCTCTCGTTCACCTGTAATCCGGTTCGTGCTGAAATCGTAAACAAACACATCTCCACGTGGGAACATATTTGGAATGATATCTTTACCGAAATCGTGCGAAGAACCTTCTTTATCTGCATCTTCAATCAGTTCTGCGAACAAGTTTTTAGCTTCAAATACGTAATTACCCATTGAAACTAGAGCTGATTCTGGATCGCCCGGGATAGGTTTCGGGTTTGCTGGTTTTTCTTCAAAACCAATCATTCGCCCTTCAGCATCAACTTCGATAACACCAAATTCAGATGCTTCAGCTAATGGCATACGTAGAGCAGAAACCGTTAGCGATGCTTCTTTTTCTTTATGGAAATCAAGCATCTGCTTGATATCCATTTTATAGATGTGGTCAGAACCAAAAATACACACCTGATCTGGTTCCTCCAGCTCCATGAAGCGCAGGTTTTGGTAAATGGCATCAGCCGTGCCTTCATACCAACGTTTACCCGTACGCATCTGTGCAGGAATCGGATCGATAAATCGATCTGTAATGCCACTAATATTCCAGCCTTTTTTCATGTGGTGGAAAAGTGACTGAGATTTAAACTGAGTAAGCACATAGATCTTCATAAGATCAGCATTTACAAAATTGTTTAAAGCGAAATCAATTAGACGGTAGCTACCACCGAAAGGAACAGAAGGTTTACTACGGGATTCAGTCAAAGGTCTTAAACGAGAGCCTTCACCGCCAGCAAGAATCATTCCCAATACACCAGCCATTTTATTCTCCATATATTTATAGCGTGTAAATAATCGATGTCTAAAAAGAGGGGGACCTCGGGGGAATAAACATCGACATTTGGTTTCGGTACTTAGCAGATATTCATTCTAGATTGTTGAAACAAAACTAAGCCAAACGTTGTTTTTGTGCACTATTCTTTGCACTTTGTTTCTTATAATTTATCGGTTTTTACACCGAATACAATTTTAAATACACCATTCTGTGTGGTAAATACCATTTGCTTTGTTAAGACTTAAGCTAGCTCACACTACTCCTGTGGCTCCTCACATTTTCTTAACAGCCAATAAACACCGTGCACACAATGTAATTCGTACTCATGGAAATTGTATTAAGCTTCTTTTACAAAAATGTGACACATAAGAAACCAATTTGATAGTGGTTTATGTAAAAAAAATCCATTTATGTACTAAAAATACAAAAATGAAACATGAGTCATATGATTTTGAAAGTCACTTCTAGGTTTCAGACAAAAAAAAGCAGCATCTAAGATGCTGCTTTTTGACGTCTATTTAGCTTTTGGTTTTTTACGTTTATCCGTAATTTCCCATTTCCCATCAATATAGAGGGCTGTCCAGCCTGATGGTTTTCCATCCGTCTCGGTACGAACGTAATTTTCCTTAGATTTACGACTAAAACGCACAACGGTTGGTTTTCCGTCAGGGTCTGCAACTGGCGCTGTAGTCAAATACTGGAATTTCGGAGAAATTCGGTCTTTAAAGCGCACTAGTTCTTCAACTAATGGGGCACGTGTTTCACGCGATTTAGGGAAGTTGCTTGCTGCCATAAATAGGCCAGACGCACCATCACGAAGAACAAAGTAAGCATCTGAGTTTTCGCAAGGAAGCTCAGGGAAATGCACTGGGTCTTCTTTTGGCGGTGCTACTTCACCATTCTTAAGGATCTTACGAGTGTTTTTACACTCTTCACTCGTACAATCCATGTATTTACCAAAACGACCATTTTTTAGCACCATGTCAGAGTTACATTTATCGCACTCGACAACCGGGCCGTCATAGCCTTTAACCTTAAATTCACCGTGCTCTACGACATAGCCTTCACAGTTCGGGTTGTTCCCACAAACGTGCATCTTGCGTTTATCATCAATCAAGTAAGCGTCCATCGCCGTTTCACAAATTGGACAACGCTTCTTGGCACGCAATGCTGCCGTTTCTACATCTTCTTCAAGAACATTAATAATGCCCTCTTCATCACCCAAATTGATCGTCGTCTTACAACGCTCTTTAGGTGGAAGTGCATACCCTGAACACCCTAAGAATACACCTGTTGAAGCTGTGCGGATTCCCATAGGTCGACTACAGGTCGGACATTCTATATCTGTCTCTACGATATGATTTGGCTTCATACCGCCCGACTCTTCATCGAGATCGGCTTTTTCAAGATCTCCAGTGAAATCAGTAAAGAAGTTATCTAAAACGCCTTTCCAGCTCGTTTCACCTTCCGCAATTTGGTCAAGCTTTTGTTCCATTCGTGCAGTGAAGTCATAGTTCATTAAATCGTTAAAACTACCATCAAGGCGGTCAGTAACAATTTCACCCATTTTTTCTGCATAGAAACGTCTTTGCTCTACTTTTACATAACCACGGTCTTGAATCGTAGAAATGATCGATGCATATGTTGACGGTCGTCCAATGCCTCGCTTTTCAAGCTCTTTTACCAAAGCAGCTTCAGTGAAACGTGCAGGTGGCTTAGTAAAGTGCTGCTTCGGATCAAGAGTTACCAGATCCAATTTATCGCCGATTTGAACTGATGGAAGAATGGTATCTTCGTTTTTACCCATTGGACGTTGAACACGGGTCCAACCGTCGAATTTCAGGATACGACCTTTCGCTTTAAGTGTGTATTCTTCCGCTTTAACACTAATTGTCGTCGAATCGTATTGAGCAGGAGTCATTTGACATGCAACAAATTGATTCCAAATTAGTGAATACAGCTTATGAGCGTCAGCATCTACGCCTTTAAGGTCATCAGATAGCACTTCAACACTAGATGGGCGAATCGCTTCGTGAGCCTCTTGAGCGCCTTCTTTACTACCGTAAACAAGTGGTTTCTCTGGAAGATATTTCCCACCAAACTCGCTACCAATATATTCACGCGCCGCTTCTACTGCTTCAGAACTCAAGTTAGTCGAATCTGTACGCATATATGTGATGTAACCAGCCTCATATAAACGCTGAGCTAACATCATAGTCTTTTTAACACCGTAGCCTAAACGGGTACTTGCCGCTTGCTGAAGCGTCGACGTGATATAAGGCGCGGACGGCTTACTCTTAGTAGGGCGGTCTTCGCGTTTACAAACTTCATATACCGCCTTTTCAAGAACCGATAAGGCAGAGTTCGTTTGAGCTTCATTTTCTGGCTTAAACGCTACGCCGTCTTTTTGGGCAACTTGGAGTCTAAAATCATTCTTCTCAGAAGTTTTTGTGTCGGCATGAATATCCCAAAACTCTTCTGGAATAAATGCATTGATTTCGCGCTCGCGCTCAACAAGAAGCTTTACCGCTACCGACTGAACACGACCAGCAGAAAGCCCACGTGCCACTTTTTTCCAAAGTAGTGGGGAAACCATGAAGCCCACAACACGGTCCATAAAACGACGTGCTTGCTGAGCATTAACGCCATCCATGTTCAATTCACCCGGAGTTTCAAAGGCTTGCTGAATGGCATTTTTTGTAATTTCGTTGAAAACAACTCGTTTGTATCGCGCTTCATCACCACCGATGATCTCACGAAGATGCCATGCGATAGCTTCTCCTTCGCGGTCCAAATCGGTTGCGAGATAAACGTGGTCTGCGTCTTTCGCTAATTTTTGCAGTTCCGCTACAACTTTTTCTTTACCCGGTAGGATTTGATAATTCGCTTCCCACTCTTGGTATGGGTTAATACCCATTTTCTTAATTAAAGCCTTACGGTCTTTTTCTTTCTTAATACGAGCCTTTTCTTCAGGGCTCATACCCTTTGTTGATACTGCTGCAGCCTTTTTACCAGTACTTTGGCCAGCTGTCGGTAAGTCACGCACGTGACCTACACTCGACTTAACGACAAAGTCTTTACCAAGATATTTATTAATAGTTTTGGCCTTGGCTGGCGACTCCACTATAACGAGCGATTTACCCATATTGACTCTAACGTCCTTAATCACGACGCAAACCCCCAATTAAAGCCATGGGTGGTTTTACGCACGATGTTCTAAATTATTGCTTCTTTTTTTACTATTGTGCGAGATTACAAGAAGATCAACCGCTTTTTTCAAAATTGGATCTGATTGCTCGACAAATCGACGACTTACCTATGCATGGAACATGGTAAAAGACAGTAACTCTACATTTTAAAAAACTTAGTTACTTTTTAGCTATTTGTACACTTGATATGCAAGTATGAATACTCATAACACCTTTGCGCCTATACTATGCGCGTCAATGATTCAAACGCTAACTTCATTGAATGATTTTTGCCATAAATCACAAAATAAACGTGGGTTTATCAAAAATCGTTACCTAATATGTGGCGATATCATTGAATTTGTATAGCGAGTTACTAAACTATGGCTCAATTTCACATTCATCGAGATACTTCAATGACAGTTAAACAAGTAATCGCCGAATTCGATTTATTACTAATCGCAAACCAAATCATTCAAGAGCACGATGACTATATTGAAGGCATGCGAGCAGACAGTGTTTCAGAGAAAGATGACGTACTCGTATTCAAAGGTGAGTACTTCCTAGATTGCAATGGCTTACCTACGGCAAACACCACTGCAGTATTCAACATGTTCAAGTACTTAGCGCATCACCTTTCCAAAGAATTTACGCTAAAAAAATAGTAATTATAGATGTAAAAAGCTTGCCATAAGGCAAGCTTTTTTATTACTGACTAAGCATCTTCAGTTTGTCGAAATAATCTGGGAATGTCTTAGATGTACACCCTGGGTCGTTAATCGTTACTGGCGTGTCACTTAGAGCGACTAACGAGAAGCACATCGCCATGCGGTGATCATCATAAGTATCAATCTCAGCATGCGTTAACTTCGCGACAGGATTCACAATAATGTAGTCCTCACCCTCTTCCACTTCAGCACCCACTTTACGCAGCTCTGTTGCCATTGCAGATAGACGGTCAGTTTCTTTTACACGCCAGTTATATACGTTACGAATTGCTGTGGTTCCTTTCGCAAAAAGAGCCGTAGTCGCAATTGTCATCGCTGCATCTGGGATGTGATTGTAATCCATATCAATACCTTGCAATGAACCACAACGAGAAATCACATAATCATCGCCCCACTCGATTTCTGCGCCCATTTTTTCTAACGCGTCAGCAAATTGAATGTCGCCTTGAATACTATTTTTACCAATACCGGTTACCTTGATCTCTCCACCTTTAATTGCAGCAGCTGCTAAAAAGTAAGAGGCAGACGAAGCATCTCCTTCAACTAGGAAGTCACCCGGAGCGGTGTAATGTTGACCCGACGGAACAACAAATTCTTGATAATCGTTGTTGATTACATTGACGCCGAACTGCTTCATGATATGCAACGTAATATCAATATAAGGTTTTGAGACTAACTCTCCTTCGATATTGATTCTTACTTCGCCTTCAGCTAGTGGAGCCGACATCAAGAAAGCCGTTAAGAATTGACTTGAAATTGAACCATCAATGGAAACTGAGCCGCTCTTTAACCCTGTTCCATTAATTTTTAGTGGTGGGTAGTTCTCGTTCTCTAAATATTCAACATCTGCACCAGCGGTACGCAATGCCTCAACTAGATGACCAATTGGTCTTTCTTTCATTCGAGGTTCACCCGTAAGAACATACTCACCTTTACCAAGACACAAAGCCGCAGCCAACGGGCGCATCGCCGTACCAGCATTTCCTAAAAAAAGCTCCAAAGCTTCATTAGATTCAAAAGCTCGTCCTAGCCCTTCAACTTCACATACCGTCTTATCCGCAGATAATGTGTAGTTGACACCTAACTTAGTTAAAGCGTTTAACATATGACGGATATCATCGCTATCTAACAGGTTAGTTAAACGGGTCTTACCATTGGCTAAAGCTGCTAACAATAAAGCTCGGTTTGATACACTTTTCGAACCAGGGAGATTGACCTCTCCATTTACTTTTTGAATTGGTTGTAACGTTAGGCTTTCCATTAAATGTTGTTGTCCTTTAGTCGCTCACCCAGTCGGTATGTTATGACTGGAGAAAATGGAGCGATGAATAATTCTTCGTACTAGCAGACTATCTAAATTTAAACTCGACTTCCAGACCTAATACGACAATCAAGGGTGAATATTTAGTCAAGTAAACTTGCTTTAAATCTAATAAGCGATATCTACCCTTACCCCATCATCAAAATATAAAATTCGGACTTTATCCCCTCGGGTAAAGAGCATGTTCCTATCGGCATCTTGAATGACGTCGATTAGCTTTCCGTTATCTGTCGCGATTAGAATCTCAACTAACTTGTATTCAACTCTATACTCAGTATTAGCACGATTTCTCGCGACTCCTGCACCTGCGACAGCCCCTACCGCAGTTGCAACTTCCTTACCTGTGCCACCACCGAACTGGTTACCTATTAGCCCTCCGACCGCTGCGCCCAGCAAGGTTTCCCAGCCACTTCCTTGTGACTGAACAATCTCCTCTTGGGTAATATACCGAACTGAATCGACCTTCCCATATACAACTTCGTTAACAGGCCTCGCTTGGTTCCTGTTGTAACTTGCGTTTGCGAACAGTGGTAAAACGAGTAAAATCCACAACAATTTCTTCATAACTATTCTCCCAGTTGCCTATTTTGGCCTTATGCTATGACTATATACCTTACAGAGTTAGAGACGAACAGTATCGAGTTTCCTTCTCCATATGAAGCACTTGACGACCCAAGTGGTTTATTGGCTTTCGGAGGCGACTTGTCTTCTCAAAGAATATTGTCTGCTTACAATCAAGGCATCTTCCCTTGGTATGGTCCAGGTGAACCCATTCTTTGGTGGAGCCCTACCCCAAGAGCCGTCTTTAATCCTAAGACATTCAAACCCTCTAAAAGTCTTAAAAAGTTTCAAAGAAAGGTGAACTATCGCATCAGCATTAACCAAGCAACCCGCCAAGTGATAGAGTATTGTGCATCTTTAAGGCCAGCGGAGGAGACGTGGCTCAACGAAGACATGCGAGCTGCATACATTCAACTCGCTAAAGAGAAGCATTGCCATTCGGTTGAAGTATGGCTTGGTGACGAGCTAGTGGGTGGTTTATATGGCTTACAACGAGGGCAAGTTTTTTGCGGTGAGTCGATGTTTAGTACCCAGACTAACGCCTCTAAAATTGCACTATGGTATTTTTGCGAGCATTTTTCAGCCCATAACGGGCAGCTCATTGATTGCCAAGTAATGAACCCTCACTTGCAGTCTTTAGGTGCTATAGAGTTGGAAAGGAACGAGTTTTTCCAATCATTGCTATCATTAAGAGATAAACCGCTTCTAGGTGGGTGTTTCGAATCACAGTGGCTTAAGGCTTAACCTCGATGAACCAAGATTTACACCAAATTAAAATCGGACTAACCGACAATCACTCGTGTAGTTATCTATCAGAACGTCAGGAGCGAGTTGCTGTCGCGCTTGATGAACAAATGCATACTCCAGAGAACTATGAAGTGTTGCTTGCAAATGGGTTTCGTCGAAGTGGAGAAACAATCTATAAACCCCACTGTGATAATTGCAGTTCTTGTCATGCGATTCGTGTTTCTATTGCTGACTTCAAGTTATCCAAAAGCCAGCGAAGGATTCTAAATAAAGCGAAGTCTTTCACTTGGGAGATGAAAGACAAAATGGATGACAATTGGTTCGAGCTATACAGCGATTACATTACTCAACGTCACAGAAATGGCACCATGTTCCCGCCTAAGCAAAATGAATTTGCTCAGTTTTCTCAAAACCCTTGGTTAACCACGCAATACTTACATGTATATGATGCTGGTAAACTGATTGCTATCGCCGTTACCGACGTAATGGAACGCAGTACAAGTGCGTTTTATACCTTTTTTGATCCGAATATTGAGTTATCACTCGGCACTTTAGCCGTACTTCTACAAATAGAATATAGCCAGAATACCAATAAACACTGGCTATATTTGGGCTATCAGATCGATGAATGTCCCGCTATGAACTATAAAGTGCGTTTTCAACGTCATCAAAGGCTAGTAAATCAGCGGTGGCAAGGGTAGAATACGCCACAACTTTACATATTTCGCTTTTGACGGCACAATCAAGTCGTTAAAAACCGCCAAGTTTCGAAAGAGGATTAAATGGCTAAAGAAGACGTAATTGAGATGCAAGGCACTGTCCTTGATACTCTACCAAACACAATGTTCCGTGTTGAGCTTGAAAATGGTCACGTAGTGACAGCTCACATCTCTGGTAAAATGCGTAAGAACTACATCCGTATTCTTACTGGTGACAAAGTAACTGTTGAGATGACTCCATACGACCTTTCTAAAGGCCGCATCGTCTTCCGCGCTCGTTAATTTCTAATTATCGATTGCAATAAAAAACGGAGCATTACGCTCCGTTTTTTATTGGGCTAAATTCAAGAGTCAGTTACAGAAAAGCGAACGCATTAGCGTTCGCTTTCTACTTTAGAACTTACAAAGTAAAGCCTTAGTGAAGGACTTCTTCTTTAGCACCTAGGTACTCAAATTTAAGATTGTCTTTCTTAAGTGTCACTTTAACTGTTCCACCATCAACTAGGCTTCCGAACAGTAATTCGTTTGCCAATGGCTTCTTAAGTTGCTCTTGGATGGCACGTCCCATTGGTCGAGCCCCCATCGCCTTATCGTAGCCTTTGTCCGCTAACCAATGGCGAGCATCTTCGGAAACCTCTAAAGATACACCGCGGGCATCTAGTTGAACTTGTAGCTCAACAATAAACTTATCCACCACTTGATGGATTACTGTTTCATCTAGGCTATTAAACCAAATTATATTGTCTAATCGGTTACGGAATTCCGGAGTGAAGACTTTCTTGATCTCAGCCATCGCATCTGGCGCATGATCTTGCTGGATAAGGCCAATAGATTTCTTCTCTGTTTCCGCAACACCGGCATTGGTTGTCATAACCAAGATAACGTTTCGGAAGTCAGCTTTACGTCCATTGTTATCTGTCAATGTACCGTTATCCATGACTTGAAGCAGCAAGTTAAAGATATCTGGGTGAGCCTTTTCGATTTCATCCAACAGCACAACTGAATGAGGGTGCTTGATTACCGCATCAGTTAACAAGCCACCTTGATCGTACCCAACGTAACCTGGAGGAGCACCAATTAGTCGGCTAACTGAATGTCTCTCGCCATATTCAGACATATCAAAACGCAATAGCTCAATACCCAACAACTTAGAAAGCTGAACCGTCACTTCTGTCTTACCTACGCCAGTCGGACCTGCAAATAAGAATGAACCCACAGGTTTATTGTCAGCACCTAAGCCTGCTCGCGTTAGCTTGATAGCTTCGCTTAAAACATCGATCGCTGGATCTTGTCCAAATACCAACATCTTCATTTTATCGTCAAGTTTCTGAAGAATGTCTTTGTCAGAAGAAGACACTGACTTTTCAGGAATACGAGCCATTTTTGCGACCATAGACTCTATATCAGCGACACCAACCGTTTTCTTACGGCGACTTGCTGGAGCTAAACGGCTACGCGCGCCCGCTTCGTCGATGACGTCAATGGCTTTATCCGGAAGATGACGTTCATTAATGTACTTAGCTGAAAGCTCTACCGCTGCTCTCAATGCTTTATTGGTGTAACGAACCTCATGGTGAGCTTCGTACTTAGGCTTCAAACCGATTAAAATCTTAGTGGTATCGTCCAACGAAGGCTCAACGATATCAATTTTCTGGAAGCGACGAGAAAGCGCACGCTCTTTTTCAAAAATACTGCTGTATTCCTGATACGTCGTAGAACCAATGCAACGAAGTTTTCCGCTGCTTAGAAGAGGTTTGATTAAGTTAGCGGCATCAACTTGTCCACCAGAGGCCGCACCCGCACCGATGATAGTATGAATTTCATCGATGAACAGGATCGCATCGTCTTCTTTTTCTAGTTGCTTAAGAATTGCTTTAAAGCGCTTCTCGAAGTCGCCTCGGTACTTAGTACCCGCAAGAAGAGAACCAATATCAAGTGAGTAGATAACACTATCTTGGATAACATCTGGGACTTGACCTTCAACGATCCTCCACGCAAGGCCTTCAGCTATTGCGGTTTTACCTACACCAGCTTCACCAACCAATAGCGGGTTATTTTTACGGCGACGACACAGTACTTGAATTGTGCGTTCTAATTCTTTATCTCGGCCAATAAGAGGATCAATATTCCCCTGCTTAGCAACTTCATTAAGGTTAGTTGCGAAGCTTTCTAAACGTTCTTCAGAGTTCACTTCTTCAGAACTTTCTGTACCAAACGAATCTGAAGACGAAGAATCATCACTATCTCCGCTCGCTTTAGTAATGCCATGAGAAATGAAATTCACGATGTCTAAGCGGCTAATGTCATTCTTTTTCAGTAAGTACGCTGCATGTGACTCTTGCTCGCTAAAAATAGCCACAAGAACGTTTGCACCCGTTACTTCACTTCTACCGGAAGATTGGACATGGAATACTGCGCGTTGAAGTACGCGTTGAAAGCTTAAAGTAGGTTGGGTTTCGCGAGTATCGTCATTTTCTGGAATGAGTGGGGTCGTTTGATCGATGAAGATATCCAGCTCATGACGTAAAGCTTCAAGGTCTGCCTGACAAGCTTGAAGCGTTTCCTTAGCAGCATCATTTTCTAATAATGCGAGTAGGAGGTGTTCGACGGTCATAAATTCATGTCGCTTATCTCGCGCACGAGCAAATGCGCCATTTAAACTCGACTCTAATTCTTTATTTAGCATAAGTACCTCCTAAGGGAACAACTTGGTTGTTCGAGCAAATCGTTAGGCTTGCTCCATTGTACATAGCAGCGGGTGTTCATTTTCTTTTGAATACATTGTCACCTGCGCTACTTTTGTTTCTGCAATTTCTGCACTATACGTGCCACAAATTGCCTTTCCTTCATAATGAACCTTGAGCATCACTTGGGTTGCCTTATCAATATCAAGAGAGAAAAATCGCTCAAGGATTTCGATTACAAAGTCCATCGGGGTGTAATCATCATTGTTCAATACAACGTTATACATCGCCGGCGGTTTAACTTTTGTTCTCTCTTTCTCCAGTAAATCTGAGCCCGGAGACGCCCATTCAAAATTTTTGCTCATTTGGTTTGTTAGGTTGAGTTAGAGGAAAAAACAAGTAACTACACTATAAATCTACCACATCGTAGCGACATGGTGTACTACGAAACTCGCACAAAAAATCATTCCTCTATATTGAGCCTAATGCACCAATTAGCAGGCTGCAAATAAAAGATGGTTATTAACAAGATTAACATATGTGATTGATTAAAAAGACAGCAGGCACATTTCGAGAAGTGATGAAACAACTTCGAAGTTATCATTGAGTTAATGAAAAGTTACCATTCTCAAAGGTGATTTGTTATCAAATTTGTTGGAAATTATACCTATTTACTATTGACTGTCCTGAATCATTAGCTACATTGGAGCTTAGTGGTTTTTTATTCGCCAATTTTTACTTACTTACGGGATAGTAATACGTACGTGATTTTTTAATGGGTAGTTATGCACTTCTATTAAAATTTCTTAATTGGTGGTTTGTTTAAGTTGGACATTGAATGCCAACTAAACGTCGTAATAACACAACATCAGTAAACAAATGCATGAGGGATGTATAGCATGGCTACAGGTACAGTAAAATGGTTTAACAACGCGAAAGGGTTTGGTTTTATTTGTCCGGAAGGTGAAGATGGCGATATTTTCGCTCATTACTCAACGATTCAGATGGATGGATACAGAACTTTAAAAGCAGGCCAACAAGTCGACTACGAAGTAGAAAAAGGCCCGAAAGGTTCTCACGCGAGCTCTGTTGTACCTATTGAAGCTATGGCCTCAAAATAACCCACTCAGCTTTGTTTTAGGTTAAAAAAGAAAACCCGCCAAGTTGGCGGGTTTGTTTTATCTAGCACATTTAATTATGCGTCGATGAATGCGTTTAGCGTTGAGCTTGGGCGCATTAGAGCAGAAGCAAGGGCATCAACTGGAGCATAGTAACCACCCAGTTCTCCTGCAACGCCTTGTACATTGTTTAGCTCAGCTACAATAGCTTCTTCATTTTCAGCCAGTTTTGCCGCGATATCTGCAAACTCACCCGCTAGTTCTGAATCTACCGATTGAGACGCTAGCGCTTTCGCCCAGTATGCTGCTAGGTAGAAATGGCTACCGCGGTTATCTAACTCGCCAACCTTACGTGAAGGTGACTTGTTATTATCAAGAAACTCACCTGTAGCTTTATCAAGTGCATCCGCCAATACTTTCGCTTTTGCATTGCCAGTTACAACACTCAAGTGCTCTAGTGAAGCCGCTAGCGCTAAAAACTCGCCTAGAGAATCCCAACGAAGATGGTTTTCTTTCTCTACTTGCTGAACGTGCTTAGGAGCTGAACCACCAGCGCCAGTTTCAAATAGACCACCACCATTCATCAAAGGAACGATCGATAGCATCTTAGCTGATGTACCCAGTTCTAGGATAGGGAACAAGTCTGTCAGGTAATCACGTAATACGTTACCCGTTACAGAAATGGTGTCTTTGCCTTCTTTAATACGAGCAAGTGAGAACTTAGTCGCTTCAAGAGGAGCTAACACCTTAATTTCTAGGGCATCTGTGTTGTGCTCTGGTAAGTAAGCTTCAACTTTCTTGATTAGCTCAGAATCATGTGAACGAGAGCTATCTAGCCAGAATACTGCTGGTGTATCCGAAGCACGAGCACGAGTCACTGCAAGTTTTACCCAATCTTGGATAGGTGCGTCTTTAACTTGGCACATACGGAAGATATCACCTTCCTCAACGTCCTGTTCAAGTACTACAGAGCCTGAAGCGTCGACAACCTGAACTTTACCTGCTGCGTCAAGAATGAATGTTTTATCGTGCGAACCGTATTCTTCTGCTTTCTGAGCCATAAGACCTACGTTAGGAACGCTACCCATAGTGGTAGGATCGAACGCACCATTTTCTTTACAGAATTCGATAACCGCTTGATAGATACTTGCATAGCTACGATCCGGAATCATTGCTTTGGTATCTTTTTGCTTACCGTCTGGACCCCACATTTGACCAGAAGAACGAAGCATTGCAGGCATAGATGCATCAACAATGATATCACTTGGTACGTGTAGGTTAGTAATTCCGCGGTCTGAGTCAACCATAGCCAATTCTGGCTGAGTTTCATAAACAGCTAGAATTGCCGCTTCAATTTCCTGTTTCTGAGCTTCTGGTAATGAAGCAATTTTCGCGTATACATCGCCGATACCGTTATTTACATCGACACCAAGCTTTTCGAAAAGCTCACCGTACTTAGCGAATACATCTTTGTAGTACACTTTTACTGCGTGGCCAAAGATTACTGGGTCTGAAACCTTCATCATTGTTGCTTTCATGTGAAGTGAAAGCAGGACATCTTCTTCTTTTGCTGAAGCAATTTCTTTTTCGAAGAAAGCCACAAGTGCCGCTTTATTCATCACTGAAGTGTCAATGATCTCCTTGTCTTGTAGAGGGAAAGCTGGCTTCAGTGTTTTGCTAGAGCCATCAGCAGCTACAAACTCGATGCTTACCTCAGTTGCGCCGTTGATCGTTGTTGACTTTTCGCTACCGAAGAAATCTTTGTCTTCCATGCTTGATACATGAGATTTTGAGTCCGCCGCCCATGCACCCATTGAGTGTGGGTTTTTCTTGGCATAGTTTTTCACTGAAAGAGGCGCACGGCGATCAGAGTTACCTTCACGTAGTACAGGGTTTACCGCACTACCTTTGATTTTATCGTAAGTTGCTTTAATCGCTTTTTCTTCGTATGTATTTGCTTCTTCCGGGTAATTTGGAAGAGCATAGCCTTTAGCTTGAAGTTCTTTAATTGCCGCTTGAAGTTGAGGAATAGACGCGGAAATATTTGGAAGCTTGATAATGTTCGCTTCCGGCGTTTTAGCTAATTCACCTAGCTCTGCAAGTGCATCACCAATACGTTGCTCTTCTTTCAAATGCTCAGGGAAGCTTGAGATAATACGCCCTGCTAATGAAATATCACGAGTTTCAACGTTAATACCAGAAGACGCAGTAAATGACTGAATGATCGGCAGCAAAGAATAGGTTGCTAGTGCCGGCGCTTCGTCTGTAATGGTATAGATGATTGTTGGTTTTTCAGTAGGCATGAAATTTCCCTATAGTTCTGACAAGCTCACTTAGTAAGTGAGTCTGGATAAATTGACCAGCTGGCGAAAATCCGAGTTTAGGCCAGGCCGATAATCGTACTCTATCTTATTTTCCACTCTTCAATCTTGGAGAATGGACGAAATCCGTGAGTGCGCTGTTATAATAAAACACGTTATAATTAAACAAATTCGGAGCTAGAGTCCAATAACTTGTTTTCTTTTGTGTCATTTAGGCGCGCAAATGATAGCTCAATTCCTTTCTAGGGAAAACTTTTAGGCACACTTCATTTACATTTTTGCAAGGTAGTTAACATGTCCACTCGCTCACGAAGCGCAAATCGTTCTGATTCTAAAAAACAAAACTCTAACTCTTTTAAACAAGGTGGATTCAGTAAACGCGGGCAACCTTCGCTAAATAGACGTCCAGCAAAAAAGCACAAGTCGCAAGCCACGAACAAGCCAAAAGTCACGATAGAAGATAGGAAAGTCATTCTTTTTAATAAGCCATTCGATACTTTAAGCCAGTTTACTGACGGGGAAGGTAGAAAGACGTTAGCAGATTTCATCCCAGTGAAAGATGTTTATGCGGCAGGCCGCCTTGATCGCGACAGCGAAGGTTTGATGGTGCTGACCAATGACGGGATATTTCAGGCAAAACTCACTCAGCCAAAATCTAAATCTCCAAAAACCTATTGGGTTCAAGTAGAAGGCTCCCCTTCTGAGGAAGATTTAGATAGGTTGCGAAAAGGTGTTGAGCTAAAAGACGGGATGACTTTACCCGCTCAAGTAGAACTAATGAGCGAGCCGGCCGTATGGGAACGAGTCCCCCCTGTTCGATTTAGATCTGCGATTCCAACAACATGGTTATCCATTACTATTATCGAAGGGCGCAACCGTCAGGTTCGCCGTATGACCGCAAATATAGGCTTCCCTACGTTAAGACTGATTCGCTATTCCATGGGAAATATGAATATCGGAACGCTTCAACCCGGCGAATGGAAAGAGATTTAATCCATAGCCACAAACGAAAAAAGCGAGGCACCTATTATGGCCTCGCTTTTCTGTATATGAAGACTGATTATTCTTGGTCAATCATCCATTTACGGAATTCTTTGCGCTCTTGCTTAGATGCTTGTAAATACCACGCTTTAAGCTGCTCAAAAGAGTCCAACTTAACTTTAGGTGTTTCAACAGCTGTAGAGGTAACAGACACTGGCTCCGCTTTCGCGACTGTCGCTTCTACTTTTTTGTTATCTACAAAATGAATGCCACGCTGCTGATTGTGTTTTTCAACAAGCTCTCCAATAGCCATGAAAGGTAAAACACCTTCTTTGCCATTTAGTTTCTCTTGCGTGTAGTCTAAAGGCTTCCCATCCTGGCTAATTCTCCACTTAGGTGAATTCCCTCTAAATGCAGACTTCGCTTCAGACTGGCTTCGGGCAATAGGGTGGTTAATTTTAACTACATCACCATCAACTGTGATATCAAGTACATAAGGCGCTGAAGTAAAAACTTTGTTCCCGCTGCCACGGCCAACTTCTTTATCCATACGCACTACAATTTGATTCGTGCCATCAACAATGTCATTTTTACCTAACTTGGATTCGGCTTCTTGACCGTTAATGAATAATATTGAAACTCCTTTTTCAGGAACCAAAGTCGCCGCATTAACACTTATTGTTAGCGATGCTGTCACAAGACAAGCTAGTTGTTTTAAGTTCATTTAAATCAAAACCTTAATATTTATCATTCACACGACGTTATCTTCATTAACTCACAGGAGATTTACAATCAAATTGTTTATTAACTGTCTAGTGTCGCAAAAAAAAAGCCACCTTTCGGTGGCTTTTTCAAACTTTATAGGTAGCTCTTAGAAAGAAGCTTTAAGACCCATGCCGTAACCTACTTCAGAATCGTCTTTGTCGTTGCCACCGAATTCTACGTAAGCTGTAGTGTTAGGAGCAATGCCGTAACCAGCGTTTAGGAACCAATCGTTTTGGTCTTCGCTGTTCTTTCTATCTGTCATGCTGTAACCACCAGCAAATGTTACTTTGCCCATAGTGTAATCAGCTGCAAGAGCGATAGTGTCTGAAGAATCTTTAGCACCAGTTGCAACTTCTTTAGCGTCTACAGCGTAGTAACCAACTTCTAGGTTAACGTCTGCGATACCAGCGTAACGACCTTCAAGAGCAAAGATAGACTCGTCTTGGTTTAGAGTAACTACAACATCATTAACAGTTTTAGTACCACGAAGCTCTGCGTCTGCGTAGAATGCTGTGAAGTCAAAATCAGCTACACGGTAACCAGCTTTAGCATCGAAGTAGCTGCCGTTCTCACCGATAGATTGAGCGTTGTGTTGGTCTTGGATGATACCAAGACCTACATAGAAGTTGCCTTTATCTAGGTCGTAACGTACTGCTTCTTCACCGCCAAAAGCAGCGTCTGCGAAGAAAGATTGAACACCGAATAGGTAGTCAGAACCAACGCCAGCGTCATCCATTTGAGTGTCAAGCTTACCGAACTTGATTGAACCAATAGAGTTAGAGTAGAACGCCATGTAAACGTTACCTACACTTGTGTCGCCAGATGCACGGTCTTTGTTGTCACCAGAGAACTCTAGGTAAGCACCAACTTGTAGATCTTCGTTTACAGCGTAACGAGTGTCAAAACCGAAATCTGCATCGTCGATTTCTTGAACTAGGTCAGAATCTTTAGCTGTACCTTTCTTATAACGTACTTCTACGTCACCTTTCATGTCCACTGTAACGCCTTCGTTGTTGTAAAGTTCGATTGCGTTTACTGAACCAGCAGCTGTCATTACAGCTAATGCTAATAGAGTCTTTTTCATAATTAATCCACTGCCTTTTCTAAGAATGGGAATTCCTTGTCCGGTTCCCTTTTATATTTTGTATGACTGAAACCATCACTCTTTGTTGATTGGTCACCGCCACTAAATTTCGAGGTCTAGATTGCAAAAGATTATTCTGCGTGTCAAATAAGATAAAAAACAAACCAAAAAAAACATAAACCTTTTAAAAACAATTGTTTACATTTAGTTTCATAAGATTACGGCTAATATCTCGACAAAAAAACAATAGAATCTAATTAGATCAAAACAAAAACATTTAGATTTAAATACTACAAAAGAGTAATTAACATGAATAGATCGGAATTTTAAACTACAAAAAAGCAATATTATGACCTATATATATTTCACTCTAAAAAAAATAGTTAAGTTCCTGATGGTTCAGTTTTTTTTTGTGAACAAGATCTGTTTTTGCTTTGAAAGCAAGCTATTTCGAAGAAAAGGAAAGCACTAGTGTTATGTGCTACTATCCTGTCTCCGTTATGTAGGTCACAGTATGCTAACCACTAAAATCCAAAAATCCATTCGCACAAGTTATCAAAACTTACAGTCACAGCTAGAAAACTTTGTACCTCGTCGTGCTCAAAATTTTTTGGTTGCCGAGATCACCAAAACCTTATGTGGCCAATATCACAAATCTAATCGCATGATTGTTGCTGAAGCAGGTACAGGGATTGGTAAGTCACTTGCTTATTTAATGGCGACCATTCCAGTCGCTGTTTTAAACAATCGAAAAATCATCATTTCAACCGCGACTGTTGCGCTTCAAGAGCAGTTGGTAAACAAAGATCTCCCTCTATATAGAAGAATCACAGACAGGGAGTTCTCTTTTATATTGGCGAAAGGTCGCCAACGTTATTGCTGTGCTGAGAAATTAGCGGCAGCGAGTGGTACCGACGGCGGTCAGATGGCAATGTTTGAAACGAAGCCTAAGAAGAAAGACATCGAACAGCTTCAAACCATGTATACCAGCCTCGCTAATGGGAAGTGGGATGGCGACAGAGATTCCTGGCCAAAGCCAATCGATGATTCAATTTGGCAAATGATTGTCAGTGACAAACATAGTTGCAATAACAGCATACCCGTTCATCGCGATTGCCCATTTCAAAAAGCTCGCTCAGAACTCGATAAAGCTGACGTCATTATTGCAAACCACAGTTTAGTGATGGCAGATGCCGATCTTGGAGGTGGTGTGATCCTTCCTGAGCCTGAAAACAGCATCTACATATTTGATGAAGCTCATCACTTACCTCATGTTGCGCGTGACCATTCGTCCGCCGCGGCGAGTTTAAAAGGCGCGGCATCTTGGTTAGAAAGACTAAACCAAGCCATCACTAAATTCTCTGGGCTAGCTGATGAAAGACGAGTGGGCCGTTTTCGTAATGAACTTCAAGATGCGGTGCAGCAACTCATCCCTACATTAAGTCAGCTCAGTAAACAGTTCGATGCAACGCAATTTGAAGAAGGAACCTACCGCTTTGAGCATGGTGATTTACCTCAGTGGCTAGAGAACGAATCACAAGAACTAAAAAAGCTGTCGCAAAAAGCCGCTCAAGCGGTGGCAAAAATTGCTGACCTAATTGCTGAGCGCGTAAAAGATGGCGAGCTGTCTTCAAAACTTGCTGAACCAGCATTAGCTGAAATTGGCTTCTATATACAGAGAACCGATAACCTCGCCCAGGTTTGGAAGTTGATGGCAGAGCCTCAGCGAGAAAAAGGCGCACCGCTTGCTCGTTGGTTAGAACTCAATAAAGAAAAAGAAGGCGACTTTATTGTAAATGTTTCTCCGCTTGAAGTTGGTTGGCAACTAGACCAACAGATTTGGAGCAGGTGCGTTGGAGCGGTTTTGGTCTCTGCCACCATGCGTGCATTGAATTCTTTTAGTTTTTTCTGTCATCAAGCTGGTATTAGTCAAAAAGCCGAGAATGGGGTTCAGTTTCTGGCACTCGCCTCTCCTTTTGACTATCAAAACCAGGCTGAGTTGATCGTGCCAGCAATGAAATATGAACCTCAAGCCCCTCAGTTCACTGAGCATTTAACAGAGATCTTACCTAGTTTGATCGAACAAGGGCGCGCCAATTTGGTGCTGTTTTCTTCTTATTGGCAAATGAATCAGGTCTCCGAGTCGTTAGCAACTCAATTCGTAAAAAAAGGTTGGGCGTTGCAAGTTCAAGGGGACACTTCTAGAACCGAGATTCTAAAAAAACATAAAAAGCTGATTGATAGTGGTAAAACCAGCATCTTGTTTGGTACTGGTAGCTTTTCAGAAGGGCTCGATTTACCCGGCGAACTTTTAGAGAACTTAATCATTACCAAAATACCTTTTGGCGTTCCGACCTCTCCCGTAGAAAGGGCACACTCTGAATATATCGAGTCTAAAGGCGGAAACCCGTTTATGCAGATTACTGTCCCAGAAGCGAGTAAAAAGCTAATTCAATCTGTTGGTCGGTTGCTGCGTAAAGAAAGAGATTCTGGTAAAGTCATCATCCTCGATCGACGCATCGTTACAAAGCGTTACGGGCAATCATTACTGGACTCTTTGCCACCTTTTAAGAGAACCATTAAATATTAAAGACGAATCGACTTTTGCTACGCTTGGCGCGTCGAATTCGTGACAACAAAATATAAAGAGAATAAGACCATTTTATGGAAATGATTGAACCAACAATGTTGGTCGGCCTCGCGCTTGTCGCTTTTATTGCTGGATTTATAGACGCCGTTGCGGGCGGCGGAGGCATGCTTACCGTTCCCACTCTGCTTTCTATCGGATTACCGCCGCATATTGCTTTAGGCACAAACAAGCTAGCGGCAACTTTTGCTTCGTCGACCGCGGCGTTTACTTACTACAAAAAACGACTATTCAAACCTGAATGTTGGCGCAATGCTTTTATCTGCACATTGATTGGCGCTACGGTCGGTACACTGGTCGTTGACGCGATCAGTACGGAATGGCTAGAGAAAGTTCTACCCTTGATCATTTTGGGCGCGGCTATCTATACCATTTTCCAGAAAAACCCGAATGCAAACTTGAATGTATCACCGGAGCCATGCCCTACCCTTAAGAAAAAACAAATTGGCCAAGGCTTAGTGTTGGGTTTTTACGATGGTGTTGCAGGCCCGGGGACCGGTGCTTTTTGGACGGTGAGTTCAATGGCCTTGTATAAGCTGAACATCTTGTTGGCGTCTGGATTAGCTAAGGCGATGAACTTCACTAGTAATTTCACATCGCTTGTTACCTTCGCCATCTTAGGCCATATAGATTGGGTTTTAGGCTTAACCATGGGCGTATGCTTAATGGCAGGCGCTTTCGTTGGCGCTCATTCTGCCATTCGTTTTGGTGCCAAGTTTATACGACCAGTCTTTGTTACGGTTGTCAGTATTCTTGCCTTAAAGCTCGCTTATGAGGCCTGGTTCGTTAACCTATGAGTCAATTCTCTGATTTGAAGCCTCTATTAGAGAACATTGCGACTCAATGCTCTTACGCCGACGATTTAAGAGGGGGGTATCATCTCCCGCTTTTCGACCGTTCACTATTTAAATGTCGAGCTAAAAAATTATTACCTTGTGCTTTAGAGGCAAAAGCCACTTTTCAAACGATCATCCATGAGCAATCAAATGGTCAACTAAGCAACGAACGAGCACAATATTTATCTGAAAAGCTGATGAATCAAATCACTGCGCTTCAGCGAGAACTTGTGTCTCATGACTTAAGGCAAGATAAACCGCTTGAGAACACTCAAAATAAAAGTGTGAATGAGTTATATAACGATTTAGCTCAGCATCAAGACTGGAGCCACCGCTTAAAGCAATTAGTATCATTAAAGCAACAAGCTTTGAATGAATCCCCAGCAGGATTGAAGCCGCAAGCTGAACAAGCCCTTGATATCGCAGAGCAACGTTTGTCTCGCTGCCTAGATGCTATGAATAGAATCGAGCAGTTAATTAATTTAGAGAACCCGAACCGTTATCATGACTAATGAGACCCCTTCCCCGCTAGACAATGCACCTGATGAAGTAAAACTCGCTGTCGACTTAATCTACTTGCTAGAGAGTAATGAAGTTGACCCAAAAGTTGCACTGGCAGCACTAAAAATAGTCGAGCAAGACTTACGCTCTAAGCTCACACCTAGCACCTAGCACCCAGCACCCAGAAAAATAAACAGGATTAGTATGTACCAACTTAGCTTTTCTATGTCTGAGTTCCTTGAGAACTATTGGCATAAGAAACCCACTGTGATTAAAGGTGGATTTCAAAACTTTATCGACCCTATCTCTCCGGAAGAAATCGCTGGGTTATCCATGGAAGAGGAAGTTGACTCACGTTTTGTAGCTAACCTAAACGATAAGTGGTCGGCTGAACACGGCCCGTTTTCCGAAGACAAGTTTGGTGATTTACCAGAAAGCCACTGGCAACTGATCGTGCAAGCCGCTAATCACTGGCACGTAGGCTGCGCCCAACTTACCGAAGCTTTCACTTCAATTCCAAATTGGTTGTTTGATGATCTGATGATCTGTTTCTCCGCAATTGGCGGAGGCGTTGGTCCACATATTGATCAATATGATGTGTTTATCATTCAAGGTAGCGGTAAGCGTCAATGGCGAGTTGGAGCCAAAGACGAAGGCCAGTACAAAGAGACATGCCGTGCTTCTGCACTGCGCCAAATCGAAAGTTTCGACTCTATCATCGACGAAACGCTCGAGCCTGGGGATATTCTTTACATTCCACCTGGGTTCCCTCATGAAGGGACAACGCTTGAACCATCAATGAGCTATTCTATCGGTTATCGTTCTCCTAAAGAGCAAGAGCTGATCAGTAACTTTGCCGATTTTGTTCTAGCGCATGATATGGGTGACGTTCATCTCCATGACCCTGAGTTTGCTTCTCAAAAAAACAACGGACAAATTCGCCAGCGTGACTTAGAGAACTTAACGCAGATGTTAAAGTCAGCGTTTGAAGAGAAGAATACCGTCAACGATTTCATGGGGTGCTTGTTGAGCCAGTCTCGCCATCAATTGGACATTGTCGCTCCTGACCCTTTATGGAAGTCGGAAGAAGTCTCTCAGCATTTAGGTGCGGGCGGCGACGTTCAGCGAGTGTCAGGACTGAAAGCCCTGTACCATGAACAAGAGTCACACATGGCTTACATTAATGGTGAAATCATTAAAGTCGCAGATGAGGATATCGAGTTTTTAAAATCCCTTTGTGATTCAACGACAGTAGAACACACACAAGTACTATCGAGTTCTGCAATTTCATTATTAACTGATTTGGTGAATAAAGGTTACTGGTTCATCGAAGAGTAATTCTATTCGAGAAACTAAAACGGGCACCTGATGGTGCCCGTTTTGCTTTTAGCGAAGCGTTAGACTTTAAACTGATTAACCAAGCTCTGCTGTTCTTTAGACAAGCGATCAATCTCGTTACCGACTTGTTCTGAAGATCCTGCATGCTCTAAAATTTGTGCACTCAAGTCTCGAATATTCGATACGCTTTGATTAACTTCTCCCGATACAGATTGCTGCTCTTCAGCTGCCTTCACTATTTGGCTATTCATATCGCTAATGGCTGAAATCGACTCAAATATCGCACTCAAATCTTGCACAGCATTCTGAACATGTGCCGCTGTATCGTTGGCTAAGACATTCCCTTCTTGAATCGCTTCGACTACGTCCTGCGTACCAGTATGTACTTTCCCAATCACTTCGCGAATTTCGCCAACAGAAGACTGCGTTCGACTTGCTAAACTTCTCACTTCGTCAGCAACAACCGCGAAGCCTCGGCCCTGTTCACCGGCTCGAGCCGCTTCAATCGCCGCATTCAATGCGAGTAGATTGGTCTGTTCAGAGATACCTTCGATAACCGTTAAGATCTCTGTGATATTACCGTTATTTTTTGCTAGCTCTTCAACAATCGGTACAGCACTTGTCATACGGTCTACTAGCTTAATCATCTCTTCAGCCGAAAGTTCAATAACTTGTTGGCCTTGCTTCGCTGAACTATTAGCTTGGTTCGCTGCTTCTACCGCTATTTCGGCGTTCTGAACAACCAAACCAGCAGTTTGCGTCATTTCTTCAGAAGCAGTAGCTACCAGATCCACCTCTTTAAATTGAGAATCACTACTAATACGGGTATCTGATGCGGTTTGCTTAACCTTAGTCGTCGTGTCTGCAACTTGCTCAGTGGTTACAACCACTTGCTTGATGGTTTGCTGTAGCTTATCTAAGAATAAGTTAAAACCCTGAGCCAACTGGCCAATTTCATCTTGAGATTTCACCTCCAGACGTTGAGTCAAATCTCCTTCACCAGACGCAATATCGTTCAATCGAGAAACCACTTCACGAATCGGTTTTACAATGGATAGAGAAGCAATAAAGATAACGGCCAAGCCTAGAAGTACGAAAATAATACCCGCGGTAATTTCCGTTCTGACCCCTTCTTCGACTTTAGCACTTATCACACTGTCTAATCTTTCAGCATCAGCAACAACACTAGAACGTGGCATTTCGAATAGCACGCCCCAAACCTGATTAGCTGCTTGAACCGGAGCAAATGAAAGTAACCATTGTTGATTATCGCTCCATTGTGTGAAGACTTCACCGCCAAATAGGAAGTCTGTCATCACATCATTTGAAACTTGCTGGCTTGAGAAAGCACTGCCAACTTGGATTGACTGGTTATCGGTAGCAATCACAGAGCCATCAAGGCTCACTACGTACACTGCGCCACTTCCGCCAAATAGGCTTTGGTCAGATGCTTGAGCAATCGCGGTTAGACCATCAAGTCTAAGATCGATCCCCATAAAGCCAATTGCTACATCATCAATCAAAATAGGGACAGAAATTGAAGTCGTAAGGATTTTTCCTTGGTCACTATCTACCAGTTTCGGTGTACTTACGCACGTCTCACCACTCGATAAAGGACAGTAGAAACGTTCACTGTTGCTGCTATCTTTAAGAGTTTCCTCTGACAGTACATTCGATAAAATATTTTCCCCATTTTCTGAAACCTTCCAGTATGGAGCAAAACGTCCGATCTCATTAGAACCTACGTAATCCGCTTCGATGTAGTTATCGTCTTCACTATCCAACATATGAGGACGGAAAACTAAGTAAGCGCCTTGAATTGAGTCGAACTCAATAACGGAGCGGCGGACCATTTCATCTAAAGCGGTTCTTAATTCTTCACTAGGGGTAAAGTTTTCTTCTGCGTTTGTTTTCAAAAACATAGCGGTTGAAGCAAGCATTTCTGCTCTATAAATCGCTTCATCTAAATATTTTTGTACTTCCATTGCATTCAGCTGAGAAACGGAAGCAAGCAATTGTTGGGATTTATCTATTACAGACTCAGAGCTTTGCGTTTTTATAACCTGCTGATTGGAGGTCGCGTTATAAATTGAAAACCCGATAAGGGACAAAGAGGTAATAAGCAGGCAGCAACCAGCAAGCAGTGTAATTTTCCACTGTACAGAAAGAGAGCGCATTAGAATAATCCTTTTAATAAGCCAAATGACTTCCATATTCCTATGGATAGCTTAGACCCCGATTACAACATAATCATTTAGGATATCAATCGAAAGTTTACAAAAATGTTAATAGAAACATTGAACGCAAATGATTCTTGATAAGCCTACTCCTAACTTTGTTCACGCTTGATAAAGTGATAACATTCTTCGCTATTCAAATGCTTCCCTTTTAAGGATCTACATGAAAGTAATCAGCTTTAATATCAATGGTCTGAGAGCTCGTCTTCACCAGTTACAAGCGATCATTGACAAACATCAGCCTGACGTTATTGGCCTCCAAGAAATCAAAGTTCATGACGAAGCTTTCCCTATCGAAGATGTCGAAGCAATGGGTTACAAAGTGTATTTTCACGGTCAGAAAGCGCATTACGGCGTTGCTATGCTGTGTAAACAAGAGCCAGTGTCGGTACAGAAAGGTTTTCCAACCGATAATGAAGAGCACCAAAAACGCATGATCATGGCGACGTTTGAAGATTCATACGGTGAGAAAGTGACAGTGTTAAATGGCTACTTCCCACAAGGCGATAACATCAAGCACGAAACTAAATACCCTTATAAGCGTCAGTTTTACAAAGATTTAATGACTTACCTAAATGTTCACCACTCGAACGATGAGCAAATCATTGTCATGGGTGATATCAACATCAGCCCTATTGATGCCGATATTGGTATCGGTGAGCCTAATGCTAAGCGCTGGTTAAAAACAGGCAAATGCTCATTCCAACCAGAAGAACGTGAGTGGCTTAAGACACTGATGGACTGGGGTTTTGAAGATACCTTCCGAAAGCTTCACCCTCAAGTAAATGACCAATACTCATGGTTTGATTACCGCTCTAAGGGCTTTGTAGATAACCGAGGCCTTCGAATTGATGTAGTACTCGCAACACCAAAACTCGCAGAGAAGTGTTCTGATGCAGGAATAGATTACGAGTTACGTGGCATTGAAAAGCCATCTGACCACGCGCCAATTTGGTCGACGTTTTCTTAAAAGATGAAATAAAAAGGCTTCCCGAAGGAAGCCTTTTTTAATCGAACTAGCAGAATTAGCTGAGTGGTCTCAAATAGGCTAGGAATCGTTTTTCTGCCTGCTTGAATACAGCAATGATGATGAATGTTAAAGCCATATAGAATAAACCGGCTGTCAAGAAAGACTCAAATGGCGCGTAGTAGCGAGAATTCACAAGACGCGCAGCGCCAGTCAAATCCATAATGGTTACGATACCCGCCACTGCTGAACCGTGCAGCATGAAAATCACTTCATTACTGTATGCAGGTAGTGCTCTGCGAAGCGCACTTGGTAAAATGATACGGCGGTATGTTTTCGCCGTGCTCATACCGTAAGCTTTCGCAGCTTCAACTTCACCAGGTGGTAGACCATTGATCGCACCACGAATGATCTCTGCGGTATAGGCGGCAGTATTTAAAACAAAAGCTACCAGCGCACAAAACCATGCATTTTCCCATAACGTGTCTTTTACTGGGAAAAACTGGTCCATTCCGTAGTAAATTAAGTAAAGCTGCACAAGCAATGGTGTACCACGGAAAAAGTAGATAAAAGACCATGCAGGTGCATTAACTAGATAATTTCGGCTATTTCTTGCAATCGCCATTGGAATCGCAAGCATCAAACCTAGTACAAGCGCGGCACAAACTAGCCAAGCCGTCGTCCATAGCCCATCTAGATAAATAGGTAAGCTTTCAATAATTAATGAAAAATCCATATCTACCTCGCGTGAATACTAAATTTGCGCTCAACAAGCTTTAATGCACCTGTCGATACACTTGTGAAGAAGAGGAAGATAAACGCAACCGCCATATAGAAAGTAAACGGCATTTTCGTTGAACCGGCCGCAAGTGAGCTTACACGCACCATGTCTTCTAAGCCGATAATAGAAACAAGCGCAGTCGTCTTAAGCAATACTAGCCAGTTGTTACCAAAGCCTGGTAGAGCATGACGAATCATTTGCGGTAAAAGAATACGACGAAAAGCTAATACCGGCCCCATGCCATAGGCTTTTGCGGCTTCCATTTCCCCACTATCCACAGCCATAATCGCGCCGCGGAACGTTTCGGCCATATAAGCACCAAAAATAAAACCGATAGTAAGAACGCCAGCCACAAATGGGCTTACGTCGATGTAATCTGGTAAGTAAGAAGTCCATTCATGATTTGGATCGCTTGATGCAAACCATTCATTTAGCCATTCGTTGACGGAATATAAACTGTTATTAAGAAGAATTTGGCCGCCAAAGAAAATCAACATCATTAACACAAGGTCAGGGATACCTCGGATAACGGTCGTATAAAGCGTAGCAATTGCTCTAGCCCAGCGGTAAGGGGCGAGTTTTGCTAGTGCACCTAACATGCCTAGTACCATAGCCAAAATCAGCGATAGCAATGCGACTTCGATAGTAAGCACAGCTCCTTTCAAGATAGAAGCTTCATACCCTTGTAAATCAAACATAATGAATTCCAACAGAACAGCGAAAAAAGTTGGTAGAGATAGGATTAGGGAGAGGGTGTTTCCTCTCCCTGATATCTAAAGGCTAGATATTATTGACCGTATACATCGTAGTTGAAGTATTTAGCCGCGATATCTTGGTAGATACCTTTCTCACGTAATGTAAGAATAGCTGCATCTAGCTTTTTCGTTAGATCTTTATCTTGCTTGCGTAGTGCAATACCAAAACCTTCACCGAACCATTTAGGATCTGTTAGTGATGGACCTACAAATTCGTAAGCTTCACCACCCGCTTTATTCAATACTCCTTCTTCAAGTGCAGACGCATCGCCCAGTACCGCTACCACACGACCATTTGCTAGATCTAGGTAAGCTTCATCGAAAGAACCGTAACGAACGATATCAACAGTGTCGCCGTAGTTGTCTGTTAGGTATTTGTCATGCGTAGTTGCACGTTGTACTGCAATCTTCTGACCACTTAGGTCATCAAAGTTAAGGCCCGCGCCTTTTTTAGCAATAAATTTGTTTGGGATAAGCGCGTATTTACCAGTGAAGTCAATTTTCTTTTTACGCTCTTCAGTGATAGACATTGCCGCAATGATTGCATCATATTTACGAGCTAGTAGAGAAGGAATAATGCCGTCCCAATCTTGAGCAACAATCTTACACTTCACCTGCATTTCAGTACAAAGCGCATTCGCCATATCAACGTCAAAGCCTTTTAGTGAACCATCTGACTCTGTCCAGCTAAATGGAGGGTATGCGCCTTCAATACCAAAGCGTACTGTTTTCCATTCCTTTGCTTGAGCGACGCCAGTTGCAGCTGTTGCAGCAAGTGCTGCTACTAATAACCACTTTTTCATATCCATACTCCCGTGATTGAGTTTTTGTTATCTAATGTTGTGTTTAATTATTTTCTAGGACTATTAACGAAGCCTAGAGATCCGTTAATAAATTGAAGAGATAAATTGCTGTAAACGTTCAGATTCTGGGTTAGTAAATAGCTTAGCAGGGTCACCCTGCTCTTCTACCAAGCCTTGATGCAGGAACATCACATGGTTCGATACATCACGAGCAAATGCCATTTCATGAGTAACCACTAACATGGTTCGACCTTCTTCAGCCAAATCACGCATTACACCTAATACTTCACCCACTAATTCAGGGTCAAGTGCTGATGTTGGTTCATCGAATAACATTACCTCTGGGTCAACCGCCAATGCGCGAGCGATCGCTGCACGTTGTTGTTGACCGCCAGAAAGGTGTCCTGGATAGTAATCTTTACGTTCGTACAAGCCCACTTTTTTCAAAAGCAATTCTGCATTTTCAATGGCTTGTGCCTTAGGGACGCCTAAAACATGAATTGGTGCTTCGATGACATTCTCTAACACTGTCATGTGCGACCAAAGGTTGAACCCTTGAAAAACCATTGCTAAGCGAGAACGGATTCGCTGAACTTGTTTTTCGTTAGCTGGAACAGACACGCCTTGACGGTTGTTTTTCATCTGAATTAACTCACCGTTAACCCAAATTTCACCCGCTGTTGGTGTCTCTAATAGATTGATACATCTAAGAAAAGTACTCTTACCGGAACCGGAAGAGCCTATGATGGATACCACATCCCCTTTATGCGCAGAAAGCGAAATCCCTTTTAATACTTCATTTTGACCAAACGTCTTGTGCAGTTCTTTTATATCGAGCGCTGGTACGTCTTTCATGCGCTTTTTCTCCCAAGTTTCATGTGACTGCTAAGGTACTCCGACCTTTTCATGCGATACAAACTAGCACCCCAAGAATCAACATGCAACAAATTATTAACCTTGAGAATAGAGAATAAATAGCAATTCACTCTGATTGATTATGCAATAGATAGCGTTTTCCTCTCAATTGACTGAATAATATTTATAAAAAAAGCCCCATTTAAGGGGCTTTTTAGTTAACAAAATGTGAAGTTCATTTGTTTAAACATTACTATTGCTAGTTAGTTTACACCTTGCTGATAAAACTGAACTGAACTTCCCATGATCTCGATTCTTCTCGACTTATCACCTGATGCCATAGAGAGTAAGCCATTCACATCATTGTAATTTGGAATAGTAGATGACATTAGAACTTGAGGATCAATATTATGTGCAAAGAACTGCTTCACCTGCGCCTCACTTTCCGTGTCTAGCTGAGCCAAAGACACCTCTAAACGATCATTGTTGTTGTCTATAAATAACACTTCATCAGTACTATTCATTAACACCTGATCTTTATTTGGCGTGGCAAAAATAGTTTGATAGAAGTTTCGGTTATTGTTGTTCGAAGATCTTAAGTGTGTTCTCTGAATTTGATAGTCTGATACTGTATATCCATCAGCACTCAAACAATAACCAGTACACCCAGAGTCAGTAATAGATGCAGTCAATGCACTCAAAGTTGGTAAAGCGACTGTAGTACCTACTAAATCTACAGAATCATAGATTTTCGCATTCCAACTCCCAGAAGCCACATCTGTGCTAGCTTCAATATCAAACGACCATTTGTCGATTACCGAAGAACCATCAATGACGCCATAAACTTGTCCGGACTCGTAGATTGGCTGCCAAGTATGGATTTCATTATCAATTTCAACATCAATTTTACTTGTGTTGTTCAACGTCAACCCAGTAGCCATAAACGACTGTTTAACTATATTCTCATCAGTTGGCGCGCCACTTTTACTTCCGCTGCCCTGCGATGAATCGTAAACATAGCTAGCATCCATAACGACATAATGGCTCAAGTCGCGAGCTTCAGTACCATCATAAAATTCAAATAATGTAACCAACACATTATGTGATGCAGGAATATCTGAATTAACAGTAATACCGCTTGCTATAGTTTTTCCATTAGTAGAGTTATCGATATAGCTACTCTGGTAATAACTTGTGTCATTGGTTACTTGGTCAACTTTTACCGCTGCATTTAGATCTACATTTACTTTTTGTGATTGCTCACCCTGATAACAAGAGTACGTCGAAGAGTGCTGACGAACATTCAATGTCATGTCTGAAAGCAGCTCTTTCGCTACAGTAAACATGTACACATCTTGAGTTCCTTGAATAGAGCCATCGAATTCTTCTAGAGATACATAACCTCCGTCAGGAACATCTCCACTATCAATGACGAAACGACCATCAGTATCTGATTGATTCGTTGCAGTAATAACACCGTTTTCATCATGAAATAAGATATTGTAGTTAGCGGTAGCCTCATAAGCTGCGAGAACCTTTGTTCCATTTACGTCAGATTCATCCTGCCCAATGATCGAACAACCACTAGCTACCGCGCTTCTTTCCATAGAACTTAAGCTAAGTATTTGCCAAGTATATTTCGGGGTTGCAGGCGCACCGCCGCCACCGCCGCCGCCACCGCCACCGCCACAGCCAATCATTAATCCTGAGATCATTGCCACGAGGGGCAGTTTATTCATCTTTTTCATTTATCTATTCCTGTGGGTGGCAACTTCGCGCCAAAAATTCATCTCTCGATACGATAATGCAAAATTGAAGCCAAACACCACACAAAACTGCGCAACTTGTCGAGAAGATCGAATTTGTGAAATTCTCACGATTTGAAAGTTAATTAAACTTAGCTTCATGGTTTTAAATTTAGTGAAAACTAATTACACAATTACGATGTGTTAACAATAATTTAAATAACTTTCTGTAGCTTTCTTTCACATAGCCTCATAAAGTGATCAAGATCAATCACCCTAAAGGGTAGGCTTGTTAGACTCCAAGCAAATATAAGGCATATACAAATGCCACATATTTCTTTTATCTTATCCATAATTAAGCACACAAAAGTCGTGCAACAACTATGGCTACGCAAAGGAATCACCGCAGGATGCGGGTTTATAGAATTCAGTTTTAGAATTACTTACAAAATAATATGAGGAATCTATGTCAGACGTTGTCAACAATGCGCACTCTGAAGTAGAAGAGAAAAGCTATAAAGAGCTTCACCGCCCTGCTTCTGAGTTTGAAAGCCGCTCAGATTACTTAGATCACGAACTGCAAATCATGAAGCCTCGACGCTTCGGTTTGAACCTTCCAGGCCGTGATTTCCGTTTCGAATTAGAAGATTTAGTCCCAGCTCTTGCAGGTACTATCGGTATCATTGCCATGTACTCAGCGGTAATGATGTCTTGGGCTGACGGCCTAACTCAAGCTTGGGATCACGTTAACCTAGGTAAAGAGTTTGCCATTGAAGTAGCACGTGTAGAGATGCTTATCCCTGCCCTGTTATTTTGTATCCTAGCTTCGGGCTTCTTTAACCCACGAGCAAACTTAGCCGGTAACCACGGTCCAATGATACCTTTAATCGGCAGTATCGCGCTTGCCGGTGCCCACCCTCTTGCTCTAGCCATTTTGTTAGGTGTCTTTGGCCTACTACTAAGCTACTTCAAAGGTGGCTCTAAACTGGTAAACCTCACTTCAGAAGGTACAGCCGGTGGCTTATTAATATTCCTTGGTTTCACTGGTGCTATGAGCCAAATTGGTTCAATTCAGTCTTGGGCGACAAGCTTACAGCCAGCTGGTGGCGAAGCGGGTAGCCTCGGTTATATCGGATTAGTTGTACTTGGCGTTAATATCATTATCTACGCACTGCTCGCTAAGTTTAACAAACGCTGGTTAGCCATTCCTGTTTGTGCTTTCACTGGTTTAGTCGTGGCTCTTGCACTTGGCGCAGGCTTCAACTTAACGTTCGAAACCGAAATGGGCTTACCTAACCTTAACCCTGTTTACTGGTGGGGTAGCACTGAACAGGGTTGGCAGCTTGGTCTACCGAACCTTGAGCACTTCATTGCTTCATTACCATTTGCGATTCTAGCGGTTGCGATGTGGTCACCGGATTTCCTAGGTCACCGTATCTTCCAAGAGCTGAATTATCCAAAACGCTCTGAAAAAGTACTAATGGACGTCGATGACACGATGACAATGTGCTCTTTCCGTCAGATGGTAGGTACAGCAGTGGGTGGTGGTAACATCACATCTTCTTGGGGTACTTACATGATCCCAGCGGCTATCGCGAAGCGTCCAATTCCAGCTGGTGCAATCTTACTTGGCTCTTTATGTATTATCGTCGCTATCCTTGGCTTCCCAATGGATGTCGCAGTATGGCCACCAGTGATGCGAGTTGCACTTCTAGTTGGCGTATTCCTGCCTTTACTTGAAGCAGGTATGCAGATGGTAAAAGATACAAAAGACTCTCAAGCTGCAGGTATTTGTATTTTCGCTTCTCTAGTAGCTAACCCTGTACTTGCTTGGGCAATTACGATGTTCTTAGACAACAACGGTCTAATTGGTGACAAAGCGCGTGCGTCTCGTCTATCTTTCTTAGACAAGATTGTTATTCCAGTAGGTGTATTTGTTATCTGTCTAGTCGCAATGCTTGCAGTAGGTATGCTTGAGAACCAATACGGATTGAAAGCTTGGCTATAATCTAGCCACTACACAAAAGTAGTAGCCTGATTAAAAAAAAGTTTGGGTGGCAAGTGTTGTCACCCTATTTTTCTCAACTTTTTTTAGCTTTTATTGATTTAGTTTAAGTTTTGCAAAAAAAATTTAGTGTATTGTGGCTACATAAAGTTGAGACACAATATAGAAAGTAATGACAATATATATAATCATATAAGTGTTGTGTGATAATACATATTGTTATTAATAAGAGTGTACTACCCCCTATTGGGGCACTGGCTCAACAGTGTATGTACGTGTTTTTTCTACTAAAAAGGTAGGTATGTCATGGCAGAGCAATTTGCTAAAGCTTGGGAAGGTTTTGCTGCAGGTGAGTGGCAAAATGAAGTAAACGTTCGTGATTTCATTCAAAAGAACTATGCACCGTATGAAGGTGATGAATCTTTCCTAGTTTCTGAAGGTACTGAAGCAACTAATAAGCTTTGGGCTTCGGTAATGGAAGGTATCAAGCAGGAAAACGCAACAAAAGCACCTGTAGATTTTGATACTTCTGTTATCTCTACCATCACGTCTCACGATGCAGGTTACATCGAGAAAGACCTAGAAACTATCGTTGGTCTTCAAACAGAAAAACCACTTAAGCGCGCTATCATCCCTAACGGTGGTATCCGCATGGTTGAAGGTTCTTGTAAAGCGTACGATCGCGAGCTAGATCCAGAAGTTAAGAAAATCTACTCAGAGTACCGTAAAACGCACAACGCTGGTGTGTTCGACGTATACACTCCTGACATCCTTAAATGTCGTAAGTCTGGTGTTCTAACTGGTCTTCCTGATGCTTACGGCCGTGGTCGTATCATCGGTGACTACCGTCGTGTTGCACTTTACGGTATTGATTTCCTACTAAAAGAAAAAGCAGGTCAATTCCACTCAACTCAAGAGCAACTTGAGAACGGTGAAGACCTACAGATGACTATGCAACTGCGTGAAGAGCTGCAAGAGCAGTACCGCGCACTTGGTCAAATGAAAGAAATGGCAGCTAAATATGGCTACGACATTTCTGGTCCTGCTAATTCTGCTCAAGAAGCAATTCAATGGACTTACTTCGGTTACCTAGCTGCTGTTAAATCACAAAACGGCGCTGCTATGTCTCTAGGCCGTACTTCTACGTTCCTAGATATCTTCATCGAGCGTGACATCGCTGCTGGTAAGATCACTGAAGTTGACGCTCAAGAAATGATTGACCACTTCGTAATGAAGCTACGTATGGTTCGTTTCCTACGTACTCCAGAATACGATGAGTTGTTCTCTGGCGACCCAATCTGGGCAACAGAGTCAATGGGTGGTATGGGTATCGACGGTCGTACACTGGTTACACGTACGAACTTCCGTTTCCTAAACTCTCTATACACTATGGGTCCTTCTCCAGAGCCAAACATCACTGTTCTTTGGTCTGAGCAACTACCTGATGGCTTCAAGCGTTTCTGTGCGAAAGTATCTATCGATACTTCTTCTATCCAGTACGAAAATGATGACCTAATGCGTCCTGACCTAGAATCTGACGACTACGCAATCGCATGTTGTGTATCGCCAATGATTGTTGGTAAGCAAATGCAGTTCTTCGGCGCTCGTGCAAACCTTGCTAAAACACTACTTTACGTAATCAACGGTGGTGTGGACGAAAAGCTTAAGATCCAAGTTGGTCCTAAATCTGAAGCAATGGCTGATGAAGTTCTAGACTTCGATAAAGTTTGGGCTGGTCTAGATTCATTCATGGATTGGCTAGCTAAGCAATACGTGACTGCGCTGAACGCAATCCATTACTCTCACGACAAGTACAGCTACGAGTCAGCACTAATGGCTCTACATGACCGTGACGTTCGTCGTACTATGGCATGTGGTATCGCTGGTCTTTCTGTTGCTGCTGACTCACTAGCTGCTATCAAGTTCGCTAAAGTTAGTCCTGTTCGTGACGAAGATGGTATTGCAATCGACTTCAACATCGAAGGTGATTACCCTAAATATGGTAACAATGACTCTCGTGTAGATGACATTGCTTGTGAACTAGTTTCTACGTTCATGAACAAGATCCGTAAGCTTAAGACTTACCGTAACTCTATTCCTACACAGTCAGTTCTTACTATTACATCTAACGTTGTATACGGTAAGAAAACTGGTAACACTCCAGACGGTCGTCGCGCAGGTGCTCCTTTCGCTCCTGGTGCTAACCCAATGCACGGTCGTGATGAGAAAGGTGCTGTAGCGTCACTAACGTCTGTAGGTAAACTACCGTTTGCAGATGCACAAGATGGTATCTCTTACACGTTCTCTATCGTACCAAATGCTCTTGGTAAAGAAGCTGATAGCCAACGTGCTAACCTTGCAGGTCTAATGGATGGTTACTTCCACCACGAAGCTGGCATTGAAGGTGGTCAACACCTTAACGTGAACGTTCTTAACCGTGACACTCTAGAAGACGCAGTTAAGCACCCAGAGAAATACCCTCAGCTAACTATCCGTGTATCGGGTTACGCTGTTCGCTTCAACTCTCTGACTGCAGAGCAACAAGCTGACGTAATCGCACGTACATTCACTGAGTCTCTATAGACTTAGGCAAATAATAGAAAAAGCCCCGCTTAATGCGGGGCTTTATTTTATCTGTGAATATATAATTGTGCATTTAAATAATATCGTGCACAAATCATCTTACTGGTGCGTTATTTGCTTACATTAGTACTGATTGATCCTGTACTATCAGTTCTTAAATTTAGTAAAGCATATATATATGAAGTTAAATCGCACTTTTTTACTGCCTCTATTGCTTGTGTCTGCAAGTTGCATCGCTTCAGATAGAGCCACCTTTTCATTTTCTCTCGATAACGATGGTGTTTTTGGTGTTGATCAAGACTATACCAATGGTCTTTTCTTAACATACACATCCGGTGCTATTAACCCTTATGCGATATTCAGCCCATTAAGTCTCTCTTTCTGGGGCGGCGCATCTTTAGATAAGGTCGAATTCACCTTAGGTCATAAGATGTATACCCCATCAGATATTGAAGCGACTGAGCCTCTAGCGAATGACCGCCCTTACGCTGGTTTTCTGCACTCTGAATTCAACTACATCAGTTTACATCCTCAGCAGGCGCAACGCTTTAACCTAACACTCGGTACGACCGGAGAAAGCTCGTTGGCCGATCAAGCCCAGAACATTGTTCACGGTATTACTGGTTCTGATGAGCCTAACGGTTGGGAATATCAGGTCGACGACAAATTCGTAGGCAGTGTGGGCTATTTAACTCATATCAACTTGCTACGCCAGCGTTCCATCGCGAATACAGACTGGGAGTTATCCAGCGTTTCCGAAGCAAACGTCGGTAATTTCAGAAGCGATGTATCAACAGGTTTCATGCTTCGTTGGGGAGCCGACCTCGGCGGTAGTATGGGTGCTGCCAATATCGATAATGAGAACCCATTTAGAGCAGGTATGCTCGGCGGTTCGAATGGTGGGTGGTTCATTTTTGCAGGTGCTGAAGCACGTTACCGATTTAACGATATCACCATTGAAGGTGAACGTTCTGGTATTAAAAATGATCCAAATGTGTCAGACCCAAGTGCGTATGACGTGACATTGCAAAAGCCTCAAGCCACGGGTGTGGCAGGTTTAGCATGGTATAACAAACATGTCGGGGCAACCTTAACAGCAACGATAAAAACCCCTGACTATGAAGAAGCGCCAGAATCCGTTTATGGCACTGGCGGCATCTCGTTCTACGCATTCTTCTAAATAGTGAACTTTTGGCAGTCTTGATTGAGGCTGCCAGAGCGGTTTTCCACGACTCCGCTGACTCCTCGAATCTGTTCATTGTTCTCTTCTAGCTCTTTCATAGCGGTAGAGATTTGAATCATACTGTCCGCCATTGATTGGCTTGTTGTCGCCAATTCTTTTATTGAAGAAAAAATAACTTCGGTTTGATGATTTGCTTCATCAGCTTTTTCTGTAATCCGTTCAAGCGCTTGCATCGCTTCTAAACCTTTTTGCTGACCTGCTTGCATGGATTGTTCTGACTGCCCAATATATTGAATCACTTCTGAGCTCTCTTTTTTCATCGTTTCGATCGTATCTGAGATTTCTCCAACGGCGTCAACGGTTCTCACTGCCAAGCTTCGTACTTCGTCCGCTACCACTGCGAAACCTCGGCCTTGCTCACCTGCCCTCGCCGCTTCAATTGCTGCATTTAACGCAAGCAAATTGGTTTGTTCAGCAATGCCGTTAATGATGTCCATTACCGAATCCACTTTAGTGGAAGCCGCTTCAAGTTGCTGAATGTGCCCTGCGGCAGAGCTCAAAATTTGCCCCACACTTTCCAACGAGCCAATCGCTTCAGTGATGACCAGACCTCCCTCTTCTGCCGCTTGATTTGAAGAACGGCTAATTTCTGCCACAAACTCCAACGAATTGGATACCTCTTGTGTTGTTACGCTCACTTCTTCGGTAGCCGATGCAAGTAATTGAGTCTGACCCAAGACTTCTGATTGATTTTCCACTAAGCGGTCCAAGCTGGTATTCAGCTCAGCCGCATCACCAGAAAGCGCCTCACTACTCACTTGAACACCAGCCACTAATTGGCCTAAGTTTTCACAGCTTTGATTGATCGATATTGCCAACTGGTTGAACTCATCGTTCCTGTTCTCAGTAACTTTTAAACGTTGGGATAGATCCCCACCCGCAATACTATTGATTATGTTCGTTACGTTTTTAAGCGCTTTGGATACCGAGGAACTAAGTGTAATAAAAATCACAATAGTGATGAGGGCGAGAACCGCGCATGCCACTAACACTGACCAACGAGTGTTATCCGCTGACTGCTGTGCTGTCGCCTGATATTTACCACTAATGGAAGAAAGTGTACTGTCGATTTCTTTTACTACCGTAATCGCTGCCATTTCACTTTTCGCAAGCTGCGCTTCGATATCACCCAATTGCTGAGAAAGTTCACTGACTCGGATAAAAGTCTCTTTGAATTGCTCAATTTCTTTTTCATACAAATCAAGCATCGCGTAAGTATTCGACATATTTACAAAACCAGCCATCGCCCGATTAAACATTTTCAAGCTCTTCTCAGTCGGTAATAACAGGTAGTTTTGCTGTGCTTTTATCATCGCCTGAAAGTCAGAATTAATGGTCACCATCCCTGTTTCGGCAATTTTTGCTTCGATAGTTGAGGCAATAGATTTCAACATCCCTAACTTACCGTCATCGACATTAAACCCAAGCTCTGCACGTAGCGCTAACCAAGGCAAAAGAGCCTGTTCGAATTCTTTAACCACGTTGGTCAATTCAGTTGCCTGGCGAGAAAGCCCTACCTCCGAAAGAAACGAACTGTGTGAAGCGACAAAAGCGTTTATTTCTGCGACTTCTTGTTTAATACTGCCTACTTGTGAACTTTCTAGCCCATCAAGTTTTCCTGCGAGAGTCAGAAGCTTTACTTCTGTCTCAACAATTTTCGAAGCCCCTACGGTAACTTCACTACTCAAGTGATATTGATTGGTTAATTCGGACAACCGATTACCGGTGTAACTCCCTAAAATGACAAAACCTAATGTCAAAATGGCAAGGAATATTATTATTTTTTGTTTTTGTGAAAGCGCAAGCGAAATCATAGCAACGTCCCTGATTTTCAAAATGTGTTTGCTCTACCCATAGTACTAACAATAGTATCAATTGATGTTTATATCCTCACAATTTGATTATTCTACAACCAGCCTTTTGTGCGTTACGTTCACAAAAACGATCATTTATTTAACAAATCAATCTTCTATGTTCATGTACTGTAAAAACATGACTTAATTGATTTAATTCGGCTGGCATATCGCCCTTTAGCACTATTTAAACCCTACTATTTGTAATAAAATAACAAGCACTTTCCCAATCCGAGAATCACTTATGTCTACAACTGGTCGAATTCACTCATTTGAATCTTGTGGTACTGTCGATGGACCTGGCATCCGCTTTATTGTTTTCCTACAAGGATGCTTAATGCGTTGTATGTACTGTCATAACCGAGATACATGGGATGTTCACGGTGGTAAAGAGGTGACGGTTGAAGAGATTATCAATGAAGCGAAAAGCTATCGCCATTTCATGAAAGCCTCTGGTGGAGGGATCACTTGTTCGGGTGGCGAAGCGATGCTCCAGCCTGAATTTGTTCGTGACTTTTTCCGAGCAGCTCAAGCAGAAGGCATTCATACCTGCCTAGATACAAATGGCTACATTCGTAAACACACTGAAGTGATTGATGATGTATTAGACGCGACTGACCTTGTTATGCTTGATCTGAAACACATGCGTGACGAAATTCACCACGACTTTATCGGTGTGTCAAACAAGCGAACTTTAGATTTTGCTCGTTACCTGCATAAAATTGGTCAGAAAACGTGGATTCGATATGTTGTCGTACCGGGTTATACCGATAAGCCAGAAGATGCACACTTACTCGGTGAGTTCATTAAGGAGATGGACAACATAGAGAAAGTAGAACTTCTTCCCTACCACAAACTCGGTGCTCATAAATGGGAAGCATTGGGTAATGAATACCCACTAGAAGGTGTTAATCCACCAAGCAAAGAAACGATGGATGAAATCGTCGATGTTCTTAGCCAATACCATTCTAATGTAAAATACTAAGCCAACTATTCGTAAGAAAAGCTCCTGTCAACGGGGGCTTTTTTGCTTTTGGGGTTACCGGTTTTTGATCTAAGTAAAAACTCTTTACAACTTTTGTTTATAGTTTCAAAAAATCAGATTAAATCCGTGTTGAGATCATGTTTCGACCTATATCATTGCTGTTAATCTTACTTCAACAAACAAATATTAAATATCGTTTTTAGTGAGGTTTCCCCATGGAAATGACCAATGCTCAGCGTCTAATTCTATCTAATCAATACCACTTAATGTCTCAAATGGACCCTGAGAACTCTGCCAAGTATCAACGTTTACAAACCATCGTTGAACGCGGTTACGAACTTCAAATGAGAGAACTAAACAAAGAGTTTGGTTGCTTGTCTGAAGTGGAATGCCGTGAAATCATCGACATCATGGAAATGTACCACGCGATGCAAGAATCAAACAAAATGCTCACTGATTCAGAACGTCTAGACGTAGACCAACGTCGCTTGCAGTTCCTAGGTTTTGATATTGCGACGGAAGCACAAGCCGTTAACTACGTACGTTTCCTTGTGGATTCTGAAGGTCTTTACCCTCAGTTTGATAAAGCTGACCATCACTTTAATAGCCATGTTCCAATGCTTGAAAAGTACCGTCGTATGCTCACGACATGGCGTAACTGCCCTCGTCAATATCACTTATGTGCGACAGAGCTAAGCCAAATTTTTAACGCGTAATTTAAGGAACACCGAAGCTTTCTTAACGCGTAACCCAAATAAAATGCATAAGAAAAGGGGGCTGATACATAAGTATCAACCCCTTAGTTTTTCTAGGCAATCATTTAGAAAACGTAAGCGATTCCGATGTTAGCTGTTGTATTAATGCCGCTTTCAATAATTGGGCTCTTTTCTATTTCGCCCTCAAGGTTAGTGTATCGAACGCCACCAGTCACTCGAATATTTGGAGTTAAATGTGCGTAGCCACTTAACCCAATGAAGTATTGGCCGTCCCAATCTGCATCAAACTCTGTCACTGTTCCATTGCCGTCTGTCGCAACTCGTGCAGCTTCTTCGCTGCTTACACCATACAAGTGATTATTCAAACGTTCGCTGTTATACGCGTAACCAATCGAAGGAGTAATCGCCCAGCCTTTACGACGGATAGGTAAACGCCAAGCAGTTTCAGCATAAATACCATTGTGGCGGAAACCAAGATCTGACCCAACCGTTGCTTCAAACATGCCAACTAAGGTAATCACTTGATAACTAACACCACCCAATACTGAAGCTTTACGTTCATCAAGCAGTTGAATGTCCGTATTATCAGAATCAGAAGGCTTAAGCGTTCTTGGGTCATACACAGCACGAAATACGATATTTTGAGGCGTTCCCACAGGGAATAAACGGTAACCAGCGCTAAAACCACGCATAAAGAAGTGTTCGCCTTCATAACCCACCATTGGAATAACCGCTCGGTTAGATGGTGTTTCTTTATACACAGCAGGCGAGTAAGAAGCTGCGACACCTAATGACCATTGCGATATTTTTGCATGAGCTAACGTAGAGAGCGACATTGATGCCCCACATACCGCAGCTAATAACCAAGTTTTCTTCACTGTGTTTACCTATTTCGGAGATGACAATTTGAACAGACCTTGAACATTATATGGAACATCATACCAACTAGCAATATCCCACCTAAAAAAGCATCAAAATATATAAAAGACGCCATTTTTCCATAAAATGTCAGTTATAAACACCATTCATTCCTTCGTTTTATAGCGTATATATGATGCATACAAAAAACGAGCCACCAGCAATTTCACAACACATAACAAGAAGATAGATTGTAAATAAATACATAATTGTTAAGCAAAATTGTGTAACCAGGTCTAGGCTTAAATTGTATGGGGCCACCATTATTTAGAATGCTCGTCAGTTTGACTGGTTTACAAGGGGAATGTGATTATGAGTATTTTCGACCACTATCAAGCACGTTATGAAGCAGCCAAAGATGAAGAGCTGTCTTTACAGGACTTTCTAGCTTTATGTAAGGACGACAAAAGCGCTTATGCCAATGCTGCAGAACGTCTACTACTCGCGATAGGCGAACCTGAAATTATTGATACGGCTCAAGACCCTAGGTTAAGCCGAATCTTTTCGAATCGAGTCATTTCGCGCTATAAAGAATTCGAAGATTTCTATGGCATGGAAGATGCCATAGAACAAATAGTCTCTTACCTTAAACATGCTGCACAAGGCCTAGAAGAACGTAAGCAAGTGCTTTACTTACTCGGGCCTGTTGGTGGCGGTAAATCCTCACTTGCTGAAAAGCTAAAAGCATTGATGCAGAAAATGCCAATCTATGTGTTGTCAGCTAATGGTGAGCGTAGCCCAGTGAATGACCACCCATTCTGCTTATTCGATGTCAATGAAGATGGCGATTTACTCAAACGAGAATATGGCATTGAAAAACGTTATGTTCGTTCAATCATGTCTCCTTGGGCATCAAAACGTCTCCATGAATTCGGCGGAGACATTTCTAAATTTAAGGTGGTGAAACTTCACCCATCTATTCTTGATCAAGTGGCAATTGCCAAGACGGAACCTGGCGATGAAAACAACCAAGACATTTCGTCTTTGGTTGGTAAGGTGGATATTCGTCAGCTAGAACACTTCTCGCAAGACGATCCTGATGCCTACAGCTATTCGGGCTCTCTATGTAAAGCTAACCAAGGCTTAATGGAATTTGTCGAGATGTTCAAAGCGCCGATTAAGGTACTTCACCCTCTATTGACCGCAACTCAAGAGGGCAACTTTAACGGTACAGAGGGGCTTTCAGCACTGCCTTTTGATGGCATGATTTTAGCGCACTCAAACGAATCTGAGTGGCAGACCTTCCGTAACAACAAAAACAACGAAGCCTTCTTGGATCGTGTGTACATTGTTAAAGTCCCATACTGCCTACGAGTGTCAGAAGAAGTGAAGATTTACCAGAAACTTCTCGATCACAGTGAGCTCTCGCAAGCACCTTGTTCACCAAGTACTTTAGAAATGCTTTCTCAGTTCAGCATCCTTTCCCGCCTAAAAGAGCCAGAGAACTCTTCTCTATTCTCTAAAATGCGAGTTTACGATGGTGAAACCTTAAAAGACACCGACCCTAAAGCGAAGAGCTACCAAGAGTACCGCGATTACGCTGGTGTCGATGAAGGCATGGCAGGACTTTCAACTCGTTTTGCATTCAAGATCCTTTCTCGCGTCTTTAACTTCGATCAAACCGAAGTGGCCGCTAACCCAGTTCATCTTTTCTACGTTATTGAACAACAAATTGAACGTGAACAGTTCCCACAAGAGCAGGCGGAGCGTTACTTAGAATTCTTAAAAGGCTACCTAGTGCCACGCTATGTCGAGTTCATTGGTAAAGAAATCCAGACCGCTTATTTGGAGTCTTACTCAGAGTACGGCCAAAACATTTTCGACCGTTACGTCACCTATGCAGACTTCTGGATTCAAGACCAAGAATATCGTGATCCTGAAACCGGACAGTTATTTGACCGCGCATCGCTTAACGGGGAACTAGAGAAAATTGAGAAAACAGCCGGAATCAGTAACCCGAAAGATTTCCGTAACGAAATTGTAAACTTTGTCCTTAGAGCCAAAGCCAACAACAATGGTCAAAACCCAGTTTGGACCAGTTACGAAAAACTTCGCACCGTGATTGAGAAGAAAATGTTCTCGAATACCGAAGAACTGCTTCCTGTTATTTCTTTCAATGCTAAGACCTCTTCTGAAGATCAGAAGAAACACGACGACTTCGTCGCTCGTATGATGGAAAAAGGTTACACCGAGAAGCAAGTAAGATTGCTGTCTGAGTGGTACCTAAGAGTTCGTAAATCCTCATAACCATAAGAGGGATAGTTATTACGGCACTTAAAGGGGAAATTTATGGCGCAATTTATCGATCGGAGGCTCAATGGCAAAAACAAGAGCGCTGTTAATAGGCAGCGTTTCTTGAGACGCCACAAAGAGCAAATAAAGGAATCTGTAGCCGATGCAGTCAATAGACGATCTATCACCAACACAGAAACTGGTGAAGACGTTTCAATTCCGCATAAAGACATCAAAGAACCCTCTTTCCATCAAGGTCAAGGGGGGATGCGTGAACGCGTCCACCCTGGCAATGATCAATTCATCACGGGTGACAAGATCGAACGTCCGAAAGGCGGCGGTCAAGGTGGAGGCTCTGGTGAAGGTGATGCAAGCAAAGATGGCGAAGGGCAAGATGAATTCGTATTCCAAATTTCGAAAGACGAGTATTTAGACATTCTGTTTGAAGACTTAGAACTGCCGAATTTAGAAAAGAACCAAATTAACAAAATTACTGAATGGAAAACGCATCGCGCAGGCTATCAAACTGCAGGGATGCCTTCCAATATTGCGATAGTGAAATCACTACAGCAATCGCTCGCAAGACGTACCGCAATGACAGCAGGTAAAAAGCGTGCGCTAAACGAGCTGATGGAGCAACTTGATCAAATAAAAATGGAGGAGCCAGCACAGCCCTTTGAAGAAAACCGTTTAAAAATGGAAATCGAAGAATTAAGAAAGAAAATCGAGAGTGTGCCATTCATCGATACTTTCGACCTTCGCTTTAAAAACTATGAACGTCGCCCTATTCCCTCTAGCCAAGCTGTCATGTTCTGTTTAATGGATGTATCTGGCTCAATGGATCAGGCTACCAAAGATATCGCTAAGCGTTTTTACGTACTGCTGTACCTTTTCCTTAATCGAACCTACGAAAATGTCGATGTCGTATTCATTCGTCACCACACCCAAGCGAAAGAAGTGGATGAACATGAGTTTTTCTACTCGCAAGAAACCGGCGGTACGATTGTTTCTAGCGCTTTGAAACTCATGAATGAAATCGTTGCCGACCGCTATCCTGTTGGCGAATGGAACATTTATGCCGCTCAGGCTTCGGATGGCGATAACTGGGCTGACGATTCACCACGTTGTAAAGAGTTACTCGTGAATAAGCTTCTGCCGAACTGTCAGTATTATTCTTATATCGAAATCACACGCCGATCGCATCAAACCTTGTGGCATGAATATGAAAAACTCGAAACTTCATTTGATAATTTTGCGATGAAGAATATCCGTACTGTTGAAGATATCTTCCCAGTATTTAGGGAATTGTTTCAAAAAGAGACAGCGTAAGGAGGCTTGCCATGACAACGAAATCTAACGTTGCCGAAAAAGGCAAAACGAAGACACTGCCCGACGGCCCAGATTGGACGTTCAACCTACTCGAACAATACCATGTCGAGATTAAACGTGTGGCTCAACACTATAAACTCGATACATACCCTAACCAAATCGAAGTGATCACTTCAGAACAAATGATGGATGCCTATTCAAGTATCGGTATGCCAATTAACTACAACCACTGGTCATTTGGTAAAAAATTCATTCAAACGGAGCAAAACTACAAGCATGGTCAAATGGGGTTAGCTTATGAGATTGTGATTAACTCCGACCCTTGTATCGCCTACTTGATGGAAGAAAACACTGTAACCATGCAAGCATTAGTAATGGCGCATGCTTGCTATGGGCATAACTCTTTCTTTAAGGGCAATTACTTATTCCAAACTTGGACAGACGCTAGTTCTATTATTGACTACCTACTGTTCGCAAAGAAATACATCACTGATTGCGAAGAAAAATATGGCGTTGCGGAAGTAGAGCAACTTCTGGACTCTTGTCATGCGTTGATGAATTTCGGCGTCGATAGATACAAACGACCAGAGAAGATTTCAATTGCAGAAGAGACCGCTCGCCAAGAAGAACGCGAAGCTTACCTACAATCTCAAGTTAACGAGCTGTGGCGTACTGTCCCGAAAGCAAAAACCAAAGAAGAAGACATTAAGGTTCGTTTTCCGACCGAGCCTCAAGAAAACATCCTCTACTTCATAGAGAAACACGCTCCACTGCTTGAACCTTGGCAACGCGAGTGTGTCCGCATCGTGCGTAAAGTCAGCCAGTATTTTTACCCGCAGAAACAAACTCAAGTCATGAACGAGGGTTGGGCAACATTTTGGCACTATACGATTTTAAATCACCTTTATGACGAAGGGACGGTGACAGATAAATTCATCTTAGAATTTCTCCATAGCCATACCAGTGTGGTGGCTCAGCCATCCTATAACAGCCCTTATTTCAGTGGCATTAACCCTTATGCCTTGGGCTTCGCCATGTTCCGAGACATTCGAAGAATATGTGAAGAACCAACGGATGAAGATAAGGAGTGGTTCCCTGAACTGGCAGGTTCTGATTGGCTCGAAGCTGTACACTTTGCCATGAAAAATTTTAAAGATGAAAGCTTCATTAGCCAGTATTTATCTCCAAAATTGATGAGAGATTTTAAATTGTTTGCAGTGCTCGACGATGATAGAAAAAACTTTATTGAAGTCAGTGCCATTCACGATGAGTCAGGCTATCGCATGATTCGAGAGAAACTAGCAGCGCAATATAATCTCAGTAACTTGGAACCAAACATTCAGGTATTTAATGTCGATGTCCGCGGCGACCGCTCCATGACTCTTCAATATATCCCTCATGATCGAATCCCGTTGGATAAAGGGCATGACGAAGTGATGAAGCATCTATACCGTTTATGGGGATTTGATGTTGTACTTGAAGAACTTAAAGACTCCGGAAGAAGAGAGATTTTATCTGCTTGCCCACAGCGTACCGATTACGACGCTAAGATTTAAGTAACCCATAAACTAAAAAGGTGACCTCATCAGGTCACCTTTTTTATCTGTAATAGAAGCTGAATTAGACGATCGGCTTTTGACCACGCTCAATCAATTTCATTAATACGTTATCAGCAGACTTGCCTGCCACTCCTGCCAGCTTATCAGACAGCTTTTTCTTCTGAACATAATGAATGGAAAGTACTGTTTTGTCTTTACAAGCATTCACTACTAAATCATCTGAAGTGCTAATTTCGTCCACCAAACCTAGGGCTTTTGCCTGTGTTCCAAACCAGTGCTCACCTGTCGCGACTTTTTCTAACTCAAGTTCAGGGCGACGTTCACGTATAAAGTCTTTGAATAGGCCATGAGTTTCTTCAAGCTCTTGTTTGAACTTATCACGAGCCTTATCGCTGTTTTCACCAAACATGGTCAGCGTGCGTTTGTACTCACCTGCTGTTAATTGTTCAAACTCAATGTCGTGTTTTTTAAGCAGTTTGTTGAAGTTTGGAAGTTGAGCAATAACACCAATCGAACCAACAATTGCAAAAGGTGCAGATACGATTTTGTCTGCGATACATGCCATCATGTAGCCACCACTTGCCGCGACTTTGTCGACAGAAATAGTAAGTGGCAAGCCTGCAGCTTTGATACGATCCAATTGAGAAGACGCTAATCCGTAACCATGTACCATGCCACCGCCAGATTCTAACCTTAGCAATACTTCATCACCTTCACGGGCAACCGCTAATACAGCGGTAACTTCTTCGCGCAGTGACGCGACTTCTTTAGCATCAATACTGCCGTTGAAGTCCAAAACAAACAGGTGCGGTTCGCGCTTACTATCTAGCTCCCCTTCTTTAGCCGCTTTCTTAATTTCTTTGTCACGTGATTTAGACTTTTCTTTTTCTGCTTTTTTCTCAGCTTTATCACGTGCTTTGATGAATGCGTCATCATGTAAATGATGTTCTAGTTGTTCTATTGTCTCTTTATGTTGCTCAGACAAATTGGTGATCTCTAATTCACCTTTTGCTGCGCCTGATTTTCCACTCACAGACTTCGCGATAACCAAAATAGCAATAATCGCGATAACGACAGTCGCAATCTTGGCTAAAAACAAGCCGTAGTCCAACAAAAATTCCAATGTCATATCCCCTAATGTATGAATTAGTGTATTGTAACCATCTTGTCACGATTACCAAGAATTTATAATCATTCCAGCCGTTATCTGTGTGATAAAACACCAATGGAATGAACTGCATAATGAAAAGAAGGATTAGCAAGGTGGAATATTCAACCTCTCCAAATGCCCTCAAAGACAAAGTAATTTTAGTTACTGGAGCTGGCGCAGGAATTGGCCGTCAAGCTGCACTGAGTTTTGCTGAACATGGTGCAACGGTTATTTTACTAGGTCGCAACGTCAAGAACTTAGAATTCATTTACGATGAGATTGAATCTGCCGGTTACCCACAGCCAGCTATTATCCCTTTGGATTTAAAAGGCGCGACCAAACAAAACTACCTAGATATGGCTGAAACCATTGAAGGTCAATTTGGACGCCTTGATGGCTTACTCCATAATGCAGGTGTACTTGGAACTCTAAGCCCTTTCGATCAAGTCGAAGAAGACACTTTCGATGACGTGATGCAAATTAATGTGAAAGCTCAGTTTTTAATGACTCAAGCACTGCTTCCTGTGATCAAAAAATCTGAAGCTGGCCGTGTCGTTTTCACGTCTTCAACGGTGGGTCATCAAGGTCGCACTTTCTGGGGCAGCTACGCAATTTCGAAATTCGCAACAGAAGGCATGATGCAAATTTTAGCTGATGAGCTAAGTGACACGCCGATTCGAGTCAATGCCATTAACCCTGGTGCTACTCAAACCCGTATGCGCGCTAAAGCGTACCCAGGTGAAGATGCGAACACGCTAAAAACACCATTAGACATTATGCCGCTGTATCTGCACCTGATGGATCCAAGCATGACGGAAACAAATGGCCAGTGTATTGATGCTCAGCCAAAACGTAAGTAGTTTGATAACTATCGAATAAATGAAGGTCGCGTTAAGCGGCCTTTTCTTTTTCTATTTTTTAACCTCAGTTTATTGCCCTCTCCAGACAAAATTTTCTTGCAGCAAATCCACACTTAAATATACTGTATATATATACAGGTATTTTATTATGCATGAACTTATAGAAAATCTAAAAGACCAACGCTTAATTTGGCAAGGTCAACAACCGCAGAAACAGCACTCAACCATTTCTACAGGGTTCCCTACACTCGACCAAAAGTTAGATGGTGGATTCCCTGTACACGGCGTGATTGAAATTGAGTCACAAAGTAGTATCGGAGAACTGCGTTTGATGCTGCCACATATACAGCATAGTGCTTCAGAAAGGTTGATCGTATTTATTAACCCGCCAGGGCTGATTAGTGCGGAGTTTTTTTCTGCTCAGAACATCGACCTCGCCCATATTCTCGTTATTTCACCCAAGTCCGATCTCGATGCGTTATGGACAGCAGAACAATGCCTGAAAAGTGGCGCCTGCCACTCCGTTTTCCTTTGGGGTGTCGAATTGGAAATTCATCAAACTAAGCGTCTACAAGTGGCGAGTGAAACGGGCAAGTGCTTGCAGTTTATTTTTAAATCCACCAGCCAAGACAAGATTTCACTGCCAGTCTCGCTCAGTATGAAGCTCACTCCTCACCAAAGCGGGCTAGAAGTCACGATCATTAAACGCAAAGGAGGATGGTCATACGGCTCTTTTATTTTGGAGCTTAATACGCAATGGCCAGAACTGACTTTAGCCGACAGTATTCAAGATCAGCCCCACGCAACGGTGCTCCATTTCCCAATGGCACAACAAGGGTAAAACGAATGCTACTGTGGATTTACGTACACTTTCCTCAATTACAGTTGGATGCCCTTTATCAAGAAGAAGGTCATCAGCCGCTTATTATTGTTGATGAAAAAGATCATAGTGTTCAACAAACGAATAGTGCAGCGCAAACGCTCGGCATACAGCCTGACATGGGGTTAGGGTCTGCCGCGGCTTTATGTAGCAACCTTCAAGTTCATCCGTATTGTTACGAATTAGAAAAATCTAAACTTATTGAGATTGCTCAGTGGGCATACTTGGTCACCTCTGATATTGTCATTTTGCCTCCCAAAGGGTTACTCGTTAAAGCATCCAATATGCTTTCTCTCTACGACGGGTTAGACAACTACTGGCGCACACTGCACGAGCACCTAAAACAACTCAATATGACATTCCATTTTTCAACGGGGTTCTCTCCTTATTCTGCGATCTTACTTGGTCAAGCGGGCGCAAATCTGATCACTTCAGATAAAACTAAGATGACTGAAAAAGTCTCGGGTTACTCTCTGAGTGCAACAGAGCTGCCCAATAAGCAAATAGAACGTTTAAACCGTGTTGGGGTGAACACACTTAATGATCTGCTCAAGTTGCCACTTCCCGAAATCGCGCGACGTTTTGATATTGAGTTGGTGAACTACGTTGGTCGCCTAACAGGGCAATTTAAGCACCCCATTGACTTTTATCACCCTCCAGAGCAGTTTCAGCAATACCTCGAGCTTCTGTTCGATATCGAAAATGTGCTGTGGCTAGAAAAGCCACTTTTAAAACTATTCAAACAGTTGGAAAGCTTTTTGCGACTACGAGATCGTGTTGCATTTGAACTTACCCTTACCCTACATCAAAGAGATAACCCAGATTGCGCTGTGACTTTTACGTCAGCTCAAGGTGATTACTTAGCTGAAAAATGGGCCGTACTTTCTAAGCTAAGCATGGAGTCGATAACTTTAGATGCCGCAGTGCATGGAGTGACATTATCCGTCACTCGACAAGGTGAACCCCATACCCATTATGGTGACTTGTTTGATGGAAGCGTCGGCACACAAAATTCATTAGAACTGCTGTCTCTCTTACAAGCAAAACTCGGGCAAGAAGCGATTTCCTCTCCGGCACTCTCCTATGACCCTAGGCCAGAAAAAGCAAACCGATATACACAACCAAGCAGTAGCCGACACTCAGCGGCTTCCCAGATAAAGGTAACTCACCCTTCCGTCATGCAACGATTAAGGCCAAGTATCCTATTAACCGAGCCTCAACCTCTCATTGAGGAGGTCGAACTGACACAAGGCCCAGAACGTATTATTGCCGGCTGGTGGGATGGAGACAAAATGGTTCGAGATTACTTTGTCGCTCGCAGTAAACAAGGCCGGTGGTTCTGGGTATATCGAACGCCAAACAAACAGTGGTATTTACACGGGTTATTTTGCTAGCTCGCCGTTAATCACTCCTATTCCATGGGTCTCTTACTTTCAGCCACTCGCGGGAATCAACATGACAATTAAGTACGCCGAGCTCTTTTGCCAAAGCAATTACTCTTTTCTAGAGGGAGCATCACACGCGGAAGAGTTGGTTTTACAAGCTGACTTTCTACGCTATAAAGCCATCGCTATCACTGATGAGTGTTCAGTTGCCGGAATAGTCAAAGCGCATGCTGCGATCAAACAGCATGAACTAACAATTAAGTTGATTGTTGGGAGCATGTTTTGGCTCAATAGCGAATGCCAATTCATTCTGTTATGTCCGAATAGACAAGCTTATGCTGAGTTATGTCGAATCATCACGAACGCTCGTCGCCGAAGTGAAAAAGGTGAATACCAGCTTTCTGAATGGGACATCATGTCCATCAAGCATTGCTTCGTTATTTGGCTTCCTCTACATCAACAAAGCGACCTACATTGGGCTAAGTGGTTGCATCAACATCATACAAGTAGGCTATGGATTGGGTTACAACGCCACCTGAAACAACAAGATAAAGCGTATATTCAACACTGTGAGAGCTTGGCCACCTCTTTACACATCCCTATTACCGCATGTGGCGGTGTGGTGATGCACAACGCGAACCGTCAGCCTTTGCAGCACACCTTAACAGCGATTAAATATCACTGTGCCATCGCGGATCTCGGGGAGCACTTTCTATCGAATACTGAACGTTGTCTCCGGGCTACTGGAAAACTCAGCCATATTTTCAAAGGCGAATGGCTTGCAGAAAGTGTTCATATCTCAAGCTTATGCCAATTCGATCTCTCCACTTTGAAGTACGAATACCCAAGCGAGTTAATACCAAAGGGCCACACGCCAATGAGTTACCTGATCCAATTAGTGGAAGCAGGAAAAAAGCTGAGATTCCCTCATGGAGTCCCAGAAACAATCGCACAGACCATAGAGAAAGAATTAGTCCTGATCGAGGAACTTGACTACCCGTTCTTCTTTCTCACCATCCACGACATTGTGATGTTTGCAAAGCGGCAAGGCATTTTGCATCAAGGTAGAGGCTCTGCGGCGAACTCCGTCGTGTGCTACTGCCTTGAAATCACTGCTGTTGACCCTAGACAGATCTCAGTTCTTTTTGAACGTTTCATTAGCAAAGAAAGAAATGAACCGCCAGATATCGATGTGGACTTTGAGCATGAAAGGCGAGAAGAAGTGATCCAATACATCTATAAGAAATACGGGCGTGAACGTGCAGCATTAGCCGCAACGGTCATTTCATACCGCTTTAAAAGCGCAGTCCGTGATGTAGGAAAAGCATTAGGCATTCAAGAAACACAACTCGACTTCTTCATAAAGAACGTCAACCGACGTGATAGAAGCCAAGGCTGGCAAGCTCAAATAGTCCAGTTAGGCTTAGAAGCGGACTCCCTAAAGGGGCAGCAGTTCATCCACCTAGTCAATGAGCTTATGGGCTTTCCTCGCCATTTATCTCAGCACGTGGGAGGCTTTGTGATTTCATCCGGTCCTTTATATGAACTGGTTCCCGTTGAAAATGCAGCCATGCCCGACCGCACCATTATTCAATGGGACAAGGATGATCTCGAATCGTTAGGCTTACTTAAAGTTGATGTTCTCGCTCTGGGGATGCTTTCTGCTATCCGTAAATGTTTTTCACTGGTGCACAACCTTTATAAACAAGAACTCAATATTGCAGACATTACGCGTCAGCAAGACGACCCCAATGTGTATTCGATGATTCAAAAAGCCGATACGATTGGCGTATTCCAAATAGAATCACGAGCACAAATGAGCATGCTCCCAAGACTAAAGCCCGCGAACTATTATGACCTAGTTATTCAAATCGCGATTGTTCGCCCGGGCCCAATTCAAGGGGATATGGTTCACCCTTTCTTAAAACGAAGAAATGGTATTGAGCCTATTGAATACCCTTCAGAAGCTGTCAAATCCGTGTTAGCAAGAACCATGGGAGTGCCAATTTTTCAGGAGCAAGTCATCAAACTCGCAATGGTCGCTGCTGGTTTTACTGGCGGGGAAGCAGACCAACTGCGACGAGCGATGGCTGCATGGAAGAAAAATGGCGACTTATTTAAATTCAAGTCCAAATTGATCGATGGGATGAAAAGCCGAGGCTATGAGCTTTCATTTGCAGAAAGGATCTTCGAGCAGATTTGTGGGTTTGGGGAGTATGGTTTTCCAGAAAGCCACTCCGCTTCATTCGCAGTGCTCGCATACTGCTCTGCATGGCTCAAATTCTACTATCCTGAATGTTTCTATACCTCTTTGCTTAACAGCTTACCAATGGGCTTCTATAGCGCTTCCCAGCTTGTTCAAGATGCCCAAAGACATGGTGTGACCATTTTGCCTGTATGCGTGAATCACTCTCAGAAAGATCATACCGTCGTCATGCAGCACAATACTCCCGCTATTCAGTTGGGGTTAAGAATGGTCAAAGGGCTCAGCCAACAAGCAATAGAGAGTGTCCTAGCCAACCGTCCTGCTCAGGGTTACGCGTACTTAAACCAAGTAAAGCAACTCTCGATAAACCGACGCGATATAGAACTGCTCGCTTCTGCCAATGCAATGCAAATATTATCCGGGAATCGGTATAAAACCCGCTGGAATATGATGGACTCCATCAACGACTTACCCCTTTTCAAACAACTACAAGAAGAACCGAACCACTATGAGCATCAACCTAGCGAGATGGAGAGTGCCATTGAAGACTTTTCAAGTGTAGGGGTCACTCTGAATAAACACCCTATCTCATTACTTGATGAGGCGGGAAATTTAGGACGATTTGTCCGGCTCAATCAGCTCCACACTATCGAACACAAATCTTTGGTTACTGTGGTGGGCATTGTAACCGGGAAACAATCTCCCGGCACCGCCGCCGGAGTGACCTTTTTTACGCTCGAAGATGATACTGGAAACATTAACGTTGTCGTTTGGGGCGCAACAGCCAGAGCTCAAAAGCAAGCTTACTTGACAGCCAAGATACTCAAAGTAAAAGGAATATTAGAGCGTGAGGGAGAAGTAGTGCACGTCATTGCGGGGAGACTTATCGATCTAACGGATCAACTAGAAAACTTAAACACACGTTCGCGTGATTTCCATTAAACCAAGGCTCTTAAACGATGAAAAGGGAGGCAAGCCTCCCTTTGTATTCAATGTGTTGAGCAAATTACTCAACTTCAGCTTCCATACGTCTTTTCTTAAATTCCTTATATAGTAATAAACTTAAAGTCATAACGACTTTAGAAGACAACCATATCATTCTGTAGGAACTACCTTAAAATTTGATGAAAAGTTACGTTAGATAGTTGTTGCACACTTTGAGGTATGCATACCATTTAAATATATCAACTGAACAACAGATGATCACGCTTTATAAAAAATACGCCGTTTTTATTAGATAATTTCACGCATGCGATCTTGCACGACACCCACCAGCAGATCAGGCTGGAACTTAGAAATAAAGCGATTACAGCCAACCTTTTCGACCATAGCTTCATTAAAGCTGCCACTTAGAGAGGTATTAAGCGTGATAAACAAATCTTGCATTCTAGGATCGCTACGCACTTCATGAGTGAGTTTATACCCATCCATCTCAGGCATTTCCGCGTCAGTAATCATCAGCAAAATTTCTTGATAAATATCTTTGCCGTCATCACACCAAGATTTCAATAAATTGAGGGCTTCTAAACCATCACGACACTCTATGATGTTTAAACCAAGTTGAGATAATGTACCTTTCACTTGATTTCGTGCAGTTGAAGAATCGTCGACAATCAATACGTTGCGTCCGATCATTTGCGATGCAAGATTCTCATCTAACACCCCTTCTGAAATCGACACGTCGTAATCAATTATCTGAGCTAAAACTTTTTCTACATCGATAATTTCGACGATTTTGCTCTGCTTATTACTGTCTTCAATTTGAGTAATAGCGGTAAGGTAATTGGAGCGTCCTGTTGTTTTCGGCGGCGGTTGGATTTCGGTCCAAGTCGTATTCACAATATTACGCACTTGCCCAACTAAAAAACCCTGAACACTACGGTTATACTCCGTAATAATTAGGTTATTTTCTCCTGAATCCTCAAGCGACGCAGGAAAGCCAATCGCACTTCTTAGATCAATAACAGGAACAGATTCACCGCGTAAAGACGCTACGCCGGTAATATGATGATGTGAGCCCGGAAGTTTAGTAAGAGGTGGAACTTTAAGTACTTCTTTTACTTTAAATACATTAATCGCAAACAATTGGCTGCTATTTAAACTAAACAACAAGAGTTCCAGACGGTTTTCACCGACCAGTTTGGTTCTTTGGTCAACCGAGTTCAAAACTCCAGACATACAACATCCTAATGATAAGAATAACTCTAATTACCATAGCCTAAGTACAACCTGTTAGGCAAAGAGAGTAATTAAAGATATTTAAATAGATACTTGTGAGATTTTAGGACAAACAATAGAGCAGGAGAATATATAACTCTCCTGCAGTGTAGATTATCAGATCTGAAACACATTACCCCTCAATTACTTTCATAAGTAATTGACCGTCATACAATGCTTGTTTAATTAGTGCCGCCCCGGGCATTGTCGCTTGCTTATAAAAACGAGATTCAACGAGCTCTAGATCTTGGTGATAAACTGGCAAGCTTTGTTCTTCAATGCACTTTTGTACCGCTGGATACAAAATATCTTTAGCTTGGTTTATCACCCCGCCGATCAGGATTTTTTCAGGGTTGAAAAGGTTAATCACAATCGCAATCGCTGAGCCTAGATATTGACCGAGCTTTTCAATCACATCCACAGCTAATGCATCGCCATCGGCCGCTGCCGAACAAACACTTTCAATGGTTATCTCTTCCAACTCACTAAGACTTGATGCTTCACCGTTCGCGATACGCTCCATCACTTCTTCACGGATCGCTTGAGAACTTGCCACAGTTTCCAAACAGCCTCGGTTACCGCAGTGGCACAGCTTACCTTCTTTATCGATTTGGATATGACCTAATTCACCGATGTTACCATGGCGACCTTGCAATACACGGCCATCTAAAATGATACCAGCGCCTAAGCCATGGTGAATCGAAATCAGTACAGAGTTATCATTGTCTTGAGAATTACCAAACAGCTTTTCGGCCAAAGCCCAAGCTCGAGTGTCATTCGCAATAAAAACAGGAAGGCCCGTTTCTTTGAAAATCTCAGGCCCTAACGCCAAGTTCTCGACATTATAATGAGGCATCTGAAGCACGATGCCCTGCTCTGAGTTTACTAAGCCCGGTAAAGTAATCGCTATGCTTGTTACCCTATCGAGCTGCTCCGAATACGTTTGGAAGAATTCATCAATTTCATGAAGTAAACGAGCCAACACATCGTCTTGATCTCTTTCATGAATATCGATTTTAGTATCGATTAAAACGTCCCCACCTAGTTCATGCAATGCAATCGTCAGGTAACCACGCCCTAATCGCATTGAAAGGAACTGCCAACCTTCGTTATCAGTTTGCAAACCAACGGCAGGACGTCCACGACTGGTCGCTTCCTGAACCGTAGTTTCATGAATCAGATGTGCCTCAATGAGTTCACGAGTAATTTTGGTAATACTCGCAGGAGCCAACTCACTTTGTTTGGAAAGATCAATACGAGAAATGGGACCTTTAAGGTCAATTAGTTTGTATACACGACCAGCATTGACCTGTTTGATATGATCAATATGGCCCGGTTGAGCCATGTACATTTTACGCTCCAGAAATCATCAACCCGACAATTTTTTTACTTTGCGAAGTAATTGTGAAGCGCTTTGGTATATCGCCGTGACAAGCATCACGTATATACGTAAATCTTTGTGTATCTAATCAAATTGTTTATCGAAAGTTACTAGTTGGCTACACTATTTTTTACTTAATTTTCGATATGAAACATCTTTTATTTTCGTCAGATCGCGTTTCACTAAAAAAGATAACGGATTAATTTGGTGCGGCCCGATAATTTGTCAATTAATGCATATACTTAATTCAGCCTTACCGTCTAGGAGAAACAAATGACAGCTGAATCAAGAAAGACAAAAATAGTGACCACCTTGGGTCCTTCAACAGATAAAGGCAACGTTCTAGAAGAAATCATCCAAGCCGGCGCCAATATGGTTCGAATGAACTTTTCCCACGGCACCGCAGAAGACCATATTAGCCGAGCAGAAAAAGTGCGTACCTTAGCGGCTAAACACGGTGTCCAAGTCGCGATTCTAGGCGATTTACAAGGGCCAAAAATCCGAGTTTCAACATTCAAAGACGGAAAGATCCATTTGAACGTAGGAGACAAATTTACGCTTGATAGCGAACTTGGCCTAGGTGAAGGGGACCAAGAAGCGGTTGGGCTTGATTATAAAGAGCTACCTAATGACGTCAGCACCAACGATATCCTGCTATTGGATGATGGACGCGTGCAATTACAAGTCACTCATGTTGAGTCTTCCAAAGTTCACACTCGCGTTACCATTGGCGGTCCGCTTTCCAACAACAAAGGTATTAATAAAAAAGGTGGTGGGCTTTCAGCTGAAGCACTGACTGAAAAAGACAAACGCGATATAGAAACCGCTGCACAAATTAAAGTGGATTACCTTGCGGTATCGTTCCCTCGTAATGGCGAAGACATGAATTATGCTCGCAGATTAGCTCGCGATGCAGGTTTACAAGCTCACCTTGTGGCGAAAGTGGAACGAGCAGAAACCGTAGCAACTGTTGAAAACATGGATGACATCATTATGGCATCAGATGCGGTGATGGTGGCGCGTGGTGACCTCGGAGTTGAAATTGGTGACCCAGAGCTTGTTGGGGTACAAAAACAGCTTATAAAGCGTGCCAGAGCGCTCAATCGCACGATCATCACAGCTACCCAGATGATGGAATCAATGATCACTGCACCAATGCCAACACGGGCGGAAGTGATGGATGTTGCTAACGCTGTGTTAGATGGCACAGATGCCGTGATGCTTTCAGGCGAAACCGCTGCGGGTAAATACCCAGTCGAAACCGTTAAATCGATGGCTGAGGTGTGTGTCGGCGCTGAAAAAATGGCTGAGGTCAATAAATCGACCTATCGTATCAACAAGACCTTTGTGACTGCGGAAGAAACCATTTCAATGGCAACGATCTACTCTGCAAACCACATGGAAGGCATAAAAGCGGTTGTGACATTAACGGAATCTGGCAGAACGGCACTGATGATGTCTCGTCTCAATTCAGATTTGCCGATTTTTGCAATGTCACGAAATGAAAGTACATTGAATCGTTGCGCACTATACCGCGGAGTAACACCGATTTACTTTGATACCAAAATTGAAGATGATCTCGATGTTGCCCTTGAAACACTTAAGTCTCTGAAAGAGCGTAAGCTCTTGAAGTTTGGCGATCTAGTCATCATCACTCAGGGAGACATCATGGATGTGGCGGGCTCAACAAACTGTATGAGAATTCTGCCTGTAACCTAGCACGCCACTGGCCCACAAAACTATCCAGGTAGCTACTCTCGCTACCTGGAACTCGCCACCTTAAGATATTGCTCAATAAAGTGATAGCCTGCAGCTAAGCCTTGTTCATAGTCGTGAATTAGCTCCTCTTGACTACTCATTAATGAACTTGCTTGTAGCGGCTCTTTTGGTGCAATTTGAACAACAAACGTGTCATCCGGAGGACTATTCAAAAAGTCTTGAGTTAACGAATACGTTTGATAGTGGACCATCAACATATCAGCTAGTCCTGAGTCAAATTTGTCACCGACCAAGTGGCTCAACCGATAAATATCATCAGCCCCAAACAACCAACGTCCGCCGTTTAACAAGTCCAGATTACGCCGATCTCGCTTATGTTCCTTAGAACGCGATATTTGCTGCTGAAAGAACGATGACCAATCTGTTTTCCATTGTTCTAAGCGTTGTTGCCATTGATCTTGTACGCTATTAAATGACTCTTTAAACCACTCAACTTCTTCATTAGGGGCTATCTCTTGGCTCTGGGGCTCAACTTCTGAAATAGGTTCAGTTCTAATTACGACAATAGAGCGAGCGGACTGCCTCCAAGCTTCTTGTACGGGAATGCAAGCCGAAACACCACCATCCACATACGCTCTCCCCCCTACCAGAACTTCATCGGTATATAAACGAGGAATGGCACAGGTTGCGAGCATCACTTGAAACCAATCCTCTTCCAACATTGGAAGATAATGATCATTCAAACGCTGTGTATCTGTCACTGCAGCATAGAAAGAACGGTCGCCTAATACTCTGCGGCCTAAATCCAAATCGAGTTTGTAAGGATAAGACATGATTTTCTCTAGCGCCCATTCCATACCAAGCCCTTGGCGGTGACGAATATAAGAGAAAAGATTGAAGAATTCAGGAGCTGTAGTGAGATCGAGTATGAAAGATTTACCTAAGCCGGCTTCACGACAAAGATAAGCACACAGATTTAGAGCTCCGGCAGAAGTGCCGTAAAAAGAATGAAAAGGATCAAAGTTGGACGTCAAAAACGCGTCCAGTACACCAGAGGTAAATATCCCTCTCTGCCCTCCTCCTTGGGTAACCAATGCTGTTTTACCGACAATAAACTTAGAGTAATAATCTAAGTTTATTGCGGAATCAGACTCCGTTACATAACCACTGTTCATCATAGGAATAACCCTGATTTAAGCGAAAGTGACGGTTGGTTTAGCTTGTAATTGCGATAATGCCGAAAGTGAGCAAAATAGCAAAAATACAAACCGTTATTTGTAGAGCATTTTTCAGATCATGTTCCATAGACACCTCTGTTTTTTATAATTGTTGCAAGTTGTTACTTAAGTATTATCAGCTGTGTGAAGTATCTTCAAGATTCACCTAAATTAGTCGCACAATATTGATGTAAGCATCACAATTAGGTTGTCATTTGATAAGGATATCCTCATGAATAAAAAAGCAAAATTCATTGCCCTGCTGACTTTGATTCCATGCTTCTATCTATCTGCTGAATCAAACATAATGCTTACCCCCTTTGCTGGTTATACTGGCGGTGGAAGCGTGCAAGATGAAGATTCCAACACTTATGATATGGAACCCGCAGCGAGTTATACGTTTGCGATTGAAACCCCCCTTGATAAAGGCAGAGTAGGACTATTTTATTCAAATCAAAGCTCCGAACTTGAAACACTGAAACTTAGCTCATCGATCCAATACCTACATTTCCAAAGCAGTATCTATTACCCTGCTGATGATAAATTTTCGTCTTATTTAGGTTTAGGCATAGGCGCTTCTTACGTTGATGTGGATTGGGCGAAAGACAAATATGGGTTTTCTGGTTCAATCTTTGGTGGTATCGAATACAAGTTCACCGATAACCTAGCACTCAATGGGCAGGTTCGCTGGTTAGGTACAGTTGTCGATAATGAAACGTCAGGTGCTTGTACTATCCCCACAACAGGGCAAACCTGTGTGATCAAATTCAAAACAGATTGGATGAATCAATATCAAGCGAGCTTAGGCCTAACTTTTTCGTTCTAAGCCTTTTTAGCCATAAGCAAACCATACCACTTAAATCTGAATGAATGGCCTCTTCAACTATAGAGTGTATGAATTTCAGTCATACACTCTATTTTATAAGAAAGTTTAATTCTCTATAAAAACTCTAATTTATAGTGAGATCGACCAAGATAAGATCACACAACCATCCCATCCCTCCTAAGTTTTCATCATTTAACATTTTAACGACTAGACAAACACAATATTCAAACAATCCTAATCTATTGCTTTAACTATTCTAAGTAGGTAGGCTCGTTGTCACGCATCAGCTGAATATTTCAGATTATGCAAACACACATCGAAAAATTAAGAATAATCCTCTGGGTTCTTTAAACGCTAACAACATAATAAACTAAACTTTTGCTTAATCATGGAAGATAGAGTAAGCAGTCAAACCGTTTGCCTGTTTTAACCATTCTCTCCCTTTCAAAGCACAGCGTGGCGAGAAGCTTCATATCTCAGGGAAGTTGTAAAGGAGTTAACTATGAAGCGAGAACAGTGGGGCTCCCGTGCGGGCTTTATCCTTGCCGCAGTCGGATCTGCTATCGGACTAGGAAACATTTGGCGTTTCCCATACATGGCTTATGAGAACGGCGGTGGTGCCTTCTTTATTCCATATCTATTCGCGATGCTAACAGCCGGTATACCATTCATGATCCTAGAATTCAGTATGGGTCAAAAATACCGTGGGTCAGCACCAGCAACCCTAGCAAGAATCAATTCGAAGTTTGAATGGCTTGGCTGGTTCCAAGTCGGCGTTGCGGCCGTGATCGCGGTTTACTACGTTGCTGTTATCGGTTGGGCAATCTCATATTTTGGTATGTCGTTTAACCAAAGTTGGGGCACCGACACTAACGCCTTCTTCTTTAGTGAATATCTAGCTCTAGGTGATAACTCACCAACAAACCTAGGTAGCATTCAATGGGGAATTGCTGGAGCGATGCTACTCGCATGGGCAATCACTTACGCAGCGATCGTTGGCGGTGTAAAAGCGGGTATTGAACGTGCGTCTAAAGTAATGATGCCGGTTCTATTCATCATGGTCGTTCTGCTTATCGGTCGCATGGTTTTCCTTCCAGGAGCGCTAGATGGTGTTAACTACATGTTCGAACCTGATTTCAGCAAAATCTGGGATGTAAAAGTGTGGGCAGCAGCATATGGCCAAATCTTCTTTACGTTGAGTATCGGCTTCGCAATCATGCTTGCTTATTCTAGTTACTTACCTGAAAAGTCGGACATCACAAATAATGCCTTTATGACTGTTTTGATTAACTGTGGTTTCTCAATTCTAGCCGGTATCATGATTTTCTCTGTATTAGGTTACATGGCGCAAGAGCAAGGTAAGCCTCTAACAGAAGTAGTAACAGCCGGCGTTGGTTTAGCATTTGTAACGCTACCTGCGGCAATCAACTTGCTTCCGGCTCCTTACATTCTAGGTCCACTATTCTTCTTCGCACTTGTAGTTGCAGGTTTAAGTTCTCATATCTCCATTATGGAAGCGGTGACCTCAGCAATCATGGATAAACTGAAGTGGAGCCGTAAAAAAGCTGCAAGTATTGTTATCGGAGTCGGTGTCGTCGTTTCAATGGCATTCGCGACAAATGGTGGCCTACTACTGCTAGATCTAGTCGATCACTTCGCTAACAACGTCGGTATCATGGTAGGTGGATTCATTGAAATCCTTCTAATGGCATGGTTACTCAACAAAGTAAGCGATGTTCGTGCCTACGTAAATGAAATTTCAGACTTCTCAATCGGTACATGGTTCAACGTATGTCTACGTTTTGTAACTCCAGTTATGCTTGCAATCATCCTTGCAACTAAACTAAGCGCGTTACTCACAGACGGTTATGGAGGCTACGACCTGACCCTTGGTTGGGTAATGATCGCAGGTCTACTAGCGATTGGCGTTATCATCAATATTACAAGTAAGAAGGAAGCATAATCATGACGACTAGTGCAATTATTATGATGGTTCTTGGTCTTGGTATCACTTGGGGTGGCGCTGCAATCTGCATAAAGCGTGCTATGGACAAACAGCAATAACCTTCTGAAACCAATAAAAATGCCAGCTACTCAGCTGGCATTTTTCTTTCTACCCATCTAGAACTTATAGGTCACACCTAGGGCGCCACCAATTTGCAACTCAGGGCCTTTATATAAATTCAGTTCTGGATGTACCTGAGCATAGGCGTTCCATCCATCATGGAAGTTCACTTTAACACCCAGTGGAACTCGAGCACCGAACTGGTCATCCCACTCAGCCCAGCCACCGACACCAACAAACCAACTGACCGGAATATCAGCTTCGATATCACCGCGCTTAATAATATAGTCAAAAGCCGTACCTTCATTACCTACCGTAAAACGATACTTGCTCTCAAGTTCGACCACTACACTCAACTGTTGGTCAATGGCCATACCTATCTCTAAGTCAGCACTATCAGAAGCCTGAACAAAAGGAGAGGTAATTAAAAGAGCACTGACAAAAAGTGTAAGTTTGTTCATATCTAACCTCAGGTTCAAAAAACTGGGCTAATTGTACACAGTGCAAAACCGTCAATTGTCATTGAAAAGTGAGAGGCGTAGAGGTTATGTAAAAGATACGTGGGAAAGGAAGCTTGCGAGGGAAAAACTACAGATACAAAAAAGGAGGCATAACGCCTCCTTTTCAATTCAAATGATGAAGATTAGCCGTTGTTACGGATCCACTCATCCATGTCTGTTTTCAAGTTATCTGACTTAGTACCAAAGATAGCTTGAACACCGCCAGCTACAACAACTACACCTGCTGCGCCTAGCTTTTTAAGTTTATCTTGATCAACTTGCTCTGTATCAGCTACTGCTACACGTAGGCGAGTGATACATGCGTCTAGACCTGTGATGTTAGCTTTACCGCCAAATGCTGACACTAGCTCACCTGCAAGCTCAGAACCTGTTGCCGCGACAGCGTCGTCAGTTTCTTCTTCACGACCTGGAGTCTTAAGGTCAAGAGCTTTGATTACAGCACGGAAAACGATGTAGTAAATAGCCGCGTAAGCAAGACCACAAACAATCATTAGACCCATCTTAGAAGCGTTACCAGACAGAACTAAGAAATCGATTAGACCGTGTGAGAAAGAAGTACCGTGTACAAAACCTAGAGTATTAGACAGTACGTATGCAGAACCCGCTAGTAGAGCGTGAATACCGTATAGAACTGGAGCAACAAATAGGAATGAGAATTCGATTGGCTCAGTAATACCTGTTAGGAATGACGTCAATGCAGCAGATGCCATGATACCCATAACTTTCGCGCGATTCTCTGGCTTAGCAGAGTGTGCAATCGCGATAGCAGCAGCAGGTAGACCAAACATCTTGAACATGTAACCACCAGCTAGCTGACCAAAGCCATTGCCCGCTGCACGAGTTGCTTCGTCAGCAACTAGGTAACAAGTAAGAACACCGTTTTGAGTTTCGCCAGCCGCGTTTACACAAGTACCAGCTTCGAAGAAGAAAGGTACGTTCCATACGTGGTGAAGACCAAATGGGATTAGTGAACGCTCGATGATACCGTAGATACCAAATGCCACTTGTGGGTTTTGGTGTGCAGCCCAATCAGAGAACGCCGCGATAGCGCCGCCAACTGGTGGCCATACGATAGAAAGTACGATAGCTAGGCCGATTGCAGAGAAACCAGTGATGATTGGCACAGCACGCTTACCAGCGAAGAAGCCAAGGTACTCTGGAAGTTGAATACGGAAGAAACGGTTGAATGCCCAAGCAGCAACACCACCGACTAGGATACCACCTAGAACACCGGTGTCGATTTTGTCCACACCCATTACGCCAGCCATAACGCCAAGAGTTGCCGTCATGATACCGTAACCTACGATAGCAGCAAGGCCTGCAACACCGTCGTTATTTGTAAAGCCAAGTGCAACACCTACTGCGAACAGTAGTGCCATTTGACCGAATACTGAACCACCAGCTTGTTCCATAAGATTGGAAACAATCTCTGGAATGAAAGAAAGGTCTGCAGCGCCGACACCAAGCAAAATACCCGCAACTGGTAAAACTGATACTGGTAGCATCAGAGACTTACCAACTTTTTGCAGGTTAGCAAAAAGGTTCTTAAACATGTTTATGCTCCTGATAAAGATATAATAAATATATGGGTTCTAACGGCACACCCCCGTAGCCTAAATGTTAGCACCCAATGAAAATGTAACCATGTATTGCATTATATTTTCTGCCGCTAAATATATATTGATGACCAACAAACTTGCTATAGAGTTACGAAATTTAGTTTCAAAACAAGTCTTGGATCACACGCCAAAAATTGAAATGCAACCCTTTACATCGCTGTAATATATTGATTTATATACAAATAATAGATAAAGGTATTTATTTTAGTAGGTAAATAAAATAGAGGAGGATGTTATTTTTAGTAACAAAATTACAAATTTTAATTTTTCGACTCTCAAGTTCAACATAATCAGTAAACATTAAGAAATGAAGTACAATTAGTGACAAAAGACACAAAAAAAGGAGCTTGCGCTCCTTTTTTAGTCTAAATGCATTTTTTAACGCAAAAAAAGTCTCTCGAAATTTTCGGTCGTTTTTTCACCAACTTCTTTTAAGGATAGGCCTTTTAGTTGGGCAATATAGGTAGCGACTTCGACTACGTAAGCCGGTTGGTTTTGCTTCCCTCGATAAGGCACAGGTGCCAAATAGGGAGAATCGGTCTCAATAAGTAAACGGTCTAAAGGTAGTTGTTTAACCACCTCTTTCAATTCAGTCGCTTGTCGGAACGTCACAATACCTGAAATTGAAATGTAAAAGCCCAAATCCAACGCCGCTTCCGCAAACTCTTGGTTTTCTGTAAAACAGTGTATGACTCCCACACACTTTTCAGCACCGCCGTTTCTTAATATAGAAAGCGTATCTTCTCGCGCATTGCGCGTATGGATAATAAGTGGCTTATTAACTTCAACGGCGAGCTCAACTTGCTGCTCAAAGCGAAGCTTTTGAAGTTCGGCTGTTTCAGGCTGGTAATGGTAGTCCAAACCTGTTTCGCCAATCGCGACGACTTTGTCATGTCGTGCGAATTGATGGAGTTCATCCAAAGCAAAATCACTTTCCACATCTAGAGGATGTACACCACATGAAGCATGGACATTATCAAATGGGGATATCATTTCCAGCATGTTAGGGAAAGAATCAAGTGTCACACCAACTGATAACAGTTGTTTCACATTTGCTGCTTCGGCTTTCTTAATGACGTCCGCGACGTTGGTATGTAAGTCCTGATAATCAAGCTTATCTAAATGACAATGTGAATCTACGAACATGATCCCTCTCTGGCTACGATTAGCCAATTTATAATTAGTAACTCAGTATTCAAACCCGAATGTTGTCTTAGTTGCTCAATCAACTTCAGCAATGACTTCGCCTTGACGAAGGCTTGTTGGTACGTCATCTCTTGCACAAGTTCACGGCTAACAGGAATGATGCCGTTATCTTCGATACCAAAAGCAACCTTTTGAACATCAGTTAGCAAATGCCATAACCACATAAGATTCCGGTTTGGGTGTTTGTTCAGGAGCGTCCCAAAAGCCAGAAGATCGGAATTCACCTGTTTTTCAAAAGCCAAATAACCTTCGAAAACCTGCTGACATTCTTCGATTTCGCCGCTTTTAAGCATAGCCAAAGCGTCAAGTGGCATGCCCGAGCAAAGAGGTAAAACGTAATTCGGAATTGCTTTGCCGTGCTCCTGCTTCAACCATGCTTCGCCAGAAACCGCACTCGGTGGGGCAATCTTCCATTGCTGACATCGGCTGACGATTGTAGGCATCAAGCGTTTAACCGCCGGGGATACCAAAAGGAAAATACATTTGTCTGCCGGCTCTTCCAATGTTTTAAGTAAAGCATTCGACGCGGCTTCATTCATCGCTTCTGCAGGCTCGATCACAATCAATCTATACCCATCTAAATGGGAGGACTCTTGAGCCCATCGATTACTCGCGCGAATCTGATCAACAGTAATAGATTTACCTTCTTTTTCTGGTGAAATCGTATGTACGTCAGGGTGACTACCCGACTTCATCAGCTCACAGCTGTGGCAAAAGCCACAAGCTTCACTTTCATAGTTCACACACATCAGCGAAGAACGGAAACGTTCAACTAAAACGTTCACGCCAAGACCATTGGGTGCAATTAGCAAAATCGCTCCTGGGACTCTGTCGCTATCCAATATCGTTTTGCACTGTTCCCAAGGTTGCTCTAGCCAAGGATATAGATTTTGCATCATTAAGCCTGTTGCTCGGCAAGCCATGAGCATAGTGCTGACTTGATATCTGCAGCAACATGCTCAATCTTTTGTTCGGCGTTTATAATAATCACCGAATCATCACTATTCGCAATTTCCAAGTAGCGTTCACGCGTTCGATCAAAAAATGAGATGTCCATTTTTTCAATTCGATCGAGTTCACCACGACCTCGTGCACGCTCTAAACCAACGCGAGGATCAAGATCTAAGTAAAGCGTCAAATCGGGCTTAAATTGACCTAGCGTCGTTTCTTTCAAAGAAGACATGGTGTCGCGAGAAAGCTGACGCCCCCCACCTTGATAAGCCTGAGATGACATATCGTGACGATCGCCAACAACCCATTGCCCATTAGCAAGCGCAGGCTTAATAACGTTCTCGACGAGTTGAACTCGCGCCGCATACATAAGTAAAAGCTCGGTCATGTCTTGTAGGTGTTCACCTTCATGCTCTTCTTTTACTAACGCTCGCATCTTTTCGGCTAGAACGGTTCCACCAGGCTCACGAGTATTTTGAATGTGTTCAATACCCGATTCACGTAAAGTTTCAAGAATGGCATTAATGGCGGTACTTTTGCCCGCACCTTCTAAGCCTTCGACTACAATAAATTTTGACTGATTCATAATTGAGTTCTTATTTATTTTTTCTAAGTTGCTTCAAGTAAGCTCGAACCGCACGGTTATGATCCGTTAGGTTTTTTGAAAATACGTGTCCGCCAGTCCCACTTGCAACAAAATACAAGTAATTGCTTTCTTCTGGGTTCAATGCAGCTTCAATAGAGGCTTTACCTGCCATCGCTATCGGTGTCGGTGGTAAGCCATTGATCGTATATGTGTTATAAGGCGTTGGGGTACGCAGGTCTTTCTTACGAATGTTACCGTCGTATTTATCACCCATGCCATAAATGACGGTTGGATCAGTTTGTAAGCGCATACGTTTGTTCAAACGGTTAACAAACACTGACGCAACGCGCTCACGCTCCGAGGCAACGGCTGTCTCTTTCTCTATGATTGAGGCCAAGATCAAGGCTTCGTAAGGAGACTTCAGGGGCAAGTTAGCATCTTTACTTTCCCATTGTGCGTTCACGACATTCATTAGGTTTCTATGGGCACGTTTAAGCAAATCTAAATCCGAAGTGCCATAGGTGTAATGGTATGTTTCGGCGAGAAAAAGCCCTTCTAACTTTTCTCGTTCAATACCCAGTTTTTCAGCGATCTGAGCTTCACTCAAATTAGACAGTGTCTGAGTCAAATATTCAGTTTGTTCAAGTTGAACTAACCATTCAGAAAAACGGCTGCCTTCTACAAAAGTGATGGTGAATTGATGCTCTTTGCCTTCAACAAAAATTTCGAGTACTTCTTTAAGCGTTAAACCTGGCTCAATCAAGAAAGTACCGGCTTTAACGTCCAGCAGTTCTGGATGAAGCTTACGAGTGACTTTGGAATAAGGGGAAGCCGTAAACAAACCTTGGTTAACTAGCTGACTTAGTACACGATTGAAACTGGTGCCCGACTCTACAGTGATCACTTGAGATTCGTCAATGTCCACGACTTGAGTGAGGTAAGCTTGAGCTTGGTTGTATACGTAATAAGCTCCGGCTGCAGCGATACAAATACTAAAAACGATGAATAAACTAATTTTCTTTATCACGAGTTTAATGTTCCTTGAAGACTCTTTGTTATTGTTCCAATTTCAAATTTCTGTTGTCGTAACTTAATCACAGGTGCGATACCAAGGATAGAGTTACATATGAACGCTTCATCCGCGTTTTCCAAGTGCTCAAGCGGGTAACGGCCGACATTAACCGTCAACTTGTTTTCCGATGCATACCCTAATACGGCTTTACGCATAACACCGGATACACCACTTAACGATAAGTCGGGGGTGAAAAGCTCTCCATCAATGACCCAGAACAAATTCGCCATTGTTGTCTCGACAATTGAACCCTCGATATCAAGCGCAACCCCATCAAGCAAACCTTGAGAGTCTAGCTCTGATTTCAAGATAATTTGTTCTAATCGGTTATTGTGCTTATGCCCGGCAAGCAACGGAGAAAGCCCTAATCTTTTCTGACACAAACCGAGCTCGATTCCATCACGTGTTATTTGATGATAATGCTCAGGATAAGTAAATACGCTAATTGTAACATTCGGGGAAGATACACTCTTAGGACTATAACCTCTTCCACCTTCTCCCCGGCTAACATGCAGTTTAACGCCCGCTTTTCCTTGTTTTACGACTGCTTCTTCCAGCCAACTCGTCACTAAACTCCAATCGATTGATTGAATAGATAAAGCGCTCAAACAAGCATCGACTCTCTTTTTGTGCAAAGGGAAATGTTCTATCACTCCATCTACGGTCAACATAGTCGTAAAGCAACCGTCACCGTACTGAAAAGAACGATCACTCAAACTTGTTGTATGTTGAAGCTCTCCATTAACCCAATACATCAGATGTCCTTAAAAAGAAAAACGGCTCAATGCTAAGCATCAAGCCGTTTGAAAACAAGTCAAATTATAACTTATCTCGGGTGATTAAATCTTTTTGAAGATTAAGCAACCGTTAGTACCACCAAAACCGAATGAGTTACATGCAGCATATTCCATGTTGCTAACTTCACGAGCAGTATGAGGAACCAAGTCGATATCCAAATCATCTTCAGGATCGTCGAGGTTAATCGTTGGTGGAACAATTTGGTCTACCAAAGACATTGCAGTGATAATCGCTTCAGCAGAGCCTGCTGCACCTAATAGGTGACCAGTCATGGACTTAGTAGAAGAAACTAATACTTGCTTAGCTCCTGCTTCACCAAGAGCACGCTTGATGCCTTTCACTTCCGCAACATCACCAGCTGGAGTCGACGTGCCATGAGCATTGACGTAACCGATCTGTTCACCAGTTACACCTGCATCACGCATCGCAGCTTCCATCGCTAATGCACCACCTGAACCGTCTTCACTTGGAGAAGTCATGTGGTAAGCATCGCCAGACATACCGAAGCCGACAAGCTCACAGTAGATCTTAGCACCACGCGCTTTTGCATGTTCGTACTCTTCAAGAACCATCATGCCCGCACCATCACCAAGAACGAAACCGTCACGGCCTTTGTCCCATGGACGAGAAGCTTTTTGAGGCTCATCGTTACGAGTAGAAAGTGCTTTGGCTGCACCAAAACCACCCATACCTAGTGGAGTCGATGCTTTTTCAGCACCACCCGCTAGCATTGCATCAGCATCGCCGTATGCAATCATACGAGCCGCGTGACCAATGTTATGTAGGCCAGTTGTACATGCAGTAGAAATAGCGATGTTTGGACCGCGTAATCCGCGCATGATAGACATGTGACCAGCAATCATGTTCACGATCGTCGATGGAACGAAGAACGGGCTGATCTTACGAGGGCCTTTTTCAGTTAGAGCTTGGTGACCGGCTTCGATCAAACCAAGACCACCGATACCAGAACCGATTGCAACGCCTACACGTGGAGCGTTTTCTTCAGTAATAGTTAGGGCTGAATCATCTAAAGCTTGAATACCTGCTGCGACGCCGTACTGGATGAACAAGTCCATCTTACGAGCATCTTTTTTAGACATATACTCTTCGCAGTTAAAGTCTTTAACTAAACCTGCAAAACGAGTTGAGAAATTGGTTGTATCAAAGTGCTCGATATCTACGATACCACTTTGACCAGCTAGCAGGGCTTTCCAAGAAGATTCTACAGTGTTGCCTACCGGTGACAACATACCCATGCCAGTGACAACTACACGACGCTTGGACACGATTTTACACTCCGGGGATTGAAATGATTTAGATGAGGATTGATGAGTCTAGATAAAACACAGGCGGTCTAGGTGACCGCCTGGGAGAGATTATTACTGAGCGCTAGTTACGTAATCGATAGCAGCTTGAACAGTAGTAATTTTCTCAGCTTCTTCATCTGGAATCTCAGTGTCGAATTCTTCTTCTAGAGCCATTACTAGCTCAACAGTGTCTAGAGAATCAGCACCTAGGTCGTCAACGAAAGAAGCTTCGTTTTTAACTTCTGCTTCATCTACACCTAGTTGTTCAACAATGATTTTCTTTACGCGTTCTTCGAGGTTGCTCATTTTTTCTTTTCCTTTACAGAGTTCGCTTTATGCGATGTTTTCCGTAGTTTATTCAATCTATTAAAAGTTGCAAGGCCAACTTTTCTGGTCAAACCACAATTTTAGCGATTTTAACCGAAATTACATACATTTTTGACTTAAATCATGCACAAATGTTGCACAGAATTTAAACCATGTACATACCGCCATTGACGTGAAGTGTTTCGCCTGTGATATAAGCTGCCGCAGGCGACGCCAAAAATACCACAGCTTCAGCGATTTCGCGAGGATCACCTAAGCGACCTGCTGGAACGTTAGCCAAAGTTACTGCACGTTGGTCATCATTTAGTGCTTTAGTCATGTCAGTTTCAATGAAACCAGGAGCCACAGTGTTGACTGTTACACCGCGTGAAGCAACTTCACGTGCCATTGACTTAGTGAAGCCAATCACGCCAGCTTTAGCCGCTGCGTAGTTCGCTTGACCCGCATTACCCATAGTACCAACTACAGAACCAACGTTAATGATGCGACCTTCACGCTTTTTCATCATGCCACGCAGTACTGCTTTAGACATGCGGTAGATAGGCGTTAGGTTAGTATCGATGATATCGTTCCACTCGTCATCTTTCATGCGCATAAGTAGGTTATCGCGTGTGATGCCAGCATTGTTCACTAGGATATCAATTGCGCCAAACTCATCGTTGATGGTTTTTAGTGTTGCAGCGATAGAGTCAACATCTGTCACGTTAAGTGCAAGACCTTTACCGTTCTCACCAAGATACTCGCTGATCGCAGCAGCACCGTTTTCAGATGTTGCAGTACCGATAACTTTAGCACCACGCTCAACAAGTAGTTCAGCGATAGCACGACCGATACCACGGCTTGCACCTGTAACCAGTGCAACTTTGCCTTCTAAATTCATCATAACTTCTCTTTATGTCGTTATTTAGCAGCTTCTAGTGATGCAGCATCATTTACTGCAGCAGCTGTCATTGTTTTAACAATACGCTTAGTTAAACCTGTAAGAACTTTGCCTGGGCCTAATTCTAGTAGTCTTTCCACGCCTTGCTCGTTCATTGCCTGAACACCTTCAGTCCAACGAACTGGGCTGTAAAGTTGGCGAACAAGAGCGTCTTTGATTTTCGCAGGATCTGTTTCAGCAATAACATCAACGTTATTGATGACAGGTAGCGTTGGCGTGTTGAATTCTAGTGCTTCCAGAGCAACCGCTAGCTTATCCGCAGCTGGTTTCATTAGTGCACAGTGGGATGGCACAGAAACAGGTAAAGGAAGTGCACGCTTCGCGCCCGCTTCTTTACAAAGTACGCCGGCACGTTCCACTGCCGCTTTATTACCAGCGATAACAACTTGACCTGGCGAATTAAAGTTTACTGGAGAAACCACTTCACCTTGTGCCGCTTCTTCACACGCTTTAGCAATCGCTTCATCGGCTAAACCAATGATTGCGTACATCGCGCCAACACCAGCAGGAACCGCTTCTTGCATCAGTTGACCACGTAGCTCAACCAGCTTAATAGCTTCTTTAAAATCAATCACACTAGCACATACAAGTGCAGAGTATTCACCCAGGCTGTGACCCGCTAAGTTAGCAGGTTGCTCTAAACCAAGCTCTTGCCATACTCTCCAAACCGCGACAGAAGCTGCCAATAGGGCCGGTTGAGTACGGAAAGTTTCGTTTAGGTTTTCTACTGGACCATCTTGAACCAATGCCCATAGATCGTAGCCAAGAGCGTCAGAAGCTTCAGCGAACGTTTGTTTAACTACGTTATATTGTTCACCAAGTTCAGCAAGCATACCTACAGCTTGAGAGCCTTGACCTGGGAATACGATAGCAAAATTGCTCATTGTATATTTCCTTAAAGCAACGCAAATAATTGAATAAGGCACATGTTCATGTGCCTTGATTGTATTGTTCTTCTTAGATTAGAACTTGACTAAAGCCGAGCCCCAAGTGAATCCGCCACCAAACGCTTCAAGAAGAAGCGTCTGCCCGCGTTTAATTCGTCCATCACGAACCGCTTCATCTAATGCCGTCGGTACCGTCGCTGCCGACGTGTTACCGTGCTTATCAAGGGTAATCACCACCTGATCAAGCGACATAGTAAGCTTTTTGGCCGTAGCTGAAATAATACGGTAGTTAGCTTGATGAGGTACTAACCAATCTAGCTCAGACTTATCCATATCATTAGCTGCAAGCGTATCTTTAACTAACTTAGAAAGCTGAGTCACTGCAACTTTAAATACTTCATTACCAGCCATATGCAGCCATTTATCGGCATCACCGCCACGCTCTGGTACTTCTAAGCTAAGTAGCTCACCAAATTTACCATCAGAGTAAATATGAGTAGACAAAATACCCGGTTCTTCGCTTGCGCCTACAACCACCGCTCCTGCAGCATCACCAAATAGAATAATGGTAGAACGGTCTGTAGGGTCACACGTCTTTGATAACGCATCAGCACCAATCACAAGTACATTTTTGCACATACCAGATTTAATGTGCTGGTCTGCCACTGACAGCGCATACACAAAGCCAGAACACGCAGCGGCAAGGTCGAACGCAGGACAACCTTTTATGCCCAGCTTGCCTTGTACCTGACATGCTGATGATGGAAATGTATGGCTACTGCTTGTGGTCGCAACAATAATTAGATCGATATCGTTTTTATCAATCCCGGCCATTTCGATCGCATTTTCAGCTGCATAGTACGCCATATCCGCGACAGTCTCGTTGTCTGCAGCAATACGACGCTCTTTAATTCCTGTTCGAGCAACGATCCACTCGTCACTTGTATCTACCATTTTCTCTAAGTCAGCGTTTGTACGCACTTGAGTTGGCAAGTAGCTGCCAGTACCTAAAATTTTGCTATACATGAAGACTAATAATGCCTCTCGAGTAAAACCGCTTCCAAACGATCGCTAATACGGCTGGGTACTTGTCGTTTGACCTCGTGCACTGCCTCGCCAATTGCATTGACGACCGCAGACACATCAGCACTTCCATGACTTTTAATGACAATGCCGCGCAATCCTAGCAAACTTGCGCCGTTATACTGGTCGGGGTTCAATGTTTTTAATTCGGTAAATAGCTCAGAAAATAATTTTCTAGCAATCCAACCCTTTATTGTTGAAGCCATCATGCTTGTTTTTAGTTTATCAATAAAGAGCTGAGCGGTACCTTCGCATGCCTTTAGGCACACATTGCCTACAAAACCATCACAAACCACCACATCAGCTGCATCTTGCAGCAATTGGTTACCTTCAATATAGCCAATAAAGTGAACTGATTGGGATTGTGCAAGCATTTCGGCACATCGCTTAACTAAATCGTTACCCTTAATTTCTTCTGCGCCAATGTTCAAAATAGCGACACGAGGTGGGCGGCCTAGATGTTGCTCGGCTAATGCACTGCCCATGACTGCAAATTGGAAAAGCGAGTCCGCATCACTAGAAACATTAGCCCCTAAATCTAGCATCCAAGTTTTCTTGGCTGAAGCCGTAGGCAACGCAGAGACTAATGCGGGACGATCAATACCGGGTAAGAGTTTTAGACGAAAACGAGATAGTGCCATCAATGCACCAGTGTTGCCTCCGCTCACACAAGCGTCAGCGCTAGAGTTAGCGACACAATCGATAGCTTCGCGCATTGAGCTGCCTTGGCTATTACGCAAGGCCAATGAAGGTTTTTCTGAATTCGAGATTACATGGTCACAATGGCGGACACTCAAACGAGAATCAGGCATTCGACCTAATGAGGATAATTGAGATGTGATCGCTTTTTGATCACCTAATAAGATAACTTTTAGCTCTGGGAAATACGACAGTGCCTGCACGGCGGCAGGCACTGTAACACGAGGACCGAAGTCTCCGCCCATTGCATCAAGCGCAACGGTTATATTTTGCAAAGGTCAACCTTACTTGTTGATAACCTTTTTGCCACGGTAGTAACCTTCAGCAGTCACGTTGTGACGTAGGTGAGTTTCACCTGAAGTTGCGTCTACAGAAAGTGCAGCTGTAGTTAGCGCATCGTGTGAACGACGCATGCCACGCATTGAACGTGATTTCTTGCTCTTTTGTACGGCCATTGACCCTACTCCTATGTAAATTCTTAAAGAAGCAGTTACTTCTTTAAGCTTTTTAAAACATCAAATGGATTCGGTTTCTTATCTTCCTCAATTTCTTCAGGAAGTTCACCAAACACCAAGTTATTTGAGTTAACGTTACAGTCCGCTTCGTCGTGCATTGCTACTTGAGGCAATCCAAGGATGAACTCGTCTTCAACTAATTGAATCAGGTCTAATTCACCGTACTCGTTCAGATCTACCAAATCGTACTCTTCCGGTGCTTCTTCTTCACTTTTCTCACTGTAAACAGGAGTATAAGTAAATTCGACATCGCACTCTTGTGCGAAAACCTCATTACAACGTTGACACTCTAAATCAACTTCGACGTTAGCTTTACCAGAGATAACGACTAGTCGTTGTTCATCAAGCCCAAATGACAATGAGACTTGCGCGTCACGTTTTACGCCTTCAGTTGCTTCGCTTAAACGCTTGAAAAGACTGATTTGAATGATGCCATTAATATCAAGTCGTTTCTGAGCGGTTTTTGCGGGATCAACCGTTCGCGGTATTTTTACCTTTTGCATAGGGCGCGAATATTATCTTCCAAATTGGGTTTAGTCAAAGGAAATGGCAAAAAAGTTCTACTTTTTTACCTTTCCCGTACAGAGCATTATGAACATCAGGATAAGTTCATATATCCTGTGGCAAATGCTTCAGTGAATTGTAAATTAAAATGAAAAATTACCAACTAGTTTTAGCTTCTACTTCGCCATTTAGGCAAGAGATCCTTAAAAAACTGCAGTTAAACTTCATTACAGCTAAACCAGACTGTGATGAAACCCCTTTTCGTAATGAAACACCTCAACAATTGGTCATGCGCCTGGCCGAAAACAAAGCCAAATCATGCACAATTCAGGAGCCGAGCTTAGTAATCGGTTCTGACCAAGTTTGCGTTATTGATGGGGAAATAGTCGGTAAACCACATACACGTGAAAAAGCGATTGAGCAGTTAACTCGCCAAAGCGGGAAAAGCATCACCTTCTATACCGGCCTATCGGTTTGGGACAATCAAGCTCAACAAGCAAATACTCGTGTTGATACGTTCACGGTACATTTTCGTCAGCTGACGCAACAGAAAATCGAATCTTATGTTGATAAAGAGCAACCATTCTTTTGTGCAGGGAGCTTTAAATGTGAAGGGTTGGGTATCGCCCTATTCGAGCGCATGGAAGGTAAAGATCCAAATACGCTTGTTGGCTTACCTCTGATCGAATTGATCGATATGCTAGAAGAACAGGGAATGGACGTTCTTTAGCGGGAAAAACGAAAAAAAGGTTGACGGTATTCGTCAACCTTTTAATGAACAAGACAAAGTAGTCCAGCCTAAATTATTGAAAATTCATACTTTCTTATGTAACTTAAAGCTTACGAAGACCAGTTAACGCTTTTTCTAGCCTTTGTTCCATTGGTGCTGAAATGTCCATCTTTTCTTCGCTACCCGGGTGTGTGAATTTGATATTTGCAGCATGTAAGAACAAGCGATCTAAGCCGACTTTCCCCGTATAAGCATCAAAACGACGATCACCATAGCGATCATCCCACGCTATTGGGTGGCCCGTATATTGAGTATGAACGCGAATTTGATGAGTACGACCTGTAATTGGACTAGCCTGAATTAACGTCGCATCTTTAAACTTTTCCAATACCTTAAAACGAGTTTCCGACGCTTTACCGTTCGGATTAACTCGAACAATACTGTTCACTTCGTTTTTAAGCAGCGGTGCATTAACCACTTTACAACTGTTCTTCCATTCGCCCATGACCAATGCAAAATAGTATTTTTGGACCGTTTTCTCACGGAACTGCGCTTGAAGATGGCGCAGTGCCGAGCGCTTTTTAGCAACGAGTAAGATGCCCGATGTATCTCTATCAATTCGATGAACTAATTCAAGAAAACGCGCTTCCGGTCGCAGTGCTCGAAGCGCTTCAATCGCACCAAACTTTAAGCCACTACCGCCATGAACCGCTGTGCCAGAAGGCTTATTAAGGATCAGCAGATGATCATCTTCATAAATAATACAGTGCTCAAGTTCAGAAACTTTATTTAGCTTAGTACTAGGAACTGTTTCTTCTGTTGTTTCTTGCATGGTCACTGGAGGAATTCTGACTAAGTCTCCCGCCTTCAACTTGTACTCAGCTTTAATTCGCTTTTTGTTAACGCGAACTTCGCCTTTACGCACAATGCGATAAATCATGCTTTTAGGGATATTTTTCAATTGGTTGCGTAAGAAATTATCAATACGCTGACCAGCCATATCTTCGTCTATGTCGACAAATTGGACTTTCGTTCTAATTTCACTCATCTCTGCATTGTATCACCCGCGGCTTATTCGATTCATCTAATTCTTAAAAATTCACACCTCAAAAACTCGAATCAAGGGTGAGATTGTAGTTATAAGTTTGATTCTACGGCTAAAAAAGGAACAAGTTTCAATACAAAATAACTCTGTATTGAATAATTATTTGATAGACAGTGAGTTAGACCTATCAAAACCAACATAAAAACCAATTTTTTTGAGCCATTAACACAAAGCAGATTGCTGTGAATAGCCACCACTGCTATAGTTCACAGCTGCTACAAGTGATTTGATTACTTATTAAACAATCAACCCTCCTTAGGCAGATAAATGAGTAGATTACTTAGAATCAAGAGTGCTGCAATTGGCGTAAGACACCATGAACTAAGTTACCTTGTCGCTCTACTCACGTTTTCTTGTGTTGAGTATTCACCGCCACATCGCGGATCATAGGTTTACATGCCTATGATGACTGACGTGCCCACGAGCATCCCTTCCAGCCGGGAGGCTGCACCGATAAAGCCATGGGATCAGGCACCACGAGATTCGAATCAAAGCGACAAGCCAATTATGAAAATAAAAGAAAAGACAACGAGATTTATAAATGAAAAGAATGTTAATCAACGCAACTCAAAAAGAAGAGTTGCGTGTCGCTTTGGTCGATGGCCAACGACTGTTCGATCTTGATATCGAAAGTCCTGGTCACGAATCGAAAAAAGCGAATATCTACAAAGGACGTATCACTCGAATTGAACCAAGCCTAGAAGCGGCATTTGTCGATTACGGCGCTGAACGTCACGGTTTCCTCCCTCTTAAAGAAATTGCCCGCGAATACTTTCCTGAAGGCTACACATACCAAGGTCGTCCAAGCATTAAAGAAGTGCTGACTGAAGGTCAGGAAGTAATTGTACAAGTTGAAAAAGAAGAACGTGGTAGCAAAGGTGCTGCTTTAACGACTTTTATTTCTCTTGCTGGTAGTTACTTAGTTCTTATGCCAAATAACCCTCGAGCTGGCGGTATTTCTCGTCGTATTGAAGGTGATGAGCGTACACAGCTAAAAGCAGCATTAAGCACACTTGAGCTACCTCAAGGTATGGGCCTAATTGTTCGCACAGCAGGTGTCGGCAAAAGCGCAGAAGAATTAGAATGGGATCTAAACGTACTTTTGAATCACTGGGGCGCTATCAAGCAAGCTTCAGATTCAAACGCTGCTCCTTTCCTTATTCACCAAGAAAGTAACGTAATCGTTCGTGCGATTCGTGACTACCTACGTCGTGATATTGGCGAGATTCTAATCGACAGCAACACTATTTTTGAACGTGCTCAAGCGCACATTCAGTTAGTACGCCCAGATTTCATGAGTCGCGTTAAGAAATACGATGGTGAAGTTCCACTATTTAGCCATTACCAGATTGAAAGCCAGATTGAGTCTGCTTTCCAACGCGAAGTTCGTCTTCCATCTGGTGGCTCTATCGTAATCGACCCAACAGAAGCGCTAACTTCTATCGATATCAACTCTGCTCGCGCAACGAAAGGCGGCGATATTGAAGAAACAGCCCTAAACACAAACTTAGAAGCGGCTGACGAGATTGCTCGTCAACTACGTCTACGTGATTTAGGCGGTCTAGTTGTTATCGATTTCATCGATATGACTCCAGTTCGTCACCAACGTGAAGTTGAAAGCCGCTTACGCGACGCAGTTCGTCTTGATCGTGCTCGTGTTCAAATTGGCCGTATTTCACGCTTTGGTCTACTAGAGATGTCTCGTCAACGCTTGAGCCCTTCTCTTGCAGAAGCAAGCCACCACATCTGTCCTCGCTGTACAGGTACTGGTGTTGTTCGTGATAACGAATCTCTGGCTCTATCTGTTCTACGTCTTATCGAAGAAGAAGCATTAAAAGACAATACTGCGCAAGTTCTTGCTGTAGTACCTGTTCCTATTGCCTCATACCTTCTAAACGAAAAGCGTCGCTCAGTTAACCACATTGAGAAGAACCAAAAAGTTAAGATCACTGTTGTTCCAAACTCAGACATGGAAACACCTCACTTTGAAGTAATCCGTGTTCGTGAAGGTGAAGAGTTTGATCTTCTTTCTTACCTATTACCGAAGAAACTAGACGCACTAAAAGAAGCAGAAAGCAAAGAACCTGTTGAAGTAGACATCAAGCCTAAGAAACTTGAAGAGCCTGCTCTTAAAGGGTTCGCAGCTCCAGCTCAATCTGCCCCTACTCCTGCGCCAAAAGCGCCTGAGCCAAAAGCAGAAGCAGCTCCTGCTACTCAAGAATCTGGTTTAATTGGACGTTTCTTTAAAGCTATCGGCAGCTTCTTATTCGGCTCATCTGAAGAAGAGAAAGTAGAAGAAAAAGTAGAAGAGAAGCCAAAAGAAAAACGTAATCAGAGTAATCGTAACCGTCGTGACCGCAATGATAGCCGTCGTCGCAATCAGCGTGGTGATCGTAACGAAAACCGTGACAATAAACGTCGTCGTAAACCTGCTCGTGATGAAAAGTCTGAAGAACAAAATGAAAACGCACCGCAACAAGGTCGTCAACAAAATCGTCAGCAAAACCGTAAACCTAAGCAGGACCGTCGTGGTAAACAACGCGACGAGCAACGCGAAGAACAGCAAGCCCCTTCTAAATTAGCTCAACAAGGTCAGCAGCTAGCGGCCGATGCTCAAGCTAATAAACCAGAAGTTGCAAAAGATAAATCTGAAGCGAAAGCTGCGAAAGTTAAAGAGCGTCGTCAACGTCGTAAACTGAACAAGCAAGTTCGCGTAAAAGATCAAAATGCTGCATCAGAGCAAGAAGCAAAAGCGACTCAAGAAAAGAAAGTAGCGGACCAAGTTGAAGCAACTCAAGTTACTGCAGAAAATGCAGAGCAAGAAGAGCCGAAACAACGCCGTAACCGCCGTTCACCACGTCACTTACGTGCAAGTGGTCAGCGTCGTCGTCGCGGTCGTGACCGCAAGCCAAATCCTTTCCGCTTGCGTAAAGGTGGTGTAGCTTCTCCTGAAATGGCAATGGGTAAAGTCATGCCACGTTTCATTGCGAAGCCTCATCACAAGCAAGCACAGGAAACGGTTGAGCAAGTAGCTGTTGAAGCACAGACTCAAGAAACTGCAATCACTATGGGTGGATTTGCGTGTCCTGAAATGGCAATGGGTAAAGTAATCATTCGCCGTGAAGAGACAGTTGCAGTTCCAGAGCCTGTTGTTGAACCTGCTCCTGTAGTAGAAGCGAAAGTAGAAGCTCCTATTGACACCGCTTCACAAGTTTCAGAAGAAACACCTGCTGAAGATCCGGTTGTCACTGAAGCTATCGCTGAAGTTTCTGAAGAAAAAGTTGCTGTTGCTAAAAAGCAGGCAAGCGCACCAATGACAAGTGCTCCTGGCCCTCAAGAGATAAAAGAGATTGAAGTAGTTGCTGCTCCATTCCGCTCTGAGCGTTATGAAGCAATTGGTGCAGGTAGCCAAGCTGCAACTAACAGTGCAGGTGCTGGGATGACCAAACCTCAGTACTAATAAATAGCTAGGCTTTAAGGCCTAGCTATACTGATGATAAGGGCTGCTTTAATAAGCAGCCCTTTTTGTATCTGCCCGTTGAATTAGACCGTCAGATATATTGCTCAAAATGTGGTTCATTCTTGAACTTAATCACATTTTTGGGTAGCATGCGCGCACTTATCTTTTCGACACAACACTATTGCAGCTCTTTTCCATCACTGTTTAGTTAGGCAATACTTACGTGTCGGTAAACCCATTTTTACTATAGCTGAGCAAAAATGTTCGAATTCCCACAATTTTCTAAGCACTCTGTAAAGAATGACATGCTATCAGGCCTAACTGTAGCACTTGCTTTAGTTCCTGAAGCCGTAGCATTCGCATTCGTTGCTGGCGTAGACCCTATGGTCGGTCTTTACGCAGCATTCATCGTAGGTTTAATTACATCAATCTTTGGTGGCCGCCCAGGCATGATTTCTGGTGCAACAGGCGCGATGGCCGTTGTAATGGTAAGCCTAGTTGCAACTCATGGTGTCCAATACTTATTTGCCGCCATTATGCTTGCAGGTATTTTGCAGATTGCAGCTGGTGTATTCAAACTTGGTAAGTTTATTCGCATCGTTCCACACCCTGTAATGATTGGTTTCGTGAACGGCTTAGCTATCGTTATTTTCTTAGCTCAACTTGGTCAATTCAAAGCACCAGATCTAACAGGCGCATTAACTTGGTTGCCAAGCGATCAGATGACTCTAATGTTAGGTCTAGTAGCGGTGACTATGGCAATCATCCACTTCCTACCTAAACTGACGACAGCAGTACCATCTTCATTGGTTGCAATCGTAACGGTAACGGCTTTGGTTGTAGGTCTTGATCTGGAAACTCGTACAGTTGTTGACTTCCTGCGCACCATGTCTGGTGACGAAGCAGCAACGCTCGCGGGCTCTCTACCAACATTCTCTATCCCAGCTGTACCGTTTAACCTAGAAACGCTATACATCATTCTGCCTTACGCAGTAATTCTTGCAGCGATCGGCCTAATCGAGTCACTTCTAACTCTAACGGTTCTCGATGAAATGACAAATACCCGCGGTCAGTCAAACCGTGAGTGTGTTGGTCAAGGTATGGCGAACGTTACTTGTTCAGTATTTGGTGCGATGGGTGGTTGTGCGATGATCGGCCAATCGATGATCAATGTTAACTCTGGTGGTCGTGGTCGTCTATCTGGCATCGTTGCTGCGGTTGCACTACTGATGTTCATCCTATTCGGTTCAGCACTTATTGAGATGATCCCTCTAGCTGCACTAGTCGGTGTTATGTTTATGGTTGTAATTGGTACATTCGAATGGGCAACGTTCAAACTTGCACGTCGCGTACCTAAACAAGACTTCTTCGTTATCGTTCTAGTAACCGTTGTTACAGTAATGACAGACCTAGCAGTCGCTGTATTCGTAGGTGTTATCGCATCTGCTCTTATGTTTGCATGGCAGCACGCTAAGCACATCTACGCTGACACTTGTATCAATGAGCAAGGCTCAAAAGAGTATAAAGTTCACGGCCCAATTTTCTTTGGTTCTACAGCAAACTTCCTTGAGTTGTTTGATGCTATTGAAGATCCACAAGATGTTATCGTCGACTTCGCTAACTCACGAGTAACAGACCACTCGGCTATTGAAGCAATTGATACGATTGCTGAACGCTATGCAGCTCAAGGTAAAACGCTTCACCTACGCCACTTGAGCCAAGACTGTGTCGCAATGCTGCACAAAGCTGGAAGCCTAGTAGAAGCAAACGTAGCAGAAGACCCAATTTATAAGGTTATGTCTAAGTAAGTACTTAGATAACAAAAACTGTTAAAAAGGCCGACATAACGTCGGCCTTTTTATTATAGAGAGTTTAAGACTGAGTCACTTGCTTCTTCAATCAGGTCAAGCACTAGCTCAAAACCATCCCCTTCACCATAATAAGGATCTGGGATCTCTTCATAATCGGAACTACCATAACTAAGGAATAACTTTAGCTTATGCTGGAGATGTTTTGGGCATTGCTGACGTAAGTCTCTAAGGTTGTCCTTGTCCGCTGCTAGCACTAGGTCGAACTCTTCAAAATCTTGCGAGATGACTTTTCTTGAGGTCATACCTTTAAAGCTATAACCACGCTTTTCTGCCGCTAACTTTGAACGACGATCTGGAGGGTTACCTTGATGAAAGCTGATTGTGCCTGCGGAGTCTACAGCGATATTGATTCCCAAATGCTTTGCTCGAGCTTTTAATACAGCCTCTCCGGTTGGAGAACGACAAATATTCCCCATACATACAACTAATATCTTTTTCATTTAATCACCTGTTTTATCGGTGGTTTTTGCTAGTATCAACTTAGGCTATCATATCGACGATTACAAATTTAATAAGGATCTCTCATGTCATCTGAAGACAACAAAGAATCACGCCATAAGGCACGCCAACAAAAAGTAAAAGCAAAGGTAGATGAGAGAATCGCTGCTGCGCAAGAAGTAAAAGGGTTATTGATTGTCATTACTGGTAACGGTAAAGGCAAATCCACTTCTGGTTTTGGCACCATTGCAAGAGCAGTCGGGCACGGTAAGAAATGTGCTGTTGCTCAGTTTGTTAAAGGCACTTGGGACAACGGAGAGCGTAACTTACTCGAAAAGCTAGATGTCGAATTTCAAGTGATGGGAACAGGGTTTACCTGGGAAACCCAAAACAAAGCCACCGATATCGAAGCCGCACAAAGAATCTGGAAAGAATGCAAAAGAATGCTGGCTGATGAATCTATCGATGTCATTCTATTCGATGAGCTTACTTATATGGTCAGCTATGGGTACATCGATTTAGAAGAAGTGGTAGAAGTACTAAATAATCGCCCTAAAATGCAGTCTGTATTGATCACAGGACGAGGTGCACATCGCACGTTAATTGAAATGGCAGATACCGTTTCAGAAGTCAAAAATGTGAAACACGCATTCGATTCTGGGGTGAAAGCACTTCAAGGGGTCGACTGGTAACCCGCTAATACTCACCATAAAAATAAAGCCCTCAATCGAGGGCTTTATTATGTCGCTTCATTAACTCTAGTTAAAAAGCCCTTTCAGCAAACCATTCACGGCTTCTTTAGTTTTTTCATCTTTGATTTTGTCACCTAACTTTTCGTCAAGCTTCTTCAATCCACGATCAATTTCTTTACTGGCTTTCTGTTTAAGTACGTCATCAAACACTAGCTTAAACTTAGGCTGCGCCCAGGCTCCTGTCACTTGGATTGGAATGGTCACATCTTTAAGCTCATCGATGTCTTTTCCGCCCTGCCCCTCTAAAGAACCAACAATGGAAGTGCGAACCAAGAAGTCGACCGTTTCATCAATATAATTGGCTTTGCCTGTACCTGTAATACGTAATAGAGGTGACTGCATAGAAAGGTCATTAGTTGACACCCAGCCTTTATCGAGTTTCAAAGTCGCTTTCATTGCGCTAAAGTCCGTTTTTTGAACGTCATCAGCACTCTCAACCTTTTCACCTTTGATCTTAGCGTAATTCTCTCTGATCAATTGAGCGACATTAATGCCATTTACCGCCCCATCTTCAAAGTTAATGACAACCGTACCGACAAGGTTCTTCTTAATGCCAGTAGGCGTTAAACTTTTACCTCTGATGTCGACATCAATATTACCCGTACCTTCCAGTTGATCATTACCAGCAACATCACTCAACAACGGCTGGACTTTGACACCTTTAATACGTTTTTTCGCCGTATAAGTTGCTGGAGTTTGGCGAGCATCTAAACGCGCTGTTGCAGTAATCGAACCGTCGTATAAGTTTGAACTAAATGAAGTCAGATCTGCTACACCTCGGTTAACAGAAAACTCAGTGACAACATTTTGCATGCGTGCATTATTTGCCTTGAATTTATCTATGCTAACCTTACCTTTAACGTCTAGTGTCTTTAGCGCTGTTAAATCTGGTTCTACTTCCTGCTCGTTACTGCCTTTTTTCGATGACTCAGAAGTTGTTTCTTTTTTACTATCAGTATTCGTCGACGCACCTTCACCTAATCCTAAGAACTCATCAAGATCAATATTTGGGCTATGCAGAGCAAATCGTACCTTAGGGATATCCAATAGCGTTACATCAGCTTTACCATCAAACTCCAACGCATTTAATGCCAGTTTCTCTAATACAAATGAGAGATGGCTTTTCGTTAAGTCAAAGCTAAGGTCAGAGGCCATGTTGACCTTCATTGGCGATTGAGGAAGCGATTTTCCTTCAAAGGATGCATCTAGTGTTAGTGCGTTAAGCTCTACCAAAGACACAGCTTCGTCTACCGTTAGTTGACCTGCACCGCTCATATCAAGCTTAAGATCAGCCGCGTTGCCTTTTACGGCATAAGTAAGCTTACTTACTGCGCCGAATTTGAATGCATCTAAGCCAATCTGTGCAGAGTCAATTTGCGTAGAAGGGTCGTTAAAGGTAGCGTCAAAGTTAATATTACGCAGTTCATATGCGGTGAAACCTTGTGCCAATTTGAAGTCTGCTTGCCCATCCGCAGTAAAACGTTGCTGGTTGTTTTCTCCCTTTACGGAGAAGGTTGCCGTTGTCCATTCTTCAATGGCGAACTCTGACAAGCTAAACGAAATATCATGCAACTTAGTAAAACTGCCAGCTTGGTGGTCCTGAATCTCTAATGCCGCATTAGAAACCGTTACCCCTGCGAGATTAATCGTCCAAGCAGAAGGCGCTTTCTCGGTAGTAGTTTGCTCCTGAGTTGGCTCACTCTTAGCTGTATTCTCGGCAGCGTCAGTAGTTTGCTGTTGAGAGCCTTGGCTTAATGCATCAATATTTTTAGAACCATCTTTCAATGTCTCTAAATAAAACTCAGCACCATCTAACGTAACGTTACCTACCTCAAGTTGGCTACTCAATAAAGGCATTACCGATACATCAACACCCACGGTATCTACTTTAAACAGATTAGGTTGGCTGAACCCTTGTGGGTTTTTCAATTCGGTTTTACCTAGTTCAAAACCTAGAGATGGAAAAAACTTCCAGCTGATGTCACCATCGATCACAAGTTCTAAACCTGTATTTTTCGCGGCTTGTTCAATGATGAGAGGTTTGAACTGGTTAGGGTTAACCAATAAAACAAGTGCCAACACAGCAGCCAAAACAGCAAATACTGGGATAGCAATGAAAAAGAACAGTTTCTTCATCTGCATAATCCTTGCGTAAGATCCAAAAAGAAAGTGGCACCTAAAGTGCCACTTATCTCATAAAAAATAAAGTTTATTTAAAGTGTTACGACTTCAATAACTTTGCAATATGAGCTTTCAGCACATCAATTGCGATACGGTTTTTACCACCACGTGGAACAATAATGTCAGCGTATTGCTTAGAAGGCTCAATGAACTGCATAAACATAGGGCGAACTGTTTCTTGATATTGCTTTAAAACCGATTCCATCGTACGGCCACGTTCTTCAACATCACGTTTAACGCGACGAAGCAAACAGATATCAAGTGGTGTATCCATAAATACAGTCGCATGCATTAAGTCACGAAGACGAGGATCAGTCAGAAGCAAGATACCTTCTAGGATGATTACTTTCTTCGGTGTTAATGGAGTCGTGTTTTCGGTACGAGTATGCTCTGAGTAGCTGTACTCTGGAACTTCTACCGCCTCACCTTTTGTCAGCTTCTCTAGGTGCTCACAAAGTAAATCGTGGTCGAGTGCACTTGGATGGTCGTAATTCGTTTTTACTCGCTCTTCCATACTCAAGTTGCTTTGATCATTGTAGTAGCAATCTTCCGTGATAACACCAATTTGGTGGTCGCCTACTTTCTCGCGTAATTCATTGTAAATAGTGCTCGCGATTAGACTTTTTCCAGAAGCAGAAGCGCCAGCAATACCTACGATGACACATTGATTATTATCAGACATTATTTTGCACCCGATATGGTTTTGGTGATGGGATTAGATAAACCGCCTGATTATAGGGGCTAAACATATTAGATACTAGTCAACAAAGAGGTAAATTGCAGTTGATAATGAATTAGTAATATATTTAGCCAGGACAATCGTTTGCGTCAATATCTCTCTAGTCGAGCATCGTAAAATTTATCGCTTCTGGCTTAGGTTTACCGTGCCAATACATCTTACTGCATACTCTTTCCGCTAACGACATATATAAAAGTGAGTGCTCGCTCTGTGGCCGCGAAGCAACAGTCGGCGTTCCTGCATCAATATCCTCCCTCATATCAATATGAAGTGGAATTTGAGCCAATATATCCAAGCCGTACTCCCCGGACATGGCTTCTGCTCCACCCACACCGAAAATATGTTCCCGATGCCCACAGCTACTACAAATATGGTAGCTCATGTTTTCGACCAAGCCAGTCACTGGCACCTCCACCTTATTAAACATTGCGACACCTTTTCTTGCATCGGCTAAAGCTAGGTCTTGAGGAGTAGTAACTACTAACGCTCCCGTTACCGGAATTTGCTGAGAAAGCGTTAACTGTATATCCCCTGTACCCGGTGGCATATCGACGACCAAATAATCTAACTCTGGCCACAAGGTTTCGTTGAGCAATTGCCCCAGCGCTTTCGACGCCATTGGTCCTCGCCAAACTGCCGCTTCGTCTTGAGAAACAAGATAACCAATAGAGTGTGAAAAAATGCCGTGAGCCTTAATCGGCTTCATCCACTTATTGTCTTGTACTTCTGGTTTCGCCTGTTTTTGACCAAGCATGATTGGTACAGATGGGCCATAAATGTCTGCGTCTAACAAGCCTACTTTTGCACCCGATTTAGAGATAGCCAACGCAAGGTTAACTGCGGTAGTCGACTTACCAACCCCGCCTTTACCTGACGTGACTGCAATGATGTTTTTCACCCCTTTAATTGGTGAAGACACAGACGTTTCCAGTCCAACTGGTAAAGTTGCAACACTAAAAGAAAAGGATGCAACCAGCTGTTCCTGAATTTGATTCGAGATCCATAACTCAAGGTTTTCCACTAATTGGTTAGCAGCAAACGGAAATCTGATGTCAAACGTTCCTGAAGAAGAAACCTTGACTAGGTTCGGAGTATTTGCCCAACCTGCTATTAGGTTTGGGTGCTCAAATTGATTAAGCCAATCACAAAAATCTTGTTTAGATGAAAACGTTCGCATGGGCGCTCCTTTTTTTGTTAATGCTACCACCCTAGTCTTGTTGACTGAACCCTAAAAAAACTAGGGTATTCAGTGCGCTCACTTCTTGGCGTCGAAAGCGTTATCAAGTAGTATTAGCAATCAAATTTATACCTATTAACAAAGCGAAATATTAAGTATGGCAACTGATCCAAGAAAACTTTTGGTAACATGTGCACTTCCGTACGCTAACGGCTCGATTCACCTTGGTCATATGCTTGAGCATATTCAAGCTGATATCTGGGTTCGCTACCAACGCCTACGTGGTAACACTGTAAACTTCATCTGTGCTGACGATGCTCACGGCACGCCAATCATGCTAAAAGCACAACAGATGGGTATCACGCCAGAAGAGATGATCGCTGCTGTAAGTGAAGAGCATCAAAAAGACTTCGCCGGTTTTGATATCAGCTTTGATAACTACCACAGCACGCACAGTGAAGAGAACCGCGAGCTGGCTTCTCACATCTACCTTGAGCTGAAAAAGAACGGTTTCATTTCTAGCCGTACGATTTCTCAGTTGTTCGATCCTGAAAAAGAAATGTTCCTTCCAGATCGTTTCGTAAAAGGTACATGCCCTAAGTGTAAGTCTGAAGACCAATACGGCGACAACTGTGACAACTGTGGTGAAACCTATTCTCCAACAGAACTGATTGAGCCTAAGTCTGCGGTATCTGGCGCGACTCCAGTAATGAAGGATTCTGAACACTTTTTCTTTGACCTGCCTCAGTTTGAGAGCATGCTAAAAGAATGGACTCGTTCTGGCTCACTTCAAAATGAAACTGCGAACAAAATGCAGGAATGGTTCGAATCTGGCCTACAACAGTGGGATATCTCTCGCGATGCGCCATACTTTGGTTTCGAAATTCCAGGCGAGAAAGACAAGTTCTTCTACGTATGGCTAGATGCACCAATTGGCTACATGGGCTCATTCAAAAACCTATGTGAAAAGCGCGATGATTTAGACTTCGATGAGTACTGGAAGAAAGACAGCTCAACAGAACTTTACCACTTCATTGGTAAAGACATCGTTTACTTCCACAGCCTATTCTGGCCAGCAATGTTAGAAGGCTCTGGTTTCCGTAAGCCAAACAACGTATTCGTTCACGGTTACGTAACGGTAAACGGTGCGAAGATGTCTAAGTCAAAAGGTACTTTCATTAAAGCGAGTACTTACCTAAACCACTTAGATCCAGAATGCTTACGCTACTACTACGCAGCTAAGCTAAACAGCCGTATTGATGATCTAGACCTTAACCTCGAAGACTTCACTCAGCGCGTTAACGCTGATGTAGTAAACAAGATCGTTAACCTAGCATCTCGTAACGCTGGCTTCATCACTAAGCGTTTTGAAGGCAAACTATCAGCTAACTTCGCAGAAACTGAGCTTTACAACGAGTTCACTGAAGCTGCTGATCGTATCGCAGAGCTTTTTGAGACTCGTGAGTTTGGTCGCGCTATCCGTGAAATCACAGCACTAGCTGACAAAGCAAACCAATACGTTGATGAAAAAGCACCGTGGGTTGTGGCGAAAGAAGAAGGTAAAGACCAAGAGCTACAAGACATCTGTTCTGTTGGTATCAACCTATTCCGCGTTCTGATGACTTACCTGAAACCGGTAATGCCAGAGCTTGCTGCACGCACTGAAGCATTCCTAAACGAAGAACTAACTTGGGAAGGTATCGCTGCACCGTTGACTGGTCACGAAATCACTAAGTTCAAAGCACTGTTCAACCGCATCGATCCTAAGAAGGTTGAAGCGATGATTGAAGCTTCTAAAGAAGATGCAGCAGCAGAAGTTGCAGCAAAAGAGAAAGCAGAAGCTGAAAAGAACAAAGCAAGCCAAACTGAGCTAGATAAAGATCCAATCGCAGAAGAGATTGAATTTGACGCTTTCGCTGCAGTAGATATGCGTATTGCTCGTATCATCTCTTGTGAAGAAGTGCCAAAAGCAAACAAACTGCTTAAGTTCCAACTGGATATCGGTGGTGAAACTCGTCAGGTATTCTCAGGCATCAAGTCTGCTTACAAACCTGAAGAGCTAGAAGGCAAGCTAACTGTAATGGTTGCTAACCTAAAACCTCGTAAGATGAAGTTTGGTATGTCTGAAGGCATGATCCTAGCAGCTGGCCCAGGAGGCAGCGACCTATGGATTCTTGAGCCACACGAAGGTGCTCAACCTGGTATGCGCGTAATGTAATTCTGACCTCAGTCAGATAAAACATTAATAGTGAAATCCCTGATGCAGAAATGTATTGGGGATTTTTAGTTCTATCGAAACAACCTATTCTCTGCTAGAGTCGGCCGCAATATCCGCCTCTTTATCAATTTTAGCCGATGGAGCATCCCTCGGTTAACAGCCTATTAGGACCCCTTGTGAATAACAACGAAACCTTACGTCGCATACAACACGCTTTAAACCTTAAAAATACTCAGCTCATCAAGGCTTTTGAGCAGGCAGATGTCACCATCGCTCCTAACCAAGTCAATGACTGGTTGAAGCCAGAATCAGAGAAGTCTGCGACTAAAATGAAGGATAAAGAACTCGCTTTATTTCTAAATGGTTTTATCAATCTGAAGCGTGGTAAGAAAGAAGGCGAACAGCCTAAGCCAGAACAAACGCTGACCAATAATATGATTTTCATGAAGCTACGCATTGCACTAAACATGAAAGCAGAAGATGTTTTAGATGTACTAGAAGTCGTCGGCATTAGTCTAAGCAAGTACGAGATCGGTGCGTACTTCCGTAAGCCAAATAACAAGAATTACAAAATCTGTGAAGATTCGCTTTTGTGTGAATTCTTAAACGGCGTTCAATTTACTCACCGCCCGGACTCAGAAGAATTCGTCGCATAGACGCTAAGCAGCAATACCGAAATACAAAAAAGCCGCTGACATTTGATCAGCGGCTTATTTATTCTATTTAAAACGAGTTTAGCTATCGTCTTCAGTAAAGTTTGTCGGCAGCGTTGTCTTCATCTGGTTCCAAACTTGAGCACTTGCCAAACCGTATTGACGAATAACCAAAGGTAGCTTCTCGCGGTCGCCATTTTGACACACTTCAAGCAGCTCTTTATAGAAATCCAGCGCTAACTGTCGGGCTTCTACATTCGAGAAGTAGTAGCTACCCACGCGATCGTATAGCTTTTTAAGGCCATTGAAAATCAAACCATAAATTTGATTTCCAGAATGGAAAGCTAAACGTTGGAACAACATGTAGTCATAAAAGTTAAACGTTTTTGCAACTAAGATAGCTTGACGCTTAGCTTCATCTTTTTCGTTATCATCTTTGATGGTTTGCTTTAACTTATCCGCATAAGGAGAAGACTCTAAGAACTCATCCCACGAGTCTGCCGCAATCAGCGCTTCACAAGACTCAATCACGCCAGTGATAGTGCGCTCTGAGTTTTCTTTATTTGCCTTAAATGCATAACGCATAAAGATAGGGCTAATATTTGTACGTGCCGCAAGTAAATCTTCAACAATGCTAGTCGCATTATCGGCATCAAGCGTCATCAGTGTATCAAGGATATGGAGACCTGATGTTTCCATAAACTCATTCACTTTAGTTGGCTTGCCGTGCTGGATAGTTAACCAACCATCGCGCGCTAGCCTCTGTAATACTTCACGTAGAGTTGTACGTGTAACACCAATTAATTCAGAAAGTTCACGCTCTGCTGGTAGGATTGAGCCTGGTGGGAAACGGCCATTCCAAATACTTTCAATAATATACTTCTCTGCAAAGCCTGCCGGGCTTTTCGCCTTAATGACCATGTAAACTATAATCCAATTCTAATTGTTCTGCGTTAATGAGACTCATCATACCACTAGTTGAGAGCTAGCGGAAACCTCACTCACAGTTAGTGATAGCCCAAACACACTTAGAGCATTAACTCTAACCTTTCGCACACGATTGCAGCAATCAGCATGTGACGCACTTCTCGCAAACAATGATTTCAACAATCTATTAACAGTGCATTTAGTTATAAAAATCAATAATTTAGAAATTTGTAAGCATTTATATAAATTACAAAATACCCTTATCATATTTGCACATAAATACCCATTAAGTTGTAATTTTCAGTCATTTCGAGCAAATATTGATGGAGCATCAATTAATTCACAGTTTTCATGTTATCCTAGCGCTACTTTGATCGCGTTTCTCAACAAAAAATGGGTAATTTTAGTACTTCAGAGTTTTTCCTGTTGACTAAATGTTATCTAAGAGTAGAGTTGCGCTCAAAAATGAGCAGTGCTTAAGTTTCTAAGGGAGTGACTTGGCAAGACCACAAAACAATACACGGATTGTTGTTTTTCTAAGTCACTGTTAGTAATGGAATAAATTAATACTCCATGACTAGAAGCTATTCACTTGTATTGCTAAATCTATTCATAATTAACATATAAGAGTATTAACATGCCGATGTCTCTCGGAAATGCATTTATCAAGAACTTTCTTGGTAAGGCTCCTGATTGGTATAAGATTGCCATCATTTCATTTCTCATCATCAACCCAATCGTATTCTTTCTAGTCGACCCGTTTGTGGCAGGTTGGTTACTGGTTATTGAATTCATTTTTACATTAGCAATGGCATTAAAGTGCTACCCTCTACAGCCAGGTGGTCTACTTGCAATTCAGGCTATTGCCATTGGAATGACAAAACCCGAAGTGGTTTATCATGAACTACAGGCAAACTTGCCAGTATTACTCTTACTGGTCTTCATGGTTGCCGGTATTTATTTCATGAAAGAGCTTCTGCTCTTCATCTTTACCAAGATACTGCTTGGCATTCGCTCTAAAATGCTCTTATCTGTTGCTTTCTGCTTTGCAGCTGCATTCCTTTCTGCTTTCCTAGATGCATTAACCGTAATCGCGGTTGTCATCAGCGTCGCTGTCGGTTTCTACTCGATTTACCACAAAGTGGCTTCTGGTAAAGGCTCTAACTCAGCGCACGACCACACTCACGATGGCGAAATTTCGGAACTAACTCGTGAAGATTTAGAAAACTACCGCGCTTTCTTACGCTCATTACTAATGCATGCTGGTGTCGGTACTGCACTTGGTGGTGTAATGACGATGGTTGGTGAGCCTCAGAACTTAGTAATTGCTAAGCAAGCTGGTTGGGAATTCGGTGAATTCATCATCAGAATGCTACCAGTTACTCTGCCAGTATTTTTCTGCGGTATGATCACATGTGCATTTGTAGAGAAACTGAAAATCTTTGGCTACGGCGCAGAGCTGCCGAATAACGTTCGTCAGATTCTTGTAGAATTCGATAACAAAGAACGTCAAAGTCGTACCAAACAAGATGTTGCGAAACTTTGGGTTCAAGGTGCGATTGCGGTTTGGTTGATTGTTGGCTTAGCCCTTCACGTGGCAGAAGTCGGTCTGATTGGTCTTTCAGTCATTATTTTAGCTACGGCCTTTACTGGTGTTATCGAAGAGCACTCATTAGGTAAAGCTTTTGAAGAAGCGCTTCCGTTTACCGCTTTACTTGCTGTTTTCTTCTCTATCGTTGCCGTAATCATCGATCAATCTCTGTTTAAGCCAGTTATCGACGCTGTACTTCACGTTGAAGATAAAGGCACACAGCTAGCCTTGTTCTACGTTGCAAATGGCTTGTTATCCATGGTTTCAGATAACGTATTCGTTGGTACGGTTTACATTAACGAAGTAAAAACAGCGTTAGTTGACGGTATCATCACTCGTGATCAATTTGACCTACTTGCAGTCGCAATCAACACAGGTACTAACTTGCCTTCAGTTGCGACGCCTAATGGTCAAGCTGCTTTCCTATTCCTACTAACGTCTGCACTGGCACCACTAATTCGCCTTTCTTACGGACGCATGGTTGTTATGGCGCTGCCATACACTATCGTTCTAGCGATTGTTGGCCTTGTTGGTATTGTCTACTTCGTTGAACCAATGACAGCATGGTTCTATGATGCAGGTTGGATATCCCACCATGTTGGTGAAGCTACTTCTGCGGTGAGCGGTGGACACTAATCTAACAAATAAAAAATAATTGTTGATTGGGAAACTTATCCAAGATAAAAAGCTCTGAGTATTCAGGGCTTTTTTTATTTTTCAGAAAGGATTTAACTCGTGAATTTTCTCTCCACACTCAAAGACTTCTCAAAAGGGCGCCTATCTTGGCTCCTACTGCTCGTTTTTGTCATTTTCTTTGAGGCTTGTGCATTATTCTTCCAACACGTCATGATGCTATCACCTTGCGTGATGTGTATTTACGAACGTGTAGCAATGCTAGGCGTTGGCGTTGCGGCCATGATTGGTTTAGTGAACCCAAATAACACGATTATTCGTTGGCTAGGCCTAGCGGTATGGGGAGCAAGTGCATACAAAGGTCTTGCGCTATCGATGCAGCATGTTGATTACCAATTTAACCCTTCTCCTTTTGCAACCTGCGACTTATTCGTCACTTTCCCAAGCTGGGCTCCACTAAATGATTGGGCACCATGGATGTTCGAAGCATTTGGTGATTGTAGTAAAGTGGTATGGCAGTTCTTGAGCCTGTCGATGCCTCAATGGCTAGTGGTTATTTTTGCCGGTAACCTAATTGCATTAGCGGTGATTGTTCTCGCTCAATTTGCAAAATCAAAACGCTAGTTCTCACTGTTCACTAGTAATAAAAAAGTCGACCTTAGGTCGACTTTTTCTATCACGCTTGCTTACCGCAACATTGTTTAAACTTTTTCCCGCTTTCACAAGGGCACTTATCATTCCGCCCCACCCCTTTAAATGGGTTCACACTCTGTGCTTTGTTTCCTAGCATCGCTTCGTCCGCGGCAAGCGCTACCTCAGTCGCCATTAGGTCAATCTGCCCCACAAGCTCATCAAGGCTTGGAGGGTTATCTAACCCCGCAGCTTTCATTTGCTGCTGAGTTTGTTCTTCATCGATAGCTAACATCAAAGTGGTGAGAAGCGCTTGAAGCATGCGCAACGTACCATCAGCAATTGTCACTTGCTGCCATTGTTCTTCAACCAAAGGCCAGACAGACATAAAACCTTCAGCAAAGTCGGCAAAGTGTTCATCAAACTCACCGCCAGATAACTCTAGTACTTCCGTTACTAAGTACTCGCTTCTTTGTATCAAATTATGCTGACGATTTATTTGTTCAGTCACCAACTCAGTCACAAGCCCTGTATTGTCGGCAAATATACTTGGTAACCAAACTTCTGGATCTAATGGTTTAGTCGCAAGATTAGATGCAAAAATTGCCCCTTCTACAAATTGAGGAGTAATGTCTTCTATAGAACTAGGCAGGGTCAGTAATTGGTACGTCATCATTCATAAATCGCTATTAACTTCAGTTGTCCGCATTATAGCGACATCTCTGCTAAATCATAGCTACCGTAAGCCTCCACTAAGGTTTCTTCAAATCGCTCACAAGCCGAATACGTATCGTGACAATCATTAGCTCACACCGTACAATCACGCCTCTGATTTTTTGGTGGTGATATATGAGAGTAATTTTAGGCCCTATGGAGGGCGTTCTTGATCATTTAATGCGCGAAATCCTGACTGAGATAAATGATTACGATCTCTGTGTTACGGAATTTGTTCGCGTTGTCGATCAACTATTACCACCGCATGTTTTTCATCGCCTATGCCCAGAACTTTTGCAAGGCTCTCAGACTATGGCTGGCGTTCCTGTTCACGTTCAATTGCTTGGACAGCACCCAAAATGGATGGCAGAAAATGCGGTTCAAGCTGCTAGCCTAGGGGCAAAAGGCATTGACCTTAATTTTGGCTGCCCAGCGAAAGCCGTTAATAAAAGCAACGGCGGAGCTTCTTTGCTAAAGGAACCAGAGTTAATTTATCAGGTAGTCAAGGCTTGCCGAGAAGCTGTACCTGAACATATTCCAGTATCCGCGAAGATCAGGCTAGGCTGGGAAAACCCTGAAGAATGTTTTGAGATTGTCGACGCAATTGAGCAAGCCAAAGCGGATGAATTAACCGTGCACGCTAGAACCAAAACTGGCGGATATAAAGCGAGCGAGATTAAGTGGGACTACATCAATCAGATTCGCCAAAAAACATCACTTCCCCTCATCGCCAATGGCGAAATCTGGAACCATGCTGATGGGCAGGCGTGTATCAAAGCAACGGGTGTCGACTCTTTGATGGTGTGTCGCGGTGCATTCAATGTTCCCAATCTAGGTAACGTAGTTAAACACAACCACCAGCCGATGCCTTGGATGGAAGTCATTGAGTTGTTACTCCGTTACTCTGAATTTGAGATCGAAGGCGACAAAGGTATGTACTATCCAAATCGAGTGAAACAGTGGTTTGTTTACTTGCGTAAAGAGTACCCACAGGCAGAAGAATTATTTAGAGAAATTCGTACTTTTAAAAAAGCAGCACCTATCGTTGAGCACATTCAAAGATATCAAGCAAGCCATAGCTAAATATAACTAGAAAGCTCGCTTCCTATGTTGCCTAAAACTCAATCCGATCTTTACCCGTAGTTTTAGCAACATAGAGCTTTTCATCCGCGTATTTGAATATCTCATCAAAATTCAAGTTGTTATGTTCCGTTTCAACAACGCACACTCCACCTGACACCGTAAAACCGGTCGTAATAGCAGTTGTTGAATGTTTGCAAATTTCGCTTTTAACCCGATTCAATGTTTGAACAAGGCGATCTTTGTTATCCCCTCTTAGATAAATTACAAACTCTTCACCGCCAAATCTTGCTGCAGCGTCACTACTTCGAATGTTATTGCTAATTTGACGGGACATATAGCGAATCACATCATCGCCTTTGTCATGACCATATGTATCATTGACGGCTTTAAAATTATCGATATCGAACACAGCTAAAGCAAACAATTGGTCATGTTCAACACTGCGCCAAAATGACTCTAAACCTCGACGGTTCAATAACCCGGTCATTGGGTCTTTAGCGGCTAAATCCTTGAAGTAGCCTCTTTCAATCGTAGAATTCACATAAAACAGAATCGTGACGCTGAAGAGATAGATTACAAGCGTCACGATTAAGCTATTACGCTCAAAAATAACGAAGTTTTTCAGTTCATCGGCAAAGTTAAGCTCGTAATATGCGGTGTGGTTGGCTACAACTCCATCCAAATTAATTTTATGCAGAAACGCCGCATTGTCAGGTGGGGATGAAATCGTGGTATCAATGATATTGATCCGCCCAGCCAAATTACTTCCTGTCGTATCGAGCAGTTTGTCAGCATCGATATCTACTGCCAACATTCCTTGATGAGCTCCATTGTGAAAAACAGGGACCGTCATGCTCATCCCTCTTTCCAATGAGTCAACACGAAAAGATGGACCTGATAGGGTGAGTTTATCCGGGTTATTTGCCGTTTTTTGCCAATAAGGTAAGCTTTTTATTGTGGAGAGCAGTTCTTTGGTTAAGGTTTTTGCGAAGTCTTCAGGAGACGAAATAACGTACCCTTCCTTATCAATGAAATGTACGCCACGATGATAGTCGTCTAGCTCGGACAGAAAGGAAAGAATGGGTGCAAACGCGACTTTTTCTGTAGCGCTGATATTGGTGGGGCTTAGTTCAATGCAAAGAGATTCATTGCCAACAAGCATGTAATCTATATCTACAGTCGGAATATCTGTTGTTTTACCATCGGCAAGCAATAATGCATCTATCGGCCAAATCTGGCAGAGGCCATCCACAACTTGCTTATTGTGAGCCAAAAATAGCGGTGTTCTCGATTTATAGTAGTTAGAAAAACTATAGTCTAGCGCAGTTACAACCTTTGTCGTTCTTCGAAGGACTTCCTCTAATTGGCTAAATTCGTTCTGTATATCTCGTCCAACTGAGTCGTAATAGTTTTTCGCCGTCAAACCAATGAGAATAATGGCAAGAACCCCTGGAAATATAAAAACAAAGGTCAGGCTGAAATGCCTATTTACTTTCATGTATTTATTGCCCTTAGATCAACTAATCTCATATTTACGACAATAATATTATTACAATTTTAGTCTTAATCGGATGTAAATTTAGTGTAATTTATTATTAATTGACTGATAGAAGAGCAACAAAGCTATGACACCTCACAAATAAAGCCCCCTCCTAAGATGGGGCTTTATTTTATAGAGCCTGACTAATTGAGTAACAGACTGTCGTCGGCAAGTTCTTCACCTCGAACCTTTGAGAACATCTCCAATAAGTCAGGGACCTGCATGTTGGCTCGTTGTTCACCGGCGACATCTAACACAATTTCACCTTGGTGAAGCATCACCGTACGGTCACCACACGCGAGAGCATCTTTCATTGAGTGAGTAACCATCATAACTGTTAGGTCAAACTCTTTGACGACCTTTTTGGTCAAGTCAATAATAAACGCGGCCATACGTGGATCGAGCGCTGCAGTATGCTCATCAAGCAATAATAACTTGCTGTCTGATAGTGTCGACATCACTAGGCTAACCGCTTGACGCTGTCCTCCGGACAGCAAGCCGATATTGTCCCCTAGCCTATCTTCCAGCCCTAATCCAAGAATACTGATTCGCTCTTGAAATAACTTTCTGCGCTTAGAGGATAAAGACAAGCTCCATCCACGACGTTTGCCACGCATGTAAGCCAAAGCCATATTCTCTTCAATCGTTAGATCACCACAAGTGCCAGCTAATGGGTCTTGGAATACTCGAGCACATTGACTTGCTCTTTGGTCTACCGTTTGGTTCGTCACATCGACATCATTGATGATCACCTTACCGCCAACCATTGGCGTTTCACCGGTCACAGCGCCTAATAAGGTAGATTTACCCGCACCATTCGAACCAATCACCGTTAAAAACTGATGTTCGGGCACTTCTAAGCAAACCTCTCGCAGTGCTCGGTTTTCCAGAATCGTACCGGGGTTAAATGTGACTTGAATGTCTTCTAGCCGAATCATACTGCTTCTCCTGACTTCTCTGCCTGCTTAGCTGGGATACTTTTTGACTGTGCTTTTGCTTGAGCAGAGCTATGGCGCTTTTTTGCTTTAAGGTTTCCTTTAATCTTTGGTGCGATGAGTGCGACGGCAACCAGTACTGCTGTCACTAAGTTCAGATCAGAAGCTTGTAAACCAAACATCCCTGAACTCAACGCAAATGCGACTGCCAGCCGATACAATACTGAACCAACGATCACTGCGGTCACTGCAACCCAAATTTTACGCCCAGGAATTAAGGTTTGACCAAGAATTACGGCTGCCAGTCCAACAACGATCGTCCCGACACCCGAGGTGACATCCGCAAAACTGTTTGTCTGGGCAAATAACGCCCCAGCAAAGCCAACAAAGCCGTTAGACAGTGCTAAGCCAAAATACGTATAGAACGACGTGCTGCCACCTTGAGCTGATACCATGCGCGCGTTTACGCCAGTTGCTCGAAGGCCTAACCCAAAGTCACTGTTTAACAAGCGAACAATGAACCAACCTGACACCAAAACTAAGATACCCACAACTAGTGGACGCACTAACATTGGATCGCCAAGTGCTTCAAAAGGGGTCAGAATCGTTTCTTCTCCCAACAAGGCGATATTTGGTCGTCCCATAATTCGGATATTGATAGAGAAAGCCGCGATCATGGTTAAGATCGAAGCTAATAAGTGAAGGATGCCACAACGAACCGCTAGAAAAGCCGTTACCCAACCAGTTACAGCACCAGCGGCAATAGCCATACCCGTCGCAACCCAAGGATCAATACCAGCAACAATTGCCGTTGCAGCAACCGCGGCTCCCATAGGGAAACTACCATCGACACTTAAATCAGGAAAATCTAGAACTCGGAATGTTAGGTAAACCCCAAGAGCAACTAACCCATATAAAAGCCCTATTTCCAAAGCTCCGAAAAAAGCAAAAGCAGACATAACTACTCCTTTTCTGCTGATGTAATAAAGCCAATAAAGCATTCACTTTATTGGCTTTCGAGATGGGAGAATTACTTAACGCTTGTCGCGCGATCCATAACTGATTGTGGGATCGTTAAACCAAGCTTCTTAGCAGCACCGGTATTCACAACAAGATCAGAGCCCTTGGCAACTTTAACATCCAAAGCACCAGGCTTTTCACCATCAAGAATAGCCGCTACGTAATCAGCGGTTTGCACACCCACTTGGTAGTAGTCAAAGCCTAGGCCTGCAATCGCGCCTTTTTCAACGTAAGACGTTGCGCCTGCTAATACTGGAGTGTTTGACTGATTCGCTGCCACAATCATGCCTTCAATTGCACTTGCCACAGTATTGTCTGTTGGTGCATAAATCACATCAGATTTAGCCGCAATCGCTTGCGTCGCTGATTTAACATCGGCACTCTTCAATGCCGTTGCTTCAACAACCTCAAGTCCCTGAGCCTTAGCCGCTTCTTTTAGCAGTTCAACAAGTGTAACGGCATTCGCTTCACCCGGGTTAAATACAACACCGATAGATTTTGCATTTGGTAGGATTTCTTTAATCAATTCTACGTGTTGGCTCACTGGAGATAAGTCAGACAAACCTGTCACATTCTTGCCTGGTTTTTTCAACTGTTTAACTAATTTTGCACCAACTGGGTCAGTAACGGCAGTAAAGACAACAGGAATTGAGCGAGTTGCAGAGACTAACGCTTGCGCTGTCGGAGTCGCGATACCGACTAATACATCTGGGTTTTCACCTACGAATTGACGTGCAATCTGAACCGCTATCGCAGGGTTACCTTGCGCTGTTTTGTAATCGAACTCTAAGTTTTTGCCTTCTTCATAGCCTTTTGCTTTTAGTCCATCCACTAGACCTTGGCGAGCGGCATCAAGTGCTGGGTGTTCCACAATCTGCGAGACTGCAATTTTAGCTGTCTTAGCCATAATGCTGGTTGAAGATAGTAATGCTGCACTTGCTAAAACGGCTGTAGCGATAATTTTACCTGCTTTCATCCTGACTCCTTGATTTAAGCAATTGGTTGTTTTGATGTTGTGTTTATTGTCTTTCTAATAAATTGTGCGTTTTCTACGCATCTAACAACATTATTACCAGTAACTTACACGTAAGGGAAGTTAGATTTAACACTAAAGTAACAAAAGGAGATCATAACGAGGTGCGAGGTGCGAGGTGCGAGGTGCGAGGTGCGAGGTGCGAGGTGCGAGGTGCGAGGTGCGAGGTGCGAGGTGCGAGGTG
>NZ_JBHZSF010000004.1:38285-75063 GCF_043642225.1 Vibrio profundi | reverse complement strand
CGAGGTTATTCTATTAGGGAACAAGTGGAGTCAATCGACTTATTCCCTATTTTATCGAATCGTAACGGGATTGCTGCAAGGGAGACTAAAACCAGCGCTCCATTGCCGACTTATCGAGTTGGCGGAAAGCCCGGTTCAAAATCGCTGCGAGTTCTTTGTATCTTGGCTTAGCTTTCATTGGTTCAAGGGCAAAGCCTGACTCAACAATTTTTTGGTGGAGTTCTCGATACCAAGAAGCAAGAGCAGGAGGCAGTACAGTGTTGGAACGATTGCCCAACCACCAAATACCTTGTAAAGGCATGCTAATCGCAAATAAAGCAACAACCACAGCTTGTGGCATAGCTTGATAGTTATTGAATGCCATTTGCGTAAGAACACTAATAGCCGCAATGGCTGGCATAACTTTGATACCAAAACGGGTGGCTTTGATAATGCGTTGTTCAGGGAAGATCGCATTCAGTTCTTTACGTACAGGCCAAAGGTCCATGTACTTCTGACCATCCTTTAAGCTAACAGATAACCCTACTTTATTACTCATACGACTCTCTCACTAAAAAAAAGTTGAATACATCAACTAAAATCGCAAAAAATTGACGAAAAATAATATTCTTTCAAATTTTTTTGTTATATTTGCACAATATCGCTATTATTTGCAGACCTCAATCTCATTGTTGCCGTTATTTTCAATTAACGCAACACTGTGAAGACTTCTGCAAGGATTGCACAGGCACTTTTTGTGTAAAAAGATGCTTCTCACTATATGGAAATTAATGTTTTTTTGACCAAGATTAGTACGAAAGCTCCTACGCTCTACTATTCTTGTGATTGATTTTCACCCTTAACTGATATTTATCAGACAAATACATAGGTAGTCATTCATGTCTAAGCTAGTTTTAGTTTTAAACTGCGGTAGTTCTTCTCTTAAATTTGCTGTTGTTGACGCACAAAACGGCGACGAGCATCTAACAGGTCTTGCAGAGTGTCTGCACCTTCCTGAAGCTCGTATCAAGTGGAAACTTGATGGTAAGCACGAAGCTCAACTGGGTAACGGTGCAGCTCACGAAGAAGCGCTAGCGTTCATGGTAGAAACTATTCTTGCTTCTAAGCCAGAACTTGCTGAAAACCTAGCAGCAGTTGGTCACCGTGTTGTACACGGCGGCGAGAAATTCACTCAATCTGCTCTTATCACTGAAGACGTACTTAAAGGTATCGAAGACTGTGCAGCACTTGCACCTCTTCACAACCCAGCTGCAATCATCGGTATTAAAGCTGCTCAAAAAGCTTTCCCAAGCCTACCAATGTCTGCTGTATTTGATACTGCATTCCACCAAACTATGCCTCAAGAGTCTTACCTATACGCTCTACCGTACAACCTGTACAAAGAGCACGGCATCCGTCGTTACGGCATGCACGGTACTTCTCACCTATTCATCGCTCGCGAAGTTGCTGAGCAACTAGGCAAGCCAGCTGACGAAGTTAACATCATCAACTGTCACCTAGGTAACGGCGCTTCTGTATGTGCAATCAAGAACGGCAAATCTGTAGACACTTCTATGGGTCTCACTCCTCTTGAAGGTTTAGTAATGGGTACTCGTTGTGGTGACATCGATCCTGCGATCATCTTCCACCTACACGACTCTCTAGGTTACTCAGTTAAAGAGATCAACGACATGCTGACTAAAGAGTCTGGTCTAGCTGGTCTGACTGCAGTTTCTCCAGACTGTCGTTTCGTTGAAGACAACTACGGTAAAGAAGAAGCAGCAACTCGCGCAATGGACGTAATGTGTCACCGTCTAGCGAAATACATCGCTGGTTACACTGCAACTCTAGAAGGTCGTCTAGATGCTATCGTATTCACTGGCGGTATCGGTGAGAACGGTGCTCCAATCCGTGAACTAGTTCTTAACCGTCTTGGTATCTTCGGCATCGAAGTTGACGGTGAAGCTAACCTTAAAGCTCGTTTCGGCGGCGAAGGTGTGATCACTACTGCGGACAGCCGCATCCCTGCAATGGTTATCTCTACTAACGAAGAGCTAGTAATTGCTGAAGACACTGCACGTCTAGCAGGTCTTTAATTGATTCACAGGCTAGCTTCTTAGAAGCTGGCCTGTTTCTTAATTAGAAGTGGGGCTCAACTCCTATTCCTTTCCTAAGGTATTGCCCGACAGGAATACGGTGTTGAGCTTTTTTATCAAATAGTCAAAGGTACTCCGTACATGTCCCGTACTATTATGCTTATCCCTACTAGCGCTGGTGTTGGTCTTACTAGTGTTAGCATGGGTGTTCTTCGCGCAATGGAGCGCAAAGGCGTTAGTGTTTCTTTCTACAAGCCAATCGCTCAACCTCGTAGCGGCGGCAACCAACCAGATCTAACTTCTACCATTATCGGTACTAACAGCGACATTAAGATTGGTGAGCCAATTGCAATGACTCAAGCTGAAACGCTGATCGGTAGCGAGAAGATGGACGTACTTCTAGAGTCTGTTGTTGAGCAATACAACAAAATCAACAAAGACGCAGAAGTAACACTTATCGAAGGCCTAGTTCCTACTCGTAAGCACCCATTTGCTAACCAAGTGAACGCCGAAATCGCGAAAACACTTGGCGCGGAGATCGTATTCGTTGCGACTCCTGGTACTGACAATCCTACGCAACTTAAAGAGCGTATTGAAGTAGCATGTTCTAACTTCGGCGGTACTAAGAACAAGAACATTAAAGGCGTGATCATCAACAAGCTTAACGCTCCTGTTGACGAAGCTGGCCGTACTCGCCCTGACCTATCTGAAATCTTCGACGATGCAGATACTGCTCAGCAAGCGAACCTTGAAGTAATGCAAATCTTCAACTCTAGCCCTATCCGTGTTCTTGGCTGTGTGCCATGGAGCATCGACCTAATCGCAACTCGTGCGGTTGATATGGCTAAACACCTTAACGCTGAAATCATCAACGAAGGTGAAATCGCGACTCGTCGTATTAAGAGCATCACTTTCTGTGCACGTTCACTGCCGCACATGATTGAGCACTTTAAACCAGGTTCACTGCTAGTTACTTCCGCAGATCGTCCTGACGTTATCGTTGCTGCGGCTCTTGCTGCGAAAAACGGTGTTGAGATTGGCGCAATCCTACTTACTGGCGGTTACGACATTCCAGAAAGCATTGCTAACCTATGTGCGCCAGCGTTCGCTTCAGGTCTACCGATCTTCAAAGCGCAAGGTAACACTTGGCAAACGTCTCTTAACCTACAGAGCTTCAACCTAGAAGTTCCTGCAGACGATAAAGAGCGTATCGAGTTCGTTAACGATCACGTTGCAAGCCACATCGATGGCCCTTGGATTGATTCTTTATCTGAAGGTACTCAAGGTATCCGTCGTCTAAGCCCACCAGCATTCCGTTACCAGCTAACTGAATTCGCTCGTAAAGCGGCTAAGCGCATCGTCCTTCCTGAAGGTGATGAGCCACGTACAGTGAAAGCTGCGGCTATCTGTGCTGAGCGCGGTATCGCAACGTGTGTACTTCTTGGTAACCCTGAAGAAATCCGCCGCGTTGCAGCGCAGCAAGGCGTTGAGCTTGGCGCTGGCGTTGAAATCATCGATTCTGCATCAGTTCGCGAAAACTACGTAGCTCGTCTAGTAGAACTTCGTGGCGCTAAAGGTATGACTGAAGTTGTAGCTCGTGAGAAGCTAGAAGATTCAGTATTCCTAGGTACTATGATGCTTGAAGCTGGTGAGGTTGACGGTCTAGTTTCTGGTGCTGTTCACACAACGGCGAACACTATCGTTCCTCCGTTCCAGATCATCAAGACTGCTCCTGATGCTTCTATCGTATCTTCAATCTTCTTCATGCTTCTGCCTGATCAAGTTCTTGTATACGGTGACTGTGCGATCAACCCAGATCCAACAGCTGAACAGCTTGCTGAAATCGCTATCCAATCTGCAGATTCTGCTGCGGCATTCGGTATCGACCCACGCGTTGCTATGATCTCTTACTCTACTGGTGAATCTGGTAAGGGTGCAGACGTAGATAAAGTACGTGAAGCGACTAAGATTGCTCAAGAGAAACGTCCTGATCTAGTGATCGACGGTCCTCTACAGTACGATGCAGCAATCATGGAAAACGTAGCCGCTTCTAAAGCGCCTAACTCTCCAGTTGCGGGTAAAGCGACAGTATTCGTATTCCCAGACCTAAACACGGGTAACACGACTTACAAAGCTGTACAGCGTTCAGCAGACCTAGTGTCTATCGGTCCAATGCTTCAAGGTATGCGCAAGCCAGTAAATGACTTGTCTCGTGGCGCTCTAGTAGACGATATCGTTTACACAGTAGCTCTAACGGCTATCCAAGCAGACCAAGCTGCACAAGCTGAAGAAAAAGTAATTAACTAATTACCCTTTCTACTATACTAAACCCTCGCCATTCGCGAGGGTTTTTTATTTGTACTAATCTATTTGTCCAAATTAGCTCAACACTACCACTGACTAAAAAATAGGTATATTAGAGATTTTTCCGAGTTTAGTTGTTAGTATTTGGTTACCAATAACTCATCATACAATCTATGCTGCCATCTACCAGTACCCAAAAAAATCAAGTTCTTACCGTTGCTTGTTTGACTCTCGGTGTTATCTCACTTGGTTTATCAGGCCTTAACTACCTTCACATCGGTGCACATATTTTCGCAGCTATTGAATTGGTTTTCTCACTGTTCTGCTTTTACGTATTGATTGAAAGTAAGAAAAATAGCACTAGAAGTTGGCACTACCCAAGCATCGCAGCCTTTTTTACATTTATCATTATGTATGGATTGACCGTTACAAAAGCGTCCTCTGCACTTATTTTGTGGACATTCTGTTTACCACTTTTGTATCACCTTTTTTTCAATCGCTATGTTGGCTCTCTCTTAACCTTGGCAGTTCTGGTTACTTGCTTAACTGTCGTGAATCAAAACCACGTCCAAACCAATCCTTTTGCGTTTCTTAATTTTTCTCTGCCTTATATAACTGTATGGATCATTTCATTTGCTTATGAAGAAGTAAGAGAACGGGTTCAACATGACCTCCAAACTCTAGCACTCACGGACTCTCTAACCGAGGCCAAAAATCGGCTGTGCCTACTGCATGACGCGAACAATGAGTTAGCCGACCTACATAACCTCTATTTGTTCCATTTCGACTTAGATCACTTTAAAAAAATAAACGATAGTTACGGACATAGTTGTGGAGATACGGTTCTCAAATCTACATGCGAGGTGATCCAAGAAACAGCAGGCTCGGATAAACTGTATCGTGTTGGTGGTGAGGAGTTTTGTATTGTATTTGAAGCATCAGATGTAAACAGTGCTTTTCACTTCAGTGAGATGATTCGTAAATCTATTGAAAAGAACATAATTCACAACAACGAACATTCACTAAACGTGACGATTAGTGGAGGGTTAGTTCCTTTATCTCTTTCTGAACATAGCGTTGATACAGCACTTCAACAAACTGATAAAGCGCTATATCAAGCGAAATTAAATGGAAGAAATCAAGTGATATTAGCTTAACTCATTACGTCCATGCGGTGTATCAAGATCTAGCTCAGGCCCCTTCGGCACAACCTGAGTCGGATTGATACCTGTATGGCTGTAATAGTAGTGACGCTTGATATGATAAAAATCCGTCGTCTCTTTGATACCGTGGATCTGGTAAAGCTCTTTTAAGTAACCCTGGATATGGGTGTAGTCTTCAATTCGCTGTTTATTACATTTGAAATGACCAACGTAAACAGCATCAAACCGAATTAACGTCGTAAATAAGCGCCAATCAGCTTCCGTAATTTTATCGCCAGCTAAGTAGCGGCTTTCCGCAAGATGTGCGTCCACTTTATCCAAAGCGTCAAAAAGAGAATCGTAAGCTTCTTCGTACGCTTCCTGCGTCGTTGCGAAACCACAACGGTATACACCATTGTTGATATTTGGATAGATGAAATCATTCCATTCATCAACTTTTCGGCGGAGTGCTTGCGGGTAGTAATCGTCTTCATTCCTCGTTAGCTCATTGAATGCCGAGTTGAACATACGAATGATCTCCGACGATTCATTACTTACAATAGAGTTCGTTTTTTTATCCCATAGAACAGGCACCGTCACTCGACCTGTGTAATCCGACTTTGCTTGGGTGTAAATTTGATGCATGCGAGTATGACCAAATAGTGGCTCAGGTAAGCCCATTTGCCAGCCTTCATTCATCATATCGGGACACACAACTGTGACATCAATATGTTCAGCTAAGCCTTTCAGTTCTCTAAAGATCAGCGTGCGGTGGGCCCAAGGACAAGCGAGCGATACGTATAAGTGATATCGACCACTTTCCGGTTGATACTTAGCATCAGCACGATCTTCAATCCATTCTCTAAAGCCTGCATCTTCACGAACAAATTTCCCGTTGCTGCTTTTTGTGTCATACCATACGTCTTGCCACACACCTTCAACTAGCTTACCCATCGCGCTCTCCCACGTAATATTCTTAACTGTTCTGTGAGATTAAATATAAAAAAAAGCCAACGTATTCTTAACTAGAATAAGTTGGCTTAGTTGTTCAAATTATTTGAAGAAGTCCGTTAGTTGAACCTCTCCATGATATAAATAATATTGTCGGAGCCTTTGCTGGTACCGAATGTCGCGACTGCCGATGGCGGCTGTTGGTAGCTTGCTTCGCTGCCACATTCGCTTGGAACTTCAGTGCTATCGTCAGCATCCACTTTCCAACAATATCCCAACCAACGGTCGACTTGCCCACTAAAAACAAACGGGACTTCTACATAACCGGCTGCAGAGCCTGCAATCGTGGTGGTCGATTGCCCCAATGATACTTCGCTAACAGAGAGAGAGTCCGCACCGATAACAGGAATCGTGTTCTCCGGGTTGTTCGCTACCGGGTTCAAGCTTTCAATCGCTGCAAAGTCTCCAAACGCAGACAATGAGCTTTCCGAATGCCAGTCATTCACTTGGAATCCATTTTGTGTCCAATACTGAGCTTGAATACGCATTGGCAGATATTGTTCAATCGGCCCAGCTACGTTTTGCAATACTAATCGCCCATAACGCACATCCAACAACTGGCCAAAATTCAACGCTCCTGACGTAAACTCATCTGGAACTTCTGCTTCAACATAGCGGAACTCTTGATCAATCAAGCTCGCTTGAATATCCGTGAGCGCTGTTCGACCTGATTCATTATCGTCACGAACAAATTGCGCATCGCTCACATTGATACTCAGCGCACCACTAAGCCAACTGCTCTCAAAGTCACAAGCATTGCCGCTTACCCCATAGTTCTTGCCATTTAACGCAAATTTTCCTTCACGGCAAATATCGTGTGAAAGAGTCACCAAATCATCCTGAGTTGCAAACACCGTCCCTAGCCAGTGATTCGAATCATAAAATGAAAGCTTAGCCCCTCCCGCCCCTATGGCATCAAGTGCTACGGTGAGGTCGACATTAGGTTGCCCATAGTATGTCCATTCTTCCTCTGAATTAGCTTTGGTTACACCAGTCGAGAAGTTGGAGCTCGTCACTTTAAATGCGTCAGGATAGAAATGACCGATGACGCCGCTACGCCCTCCGTTCTCAACGCTCGCATCAGTATTAAGGAAACTAGAAAGTCCGCTACTGCCATAACTATCCACTTCCCACCGAGCATCAATGGCCCCTACATTACGATAGAGATAGCGCGCTAATAGTTGACCTTCGGTAAACTGAGCACTCACATCTGTTGAAGAAAAGTCTGATGCGCTACTACCAACTATTGACGTTGGCGTGACGACCTTGGCACTAACGCCATTTCCATCCGTCAGGTTCGCATTGAAGTTACGTGTCACTTTGGAAACCGAACGGCTATGCCCTGCAGCAACCGCCAGCACATCAACCGTAAATTCAGACCCTGCAGGCACAAAATACGTATCAACATCCTCGTTATCCACCACATTGGAGTCTTGCGTTAGATATACGCTATCAACAACAAGGGCATAAGGCTTGAAATGCAAAGAGGTCACCAAACCAGCGTTTTTCTCTCGCCCTTGCTCAGGAATATATTTCGCCGAAAGATTAAAAAAGCCTGACTCAAAATACTTCGCGATAATGTCTTCGCTCACCCCAGATTCGAACTGTAAAGAAACAGGCGTATCAGACGTAATACTTTGATCTTTGATGAACAAGTCACCTTTGTAATTTTCAGTGCCATGGTCATAGTTAAACTTAAACTCTTGTGCCCCCTGATAGTCAGGATCTACCGTACAACGGGAGCTTTCTAAAGCAATTTTACGTTCTACTTTTAACTTAAATGCCTCGCCTGCTTTATAATGTTCAGGCGGGTTCACAGGTGAGATGGTAAATCCTTCTTTAGAAAATACAGCCGATCCCGCCGCTTCGCCTAAATCCGTTTCTTTAGCGACTAACTTGATTGGCGAAAGCTCTGAATCGGTGGCAACCCAAACCGTTCTGCTGAGTTCACCTCCTGATTCGAAAGTCAAGGTTCGAGTATCAGAAGCGCATTGGGCTGTCTCCGTAAGCTCTGTACGGTTAAACGATTTAGCGTCAAACCAACATTGTGAAGGAGCATCTTCAAAGCTCAGTTCCACATGGACATCGTTAGAAAGCTTGTCGCCATCAACATCTAGCGTCACTAGATATTCCGCGACTTCACAGGTTAAGGGTGCGGTTGGCGCATGAACCGTCATGGCTTTTACTTCATTACCAACATTTAGCGCGTAATCTTCTACTTCACCATCAATAGCCTCTCCGTACGGAGAATCCAGAGCAACAGAGCTATAACGGACACGTAAATAACCTCGCGTAGCGTTCTGAGGGATCGATAAGATATTATCCGCTAGTTCATTCCAACTACTGCCATCCCAGCTCACCCATTTAGATACCCGACCAGCCCCGTGGCTTGTAATAACCAATTGATAAGAATGGCCCGGCATCAGCAGCTGATCCTTTAGATCTACAGTTTCACCAAGGCTATTTTCAACCTTCACCCCATCATCTGAGAAATCAGCGTCAGCGTCTGCATCATCTCCAGGGCCAAGATCGGCTGACCATGATTCGCCGAGCTTTAAGGACAGGTTAGTACCTAAATGGCGAGCAGGGTTGTCCCCTTCGAGTAGCATTGGAACGTCACCAAAATCGGCATGAATCGCACAGCCACCAGCATCGTTACTGCTGGTTTGGCTCTCTTTCCCTTTCATTTCAAAGCGTATTTCTGCGCGATCAATATCAATTGAATATAGGGCTGTGGTTGCAAAGTCCTCGCTGTCAGAAATCACTCCATCTTGGTTAAGATCGTGGATACCACCATTCGTCATGGCGAATAACACGCCTCCCTTGTTGATCCCAAATCCGCCGGACGCTAGCTTCCCTTTATCATCTTCTCTTGGCCACTCTGGATATGTTTCATCCACTTCCGAAGACAGCTTTAACGTCAGCGCTATTTCAGTGAAGGTACCATCAACAATTGAAATTTTGTAGAGCTTATCCAACGCTCTACTTAGCCCATAAATAAATTGGTCTGAGTCTGATAAATCAAAAGCAAAGTCAGCACTCCAAGGGGTGCCTTCGCCATCGGGAAGCGTCAGCTGAATCGTATCAAACGCGCCAGTAAGCAAATCAATTCTTACTAACGAATGCCAGCCGGGGCGTCCTATAATCATGAACTTCCCATTTGGGCTCACATCACCAGAATTGGCTCTTCCTAGCTTCTTGCCACCCGAACCATCTCTGCTTTTCTCTGAGTTTAATACCTCACCCTGCATGAACGTAAATTGGTCGCCGTCTTTAGTTCGAATGTACACGCCATCAGCTACCGCTCTCAGGTCCGCAAGTTCAGTAAACTCCGCATTATTTTCCTGAGTAGCAATATACAACTTATGATCGGTGCCACCATCGGTTCCAACCCCATAAGTAAAGCCATCGGTTTGATTAACACCTACCGCCTTTAAGGCATCGACATCCAAACTTGAATTGATAACGTCTATATCAATTTGCCCACCAATGGCTTTCCATTTCGCATATTGGTAGGTACTGCTGCCTTGAGGCTCTTTGACTTGAATAAAACCATCACAACGACCGGGGGATGGCGGCATCTCTTCATCTAAGTTGTAAACTAAGTGGTCTTCTACTTCGCCAATACCAGTTTCAGAGCCACCTAACACTAATCGCAGGTAGATTTGGTTCTCCGTTGTCCATTGCTTTAAGTCATTAGAGGTAAATGTCCAAGTGAGCGTCGCACTTTGTATGCTTTCCGAGTGAGGCACCACCAATACTGCTGACTCTTCACTGCGACTAAACACTGAAGCGTTTGGCTCCAATACATCCAGATAGCCCATCATCTCTACATTGGCGCCCGTACTGTTCATCACGGGGATACCAGAAATCGATACCGTTTCCCCTTTCTTCACAATCACAGGGCTGTTAAAAGTTAACTCATCATTGAAACCGTCAATATCGTCGCCTTTCGCTAAATCCGATGCTAAGTGTTGCGTCTCGGTATCTGCAGGTTCATTGCCTATGTATAAGTCAGGGGAAACGATTCTACTGGTGGAGGTTTGTTGACGATAGCTTTCAGGAAGATCGCCGAAATCTACCCCAACTTCACAGCCAAATTTAGCATTATCAAGAATATTACCGGCGGATGAAAAAGCTGGCTCGTTACCTCTGAAAGCGATTCTGGTGATTCGCTGCCCTTCTGGTACTTGGTAAACTCCGGTGTGGTTTTGCCAAGAGTCAGTACCATTTATCAAGGCTTCTTCATTCAAATCTGTATCTGGAGAACCAAACAACAAAGAGATTTGATCGTCTTCCACACTATCTGGGTAAGTTCGATTGGAATAATCAAAGCTCCAACGAATTTTGTCACCCGGATTCGTCACTATGTCTTGATACATAATGGTTGGGTGATATACGTTCATTTCCGCTACGTTATCGGATAAGTCGGACGATGGTTCGTGAACATATTGGTTATAGCGGTTGAACTCGATATGGTTTCGGCGCTGACCGTACGGCTCAGAGTGAGGGTTTAAGCTTGGATCTTGTTGAACAATCGACCACCCTGCAACCGAGCTTTCAGGCGTATCCCAACCGTTGTGATTTTCTTCTACATAGAAATGTTCAAACGAGCCATTTTGTAAACCCGCCTCACACCCGGCGATACCCATAGACGGAGCGGCAATCCAGACCCGATAATCTTCTACTTCGCCATCTAGAGCTTGACCTGTTGGCTCATGAATCGCGCCAACGTGGGTTGAGTAACGAACTCTAACCCAGCTCTCACCATGAACATCATAGGCGGAAAGGTTAACGGTGAATCGGTTCTCCCCTGCTGATACCGGCTCTCGATCTACAATTTTTTCCGACACCGGTAAACGGTTACGCTCAAATTCACTCCAACTACCGTCTTGGTTTTTATCCAACCAGATAGATACATACCCAGCAGCGGAGGCTCTTACTACTATTTCGTTGTTAAAGTTTTGCTCGTTACCCTGAGCATCAATATACCCAGTGACCAATACAGGCAATGACGATTGATTCACTTCTGAATTGTTTGAATTGAACTCGACACCGTCGTCAGAGTTATCCGCGTCAGCGAAACGTGAAGGCTGACCATCACTCTCCGAACTATTGTGAAAAACAGTCGACGCCCATGAATCCGGGACCAATGCGATACCATCAACCACACCATGACGAGCACCGTTATCCGCTTTCATGACAGGAAAGGTTGTGGTTTCCCAACCGGTTCCTAAGTCTTCATTTGGTGCATCGCCGTAGTCAAACTCAGACTGTCCCCAATATGCGTTACCAAACTCGGAAGTGTTATCCTCGTCATCGATAGCTATCGCCGTCAGCCCATCACCATTTTCAAAATCGCTATCGCTGATATCAACGCGACAAGCAAAACGGCCATTATCAAAGTCGTGAGTTAGGTCGTCATCTTCACACTCACCGAGAAAGTACTCACCTTGCGTTTGCCCAAGAAGATTGCTTTCCGCGGTATAAAGCTCTATTTCAAAGTCATCAAATACATTGCTTGGGCCGTCTTGCCCTATAAACCCCTCTACCTCAAGAACATTGCCACTAATCACGTAGCCAGTGATAATTGGATGATCAATGCCATCATGAGGGTGATCGTTTCGATAGACTCCATCATTGGGTTCGACAACGCCAAATAAGGTCCCAGTCATCAAATCAATTGAAATACCGATGTTGTTTAAATAGGTATTTTTAGAAAACTCATTCTCCCAACCTTGGTAAACACGAATACCTGATGGCGGGTAAGTATCTAAGAAAGCGAGATTAGTATTGCCTTTGGCGGTGTTTTTAATCGTATTCCTTTCAATATCATTGTCTGAAGAGCCATTCTTCCAATAATCACAACCACCCGGTTCATGTGCCGTGCACTCCCCCGTCCCTTGCAGCAATATAGCTGAGGCGTTGTTGTGATCACTAGATCCCTTAAACGCATTATCGATAACGTTCTCATAGATATCGTTGTCATCAGCATCATCAAGCACGATTGCACTGTGATAAGAGTCGGTGATGGTGTTATGGCTAATCTCGATGTCGCAATCAGAATCCGAGCAATCTTCGATAAAAATTCCGTTGTAAAACCCGTTAATCTCAAAGCCAGAGATTCGAGTATCAGACGAGCGAGTCACGTGAAAACCATAATCATCGCTGTAGAGACCGTTGTCATCATTTTGAATGGTAATATTCAAATCACGCGCATCAACATAGGTTTCGTCCTGCCCATTAAGGTTCGGCGACGTATTCAAAGGAGAGTTCAACGTGATAACGCGCTGAGAAAGAGTATTCAAAGCAAAAATGACGTTATCTTTGCCACCTTCGCAGTATTTACACGTCTGCTCCAACCAACTGTCATTACTGAGATAACTTAGGTTTTTCAGCACTTGTCTTAATGAACCGGCACCATCATCTTCAGTGTTGATCACAGCATTGTAGTTAATACCGAGATTGATCACTGTGGAACCAGTGACATCAAACCACGCCGTTTGGTGAACTTTAGAAACCCAAGGCGACACCAACACTGCTTTACAGCGATTATCACTACATTGTGCACGGTTATTATCTCGATATGAAGGGAGCGAGTCGATGTTATTCGCTCTTACGTAATAACGCCCCTCATCTAGGTTTTCAAATTCATAAAACCCATTAGAGTTTGTCCGCTTCGACTTAACAACACCGCGAGATTCTTCTATAAGATCAACTTCAACATTCGCTAGCTCGTGCATACTGCTGTCGTAGGTACTCAAGCCACCAGAATAATTGTAATCTTCATAAACGGTACCTGAAATCGTCGCACTTGCGGCGTTGCAATCTTTGCGTAAGTAAATATGTTTACTCGCGTATGAATTAATCCCAGATATACTGACGTAGTCATTAATATCTACTGACGCATCGTTAACATTAACTGTAATGACCGCGTAGAGGTATCGAGGGTGAATAGAGCCGGATATAGACGAACCGTTACGAGTTAATGAATTGAGGCGATAGTCCCCTTGAACACTTTCAATGGATAAACCTTCTGGAAGATTAAAATCAAATTGGAACCTTTTACTCGACTTTTTAGTATCTCGGTGTAATACAATCCGATAACTGGCCCATGATGGACAGATCTGAAAGCCTTCTTGGCTAAAATAATCGACATGCGGCTCATCCCACCCTCGAATAGACGAAAAATTACGTATATTTGGCTGTAACGATTGAGAAAAACGCGCGTGGCTTTCGGCGTATGCTACTGAACATGCACTCATCAATAACGCAATAATACTAATTAGTCGCAGCACTTCTCACCTCTACTTCCATTCGGCGGCTAACGCGGTATGAGTCATCAGCACACGTCGCGACCACATTGACAATCGTTGCGTCCCCATTAGCTTCACAACCAAGAACAAATGAACATTGTGGGAACGCACTTCCCGCCGAGATTACCGGACATTCTTGCGTCGGCTCTCCATCTAACGGCACGTATTGGTATACCGCGCTTTCCAACACCGAACGCGCCGCCCAATAGGCCCGAGTACTCATTGTCTCAAAGGTGTTGGCGTGGGTTGCCTGTACATTCATCGACATAAGACGGACGGAAAAAAGCGCGACAATGATCGTAGTAAACAAGATCATTAAAATCGCCGCGCCAGTTTGTTTACTAGTGGCTATTGAGGATCTGTGCATTTTGCATGAACTCCACAAACTCAGAACTGTTATTAACACTTAAAGAAAATTGGATGCTTGCGGTATTCGAATAAGTACTATCAACCCCTAGGCTAAAAAGGCTTTGGTCTTCTACGACACCACTCGCAAACGTATGAGACGCTTGCTGGTTATTCAGGCCATCGCCTGCCGAATCTAAGGCATAGTTTCGGTAAAATTGGATTTCACTTTCTTCGATACAGAATTGATTCGCTTCAGGCAAATAGACAAACAGGCGATTCGAAGGGCTAAATGGTCGAGTAAGAATAGGTTCATTAATAACAATGGCGCCGCTTTCCACTCGGTTGAGTGAATATATTTGGCTACCTGTATCACCACCTAAATACAGCTCGTCGCTACTGCTTGGATAAATGGAAATGAGGCAAGGCGAGTCAGTACGCACTGTACATACGTCAAGTTCATCATTAATCGGATGCATTAAACCTATTGATGTACTTTGCCCATCAACGCTCAGTTCAATACTGTCTGGGTTATATTCAGCCACATATTCTAGCGATAAGTATTCTAAGCAACGGCCATCGCTCAAAGTTCTTGCGCTCAGCGGTACGGAGTTGGCAAGTTCACGTTGAAATCGAGTTAATACAAAACGAGCTTCTTCTAATGCCGATATGCGATGCTTAGATTCAACGTATAAAGTCGAACTAGACACTCCAAAATTCATTAACCCCAAAGATAAGATACCAAGCATCGTCAAGCTGACGATCATCTCGATAAGAGTGAATCCACGCGATTGGCTCATTTAGTAGTTGCTCCTATAAGCATCAAACTGAGTTTCCGTAATCGCGCCCTTTCTTAAGGTGATAATGGCATGTTTTGTAGGCGTAGCACCTGAAGTGACCGCAGACCAACTATCATCAACATATTCAACGTCAACTCGCACTTCGAAGTCTTGATACGGCCCTACAAACCCGAGTCCAAAGCTAGTGATCGGTTCAAAAGAACCATTGGTGGCGTAATCGTCAAAGTCATCACGAATCAAGATTCCACTTTCGTTCGCTTGCTCCCCCTCATCTTGACCTTGGCCAAAGGAGTCCAAAGCAGAACAACTGTCTTCATCGCAGCGTTCTACGCTATCGATATTTTGTTCATCGAAGGGGCGAGAATACATTTCTTGAAGTAGCAATGTCGCTATCTGAGAATAACGCTGTTGGGTTAACGTATCCGCCGTTTGTACCGCTTGCGGAGCCAGTAAACTTGAGAAGCTGATCATGAGCAGCCCCATCAAGCATATCGCTATAACGTTCTCGATCAGGGAGAAGCCTAAATGCCTAGTCACAGCCATCAACATACCCTTCTGAGTAAACCGTTACTTGCTTCGACTGGTTGTCTCCGGTTGACAATTCAAACGACACGGAAGGTTCAGCCGTGCTGACCAACCTTCCGAAGCTGTCAAACTCAATACTCGTAGTGGTAATTTGCAGTCCCCGATTCATGTCTTCTTCGGTAATACGGATTAATGTGCTGCACATTGGGCCAATACAGCTTTCATTGTCGTTCAGTAGCAAAGTGTCGTTATTCCATTTCACTTCATGCTCGGTAGAAATAACTTGATACGCCCCACTTGAAGCAACATCAAACATTGCTTGTGTTTGTACTCTTCGCACACCCGACTTCAACGTTTCACAATAAGAATCGATCGCGTAATCAGATATGGCAGGTATGCGGGAATACGCCACTACAGAGATAACTGAGAGCAGTAAAATCGAGATAATGAGTTCGATAGTTGTAAAACCACTATGAGGCTGCGATCGTTCGGTCATTGAAAATGATTATTGGACTGGTCATACCTATATAAAATTTGAAGTGATTTTATATGTTTTTGCGAGGAATATCATCAATTTTTAGAATGATATACCGATTATTTCGGAGCGCAAAAAAAGCCCGTTATTTCAACGGGCTGGAATGAAGTTAGAAGTTAGACTTTAGATATTAGAAGATCCAATGGGCAATCATCACGATAACAGGCAAGGTAACCAAAGTACGCAATAAGAAAATCGCCACCAACTCAAAGAAGTTAATTGGCACCTTGCTGCTTAAAATTACTGAGCCTGTTTCTGCCATAAAAATTAATTGTGTTACTGATAGCGCCGCGACAATAAACTTTGTCATATCCGCATCAATAGACGAAGCTGCAATGATCGAAGGTACATACATATCAGTAAAACCAACCAACATCGTTTGTGCCGCAGCTTGTGCATCAGGTACATTTAACGCTTCTAGTAAAGGAACAAACGGAGTACCTAAAATGGAAAACAGCGGTGTCGTTTCTGCAACAACTAGACCTAATGTACCTACCGCCATGACGACAGGCAGTACCGATAGCACCATATCTAATGCGTTGTGAATGCCTTCTTTCGCCACTGAACCAAAACTCTTTACTTGATTCGCTCTTTGAAGCGCCAGTTTAAACCCAAACCCGAATATAGATTGCCCTTCAGGTACTAGCTCGTCATCACGATTTGGTTTTGTACCATCAATATACAAGTCTTTCTTGTAAGAAAGCGGTGGTAAAAACTGAATAACCATTGCAGCCAACACACCAGACAAACAAATCGCTAGGTAGAAAGGAACAAAGTAATTTTGTAGACCAACTTGAGTCAGTACAACCAGTGAGAATGAAATACCGACTGGCGAGAACATTGTCGCAATGACTGCTGCTTCACGCGCAGTGTATTTTTTATCTTCGTACTGCTTGCTTGTGAGAATTACGCCTACCGTACCATCACCTAACCAAGAAGACATACAGTCAATGGCTGCACGGCCAGGAAGACGAAATACTGGACGCATGAATTTACTCAGCAGGGTTCCTAATAGCTCGAGCAAGCCAAAGTTAAGTAATAGTGGAAGCAATAAACCTGCAAAAAAGAAAGTCACAAACAAAGAAGGAAGCAGATCATTGAGAACCAGGCCGCCAGTATTCCCGTTCCAAATCATTTCAGGACCAATCTGATGTAGCGCGACTAGCGTAAAAATTGCACCCAATGCACGAATCACTAGCCACACAGGAGTGAGAACAAACAGTCTGGTTAAAAGTTTAGAGTTAATAATGAATGCTGGCTTAAGGATAGTAGCAATAATAGAAGCTACCGCAGAAAAGCAAATAACGGCTGCTACCGTAGGTAGAATCGCTTCACCTAAAATGCTTTTAAAACCTTTCGCTAACAAGGCTAATGGGAAGGTGAACTTCCCATCAATACTTAGTGGTGCAAGGAAGAAAAACAAACCTAGTAATGACGGAATGGCAAATACCAAGATGTTCCGGCTCGCTTTGTGGTTTTCTTGTGTAAAAATTGTTTCGCTCATCTGACTGCTCCCTAGATGACTTAAAATCCACTTATAGTGAATAACTTTGCTTTTCCGGTGATTATATCGATAAAAAGCTTATGCACAAGATTTTTTGAATATTAATTCACTTAAACTACATTTAAAATCAAAATAGTTCACTGTTGCATCACTATTAGAATCTATTTAGCCCCCCTCACTCGAAAGGCACAAAAAAAGCGCGATCCTAATGGAGTCGCGCTTAAGCCCGTCACAGGCTGAATTATTGAAGTGTTTTGGAGATTACACTTCTACATGCAAGCAAGATACTGCGTGAACATCACTACCTTGGATCTTAGGCTTGTTCTGCGCACATGCTTCTGTTGCTTGTGGGCAACGAGTACGGAAAACACACCCAGATGGTGGTTTGATTGGTGACGGCAGATCACCCTCTAGCATTTGAATTTCTTTGTTTCTTTCCAGATTAGGATCTGGAATTGGAACCGCAGACATCAGTGCTTTCGTGTATGGGTGTTTTGGATCAGCGAATAAAGCTTCCGCTTCACCAAGTTCCACTGCATTACCTAGGTACATTACTAAAACACGGTCAGAGATATGTTTCACTACTGAAAGGTCATGCGCAATGAATACTAAGCTTAAGCCTAGCTCTTTTTGCAGTTCTTTCAGAAGGTTTACTACCTGAGCTTGAATCGATACGTCTAGTGCTGATACTGGCTCATCACAGATGATCATCTTTGGACGCAAGATAAGCGCTCGCGCGATACCGATACGTTGACATTGACCACCTGAGAATTCGTGTGGGTAACGGTTGATAACGTTAGGAAGTAGACCAACCTTCGCCATCATCTCTTTAACTCTGTCTTTTACTTCCTGCTTAGAAAGCTCTGGATAGAAAGTCTCTAGAGGCTCTGCAATGATGTCACCAACAGACATACGAGGGTTAAGCGAAGCCAGTGGGTCTTGGAAGATCATCTGAATCTCTTTACGAGTTTCACGACGTTGAATTTCTTCCATTTTAGTTAGGTCTTGCCCTAACCACATTACTTCGCCTTCCGTTGCTTCTACTAAACCAATGATTGCACGTGCAAACGTTGATTTACCACAACCAGATTCGCCTACAACGCCTAGTGTTTCACCTTCATATAGGTGAACATCAACACCATCTACCGCTTTAAGGTTCGACGGCTTAGACCAAGGCCATGCAGATTTCGCTGCAATGCTGAAGTGTACTTTTAGATTTTTGATATCTAATAAAAGTGATTTATCTACTGCGCTCATTTTGTCCAAGCCTCCCAATCAGAAAAACATGCACGCTGACGTCCATCACCAAATGGTTGTAGGATTGGTGCTTCTTGCTTACAACGGTCTACTACACGGTGGCAACGCTCTTGGTAAGGGCAGCCTGTTGGCAGACGAAGTAAGTTAGGTGGGTTGCCTGGGATAGTCGGCAGAATTTCACCCTCTGTATCCAAACGCGGGATAGCTTTTAATAGACCTTCCGCGTATGGGTGACTTGGCTTATAGAAAATTTCATCTACCGTACCGTATTCCATTGTACGACCTGCGTACATGACTAGAACCTTGTCACATGAACCAGCTACAACGCCCAAGTCGTGAGTAATCATAATGATTGCCGTATTGAACTCATCTTTCAGCTCGTTTAGCAATTCCATGATTTGTGCTTGAATCGTTACATCTAGTGCGGTTGTCGGTTCATCAGCAATCAGCAGCTTAGGACGACATAATAACGCCATCGCGATCATTACACGCTGACGCATACCGCCAGAGAATTCATGTGGGTACATGGTAATACGCTTGCGAGCTTCAGGGATTTTCACCGCTTCAAGCATGCGTACCGATTCTTCAAATGCTTCCGCTTTACCCATGCCTTTGTGCAGCATCAGTACTTCCATTAACTGATCGCTAACCTTCATGTATGGGTTAAGCGAAGTCATTGGATCTTGGAAGATCATTGCGATCTGCTCAGCACGAACTTTGTTCAGCTCTTTTTCTGGCAGATTTAGGATTTCATTACCTTCAAACTTTGCGCTACCTGAGATAATACCGTTTTTAGCCAGTAGACCCATTAAAGCAAATACAGTTTGAGATTTACCTGAACCCGACTCACCTACAATACCAAGGGTTTCACCCTGTTTTAGTGAGAAGTTCAGATCGTTTACTGCGGTTACGATACCATCTTGCGTGGTGAATTCGACTCGCAGATCTTTGACATCTAATAAGCTCATCATTGCTTCCTCAATCTTTTAATAATTATCTGTCTTTAGGGTCAAGCGCATCGCGCAGGCCGTCACCAACATAGTTGAAGCAGAAAAGTGTCACTACCATGAACGCTGCAGGGAATGCCAGTTGCCAAATAGCAACTTCCATCGTTTGCGAGCCTTCTTGTAGCAATGCACCCCAACTAGTCATCGGCTCTTGAACACCTAGACCAAGGAAAGATAGGAATGATTCAGTCAGAATCATGCTTGGGATCAATAGCGTTGAGTAAACCGCTACGATACCTAGTACGTTTGGAACGATATGGCGAGTAATGATCTTCCATTTGCTCACGCCACAAACGTGCGCTGCTTCAATGAACTCTTTACTACGTAAGCTTAGCGTTTGACCACGTACAATACGAGCCATGTCCAGCCAAGCAATTGCACCAATCGCTACGAAGATAAGTACGATATTACGACCGAAGAATGTTACTAGCACGATTACTAGGAACATGAATGGAACCGCGTATAGGATTTCTAGGATACGCATCATTACTCGGTCAGTACGGCCACCGATGAAGCCTGAAGCTGCACCATAAAGTGTACCGATAAGAACCGCAACGAATGCACCCATTACACCTACCATCAGTGAGATACGGCCACCAACTAGAGTACGAACATACAAGTCACGCCCTAAACTATCGGTACCAAACCAGTGATCAGCGTTTGGACCAACGTGCATTGCATACCAGTCTGTATCATCGTAAGTGTATTGAGCCAGCATCGGTAAGAAGATAACGGCCAATACCATAATAGTAAGAACGAAAAGGCTGATCATTGCAGCTTTGTTACGCATAAAACGAATACGCGCATCTTGCCACAAACTACGACCTTCAATTTCTAAGTTCTCAGAGAACTTCTCGATTGCTTCTAAGTTTTCTTTTTTCGTCAACATAACCATACGTCCCTGTTAGTAGCGAATTTTCGGGTCAATTACAGCCAGCAAAATATCAACAATTGCGTTGAATAAAATGAATAGGAAACCAATCAAAATGGTTACACCCATTACTAGCGAGTAATCACGGTTGAATGCTGCGTTTACGAATAGCTTACCAATACCTGGTAGACCAAAGATGGTTTCAACAACAACAGAACCGGTAATGATACCTACGAAAGCAGGACCCATGTAAGAAACTACAGGAAGCATAGCTGGTTTAAGAGCATGCTTTAGGATGATGTAACGGTAGCTAAGACCTTTAGCACGAGCAGTACGGATGAAGTTACTGTTCAGTGTTTCGATCATTGAGCCACGCGTAATACGAGCAAATGTTGCAACGTATAGTAGTGACATAGCAATTACTGGCAACACTATGTAGATAAAGCCGCCGCCATGCCAACCACCAGCTGGGAATATATTCCAGTGCAGTGAGAACAGATAGATTAACGCTGGTGCTAATACAAAGGACGGCATAACCACCCCAAGCATCGCCGTCGACATAATGGTGTAGTCGACCCAGGTATTGTGCTTCAAGGCGGCAATGGTTCCGACCGTTACCCCCATGATAACTGTGAAGATAAACGCAATGAAACCAACTTTCGCTGAAACAGGTAGTGCGACAGAAATTAGTTCATTTACGGTGTAATCTTGGTATTTGAATGACGGGCCAAAATCACCTTGCAAAATATTGGTCAGGTAAGTGGTGTACTGTTCAAATACAGGTTTATCTAAGCCATATTTAGCTTCGATGTTAGCCATAACTTCTGGCGGTAATGGACGCTCGCTTGAAAACGGGTTACCCGGTGCGAAACGCATAAGAAAGAAAGATATAGTGATCAAAACCAACATGGTTGGGATCGCTTCAAATATCCGTTTCATAATGAATTTAAGCATAAACTCACTCTTTCAGTCTGTGACAATTAAAATTAGAAAGACACTACATGTACCAAATAGGCACATGCAGAGTCTGTAGTCGTTATTTTTATATACTTTTGGTATCTAAGCTTAGTTGATTACTGAGCCTTGATATAAAGATCTTTAGAGAAGATTTTCTCTTCCGCGTTGTTTGCTGGGAAACCACCAACTTGCGGATTAAGTAGACGTGAACGTACGTACTGGTAGATTGGAGCGATTGGCATGTCGTCTGCCATCATTTTTTCAGCTTCTAGGTAGATAGCTGTACGCTCTTCTTCTGAAGTAGATTTTAGTGCTTTTTCGATTAGAGCATCGTATTCAGCATTACCCCAGTGTTGACCACCAGTTGTGTTCTTACTAACCATAAGAGTTAGGAAAGAAGATGCTTCGTTGTAGTCACCACACCAACCAGCACGTGCAACTTCGAAGTCACCTTGGTCTTTAGAGTCTAGGTAAGTTTTCCACTCTTGGTTTTCAAGAGTAACTTTAAGACCTAGTGTCTTCTTCCACATAGAACCTAGTGCTACCGCAATTTTCTTGTGGTTTTCGTTCGTGTTGTAAAGAAGAGTGAACTCTAGAGGATTACCTTTGCCGTATCCTGCTTCTTCAAGTAGACGTGCTGCTTCTGCGTTACGCTCTTTCTGAGATAGAGTACCGTACTTAGACATTTCTGGGTTGAAGTTCGCTGTGATTTCCGGAGTTAGGAAGTAAGCTGGCTTCTGGCCTTGGCCTAGGATAGCGCCTGATACGATGTCACGGTCGATTGCGTAAGAGATCGCTTTACGAACACGAACGTCATCGAAAGGTTTTTTGTTAGTGTTGAATGAGTAGTAGTAAGTACATAGGCTACCTTCAACAGAAACTGATTCTGCATGCTCTTTCTTCAAGCGCTTGAAGTGCTCTGTAGGAAGAGTAGAAGTAAAGTCGATTTCACCAGATAGGAAGCGGTTCATTTCCGCTACTTGGTTTTCGATTGGTAGGAAAGTAACTTTGTTTAGAACTGTTTTGTCGTTATCCCAGTAGTTCTCGTTACGTACCATTTCTAGACGCTCGTTCACAACCCAGTTGTTTACAACGAACGCGCCATTACCTACGAAGTTACCTGGCTTAGTCCACTGGTCACCGTGCTTCTCAACAGTACCTTTATGAACAGGTTTCATTGTTGTGTGGCCAGTCATCATTACGAAGTAAGGAACAGCTGTTTCGAGTTCAACAACAAGCGTACGTGCGTCTAATGCTTTAACACCTAGCTCGCTTTTGTCTTTTTTGCCCGCGATGATGTCTTTCGCGTTCACCATCTTCGTGTATTCCATGTACCACGAGTAAGGAGAAGCAGTAGCAGGATCTACAGCACGTTGGAAGCTGAATACGAAATCGCCTGCTGTTACAGGATCGCCGTTAGACCATTTAGCATCTTCACGTAGATGGAAAGTGAACGTTTTGTTGTCTGTCGTTTCCCAGCTTTCAGCTACGCCAGGAATAGTGTTGCCGTCTGCATCTTGATTCACTAGACCTTCTAGTAAGTCGCGAATTACGTGAGACTCTGGTACACCTTGAGATTTGTGAGGGTCAATTGTCGCAACTTCAGTACCGTTACCACGAACAAGTTCCTGAACTTTTGCTAATTTTGTACCAGCTGGAACGTCAGCCGCGATAGAAGTAGTAGAAGTGGCAGCCACTGCCAAACCAGCACCTAGAAGAAGGGCCTGAGTGATTTTATTCTTGTACATGCATTAAACTCCAAGTTTTTGTATTGCATCCATGACTTCTTTGTACGGTTCACTGAACGGATAGTGATTTAGATTTATTTAGCTCAATTCTTAAGCACAAAAATCTAAAACCTTACAAAGATTGCGGCACACACTATCAATCATTGAAGTAATTTGCCATAAAAAACTGGCAGAAAATCGGATAATTCTCCGATAACTCCAATGAGTCAGCATAAAATCCTATGGATAGATCATTTACCAGTTATTAGACCAGTCACCATCTGAGAATTGCAGCCGTTAGTGTTGATACCTCTAGCAAGTAACTTATTTTTAGCATCTTATGCTAGAAGTTGGTGTAAAAATTAACATTAATGACACATGAAATCTAATTATGGCTCACATATATCCTATGTCATCTACTTTAATTGTGAGGAAAATCACCCTAAGTAAAACAGGATAAAAAACCAATAATCAGCGAGGCCTATATCAAACTGGTTAATATGCATTTTGTAAATAAATATTCCATACGTACTAGTACAGATCATTTATTTAAAAAGAAGCCATACTGTGCTTTTAATTTTCAGATATAAAAAAACCGGCTAAAAAACCGGTTTTTATAATTATTTTTATCAATTAGACCAACGTTTAGCGGCCTCGGCATCTGAATCTCTAGATTCGACCCATCGAGTTTCGTTTGTAGTGCGTTCTTTCTTCCAAAATGGAGCCTTAGTTTTGAGAAAGTCCATCACAAACTCGCAAGCTTCAAAAGCCGCACCTCGATGCGCGCTTGATACACCCACGTATACGATTTGATCGCCTATATCGAGATCACCAACACGATGAATCACGCGTATTTTTTGTATAGGCCAGCGGGACTCAGCTTGGTCGCAAATCTCTAAGAGAGATTTTTCGGTCATACCCGGATAATGCTCCAACGACAATCCAATGACATTGTCCCCTAAGTTCATATCACGAACTTTGCCAACAAACGTAACTACCGCTCCCGCGGACGTGCCTTGAGCTAGTAAATCGTATTCAGCACCTACATCGAAATCGTCAGCAGTTACTAACACTCTTTGAGCGGTTTTTGCATTCACCATATTAGCCCCCAGTAACTGGTGGGAAAAAAGCGACTTCATCCCCATCTTTCACTTCGGTAGTAAGAGGAACAATCGATTGATTTAGAGCGGCAAGTAGCTTGCCTTCTTCTAATGCAATGTCCCATTTACCTTCTTTCTCGACAAGGTGGCTACGGATCGCTTCAATAGTGTTAAATTGCGCCTCTACTTGTAAGCTATCAACACCAACAAGTTCACGAGTTTGAGCAAAGAAAAGTACAGTAATCATGAATCCACCTTAAAGTGACCTGATTTTCCACCTGTTTTCTCTAACAGACGTACATTCTCAATCACAATATCTTTTTGTACCGCTTTGCACATATCGTAGATTGTTAATGCAGCAACTGAAGCGGCTGTTAACGCTTCCATTTCTACGCCAGTCTTCCCAGCAAGTTTGCACACCGATTCAATGCGAACCTTGTTTTCTGATTCAATCGCTTCTAGCTGCACTTCTACCTTAGTAAGTAAAAGGGGATGACAAAGCGGAATTAAGTCCCACGTTTTTTTAGCGGCCTGAATGCCAGCTATACGTGCCGTCGCGAATACATCACCTTTATGGTGGCTGCCCGAAACAATCAACTCGAGTGTTTCTGCCGACATTTGTACATAAGCTTCAGCTCTCGCTTCACGCACTGTTTCAGCCTTAGCAGAAACATCAACCATGTTAGCTTCACCAGAAGCATTAATGTGAGTAAATTGGCTCATGCTTAACCACCTTACACTGAAAGGTGTGGCATGAAGTTACATGGACGGTGGCTTGCATCCATTTGTTGTTTAATAATTTTCGTCCAGCCCGTACGACACGCACCTGTCGAACCTGGCATTGCAAAGATAACGGTATGGTTGGCAAAGCCTGCGATCGCACGCGATTGAATCGTTGAAGTGCCGATCTCTTCATAAGATACCTGACGGAAAAGCTCACCGAAACCTTCAACTTGCTTATCAAATAGAGGGACTAGCGCTTCCGGAGTGCTGTCACGAGAAGTAAAGCCGGTTCCACCAGTAATCATTACCGCTTGTACTGATTCGTCGGCGATCCACTGAGATACAATCGCACGAATCTTATACATGTCATCGATAACGATTTTCTTGTCAGCTAGTACATGACCCGCTTCTTGCAATTGCTCTGCTAAGTAGCCACCTGAAGTATCATTTTCTTCTGTGCGAGTGTCTGAAACTGTTAGAACTGCAATGTTTGCTGGTTGGAATTTACTTTCTGCGTGACCCATTTGTTCACCTTTTCAATCTGATTAATATGTTGATTCTGAGGAGCAATGAAACACGCGACGATGTCCCATTGCTAAAAATTTGGTTGGTTTTTTAAACCTGAGCCCTAGCCACCTATCGATGCGAGATGCGGAGTCATCCCGCTATTTCCATCATGAAGGAAGTGACTGACTGATTTAGTTTGTAACTGTGCTTGAATTCGGGCGATTAGCTCGGCTTCTTGAGTGTCGCTTTGTAACAAGTCACGCATTTCAACGCCTTCATCACCAAACAAACACAAGTGAAGTTTGCCTTTAGCTGAAATACGTAGTCGATTGCAACTTGCACAAAAGTCTTTTTCATATGGCATGATAAGACCAATTTCACCCTGATAATCTGGATGAACAAATACCTGCGCGGGGCCATCGTTAGCTGCTTTAACTTTCAATAGCCAGCCATTCGCAATCAAGTGATTACGTATCGCGACACCAGATACATGATGCTTATTGAACAGTTCATCCATCTCACCTGTCTGCATCAATTCAATGAAGCGAAGTTGAATTGGACGATCTTTAATCCAATTTAGAAAGGCAGGGAGTTCATGACTGTTCAAGTCTTTCATCAATACGACATTAACTTTGACTTGCTCGTAGCCGACCTCAAAGGCGCGGTCAATGCCCGCCATCACCTCTTTGTATTTGTTCTCACCCGTAATTTGGTGGAACATTCGAGGGTCTAAACTATCAACGCTGACATTAATGTGTGTCAAACCAGCATCTCGCCAATCACCAACGTGCTTTTCCATACGATAACCATTGGTCGTCGTTGCAACTTTCTGAATGCCTTCAGTACTTGCGACTGTATCAATGATTTCTAAAAAGTCTTTACGTAAGCTCGGCTCTCCGCCTGTGATGCGGATTTTTGTCGTTCCGCAATCGGCAAAAGCTGTCACGACACGCTTGATTTCTGGAACCGTTAAAAAGGACGAGTTTTTTTGCCCCGAAGGTTTATAGCCATCAGGTAAGCAGTATGTACATTTGAAGTTACAGACGTCTGTAACTGACAAGCGTAAGTAATAGAACTTACGTTGGAATTTATCTTCGAATTGTTGCGCCACGGAACACCTTTCCAAACACGGGAGGCATAATCATTTCCAATTATGCCCTTGTGACAACATGTCACTGGCTCTGAACGCTTATCTCAGGGACTTAGCGAGCAGAGCTCGGAGCTATGGCAACTATTGTTCACAATATTGTATCAATAGTAGCTACCGTTAAAATACTTAATATTTGTAAGTGAATCTAGCCTTAAAGCGAAAAAACTATACTAACACCTCAATTTAACTCCTATTGAGTACCTGATATGAACCAGTTACTCTAAATTATAGTGGGTTATAAATAATTAAGAACAAACTTCATGGATATCTATTCTTCAAAGAAAATCGTCGCAATTGGCGGGGGCCACGGCTTAGGTCGAATGTTAGCAGCACTTAAAGATTTTGGTAGTAATGCTACGGGTATTGTGGCAACAACAGATAACGGCGGCTCGACAGGTCGAATTCGAGATTGCCAAGGAGGGATAGCCTGGGGTGACACTCGTAATTGCATCAATCAACTGATAACGGAACCTTCGATTAGCTCAATGATGTTCGAGTACCGTTTTAGAGGACAAGGTGAACTGCACGGACACAATCTTGGTAACTTGATGCTCACTGCACTTGATAATCTCTCAGTTCGACCATTAGAAGCAATCAACCTAATACGAAACATGCTTAAGGTTGATGTTAATATAGTACCGATGTCTGAGCATCCATCCGATCTCACTGCCCTGTCGATGGACGGACGTCTTGTGACTGGCGAAACGAATGTTGATGATATGCCCGAAGAGTTAAGACGCCTAGACCTTTCACCCGAAGTGCCTGCGACTAAAGAAGGCGTGGCTTCAATCGAAGAGGCGGATATCATCATATTGGGCCCAGGAAGTTTCCTCACCAGTATTATGCCTCCACTGCTTCTCCCAGAAATCGGTAAAGCCATAGCAGAGAACACAAATGCCAAGGTTATTTTTGTCGAAAATTTATCGCCGGAACATGGTCCGGCAGGCCGTATGACTCTCCAGGATAAACTGGAGTGGTGCGAACGCTCATGCCAAGCCCGTAAAATTGATGTCGTACTCGGCGATACCCCCCATCCAGAATTAGAAGGACTATGGAACTGTGTGACGGTAGAGCTCGCTTCACCAAATCGGGACTGGCGTCACGACCGGGGTAAGCTTCAGCAAGCGATAGAATCTCAAGTCCGATAATTAAAAAAGGAGCCTTCTGGCTCCTTTTATTTACGCTTGAAGTTCATTAAGTAACGCGAGGTATTCAACTTGCGTTTCTTTAAGCAATGCAAGAATTTCATGAGTATCTTCCACCTCATCAATGTTCTGCTTCAACTTAACTCTAGCATCAATATTATGCGCATAACCGCAAAGCTTATCCGCTCCGAAACTGGCAGCGCTGCTTTTTAGTGCGTGACTAATTTCAGCTAAGTACTGCGGCACATCAAGTAAAGTTCCTGAGCTTAAGCTATCTATATACAGTGTGAGTTCACCCAAAAATATATCGAGTAACACTGGTACATTTTCTTCACCAATCTCCCCTGCTAACTCTTTTATCTTTTGCTGGTTCAAGGTCTTCATCTTCACGCCTTAATTTATAGTTTTTGTTCTTTTGTGTTCCACGCCTGAAGTTTGCGGTAAATCGTCGAAGGGCTAACATCTAAAAAGCCAGCGGCTCGTGGTATATTTCCGTCACACGCTTTTATTGCTTGCTCAATCGCGGTTTTTTCTGTAATCCAAAGTGGGAAAATATCTTTCACCGTCACGTCTTCATCCAACTTCGCTTGTAAACGTATACTGTTTTCTATCGGTTGGTTTAGCGGTGGTGGCAGCATTCCTAACCCAATTTCCTTACCATTATTGAGCACCACAACATTACGCAAAACATTTTGTAGTTGCCTAACATTCCCGGGCCACTCGTACTGGTTGAAACGATCGATTACTTCTTGAGAAAAACGTACAAATGCTTTGCCTTCTTCGTTAGACATATAACCGAGTAACGAGTAAGCGATTTCAATCACATCCTCACCACGCTCTCTCAACGGTGGCAGATGCAATGGGATCACGTACAAACGATAGTATAGGTCTTCTCTAAAGCGTCCTTCTTGTACTTCTTTCCACGGATCCCTATTCGTCGCACAGACAAATCGAACATCCACACTCTTCATCTTTGATGAGCCTACCTTTTGGAAGGTACCAGTTTGAATAAAACGCAGTAATTTAGTTTGAAGGTCGAGATCCATTTCGCATAATTCATCTAGGAACAGCGTTCCTCCGTCGGCCAGCTCTGCAGCACCTTGCCTATCTGTCGCCGCTCCAGTAAACGCGCCTTTAACATGACCAAAGAGCTCGCTTTCAATCAGATCTTTAGGAATCGCCGCACAGTTAATAGCAATAAATGGTTTATCTCCCCTTTTACTCGCAGCATGCACCGCTTCCGCGCACACCTCCTTACCCGTACCACTTTCACCGGTAATAAAGATACTGGCTTTACTGGACGCCGCAGAATCAATAGTCCGATAAACTTGCTGCATCGTTTGGCTACTGCCAATAAACCCTTGGTAATTCTGATTGCCGGGATGTTCCGTACTATTTTTGAGCTTAGTGGCTTTTCGAATGGCATTATTTACTGTGATTCTTAGACGGTCAGCTTCACAGGGTTTAATAAGGAAATCTTGAGAACCATGGCGCATTGCTTCGACAGCAGTGTCAATAGAGCCATGGGCAGTCATGAAAATTACAGGGACTTCTGGATATTTTTGCTTAACCGCGAACAGTACGTCCATTCCTGTCATGTCTGGTAAGCGAAGGTCAAGTAGGATAAGATCCGGGATTCGGTGAGACAGGCTTTCGATAGCTTCACGGCCAGTGCCCACGATATTAATATCGATTTCCAAGGGTGTTAAATAGGATCGATATAACGCAGCAACTGATGCGGTATCTTCTACCATCAATAAATACTTTGATTTATTGTCTAATATTTTCTGTTGCATAGCCTAGCCAATTAATATTTGCATTTTTTATAATAATCGCATTCCGCTTTGCAATATGCAAATTACTCATCGTTATTTCTGCGATACAAATAATAATTTTCTTTAGATTCAACGTACTAGAAATGGCATATGAAATGCTATATGACTAATGACCTTCGGGTCACCTAGCCAACTGACGTTGTTAGTAGATACACATATCTACAAATATGTGCCAGTAGAATGAATTACTACTGGCAATTTTTTGTGTTCATTAATCTAGGTTAGCTATTAGCAATAAATTGCTTCCGAAGATTTTCAATCTCATCTCGTTTTTGAGCCGCGAGTTCAAACTCCAAATTTTGGGCGTGTTGATACATTTGCCCTTCAAGCTTACTGATCTCTTTATCTAACTGTTGAGGTGTCAAGACTTCATAAGTCGCTGAAGGCTCGGCTACCTTTGATAACGGCACTTGCTTTGAGACACGCTGCTGTTTCGATTTGGTGATATCACCAAGCTCCATAATATCTTTGATATTTCGTTTTAGCGATTGCGGTGTAATGCCTTGTTGTTCATTGTATTCTTGCTGCTTAATACGGCGACGTTCAGTCTCGTCCATCGCCTTTTTCATCGACTTAGTTATTTTGTCTCCATACAAAATGGCTTTGCCGCTAATGTTTCGAGCTGCACGACCAATTGTCTGTATTAAAGAGCGTTCAGAACGTAAGAAGCCTTCTTTATCAGCGTCTAAAATTGCGACTAAAGAAACTTCCGGCATATCCAAGCCTTCACGAAGTAAGTTAATACCCACCAAGACATCAAACTCACCAAGCCTTAAATCTCGAATAATTTCTACCCTTTCAACGGTATCAATATCTGAGTGTAAATAACGGACCTTCACGCCGTGTTCATTCAAGTACTCAGTCAAATCTTCAGCCATTCTCTTAGTGAGCGTAGTCACCAAAACTCGTTCGTCTTTAGCTTCACGAATTCTAATTTCTGATAGTAAATCATCAACTTGAGTGGCGACGGGACGTACTTCCAATTCAGGATCCAGTAACCCGGTTGGCCTAACTACCTGATCTGCAATCTCATCGTCAGATTTTTCTAATTCATAATTGCCAGGCGTCGCCGAAACAAAGATCGTTTGTGGGGCGATAGATTCAAATTCTTCAAAGCGCATTGGTCGATTGTCTAGTGCAGACGGCAAGCGAAATCCAAACTCAACCAATGTTTCTTTTCTGGATCGATCACCTTTATACATTGCTCCAATTTGCGGGACAGTGACGTGCGATTCATCAATGATTAACAAACCGTCGTTAGGCAAATAGTCAAATAGAGTCGGCGGGGCCTCGCCTTCTGCACGCCCACTTAAATAACGCGAGTAGTTTTCTATCCCTGAACAAAAACCAAGTTCATTCATCATTTCAATATCAAACTGGGTGCGCTGAGAAATACGCTGTTCTTCGAGCAATTTGTTATTGTCTTTCAGGTGCTTTTGGCGATCACGTAACTCATCTTTAATTTGCTCAATGGCGTCCAGAATTTTCTCTCGCGGAGTCACATAGTGTGTTTTAGGGTAAATCGTATACCGAGGGAGATCCCGTTGCTTCACAGCACCAGTTAAAGGATCAAAAACGCTGATGCAGTCGATCTCATCATCAAACATTTCGATTCTAACGGCATCTTGTTCTGATTCAGCAGGAAAGACATCGATAACCTCTCCACGAACCCTAAATTGCCCGCGCTCGAATGCAACATCATTACGCTTATATTGAAGCTCTGCGAGTCGACGAAGAATATCGCGTTGGTCCATGGTATCCCCACGAGAAACATGCAACATCATCTTCAAATAAGACTCAGGATCACCCAAACCGTAAATAGCAGAAACAGACGCAACGATAATCGCATCTTTTCGTTCAAGTAATGCTTTAGTAGCCGATAAGCGCATTTGCTCAATATGAGCATTCACTGACGCATCTTTTTCTATAAACGTGTCGGTAGTAGGTACATATGCTTCCGGCTGATAATAGTCATAGTACGAAACAAAATATTCGACAGCATTGTTCGGGAAAAATGATTTCATTTCTCCATAAAGCTGCGCTGCCAAGGTTTTATTTGGTGCCAATAAGATTGCTGGCCTTTGTGCTTCAGCAATCACATTCGCAAGCGTAAAGGTTTTACCTGACCCCGTAACACCAAGTAAGGTTTGGTGAGCAAGGCCTGAGTCTAATCCATCCAATAATTTTCTAATCGCCGTCGGCTGATCACCCGCCGCACTGTAATCAGAAACTAAATCAAATACCTTGCTCATAGGTCTCTTTCCATACTGTGTTTATAATCAGGTCATTGTCACTCTTAGCTAGGTTTAGATGCAAGCCCAAATATAAAAAATTAGATCATAAAATACACTTATAAGTGCTAGCATTTATTCTGAACTATTGATATTATTCTTCGCCCCACAAGCTTCACCTCCCTTATAGCACGATATTTTCATCCACGCCTTTTCCCCAAAAAGTCGACATTCGTTACATTTTTGATCATTTTTCACACAAAATCATTTTTTACCCACAATCAAGAGACTTCATTTGAATTCAATACTTTCAATGAGTTAAGTGCAAGTTAGAAAAATCACTTGTTGTCTAATTCATTGATAATTACTTTGTTAAAGATCCACACACATACTTATCCACAAATTTGGTGGATAACTAGGGTGAAGCCAATAACGATAAGGCCTGCAAGAAAGTAAAGATTTAATAGCGAATTTTTTCTGTTATTTTTTATTGACAGCCAATAAGTCAAACTTTATTATTCGCCCCGCTTTCGAAGCAATTCCCCCTTAGTTCAGTTGGTAGAACGGCGGACTGTTAATCCGTATGTCGCAGGTTCGAGTCCCGCAGGGGGAGCCAAATTCAACAAAAACGCCCAATCAATCGATTGGGCGTTTTTGTTTCTACTTCCCATGCCTTCTGCTCATTAATCGCTTTATCCCTTTCTATCTTCCACAACATACAACACGCCTAAAAACCACACGAATTTCAGGTTTTTATACAGTAAAACTCGCCTCTCTACTCATCGCATCAAAACAAAGCTCAGTTCCCCGACAATACGCCGTTTAGCTGACAATTTTCTACTTCCTGCAATAAATGCGTGTAAATTTTCACCAACTATAGAAAACCTTACTGATCCTTAGTTGTTATTAGCTCTACAAAGCAGGATAATATTGTGATCGGAATTTAAAAAAATAATCCACTATGACCGAATATCTTTTGTTATTGGTTGGCACTGTGCTGGTCAATAACTTTGTACTTGTGAAGTTTTTGGGCCTGTGTCCTTTCATGGGCGTGTCTAAAAAATTAGAAACCGCTATAGGTATGGGCCTTGCCACCACATTTGTACTGACGCTTGCGTCGGTATGCTCCTACCTGGTCGAAACTTATATATTGGCACCTTTAGGCATCCAATACTTGCGCACCATGAGCTTTATTTTGGTGATTGCCGTTGTCGTACAATTTACAGAAATGGTTGTCCATAAAACCAGCCCTACATTATATCGTTTGTTAGGGATATTTCTGCCGCTTATTACGACCAACTGTGCCGTACTGGGCGTAGCGCTTTTGAATATTACTGAGAGTCATAACTTCATTGAATCTATCGTTTATGGCTTTGGTGCTGCGATAGGCTTCTCTTTAGTACTCATTCTCTTTGCTTCTATGCGAGAGCGTATTTCTGTCGCAGACGTTCCACTCCCATTTAAAGGCGCATCGATCGCGATGATCACCGCAGGCTTAATGTCTCTGGCGTTCATGGGCTTTACTGGGTTGGTGAAATAACTATGAGTACAATCCTTATCGCTATTCTAGCTCTTGTAGCACTAGCGGCAGTATTTGGTGCCATTCTTGGTTTTGCGTCTATCCGCTTTAAAGTTGAAGCCGATCCAATCGTTGATCAGATTGATTCAATCCTGCCACAAACCCAATGTGGGCAATGTGGTTACCCCGGCTGTAAACCTTATGCAGAAGCTATCGCTAACGGCGATTCCATTAACAAATGTCCTCCAGGTGGCCAAGCAACTATAGAGAAGCTGGCTGACTTAATGGGTGTAGAAGTTGAAGACTCAGCGCACGATCTTAATGACAAAGTTAAGACTGTCGCTTATATCCACGAAGATATGTGTATTGGTTGCACCAAATGTATTCAAGCTTGCCCTGTCGACGCTATCGTCGGCGGCACCAAAGCGCTACACACCGTGATAAAAGATGAGTGCACAGGCTGTGACCTGTGTGTTGCACCATGCCCTACCGATTGTATTGAAATGATCCCACTTGAAACAACGACTGATAACTGGAAATGGCAGCTGAACACCATCCCCGTTATTGATATTACCAACCAAGCTAAAGATGCCACGGCGTCTGACGCACAACAATAGAGGTTGGTATGAACTCATTAATCGAACAGATTCGTTCCGGTTCACTTTGGACGTTCCCTGGGGGCGTGCACCCGGCAGAAAACAAAATTCAATCCAATCAACATGAACTGGTAAGTGCAGCAATACCTGCCGAGATCGTACTGCCAATCAAACAGCATATTGGTAAAGCGGGTAACCTCTTAGTCAACGTTGGAGATTACGTTAAAAAAGGGCAAGCACTCACAGGTTCAACAACCGGTTTTATGCTCCCAGTGCATGCTCCAACATCTGGAATTCTGACGGCTATCGAGCCAAGAACTACCGCCCACCCATCAGGCTTAACCGAAACCAGCTTCGTGATCAAACCTGATGGCTTAGACGTTTGGGGCGAAAAGCACCCGGTTCCCGATTACACCCAACACAACGCTGATGAATTACTCGATATAATTCGCCAGGCCGGTATTTCTGGTATGGGTGGCGCAGGTTTTCCTACCGCAAAAAAAATTCAATCCGGTCTGGGCAGAACTGACATATTGATCGTTAATGCTGCAGAGTGTGAGCCCTATATCACGTCGGACGACAGATTACTTCAAGACCATGCAGATCAGGTAATTCAAGGAATCGAGATTGTCGAACATATCTTGAAGCCAAAACTGACAGTCATCGGCATAGAAGACAACAAACCAGATGCAATCAAAGCCCTAGAAAAAGCGGCACAAAGTAAAGATATCGTCATTCGCGTAATCCCAACTAAGTATCCTTCTGGTGGCGAAAAGCAGCTAATCAAAGTCCTAACAAACAAAGAAGTTCCTGTTGGGGGAATACCAGCAGACATTGGCGTACTCGTTCAAAATGTCGGCTCGTTGTACTCAATTAAGCGCGCTATCATTGATGGCGAACCCGTCATTAGCCGTGTGGTAACGCTAACCGGAAAAACATTTAAGCAACCTCGTAACGTTTGGGCATTACTGGGTACTCCAGTTCAGGCCTTACTTGATGAGTTTGGTTACAAAGCGGATAAAAAGCTCCCGCGCTTGATCTTGGGTGGACCAATGATGGGTTTCACCTTACCCCATGCACATGTTCCAATCACCAAAGCGTCTAACTGTATTCTTGCGCCTACTCGTAAAGAAATTGCGCCGAGCGAATATGAGATGGAATGTATTCGTTGTGGGCAATGTGCTGAAGCCTGCCCTGCCTCTTTGCTCCCTCAGCAATTGCAATGGCACGCTAAAGCTAACGAGTTGGATAAATGTGAAGAGTTAAACCTGAAAGATTGTATTGAATGTGGCGCTTGCGCATTTGTATGCCCGAGTGAAATTCCGCTTGTTCAGTACTATCGTCAGGCCAAAGCTGAAATCCGAACTCGCCAACATGAAGCACAAGCTGCTGAACGAGCTAAAGTTCGTTTTGAAGAAAAAAATGCTCGTATGGAACGAGATAAGGCTGAGCGAGAAAATCGATTTAAAAAAGCCGCAGATAACCGCCGTAAAGAGATGAAATCTTCTGACGGGGATGATGCCATCGCTGCTGCAATTGCCAGAGTGAAAGCACAGAAAAACTCTACAGCATCCGAAGAGCCATCAGTGAAACCAGCGGTTGCCGCCGCAATAGCGAAGGCAAAAGCAAAACAAGCCGCAGCTCAGAAGGAAGGCACTGTTCTTCCTGACAACTCAGAGGTGGCTAAGCTCAGAGAAGAGCGTAAAAAGCTTGCACGTGAAAGAAAATCTCAACGTGCAACGACCGATAACGAAGAAAACACCTCTGAAGCTGATGATAAAAAATCAGCAGTTGCCGCTGCAATCGCTCGTGCTAAAGCGAAAAAAGCGCAACAAGCTAACGATGCGGTAGAGTCATCTACAGAGCCTGAAGCGCAAGAAGCGGTAGACCCGAAAAAATCGGCCGTCGCAGCAGCTATTGCACGCGCTAAAGCTAAAAAAGCCCAACAAGCCAACAACGCGGAAGAATCTCCTAAAGAGACTGACGCACAAGAAGCGGTAGACCCAAAAAAAGCAGCTGTTGCAGCAGCAATTGCGCGTGCTAAAGCGAAAAAGGCGCAGCAAGCTAACAACGCGGAAGAATCTCCTAAAGAGACTGACGCACAAGAATCGGTAGAACCGAAAAAAGCAGCCGTCGCAGCAGCAATTGCACGCGCTAAAGCGAAAAAGGCGCAGCAAGCTAACAACGCGGAAGAATCGCCTAAAGAGACTGAAGCACAAGAAGCGGTAGACCCGAAAAAAGCAGCTGTTGCAGCAGCTATTGCCCGCGCTAAAGCGAAAAAGGCGCAGCAAGCTAACGACGTTGCTGAGTCAGCTACAGAGACTGAAGCGCAAGAGGCCGTTGACCCGAAAAAAGCAGCTGTTGCAGCAGCTATTGCCCGCGCTAAAGCGAAAAAGGCGCAGCAAGCTAACGACGTGGCTGAGTCATCTACAGAGACTGAAGCGCAAGAGGCCGTTGACCCGAAAAAAGCAGCCGTCGCTGCGGCAATTGCGCGCGCTAAAGCGAAAAAAGCACAGCAGGCTAACGACGTGGCTGAGTCATCTACAGAGACTGAAGCGCAAGAGGCCGTTGACCCGAAAAAAGCAGCCGTCGCTGC
>NZ_JBHZSF010000004.1:0-38185 GCF_043642225.1 Vibrio profundi | reverse complement strand
GGCAATTGCGCGCGCTAAAGCGAAAAAAGCACAGCAGGCTAACGACGTTGCTGAGTCAGCTACAGAGACTGAAGCACAAGAAGCGGTAGACCCAAAAAAAGCAGCTGTCGCTGCTGCGATTGCACGAGCAAAAGCTCGTAAAGCAAAGCTTCAATTAGATAAAGAAAATTCTGAGGAGAACAAATAGTGGCCTTTTTTATTGCCAGCTCCCCACACGCGCATAGTCGTCGCAGCACACCAGACTTAATGAAATGGGTCGCACTCTGCGCGACGCCTGGCTTACTTGCTCAAACCTACTTTTTTGGTTGGGGAACGCTTATTCAGCTAGCTATTGCACTCGCATTAGCCGTTTCATTTGAAGCAGCCGTTATGTTATTTCGCAAGCGCCCACCCTATCGCGCTTTACGTGACTACAGTGCTGTCGTAACGGGCTGGTTACTCGCGATTGCTATACCACCTCATTCACCATGGTGGTTACTCGTTATTGGACTTTTCTTTGCTATCGTCATTGCAAAACATCTATACGGCGGTATTGGGCAAAACCCATTCAACCCAGCGATGGTGGCTTATGTCGTTCTGCTGATTTCGTTCCCGGTACAAATGACAAGCTGGAACTCTCCGCTATCTTTAACGGAAGAAGCCGCAAGCTTTGTGGACTCATTTCAAATGATTTTCACTGGCTATAATGCTGAAGGGTTATCTTTACAACAAGCGAGAATTGGTATCGATGGCACGACAATGGCAACTCCGCTAGATGCCTTTAAAACATCATTGCACGCCGGGCATACGGCATCTGAAGCATTAAGCCAGCCTCAATTTGGTGGGCTTGCCGGAATCGGCTGGGAATGGGTCAACCTTGCATACCTAATTGGTGGGTTAGTACTTATCAAACAGCGAGTCATTCAATGGCATATTCCTGCAGGTATGCTCGCCAGCTTGATCGTATTTAGTTCTGTCTTTTACCTATTCACACCAGGCGAGACAGCATCACCTGTCATTCATTTGTTATCTGGTGCGACTATGCTGGGAGCATTCTTTATCGCAACGGATCCTGTGTCCGCTTCGACAACAGTAAAAGGCAGGTTAATTTTTGGTGCGTTAATCGGTGGTTTAACGTTTATTATTCGCAGCTGGGGAGGATTCCCTGACGGTGTGGCATTCGCTGTACTGCTTGCCAATATGTGCGTGCCTCTAATTGATTACTATACCAAGCCAAGAACTTACGGACACTAAGACACATTATGATCCAAGCAATCAAAAATAACGGTTTGACACTCGCCATCTTCGCGTGTGCTTCTACTGGATTAGTGGCCGTAACCCAGTACCTGACCAAAGATCAAATTAAACGCCAAGAGCAGACTCAATTGCTCTCAGTTTTAAATCAAGTGATTCCGCATGATCTTCATGACAACGAATTGATCTCCTCATGCACACTTGTCGCTAGCCCTGAGCTAGGGACCGAGACACCGATGCCCGCGTATATCGCTACAATTAATAACGAGCCAAGTGCCATTGCCATCGAGGCTATTGCACCCGACGGCTATAATGGTGCGATTAAAGTACTTATTGGCATTAAACAAGATGGAACGATATCTGGGACTCGTGTATTGGCTCATAAAGAAACACCAGGGCTTGGCGACAAAATTGATCTTCGTGTCACTGATTGGATAATGAGTTTTACAGGTAAACAAGTTACCGAAGCCAACTACTCTCGCTGGGCTGTACGCAAAGACGGCGGCGACTTTGACCAATTTACCGGTGCGACCATTACCCCAAGGGCCGTTGTCAAAGCGGTGAGAAATACCGTTGACTATGTGAACAAAAATAGAGAAACGCTGCTAGCTCAGCCATTCAACTGTGGTGACAATAATGAGTGAACATAAAACACTAATTAAAAATGGTATGTGGGCAAATAACCCAGCACTAGTCCAACTACTTGGATTGTGTCCGCTTCTAGCCGTTTCTTCGACAGTAACCAATGCTCTGGGACTTGGCATCGCAACGCTACTCGTACTCGTAGGCTCAAACGTTGTCGTTTCGTTAGTCAGAAACCATGTTCCAAAAGAAATTCGAATCCCTGTGTTTGTAATGATCATTGCTTCACTGGTTACGTGTGTCGAGTTACTCATGAACGCCTACGCATACGGCTTGTACCTTTCGCTTGGTATCTTCATTCCTCTTATCGTAACGAACTGTATCATCATTGGCCGTGCTGAAGCCTTCGCATCCAAAAATGAAGTGTTACCTGCTGCTCTTGATGGCTTTTGGATGGGAATGGGAATGACATCTGTATTAGTAGCACTCGGCGCTATGCGTGAAGTGATTGGTAACGGCACTTTATTTGATGGTGCTGATTTACTTCTTGGTGAATGGGCTCAGTCGTTACGAATCGAAATATTCCACTTCGATAGTAGTTTCTTACTCGCTTTATTACCACCTGGCGCATTCATTGGTGTCGGTTTCTTAATTGCAATTAAAAACTTAATTGATCACCAAGCCGAGCAGAAAAAGCCAAAAGCTGAAAAACCAGCGATAGAACGTGCTCGAGTGACAAACGCATAGAAGCTCCTAAAACAATAATTCGCTTCTTTCGTGTACATACTATAAGCAAAACTATAAATTTAACTGAAAGTAATGTAGCAAATGAACAATACCAAACGTGTCGAAATTTTAGAGCGCTTGCGGGATAACAACCCAAACCCGCAAACAGAACTGAATTGGAGCTCGCCATTTGAATTACTCATTGCGGTACTTCTCTCAGCGCAAGCGACTGATGTCAGCGTAAACAAAGCAACAGACAAGCTCTACCCTGTTGCCAATACGCCCCAAGCCATTTTTGACCTTGGTGTTGATGGCTTAAAAGAATATATCAAAACCATCGGACTGTTTAATTCTAAAGCCGAAAACACCATAAAGACCTGTCGCATGCTTCTGGATTTGCACAATGGTGAAGTGCCAGAAGACCGAGCTGCATTAGAAGCTCTACCAGGTGTTGGGCGTAAAACCGCTAATGTAGTGTTAAATACCGCTTTTGGGTGGCCAACGATAGCTGTCGATACTCATATCTATCGCGTATCAAACCGAAGCAAATTTGCAATGGGAAAAACAGTTGATGACGTTGAACAAAAGCTACTAAAAGTTGTGCCAAAAGAATTTAAGCTAGACGTACATCATTGGTTAATTCTGCACGGACGTTATACCTGCGTTGCACGAAAACCAAGATGTGGAAGCTGCATTATCGAAGATTTATGTGAATTCAAAGAAAAAACCGACACATAAATTACCTCATCAGAAGCTAGGAGCAAACTATGTCAAACGGCCGTATTCTACACACTATGTTGCGTGTGGGTGATCTAGATAAGTCTATAGAATTCTATACCAAAGTAATGGGCATGGAATTACTTCGTAAAAACGAAAACACCGAATACAAATATACGCTTGCGTTCCTTGGATACGGTGATGAATCCCAAGGCGCTGTAATCGAGTTAACCTATAACTGGGGTACATCTGAGTACGAGCAAGGCTCTGCGTTTGGTCACATTGCGATAGGCGTAGATGATATCTATACAACCTGCGACGCGATTAAGGCTGTAGGTGGTAACGTGACTCGTGAACCAGGTCCAGTTAAAGGCGGTACGACCCACATCGCTTTTGTTAAAGATCCAGATGGCTACATGATTGAATTGATTCAAAATAAGCAAGCCAGCGCGGGCCTCGAAGGTTAACCTTCCACAATAATGACTTCTTAAGCGAGCTTCCTAGCTCGCTTTTTTGCATGCATTCGTGTAGTAAAGGCGAGATAAACGACCGCTGTCTTACTATTCAAACTTTACATGATAATAATTATCGTTTAGATTACTGAAAGTTTTGATTAGCGGAGCGTTACAATGATCAGTGAATGGGAAAAACACACACTATTGGCAGACACAGCCTTACAGTTAGACGATCCTGTAAGGAGTATTCTCCACTATCAGCAAGCGCTCACTTTAAGCGAAGAAATCACGGAACGTACCGATATTGAAGCCGATGAACGCTTATTAATCTCGGTGATTTCTTGCCATAATCTTGCTCAGTTTTGGCGCTGGGCTGGGGACACCGATTACGAACTAAAGTATCTACAGCTGGCCTCTGAAAAAGTCCTTACCCTAATTCCCCAGTGCCCAAACACTCAATGTTCTAGCTTTATCGATTCAATCGGCTGCTGTAAAAAAGCGCTATTCGACTTTATGAAGCGCCATCCAAATCCGCAGATTGCTGCAATGGTAGAGAAGATCGACACCGCAACTAATTGTGAGATTATTGCGAAGTTCCGTATTAACTAATGCCCCACTTACAAACAACAAAAAAGGCCAGTCATGATGACTGGCCTTTGTTTTATGTTTTCACGCTATTCCTGTGTTCGTCCTAATGAAATCACAACGCGTCGGTTTTTGTCTTTACCAATTGGAGAGCTGTTATCCGCAATCGGGCGACGCTTACCATAACCTTGAACTTCAATGCGATCTTCCGGTAAGCCAAGTGACTTAAAGTACTCTCTCAGTGAGTCCGCTCTACGTTCTGAAAGACTTTGGCTAATACTTTTTGTGTCTGCAGAGTCGGTATACGTTGCCACCAGCACTAAATCGATATCTTGATTGTAACGAATATAGTCAGCAATTTGGCTTAATCGTTTTCTAGAGGCCTTGTTGAGCTGGTCGCTATTTCTATCGTAGTGCAAAATCGTAAATGAAATATCTTCGAAGCTATATGGCAAAAGGTTCGAGATACAATCACTAAACACATTGTACTTGGCTTGGAATAAAACCGATGACAAGGCGACCTCAATACGCTGATCACGGCTTTGCCATTCTTGATAACTAAAAGTCGGATAACGCCCTTTCTCAAGCTCTGTCAAAATTCCCCAAGCGGTTTGCCCACCAACATACCCATCAAATTGTTGAAAGAATCGAATGGTAGTCATTCGATCAGCACTTTCACCAGGTCTCCATGGTGGAGGCATAGAGATTAAACTAACATTACGAGTGGCACCCATTGGCCGGCGCATTTTTAGCTCAAAATCTAATATGATTTTCTTACTCGCTCGTGATGAGAATTCCGCATCACCAAAATTTGGAATAGGATGAACGAGACGACACTCAAGTGGAGAGTTAACAACCATCTCCCATGTAGACTGTTGTGGGGTTGCCACATACCGCTTGTCTAACTGCGCAAAACTTGGGGCAGACAGTAGCGATAGCAAAATAGAGCCTATCATCAGTCGTTTATTCATAAGGTTGCGTGTCTCTTAAGCAAATCGTTTAACATTGCGACTAATTGCCGCTTTTTTCTCTAACGTATTTTATGCAAAAACCTAGCCACCTCCTAGGATTGAATTTGCCAATTAATCACTTTCACTAGTTTTTATCACTGCTATTATCTGCAATAATGCAGCCCCAATCACACTTATTCGGCCTAACATGACTGTAGAAAACGAAGCTCTGACGTTAAAAAAACGCTTCCGTGGCTATTTCCCAGTAGTTATTGACGTTGAAACCGCAGGGTTCAATGCTAAAACAGATGCATTATTAGAAATTTGTGCCATCACCCTTAAAATGGATGAAAACGGTGATCTTCAGCCTGCATCAACCATCCACTTTCATGTAGAACCTTTTGAAGGCGCGAATATCGAGCAAGAAGCATTAGATTTCAACGGCATTAAAGACCCATACAGTCCTTTACGCGGTGCGGTCTCAGAGCAAGAAGCTTTGAAAGAAATCTATAAGCTAGTGAGAAAAGAACAAAAAGCTTCCAATTGTAGCCGCGCGATTATGGTTGCGCACAACGCGACGTTTGATTTGAACTTCGTAAATGCTGCTAGCGAACGTTGTAAGCTAAAACGCGTCCCTTTCCATCCTTTTGCTACTTTTGATACTGCTGCATTAAGCGGCTTAGCTTACGGCCAAACCGTTCTTGCAAAAGCATGTAAAGCGGCTGGGATGGATTTTGACAACAAAGAAGCTCATTCTGCGTTGTATGACACTCAAAAGACCGCAGATTTATTTTGCGGCATCGTAAACAAATGGAAAGCCCTAGGTGGCTGGCCACTTGCCGACGAAGAATAAATACAAAAACAAATTATTATAAGCAAACACAACGAACCGAGAAAAATATGAATCCTGTTGTAATTTCTGTATGCATTATGCTTGCTTTAGCATTGCTGCGAGTCAACGTTGTCGTCGCTCTGACGTTCAGCGCAATCATTGGTGGTTTAGTATCAGGCATGAGCCTGAATGATGCTGTTTCTGCTTTCGAAAGTGGACTTGGTGGTGGTGCGACTATCGCCCTAAGCTACGCTATGTTAGGTACATTTGCCGTTGCTATCTCTAAATCTGGGATCACTGACTTACTTGCGCAGAGCGTGATTAAACGAATTCATGGTAAAGACAGCGCATCTGCGACAACTGGTCTTAAATATGCCGTGCTGTTCTCATTGATTTTAGTGACGATGTCGTCTCAAAACGTAATCCCAGTCCATATCGCCTTCATCCCAATCTTAATTCCACCTCTATTAGGCGTTTTTGCAAAGCTGAACCTTGACCGACGTCTAGTCGCTTGTGTCCTGACCTTTGGTTTGATCACCCCTTACATGGTATTACCGATTGGTTTCGGCGGTATTTTCTTAAACAATATCCTACTCAAAAACCTTCATGACAATGGTTTAGAGGGCGTTGTCGCGAGCCAAGTACCAACTGCTATGCTACTTCCTGCTGCAGGTATGATTTTTGGTCTATTGACTGCGGTGTTTTTCACTTACCGTAAACCACGTCAATACAAAGAGACCGAACTCACTACAGTGCATACAGAAACCACCGCAATCAACAAAAAGCACATTCTTATTGCTGCCGTTGGTATCGTTGCTGCCCTAACGATTCAGCTATCAACAGGCTCGATGATCATTGGTGCATTGGCAGGTTTCATGGTCTTTACCTTTGGTGGAGTCATTAAGTGGAAAGAAACTCACGACGTCTTCACCAAAGGCGTACACATGATGGCTATGATCGGCTTCATCATGATCGCTGCTGCAGGCTTTGCCGCTGTGATGAAACAAACAGGTGGTGTTGAATCGCTTGTCGAAGCCCTATCCACTAGCATTGGCGACAACAAACCACTCGCAGCACTATTAATGCTGATTGTGGGATTACTTGTCACTATGGGTATTGGTTCTTCTTTCTCTACTATCCCAATCCTTGCAACGATTTACGTTCCACTGGCATTAGCGTTTGGCTTCTCTCCAATGGCGACAATCGCACTCGTTGGTACTGCTGCAGCGCTTGGCGACGCGGGCTCTCCGGCCTCTGACTCAACGTTAGGTCCAACATCTGGTCTAAATGCAGATGGCCAACATGAGCATATCTGGGAGACGGTCGTACCGACCTTTATCCACTACAATATCCCACTGATCATCTTTGGTTGGGTTGCTGCAATGGTGCTATAGGTCACCAGGTTTATCCCTTCAGATACAAAAAAGCCGCTAACGTCAGTCAGCGGTTTTTTTATTAACAGCTTAGTTAAGCGTTCGCTTCTATCACCGCACGAATAGAGCTTAATGTTGGCTCTGTCGATTGATAATCTAGTTCCACTTCTGTGAAGATACCATTCACTTCCAACATTAAAGTAGGGTAAGACGCCACGCCCATAGCCTCTTTAAAGCTCAACTGATCATCAAGCTCCCCTTCCAATAGCTTTCCAGATAGGTCATTAGTAAATTGCTGAACGTTAAGGCCCAGCTCTTCAGCTAACTGAATATGTGTTTCTGTCGCGTGAGGGAGCATCGCGCGTAAATAATACGCATGCTGAATCGCTTCAAGCATCGCTTCATAATGATCTTGAAAGCCAGCTGCAATCACGGCGCGACACGCAGGGTAAGTGCTGCGAACGGGTTTACACTCCGTCCAAAAGTCGTGATTGAATTCAGTGCCTAGCTGTTGCTCAATACGTTTCCAAATCGCTTGAAGCTTACTTTGCATCTCTGCTGACATCGGTTCTTCCGAATCAGGAGCCAAGCCACCTACGACATAATTGAACTCAATGCTTCCTGGAAGCTGTTGCTTAAGTTTTTCTAGTGTCGGTTTGTATCCCCAGCACCAGCTACACATTGGATCATGCACATAATGAAGTTTTACATTCATAACTCAAACCTTATTAACGAACAAAAAAGGAGCCATCTAGGCTCCTTTTAAATAGTGAAAGCGTGTAATTACGCTTCATCACCTTCAACTTTAGCGGCTGCTTCCTTGATCAGTGGCTGAAGCTCACCTTTCTGGAACATCTCAAGAATGATGTCACAACCACCAATTAGCTCACCTTCAACCCAAAGCTGTGGGAAAGTTGGCCATTGTGCGTAAGCTGGTAGTTCAGCACGGATGTCTGGGTTTTGTAGAATATCTACGTAAGCAAACTTTTCACCACAAGCCATAAGTGCTTGAGATGCTTGAGAAGAGAAACCACAACTAGGTAGCTTAGGAGAACCTTTCATGTAAAGTAGAATGGTGTTTTCTTCAATTTGTTGCTTAATTTTATCGATAGTTTCCATTGCTTCCTCTTAATGGATTGACTGCTTTCATTGACTGCATTCTACCCCAATGAACGAGAATATAAAGCATAGAAAATTTATGGCTTCTCTTCGTCTTAAACATTTCACACAAAAATGAAGGATTTGGCTTTTAATAAAGTAAAAACTTGCTAAAATAAATCCCAAGTCAGTCTGTATTTGACTAAAAATAATAATCATTGGAAGCAACCGAAAGTGAAAACTTTCATCTATATGGAGAATTGAGCAATGGCATTTGAACTACCAGCTCTTCCTTACGCAAAAGACGCGCTAGAACCACATATTTCAGCAGAAACTCTAGATTTCCACCACGGCAAGCACCACAACACTTACGTTGTTAAGCTAAACGGCCTTGTTCCTGGTACTGAGTTTGAAGGAAAAACTCTAGAAGAGATCATCAAAACTTCTACTGGCGGTGTATTCAACAACGCAGCACAAATCTGGAACCACACGTTCTACTGGCACTGTCTTGCTCCTAACGCAGGTGGTGAACCAACTGGCGCTGTTGCTGACGCTATCAACGCTGCTTTCGGTTCTTTCGAAGAGTTCAAAGCAAAATTCACTGATTCAGCAATCAACAACTTCGGTTCTTCTTGGACTTGGTTAGTGAAAAAAGCTGACGGTTCTCTAGACATCGTTAACACTTCTAACGCTGCAACTCCTCTAACAGAAGAAGGTGTTACTCCACTTCTAACTGTTGACCTATGGGAACACGCTTACTACATCGATTTCCGCAATGTTCGTCCTGACTACATGGCTGCATTCTGGAACCTAGTAAACTGGTCTTTCGTAGAAGAAAACCTAGCGAAGTAATTTTTCAAACTACTTAGTCAGTTTGAATATGGTATAAGCCCGCGTCTTAATACGCGGGCTTTTTATTTTAATTTTTGTCAATTAATTCCTAAAGTTAGCCCCTCTTGTGCCGTTACATAAGTATCAAATGAGAGGCATCATGCAAATACATACTTTAGACAAAGCAGGAATCATTAACGAACTCAAGTTCGGTAGCGGTATCAGCCATGCTGTTGAGCAGGGCCGACGTGCTGACTTTGCGTTATTGCTTTCGATGTTTTCTAATGATGTTAGAGATTGCACGCCAATCGATGCCATAGACGAAATTGATACTAGCGAACAGCAACTTCGCAAACAATTTGGTGTTTCTGAACCTCAACCATTACGTTCAGACCAATCGTCTTATGACATTTCAGCTAAACAGTCTGAGCAGTTCCATCAAGCAAGTTTAGTGAGCGCTAAACTGAGCCACTACCTAAAACCAGAGCCTCTTGCTTACATGCCAGAAGATACGTTTGATCTTCCAGAAGATGTCTATCAAAACCTGTCTGGGCATGACCGCCGAAAATTAGCGAATGCTCAAGCGACTGAACTTCCACAAGCAACGCTTTACAATGAACTTTCAACCGCTAGCCGTTTGCACCAAATTCAGGTTCAAGCGTAATCAAAAATGAGAACGGTAAATTCGTTGCGAATTTATTGTGAGTTACAACAAAGTTCATAACATCTTTTCCATTCGTTTAATTTAGTTTGAGCTAATTCACACCGACTGATTAATTTATCACCCATTCTTATCAAACCTTCTCAGGATAAGACAGGTCATTGAATGGACATCAAAAACTCTATCATACTCGTTACATCAGCGGGTTCCGTACTCGGTAACGCGATTGCCAATCATTTTATCAACTTAGGCGCGACAATCGTTTTGTGTGATGATGACACCGAAAGTTTAGAAAGTACCTACATTCAGTGCTATTCACGTTCAAGATCTGTCTACCGCTACCCTATTGCCGATTACTCCAGTAGTACCATTCAAGACTTATTTGATTTCATCCAAGATAAGTTTCAGACGACGCCTGATGTGTTGGTCAACAACTGGACGAGTTCACCGATGCCAAGCCTCGTCAGCACCCAGCCTTCACAAATGTTTATCGATAAGTTTTCGTCAATGGCTTCTACACTCTTTTCGTTCGGACAGGCTAGCGCCCATCGAATGCGTAGAGAAAACAAAGAAGGCGTTATCGTTAACGTTATTTCACATGATGATTTTCATGATTTTTCTGGGCTAGAAAATGCGAATTCGATGGTTGAGGGCTTCACTCATAGTTGGGCAAAAGAGTTAACGCCATTTAAAATCCGAGTCGGTGGTGTTATTCCAGCGATTCACAACACGGAAGCAAAATTGGATGAATACCATTGGGCACAGTTACAAGATGAACTGACTCGTAATACCGAATACATCGTTGCTAACGATTACTTCAGTGGTCGTGTTGTTGCGGCTGAAGTATAACTCTCCTCTTTATCGTTATTAGACAAACAAAAAAAAGCCCCAACCTTTTAGGTTGGGGCTTTGTCTTTTCCCGATAGATAAGTAACGTGCTAGCGAAAACTTATCTCAAAACTAATGCTTACTTATGCTTCAGCTTTTTCTTTCTTAGCTTTTGGAGCTTTCTCTTCAGCTGTTTTTTGGTCAGCTTTCTTCTTGATTACAGTCGTACCTTCGAAAGTTTCACCTTCAACGTATGCTTGACCGTGGTAAGAAGCCAGTAGAACTTCTTTTAGCTCTGTGATTAGTGGGTAACGTGGGTTCGCACCAGTACATTGGTCATCGAACGCTTCTACCGCTAATTCATCAAGTTTAGCTACGAAGTCAGCTTCAGAAACGCCAGCTTCTTTGATTGACTTAGGAATATCTAGGTCACCTTTCAGCTCGTCTAGCCATGCTAGTAGACGTTCAATCTTCTGAGCAGTACGGTCACCAGCTTGGCTTAGGCCTAGGTGGTCAGCAACTTCAGCGTAACGACGACGTGCTTGTGGACGGTCGTACTGAGAGAATGCAGTCTGCTTAGTTGGGTTATCGTTCGCGTTGTAACGTACAACGTTAGAGATTAGTAGTGCGTTCGCCAGACCGTGTGGTAGGTGGAACTCAGCACCAATCTTATGCGCCATAGAGTGACAAACACCCAGGAATGCGTTCGCAAATGCCACACCAGCAATAGTTGCTGCGTTGTGTACTTTTTCACGAGCGATTGGGTCGTTTGCACCGTTCGCGTAGCTAGATGGTAGGTATTCTTTAAGCATCTTAAGCGCTTGTAGAGCTTGACCATCAGAGTATTCGTTCGCAAGAACAGATACGTAAGCTTCAAGAGCGTGAGTTACTGCATCGTAACCACCGAACGCTGTTAGAGACTTAGGCATGTTCATTACTAGGTTAGCATCAACGATAGCCATGTTTGGCGTAATTTCGTAGTCAGCTAGTGGGTACTTAGCACCAGTCTTGTCGTCTGTAACAACTGCGAATGGAGTAACTTCTGAACCAGTACCTGAAGTTGTAGTGATACATACAAGCTCAGCTTTCTTACCCATTTTAGGGAACTTGTAGATACGCTTACGGATGTCCATGAAGCGCATTGCTAGTTCAGCAAAGTGCGTTTCTGGGTGCTCGTACATTACCCACATGATCTTAGCAGCATCCATTGGAGAACCACCACCTAGTGCTAGGATTACGTCAGGTTGGAAGCTCTTCATTGCTTCAGCACCTTTCTCAACTACAGATAACGTTGGATCCGCTTCTACATCGAAGAATACTTGAACTTCAATACCTTGAGCTTTTAGAAGTTGAACAACATCATCAGCGTAGCCGTTGTTGAATAGGAAACGGTCAGTTACTAGGAATGCGCGTTTCTTACCTTCTAGGTCGCTCATCGCGATTGGAAGGCTACCACGACGGAAATAGATAGACTTAGGTAGTTTGTGCCACAACATGTTTTCAGCTCGCTTCGCTACAGTTTTCTTGTTGATAAGGTGCTTAGGACCTACGTTCTCAGAGATAGAGTTACCCCCCCAAGAACCACAACCTAGAGTTAGAGAAGGTGCAACGTTGAAGTTGTAAAGGTCACCGATACCACCGTGAGTAGTTGGGATGTTTACAAGGATACGTGCAGTCTTCATCTTGTCACCGAAGTAACGGATGCGGTCTGCGTTAACGTCTTGGTTAGTGTAAAGACCAGATGTGTGACCGATACCACCGATTTCAACCATAGTTACCGCTTGAGCAACTGCGTCTTCGAAGTCGTCAGCGCGGAATAGACCTAGAGTTGGAGACAGTTTCTCGTGTGCGAACTCGTCGTCGTAAGAAACTTTACCTAGACCTTCACCTACAAGTACTTTTGTATCAGCAGGAACTTTAACACCCGCCATTTCAGCGATTGCTGGAGCAGGTTGACCTACGATTTTCGCGTTTAGGTTACCGTCGATAAGTAGAACTTTACGTACTTTATCTGCGTCAGATTTAGATAGAACGTGAGCTTTGTGAGAAGCAAAACGCTCTTTCACTTCGTCATATACTTCGCTAACTACGATAGCTGCTTGCTCAGAAGCACATACTACGCCGTTATCGAAAGTCTTAGACATAAGGATAGAAGCTACAGCACGTTTGATGTCAGCTGTTTCATCGATAACTACAGGAACGTTACCCGCACCTACACCGATTGCTGGCTTACCAGAAGAGTATGCTGCTTTAACCATGCCTGGACCACCAGTTGCAAGGATAAGTGCAATACCGTCGTGCTTCATAAGAGCGTTAGAAAGCTCTACAGATGGTTGGTCGATCCAGCCGATGATGTCTTTTGGAGCACCCGCTGCTACCGCTGCGTCTAGTACAAGTTTCGCTGCATCGTTAGTAGAGTTCTTCGCACGTGGGTGTGGCGAGAAGATGATGCCGTTACGAGTTTTAAGTGAGATTAGAGATTTGAAAATTGCTGTAGACGTTGGGTTAGTCGTTGGAACGATACCACAGATGATACCTACAGGTTCTGCGATAGTCATTGTGCCTAGGTTGTCATCTTCTTCTAAGATGCCACACGTTTTTTCGTCTTTGTATTTGTTGTAGATAAATTCAGATGCAAAGTGGTTTTTGATAACCTTATCTTCAACAATACCCATGCCAGACTCGGCAACCGCTTGTTGAGCTAGCGGGATACGAGCGTGGTTAGCTGCTAGAGAAGCGGCGCGGAAGATTGCATCTACTTTCTCTTGAGAGAATGTCGCGAACTCTTCTTGTGCTGCTTTAACGCGTGCTACTAGAGCATCTAGCTCAGCTAAGTTAGTTACAGGCATAGTGGATCTCCTAAAATAATAAATATTAAAAACTTTTTATTAAGTGTCCTGCTGAGAGTATCTAGTCAAACAGTGTTCTTAGTAAATTGCTTTCAGGGCTGAGTATATTATTTCAGAGTGTGAAAAAAATTGACCCAGATCAGTTATGAAAAACTAATTACCCACTAAGTGGTAATCTGATCGCAAAATTAACTCTAATCGCATGATTTTATTAGATATTAATCACACCCAACAACCGAACAAAAAAAGACCAAACGAGACAATTTAAAAAATAAATCTTCACGTTTTGTAAAAAAGTTTCATTTTTAATCAGCAAAGTTACATGTACACATCAGTTTTCGTGCTACTGAGAGTATATCCAAACTATTGCACCTGAGTAGATGCTGACATATTTTTTATTAAAACTGTGTAACCCTTAACAATTACTAACATTATTCTCATATCTAAGGCAGTCGAACGTCATCTAGACAGCGCACCTCTAAAAATTCATAGTCAGCTAATAATTCACGACTCTCTCGTAATAACTCGGTCTATAATTAAAACACAATAGAAACCAGTTTCATATCAGTTCTGAGGTTGGCTATGAGAGAATCCTTAACATCCAAGATTAGAAGCTTTTTAAAGCACCCAATTAACACCCCGCCTAACGAGGTGAATGTTCAAAGCAACATCTTAGATACGATTCCAGATGGCGTGCTAGTGTGTGATGCCATCGAAGATTCGCTCGCGATTCTTTATGCCAATAATGCATTCTTGAAATTCTTCGAATTAAAACGAATGCAGATCTTGGGACAAAATGTTATTGAGCTGTACCATCAATACTGCGATGCCGACTTTACATCGGAGTTACGACACTCTCTAAGCGCATCAGAGCCCCCTCATCTAATCACGTTTAATACCCACAACAATCTATCTCTTTGCTTAAGAGTCTCGCCGTTATGTAACTCTGAGGGAAACGTCCAGTATCTGTTATTAACTCATACCGACATTACTGAGATTCAAAGCCAGCTAATAGAAAAAAATCACGAGTTGAAGAGCGAAAACACAGCACTACAAAGCTCACAACATAATGTCGATTCAAGCGCAATTGGCGCCATGTTTGAACAATCAACCGAAAACCTAGTGTTAATTGATGACAAAAGTGATATCACGGACATAAACCCCGCTGCGCTTCTTATGTTTAAAGAAACACGAGATAACATGCTCGGGCAGCCCATCAGTGCGTTTATCAAGCATCAATCTAATCAAGAGCTGAAGATCCCTCCATCTTTGTTTAACCACCGAGACGAGCTAGAAGTGTCCGGTTTATCTGTTCCCTTATCCGAACTCCCCTCTATTCAGGTCATAGGCATTATTAGACGCATTAAGCTAGGGGCTTCTACTCAAACTCTCATTACTCTAAAAGACGTCAAAACATTCAAAGCGACAGAAAAAGAACTCCAGCGTAGCCAGGATGAATTACAAGAAACCGTTAGAAGGCTCAATTTAGCAACTGTCGCAGGGGGAATTGGGATATGGCATTGGGATTTCGAATCTAATGATTTGGAATGGGATAAACGTATGTACGAAATATACGGAGTGTCTCCCGAATCTTCTTCAAACAACTATGACATGTGGAAAGAACGCGTTCACCCAGAGGATATCGACAACGCCGAACAAACTTTGGCTCGCGCACGTGAAACACTGTCTCAATTTTCGGCCGAGTTTCGTATCATTTTACCTAACAAAGAAATTCGTTGGATTAAAGCGACCGCTGACGTCATTTTTGATAATGACTCAGATACGCCGATCGCCATGGGTGGGGTCAATCTAGACATCACCAAGGAAAAAAATGCACAAGATTTCCTTCGCCACGAAAGTGAGATTGCCCAAGCTGCGAATGAAGCAAAATCAATGTTCTTAGCGAATATGAGCCACGAAATTAGAACCCCTATGAACGGGGTAGTCGGCATGCTAAGCCTGCTCAATGAAACCGAGCTCAACAATGACCAAAAAACGATGGTCACAACTATCCGTGACTCTTCGTTAACGCTGCTACACATCATTAATGACATTCTCGATTTCTCTAAAATTGAAGCTGGGAAAATGTCTCTTGAAAGTGTCCCTACAGAGTTGCAGATGTTACTCGAACGTACATTAGATGTACTGTTTTTGCAGGCCGACAAAAAGCTCATCGACATCAACCTTTCATATGACGCTAAATTGCCAAAAGTGATCATGGGAGACAGCGTTCGCTTGAGCCAAGTGTTGCTGAATATTGTTGGAAACGCCGTTAAATTTACCGATGGATATGACGACATTAGAGGGAGGGTCAACATAAAAGCAACACTCACTTCAGATGACATTGCCCCGTATGTAGAAGTTGTCATTGAAGACAGTGGAATAGGTATGACACCCGAGCAGCTATGCCGTTTGTTCAACGCTTTCTCTCAGGCTGATTCAAGTACGACTCGTCTCTTTGGTGGTACTGGCTTAGGGCTCTCAATTACCAAAACCTTATTGGAGTTAATGGGAGGAGACATAAAGGTAGAAAGCGAATTTGGAGTTGGAAGTCGCTTTACAATACATATTCCATATATCGATGTCATTTCTCCACCAGAAGATAATGACATCAAAGATCTGCAAGGCTCTAGATTCTTGTTTATTTCCAACGATGACTACGTTGTCGATTGTTGTAAAGCCAACTTAGAAAGCCATAAGTGCACTCCTACTTTTGTTACTTCTTTAGGGAGAGCGAAATCTGTGTTGGACTATGGCGAGAAAAACCAGGTGCCCTACGATGTTCTCATTATCGGGCCAGATTTCGATCCTAATCAAGTGACCAGCACTCTATTAAGTTCGGAGACGACCAAGTGTAAAACCATCATATTAACCAAAGACGTTACTCTGGCTAACGGCCTTAATTCAAACCAAGACTACATTCTAAGCTGTTCGCCACTAAAGCCTAGTCAGCTTATCAAATCACTGGCCATCATGAATGGCGCTCGGTCACCCGAGACCAGTGCTCTTGATGCTATGGAAGCCTCGAGTAAGCCTACCAATAAAGGAGGCTCGATACTGGTCGTCGATGACCAACCCACCAATTTGGATGTCATTTCAAGGCAGCTTGGTCATTTGGGTTACCAATGCCAACTTGCAAAAGATGGAAAAGAAGCCATACAGAAATGGAAAGAATCCCACTTTGATTTAATTCTTACCGACTGTCACATGCCCGTTATGGACGGATACGAAATGACAGAAAGCATACGCCAAATTGAAAGAGCCAAGGAGAGCAAGCCACATATACCCATTATCGCAATCACTGCAAACGCCGTAGCTGATGCCGCAGATCAATGCCTTTCTTCTGGTATGGATGGATATCTGTCAAAACCAGTCGAACTAAAAACGTTAGACAGCACAATTCAAAAATGGCTCGTCATTTTACCCAGACGAGAACTAAGGGCGGAAGAACCTGAAACAAAAACACAAATCGCTGCCAAGACTGACAGCCCAATTTGTATGACCACACTCAATAACCTTCTAGGTACATCAGAGGAAAGCATTATAGCTCCATTGCTCAAAAACTATTGGGATTCAGTTAGCGACGATGTTGGGTTGATCAAGCAAGCGTTCAATGAAAAAAACAAAGAGCAAATTCAACAATTGGCTCATGCAGCAAAAGGGGCGGCGCGTTCAGCCGGTGCCATTCCGATTGCCAATACATTCGAACAGATCCAAAACACAGCGCTCAATACTGATTGGAATGAACTCAATCAGACCATAGACCATGGAAAGGTCCAACTACACAAGCTCAAACAATACCTACAAGAAAATGCAATCATTGAGTAAGGAAACAAAAATGAATACATTCAGCCAAAGTCTTCTCTCGATACTTGTCGTAGAAGACCACCCTTTTTCGAGGGAAGCTCTCGTCAGCATGCTAAAAAGAAGTGGGTTTGCCAACGTCGACTCAGCAGAGGACGGTCAAGCAGCAATCGAAAAGCTCAACAACCAACCTATCGATTTGGTCATTAGCGATATCAATATGCCAAATCAGAATGGCATTGAGTTAATAAAAGCGATCAGGACAAATCAAACGCAAAACTCTCAATTTACAAGCGTTATTGCGGTGACGACCCTTTCTGATGCATCTACCATTTCAGCTTGTATGACTCTCGAAGTCGACGCATTTTTGGTGAAACCAATCTCGATTAAAAATGCGTTAGAAAAAATTCAACTGGCGATATCCGAGCCCAGAGAATTGTATCAACAACATTTGTATAATGATGTTTCCACGCAAATATCGCTGACCCCCTTTACCAAGAAAAACACCTCGACCGAACAAGCCAAAATCAAAGAAGTATATTGCGAATTTTTCGTCCCAAAATCTCTTTCAGAATTAGAAAATGGTATGACTCTTCTCGATGACATCGAACTTTCCAATGGTTCCTGTTTACTTAAGGCCGGAACAAAAGTGAATCAAAAGCTTTTGAGGCGACTGTATGAACTCAGTGAAGTGATTCTTTTCGAAAATATCAGGGTTAGAATTGACCAAACGGATATGGCGATTTAGGCCGCCTCTACCTTCGGACATTGCTCGCTACTGCTAACAATAGCGAGCTTTCATTTAATAAAATATGAAGGTCCATTGAACTGGGTTTTCGACAACATATTTTCCACCTTTGCCACTCATTTTTGATTAGTTTTTCTAAAAATATTTGCTGTGTTCAACTTAGTTTTTTTCATTCGTCCTTTAGAAAAATGTGGTTTACATTACGCACTTAATCAGTATTCCATTTTCTCGGAGATTCACCATAATGCAGAGCTTAGAACTGGCCATATTTTTTCAGTTTTTTCTCGGTCTTGTCGCGGCAGTTAATCCTATTGGGATCATGCCTATTTTTGTTTCTCTTACGGCACATATGTCGACTGAAGACCGGAATAGGACGGCATTTCAAGCAAATGTCGCGGTTGCAGTCATCCTTGGGGTCTCACTGATAGCAGGGCAAATGCTGCTGGATATGTTCAGTATCTCTCTGGATTCGTTTCGTGTGGCGGGCGGGTTGCTGCTCTTGAGTATCGCTTTCTCAATGATGAGCGGTAAATTAGGGGAAGATAAGCAGAACAAACAAGAAAAGTCTGAGTACATCAGTAAAGAACAAATTGGCGTAGTGCCTTTAGCGATGCCTTTAATGGCTGGACCAGGTGCAATTAGTTCGACCATTGTTTATGGTTCCCGCTATCCAAATGCATTAGACACTTTTGGCATTGGTATTAGCATCTGCTTGTTTGCACTATGTTCATGGCTGCTGTTTCGTTCTGCGCCTATGATTGTTCGATTCCTAGGACAAACTGGGATCAACGTTATTACACGTATCATGGGCCTGATTCTTGGGGCTCTCGGTATCGAGTTTATCGCGAACGGACTAAGAAACCTCTTCCCAGGCCTCGCGTAACGCGTACCACAAAACCACACCGAGGCGAGCACCATGCTCGCCTCTTTTTGTTGAAAACGGTACTATCAATAAATTCTTCGTATTTATAGTGTCTACACATGTCACGTCATTCATTAAAACATCATTTATACGTCATCATTTTCGGCACTCATACTAGTGCAGGGCGTGCCTTCGACATCAGCCTGATCATCGCAATCATTGCGTCATTGATAGTGTTGGTTCTAGACTCTATTCCCGCTCTCAACGCTAAATGGGCAAACGTATTTATGTACCTTGAGTACTCCTTTACGGCGTTGTTCACCATAGAGTACCTGCTGCGACTTTACTGCTCACCGAAGCCAACCGCTTACGCAAGAAGCTTTTATGGCGTTATCGATTTACTCGCGATATTACCAACTTACCTCGCACTATTCTTCCCAGCAGCTTCCTACATTAGTGTCATTAGAATGCTACGTGTCATGCGTATCTTCCGCATACTGAAATTAGTGCGTTACCTTCAGGACTCCAATATCCTGCTTCGCTCGTTACTGATGGCCAAACGAAAGATATTCATTTTTTTCAGTACCGTCGGGATCTTGGTCATTATTCTTGGCTCTATCATCTATGTTATTGAAGGGCCTAAGCATGGGTTCACTTCAATCCCTCAAAGTATTTACTGGGCGATTGTCACTATTACTACTGTCGGGTATGGAGACTTAGTGCCTAAAACGCCGGTAGGCCAAGCGATCGCCTCAATTACAATGCTGCTTGGTTATTCCATCTTGGCCGTACCTACCGGAATCATCACTGCGGAGCTCAATCAAGAAATGAACGCGCATCGTAGTTTAGTGAGGTGTCCGAACTGCTCTCGCTCTGGTCATGATTCAGATGCGCATTTTTGTAAACACTGTGGCGGTGAGCTAGCGGATCCCGATAAACGAGTTATCCCCGTGGACGAACACACCCAGTAGATTCCTTCCTAGAATTAAAAAAGCGCCTATAGAGGCGCTTTTTAATTCAGTTATCAATAAACCAAATTCGAATTACTGTTTTTCTGAAAGGATGATTCGCAGAGTACGGCGAAGAGGTTCTGCTGCACCCCATAGAAGTTGGTCGCCAACTGTGAATGCGTTTAGGAAGTCGTTCCCCATAGACATCTTACGTAGACGACCTACTGGCACAGACATAGTACCGGTTACTTTCGCTGGCGTTAGCTCTTGAGCAGTGATGTCACGCTCGTTTGGAATCACTTTAACCCAGTCGTTGTGCGTTGCAATAATTTCTTCGATCTCGTCCATTGGAACGTCTTGCTTAAGCTTGATAGTCAGCGCTTGTGCGTGGCAACGCATCGCACCGATACGTACACAAGTACCATCGATTGGAATCGGTTGACCGTCTAGGCCTAAGATCTTGTTGGCTTCAACGCCTGCTTTCCACTCTTCTTTGCTCTGACCGTTTTCACGCTTCACGTCAATCCATGGGATCAGCGAGCCAGCAAGTGGCGCACCAAATTGATCTGTAGGGAAAGATTCTGAACGGATGGTATCCGCTACTTTTTTATCAATATCAAGAATTGAGCTCGCTGGGTTTGCAAGTTCAGAGCTTACGCTGTCGTTGATCACGCCCATTTGTGAAATAAGCTCACGCATGTTCTTCGCACCCGCACCGGAAGCGGCTTGGTACGTCATTGCGCTCATCCACTCAACCATGCCTTTCTCGTAAAGACCACCCAGAGCCATAAGCATTAGGCTCACGGTACAGTTACCGCCAACAAACGTGTTAGTGCCGCTGTGAATGCCTTGTTGGATTTGAGCCAAGTTAACGGGGTCAAGAGTAATGATAGAGTCAGCATCCATACGTAAAGTAGACGCAGCATCAATCCAGTAACCTTTCCAACCTGCTTGACGCAAAGCTGGATAAACTTTTGATGTGTAGTCGCCACCTTGACAAGTGATTACAGCGTCAAGCTGCTTTAGGCTATCAATGTCGAATGCGTCTTGCAGTAAACCCGCATCTTTACCACCAAGAACAGGGGCTGGGATACCGATTTGAGATGTACTGTAATAAACAGGTTCAATCAGGTCGAAATCACGCTCTTCAACCATACGTTGCATCAGTACAGAACCAACCATACCACGCCAACCAACTAGACCAACTCTCATCTCGAACTCTCCGTGTAAAAAAATAAAATTGCTTTCCCCCATCTATAAGTTTTTCAGTAACAGAACTCAAGCGCTTTTTGTCAAAAAGCGTAACTTTTTCGTCCATTCCAATCCAAACGACCAATTTAGCCAGTTATCTCTCATACTGATACAGTGTTTCAACGAAGTTACTTTATTCTGGCCATTGCTAATGAAACAGCCTCCTCTTGTTAACAATCATTCCCTGCATGAGTTACTTTTTACGAAAAATTCAACTTTGTTATTTTTAAAACCAAATTATCACATTTGCAGCACAACATTTACGTACAACACAACATCATCGAACCACAAAATTAACACAATGCAGAATATAGAACCGAGATAAGACCACTTCGCAGACAAATATCACAACTTAAAAGTGTTTTTTAGATATAATCCTCTTCATCATGTAGTGTCTTTTTCGTACCCCACACTATAACGAAGCACTATAAATGCTCGAATGACTAGAGGCTTTTATGAAGCAAAGAAATACTCGTCTACCTAGCCTGCTACAGGTTGTTGTCTCTTTGGGACTATTTTTATCGTTGGCTTTCTCTTTCACAGCAAAACTCGATTTACCTATCCAATTAGCACTCTATATTGGTTGGTTTATTATCATCACACTAGGTATTCGCCTAGGTCACAGCTACAAAGATCTCGAAAAATCAGCGCTTAAAGGGATATCGAATGGCTTAGGAGCTGTTTTAATACTTTTAGCGGTTGGCGCTTTAGTTGGTACTTGGATATCTGGTGGCATCGTACCAACCATTATTTATTACGGCCTACAAGCTATCCATCCTTCCATTTTCCTTCTAGCAACCATGATCATCTGCTCTCTGACCGCACTCGCAACAGGTACTTCGTGGGGTGCTGCCGGTACAGCAGGTATTGCTATGATGGGAATTGGGCAAGGCCTCGGTGTCCCAGCTCCAATTACTGCTGGTGCTGTTCTATCTGGCTGCTACTTCGGTGACAAGATGTCTCCACTTTCGGATTCAGTGATCCTTGCTTCTTCAATGTCTAACGTCGAAGTCGTTGAGCACATCAAAGGCATGCTTCCTGTTGCTCTGATCAGCTACATCATCACCGGCGTAATGTTTACAGCATTTGGTTTCCACTATGCTGGCAATGTTGATATGAGCCAGGTTGACTCAGTAATTAAAGCGATGGAAAACCAATTCTATATTACGCCTTACTCTTTCATTCCAGTATTGATCGTTCTAGGTCTACTAGCGTTACGTATGCCTTCATTTCCTGTGATCAGTTTTGGCTCACTGCTCGGTATTATTTGGGCTGTAATGATTCAAGAAGTCGACTTCTTAGTCGCATTCAACACGGCATGGGCACCATTTTCAATCAGCTCAGGTGTTGATTTCATTGACTCTATTCTCAACCGAGGCGGCATGTCATCAATGCTTGGTTCTGTTGCCGTGATAGTGTTTGGCTTAGGTTTTGGCGGCTTATTAGATAAAGTTGGCGTATTAGAAACTATTGCGAAACTGTTTGAGAGACGTGTGAACAGTGCAGGCTCGTTAGCCACAAGTACGATTGGTACTGCTTTTATGGGTAACGTATTTGGATCTGCAATGTATGTGTCTTTGATCCTTACGCCAAAGATTTGTGCCAAGAATTACGATCGTTTGGGCTACAAAAGAAAGAACCTATCTCGTAATGCAGAATTTGGTGGCACGTTAACATCCGGTATGGTGCCATGGAGCGATAATGGTATCTACATGGCAAGTATCCTTGGCGTTGCGACTTTATCTTACGCCCCTTTCATGTGGCTAAGTTTCGTCTGTATTATTGTCACCATCATTACCTCTTACATGGGGTGGTTTGTCGACAAATGTGAGCCAACATTACCAGCTGAAGAAGAAGAGTTAACCAGCGTGCTAAGTAAGCAGCCTTAATAAACACACCAACTAAAAAGAGCGCTCAATGAGCGCTCTTTTTTTATTTGTTTGCCGCTCTTTTCCCGAGCCAATAACCAACCGCAAGCGGGGCGAAAAAGACAACCAAAATAAACAATACGAAGTAAATAATCGTGCTCTTAATTAACTCCATAACTTTATCAATCGCCAATGTCACGACATCTTGAGAAAGCCTGTCCAAATCGTCAGCAAACAGAACTCTTTCTTTTGAAACGATTCCCGCTATTTCCAGCCTTTCCTTTTCAACCATTGCAATAAGTGCATTTCGTTCTCGCTCAATCATCATCTCTAAAGCGATCCGCTCATCGCTGAGTACACTTAATTTTTGGTCAGTCTTAACACTTAAATCATCAAGTAATGGCTGCATCTCCGCTGACATAATCTTCGCTAAAGATTGCATATACTCAGGGTTATTCTTAATGAAATCTTGTAATGATGAAGAGGTATTACGCAAACTAGCTAGTGTCAAAGAGAGCTCTTCACCTGACAGCGCACTATTCATGGCCACCAGCTCCGCTTTCCAAGACAACAATTTTGGGGTTTGCTCAGCCATGATACTTAATCGCTCAGAGGCATCACCCATTGCCTCTGGCATCGTTCCAAGCGTTTGGACTACTTCTGACTCGTCTTTTCCAATGAATGCCAACCATTGTCGATAGGCCGGTACGCGCTTGAATGTAATATCCTTAAACGTATTCGTTTGACTAAACTCGCGGACAAACTGGACCGACATTTCATAGTCGCGTGCACTTAACACCGAGCGCGCTAGTTGATTCGCTTCAAGAGAAAGTTGAACAGCAGTCTGCTGTGCATAGTCGACAACAAACAAATCCTTTCCTTCACCAACAACAAAAAACTCTTCCATTTGAGTCGCGAAAACCCAGGAATCAATCAAACCAGCTAAAGGCACAGTTTGATAGGCAGATTGCTGTAACCCTTGCTCGGAATGGATTTTCCAAAGTAAGACGTAAGATTGATGAATAGTGTCTGAAGACGAGTAAGCTAAAGCAATTTGGTCAGCACTCGATTCAACCTGAGTAAAAAAGTTTTTTGCATACTCGCGAGTAAGAATTCGAGTATTAAGCTCTTGCTTGGTTAGTGGTGTAGTTTGACTATCCAATTTCACTTCAAGAAGTGAGCACCCACTTAGGATAACCGTAAGTAGCCAAATCACAGCGCACTGGCTAGTAACACGAAACATATAAACCTCGATCAACTATTGAGGGCACGGATTGTAAAAGCACTCCGTCAGAAGACTGTCAAAAAATGAAAAGTTGTGACTAATTCTCTTTATTTAGAAAGTCTTGTGCGGCTTTCATCGCTAAATTCAATTGCTGAGAGAAAAGTGTAATGTCTTCGGGCTCTACGGCGTGCCCATTCTTTAAGGTCAATTCAAGCTTGGCTGAAATCTCCCCTAATGGGACAGCTTTCAAACTCCCCGCTACACCCTTTAAACTATGGACGATTCGCGCTGCCTTCACGAGATCGGCTTCGAGCAATTCTTTAAAGTCTTCGTCATCATTCGCATGATCTTGAATGAATACGCCCAGCAACAATTTCACTGAGTCTACATCACCATCTAGAGTGTCTAACATTGCGTCGAAATCGATTGGCGGAGCGGATGGTGGCCTTGTATGTTCATCATCATTCTTCGCTACTGATTCAGTGACGGGCTCTACTTCTTCATGCGCAGGTCGCATCTGAGAGCTTTCTAAATTAGGTGCTGTTTCTTCACTTAACGGCTCTTGAGCTAAAGAAGCCAACACTGGCGTATTAGTAGTAGAAGAACTCAATGTACTTTCAGTCGAGACTTTATCGGTCGAGGTCTCTTCTCTGTCGCTAGAAGCGTCGCTTAGTAAACTTGGCTGACTATTTAGGTAAATGGTTAAAAAAATCGCGCTAAATGCAGCTAAACTCGAACCAATCGCAAGTAACAGTAAGTAAAACTGATAATCATGAAATTGACTTTCTACCAATACAATCTGTTCATTAGTTGAGTTTTTTTTCATTCTATCAACTAAGTAATTAAGGCGAGCATAATCACCGAGTAATAAGGAAGCATCTGCCAACATTTTTTGAACCGCTTTGCTTTCATTAGCCGCCAAAGAATGTGACTCGCCTAAAATTCGGTCAAAGGTGCGGTACGTTACTGGAGATGATTGGGTGTCGGTGTACATCGCCTCGAATACAACGGCACTCAGGGAGTTATACAAATTAATGGCTTGGGTTGAATTCTCAGGCAGTGCTTTGTAGTCACGAATATTTGTCACTAAAAATTGAATCTTGCTTTCAATTGGGGTGAACTCATTGATTTTTTCGATGAACTGGTCGGTAACGTAAAGTAATTGGCTAATATCAGGAAGGAAGTAAGCGTTTTCGAATTGAGTTTCTACCTGTAAACGAATCGAATAAATGAGTTGAGCATCTAACGCTAACTCGTCGACTTTCAACACTCTTAATGGTTCAGAGAAATGCAGCGACTGCTTTAATTCTCCAATTCGAACGCCCAGCTCTTCTACATTCTCCAACGATTGACTGAGCGAGCGGCTCAGATTAATTAAACTCAGTGAACACACAAGCCATATCAAAAAGATAATAATTATCGGTTTAGATATCTTAGGGCCATGCTCCGATCTAGATAATGATAATTCCATTTACTATCCCTTTTGTCGTCCACTGAACTTTAACCAGTGGCAGCTATCTTGCTGCCACTTTCTTCATCATAACTATGATTTATTACGAGTCAGCTGATCTCTTAAATTTGGAGGCGTCCCTTTAATAGTCAGCGTATCCGTTTCTGGATCGTAAAAAACACGCTCGCCCAGTAGCAAACTATCAAAGCTCACATTCAGCCCACCACCAGCACCAACGAATTTGGTTAGCTTACGCATCGTGGCTCTGTCTGCAGGAAAACTTTCTTCTAAATCATAACCTTGCTCGCTAGTATAGTCCAAAAAGCTCGTACCATCAGTGCTTGCCGGAAGCTCACCGGATAATTCTCGAACTTGAACTTCATCGCCTGCTTTCAGTTGCTCATTACAGTAGTCTGCCACCTGCTTTTTGTAGCTGATAGCTTCTTCCTTTTCTAACTTAGAATCGGAAACAAAATCTTCCACCGCTTGCATCAGCACTTGGTTTTGAACTTTTGCATCCAAGCCAACTTCGGCTTGTAAGAAATCTAAAAAGAAATCGGCAACTTTACGGCCAACTCGACCCTTAATGTAAGTTAGGTAACGATTTGATTCTTTGTCTGTTTCGTAAGTCGATAAATCAACACGAGCCGCAATATCCATTTTAGAGATATCAAGATAGTCCGTCGCGCTAATATCAAGACCTTCTGTGACTTTCAAACTTTCATTAGAAGGAAGCAAGCCAATGAACAAGTAATCTGTTGCAAGTGATTGATACTCGGCAAGAACAAGCGTGCCCTCGTCTGCGAAAGGATATTTAGACAGTTCATCCTTCAATCTCAATGCACTTTGTTGAGAGAAATCGTAAAAATCTCGCTCTCCTTGGCGCAGCTCTTGCAACCATTGTTGAAATTCACTGTCTGAAGTAAAAGATCCGAAGCCTTTGCCGGCTTTAGAATTGAAGACTCGGTGCAACTCAGCCACTAGACTTTCAGATGATGAATCGTTTGCTAAAGATTCAGCGCGATAATTAACAATCAGTTCTTCCTGATCGTTCTTGCGCAGCTGATGTAAAATTACGTTGGAAAGGTGAAGGCTCATAGTGAAAATATTATCGTTCAGGTTTCAGTTGTCGTGAATAGTAGGTTATCATAAGCCGCTTTTACTATCATTATTAGAGTCCTTATGCCGATTATATCTAAATACACAGATGAGCAAGTTGAAAACATCCTAGCAGAAGTAGGTGCTGTACTGTCTAAGCACAATGCTTCTCCAGAGCTTTCACTAATGATCGCTGGAAATATCGCAACCAATGTCTTAAATCAGAATGTTGCTGCTTCACAACGCAAAGGAATTGCTGAAAAATTTGCCGAGGCTTTAGTTTCTTCTATCGAAGAGAAAAAGTCTCACTAAGATTTACTGACGGATATAAAAGAATAATAAATGGTAGACAGCGCAAACACATATAGCGATCGAGTTTCTCGCCTTGTCGGCTGGGGTCACTGGTTTGCATTTTTCAACATCATTGCTGCGATGTTGATTGGTACACGTTATATCACTCAATCAGCTTGGCCCGAAACCTTGCTCGGACAGTTTTACCTGGCCGTGTCTTGGGTTGGTCATTTTGGTTTCCTTGTTTTCGCTCTCTACCTATTAGTGCTGTTTCCGCTCACTTTTATTCTACCGTCTAGGAAACTACTGCGGCTTACCGCAGTGTGCTTTGCAACCGTTGGATTAACAGTATTGTTAATCGACACGCAAGCCTACCAAAGCATTAACCTTCACCTGACCCCTGTGGTTTGGGAAGTTCTGTTTAGTGATGAAGAGTCTGCGATAGGCTCTGATTTGCAACATCTATTCATCGTCTTACCTCTTATATTCTTACTTCAACTCGGTTTATCTGAGTGGGTATGGCGCAAACAAAGAAAACTCTCTCATAAGCATATTGGCCGCCCTCTTACTGCCGTTTTCTTTTTGAGCTTTATCACTAGCCACCTTATTTATATCTGGGCGGATGCGTATTTCTACAGTCCGATTACCAATCAAAAAGCCAACTTCCCTCTGTCATACCCAATGACAGCGAAAAGTTTCATGGAAAAACATGGCTTATTGGACAGAGAGGAATACCTACAGCGTCTAGAAGAGAATCAAAATGACGTTGATTTAGTCCGTTATCCTCTCGAAGAGATTCAATTTAATCGTCGTGGTGATGATTTGAATATTCTTCTTGTGAGTGTGAATAACCTTCGCGCTGATGCACTAAACGAAACGTTAATGCCAGTCGCCACTCAGTACGCAAAAGAAAACATCACATTCACTAACCACTACAGTTCTAGTAACGACATGTTTGGTGTGTTTGGGCTGTTTTATGGATTACCAAGTAGTTACTCAAGCAGTATAAAAGCTCAAGGTTCAAGCCCTGTAATACTGGATGTACTAGAAAAGAACAGTTACCAATTTAGCGCCTTTAGTGGTGATAACTTTGATGACAACTTGTACTCAGAAATCATTTTCCGTGGGAAAAAATTCCAGTTTAACGATAGCGAAACACCTGAGTTTGGTGATGATAATAGCGCAATTGCAGCTTGGACAAACTGGATTCAAAACCGTGCATCTGCATCACCGTGGTTTAGTTTCTTAGAGCTCACTACTCTTGATAACTTTACCAACTACGCTGACGGGAGTGAAGAGCTCACGCCAAGCGAGAGGTTTAAATACGGCTATAATAAGTCGGCCAAAATGGCTGATGAAAAATTAGGCCAAGTTTTCGCTCAACTCGACGCTTTAAACCTCACACAAAACACAGTAGTTATCGTGACGTCCAATCACGGCACCGAATTTAATGAAACGAAAACCAATAGCTGGGGAGCAAACTCCAACTACAGTAAGTTCCAACTTCAAGTCCCGATGGTGATCCATTGGCCAGGAAAGCTTGCTGCCGAGTATTCACATCGTTCAAGCCACTTGGATTTGTCTGTGACACTCTTACAAGACTTAATGGGAGTATCTTCTAATCCAAGTGACTTTAGTAGTGGTCGTAACTTATTTGATGAGCGAAAACGTAAATGGGTACTCGCAGGCGATTCACGCGAACTCGCATTAATCACGAGCAAGCAAACCACGGTGTTAGATAAGTTTGGAAACTACAAACTGTATGACCAAAATTATAAGCGTTTAAAAGATACCAGCCCTAGACTGCCGGTATTAATGCAAGGGTTAACCGAGCTGCAACGTTTTTATACTAAGACTGACTAACAAAACAAAGGGAAGCGCGAGCTTCCCTTTTACTATTGAAGCCCATTCGACTTACCTCTTATTGTCATAAAACAGAAGCCCAACAAATTTCATATAAATGGAACAGAGCATTGAATTTTCTCTAATTTTTCCACCATACTGATCAAGTTGTAATAGCCTGTTGATCCAACAACAAAAATACCAGGCTAGGAAAATGAAAAATATTGTCTCAACTATTCTTACTATATCAGCTCTATCAACCCCACTTATCTCACATGCTTCTGAATGGGGTTATACAGGTGATTCAGGACCAGAACATTGGAAAGGGCTTTGCCAAAGTGGCGTTAATCAGTCGCCAATCGATATATCGAACACCATTGAGGGCGAACTGGATCCCATTCAGTTCAACTACGGCTCCTCTGGTCAATATGTGCTTAACAATGGCCACACTATTCAAGTCAATATTGATGGTTCCCACACAATCGACTTGGAAGGAAAGACATTTAGTTTGCTGCAATTTCACTTCCACACGCCAAGTGAGAACCTCATCAAAGGGCATGCTTACCCTCTAGAAATGCACTTGGTTCACGCGGATGAAAATAATAACTTAGCGGTTGTTGGAGTCATGCTAGAAGAAGGGGCAGAAAGCGACGCTATAGAAAAAGTATGGTCTGTAATGCCACAGAGTACCGGTAAAGCACGTTTGCCACAGTCCATAGAGCTCAATGATTTACTTCCTAAAGACCAAGATTACTATCGATTCAACGGATCTCTGACGACACCTCCTTGCTCAGAAGGCGTGACCTGGCTGGTGATGAAAAGTCCAATTTCAATTTCATCAGAACAACTAACGCAATTTAAAACCATTTACTCAGGCAATAGCCGCCCTGTACAGAGAATCAATGCCCGCCCCGTATTAAACTAATACAAAGTTCGCTCTCTTTGCTCTAATTATCGACAAGATGATTATTTTTAAATCAAACGATTTTAATTATTGAAAAGAGTACTTTACAAGAAGATCGGTTACGCATATTATGCACACCACACGGAGGGATGGCTGAGTGGTCGAAAGCACCGGTCTTGAAAACCGGCAAGGGTTAATAGCTCTTCTAGGGTTCAAATCCCTATCCCTCCACCACCTTGATACGGAAACGGGAACTGAGAAATCAGTTCCCGTTTTTGTTTTTGATACGCAATTAAGAAGTACGATTTTCTTTCCTCGTATCGTCAATTTCTTTTTTTCGTTCCATTCCACCTTAATATCAGTGATTAGGCTCTTAAGTAACCAATTCGCGTTACTATCAGTTGATTCTCTTAAGCACTTACTTAGCTTAGTACAAAATAACTGAGCTTGAGCCTCTCCGAATTTCATTATTGGGAGCTCTTTTGAATTTTTAGAAAGCTTCATGACTGCTTTTTTCACTTCTAGGACTTCTTTTTCCTGTTTCTTGATAAAATCGGAAACTGATGAAAACTGCACTTCAGTGGGCTCGTTGTAGAAATTTTGTATAAACCTATGTAATTTGTCTTCCTCTATCTTGAGCTTACGAGTAAGCCTTGTGAGTTCATTTGCATCTTTCGCAAAACACTCTGAATACCTTTTCCTCAAGTCCTTACTAATACCCAAAATGTTCTTTGGCGTGAATACCTCAGCAAATATCTTATCTAAGACAATACATTCAATTTTGTCTTTTGGAATCGGTTTAAAGCTACATAGGCTTTTACCTTTTCTAATTTTTTTGCCACAATCGTAGTATTTATAACCCCCAGACTTTCCAGTCGTCATAACCAGTTTTGAACCACATTTTGGACACTTTAAAATTCCTGAAAGAAGGTATTTAGTGTTCCATGCAGCGAGCTCCCGGTTCTTAAGCTCTCTTTGTCTCAACCCCTTCTTGACTGTGTTAAATAGCTCCTCATCGATTATAGGAGGAACTGGGACTACAATTGGCTCTTTCTCTTCATACTTTGAGGTTTTTCCATATATATATTGGCCTATGTAAATAGAATTATTTAAAAGCTTCCCAATTGCGTTTTTATTCCAAAGTTTCATTCGGTTGGTTATTTTTAGTTCATTGAGTTTGTTTGCGATTTTCTTGACACCCATTGGCTGATTCGAAATGTCCCCTTTTGCCCAGTGGAATATCTGTTTCACGTACTCAGCTTCACTATCATCGACAACTAACTTTATTCTCTGTTTATCGTTAGTCTTTCCAGCATTGATGGATTTATATCCGAACGGTACTGTTCCTCCTGTGAAGAAGCCTTTTCTTGCAGTATCGTAGAGGCGGTCTGTCACTGTCTTACCGTTTAGTGCACTCTGATGTTCGTTCACGGAACCTAAGATATTGAATAGTAAAGTGGTCGTTGAGTCCCAATCTATCAGATTATCTGCTATTGATTTCAGCTGCACATCAAATCGTTTAAATATGCCGATCAATCTTACCTGTTCTTCTACTCTTCTTGTCAGTCTTGATAGGTTGTAAACCACAACTGCATCAATTACTTTTTTATGCTGATTTTCACTCTGTATAAATTGGAGCATCTCCTCAAAACTAGGCCTTCTTTTTCCACTATAGGCACTGTAACCTGCATCTTCGTAGTAGTTTACAATTTCATACCCCTGTTCTTTGCACCACTTATCTATATGGTACTTTTGTCCATCCAGTGAGTCTCCTTTTTCTACTTGTGATTCTGAGGAAACTCTAATATAAGCGACGCATTTCATTTCTTAGCTCCTTTTTTAATTTTAGGAAATCGTGAAATAGAGTGGACAAAGATTTTATTAAATTCTCTTTCCTCTAAACATAGAATGATGCTTTTTAACTTAGACTCTAGATCTTTAGATAATTTTAATTTTACGTTTAGGTTATTGCTCATAGTTCTTATCCTATATGCTATCGAACGGTACGAATACAAGAACAAAGTTAGCACACTAATAACTATTATGTATTTACATGTTTACTTGTAGATATAAGTGTCAAGTAATTAAGGCGGGGTAAAATAGCACTCACCCTCTTAATTCATAAACTTAAATAATTTTAGGGTTATTTTTTAGATATATACATTGTTTTTTTATAAAAAAAAGATATGAAAAACCTAACTTTTAAAAATTAACGTTACCATTATGGCTTGATAATCGATGTTGTTTTGTTATCGAATGTGCTGTTCAAAGGCGCTTGGCTAAAAAAATGAGCGTAATTGCAATTATTTTTAAGTGTATTTGTCTAAATCCCCCCCCCGTGTGAATGAATTACAAACTCATAATATTTTCACGAAAGAAGTAAAAGTAAACAAGGTATATCTTCTGTAACTCAATGATTAAATTAAAGGAAAACTACATATGTTTAAAAAACCTGAAAAAATCCGGTATATTTTTATGGTTAATTATCTAAAAGTAAACGAAAATTCATGGTAATTGCACTAAAATCAATGACTTGAATTGGCATTGGCTTGGGTGCTAATATTGTTTCATTCTTGATTTCATCTAACCCCATAACAAGCACCTTGAATGGTAAATAAAGGCTGATGATTTTTAACACGCTGCCTTTGCCATGAGTCTAATCTGGAGTTAATGATTTCGGTAAAATCAATCTGCTAGTTAGGATGATTGACTTTACAGGTGGAACATTTCTTTAAAAATCGTTTTGGAAGGTAAGTGTGGGAAATGAATTGCCCCATTTTGGGGGCGTCGATAGTATGAAAAAAGAAATTTATGTTGAATCAGCTCTGTTAAAATCAAAGAATGATAAGAGGTTCATTGAAAGTAAAATAGAATTTTTGATGGATTGCTTTGATTTGAAATTAATTGAAGAAATTAGATTTTGGAATATTATTCAGTCGACTGATTTTGAAAGAACTGAAGATGAATTATTAAGGAATAATTCTTCAAAATGTATTCCTGACATCAATAGTCGATATTATGCTCTTGAAAGTAAAATTAATATTAGACCGAAACTTGAGATAGATAAGGTAACAAATGAGCGTTGGCTCCTTAAATTAGTGCCTGACTATAAACTATCCTCTCTTATGAGTCGCTGGGAGAGAGATAACGAAAATAAAACACTAGAGATAAGACAACCATCACAACAAGCAGAAACAAACATGTTAATAGATTTTTATAGGAATGAACTAAAAGAGGTGGTTTATATAATTAATGGAGCTGTTGAACTTTTAAAATGGTTACATTGTTGGGGTGGCAAAGCCTTCATACTTGAAGACCTATTCGAAGATGAAACTTTCCACTTATTGTTTGGTAGTTGCGAATGTGAGAAATAGGACTTAAGCCTATCTGAATCAACTCTCATACTGAGCTCTAATTTAGGTTGGGGCTTTCTTTTTACTTTTTAGTAACCAAACACCCTCATATTAAACTAAAAATTAGGTAGTTAGATGAAAAAAAACACCACCAAACCTAAAAGCATTTAGATTCAACGGAATTCCATTTCTAGTAGTTGACCCGAGTACGCTATCTGTTGATGCGTTGGCGGCATTAGATAGATACATGCGTGGTAAAACCGTCAGCCATCCCATCTATATCTACATACAGGATTGGGACGAGTTTTACGGTGCTGTTGAGCGAGGTGATATGACTATTTAATATAACCAAGTTTTGATTGTCAGTTAACAATCTGATTGGATTACATTTACTAATTAATGTTAATACCAACCATATTTAAGGTAGTTTGGTAACAAATGACTGGCGAGATAGTTATCGATGAAGTGAGGTAGGTATGTTTAGAGCGGCTAGATTTGAGAACGTTATTCAGACGCTCCAACATTATGCAGATGAGCTTGATGTTGCGATCACAAGAGCACTTGCAATTTTTGCTGGCATTGAACAATACAGAGCAAATAGGGACGGGACATTTTTATATGTGCCTAACAATGGTAGTTCTACAACAACCATTACCCCTGAGCAATTTAAGGATGCATTCCTTGAGAGCATGGGTGCTATCACAATTTATGAATACGAGAAGCCGAAGGGCAGAACCCTTAAACTTAACGACGTTTGGTTAGATGACCCAATTGGTAGTGCCGGAATCGATATATTAGATGTGAACGTTTTGACGGAAAAACAGAAAACGGAAGTTATGGCTATCTTCTCACCGTTCATTGGTGTCATTTACCCCCAGCATGTAGCTAAAGTCTATTCAAAGAGTGATATTTCGAAAATCTATAAACAGATCACTAGGACAAAGCTTGGTAGAGACGAAATGGCATCAAGAAAGTATCGTTCGCTGTCACTTGGTGAGTCATGGTCGCTCAGTAAGCCACAAGAGACCATCTGGACATACCTAACTCTTGAACTTCGAAAGTGGGCACTCAGTGATGGCTACGATTATTTTTGCTATGTGAACACACACGAAAAGGATGGTTCAATGTGCTATGTAGCGTTATCAGATAACACATTCGGAAAGCCAATTGCGAGGTACCGATTTGATCACGAGCGTTATAACGAGCTACCAGCAAGTGCATTAATCACGCGAACAAAAGAGTTGGCATTAAAGGGGGAATCAAGTGTTCAAATAGATGATTTCATTTGGTGCGGGGCCCCCCCTTCTGACTATTGGATTAAAGAGCCCTGTTGATAGGGTAACTTTGACTCTGATAAATGGTTGCGACACTAGAAGTGATCCGAAAAGGCATAGCGTTCTATGGAACGTAGCTCGGGCTCATCCAAGGATGGCTTAAAGTGCAAATCTAGATCGTTTCTGCACTTAAGCTCAATTTACATATTGATTCTCAATTAACTAGCTAGGAATCCGCAGGAGTTGAGCTGCACCGTTTTTATGTATATATATTTCGGACGTAAAGCATTTGAAAAGAGTCATCCCCCTAAAAAAACGTACTAGAGACGCCTTGGCTTAGCAACTTCATGTAACTCAAAATTGCCCCATTCTAAGTTTACTCTGCTTGGCTTCTCGCTTCGTTAAATCTTCATTTGTAGTGGCTTTGGTCTAGCCGCGACTATTGAGCCTCTCTTTCTGGGCTAGCGAGACGGACGGTTACTCAGCCTGCAAAGCTTGCTCCTTCACATATCAATACGTTAGCGTGATTTTTGGATGGGAGTCCATGTTCGCATAGGATATCCTGTAACAGTTGGTAATCTTTTTATATATGCATATTGAAGGAAACGTAGCGATGTACATCGAAAGAGTTAATATTTACAACTATAAATGTTACTACGGAAAGTTCTCTATCGAGTTTAACAAAGGTGTGAATATCCTTGTTGGGGATAATGGCTCAGGAAAATCAACCATCCTTGAAGCAATTCATTTGGCTCTTAGTGGAATATTACACGGCAAATACCTAAAGAATGAACTAAGCCAGTATTTATTCAATTGCAAAGCGGTGTCTGAGTATCTAGGCCAAGTGAACGATGGTGGTAGTACTACTTTACCTGAAATATGCATCGAGGTTATTTTCGACAAAGACAGTGTCCCTAAATTTAGGGGAACAGGAAACAAAGAACGGAGTGATGCTTGTGGCGTGTCATTCAAAGTCGAATTCGATGATACCTATGCAGAAGAGTATTCTGAGCTCATAAAGAGTGGAGGGAAGCTTAATACACTACCTATTGAGTATTATAAGGTTTCATGGGCATCTTTCGATAGAGATTCAGTTACATCTAGAAGCATCCCTATTAAGTCTGTTCTAATCGACTCATCCTCAAACAAGTACCAAAATGGTTCAGATGTATACATTTCAAGAATCATCAGAAACGAGTTGGAGGACAAAGAGAAGGTCAAGTTATCTCAGGCATACAGAAAAATGAAGGATAGCTTTACTGAAGAGGAAGCAGTGAAGAGAATTAACGAGAAGATTGATAGTAAGTCAAAAGTTCAAGGGGAACACCTTAATATATCTGTTGATCTTTCTACTCAAAATTCTTGGGAGTCTAGTTTGATGACCTACCTTGGAGACATTCCGTTCCATCAGGTAGGTAAAGGCTCCCAGTGCGTGATAAAAACAAATCTTGCATTGGGTCATCAAAAGACTAAAGAAGCAAGTCTACTATTGATAGAAGAACCAGAAAATCATTTATCGCACTCTAAGTTAAATTACTTATTAAAAGAAATCATAGATGGTGTGAGTGATAAGCAAGTGATCATTTCAACGCATAGCAGCTTCGTAGCTAATAAACTAGGCCTTGAAAATCTTCTTCTCCTAAATAACCATAAAGTCACAAGGTTTACATATTTATCAAAAGACACTTTCGACTTCTTTAAGAAGCTGCCGGGCTATCAAACCTTACGCCTGATTCTTTGTAAAAAAGCAGTGCTCGTTGAAGGTGATTCCGATGAATTAATTTTTCAAAGAGCTTATATGGATGCAAATAACGGAGTATTGCCTATCGAGCATGGTTTTGATGTGATATCTGTAAAACTTACATTCAAACGCTTTTTAGAAATAGCTGACAAAATTGATAAAAAAGTGGCAGTAATCACTGATAACGATGGTAATTACGACAATACGATCACCAAAAAGTATAAGGATTACCTTGAACACGCACACATCTCCATCTTTGCAGATGATCGTAATAACTTAAACACACTTGAGCCACAGTTTGCTGATGCAAACAAGGATGTATTACCCGCCTTATGCAAAGCCCTTGAATTGAATGTGAAGGCGTTTAATACCGTTGAAAAACTATCAGCAAAGCTACAAACACAAAAAACCAGTTGGTCTCTAAAGGTTTTTGAATCAAAAGATAAGTTTAGCTATCCAGAATACATCACTAAAGCAGTGGAGTGGTGTAATGAATAACAATCGCCTTGTAATTGCTGCTGCAGGATCTGGGAAAACAACGCTTTTAGTTAAAACGGCAATAGAAAATCCTAATAAGTCAATTTTGATAACAACTTACACTGAATCAAATGAGCAGGAAATTAGAGATAAGTTTGTTAAAGAAGTCAGAACTGTACCGCCTAATGTCACGATTATCACATGGTTTTCATTCCTTCTTAAGCATTGGGTTAGGCCATATCAGTGCAAATTAAATGACTCTATAGTGAATGAAAGTATTGGGTTTATTCTGGTTAATACGCGCTCTGGCCTTAAGTATAAAAACAAGGATGGTAAAGGTGTATACTGGTCAGAAAAAGATAACTTCAAGAATTATTACTTCACTAAAGACTTCAAGGTCTACTCCGATAAGATATCCAAGTTTTGTTTTGAAGCCAATAAAGCAAGCAAGCAAGCAGTAGTTAACCGAATATCATCCCTATATGACATGATTTTTATAGACGAAGTGCAAGATCTTGCTGGGTTTGATTTAGAGTTGATCAAGCTTCTATTTAAGTCAAAATCAGAGGTTATGTTAGTTGGAGACCCAAGACAAGTTACCTATAAGACTCACCATACAACTAAGTATTCCGACTATGGAAACGGGAATATCAAAGGATTTGTGACATCTGATAAAACGTTGGGTAAACGGATATCTTGCGAAGTTGATGAAACAACACTGAATAAATCACACCGCTGTTATCAGGATATTTGTGACTACTCTTCTAAACTCTACCCCCAATTTAAAGCTGTTGATGCATGCCAGTGCAATGACTGCCGAAGAGAAAAAATCCTGCACCAAGGGGTTTTCATCGTCCCTAAGCACCTTTGTTCAGAATACTTAAAGACATATCAGCCAATGCAACTTCGCTGGAACGCTAGATCCAAAGTTAATCCATCGTATGAAGTTATGAACTTTGGCGAGTCTAAAGGGCTGACTGTTGATAGAGCTTTTATTTACCCGACCAAGGATATGGTTAATTGGATACGTAATCCCGATCGACCAGAATTACTTAAGAATCCCACTCGTGCGAGACTATACGTAGCGTTGACTCGTGCGCGCCACAGTGTGGCTATTGCGTTAGACCCTGAGGAAGGTGAAGTGTTCGAAGGAGCTACGATATATCAATAGAAAGGAAGATATTCATATCTTTTGGATTACGAACACTCAAGCAAATTGTATTAATTCGCCTTATTCGCTAACACGTTTCTGTCCGTGCGACGTGAAGTCGCATGAAGCGCTGTTCACCGCGATAAGAGTGAACCGTTTGTATCACCAGACGACCCT
>NZ_JBHZSF010000003.1:79156-387361 GCF_043642225.1 Vibrio profundi | reverse complement strand
GATTTCTCCAATTGATTTTCCGGTGTAGCGGTTTCCGACGTCTCGGAAAACCAAGTAGTTCTCTCAAAGTTACTTTTTATAACGGCGGTATTTTTGGATTCTTTAGGGCTTTATTTAAATAAATTTGTAAAAAGACGCAGATAGATAGGTATGTGTGATGAAAAGCTTATAATTCAAAATTTATTATAAATATCGCTAAAGTAATTAAGATCGGTGTCGACGGCGAATCACTACCCTAACAGAGTCAAAGCAAGGTTAGGAGCCTGCTTCGCTTGAGCTAGGATTGAAGTGCTAACTTGCTGGAGGATCTGTTGCTTGATCATTTGAGTTGTTTCTTTGGCATAGTCAGTATCTTTTATACGACTGTTCGACGATGCAAGATTTTCGTGGACATTTTCAAGGTTATTGATCGCATGACCAAAACGGTTTTGATATGCACCCAACTCCGCTCGATGGCTGTCAACGTACTTCATAGCGGTATCTAATATAGACACAGCCCTTTGCGCCCCACCCACATCGGTAATATCTATGTTATCTACTGATTCGTAAGCACTTAATGACATTGAAAGCTCGTCGGCCAACCCGCCTGAAAATGAAATCGTCCCTGATGTTTCTTCGCCTGACATATAGACTTGAAGTTGTCCTTTATCATTAACAGACGCAGAGACGAGATCCGTTTGCCCGTTAATAAAAGTTGCAACTTCTTCTATGTCGTCGCCAACCTTTGCTTCTATGGAAAGCGTCTGTTCTTGACCAAACCGGTCAATAAAACTCATAGAGAGTTCGCGCTTACCGCTAGATACCGACCAGTTATCATTAGCTATGCCATTGGCAATATAACTAAAGCCCCCCATATCTAGGCTATCGGTCCGCATGTTTTTGAGTTCAACTTGTACGGCTTCTCCAGACGCAGCACCAATTTGAAATGCTGTACTGCCAAAACTCCCATTTAAAAGCTTTTTTCCACCAAAAGAGGTCGTTTCAGCAATTCTGTTCAATTCATCATTTAAAGCAGAGATTTCTTCCTGTAAAGCGATTCGCTCTGATTGACTGTTTGAACCATTGGCCGACTGGAGTGATAAGTCACGCATTCTCTGCATGATATTCGTGGTTTCATTCATCGCCCCTTCTGCCGTTTGCATGATAGAGATGCCATCATTCGCATTGCGGACAGCAACATCCAGCCCTCGCATTTGTGATTCTAGGCGATTAGAAATCTGCAGTCCTGCAGCGTCATCTTTTGCACTATTAATTCGATTCCCTGAAGCTAAACGCTCCAAGGATTGGTTCAGCATATGCGTAGCACTCGAGAGATTCCTCTGTGCGACCAATGCAGAAACATTCGTATTAACAGTTATTGCCATTCAAAACGTCACTTACAATTTTCAGTTATGTTTTTATCGGCAGGTTGCGATTTTTCTTAAACAAAAAAGGAGCAATAAATGCTCCTTTTTTAATCTTGTATTTCAAACGTTATCCGTAAAGCTCTATTTGATTGTTAGCGCGCCCAGCATAGAAGTAGAAGGAGCGAAGAAATACGCACCAGTTACAGCTTTAGTGAATCGCAGTAGCTGATCGGTTTTACCATCCGTAACACCATACATGCTCTCTAACATGGCATCGAAATTGTGGCGGTTGTTACAATACGCAATAAACAACAAGCCATGCTCACCAGAAGCCGAACCATAAGGCAAACTATGGCGTACAATCTTTAACCCCTTGCCTTCTTCTTTAATATCTACACGCCCAACATGCGATGCCGCAGGCACATCCTCTAACTCGATAGAATCTGGTTTCGTTCTACCAACGACTTTCTCCTGCGCCGCTACATTGAGGCGATTCCAAGCCGGAAGGTTGTGAATAAAGCGTTGAACCATGACATAACTACCACCAGCAAACTCACCATCTTTAACGATAGCAACCTCTTCACGTTGTTGTGCTTTAGGGTTTTCGGTTCCATCAACGAAATCAGTCATATCTCGAGAATCTAGATAACGATAACCATAAGTTTCATCGACTATTTCAACAAACTCTGACACTTCAGCTAGTAACTTTCTTAATACATAAAAGTGCAAATCGTGACGGTTTGAATGGCAATGAATCAAGACATCGACATTACTCGTAGGGGCATGAATCTCACCCTCTCCAAGCTCAGGAAAGTCGATAAGCTCAACAGGAGCAACCTGTTCAAAGTTCACCCAAAACTGCTTGGAGAAAGCGATCGACAGCGTAAGTTCAGAACCAGGCTGCGCATCATTAAGCTCATTTACAATTTGAGGTAAAGATTGCAGGTGAGCTAATACTTCAGCCGCCTGTTTAGTGACTTTTAATTGAGTATAAAGAGCAAAAGGGCCTGCTTCAGGTAAAATTGCAGATTGAGCTTGTGACATAAGAAATCCTCTACTTTTTTTGCCAGTGTAGTTATTTATAATTATCGCGCTTTGACAACGATCATTCGCTTTTTGATTCTTCGGCCGCCAAGCTAGGAATGACAAAACAGTCTCTAACCGTTCGGCTCTTAAATAGATATAGTGATAGCCACAGTAGTATGACAAGCGCTACCGCATTCGACCAACGAAATGCCCCGTTTTCTAAGTAAACGTGATAAGCGGTCTGACCCAACTGCAATACGCTCACTAATAATGTGACTTCTCTTCCCCATCGAGTAATCTGGTTAATCCACTTTCTATCAGCATTTCTTAGCCCTATCAGCCACATTAGTAGAATACTAGGTATTCCCATTGCGATACCTAGATATAACATAGAATGGTCAGGGTAAACGATTTCAAGTATTTTGGCTCCAGAGTCCCTACTTGCTCCGGCAACAATAAAAACGACCCAAGCCTTAGCTAAAAACATCCAACCAAGCCAAAGCATAATGGGTGCTTTGAGAAAGCCGTTCTTATCATATTGTTCGATGGAATAACGCACAAAAAACTTCACTAAAAAATTAAAAAAACACTTTAGCGCAATTTCCTGATATTTGGGTAGAAATTGCGGTATCTTAAACACTTCCCTGACGACTTTACGATAGAAGTATGAAAAGAAAAACGAATACGCCCTCTGTTGAATCTCAACAGGAAGCGATGAAAATTGCAAAAGCGACTCAAAAGCCTAGCCAAACAAAAGAGCAAACTAAACTCATCGCTCAAGGTATTGAAAAAGGCATTGCGCTTTATAAGAAACAACAAAAAGAAAGAAACCGACAAGCAGACAAAGCCAAAAAGAAGCAACAGAAAGCAAAGCTTCAAGAGAATAGTTCTGAAACCATTAGCGAAGAAGTCATAACGCCTACACAGTCAAATTCTGCTAAGCTACCGTGGATTTTACTAATCGCGAGCTGGGTAGCGTTCGCTGCTTACTTAACCTTCTCATCATAAGAGCAGTCCAATATAGGAGCTTAACCATGTTTAGACCCCTATCTCTAATATTCACACTTCTTACGTTAATTGGGTGTACAACTCCCACAAAAACGATGCATGCGGACGCAAAAAACATCGAACTCGATTTGCATGGCTCTTTGGATATTACGGATTGTCGCTTTCTAGGAGAGGTCACTGGCAGTGAGGGGCATTGGTATAGTTATCTATTCTTCCCAAACGATACTTTAGTCCAGGGCGCAGTCAACGAAGTAAAAAATAATGCGCTGTCACTTCAAGCCAATACCGTGGTTTTCTCTATTCCACAGGACTTTGCCACGTCGGTTACCATTCTCGGTGTCGCTTACGATTGCCCTAACCGGGAATAGCATCCAAAGAAAAGCCAGCTTTCGCTGGCTTATGCACTAAATCCAAGACTGATTGCTATATCAGTTTTACGTTCGATCACCCATTGGCTATCAAATGGCCCCCAGTCAGATAACTGATAGTAACCATCATTGTGACGCCGCCCATCTTGAACAAACATAAGTTCAATACCAATCCCCGGTAATGCCTTGAGTACATCTTGTATAGTACGACGAGGCCACCCCGTTTTCTCGATGAGTTTTGGCACGTTTGGCCGTTCAAGGCTTTCCACTAACAAAGCTAAATATAGCCGCCTTGCAAAAACAGGACTCAACTCCATTGACACCTCCTATAACTGTGCCGAGTCATTATTTCTTTTTTGGGCTAAAAGGTGTTGAGGCTGATCAATAACTCTCCGAAAGTGACATTTTCTTACTCTTTTTTTTCATTGCGTAAAATATTACACATCGAATTTGGTTGTAATTCGGCTTCCTGTTAGGATTTAGCGATAACAATGAAAAGTATCACCAAAAGGAAGAATCATGACGATCACTATGTTCGGCATTCCAAACTGCGACACAATCAAAAAAGCAAAAAAGTGGCTTGAAGCTGAAAACATTGCCTTTGAGTTTCACGACTATCGCAAGCAAGGCATTGATGAAGCGTTAGTTCAAACATTTTGTTCTGAACTAGGCTGGGAGCTGGTCGTTAACAAACGTGGCACAACATACCGCCAGTTAACCCAAGAACAAAAAGACACGCTAAGCGAAAGCTCAGCAATTCCTTTATTGGTAGAAAACCCAGCGATGATCAAACGTCCAATTTTAAAAGTTGGCGAACAATTTCATATTGGATTCAAAGCTGATCAATACACCACCATATTTTCATAATTTTTAGATACACATTTAAGGAACTCAAGGATGACAGATAGCCCTACTTTGGCTCTGGCAAAAGATCTTATTAGCCGTCAATCGGTAACACCAGAAGATGCAGGTTGCCAAGATTTAATGATTGACCGCTTAAAAGCCATCGGTTTTGAAATTGAAGTCATGGTGTTTGAAGACACGACTAACTTCTGGGCTCGTCGCGGGACAAAAGGACCACTATTTGCTTTCGCAGGTCACACCGACGTGGTGCCTGCTGGCCCTGTAGAGCAATGGGATACTCCACCATTTGAACCAACAATGGTGGGCGATTACCTCCATGGCCGTGGCGCCGCAGATATGAAAGGCTCACTGGCATCAATGATTGTTGCTGTAGAACAATTTGTCGCTGAAAACCCGGATCACGATGGCTCTATTGGCTTCTTAATCACATCTGATGAAGAAGGTCCATTTATCAATGGTACTGTTCGAGTAGTAGAAACATTGATGGCTCGCGGTGAAAATATCGATATGTGTATCGTTGGTGAACCATCAAGTACAGAACACGTTGGTGACGTGGTTAAAAATGGACGTAGAGGCTCTATTACTGGTGATTTAACCATTAAAGGTACTCAAGGCCATGTTGCATACCCGCACCTAGCAAATAACCCGGTTCATAGTTCATTGCTCGCGATTAATGAACTAGCAACGACAGAGTGGGATAAAGGTAATGACTACTTCCCACCAACAAGCTTCCAAATTCCAAACGTAAGTGCAGGGACAGGAGCATCAAATGTCATTCCTGGTGAGTTTAATGTTCAATTCAATCTACGATTCAGTACTGAACTTTGTAACGACAAGATTGTTGAGCGCGTAACGTCTACGTTGAACAAGTACGATTTTGAATACGACTTGAAATGGACGTTCAATGGCGACCCGTTCCTAACCGACACTGGCGCATTACTTGATGCTGTTGTCGATGCTGTCGACAGTGTTAATGAAGTAAAACCAGCCTTACTGACGACTGGGGGCACCTCCGATGGTCGCTTTATTGCGCGCATGGGCGGACAAGTTGTCGAACTAGGCCCTGTTAATGCGACCATTCACAAAGTTAATGAGTGCGTAAAAGTGGATGATCTTGAGAAGTTAACCAAGATGTACCAGCAAACGCTTCAAAACTTATTTGGGAAATAGCATGACTCCAGAGCAGCTCACTGGCCAAACACAAAGTCACCTAACCGATGTAATGGTGGGAAGTAAGTCTTTCCTAGTCCACCCTAAGGTTGAGCAAGATTTGTTAAGTTTGGTCGATGCTGCTCAGTCTGCCAGCTTTAAACTCGAGGTCGCCAGTGGTTTTCGAGATTTCGAAAGACAACGATTAATCTGGAATAATAAATTTTCAGGTAAAACACCCATTTTGGATTCTCACAGTCAGCCTATTAAGGCTGACTCTTTAGATGACCAAGAGAAACTATTTTCTATTTTACGATGGTCCGCTCTTCCTGGTGCTAGTCGCCATCATTGGGGTTGCGATTTCGATGTATTTGCTCGAAATTTACTCCCTAATGATACTCAACTTAAATTGGAACCGTGGGAATACCAAAAGGGCCATCAGCAAGAGTTTTATCAGTGGCTGCGTGCCAACCTAGAGCGACATGGGTTTTATTTTCCATACAGAGAAGATTTAGGCGGTGTCGCTATCGAACCTTGGCATATTAGCCATAGGGAAACCGCGACGTTCTGCTTATCAACACTTTCAGTCCAAGTCTTAACAAAGCAATTGGCTCTAAAGCCAATTTTAGGCCAAGATATAGTTATAAGTAATTTAGAGACAATCTACTCTCGCTTTGTAACAAACATTAGCGATTAGGAGGCGGTATGGAGTTTTTGACTAACCCTTGGGTCATTAGCCTGATATTAGTCAGTGTAGTGATCGGTAACATTGCTGCTCTAAAGTACACTGCCAATATGAAATTCAAGCAAGTAGAAAAGCGTAAGCACAAAAGCGACCTTGAACGCCTGACAGAGCTTGATAGAAAAAGAAGAGCGGAAGAAGCCGAACTCAACAAAGAAAAATAAAAAAAGAGGACCTAAAGTCCTCTTTTTTATTACATAACCAGCTTACTTGTTATCTTTACTTTCATCGACCACTGCTGCTAATACCGGAACAAGAGACTTAAGAAGCTCTTCTTCTACAGGTTTGCCAGCGGCATCTGTCACGTTAATCGACGTTCGGTTACCTAAATCACCAAATAAGAAGGTATACGTGCCACCTTTTAGGTCAATTGGCTTCACCCCAATTTGCTCCCAGAACTCATCATCTGGTGACGCATATTTGGCCTTAACAGTACCTTGAGACTGGTTACGCTCTTCGAGAGTAAAACCCATCGACGGCAATAACTCAGGTAGTCGTTGCCAAAGAACATTATAAGGCGCGCGAGCAATAATTACCGGGAAACCACTGCGGTCAGAACCCATCGAAATTGGAATTTGTTTTACCAACTCCTGAGCTTTCAATGCAGCTTCTTCACGCAAGTCTTGATCGTATTTCGCCGTAACAAGGTTTGTCATAAAGGCGTTGTAGCGCTCTTTATTTGTTGCTGTCACAGGCTTAATTTCAGACCCTTCTTTCCAATCAATCAGGCTAATTTTAAAGCCATGACGATTATTCGCTTCAAAGCGTTCGATCGAATAACGGCTACCGATCGTCACTTCTTCATCTTCTGATTCCCAAGAAACCCAGCCAGTTTCAACTTGAGAGTCAGTTTGTTCACGGATCTCGATATTACGGTTTTCAAGCATGTCTAATGCTGTTTTCCATACTTTAGCCGCTTCTTCCTCTCTCAGTAACCATAGCGTTACTTCACCATCACGACGCTCTGAACGAGCTCCTGGGATTAGCTCAAGCACTTGCTGAGGTGGTCGAATGTCGACTTGCTTACCAATACCACCGGTGAATTCACCGTCAGGAATATCGTAGTTTGGATAGAACTGAGGAACGGCATCTTCAGGTAATTGCCATTGTGAAAACTCTGGCGTTTCTAAATACTCAAAATCATCTTTTGCTTGGCGTCTTTGAGAAGCGCTGCCAGAACATGCTGTAAGAACAAAAACAGCCAGTGAACCGATCACTAGCTGGTGAGAATACTTCATTTATACTCCTAAATGCCGAAGTGACACTCCGGCACTACTTTCAACTAATTAGTAGATGCAAGCTTCTGTCATTGCTTGAGCAACAACAGGCTGAGCGGGCTCTGACAACTCAGTCAGAGGTAGGCGTAAACCACCTTCCGCAATCAAACCCATTTTATGAACAGCCCACTTCACTGGGATTGGGTTAGATTCAACAAATAAGTTTTTATGAAGAGGCATTAAACGCTCATTGATAGCTTCCGCTTCTTCGTACTTGCCTTCTTTTGCCAATTTAAACATGGTTGCCATATCTGCCGCCGCAACGTTATTCGTTACCGAAATTACGCCGTCGCCGCCACGTTTAACAAATTCAAGGCCAGTTAAGTCATCGCCACTTAGTAAGATAAAATCTTCGCCACAAAGTTCACGATGAATTGCAATTCTATCTAAATCACCGGTCGCATCTTTTAGTGCAACGATGTTTTCGATTTTAGCTAAGCGAGCCACTGTCTCTGGAAGTAAATCTACTGCCGTACGGCCAGGTACGTTGTATAAGATTTGAGGAACATCACTGACTTCAGCAATAGCTTTGTAGTGTTGGTACAAACCTTCTTGTGTCGGTTTGTTGTAATAAGGAGTCACACTTAAACAGCCAGCGATACCAGAACCGTTTAGCAATCGGCTAAAAGTGACAGATTCGTGTGTCGCATTAGCACCAGTGCCTGCAATAATTGGAATACGACCCGCCGAAAACTCGACCATCTTAGTCACAACTTTGACATGCTCTTCAACAGTTAATGTAGCAGACTCGCCAGTTGTACCTACTGCAACCAAACCATCACTACCAGCAGCCACATGATGCTCAACAAGCTTTTTCAAGCTGTCAAAATCAACTTCACCGTCTGGATTAAATGGTGTAACTAACGCAACGATACTTCCTGAAAACATGTCTATCTCCCTAAATTGATTCTTTTTGCATGGTACTGTAAGGCGATTGATAAACACAAGAGATTAAAGCGGCTTACGTAGTACAATTGGATGAAATAGTGCCGGATGTTAGAGGCTTCACACCTCTGGGCATTAAAAATGTGATAAATGAGTAGCGAAGCCCTATTCTAGAAGCCTTCGCCACTATCATGTCAATTCTAAGTAATTTTAAAACTGAGCCAAATATTGATACTAGGAATAACACAAAAAGCCAATTTGATGCACTTATTGTTCACAATATCTGTGCTACCATGCATGGAATTATGGAAAAAATAAAGAAGTGATTTTATGACTCAGCATCTAGTAATCACAGCAGTGGGCACAGACCGCCCAGGAATCTGCAACCAAGTCGTCCATTTAGTAACGGAGTCAGGTTGTAACATCATCGATAGCCGCATTGCATTGTTCGGTGAAGAGTTCACCCTCATCATGTTACTTTCCGGTAAAGCGAATAACATTACTCGAGTGGAAACCACGCTACCGCTACTTGGACAAGAGCATGACCTAATTACCATCATGAAGCGTACTTCTCCCCATGATCAGGTTGATAACTCATACACGCTTGAAGTCTTTGTTGAGTCTGATGACAAAGTTGGGCTGACCGAAAAATTCACCCAGTTTTTTGCGGACCGAAACATAGGCCTAGCTTCGTTAAGCGCACAAACCATCAATAAATCAAAAGTACAGCTAGACAACGACCAATTTCATATCTCTATTACGGCATCTGTTCACTCAGATTGTAATTTGATGCAACTACAAGAAGAATTCAACGCGTTGTGTCAGGAGCTTTCAGTACAAGGCTCACTAAACTTCATTAAAAACAGTCTATAAAAAGGAAATCTCATGAATACGCTGACAGCCGGCACCCCAGCACCAGCTTTTTCACTGCTCAACCAAAACGGTGAAACCGTTTCATTAAATGACTTCAAAGGTAAAAAAGTTCTTTTTTACTTTTACCCAAAAGCCATGACTCCAGGTTGTATTGTTCAAGCGGAAGGGCTGCGTGATATCAAAGCTGAACTTGATGCTCTTAATGTTGTAGTACTGGGCGTAAGTATCGACCCTGTTAAACGCCTTCCTAATTTCATTGAGAAGAAGTCACTAAACTTCGACTTACTTTCAGATGAAGATCATCAAGTGGCTGAGCAGTTTGGTGTTTGGGGCGAGAAAAAGTTCATGGGGAAAGTGTATGATGGACTTCATCGAATCAGCTTCCTTATCAACGAAGAAGGTGTGATTGAGCATGTCTTCAATAAATTCAAAACAAAGACTCACCATGAAGTCGTTCTTGGTTACTTTAATCAAAACGAAGCGTAATTAGTTTCGTTCGCCTTCAAGCCAACAACAAAAAAACCCGAACTCTCAGTTCGGGCTTTTTATTTGATAGGACGTCTCACATTATTCTATGAGTTCGTGATGCTCGTTACTTGGCAATGCATTCCATACAGCTTTAACTAACGTGGCCAAAGGAATCGCAAAGAATACCCCCCAGAAGCCCCACAGTCCTCCAAACACCAGTACAGCCACGATAATTGCGACCGGATGAAGGTTAACCGCTTCTGAAAAGAGAACCGGCACTAACACGTTACCATCCAAAGCTTGGATTATGCCGTAAGCCAATAGTAACCAGTAAAATGGAGGCGTCAGTCCCCACTGGAATAAACCAACAATCGCAACAGGAACAGTAACAGCCGCCGCGCCAATATAAGGAATGAGGACAGACAGCCCCACAGCGACCGCCAGTAATGCCGAATAACGTAAATCTAGAATGGCAAACGTAATGTAGCTCACTCCACCAACAATCAAGATTTCAACCACTTTGCCGCGGATATAGTTTGAGATTTGCTGATTCATCTCAACCCAAACTTTCGTTGCCAAACGACGGTTCTGTGGCAATACCCCACTCGCCATTTGAATCATTTCTTCCTTATCTTTCAACAAGAAGAAGATAAGCAGTGGCACTAAAATCAGATACACAGCAAGTGTTGCAATACTCACCAATGAAGCAAGAGAGCCTTTTACTACACTCTCTCCCATACCCAATACTTTATTCTTCGCATTAGAAACCACGGATTCGACAATTTGTAGGTTAGCTAACTCTGGGTAACGTTCAGGGATCGTAGAGATAAACTTCTGCAGCCCACCATACATGCTAGGAATATCATTGATAAGGTTACCAATTTGATTCCAAATAGTCGGGACAAGACCAAACAATGCCAACAACATCAAACTAAAGAACATCAAGATAACTAGCATGACAGATGGCGTTCTAGGTATGCCTAAGCGTTGCAACTGCGCGACAGGCCACTCAAGTAAATACGCCAATACGATCGCGACAAGCAATGGCGCAATCAAATGACCAAAGAAGTAAATTGTAATGAAGCCGAAAAGAATGATTGCAACCAGACTGACAGCGTGTGGATCGGAAAAACGTCGTTTATACCAACGACTGACCATTTCAAGCATTGGACTGCGGTTCCTTTTTCAAAACTTTGATGTGGTGATATTCTGAGTTAGCTTCACTTTCGACGACAAACGCCTGTCTCTTAAGGAAGTTAATGGTGTCTTTTATGGAGCTCTGGTCAGCCATATAGATTGACAATGATTGACCAACTTCTAACCGTGCGGTGTGACGTTTGGCTAATAATAACGCCATAGGACAACGCTCCTGGCGTAAATCTAGAATATTTGGTTTCATTCTTGAGCTCGATGCTTATTATAAGAGCTTATTGTAATGTGTTTTTGAAAGCCTTACACCTTTCTATCACATTTAGCGTCGAGATAATGTGCGTCAATAATAAGCTGAAGTTAGATAAAAGAAACCAATTCGCAATATCCTTGTCTTAATGTCAGAAGAAATGGAGTACCACTGACCAATATGTTTAAACGCACACGTTCCATAGTTTGCCTTTGTATCGCAGCTGCATTAAGTACACCCGCACCGACTTTCGCCAATAGCCCAGCTCTACCTGACATTGGTACCGCAGCTGGCGGAACGCTAACCATAGATCAAGAGCTTATCTATGGTGATGCTTACATGCGGATTTTAAGGAACAGCCAACCAATCGTGAATGATCCAGTTCTAAATGAGTACATTACCAATTTAGGCCATCGTTTGGTCGCGAATGCTAATGACGTAAAAACACCGTTTCAATTTTTCATGATTCGCGACCGTAACATTAACGCGTTTGCTTTCTTCGGTGGTTATGTCGCGCTTCACTCTGGCTTATTCTTGCACGCTCAGACAGAAAGCGAGTTGGCCTCTGTTGTTGCGCACGAAATCGCGCACGTGACTCAGCGCCACCTTGCTCGAAGTATGGAAGATCAAGCCCGTCGCTCTCCAGCTACCATGGCCGCATTAGTCGGTGGCTTACTGCTTGCGATCGCTGCACCAGAAGCCGGAATAGCGGCAATCACAGCAACCACTGCTGGTAATATGCAAAGCCGAATTAACTACACACGTAGTAATGAAAAAGAAGCCGACAGATTTGGCATTAATACACTGGCAAAAGCCGGCTTTGACGTTAACGCCATGCCACGATTTTTTGGCCGTCTTGCGGATGAATACCGATATGCGAGTACACCTCCGCCAATGCTCCTAAGTCACCCATTACCAGAAGCTCGTATTACCGATTCTCGTCAGCGCGCGCAAAATTACCCACCTCTTCGTGTTGCGCCTTCGCTGGACTACCACTTAGCACGAGCAAGAATCGTTGCTCGCTATGCAGGCATCAATAGCGACGCGGCAATGGATTGGTTTGAACGTAGAAGTAAAAAAGCGACGCCAGCTATCGCACCATCTTTTGAATACGGGAAAGCGCTTGTCTATCTAGACTCCAAGCAATTAGACAAAGCCGAGCCTATTTTGAGTAAGCTCATTCAAAATGATCCGATGAACTCTTTTTACTTAGACGCTTTGGCAGATCTTCATATTGCTCAAAAACAGCCAGAAGTAGCGATTAAGGAAATGCAATCCGCGCTTACTCGCAAACCCAACAACCCGGTATTAACCATTAACTACGCCAACGCTTTGCTAGAAGATGAGCAATTTGAGGAAAGTGTTAAGGTATTGCAGCGCTATACCCACGATAATCCAAACGATACTAATGGCTGGCATTTACTGTCTAAAGCCAATATCAGCTTGGCGAATAGCGATGAGGATCTCGCTGCTCGCGCTGAAATCCTTGCTCTGCAAGCTAATTGGAATAAAGCCATTCAGTATTACACCCAAGCCAGCCAAATCGCAGAATTAGGCAGCTTAAAGCAAGCTAGATACGATGCACGAATTGATCAACTCATGATTCAACGCGATCGCTTCTTGGCTTTGCAATAACCAACAGCCATCTACGGACGTATTACAATTTAGGAGAAATTCATGTCAGTCGTGATCTACCACAACCCAAGATGTTCAAAAAGCCGTCAAACACTTGCAGTTTTAGAAGAGAATGGTGTCCAACCAGAGATCGTGAAGTACCTAGAAACACCGCTAACGGTTGTTGAGCTCAAAGCTTTGTATTCTCAGTTGGGGTTCGAGTCAGTGCGTGACATGATGCGTACCAAGGAAGCCGACTACAAAGAGGCAAACCTTGGTGCTGAAAGCGTTACTGATGAAGAGCTATTTCAAGCAATAGCAGATAATCCAAAACTGTTTGAGCGCCCAGTCGTGGTGGCAAACGGTAAAGCGAAAATCGGCCGTCCACCGGAACAAGTACTTGAGATCCTCTAGTTCCAATGAACATTAAGATCCTTGTTCTCTACTATAGCCGGCACGGTAGTACGCGCTCACTTGCAAGACAGATCGCCCGAGGCATTGAATCAATGCCTCACTGTGAAGCGATATTGCGAACTGTGGAAGAAATCACACCGGATGCCCCAGCTCCACAAGAAGCCATTGTCTCTGTTGATGATTTAAAAGTGTGTGATGGACTCGCAATGGGCAGCCCCGTTTGGTTTGGCAATATGGCAGGTCCGTTGAAGCACTTTTGGGACACCACCACTCCGCTTTGGGTGAACGGTGATTTAATTGATAAACCCGCTTGTGTGTTCACTTCGTCTTCATCAATGCACGGAGGTCAAGAAACGACCCAACAAAGTATGATGACGCCATTGTTGCACCATGGAATGCTAATACTTGGTATTCCCTACTCCCAGCCTACCCTTCATTCCACCCAGTCTGGTGGAACACCGTATGGTGCAAGCAGCGTTGGACACTCCACATCTTTGACAAAAGATGAAATAGAATTGGCGCAGCAAATGGGGAAGCGACTTGCTCGTATTGCAATGAATCAAAAGGAAATCAATCTTTAATGGACATGTCACCAAGAACCAGACAATTTCGCTTTCTAGCCCTGTTTGGTAATTTATCCTTATTAGCTTGGGTATTGGTTTGGCAGCTAAGCCTATCACCTCACCCTCACTTAAGCAGTATGGTGCTTGCCGGAGCCTGGGCGTTTCCTTTACTGTTAACTTTACCAGGCATTATCGCAGGCAAACCCTATACCCATGCTTGGGCAAACTTCGTTCTGATGCTCTATTTTCTACATGCTTTAACCATCCTATATATCGATGGGGGAGAACGCATGTTAGCCTTAGTTGAGCTGGCATTAACTACGATTTGCTTTGCGGGTAATATTCTTTATGCGCGCTGGCGTGGTAAAGAAATGGGGCTAAAACTAAAGCGTCTATCTGAAGTTGAAAAAATAGAAAAATCTAAGTTCGATAAGTCCTAGTTTTAACGGTTCTTACTATAAAAAAACGCGCCATAAGAGCGCGTTTTTTATTTTTCATTTTCTATCTGTTAGTTCTTTATCCACTCGTAAGTGAGGACTTGCTCTGCCGAAATAACTTCCGTCGTTTCGAGCGCAGTTGTCTCATTACTCTGTGTGTCGACAGATTCAATACTGGACGCTTCACTTTCAGTCACATCGCTACTCACGGTAGGATTTTCAGACAGCACCTCGCTTTGAGTGCTACTCGTTTCTTCCGCTTCAACTACTACGGTGTTTTCTTGTGATTCGAACTCAGGCGCAATTTCAGGTTCAACCACCTCTAGTTCCATTTCCGCTAATTGTCGAATACGGCGTAACTCCGCTTTAAATTCTTCTGGAGAAGATAACAAGTGAATCCTAAAGGTCACTTCATTATTTTGAATTTTTAGAATATCCAAACTTGCAACTGAGTTTAGTGCCTTTAGCCCGTTTTCCAGTTCAAAGAAATCTTGCGCGTCACTTACATTCATAAACTGAACTAATTGAGATTCCGACGACTCGCTAGCAACGGTTACAGCGCTTTTCCCTGCATAGTAATTACTTACTTCATCAATCAATGCTTGCGCTTGAGTCGCGCTGTTACCGGAAACTGAGCCAGTGATAGGCGTCTTAGGCGAGTCCACAATTAAGTTCGGTTTTTGATCATACAACGTCCAACGCATGCCTTGGCGTTGCGAACGGATCACTAACACCGCATCAACAGGATAGCGTTGACTAGAAGCACTGATTGGTCCAACGAATGAGCCCCATAAATCCGATACTGCGATACCCGTAATATCATCAAAATCACCTACAGGTAACGTTACTGGTAGTCCACGTCGTTGAGAGTTCTCGATAATGCTACGACGCAAATTGGAGTCGGAATGCTCCCACGCGATACTACGATCGTAGTTTTGTTCTTCCACTAACCAAACTAAAATATTGGCTCGATTTTCAGGCCAGTAAGGTAATTGAGCTTGAGTAAGTAATGAACGGATTTGAGCTGCATTGAAACGCATCTTCAAAGTACTCGCTTCTTCTTGTTCTCCATAGCTCATTTGAGAAAGGTACTGAGCACTTTGTCTTAACGCCTTTTGGACCGTTTCATTGTTAACTACATCAGTGTTACCCGTCGCACGAACAAGCACTTCCTGCATTCCTTGCTTTCGAGCCGTGACTTCTGGTTCTTTGCCTTCTTCGTCAATGACAACTTCAGAACTAAAAATATTCACTTGTGTTAATGCATAACTTGGCAGAGCCATACAACTCATAATTAACAATGCTAAATAGCGCATACCGATCCTAAACTTTTAAGCGTGAGCTTGGATGATAAGCAACAATGAATCACTGAGCAAGCAGACTAGGTAATGTCTCGGTCATAATTAGACGCTTAACATCGTTCAATTTTGGTGATTATCTCCATTTACCCTTCTCTATATAGGAAATTTATCTCTTATCAGACAAACCAAGAGGTATAAGTTTGATCTATACAACATAGCAATCGATTGCGAGGTGATAAAATCCCGCCGATTTTATTTAACCTTTGAAAAGGAATCATTATGAAAAACGCCTTACAGGGTGCACAAATGTTATTTGTTGCATTCGGTGCTCTGGTGTTAGTCCCGCTGCTTACTGGACTCGATCCCAATGTTGCACTGTTCGGTGCTGGTATCGGTACACTTTTGTTCCAACTCATTACACGCCGCTCCGTTCCCATTTTTTTAGCGTCTTCTTTTGCATTTATTGCACCTATCATGTTCGGCGTACAAACTTGGGGCATTGGTGCAACAATGGGCGGCTTAATGGCTGCTGGTGTTGTTTACGTGCTGATGGGGGCGATCATCAAAGTTCGAGGTGTTGGGTTTATTCATAAACTCCTTCCTCCTGTCGTCGTTGGCCCTGTCATTATGGTGATTGGTCTTGGTTTGGCACCTGTGGCCGTTAACATGGCTCTTGGCAAAACAGGGGACGGTGCTGTGCAGTTAGTTGATGCAGATGCTGCACTTTGGATTTCTTCGATTGCACTTTTGGTCACCATTGCAATTAGCGTATTCGCTAAAGGCTTTCTAAAACTCTTACCGATTTTCGGTGGGATTGTCGCAGGATATATCGCTAGCTTAGTTTATGGCGTGGTTGATTTTTCTCCCGTCGTACAAGCTTCTTGGTTAGCTTTACCAAAATTCATCGCACCTGAGTTCAACATCAATGCGATTTTCTTTATGGTCTTTGTCGCGATCGCTCCTGCTGTTGAACACGTCGGCGATATGCTCGCGATTTCTAATGTCACAGGTAAAGACTACCTTAAAAAGCCGGGCTTACATCGCACGATGACTGGTGATGGTGTCGCAACGATCGCTGCATCAATGATAGGCGCTCCGCCAAACACAACATACAGTGAAGTCACTGGTGCGGTTATGCTAACTAAAGCATTTAACCCAGTGATCATGACTTGGGCAGCCGTGATCGCAATTGTACTGGCATTGGTTGGGAAACTTGGCGCACTACTGCAAACCATTCCTGTACCAGTAATGGGCGGCATCATGATCCTACTATTTGGTTCAATCGCAACAGTAGGCCTAAATACGCTGATTAAGAATAATGTCGATTTACATAAATCTCGTAACCTAGTGATTGTTGCCGTTACCCTAGTTTTCGGTATTGGAGGCATGGCTTTTGGTGTCGGAGAGTTCAGCTTGCAGGGTGTGAGTTTGTGCGGGATTGTCGCGATTCTACTAAACCTAATTCTCCCACAGGATTTAGGTGACAACCACGTCGTTGATAATGCGCAAATTGAAGAGCCTAGATAAAGGCTGTTCGCCCGAACTTTAGCTAATTTCTAAGGGTTGTGCGCCACAAACAAAAATGGCTTGATGGAACCGCATCAAGCCATTTTTATTATCATTTTATCGGGCTAATTATTTAGTACCGAAAATCTTGTCACCTGCATCGCCTAGACCAGGAACAATGTAACCCTTGTCATTTAGCTTCTCGTCGATTGCTGCAGTGTAAAGCTCTACATCTGGGTGAGCTTTTTCAAGCGCTTCGATACCTTCCGGAGCCGCTACTAGAACAAGAACCTTAAACACTTTACAACCTTGCTCTTTCAAAAGGTCAAGAGTTGCGATCATCGAGCCACCCGTCGCAAGCATTGGGTCTACCACTAGAGCGATACGCTCATCGATATTTGACGCAAGCTTGTTGAAGTAAGGTACTGGCTCTAGCGTTTCTTCATCACGGTAGATACCAACAACACTGATACGAGCGCTTGGCATGTGCTCAAGAACACCATCCATCATACCTAGACCAGCACGTAGGATTGGAACAACTGTTACTTTTTTACCTTTAATTTGGTCTACTTCTACTGGGCCATTCCAACCGTCAATGGTTACACGCTCAGTTTCAAAGTCAGATGTCGCTTCATATGTTAAAAGACTGCCCACTTCTGTTGCTAGCTCACGAAAACGCTTAGTACTGATATCGCCTTCACGCATTAAGCCAATTTTATGCTTTACTAGTGGGTGTTTCACTTCAACAACTTTCATGTCCAACTCCGGAAAAATTAATCAAACCTAGCAATTATACACACTTTCTCGCACTTTTTCAGAATGTTTCACTATATAAAAAAACTGACGCAAACGTTTTCCTTTTTGATTTAACCCCTGTTAGAATAGCGCCGTTTTCACATCCAACTTAAGACTGAGGACTATCCCGTGAGCGGTAATAATTCTTCTCTAAGCTACAAAGACGCTGGTGTTGATATCGATGCAGGTAACGCACTAGTAGATCGTATTAAAGGTGCAGTAAAACGCACTCGTCGCCCTGAAGTTATGGGTGGCATTGGTGGCTTCGGTGCCCTTTGTGAACTTCCAACTAAATACAAAGAGCCTGTACTGGTTTCTGGTACAGATGGTGTAGGTACTAAACTTCGCCTTGCTTTGGATATGAAAAAACATGACACCATTGGTATCGACCTAGTAGCAATGTGTGTGAACGATTTGATCGTTCAAGGTGCAGAACCACTATTCTTCCTAGATTACTATGCGACAGGAAAACTAGACGTTGATACTGCAGCAGATGTCGTTTCAGGTATTGCTGAAGGTTGTGTTCAATCTGGTTGTGCTCTTATCGGTGGTGAAACTGCTGAAATGCCAGGTATGTACGAAGGCGAAGATTACGACGTTGCCGGTTTTTGTGTTGGTGTTGTAGAAAAAGCTGACATCATCGACGGCACTAAGGTCGCGGCGGGTGATGCTCTTATCGCTGTAGGCTCGAGTGGCCCACACTCAAATGGCTACTCTCTAATTCGGAAAGTACTAGAAGTATCTGGTGCAGATAAGAATGAAGAACTTGAAGGTCGCACCATTGGCGAGCACCTTCTAGAGCCAACTAAAATTTACATCAAATCGGCGCTTAAGATGATTGCTGAGCATGACATTCATGCTATTTCGCACATCACTGGCGGCGGTTTCTGGGAAAACATCCCTCGCGTACTGCCTGAAGGCACTAAAGCTGTCATCGATGGTAAGAGCTGGGAATGGCCTGCAATCTTCAACTGGCTACAAGAGAAAGGCAACGTGGAGACATTCGAAATGTACCGCACTTTCAACTGTGGTGTAGGCCTTGTTGTTGCTCTACCTAAAGACCAAGCAGACGCAGCTGTTGAACTACTGAAAGCAGAAGGCGAAAACGCTTGGGTTATCGGTGAAATTGCTAACGCTGAAGCTGGCGAAGAGCAAGTTGAAATTAACTAAGTCTAGTTTCAATTTCGACATATAAAGAATGAGGACCGTAGGTCCTCATTCTGCTATTTAGCCCGCAGAAAACCTTAAACTAAGTAGGTACATTGTTTATACCTACCTTCCATCATTTGAGTTTGACCCCTGCATGAAGAATATTGTTGTTTTGATCTCCGGTAGCGGAAGCAACCTGCAAGCCATATTAGATGCTTGCGAAAGTAAAATGATTAATGCTTCTGTAAAAGCTGTTTTTTCAAATAAAGCCGATGCCTATGGCCTTGAGCGCGCGCGCACATCAGAAGTCGATGCACATTCCGTTAATCCTAAAGAATTCGAATCACGTGAAGCATTCGATTTAGAGTTAATGAAACAAATTGACGCATACCAACCTGATCTTATTATCCTTGCGGGATACATGAGAATCCTAAGCGCTGAATTTGTGCGCCACTATCTCGGTAAGATGATAAATATTCATCCGTCATTGCTACCCAAATACCCTGGCTTACATACCCATCAACGTGCTATCGACGCCAAAGATTCCGAACATGGAACCAGTGTGCATTTCGTTACTGAAGAGTTGGATGGTGGCCCTGTGGTGCTGCAAGCCAAAGTTCCAGTATTTGATGATGATAATGCAGAGTCACTGGCAAGCCGAGTTCTTACGCAAGAGCATCAGATTTATCCATTGGTAAGTAAATGGTTTATCGAAGAACGTTTATCGATGATAAACGGAAAAGCGGTTTTAGATAGTAAAGAATTGGGTCTACACGGTTACGCAGAAGAATAAAAAAAGAGGCTGGATATTCAGCCTCTTTTTTATTTATAACGGTTCAGTTGGTGCCTGACTGGCGACCTTTTTAGGTGCATATTTGACATCCACCAGCTGGTATTTGTTCGAAGCGACCAATTCTCCAAAATGAAACAGAGCAAACTCACCAGGCTTCATTCTCGACCACTGTTCGTTGTCGGTGAGCGGCTGAGTTGCCACAACCGTCACCACATCGTTAGGTGTCGTCTCTTCTTGGAAGTTAATCTCTACGTCTTCATCAATAAGGCTTGCCTTACCAAATGGCGCGCGACGAGTGATCCAATAAAGGTGGTTGGTGCAATAAGTCATCACATATTCACCGTCACTCAGGAGCATATTAAACACACCTTTCTCTTTTAACTTGTCACAACACTCAGCGACAAAATTAAACATACCTTCAAGATCTTGAGGCGGCTCTGGGTAACGGTCTTCCAGTTGCTTCAACAACCAGCAAAACGATAACTCACTGTCTGTTTCGCCAACTGGACGAAAACGCCCTCCAGATAAATCATCGTAATCACTCAATTGACCGTTGTGAGCGAAAGTCCAATAACGCCCCCACAGTTCACGAGTAAATGGATGCGTGTTTTCTAAGTTCACACCACCACGGTTGGCCTGACGGATATGACTCACGACCGCGCAGCTTTTAATCGGGTAGTTTTGAACCAACTCCGCTATTTTCGATTCACAGCTTGGATTCGGATCTTTAAAAGTGCGGAAACCTTTACCTTCATAAAAAGTGATCCCCCAACCATCACGATGTGGGCCGGTATTTCCCCCACGTTGCATTAGGCCTGTGAAGCTAAAACAAATATCGGTTGGCACGTTCGCACTCATACCGAGCAATTCACACATGGTCTAACTTACTCCCTGTTCTAAACCATTATTGAAGACAAATTGGCTTCAACTTTCTTCGCTATTACTTTAATTATTCCATCTCTTTTTCAACGAGCTGAATAATGATGTGAATAATTTTGATATGGATTTCTTGAATTCGATCTGCATACCCGAAATGAGGTACACGGATTTCGATATCAGCACAACCCGCCATCTTGCCGCCATCCTTGCCCGTTAAAGCAATCGTTTTCATACCTTTTGCTTGAGCGGCTTCAATAGCATTAAGGATATTCTCTGAATTACCAGACGTTGATAACCCAAATAGCACATCACCTTTGCGACCTACAGCTTCAACGTAACGAGAGAATACAAAGTTGTAGCCAAAATCATTACTGACACAAGACAAATGGCTTGGATCAGAAATCGCGATACCCGCAAAACCTGGGCGATTTTCACGATAACGACCAGTTAACTCTTCTGCAAAGTGCATTGCATCACAATGAGAACCACCATTACCACAAGACAGTACTTTACCTTCTTGTTTGAAAGAATCAGCGATCATCTTTGCTGCCGCTTCAATTTGAGCAATGTTGTGGTCATCAGTTAAAAACTTATTCAGGACGTCAGCAGCTTCGTTTAATTCACTTTTGATTAGGTCTTGGTACATAAGGCGTATCTCTTATTTTTATTCAAGCAGATGTTGCTTGCGGATTGAGAGTTAGGGTTCTTTATCCCTTTTACCTGAGTTTACCCACAAACATTTCGTAGTGTCGACACCTAAGCCAAAAGATTGCCACCTTTATTGAGTTCGAATGAAATATTTGCACAGAAATTCATCACCGACCTCTCAACTTTAGAACTTTAACTCTACAGAGATCACTTTTAACTCACAGTGGGGTTTTACAAATATTTAATATTTTGATTACATTGACTGGTTCGACCTCTTACCAAAAACTATACTTAACGTTAAGTGATGTCTGAAAAGGAACTCAAACATGGACATATTGCTCTCTCTACTTAGTGTGACCCTAGTATTAAGCGTCTGCTTATACCATCGAGTCAGCTTAGTAAAATCTTTACTGCTACTCACTACTGCAATGGTTGCATTATCTGTCGCTGACCTAGTCAGCACTACTGGTTGGCTATGTTACTTATTAGCTATAGCGATACTTGCAGTTCCAAGTATTCGCCAAACATTAATTAGCCAAAAAGCGCTTAAGCTGTTTAAGACTGTTTTACCGGCAATGTCTCAAACCGAAAAAGAAGCCTTAGATGCAGGTACCGTTTGGTGGGAAGCCGAGCTATTCAAAGGTAAACCTCAATGGGACAAGCTCCACAACATTGCAAAACCAAAACTTTCTAAAGAAGAACAAGAATTCCTAGATGGCCCTGTCAATGAAGTCTGCGCAATGGTCAGCGATTATCAAGTCACGCACGAGTTAGCGGATCTTCCACCAGAAGTATGGCAATACCTAAAAGATCATAAGTTCTTCGCGATGATCATCAAGAAGAAATACGGTGGCTTAGAGTTTTCGGCTTACGCTCAATCATTAGTACTACAAAAGTTAACCGGTGTGTCTGGTGTGCTTTCATCGACTGTTGGCGTACCTAACTCATTAGGTCCAGGTGAGCTCCTTCAACACTACGGTACTGAAGAACAAAAAAATCACTACTTACCTCGTTTAGCTGAAGGTAAAGAGATTCCATGTTTCGCACTTACTAGCCCAGAAGCCGGCTCCGACGCGGGCTCAATTCCAGACTATGGCGTGGTATGTAAAGGCGAATGGCAAGGTGAAACTGTTTTAGGTATGCGCCTAACGTGGAACAAGCGTTACATTACCCTTGCTCCTGTCGCAACAGTATTAGGACTCGCATTTAAACTGCGCGACCCAGAAGGTTTACTTGGCAATCAAGAAGATTTAGGCATCACGTGTGCGTTGATCCCAACTGACCTAAAAGGTGTAGAGATTGGTAATCGCCATTTCCCACTTAACGTACCTTTCCAGAATGGTCCAACTCAAGGTAATGATATTTTCGTACCAATGGATTTCATTATTGGTGGTCAGAAAATGGCAGGCCAAGGTTGGCGTATGCTTGTTGAATGTTTGTCTGTTGGTCGTGGCATTACACTACCTTCGAACTCAACAGGTGGTATCAAAACAGCGGCACTCGCAACTGGTGCTTACGCTCGTATCCGCCGTCAGTTCAAACAGCCGATTGGCCAAATGGAAGGGGTTGAAGAGCCATTAGCGCGCTTAGCGGGTAACGCCTACGTGATGGACGCAGCCAGTAACCTAACAGTTGCAGGTATCGACTTAGGTGAAAAACCATCGGTAATTTCAGCAATCGTTAAATACCACTGTACGCACCGTGGCCAGCAGAGCATCATCGATGCCATGGACATCGTTGGAGGCAAAGGCATTTGCTTAGGCCCATCCAACTTCCTAGCGCGTGGCTATCAAGGTGCTCCTATCGCTGTTACGGTAGAAGGCGCGAATATTCTTACTCGTTCGATGATCATCTACGGGCAAGGGGCGATCCGTTGTCACCCTTATGTGTTGGCTGAAATGGAAGCTGCTTATTCAGAAAGCTCCGATGCTGTCGATAAGTTTGATGCCGCACTGGCTGGCCATGTTAGTTTCACTATGAGTAATTTAGTTCGTAGTTTATGGTTTGGTATCACTGACGGGCTGGGGTCAAACTCACCAACCAAAGATGCGACCAAGCGTTACTACCAACAACTCAATCGTTACAGCGCAAACATGGCATTGTTATCCGATATTTCAATGGCAGTACTTGGCGGTTCATTGAAACGTAAAGAACGCTTATCTGCACGCTTAGGCGATATCTTGAGCCAACTTTACCTAAGTTCTGCAACGCTAAAACGCTTTGAAGATGACGGTCGTCAAATTGAAGATCTACCGTTGGTACACTGGGGAATGCAAGACAGCTTACAACAAGCAGAAGTGGCAATTGATGAGTTCTTAGCCAACTTCCCGAACCCTGTTATTGGTCGAGCATTACGATTTATCATTATGCCATTTGGTCGTGTTCGCCGCGCTCCAAATGATAAGTTAGATAGCAAGGTCGCAAGTATTATCCAAACGCCAAGTGCTACTCGTTCTCGAATTGGTCGTAACCAATACCTAGAACCAACAGAGCACAATGCTGTAGGCAAAATTGAACAAGCTCTAGCCATCATTCTTAAAGCAGAACCGCTATTTGATAAAGTGTGTAAAGAGACGCACAAACGTCGTCCTTTCTTAAGACTAGATCTGGTCGCTGAGATTGGTTTAGAGAAAAACATTCTAACGCAGGAAGAAGCAGATCTTCTGGTTGATGCTGAAGCGCACCGTCTTTACACCATCAATGTGGATGACTTCAATCCAGAAGAGCTAGCGGCAAAGTCAAGCTACTCCACAATGGATAACGTCGCTTGAAATAACCAAAGATAGCGAAATAACAAAGGGCAGGTGATTTTAAATCACCTGCCCTTTTTGTATTTTCTCCGCCTTACCTGACGCTTCATAGACACCTTTAATTACCTACCATGCACCAAAGCGTCTGACTAAGCTGTACTTTTATGACTGCTCAATATGCTCAACGGTGGGCTTTGATTCAATACAAAAAAGGCGAGGTATAAGCCCCGCCTTCTCTTTACATTTTTATATAAGCCTATTTTTTAGGTGCTTGGAGTTGCATCTCAGGAAGCATTTGTTTCTTCGCTTTTAGCTTACGCATGACAAACCAAATAAGCAGGCCTAAGATAATCGCCACGACATTACCAACACCGATAATGATCATATTACGCATTCTGTCCGCTTCACGTTTCTCAATCAGCGCTTTCTCAGCGGCAATCCTACGCTGCTCGGCTAAAGCTTCCTCTTGCAACCTTCTTGATTCAGCTAAGTCAACTTCTTCCACGACACTATAAGTATGCGGGTTGATGGTGAACATCAATGGGCGCTTATTAGAAGCATCATTCGCATACACACGCCCCGTTAGCGAGTAAATACCGATGTCCCCATTGTAATCAATTGACAATGGCACCTTCATCTCTTCTTCCTTCGCTTGCCCTTGTTTGTAGCTAACAAACTCATCAGGAGAAGTATGTTCCAAATGAACCGCCAAACTTCCCGGTTCAATCATCCCTTGCTCTCCAGATGTCACCATTGAGTGGGGTTTATCTTCATTTCGAGATTGAATGAAGGTAGTCGAGATTGGCGATGGATACACTAAGACTTCTTGCTCTTGAGCCCGCAGGAATACCCCATTACCAGAGGTGATCCGAACTCGATACTTCCCAGGTTCAATCTGAATCGGCAAGTTAACCGTAAACACCCCATCACCCGGGAGTTCATCAAGGTCTTGTCCATCATCCGCAAACTCCCCCATCACAATAGGGATAGGACGAGCTTCTTTAACCAAAGTATCTTCATTTTCAACAAACTTAGTAAAGGTCACTTTTAGCTTTACACGATCGAGAAAGTCACGAAGAACTAAAGGTTTACCATCAGAGGTTAAACGAGCGGTAAATTTTAAGTTTTCCGTTTGATAGACTTTGTTGGGGAATACATCGGTTGTCAGAGTCAGATGGGATAACAGCTTGATGTTATTCTTAGGAGAGACCTTACCTACTGCCTGCCAAGGCCCAGGCATCGGCTTATCAACTGAGATAATGTCCATTGATGGCTCTTGGTACCAACGAACATTATCTGCGCTGCGCCACGCATAGTACTTTTTACCATCTGGGCGCACTAACACGACAGGTTGAGAACTTTTTGAGCGATAAATCACAAAGGTTATTTGTTCGATGCTTGGATCCACTCGAAAGCGATTATCCAATAGAGTCATGCTGGACTCAGTGGCAGCATTAACTGCCACACTAACAAATAACAAACAACAGGTAATGATTACCCTCAACATAGTATCTCCTACTGACGCCAGAGGCAGCTTCCGCTCTTCTCGACGATATCTAACCGTTCTTGGTGTGCTGTTACTTCATCGGCCGTTGCACGTAAAACCTTTAGCGATTTTCGTCCAGTTTGCGCACGGCGGATCTCTTCTGCTCCGCCTTGCTGACCACCGCTAAATTGAAGCGATGTTTGACCACCGGTCATCAATAAGAAAACGTCCGCTAGTATCTCAGCATCGAGTAATGCCCCGTGGAGGGTTCGGTGAGAGTTATCAATACCGTAACGTTCACATAAAATATCTAGGTTATTACGCTTGCCAGGGAAAATTTTCTTGGCCATCGCCAAGGTATCCGTCACCTTACAGAAGTCGTCCGTTTTGCCTATCGACGGATCATACTTCTCAAACTCGTAATCCATAAAGCCCGTATCGAAGGGCGCGTTATGAGCCACCAGCTCCGCATCTTTAATAAACTCGAGAAACTCGTCATGAATATCTTGATAAAGCGGTTTATCAATCAAGAATTCATCAGTAATACCATGGACTTCTACGGCTTCTTCTTGAATCGCACGATCCGGCTTTAGGTAAACATGGAAGTGTCGCCCGGTCAGCTTTCGGTTGATGATTTCAACCGCACCAATTTCAATAATTCGGTGGCCAAGGTAGTGTGGCCCACCTTCAGTGTTCATACCGGTTGTTTCGGTATCGAGTACGACGATACGTTTGTGTTCAGAATTGTTGCTGGTATTCATAAGGATAACTGTGTCAGACTATGCCAATAATGCGCTTCAGGTAATAGTATCAAATCATGACGAAACAAGTTGAAATTTTCACAGACGGTTCTTGTTTAGGTAACCCAGGTCCCGGTGGCTACGGAATTGTACTTCGCTACAAAGACGTCGAGAAAACCCTAGCGAAGGGCTATACCCAAACAACCAACAATCGAATGGAGATGATGGCGGCTGTCGTGGCACTGAAAACCCTCAAGGAGCCTTGCTCAGTGATATTGACCACCGATAGTCAATACGTACGTCAGGGTATTACTCAGTGGATACACAATTGGAAGAAACGCGGTTGGAAAACGGCCGATAAAAAACCGGTTAAGAACGCGGACTTATGGCAAGAGTTGGATAAAGAGACCGCTCGTCATGATGTCGACTGGCGCTGGGTGAAAGGCCACGCCGGACACCGTGAAAATGAAATGTGTGATGAATTAGCAAGAACGGCAGCGGAAAACCCAACAGAAGAAGATACAGGCTATAAACCAAGCTAATCAAATAGAATGACCAATAAAGCCACCTACTTCCTTGGTAGTGTGGCTTTTTTCTTACCTATCGCTTGAGAATTCATGGTCTGAACATCTCGCCGAACATTCGTATTCAAGCTCGCTCCCACTGGAGACCAGCGACGCTTTAAATGCCAGTGAGGCTTAATCGGTTTAAGTGGGTAAGTGCGTTTTCGCGCCACAATAAAATACTGACTTCCTGCACCTGATGCCCAATCACCTAAGCTATTCTCTAACCAAGTCCACATGGTTTGATACTTCTTCATTGGAAACAAAGCGTACATATCACAATGAGTAACTTGATAATTCAGTACACCAAGCCAATCTTTAATACGACTCGGCGTATACATACGTCCACTCCACGGAAGATTATTTTTCCGCCAAGGCATTAGACTTGCCAAACCGGTGAAACTTAAAGGGTTGAAGCCCGTAATAATCAAATACCCATCATCCATCATGACTCGGTCTACTTCACGTAGTAAGCGGTGTGGGTCATTACTATAATCAAGTTGATGGCTAAGTATCACTACATCAAAGCTTTTTTCCAAAAAGGGCAAATTATAAGCATCTGCAGCAACATTATGTAATGGGTTCTGGCTATCTAGGTTTACTTGATGTTGAATGTTACATGTAGCGCTGGTTAGCTCACAGCTCAGCCCGCCTAATTTGAGCATATGGTAACCAAAAAGTTTTGGGCACCACTCATCTAGGCGAGTCTGTATCGATTCGCACACCCAATCCCCGTTGTGTAACTGGGACCAAGTATAAGGGTGCTCGATTTTTTGACGGCTACGTGCAGGCTTAATCAACAATCTGTCTCACTTATGATGACTGGAGAACCAATAATGTTATATATCAAAAGCATACCCGCATTTAACGACAATTACATCTGGCTGATACAAAATAGCGATCGCCGTTGTGCTGTTGTTGATCCAGGAGATGCCGCTCCAGTACTAGAATATTTGCAGAAACATGAGCTAACTTTAGATGCAATCTTAATTACGCACCACCACCATGATCATATCGGAGGCGTGCCTGAGTTAGTTCGACAATTCCCTAAAGTTGATGTCGTCGGCCCGAGAGATGAACCCATTCCAACCTTGACGCACCCGGTAGAAGACGGTGATCAAATTGAGTTATTTGATGAAGTGTTCTTAGTGCTCGGCTTAGGTGGACACACCAAAGGTCATATAGGCTATGTTGGGGATGCGAAACTATTTTGTGGTGACGTTCTATTCTCGGCAGGTTGCGGCCGTATCTTTGAAGGCACACCAGCGCAAATGTTCGACTCATTGAACAAAATTCTTGCGCTCCCTCAAGAGACTGAAGTTTACTGCGCCCATGAATATACCGCGAGTAACGTTGCTTTTGCGCTCGCTGTGGAACCGGATAACGATTTACTTCACCAATATCGTGACGAAGTGAATCGACTACGCGCTCAAAACAAGCCCACCATCCCAACCACCTTACGCCAGGAAAAGTGGGTCAATCCTTTCCTACGATATACTCAACCTAGCGTTATTAAATCGGTTTCAAACCGAACACCTCAAACCGATCCTTTGTCAATTTTTACTGCATTACGTGAGTGGAAGAACGAATTTTAACGATTTGTTGCTTGTCACTCATATAGTGTGACAAGTATTATCAGCAGCCGTTTATATAAAAGGCTGTATCATGCGAGTTAAATACAGCTGGGCATTGGCATTCCTGCTTACCGGTTGCCAATTAACTCAGTCAGATAATCCAGACCAAGGGTCAGAGCAAACGAACCAACCTACTCCTGACCAACAGGTAAAATCAGAGGTTGTTTCGACTCCTTCTCAATCAGAAAAAGCGGTTGAACCACCAGCTCCAGTCATCACCCCTCAAACTCAAGAAGACGTCTGGCAACGTATTGCTATGCAACTTGAGATGACTGTCCCAGACCACAAGAAAGTAGATTACTACCGAACTTGGTATCTTAAACACCCAAATCATCTAAAAACCGTATCCAAGCGCGCAGAACCCTTTCTCTACCTCATCACAGAGAAAATCGAAGCTCGAGATATGCCTTTAGAGCTGGCACTCCTACCGGTTGTAGAAAGCTCTTTTGACGCCTTCGCCTACTCTCACGGCAGCGCTGCTGGGCTATGGCAGTTTGTACCGGGTACGGCTGATTGGTTTGGACTAAAACAAGATTTTTGGTACGACGGAAGACGTGATGTCGACGCCTCTACAGACGCAGCCCTCAATTATCTAACCTACCTAAACAAACGCTTTGAAGGAAACTGGAACCACGCAATCGCCGCATATAATAGTGGCGGCGGACGAGTTTCAAGTGCAATAAGGAAAAACAAGAAGCTCGGTAAGCCAATTGATTTTTTCTCTTTAGATCTTCCTAAAGAAACCAGTAGCTACGTACCTAAATTATTAGCTCTCGCAGACATCGTCGCCAATCAGGAAAAATATGGTCTAAACATTCCAGCCATAGCTAACCAACCTGTACTTGAACTGGTAGACCCTAAAGAACAGCTCGATCTCGCCATCGCTGCAAATTATGCAGGTATCTCCGTTAAAGAGCTGCAAGGCTATAACCCAGCGTATAATCAATGGGCTACCGCCCCTGACGGCCCTCATCAACTATTGCTACCGCTATCTTCCGTTGAACGATTCAATCAAGAAGTTGAGAATAATCGCGGCAAAGGAATGAAACTGGTTCGTTATAAAGTGCAATCAGGCGATAGCCTTAGCGTGCTTGCGAACAAATACAACACCACGACTAAAGTGATTCGCTCAGCAAATGGCATGAGCAATAACAATATTCGTATTGGCCAACACTTAATGATTCCAACCTCGACTAAAAACGACAAAGTTTATGCGTTAAGTGCTTCTAACCGCCTTGCTAGTACCCAATCGAAATCTCGTGGTAAATATAAGCTAACCCACACCGTAAAAAGCGGTGATAGCCTATGGGATATCGCGCGTGCAAACAAAGTCTCTCACCAATCTTTAGCAAAATGGAATGGTATGGGACCTCGTGACACACTTCGAGTCGGCCAAGAACTGGTAATTTGGAAGAACAGCAGTGATGGCGCGATCATCCGTACTGTTTTTTATAGCGTTCGCTCTGGTGACACCATCAGCGGAATTGCAAACAAATTCAAAGTAAAGAGTTCAGATATCGTTAAGTGGAACACGCTACAGAAGAAAAAATACTTACAGCCAGGTCAAAAACTGAAGCTGTATGTGGACGTAACTAAGGTAAGTGTATGAACCCGTCAAGTAACCCACTCGTCATGCTGTTGGATATTTTCCGCTCACCAACAGCATGTTTCCTAGCGTTATATCAACGTGGAGCATGGGGCTGGCAGCCTTATATTATTTTAATGCTGAGCCCTTTCTTATTTTGGGGAGCTTATTTCTCCAATATTGACTTCAATTGGCTGAGTGGCGAATTAGCACTTCAGTTGGCAGTGACAAACCCAAGCCAACTCGAAATACTCGACAGCAACACGCTGCTCGCCAGTGAGATCATCAGTGATGTCTTCGGCCGTACTCTTGCAATCATCATGTTGGCATTTTGGTTCAACCTTGCAGCCAAACCTAGCCAACACCAGCATGGCTACTGGAAATGGTTTGCTGCTTCTTCCGTAGTGATGTTCCCAGCTGTTCTCGGTGATGTCGCAAGCTATGCGAGTCTACTGCTAAAACATGGTCAGGTAATGAATTACGCAGCCGACCTAAACAGCTTAAATGGTTTAATCAAACTCCCCCTAACCAATGAATGGTCTCAGTTCGCGAGTTCACTGCCCTTGCTATTACCTTGGTACATTGTTCTTGGTTATGCGGCAGTTTTAACGTGGACTGAATTTGAGCGAGGACAAGCCCTTGTCATCTCAGCTTTGCCTTGGATTGGCTACTACGTGATTTGGGCACTTTACCTACTGATTTTTTAATCTAAAGAGAAAAGTGCACTTTCATCGGATTGTGATCAGAGGCGTCTGTTATAGGCGCCTCTGCTGTTTCTAGCGTTAAGTTTTTATAAAAGACATGATCCAAAGATAACCCCGACACAAACTGTGTTCGGTTATCTGGAGTAAAGTTCACCTCGGCTAAACCAATTTTGAATAGTTCAGACTTCAAAACATCCATTCTTGACTCACTCCAACTATTAAAGTCCCCTGCGAATATCATTGGCCCATCATGCAGCGCCAGCTTATCAGTCAATACTGATAACTGTTTTACGTAGTCTTCAGTCCCTAAAGTAAAGTTAATAGCATGAATGTTAATAACGGCAAGCTGCTCACCATTGTCTAGCTCATAGAGCGTCCATAACGCTGACTTAGGCAATTGCAGCCAAGGCTCTGTATAGGTAAAGCCACATGCTTTTGATGGAAGTTGCGCTGCTAGGCTAAGTACACCTGCACTGGTATTAAATGCTTCAAACGCATTAACTTGATTACTTCCCCAGCCCATATTGGCAACCCACGCTTTTAGCTCACCAGTCATGCTCGCTTCTTGTAACAATATGAGCTGAGTATCTGCAGCATACTCTTGTAATGCCTGACGCCAATTTGGTTTGTTCTGCTTATAAATATTCCAAACCAGTACACTAATTCCGTTAGCAGTCGCGATCGGAGCGGGAGCCGCGTTGTCAAAACAGCTGTATTGCTTTTGTATCTTTGAAGGGCTTTCAACCACCAGTTCAGGTTGAGGTGGGATGGTAAAAATGGAGTGGTAGGCAACCACGGCCACCATGATAAAAAATCCAAAAGTTAGACTGATTTTCTTATACATATAACTCGATATACAAAATGAAAAAGGAGCGATAATCGCTCCTTTTATTGAATTCTATTTTAAACGGCGTCTTCGTCTTCTTCGCCAGTACGAATTCGCACTACGCGTTCAACGTCGGTAATAAAGATTTTACCGTCACCGATTTTTCCGGTTTGAGCCGTTTCAATAATGGTATCGACACATTGGTCTGCCACTTCGTCTGTCACTACAATTTCTAGTTTCACTTTTGGCAAGAAATCGACCATGTACTCAGCACCGCGGTACAACTCAGTATGACCTTTTTGGCGACCAAAGCCTTTCACTTCAGATACCGTCATACCCGTAATGCCCACTTCTGCTAGCGCTTCACGCACGTCATCAAGCTTAAATGGCTTAATAATGGCTTCAATTTTTTTCATGTTCATCCCTTAAACTTTGCTAATCGAGCTATTATCGGTTAGCTATTCCAAACATTCAATCAAAAAAGCCAGAGCGACTTTGCTCTGGCTTCTAAAAAAACTAACAACTTAAATTACTTAAGGCTCGCGTAGTACGCTGCTAAGTTTGCAATGTCAGCGTCACTCAGCATAGAAGCTTGCGCCTGCATTACTGCAGCAAGACCGCCATTACGCTCTTTGTTTTTGTAGGCATTCAAAGAAGATATGATGTATTGCTCATTTTGACCTTTAAGGTGCGGATAGCCTGGGATCATAGCAATGCCGTCAGCACCGTGGCACGCAGCGCATACTGCAGCCTTTGCTTGCCCCGCAGCTACATCACCTGCAGCCATCGCATTACCACTTAATAAACCCAAACCAAGAACTAATCCTAAAGCGACTCTTTTCATTGCTATTTCCATATTTATTTTTATGTAAAGATAAATGGAATTGTGACATAAATTATGAGTGCTTACTCCAGATAACTTCACAATCTTGACCATCAAATGCACGATCAACGAACAAACCAACGACACACACCACTTGATCTTCATGCATCAATATCGGGGTTCTCCTCCTCAACCAACTTGGTACTTGGTATTCTTGGAAAAGCTTCTTCAGCTTTCGACTATGGCCTCTACCAACTGGATGAGCCTTAAGCCCTTCAGGATCAAAAATAACATCAAGTTGTGCTACCCCTTTAGGCAAGGCGATCGAAAGCGATGACCCGCTAGGCGTCAGACAAAGTGTGCCAAGCCCATCGGGTAAACCTACCGTTTCACCTAAGTGGATAACCGACTGCCAACGAGAGATATCTTGTGTTTGAGAAACCCAATAAAGCCTTTGTTCGAAGCGGCGAATACTGCCATTAGCTAACACAAGTTCAGGGTTAGCATCTCGCTGAGCACAAGCAACTTCATTCCAGATCGCATGCAATTGCTTTTGGCTAGGCATCAAGCACCCTAGTTTTGAAAACCACATACGAATTAGACGTAATCTTAGTAAAGGAGAGTGGCCTGACACAGCCTCGATACTCAAACTGAGGTCCGGTTGCACCGCTTGGTTTAAATGGGAATCAAGCAGTTCATCTAATAGCATTTCCTGTTCAGCACAAAGATGAGCAGTTCTTTGAACTGATGTACGAAAGCTAGGCCAACGCTTGGTCAGCACTGGCGTCACTTCGTGTCGCAAGAAGTTACGCTCGAAACGTTGATCCTGATTGCTCTCATCTTCAATCCAATTCAAGCGTGAGAAGTGAGCGAAATCCTCAATATCAGCTCGGCTTGCATCCAATAAAGGTCGTAATGCCACGGCCTCTCCAAAAGGCATACTCGAAGCCATTGAAGATAAACCTTTAGGCCCACTCCCGCGCTTTAGCGCCAGCAAAAAAGTTTCCAGTTGGTCATCACTATGCTGACCAAGAAGTAGTACATCCTGCGCTCTAAGATGACTTTTCAATGCGTTATACCGAGCATCACGAGCCAACTTTTCAATGCTACTGCCAGACTCAACATCCAAGCTGACCCTCTCTACTACAAGTGGGATCTTTTTCTCATCACAGCAGCCTTGGCAATGCTTTACCCAGTCATCAGCATTCTCACTCAACCCGTGATGAACATGGACTGCAAGACACTCTATGCTTGGGAATTCAACTTGATATTCTTGAGCTAATTCAAGCAGCACTCGAGAATCGACACCGCCACTAAACGCAATGACAAGCCGCTTCGGTTGTGATGGTAAAGAACCTAGTGAATGATGAAAAATCTCAGAAAGCGTCGGCATGCTAAAACCAGAAAGGTGGATGTTGCGACCATAATAAAAAAGGGTTGGCACAACGTCCAACCCTTTCAATACAATATTATCTTCTTGCTAGATTAGCAGTAACCGTAGCTCATCAGACGCTGGTAACGGCGCTCGAGAAGCGTGTCATTATCAAACTGCTCTAGTTCTTCAAGCTGCTTAACTAGCGTTGCTTTCATATTCTCAGCCATTTGGATTGGATCACGGTGTGCGCCACCTAGCGGCTCAGGAATGATCTCATCAATTAGCTCCAGCTCTTTTAGACGAGGAGCTACTAGACCCATAGCTTCAGCTGCTTGTGGCGCTTTGTCTGAATCACGCCATAAGATTGAAGCACAACCTTCAGGAGAGATTACTGAGTACGTCGAGTACTGAAGCATGTTCACGTAGTCGCCAACACCAATCGCTAGTGCACCACCAGAACCGCCTTCACCGACAACGTTACAAATTACTGGCACTTTTAGACCAGCCATTACTTTTAGGTTTTTCGCAATCGCTTCAGACTGGCCGCGCTCTTCCGCGCCAACACCCGGGTATGCACCAGCAGTGTCAATGAAAGTGATAATAGGCATATTGAAACGCTCAGCCGTTTCCATTAGACGTAGCGCCTTACGGTAACCTTCTGGTTTCGGCATACCAAAGTTACGGATCACTTTTTCTTTAGTCTCACGACCTTTTTGGTGACCGATAACCATAACAGGACGACCGTTTAGACGAGCCATACCACCAACGATAGCTTTATCGTCAGCGTAAGCGCGGTCACCCGCTAGCTCTTCAAATTCAGTAAATACGTTTGCTAAGTAGTCTTTCGTATATGGGCGCTGTGGGTGACGAGCAAGTTGAGCGACTTGCCATGCACCTAAATCACTAAAGATTTTCTGTTTAAGCTCTAAGCTCTTTTTCTCTAGTTGTTCAATTTCTTTGTCTAGATCTACCGCAGTGTCACCACCATGACGAGAAACGTCACGTAACGCTTCAATTTTTGCTTCAAGTTCAGCGATAGGCTTTTCAAATTCTAGAAAGTTCAGGCTCATCTATGAATCCTTGTTGATTCAGCTCTCAAGTAGGCGGAGCTAAATTTAGTTAAATTCGAGTTCTACTTGGCCATTGCCAAGCAGCTGTTTTAATTCGTCTAGTAATGTATCACTTGGCGTTACACGCCATTCGGTGCCTAAAGTTAACCGCGCTCTCGCGTCGGCACGTTGGTAGTATACATTGACTGGTACTGTTCCGGCTCTATGCGGCTCTAAGATTTGACTAAATCGTTCAAAAAATTGGCCATCAATTTGTGATTCATCAATCGAGATCGATAATCCACGTGCATATTTTTCGCGGGCGCTTCCGAGATCCATAACCTCGCGCGCGGACATTTTAAGGCCACCGTTAAAGTCATCAAAGCTGACCTGTCCGGAAACGACCACAATTTTATCTTTTTCGAGAAGTTCTGCATACCTTTCAAGCGCATCCGAGAATAACATAACCTCCATTCGACCAGAACGGTCATCAATCGTCATCAGACCGATTCGCGTTCCTCGTTTAGTGGTCATGACACGAGCGGCAATCACTAAACCAGCTATCGTCAATGATTGATCACGCCTTGTTGGCGTTGCATCATTCAAACGGCAGCTCGTATATTTAGCTAGCTCCTTGATGTAAGCATTAACAGGGTGACCGGTTAAGTACAGGCCTAGCGTTTCGCGTTCACCTTCAAGCCACACTTTTTCTGGCCACTTCGGCACTTGCGTGTACTTTTGTTCGACTTCTTCTGGCGCATCCGTTAACACACCAAACATATCAGATTGACCGAAAGACTCAGCGTGGTGATGTTGGCTCGCCGCTTTCACCGCATCGTTTAACGACGCCATCATCGCCGCGCGGTGTGGGCCTAGCCTATCCAATGCACCCGAGTAAATCAGTTTTTCAATCACACGTTTGTTGACCTTCTTAAGATCAATTCGGGCACAGAAATCGAATAAGTCTTTAAAGTAGCCGCCTTTTTCTCGCGCTTCAATAATGGCTTCAATAGGGCCTTCACCAACCCCTTTAATTGCGCCGATACCGTAAACGATGGCACCTTCTTCATCCACATTAAAGCGATAAAGACCAGAGTTAATATCCGGTGGAAGTAGTTTAAGCTTCATGCGGATACATTCGTCAACCAGACCGATAACCTTTTCCGTGTTATCCATATCCGCCGTCATTACCGCTGCCATAAACTCTGCAGGGTAATGCGTTTTAAGCCAAAGCGTTTGATAAGAAACTAATGCGTAAGCAGCCGAGTGAGATTTGTTGAAACCATAACCTGCGAACTTTTCTACCAAGTCAAAGATCTTCATGGCAAGTTCGCCATCAACACCATTGGCTTCCGCACCTTCTTTAAAGGTACCACGCTGCTTCGCCATCTCTTCGGGCTTTTTCTTACCCATCGCACGACGCAGCATGTCCGCTCCACCCAGCGTATAACCTGCGAGGATCTGTGCGATCTGCATTACCTGTTCTTGATACAGGATGATGCCATAGGTTGGTTCTAGCGTATCTTTTAGCGATTCATGTTGCCATGTTTCATCTGGGTAAGAGACCGCTTCTCGACCGTGCTTACGGTCGATAAAGTTATCTACCATGCCTGATTGCAGTGGGCCCGGACGGAACAAGGCCACCAATGCGATGATATCTTCAAAACAGTCAGGCTGAAGACGTTTGATCAGGTCTTTCATACCGCGTGATTCCAGTTGAAATACCGCAGTCGTTTCAGAGTTTTGTAGTAGGTTGAACGACGCTTGGTCATCCAGAGGGATCGATTCAATACGAACCGGCTCTTTACCTTCTCTCTTTAAGCGCGGGTTCACTAGCCCCAACGCCCAGTCGATGATCGTCAGGGTACGTAGACCCAAAAAGTCAAACTTAACCAAGCCCGCGGTTTCAACGTCATTCTTATCGAATTGCGTTACCGGGAAGTTACCTTCGGCATCGGCATAGATTGGGGCAAAGTCGGTTATCGTGGTTGGTGATATTACAACACCACCCGCGTGTTTACCGGCGTTACGCGTACACCCTTCTAAGATGCGACATTTATCGATCAGCTCGCGAACTTCTTCATCACCATCGTAAAGTTCTGGCAATGCAGGCTCTGCTTTAAATGCTTTTTCAAGCGTCATCCCTGGATCGGGCGGAACCAGTTTTGAAATACGATCAACGAAACCAAACGGGTGCCCTAGTACACGGCCAACGTCGCGGATTACCGCTTTTGCTGCCATGGTACCAAAGGTGATGATCTGAGATACCGCATCACGGCCATACATTTCGGCAACGTGATCAATAACTTGATCACGCTTATCCATACAAAAGTCGATATCGAAATCGGGCATGGATACACGTTCTGGGTTCAAGAAACGTTCGAATAGCAAATCGTACTCAAGCGGATCCAAATCCGTAATATCTAACGCATAAGCAACGAGGGAGCCGGCACCGGAACCACGTCCCGGACCTACAGGAACATCATTGTCTTTTGACCACTGAATGAATTCCATTACGATCAAGAAGTAACCCGGGAATCCCATGTTATTGACAACTTCAAGCTCAACTTTTAGTCGCTCATCGTATTCTGGCCTACGCTCAGCACGCTCTTTTTCATCAGGGAATAAAAACGCTAAACGGCGCTCAAGGCCCTCTTCTGACTTCTTAATTAAGAAGTCTTCTATTGCGAGTCCTTCTGTTGGGAAGTTAGGTAAGAAATACTCCCCTAAACGCACAGTCACGTTACAGCGCTTGGCTATTTCGACACTATTTTCTAACGCTTCTGGAATATCAGAAAACAGCTCACACATCTCTTCTTCAGTACGGAGATACTGCTGGGCACTATAGTTCTTTGGCCTACGAGGATCTTCGAGCGTAAAGCCATCATGGATTGCAACCCGAATTTCATGCGCATCAAAAAAGTCTTCAGAAAGAAAAACCACTTCATTGGTCGCGACAACAGGTAAGTCCACTTGCTCTGCAAGCTCTAGAGCAAAATGTAGGTAAGACTCTTCGTCAGGTCTCCCTGTACGGATCAATTCGAGGTAAAAGCGATCTGGGAAATGAGTTTGATAGAAGTTCACACACTCTTGAACTAAAGGCTGGTTGCCTTTGAGTAGCGCTTTGCCAATTTCACCGCTTTTTGCACCAGATAAAACAATCAGGCCCTCGTTGTATTTCGCAAGCCATTCTTTATCAATAACTGGCTGATGTTGAACGTGGCCACGAAGGTAAGCTTCTGAAATTAGCAATGTGAGATTGTTATAGCCTTTATTATCAACAGCTAAAACGGTGAGCTTTGTTAGCTCTTCACCAAACTCCGGTGACTGCATCAGGAAGTCAGCACCAATGATTGGTTTAACACCACAACTATGTGCCGTACCATAGAATTTAACGAGGCCGCATAAGTTGGTGAAGTCGGTCAGTGCCACCGCAGGCATGCCCATTTCCGCAACTTTTTTAACTAAAGGTGGGACCTTAGAAAGGCCATCAACCATAGAAAAATCACTGTGTACCCGTAAGTGGACGAATTTTGGATCTGACATTCATTGTTCCTGAATTCTAGGAAAGTTACCTAGGTTTACTGCTTATCGCTATTTTAACGTTCGAAGCGAAATAGTATATAAAGAATGGCCTATTCGATGCCTAAGACTTTTTTCACTGGTTTGAAGCTTTTTCGGTACTGTTCGATAACACCATGCTTTTCAATCGCTTCAAAATGCGCTTTAGTCGGATACCCTTTATGCTTAGCGAACCCATATTCTGGGTGTAACTTATCAAGCTCTTCCATTTCCTGATCGCGTACCACTTTTGCGATAATCGATGCTGCGCTGATTTCGGCTACTCGTAAGTCCCCTTTTACAACCGCAACACCATCCATCGGAAGCTTTGGTACACGGTTGCCATCAATCAGCGCCAAATCAGGCTGAACCGACAGTCCTTCTATCGCACGCTGCATCGCAACCATTGTCGCTTGGAGAATATTCAGTTCGTCGATCTCTGCAGGGCTGCAACGTCCAACCGACCAAGACAATGCTTTTTCTTTAATTTCAGGCAATAATGCAAGGCGCTTCTTTTCAGATAGCTTCTTAGAATCATTTAGCCCTTCGATTGGGTTGTTCGGATCTAAAATAACCGCAGCAGTGACAACATCTCCCACAAGAGGACCTCGACCAACCTCATCAACACCTGCTACCAACGCATAACCTTGAGGGTATTCAAACGGTGGGAGTTCTTTCTTTTCTTTAGCTGCCATTTCACTCTACTCAATGATTGGTTTATTAATTAGCTTCAACACCGCGTTAGCAGCCTGCTTATCAGCACCTTTACGAATCCAGTGATGCATTTCTGTAAAACGCTCAATCAAAGCTTGGTTATCCTGAGACAACATGGTTTCTACTGACGGCGTAAGGTAATCGGCATGGCACTCTTCTAAGATGTGCTCTTTCACCAACTCTTCGCCCGCTAAAATGTTTGGTAAAGATACAAACTCGGTAATGGCTAGTTTCTTAACTATCCAACCCGTTAATTTATTCACTTTATAACCAACCACCATCGGGCGCTTTAGTAGCATACATTCTAAGGCAACGGTGCCTGACGCAAGCAAGACGGAGTCCGCTGCGGTAATTACATTTCGGGCGGTGTCTTCAACGGTCTTAAACTCAAGCTCTGGTGCCACTTCTTTCCAAATCTGTTCAAATTGTTGTTTACGCTGTTCATTCACCGCAGCAACAACAAAGTTGATTTGTGGATAGCTCTTCTTGATCCGTTGACACGTCTCAATAAAAGGCTGAGCAATGAGCTTCATTTCACCGCCACGGCTGCCCGGTAAAACCGCTAACCACTGCTTATCTTGCTCTAAGCCGAGAAGTTCTCGAGCATCTGCTTTATTAGGCTCAAGTGGAATAGCATCTGCCAGTGTATGACCAACAAACTCGCAAGCGACGTTGTATTTATCGTAGAACGCTTTTTCAAATGGAAGGAAAGCCAACACCAGATCCGTTGCCTTGTCGATTTTAAAGATACGCTTTGGACGCCATGCCCATACTGATGGGCTAACGTAATGGACCGTTTTTATACCTGCGTTCTTAAGGTCTAATTCCAACCTCAAGTTAAAATCTGGGGCATCAATCCCAATGAAGACGTCCGGCGGGTTCTGAGTGAAATACTTAACCAGCCCAGCTTTCACTTTTAACAAACGAGGTAGGCGGCCGAGCACTTCTACTAAGCCCATCACGGCAAGTTCTTCCATCTCAAATAGAGACTCACAACCTAGCGCTTTCATTTTCGGCCCGCCAATGCCCACAAACTCTGCATTTGGATACTGCGCTTTGATCGCTTTAATAAAACCTTCACCAAGCGTATCGCCAGACAGCTCTCCAACAACAATACCTACACGCAGAGGCTCGTTAGATACAAAGTCCGAGTTATTGGTTTGTACTTCTTGCTGTGCCATAGTTTTCCAATTCCCTTCTCGCTTAAAACAAAAAAGATCGCCTAAATAGTAGCGATCTTTTTTATGCTAATCACACTAAGTATTAACGAATAATACCGCGCTCAGAGTTCTCTAGCATGTCTAGCATAGGACTTACCGAAGCAAACTCTTTCGCCATTTCCACTAAAGCAGCTTTCGCTTCTTCAAGTGTTTTGCCAGAGCGGTAAAGCTCTTTGTACGCTTTCTGTAGTGCACGAATTTCTGGTTTTTCGAATCCGTTACGCTTCAGACCTACAAGGTTAAGACCAAATGGTGCAGCGTGGTTACCTTGTGCAAGTACGTACGGCAGTACATCTTGAACGACAGCAGAACAACCGCCAATGTAGGCGTAAGCACCAATGGAACAGAACGGGTGAATCGCAGAAAGCGCCATTACACCAGCGTAATCGCCAACCGTTACGTGACCGCCTAAGATAGCATTGTTACCAATATGAGTATGATTACCAACAATAACATCGTGCGCTACGTGAGCGTTAACACAAAGCAGGTTGTCATCACCGATCACAGTGGTTGCTTTATCTTGCACCGTACCACGGTGGATTTGAACCGCTTCACGAATCACGTTGCGATCACCGATCACAACCGTTGTATCTTCACCACCGTACTTTTTATCTTGGTTCTCTTCACCAATAACAGCATGTGGGAAAATGCGGTTTTCTTTACCAATGGTTGTGTGACCTTTGATCACAACATGCGACATGATTTCTGTGTCATCACCAATGGTTACATTACCAGCAATGTAAGTAAAAGGGCCAACCGTTACGTTTGCGCCGATCGTTACATCACCTTCGATAACTGCAGCCGGGTGAATTTTTGCTGTTTCATGAATCATATTAAAACTCTCTACGAGCACACTTAAGTTCAGCTGAACATACCACTTCGCCGCCTACTTTTGCCACACCGTTAAACGATGCAATACCACGACGCTCTTTTAGGAACTCAACTTCAATAACTAATTGATCACCAGGTACTACCGGCTTGCGGAATTTAGCTTTATCAACACTTGCAAAGTAGTACAACTCATTTTCAGACGGTGCACCAAATGATTTAAATGCCAATAAACCAGTTGCCTGAGCCATTGCTTCTAAAATCAGTACACCAGGGAAAACTGGAAGTTGAGGAAAGTGACCTGTGAATTGAGGTTCGTTAACAGACACATTCTTAATCGCTGTAAGGTTCTTCGCTTCTTCGAAGTTAGTTACACGATCGATCATCAAGAATGGGTAGCGATGAGGTAGTAGTTCCTGAATTTCAGTAATATTCATCGTTTTCTGTTCAGTAGTCAAAGTCGTATTCCTATATGTATTCTTTATTCAGATTGTTGAGAATTATAAACGAAAAAGACTCGCAATTCGCGAGCCTTTCCTAGAAATATGGAATTAAGATTCCTCATTCTTCTCGATTAGCTTTTCAACTGCTTTAAGACGCTTATTCATCTCGTCAATGCGATGAACTCGAGTAGCTGTCTTTCGCCATTCTTTATTTGGTTGCAATGGGATACCAGATGAATACATTCCCTTTTCAGAAATGCTGCGCATAACCATACCCATACCGGTAATTGTAACGCCATCTGCTATTTCAATGTGACCATTGATCACACTACCACCACCAATAATACAGTACTTACCAATGGTGGTACTGCCAGCAATAATAGTACCACCCGCTAAAGCGCTACCATATCCGATGTGAACGTTGTGTGCGATTTGAAGTTGGTTATCTAAAATAACATTGTCTTCGATAACCGTATCGTCAAGTGCACCGCGGTCAATCGTAGTACACGCACCAATTTCTACACGGTTACCAATGCGAACAGTGCCAACTTGCGGGATCTTAATCCACTCGCCTTTCTCATTCGCGTAACCAAAGCCGTCAGAGCCAATCACTGTATTTGATTGAACCAAACACGCTTCCCCCATAATCACATCATGATAAATACTGACATTAGCCCAAAGCTTAGAGCTAGCACCAATCTGAGCATTTTTACCGACGAAACAACCTGCACCAATAATGGCGTTATCACCAATTACTGCACCCGATTCGATCACTGCATTTGCACCAATCGAAACATTTTCACCTAACGTAACGTCACTAGCGATGACAGCCGATTCGGCAATATCTGTAGCGGGTGTAGGTGTGGTATCTAGTGCTTGGGCGACTTTTGCAAAAGCAACATACGGGTCAGCTACAACCAATACATTTGTTGTACAAAGCTCTCGCTCGCTTTCTTTCAACATCACAGCTGTAGCTTTACAATCGGCTAGATGCTTGCTGTATTTAGCATTAGAAAGGAAAGTAATGCTCCCTTCATTTGCTTTGTCCATCGGCGCTACCGCTGTAATGACAGATTCGCCATCACCGTGTAGCTCGCCCCCAGTTATTGATGCCAATTCGGCTAAAGTCAGTTTTGTCATAAATGATTATTTTAATGATTTAATTACTTGTTCAGAAATATTGTACTCTGGCTTGCCATACTGCATTGCTTGAATATCAACAATAACGTCATAGCCTTCTTTCTCAGCTACTTTTTGTACTGCATCTTGAATCACTTTGAATAGCTTTTGCTTTTCTTGAGCTTCACGACGTTGGCTTGCTTTTTCTAATGCTTGCGCTTTGATCTTGTACTTGCTGTCTAGCTGGCCAATCTCGATACGTAGTTTTTCTACTTCTTCTTGACCTAACAATTCACCGTCACGCTTTAGCTTTTCAATTTTAGTTTTAGCTTCAGCTTGGATTGTTTGCAATTCAGCCGCCTTGTCTTTGAACTCTTCTTGCATCTTTTGTAGAACGACTTCGCGTTGTGGCAGCGCTTGAAATACCTGAGCTGTATTAACAAAACCTACTTTTTGAGCCGCTTCAGCAGCGTTTGCAAAGAAAGATGAGCTTAATACTACAAGGCCAAGGCCAGCTGCTTTAATCATGTTTTTCAAAATATTGTCCTTTAAATTTAGAAGGTTCTACCAATAGTGAATGTAAAGAATTCTTCATCATCACCATCGTAAATTTTTGTTGGTTTTGCTACTGAGAAAACCAAAGGCCCCATTGGAGACATCCACTGAAGTGCCGCACCATAAGAAGCTCGGTAGTTCGTTGGATCTGAATAGTCGTAGTAATAGTTTCCACCAGACGTCACGTTACTTGGATCTTGATAGACGAATTCAGTATCCCAAACGCTTGCCATATCAAAGAAGACACTGGTACGAATTTGGTTACGAACCTCATCAGATGCAAATGGCGTTGGTACAATTAATTCAACACTCGCTAAAGCAACCGCGTTACCACCTACGGAGTCATCGGTAGCCGTGGTGTGTGTTGGGTTGTTACCTACGTTTTCACTGTATACGGCTTTAGGGCCCGCAGAGTTAGAGCCAAAACCACGCAGCGTTGTAAAGCCACCTGCATAATAGTTTTCATAGAATGGGAACAAGTTATCGTTGCCATCCGTTTGACCGTAGCCATTACCGTAACCTAAACGACCTCGCATCAATAGTGTGAATTCACGCTTTTTCGTCAGGGGAATGTAATGTCTTACGTCATACTGCGCTTTGAAGTATTTCACATCAGAGCCAGGGACCGTCATTTTGTAGAATGCACGTTGGTGGTTACCTTCCGTAGGGAAGAAACCACGGTTTAAGTTATTACGTGTCCACGAAATATTGACATCAAAGTCGTTCACAGCAAGTGTGTCGGTTCCACACTCATTCAAACTACATAAGAACTGGTCAATTTGAACGTATGAATCTAGATTCGAGATCTTGTTATGGGTGTAACCCACACCTAACTCAATTCGATTCAATTCATCTACCGGGAAACCCCACGTTAAGCTAGTACCGTAGCTTTCGTTGGTATAGTCGACAATACCAGCTTCAGATGCTTCGAACGTATTGTAGAAAACCTTACCACCAAGGCTCACACCATCGAGAGTCCAGTAAGGATCACGATAATCTAAAGAAATATTCTTTTGGTAGTCGTTCATCATCGCGCTAATACCAACGCGATCACCAGAACCAGCAAAGTTATCTTGTTGTAAACCAACTTGGAAACTCACACCTGACTCTGTACCGTAGCCGACACCAAAGTTGATGCTACCAGAGTTTGCTTCTTTAACGTTATAAACCAAATCAACTTGGTCTTCACTACCTGGTACACGCACAGTCTGAACGTCAACAGTTTCAAAAAAACCTAAACGATTTAATCGGTTTTTACTCAATTCAATAGACTTAGAGCTCAACCAACTACCTTCCATCTGAAGCATATCGCGTCGTAAGACTTCGTCTTTGGTTGAGTTGTTACCTGTAAAACGAATATCACGAACGTAAATACGATTGCCCGCTTCAACGTTAATAACCAAAGAAACTTCTTTGGTCTCATCGTTAAATTCAGGAATAGTGCGTACCTGCGGGTAAGCATAGCCAGATTCACCCAACACACGCTTAACGTTTTCTTCTAAACTGGTAACGAGTGAACCGTTATAGGTATCGCCTTCCTCGAAAGGTACCATAGATTCAAACTGCTCTTTTTGACCAATTAGCTCGCCACGGAAAACGACATCTTTAACCTTGTACGCTTCACCTTCATCAAGACCAAGAGTAATGTATACACCTTTCTTATCCGGCGAGATCGCAACTTGCGTCGAGTCTACTTTGAACTTTAGGTAACCACGATCTAGATAGTAAGACTTCAGCCCTTCAATATCTCCGGCTAATACCTGCTTCTGGTATTTTTCATCGGCTAAGAAGTTCCACCATGCTACGTCAACATTTAAGTTAAAACGGCCTAATAGCTCTTCATCAGAGAAAACTTCATTACCAATGAAATTAATTTGTTGAATCTTTGCAGATACGCCTTCTGTGAAAACAAACTTCAAATCAGAACGGTTTCGAGGAAGCGGCGTGACGACAGCTTTAACTGTAGCGTTATATTTACCTACACTATAATAAAAGTCCTCAAGGCCTTTTTCGATATTGCTTAATGTCGTGCGGTCTAAAGCTTCACCTTCGCGGATACCAGAAGCTTCCAAGTTTTGTTGGAGTTGCTCTTCTTTAATTGCTTTATTCCCAGAAAAAGAAATACTCGCAATCGTTGGGCGTTCTTTGACTTGAATGACCAAAACGCCGTCATCGCGCAGTACTTTTACATCTTCAAAGTTTCCTGAAGCATAAAGAGCGCGAATGATTTCAGCTACGTCTTGCTGACTCACTTCATCACCAATACGAACCGGCATTTTTAGCAATGCAGCACCCAGTGCTACACGCTGTAAACCTTCAATTTTGATATCTTGAACTACGAAGTTCTGTGCACCATTCGCTGCCACACTAGTGGCTAAGAGACTTGCGAATAGAATTTGCTTAATCGCCATACTTATTCTAATTATTCCTTGCTACTACTAGACCCTGTGATAAACCATTCACAGACGAGTAAAATCGTTAAATATTGCTAGAGCCATTAAAGAGAAAATAACTGCACCACCCACTTTATATCCAACTTCTTGCACCTTTTCTGGTACGGGTTTGCGAGTGATGGCTTCAATAGCGAAAAATAGTAAATGACCACCATCTAACATTGGTAACGGTACTAGGTTGATAATACCTAAATTCACACTGATAAGAGCCATAAAACTTAAGAAGTAAACTAAGCCGTAATCGGCAGTTGCTCCTGCGCCCTTAGCAATCGAAATCGGTCCACTCAAATTATTCAGCCCAACATCGCCGACGATTAGTTTTTTAATCATGCTCGCCGTTAAACTAATAATTTGACCAGTTTTATCAATGGCTTTACCAACTGATTCAATTACACCAAATTGAAGGTCGAAGCGATAGTTTTCCGGCCATTCTGCGACTTCAGGTGCAATCCCAGCAAAGCCAATGATTTGCCCATCACTTAACTTACGACTATCTGGAGTCAATGTAAGGCTAACCGTTTGGCCTAAACGAGATACTTTTACTTCGATAGGCGTATTAGGATTCGCACGAATGCCTTCAACAACCTGCTCCCATTTATCAATCGAAGTACCGTCAAACTCTACAATTTGATCGTTTGCTTCAAAACCAGCTTTGTGACCTGCGCCACCCTCAACAATATTAACCAAGGTGGTGGAAACTTCTGGAGTGAATGGCGTAAAACCAAGAGAGGTCATCGCAGACTCTACTTCAGGGTTAAATTTCCAGTCACTGATATTCAACTGTAATTGCTGTTCGATTCCGATGTTATCTGATGACGACACGGTGATCGTCATTGAATCTCCACCAATATTCGAAATCAGCCCCATATTAACTGATTCCCAATCTGCGGTTTTGATTCCTGAAACAGATTTAAGTTCCATCCCAGTTTCAATTCCGGCTTCAGCAGCAATTGAATAAGGAGTCACTTCCCCTACAACAGGCTTGACAGCAGGAACACCGATCACAAAAACAAGCCAATAGGCCACTACTGCAAAAATAAAATTAAATGCAGGCCCAGCCGCTACGATAGACGTACGTTTCCAAAGTGGCTTTTTATCAAACGCATATTGCTGTTGATCCTCAGGGACATCATCGATTCGCCCATCCAGCATTTTTACATAACCGCCAAGTGGAATCGCAGCGATGCTGTATTCGGTTCCATCTTTACCGATCTTGTTCCACAAGGATTTACCGAACCCTATGGAAAACTTTTCAACTTTTACACCGCACCGGCGAGCTACCCAAAAATGACCAAATTCATGGACGGCAACCAATACACCAAGAGCGACAATAAACGCTACAAAGTTCCATAAAACCCCTGTCATATCAAACGCTCTCTAATTATTTCATTTGCTAAATTGCGGGCTATTTTATCTAGCTCGAGCAAGCTTTCCAAGCTATCAAGCACACCGTCACTGTGTTCTTCACATACTTTAAGCATGACTTTTTCATTGACCACAGCAATATCTGTAAATTTAAGCTTATGATCTAAAAAAGACGCTACCGCTACTTCATTTGCTGCATTTAAAGCTGTAGTGGCATGTTGACCGATATAACAAGCATCAATCGCCAGTTTTAAACATGGGTAACGCGCGAAATCAGGCTCAAGGAACGTTAATTCCCCGACCTTAGTAAAGTCCAAAGCCTTTACTCCAGCGTTTACACGTTCAGGATAAGACATGGTCAATGCTATTGGCGTCGCCATATCGGGTTCGCCCATCTGCGCTAATACAGAACCATCACGATATTGCACCATAGAGTGGATAACAGACTGCGGGTGAATAATGACTTTTAATTGTTCACGTGAAGCATTAAACAGCCACTTTGCCTCAATGTACTCAAGCCCTTTATTCATCATAGTGGCTGAATCTACTGAAATTTTAGGCCCCATAGACCAATTCGGGTGAGCAACCGCTTGTGCTGGAGTCACCGAGTTTAATTCAGCAACGTCCATGTATCGAAAAGGGCCACCAGAGCCTGTTAATAAAATATGATCAATTCCACTGGCTTCTAGATCACATGAACCAAGGTTTTGTTGAACCTCTGAAGATAGACATTGAAAAATAGCATTATGTTCACTGTCTACTGGTAATAATTCCGCGCCGTATTTTTTCACAGCATCAATGAATAACTGCCCCGACATCACAAGTGCTTCTTTATTGGCTAACAGCACTCGCTTACCTGCTTGGACTGCCGCCATCGTCGGAACAAGACCTGCGGCACCTACAATGGCGGCCATGACAGTATCAACTTCTTCACAAGATGAGACGTGACACATCCCTTGAGAGCCAGAAAGAACTATCACCTCTAGTGATTGCTCATTTAAGGCTTCTTTCAACTGATCCGCAGCATGTTCGCAATCCATAACCGCGTACTTTGGTTGATATGTTTTAACCAAAGAAAGCATTTTTTCGACATTCGTTCCCGCTGCAAGCGCAACAATAGAGAATTGACTGGGATTTTGATCAACAACTTTGAGCGTGCTTGCACCGATAGAACCAGTTGCACCAAGAATAGTTAATTTTCGCATCACATAATGACCATGGATAAATAGAAATAGGGCAGATACCTGCCCTATTAATTAGAATGCTAAATAAAGCAGCGCAAAGACAGGAAATGCGGCAGTGAGACTATCAATACGGTCTAATATACCACCATGCCCCGGAATCAAATTACTGCTGTCTTTGATGCCAGAGACTCGCTTGAACATACTCTCTACTAGATCACCAAGAACACTGATCACAACGGTTACTAATGTAATCACTATCATTTGAATAGGGCTTGAGAACTGGATCTCAAATAAATCGGCAAAAACCCAAGCCACAATCACCGCAGTAATGATACCGCCAATCAAGCCTTCAATCGTCTTATTCGGGCTAACTTCCGGCGCCATCTTTCTCTTTCCAAAGCTTTTGCCAGAAAAGTATGCACCGCTATCTGCTGCCCAAACTAATAAACAAACAAACATCACAAGCTTAGCACCATGATAAGGATCTACATCCAAACCATTTGCTCTTAAAATGACTACACTCCAAAAGAATGGCAATAGAGTCAAAATACCAAAGCTATGACGAAGGAGCGTGGAATTTTTCCAGCTCGGCATCGATTTAGGGTAAGTCACCGCAAGAGCACTCGCAATTAACCACCATACAAAACCAACACCCAACATGACAAAATGTATATCAGAAAGATTATTTAAGCTAAACGCATCAAATGGAATAAAAACGAAACTCGCCGCACTTATCGCAACCGTTGGGATTAACGCTAAATAGCGAGACTTACTTTCAACAAACTGTGTCCATTCCCAAAAGCCTAGCAAAGTAATCACTGCAAGAGCCAAAATAAACGTAGGAAGGGATAATTCAAAAATACCTAGAATAACTAGAGGAGCCAAAATCAACGCTGTTATGATTCGCTGTTTCAAACTAAATAATCCTTATTGGGTTTCCATCAGGGCTTTTACTTGTTCGCCAGTACAGCCAAAGCGTCTTTCACGATTGATAAACCAAGTTACAGCTTCTACTAAGCTGTCTTCATCAAAATCTGGCCAGAATTGCTCGGTAAAATACATTTCAGCATACGCCAATTGCCAAAGCATGAAATTACTGATTCGGCATTCGCCACTAGTACGGATCAGCAAGTCGACTTCTGGAATGTCAGACATCGTTAAGTGCTGAGTGATCAATGGCTCATCAATATCATCAACAGACAGGCTGCCTTGTTTAACTTCCAAAGCGATTGTTTTCATCGCCTGCTGAATATCCCACTTACCACCATAATTAGCCGCAATATTCACAACCATGCCAGTGTTGTTTTGAGTGAGAGCTTCCGCTTCATTGATTTTCTTTTGGAGGCGGTCGTTAAAGCGACTGGTATCACCAATGATTCGTAAGCGTAAATTATTTTTATGTAGCTTTTTAACCTCGCTCGAAAGAACGGTAATAAATAGCTCCATCAAAATACCAACTTCCTCTTCTGGTCGACGCCAATTTTCACTACTAAAAGCGAATAACGTAACCGCTTTGATACCTAATTTGGCAGCAGAAGAAATGGTTTTTCGAACAGCTTGAACGCCATTTTTATGGCCAAAAACTCTTGGTTTTCCTTGAGCCTTTGCCCAGCGACCATTGCCGTCCATGATGATAGCAATATGTTTTGGAAGGGAATCTGTGAAAGCTTGAGAAGTATGCATAAAAGGGGTAATTAGATTCTAACGATGGGACAGAGTAGCATAAAAAAACGCTGAACTGTGAGTACAGCGTTTTCCAAGCTTAAGAGTGTGACGGAATTATACTTCCATTAACTCTTTTTCTTTTGCAGCTAGAACTTCATCTACGTTTTTAACCGCAGCATCAGTCAGTTTCTGAATTTCGTCTTGAGCTTTACGATCTTCATCTTCAGAAATTTCTTTGTCTTTAAGCAGTGCTTTTAGATCGCCATTCGCGTCACGACGGATGTTACGGATAGCAACACGGCCGCCTTCAGCTTCACCACGTACGATTTTAACTAGATCTTTACGACGTTCTTCCGTTAGCGGTGGAAGTGGAACGCGGATAACCGTACCTGCTGACATAGGGTTTAAGCCTAGGTCTGAAGTCATGATTGCTTTTTCAACAAGAGGTGCCAATGTTTTATCAAACACTGTAATCGCTAGAGTACGTGCGTCTTCAGCAATAACGTTAGCAACCTGCGTTAGAGGTGTTGGTGCACCGTAGTACTCTACTGAGATACCAGAAAGTAGGCTTGGGTGTGCACGACCTGTACGAATTTTTTGCAGGTTGTTACGTAGTGCATCAACACTTTTGTCCATGCGCTCTTGAGCGTCTTTTTTGATTTCGTTAATCACAATTTCACCTTGATTATGTTCTTTCTTCAAGAAAGCTTTTTATTTGGAGTGATAAGGATAAGCCTACTAAAGTATGTCACTCTAGCAAGCCCGAAAAATTAGTCAGCGTCGCTGATTAATGTACCTTCAGTTTCACCCATAACCACGCGACGTAATGCGCCTGGTTTATTCATGTTAAATACACGGATTGGCATTTTGTGATCACGTGCTAGCGTAAATGCAGCCAAGTCCATTACTTTAAGCTCTTTCTCAAGAACTGTGTTGTAAGACAAAGTATCATACAGCTCTGCGTCTGGGTTTGCCACTGGGTCAGCAGTAAATACACCATCTACTTTTGTCGCTTTTAGAACTACGTCAGCTTCAATTTCAATACCGCGTAGACAAGCAGCAGAATCTGTAGTGAAGAATGGGTTACCAGTACCAGCAGAGAAGATCACAACGCGACCTTGACGTAGTTGGCTGATTGCATCTGCCCAGTTGTAATCGTCACATACACCTTTAAGAGGGATTGCAGACATCACACGTGCGTTTACATAAGCACGGTGTAGCGCGTCACGCATTGCAAGGCCATTCATTACCGTTGCAAGCATACCCATATGATCACCAACAACACGGTTCATACCCGCTTCAGCAAGACCAGCACCACGGAACAGGTTACCACCACCGATAACAACACCGACTTGAACGCCAAGTTCTACCAATTCTTTTACTTCCTGAGCCATACGATCAAGGATCGTTGGGTCAATACCAAAACCTTCTTCGCCTTGTAGAGCTTCACCGCTAAGTTTTAACAGGATACGTTGATACGCTGGTTTAGGGTTTGTAGTCATGGAGTTTACCTTCCAAAAAAAGAGTTGATGATTAACAGTCATGAATGAAAACTCATACAGGTAATTTTCATTCATAACTATTAACTGGTGGCTTTTGCACAAAGTCATGAATACTTAGAAAGTCATTCATCAAAAACTAGTACTTCAGTCATAAAAAGACCGCAGCATAGGCCACGGTCTTTTTTCACACAATACGCTAAGGATTAACCTTTTTGTACCGCTGCAACTTCGTCTGCGAAGCTCATTTCTGCAGCTTTCTCGATACCTTCACCAACTTCTAGACGTACGAAGTTAGATACTGAAGCGCCTTTTTCTTTAAGGATTTCGCCAACAGATTTCTTAGGTTCCATGATGAAAGCTTGACCAGTTAGAGAGATTTCGCCCGTGAATTTCTTCATACGGCCAACAACCATCTTCTCTGCGATCTCAGCAGGCTTGCCTTCGTTCATAGCGATTTCAACTTGAACAGCTTTTTCTTTCTCAACTACGTCTGCAGGTACGTCTTCTGGGTTAACGAACTCAGGACGAGATGCAGCAACGTGCATTGCAACGTGCTTAAGAGTTTCAGCTTCGCCTTCACCAGCAACAACAACACCGATTTTCTCGCCGTGACGGTAAGAAGCTAGTGCAGCGCCTTTAACGTACTGTACGCGACGGATGTTGATGTTTTCGCCGATTTTTGCAACTAGAGCAACGCGAGTGTCTTCGAACTGAGCTTGTAGTTCTTCAGCTGTAGCTTGAGAAGCTACTGCAGCAGCTGCAACTTCTTCTGCGAAAGCAGTGAAGCTAGCATCTTTAGCTACGAAGTCAGTTTGGCAGTTAACTTCAAGAAGAGCAGCAACGCCGTTCTCTTCTTTGATGATGATTGCGCCTTCAGCAGCAACGTTACCAGCTTTTTTAGCTGCTTTCGCTGCGCCAGATTTACGCATATTTTCAATTGCTAGTTCGATGTCAGCGTTTGCTTCTACAAGCGCTTTCTTACATTCCATCATGCCAGCGCCAGTGCGCTCGCGAAGTTCTTTAACTAGAGCAGCAGTTACAGTTGCCATTCTCTATTCCTCGGTTGATTCGAAATAAGGTAAAAATCAGGGGCCAATTTGGGCCCCTGATGCTAACTATAACTTAGTTTATGTTTAAACTACGTTTCACGAAAACTAAGTGTGATTCAGAGTCGCTATTATTCAGCTTCTACAAAACCATCTTTTTCAGCAACTACAGCAGCAACGTCTTTGTTACGACCTTCTTTAACCGCGTCTGCAGCAGCGTTTAGGTAAAGCTGTACTGCACGGATTGCGTCATCGTTACCTGGGATAACGAAGTCAACGCCGTCTGGGTTAGAGTTAGTATCAACTACAGCGTAAACTGGGATACCTAGGTTGTTAGCTTCTTTAACTGCGATGTGTTCGTGATCAGCATCGATTACGAATAGAGCGTCTGGTAGGCCGCCCATGTTCTTGATACCACCAAGAGATTTCTCTAGCTTCTCCATTTCGCGAGTACGCATTAGAGCTTCTTTCTTAGTTAGCTTGTCGAAAGTACCGTCTTGAGCTTGCGCTTCAAGATCTTTCAGACGCTTGATAGACTGACGAACAGTTTTGTAGTTCGTTAGCATACCGCCTAACCAGCGGTTGTTAACGTAGAATTGGTTGCTGTTTACAGCAGCTTCTTTAACAGCTTCAGATGCAGCGCGCTTAGTACCAACAAAAAGAACTTTACCTTTCTTCTCGCCAACTTTAGCGATTTCAGCTAGAGCGTCGTTGAACATTGGTACAGTTTTTTCTAGGTTGATGATATGAACCTTGTTACGAGCACCAAAGATGAATGGCTTCATTTTTGGGTTCCAGTAACGAGTTTGGTGACCGAAGTGAACACCAGCTTTTAGCATATCGCGCATTGATACAGTTGCCATTTTAAAATCCTCTATGGGGTTAGGCCTCCACATCCCCCATGAATCCGACCCCTAACATCTACCTGTTAAAGCACAGATAGTTTTACTGTTGAGGCACCCCGGAACATGTGTCGGAATGTGTGTGATTTAAAGATAATTAAGTTTAGACTAAAACCCTGCTTCGCCATACGGAGAGAACAGTCCTTGAGTCCGGCGCGCTTTATACCATATTTTGGTCATCTGTGGCTAGAAAAAATTCACTTTTGGACAAAAGAGAGAACTCGATTGCAACACTTGGGGACCTCATCTTTTTCTTCCGTGATAGTGTGATTTTTATAAACTCTTCATTAGCCTCCCTAAAGCTAAGGTTAAGGTACGCTTGCGCTTATGAGCTGCACTGCTAAAATACCCGCCATATGCACATCTTCCGTGCAACCGAATCAATAGAGAAAGTCGATGTCCGTAAAAATTAAAAACGCTGAAGAAATCGAAAAAATGCGCATTGCCGGCAAACTTGCTGCCGATGTACTAGAGATGATTGCCCCGCATGTAAAAGCAGGCGTGACGACCGAAGAGTTAGATCAGATTTGTCACAAGTACATTACTGAAGAGCAAGGCGCTATTCCTGCTCCTCTTAACTACCATGGTTTTCCTAAGTCGATCTGTACTTCAATCAACCATGTTGTTTGTCACGGTATACCAAGCCAGCAAGATGAGCAATTTGGCGCTATCTCTCGCCCGGCAGTTTTAAAAGATGGTGACATTGTTAATATCGATATTACGGTGATTAAAGATGGCTATCACGGTGATACGTCTAAAATGTTCTTAATCGGTGAAGTGTCTCCAGCCGATCGTCGCCTATGCCTTGTCGCACAAGAAAGTTTATACGCGGCAATGAAGAAGGTTAAACCGGGTGTTCAACTTGGTGAGATCGGTACGACTATCGAGAAGTACATCAAGACAAACAACAAAAATAACCCTCGTGCTAAGTTCTCTATTGTTAAAGATTACTGCGGGCACGGAATCGGTGCAGAGTTCCATGAGGACCCTCAAGTCGTTCACTACAAAAACAGTGATCGTACAGTTCTTAAAGCTGGTATGTGTTTTACCATTGAACCAATGATTAACGCAGGTAAGTTCGGTTGTCGTCTTGATGATGAAGATAACTGGACAGTTTACACTGGCGACAGCAAGAACTCGGCGCAATGGGAACACACATTACTCGTAACCGAAAAGGGTTGTGAAGTTCTTACATTACGTAGCGATGAGTCAATCCCACGCCTAATGAACAACTAATTTGTTCATCTTTTTAATGAAAATGCCCTCGCCTCGACGAGGGCATTTTTTATCTGCTGATATTCTGGTAAGTTAGCTCTATTCACTTTGCTTGCATGGATAGCAGACTATGTCGTACCAATCTCCTCTAATGTTTTCAGATGAACAGATTGAAATCTCAGAACTTAAACAACAATTGGAGGCTTTTACACATCATCAAAAAAACGAGTTTTTGAATCATCATCCTGTCACTGATTTAGTATTAACGCGCTCTGAGTACATGGATTTACTCTTAAATCGTTTGTGGCGTTTTTATGGATTCCACGACCGACCAAACATCAGCTTAGTTGCGGTAGGCGGTTATGGCCGAGGAGAGCTCCACCCGCTTTCAGACATCGATATCCTAGTTGTTTCCAAAAAAACACTACCACCAGCTTTAGGTGAAAAAGTCAGTGAGTTTATTACATTGCTTTGGGATCTTAAGCTAGAAGTTGGCCACGCGGTGCGAACCATCGAGCAGTGTATAGAAATTGGAAGCGATGACTTAACCGTTGCAACCAACCTTCAAGAATCTCGTCTATTGTGTGGCAGTGAAGATACTTTCCAAGCACTCAAATTAGCCATTCACGCCGACTCTTTCTGGCCGAGCGAAGTCTTCTACCGAGCTAAAATCCAAGAACAAAAAGATCGTCACGCTCGCTATCATGACACGACCTACAACTTAGAGCCTGATATTAAATCAACTCCTGGTGGCCTACGAGATATTCATACTCTTAGTTGGGTAGCTCGCCGCCATTTTGGTGCGACTTCTTTACTTGAAATGAGTAAATACGGTTTTCTTACTGATGCCGAGTACCGTGAATTAGTTGAGTGCCAAGATTTTCTATGGCGGGTTCGCTTTGCTTTGCATATTGAGTTAAGACGCTACGATAATCGCCTTACCTTTGCTCATCAAGCTCAGGTTGCCGAACACCTGGGCTACACAGGGGAAGGCAATCGAGGCGTCGAAATGATGATGAAAGAGTTTTATCGGACACTGCGCCGCGTCGCCGAACTCAATAAAATGCTCCTCAAACTCTTTGATCAGGCGATTATCAATGGTGGGGAAACTTTAGAAGCACAAATCATAGACAGTGATTTTCAACGCAGAGGCGCGCTAATCGAAGCCCGAAAGCCTGCTTTATTCCAAGCGCGTCCAGAAACCATTCTCGACATGTTTATCCATATCGCCAATGATTCCAGCATAGAAGGCGTAAGCCCACCGACGCTCCGCCAACTGCGAACCGCCAGAAGGCGTTTGAATAAATTTCTGCATACCATTCCTGAAGCTCGAGAGAAATTCATGGATTTGGTTCGCCACCCTAATGCGCTGCACAAAGCATTTAGCTTGATGCACAAACTAGGCGTTTTAGCCGCCTATTTACCGCAGTGGAGCCAAATTGTAGGTCAAATGCAGTTCGACCTCTTCCATGTGTATACCGTCGATGAACATAGTATTCGCTTACTAAAACACATCAACCGCTTCAGCTATGCGGCAAATCACGATAAGCACCCAATCTGTTGTGAGGTCTATCCGAGGATCCAGAAAAAAGAGCTGCTCATCCTTGCGGCTATTTTCCATGATATAGGGAAAGGCCGAGGCGGCGATCATTCAGAGATTGGAGCTGTCGAAGCCTACGCTTTCTGTATGGAACATGGGTTATCTAAACCTGAAGCGAAACTCGTCTCTTGGTTAGTGAAAAACCACCTTCTTATGTCAGTGACTGCGCAAAGAAGGGATATTTATGACCCTGATGTCATTGCCGAGTTTGCCAAAAAAGTTCGCGATGAAGAATACTTAGAATTCCTTGTTTGCTTAACCGTTGCCGATATCTGCGCGACGAATCCTGAACTATGGAATAGTTGGAAACGCACACTCTTAGCTGAGTTATTTCACTCTACTCAACGCGCATTACGTCGGGGGCTAGAGAACCCTGTTGATGTGCGGGACAGAATCCGTCACAACCAACAAATGGCTTCCGCGCAGCTGCGTAAAGAAGGCTTTAGTGCTCGTGAGATAGAAGTGCTGTGGCAGAGATTTAAAGCGGATTACTTCTTGCGCCACACCCACAAACAAATAGCCTGGCATTGTGAACATCTTCTCCGCCAAGAGGATCCTAGCAAACCGCTGGTACTAATAAGCAAGAAGGCCACACGTGGCGGTACTGAAGTGTTTGTTTACTCAAAAGATCAGCCCGCCCTTTTCGCTACCGTTGTGGCGGAGCTTGATAGACGTAACTTCAACGTACACGATGCTCAAGTCATGGTCAGTAAAGATGGCCATGTGTTGGACACATTCATGGTATTAGATCAGTACGGAGAAGCCATCGAAGAAAGCAGGCACAAGGCTGTGATTAAGCACATCACTCACGTATTACAAGATGGCCGCCCAACAAAGATAAAGACTCGTCGTACCCCTCGTAATTTGCAGCACTTTAAAGTCAAAACAGGCGTCGATTTCCTTCCGACGAAAAGCAAAAAACGAACATTAATGGAGTTTGTCGCACTCGATACACCAGGGCTACTCGCACAAGTTGGTGCCACTTTTGCAGAGTTAAAAATCAACCTTCATGGAGCAAAAATCACCACCATTGGTGAACGAGCAGAAGATTTGTTTATTTTAACCGGAGAGTCAGGCGGCAGACTCAGTGATGAAGAACAAGAAGCGCTACGCAGTAAGCTCATTGAAAATATCACGGAGTTAGCCCCAAATTAATTGGCAAACAGATTATGGTGTGGGCAGTTCACAAATGAGCGATCTTGCCCACAACTTAGCCTCTTTTCTAGCATATCAACTATCTAGCTCATCATTAGGCTGCTACATTGTTTCTGTCACTATCTATAACATTGATGTATCACACACAGAACTAGAGGTAGCCTATGTATCCAAACCTCACTGGTTTAGGTATCCATGAACCTAAACAGATTGAACGTTACTCCCTTCGTCAAGAAGCTCATAAAGACATTCTTAAGATTTACTTCCACAAGCAAAAAGGCGAACTCTTCGCTAAAAGCGTCAAATTCAAATACCCGCGCCAAATCAAAAACGTTCTAGTGGATAGCGGAAGCCACCAATATAAAGAAGTTACTGAAATAAATCGTAATCTCACGTTAGTTATTGATGAGCTGAACAAAATCACCAAGCCTGCAAAACTCGCAGAAGTCGACGTGAAACAGAAAATACTCACAGACTTACGTCACCTAGAAAAAGTGGTATCGAGCAAAATTGCCGAAATTGAAGCCGACCTAGAAAAGCTTAAATAAGATATCGCATTCAAAAAAGGGACAATGTCAATCATCGTCCCTTTTCTATTCTTTAGACACCGACCAATTTTCGGTCCCATTCAAACTCTTCAAATAAATGAATCCAAGTGTCATCTAGGCTTGCTTTCATCACCACTTCTTGTTTGGTAAACGGATGCGTAAACTTCAATTCAGACGCATGCAACAACAAGCGGTGAGAGTCCAAGTTTTCTCGGAACAATCGGTTATGTTTCCCATCTCCATGAGAAGTATCGCCCACGATCGGATGCCTCAAATGCGCCATGTGACGGCGCAATTGGTGCTTACGCCCTGTCTTCGGTAACATTTCAACTAAACAGTAACGACTCGTAGGAAAACGGCCTGTAGAATACGGGACTTCCACTTTTGCCAACGGCTCATAAACGGTGACCGCCTCTTGAGCTTCTTTGTCTTCTTTTGCAAACTTGTCGGCAATTTTGTCTAGCTCGACCTTAAGCGCATAATCCAGCGTATCCCCTTCTTCAATCCAACCTCGAACGATTGCATGGTAGGTTTTCTGCATTTCGTGATTCGCAAACATCGGCATCACCTCAGACGCGACTTCACTTGATAAAGCAAACACGAGCACGCCAGACGTTGGTCTATCTAAACGATGTAATGGAAAGACATGCTGACCAATTTGATCACGTAATGTTTGCATTACAAATTGTGTTTCGTGTTTATCCAACCAAGAACGATGAACCAACATTCCCGCAGGTTTGTTTACCGCTACAAAGTATTCGTCTTGAAAAATAATCTCTAGCATTACGCACACGCCTCATCAATGCATTGAATCACCTCTAAGATCGCAGCCTTCTCCGGCTGCCCTTTCCAGACTTCACTGAAATAAGGATGAATTGAGAAACCTTGTGGCAAAGGTTGATGCAGCTTCAGCATAGATTCAATTTTTGAAATAAATATCCACTGCAACCATTGCTCTGGTTGCAACGTATCAATCGCAAAAGGTTGGGTACTTGCTAACGCTTCTTGCGGTGGAGAAGTTTGTTCCCATAGGTTCTCAGCTTGTAAGTGCTTCTCTAACAAACTCAATAATTGGGGTAACTTTGCGGCTGCTGTCATTTTTCACCAAGTTATTTATCTAGTGACCTTGAAATTGTGGCATAGAGTACCATCTATTGAGGAAAGAAAGTTAGGACCTTAATACTCATGGACACTATTCATACCCTTACTCAATTGCTTAAAAACAGTGGCTGCCAATACGACATCTACGATTTAGGCCGTCGTATCCAAAAGATCGATAACGACCTATTCGCCAATGTAGAACAAGGCAAACAGCCTTACCCTTTCCCACTACAAAGGCAGGCTCACCTAGCAATTTCATACTGGAATGAAGAGAAACAGCCGTGGATCTGGTTCCTCAAATTTAAACTCGATGAACGAGGGCTATTGCTACAAGCAGAGGTGGGCAACTTTTTGAAGTTTGTCATTGAAGCGATGGGCACCCGCCTAAATGGTGAAATGAGTGAAGAGCAGCAACAAAAGCTGTCTAACAACCCGTATACTTTCAAACCTTCTGAAGACAAAATGGCAGTGTTTCACAGCCAAGTTCGCGCAGCATTAGATCTGCCAACTAGCCAGTATTACGAACATGCACAACATTACTTTACTGGAGATTTAGGTTGGGATAACTGGCAGACCGTTGGCCTTCAAGGCATTACCGACATGTGTGCCCGCCTCGAACACAATCAAAATGGTGTCGCGATTCGCAAAGCCCTGAAGAAGCTGCCAAGTGAACCCTTATACGCGACTCTAGGAGCATTAGAGCATACTCCACTTCCAGAGAAGCTAGCACAACGAATTCAAGAGCTTGCTGAAAATGAAACTTCGAGTTCAGAACCCGATCTCTTCCTGCTTTCAGCCTTAGTTCGCACACTTTCTGGTGCTCCAGAGAGTGTAAGTGCATCGGTTATTAAAGCGATTCTTGCTAGCCCACGACTGAGCCATCAAGAGGTACTAATAGGATTAGCCGGTAGAAGCTGGCAGTCACTGCAAGACCCAGTCATTGCAGAACAGTTTCTATTAAGACTCGCTCAAACGGGGAACCAAACATTATTCAATCAACTGTTTGCCGATCTCGTTATGATCCCGACGCTAAGAATGGTGTTCTTGCCGCTACTCAACTCTAGACCATCAGAAGAGCTAGCTAACGCACTAGTCAAGTTGCAACAAGCAACCAAATCATAGACGAACCATAACTCAAGGAGGCACAGAGGATGATTGGAGATTTACTGGCTATTTTATTGCTGTGCTTCTGCTGTTTTATTTTCTGGCAGCAGCGTCGGCAATCCGAATTAGCTAAAGCCGCCGTAGCGAGAAAGTGCAAACAACTCGATTTGCAACTTCTGAGCGTGGCATTTAGTGGCCATAAATTTAAAATGCGCTACGAACTCACGCACGTCTGGAAGTGGCATACCGTCTACCAATTTGAATTTTCTTCTTTAGGTGACGATTGCTATAAAGGGGAGTTAATCATGGTCGGCTTTAGGCCTATGCACTTTGAGCTACAACCTCATAGGATGTAGACATTTTCCCGTCATTAAATTGATAAAGATAATAAGGACCGTATGCGTCCTTTTTTGTTGCCTGCAGAGTAAAGCCCAATTTTTCTAATAAACGAATAGAAGCTTGGTGATCCACGTTCACTGTCGCGATGACATGGCCTATATTTAGCTCAAAGCACGCCATGCTAAAAAATGGTCTAAGCACTTCTGTGGCAATCCCTTTACTCCAACAGGCTTTATCAATGAGAAATACCAATTCATTCTCACCGTCACATTGCGTAATCGCCAAATGTCCAATGTACTCCCGAGTGCTATTATCAATAACAGCGCGCGCGAAGTGCTTTTCACGGCCTAAAATTTCCGCAAATAACCGCTTGGCCGTTTTTAAAGTATGAGGGCCGTTCATTTCGGCTCGGTTCACACCGCAGCAATTGAGTACAATGAAATCATGCTCTAGTTGCTCGGTATAGGGGACCAAAAGTGTTCTTGAAGTCGCAATCGTCATATCACATTCCTTGTGTTGCGCGTGAGGGGGAGCAGAAAAAGAAAAGCCCCGACACCGAAGTGTCAGGGCTATAGTCTTACTCGCAGCAGTCCGGCTACTAATTAATGCTCCATGCATCATCCATAATAGTGGCTGTAGTCCTTCAGCTCTTTCCTTTACTTCGCCGTCCTAGCGGTGTCCAATCATCCTGAAAGCTAACAATCCTAGTTAGCGCACATCACTTGTTCCGTGAGCGGTGTCCTTTACATCATCCTGATGTTGTTCCAAACCTTTATCCTAAAGGTGTCCATTGTCATTCCGTTGCAGCTAACATCCTATTAACTGTTGTATCCCTACAATGTCCTTTCGCTCCTTGCTTGACTACTCATCCTAAGCAATCAAATCTTCATCCTGAAGATAACCAAATCCTTGGTGCTTTCCTGTTCCGTGTCAGAATCCTTCCGACAAGGTTTAATTTACGCGAAATACGATTTCGGACAATAGATTGCCGTCACATTTTATCTCCAACAAAACACCACAAAAACAACAACTTTTAAAAATCAATAACTTACAGAAAGTTAAAATAATTTCTCACCATCAATTTCGCTTTATCCTACAGGCTTTGTAAGAGATCTCGCACAAGTGTTTTCCACTTTAGATATTCGCTAATCATTATCAGAGCGAGTACTATGTTGATATTAAGGAAAAGGAGGCACATATGCTCACTAAAGACGTTTCAGAAGAACTAGAATCTGTGATGAAGTCTCTTCAATCTCAAGGGAAAGAACCCACCGTTGCTTTGGTAAAATCTCGTATGGGGACACCAGTTCCTATGCCCGCTCTTATTGCTGCCATCCGTAGTTGGAAAAATGCCAATAAAGTGCCAAAAATTGAAGTGGCGGATAATACTCAAGAGTCACCAGATAAAATCACTCAGCTAGAACAACAAATTGAAGCGCTCAGCGCTAGAGTGAACATGCTAGAAGCAAAATTAAACGAGACTAAATCATAATGAAAATATGGGTTGATGCAGACGCTTGTCCCAAGGTTATCCGAGAAACCATCGTACGCGCCGCCGAGCGAACGGGTGTCGTATGCACCTTCATCGCCAACCACGTTGTGCCAGTACCAAAACGTGTCAACATTCACTCGATTCAAGTCCCGAGTGGATTTGATATCGCCGACAACGAAATAGTAAAACGCACCGAGAAAGGCGACCTCGTGATTACTTCAGATATTCCTCTGGCTGACGAAGTCATTACTAAAGGTGCACTAGCACTGAGTTCTCGTGGAGAGCTTTACACGAAAGAGACCATCAAAGCGCGCCTCAACATACGTGACTTTATGGAAACGATGCGCTCAAGTGGCATCCAGACTGGTGGCCCAAGCACGCTTTCTCAAACCGATCGTCGAGAGTTCGCTAACCACCTCGATCGCCTGTTAGCAAAGCGTTAACCTTCCCCTTTTCTCCAGAGAGATCTGAGAAAGTCTCTTTTAGGTAACAACAAGCTCAGTGAAATTTTAATCGACATACTCCGTTCTTGATATTTATTACAATAACGGAGTATTGATTATGATTCGTCGAATCGCCCTATCGCTATCCATTCTTTTTTGCACCACTCAACCTTCTTTTGCTGATGAAGGCTTTGCCAATGAAGAATACGGAATCATTGGAGGCAGCATCACCTATGGTGAAAGTGTTTTCTCCACTAAAAGTTCCCCTCAATTCGGTGCAACACCCAACCTCTTCTATTCAGGTCCGAAAGGCTTTATTGATGGCAGCCTAGCCAATTGGCAACTGCTACCTTATGTGGGGCTATCAGGAAACTGGCGCTTTGCTGAAGTGTCAGATACCTTCGTTGATCTGCCTAATGGTATTCAAGACAGAGATGGCAATGGAGAGTTAGGGATAACCTTAGGTACGGCAGGCGCACGCCTCACCTATTTACACGATGTGACTTCAGAACATAATGGCTATGAAGTTCAGCTCCACTTAGGCAGAACGTTAGAAACGTGGACACAGCCACTCACTATCACGCCTTACATAGAAATCGACTATCGAGATAAAAAGCTCTCAAATCATCTTTACGGTATTTCTAACTCGGAGGCTTCTTCCTCAGGGTTGAGTCAGTTTGATTCTGGGTCAACCTTAGTCTATCAAGCCGGGTTAATCGGACTCTATGAGTTCACACCCACTTGGATTGGTATCGCACGAGCCGACTTAATACATCACGACAGTAACAGCGACTTGATCCAGCGAGATTTAGGTTGGTCATTTGAATTAGGTGTGACCTATCGTTTTGCGGGGTTGTAAGTTTGTAGGCTGCAATAAATTGTAGGCTCCAATAAAAAGAGCCTACATCAATGCAGGCTCTTTGGTATCTCATAGTTTATTCAGTTGATAGCGAATCAAATATTCACTTATCACTGCTCACTAAGGCGTGTAGTACGTTGCAGCGCCCGGACCTACTGGTAGGCCAAATACGAATACCCAAACGTAGAACATTAAGCTCCAACCAACGATGAATACGATCGAGTATGGAAGCATGGTTGCGATCAGAGTACCAATACCTAGGTTCTTCATGTAACGCGTTGCTACAGCAAGGATAAGACCGAAGTAGCTCATCATTGGAGTAATGATGTTTGTTGTTGAGTCACCGATACGGTAAGCCGCTTGAATCGTTTCAGGCGCGTAACCTACTAGCATTAGCATTGGAACGAAGATAGGCGCTGTTACTGCCCACTGAGCAGAAGCTGAACCGATCATCAGGTTAATGAAGCCACACATTAGGATGAATGCGAAGAACAACATTGGACCCGTTAGGCCGATATCTTGTAGAAAAGTAGCACCTGCAACTGCGAATACTTGACCGAAGTTAGTCCACTTGAAGAAAGCGACAAACTGAGCAGCAAAGAACACAAGTACGATGTACATGCCCATTGAAGACATCGACTTAGACATTGCTTCGATCACATCACGGTCTGTTTTCATTGTGCCGGTAACTTTACCGTAAACAAAACCAGGAACCGCGAAGAATACGAAGATGAACGCTACGATACTTTTCAGGAATGGAGAACCTGAAACCGTACCTGCGGCTGAACGTAGAACGCCGTCAGCTGGAACAATCGTCCAAGCAAGAAGCGCTGAAACCGCTAGCACTGCGATACCCGCAAGCTTAAGGCCTTTCTTCTCAACGTCGGTTAGTTTGCCCATCGAATCATTTGATAGGTCTTCAGACGCTTCTTCATCGTTGTATTTACCCAGTTTTGGCTCAACAATCTTCTCAGTTACAAATGCACCTGCAATCGCAATGAAGAAAGTCGAAACAAACATGAAGTACCAGTTTGATTCAGGACCGACGCTGTAAGTCGGGTCGATCATTTGTGCTGCTGTTTCTGTAATACCAGAAAGCAGTGGATCAACCGTACCGATCAGAAGGTTTGCAGAGTAACCACCAGATACACCAGCAAATGCTGCCGCTAGACCCGCTAATGGGTGACGACCCAAAGAGTGGAAAAGCATTGCTGCAAGCGGGATAAGTACTACATAACCAAGCTCTGAAGCCGTGTTAGAGATAATACCGGCAAAAACTACGGTTACCGTAACCATACGCTTAGATGCGCCCATTACCATGCCACGCATCGCCGCAGATAATAGACCTGAGTGCTCAGCAATCGCTACACCTAGCATTGCAACCAGCACGGTACCTAATGGCGCAAAGCCAACAAAGTTTTTAACTAGATTAGTTACGATGAGTTGTAAGCCTTCAGCATTCAGTAAGCTTACAACATAGATCATTCCGTCAGCAGAACGACCTGGAGCACCTTCTGGCCGAGGGTCCATAACAGACACTTCAAAATATCCAGCGATACCTGAAGTAACTAGAATAGCGACACAGAAGATTGCGAAAAGAGTGATTGGATGGGGTAATAGATTCCCCAAATATTCAACACCATCGAGAAAACGGGTAAAAATAGGTTTCTTTGGCGAGTTGTTTTTTATTGAAGCTGATGAACTCATCAGTTCCCTCCTTGTAGTGATTCCTATGCAATTGTGACAAAAATGTTCAAATTGCAGGCGAAGGGTACGCGACAAAATTATCAATTAGAAATTCAAAATGTTACAAAATGTGTAATAGATGACTATTTTTAACTATATTTAAACAATTAATTAGCAAATAAATCTACATTAAATACAAAATCTAGATTTATAATTCATAAATACACATTCACTACAAATATAGCTGATGGTATAAACCATTGATTCACTTGAAAATAAAACACGACATACTCTAAGTTAATACGCAATATTCTGTCAGGTTCTTCTCGAAGGAAAAGAAAAACAGACAAATGAATGAAGTTTGACTTTCCCCTCGTTTTTACACTCGCGTCACATCAATTTGACTGACTATTTCTGAACCGCTTTGAATCTAGGGTTGGTTTTGCAGATAACATAATGACGACCTCTGCGCTTTACTATCTGGCAATCAGGATGGCGGCTTTTCGCACTTTTAAGTGATTTCACAACTTTCATTCTATTTCGCTCCCTTACCTAATTGACCAAAACGACGATTGAAGTTGGCGACACGCCCTTCAGTCTGAATCACACGTTGCTTACCCGTATAGAAAGGGTGAGATTCAGAAGAAACCTCTAACGTGCAATATGGGTACATTTTTCCGTCTTTCCATTCAATCGTTCTATCTGTCTTGAGTGTTGATCCAACAACAAAGTACTCGTCGACACTTGTGTCATGAAACACAACAGGGCGATATTCTGGGTGAATTCCATCTTTCATAATGTCCTCAATATTCCAATGAAATGTTATAACATAACAAATGATAACCATTATCACTTAAAAGTAAAGAGCTAAAATGTGCTACCTTTGAGCCACTTTCGTTAAACAGCACCTTTTCTAATGCATTCAATTGAACCAATCGGACATATTCAAAGCCCCTTTAAAGAAAAATTTGCCGTACCAAGGCAACCAAGACTTACGCCAACCGCCAGCTCTCGCATTCAGTTGTTAGGCAACTGCAATTCTCCAGAAGCAGTACGCGGAATCGAGCAATTCAGTCACTTGTGGCTACTATTCCTCTTCGATCAAAACATCGAAGCAGGATGGAAACCGACAGTACGCCCTCCTCGCCTTGGCGGAAACGAGCGCATTGGTGTATTCGCTTCTCGGGCAACCTTTAGACCGAATGCGATTGGAATGTCTGCGGTAGAATTGAAAGGTGTCACACGAAAAGGCAACCAAGTTTGGCTAGAGCTAGGAAGTGCGGACTTGGTAGACGGCACTCCTGTTATCGATATAAAACCGTATATCCCGTATTCAGATTCCATTCCAAATGCACTTGGTGGATTTGCTGATGAAAAACCAGAAACACTTGAAGTTAACTTTAGTGAACTTGCTATCAGCAAACTGAACTCTCACCCAAATGCTCGAGTTATCATTCAAGTGATCAAAGAAGTGTTGGCACAAGATCCTCGCCCTGCCTACAAAAAAGGCAAGCCTGACCACAAAGAATATGCAGTAAATTTGTTCGATCTGAACGTGAAATTTGTCGTTGAAGCATTATTCATCAATGTTACTGACATTGAACGCTTTTGAGATCTTAAATAGGCTGATATTATAAGCGGCTATATCAGATTTGCCGTCGTCATTTGCGGCCGCAAATTTTCTTTTATTTATGATGAAACGGATACCATAGAATGCGTACCAGTAACTATCTTCTTTCTACTCTGAAAGAGACTCCAAACGACGCAGAAGTTATCAGCCACCAGCTGATGCTACGTGCAGGTATGATCCGTAAGCTAGCTTCAGGTTTATACACTTGGCTACCTACCGGTCTGCGTGTGCTGCGTAAAGTCGAAAACATCGTTCGCCAAGAGATCGATAATGCAGGTGCAGTTGAGACTTTAATGCCCGTAGTGCAGCCGTTTGAGCTATGGGAAGAGACTGGTCGCAGCGAAAAAATGGGCCCAGAGCTACTTCGCTTTACTGACCGTCATTCACGTCCGTTTGTTCTTAGCCCAACAGCTGAAGAAGTGGTAACTAGCCTCGTTCGTAACGAAGTAAACTCTTACAAACAGCTGCCACTGAACCTGTACCAAATTCAAACTAAGTTCCGTGATGAGCGCCGCCCACGTTTCGGCGTAATGCGTTCACGTGAATTCTTAATGATGGATGCGTACAGCTTCGATATCGACAAAGAAGGCTTAGAAAAGTCTTACCAAGCAATGCACGATGCTTACTGTAAAGCGTTCGACCGCATGGGTCTTGAGTACCGTCCAGTACTTGCTGACTCTGGCGCTATCGGTGGTAGTGGCTCTCAAGAGTTCCACGTACTAGCAGAAAGTGGTGAAGACCTAATCGCATTCTCTACAGAATCTGACTACGCGGCAAACATCGAAAAAGCAGAAGCACTTGCTCCTACAGAAGAAGCAGCTGCACCAACTCAAGAGATGGAACTGGTTGATACGCCAAACGCGAAAACTATCGCTGAGTTAGTAGAGCAACACGGCCTAGCGATTGAGAAAACCGTTAAGACTCTATTTGTTAAAGCTTCTGATGAAGTAGATGCAGACATCATTGCTCTAATCATCCGTGGTGATCACGAGCTAAACGAAGTGAAAGCAGAAAACCTTCCACAAGTTGCTTCTCCACTAGAGATGGCATCTGAAGAAGAGATTCGTGCACTGGTTGGCGCAGGTCCTGGCTCACTAGGCCCTGTAGGCCTTGAACTACCATTCATCGTTGACCGCTCTGTTGCTGTAATGAGCGACTTCGGCGCTGGTGCAAACATCGACGGCAAACACTACTTCGGTATTAACTGGGGTCGTGACGTTGAGCTTGCTCAAGTAGAAGACCTACGTAATGTAATCGAAGGCGACCTAAGCCCATGTGGTCAAGGTACACTTCAGCTTAAACGTGGTATCGAAGTTGGTCACATCTTCCAACTAGGTAACGTTTACTCACAAGCGATGAACTGTGGCGTGCTTGGTCCAGACGGTAAGAACGTTATCCTAGAGATGGGTTGTTACGGTATCGGTGTATCACGTGTTGTTGCTTCTGCAATCGAACAGAACCACGACAAATACGGCATCATCTGGCCAGACGCACTAGCACCTTTCCAAGTGGCTATCGTTCCTATGAACATGCACAAGTCTGAAGAAGTTAAAGAAGCGGCTGAGAAGCTATACGCTCAACTAACAGCTATGGGTATCGAAGTACTATTCGATGACCGTAAAGAACGTCCAGGCGTAATGTTCTCTGACATCGAGCTAATTGGTATCCCTCACACTATCGTGATCGGTGACCGCTCAATGAAAGAAGGCAACTTCGAGTACAAGAACCGTCGCGAAGGTACGAAAGAAGCTATCGCTATCGATTCAATCGTTGAACACGTAACGAGTCAATTTGCTAAGTAATCATCACTTAGTCAACGTTACCAATTAAACGTAATAAAGGCTGCCATTAGGTAGCCTTTTTTGTAGCTGCAATAGGCCATTTATCAAACCATTACGTAAATAAATGTCAGTTAATCTTCAGTTCATATACTTAGTCGTATATTGAGTTTACTCACTCTATAAACTGGCTTTCCATCGGAGGTGAACCATGGACATAAAAAGTTTACTCAACCAAGCACTCAAATCAAACATCGTTAAACAAGGCAGTCAAAAGCTAGCCCAAGGCTCTTCAAGCTTAGGAGGGCTAACCAAAGACAAAGGTAAACTTGGGGCTCTTGGTGCGGGAGCGGTTGGCGGAGGCGTTCTTGGAATGCTAATGGGGTCGAAAAAGACTAAAAAGATGGGTAAGAAAGTAGCAGGTATCGGAGGAGCCGCAGCGCTTGGTGCACTGGCCTACAAGGTGTATAACGATTACCAAGCCAAACAAGGCACACCAGATTCTTCTCCCCAAGCAACGTTTGATGAGCAAGATTCTAATCATAATCTACTCATTCTTCGCTCGATGATCGCCGCTTCCAAAGCCGACGGGCATGTCGATGAACAAGAAATGGCTAAGATTGAGCAAGCCGTTGAAAGCATGGGCGCGGATTATCGGCTAACCAAATTAGTCTCTGAAGAACTGCATAAGCCACTCGATCCAAGTGAAATAGCTCAGCTCGCCACATCACCTCAACAAGCTAGTGAGATCTACTTAGCCTCTTTGATTGTGGCCGACGAGCAGAACTTCATGGAAAAAGCTTACCTAAAAGAGCTGGCTAACCAACTCGGGTTGGAAGAAGAAGTGATACTGCGTCTAGAACAACAAGTCACCAGCTAGCCTTTATAAATCGTCAAACTTATTGAGCAAAGACAAACAAACTCTGTAATTAAACAGAACGGCTTTGTCTTTGTTTTTCTCAATGTGTATATTGAGAGCAGTTATCATTTAGTTAGGGTTAAACCATGAAAGTATACGACTGTTGCGACCTAGTTCGTGAACTCTATTCACAAATTGGCAGTGGCGACCAAGGCTACATTCCTCAAGCAATTACTTGCGCAGTAAAAGCCTTCAATGACATCGCGGCAGATGAAACACTTCCTCAAGAAACTCGCGAGCGCGCTGCATTTGCAGCTGCAAACCTGCTCATTTCTGACTTTGAGGACTAACAATGAACCTGGCTAACTTTGAGAAAATGGATCCTGTGATGCTCATGAGCATAGTCAATATGAAGTTGCGTGATGACTTTGGTGGGGATTTAGATCGCGTTGTAAACTTTTATGATATCGACAAAGACACACTCATCGCAAAACTCGCTTCTGCAGGCTTCGAGTTCCTACCGGAAGCTAAACAGTTTAGATAAATAAGCAGTAAGCCGTAGCACTTGAATTCAGTATTTAAAGGTCAACTTCTGTTGGCCTTTTTGCTTCTCTCCCTAGCTCACTGCCCCCTAACGATAGCTGACTCTATCCCATTATTATGAAAAAACCAGTAACCTTCAAATGCAAAAAAGGCCCCCAAAGGGACCTTTAAACTCTTTTTCGAAGTAGATGAGCGAAGTTCAAGGAGCTCACACGGAGTTTGCGCTAGCAAATGAGTATGTGCGACACAGAAATTCGTCCACTCTACGAAGAAAAAATTAAGCGTAAACCGGTAGACGCTTACAGATCTCTAATACTTTTGCTTTAGTTGCTTCGATAACAGACTCATCGCCCATGTTATCTAGGATGTCACACATCCAGCCAGCAAGTTCTTTCGCGTCAGCTTCAGAGAAACCACGACGAGTGATAGAAGGAGAACCAACACGGATACCAGAAGTAACGAATGGGCTACGTGGATCGTTAGGTACTGAGTTCTTATTTACAGTGATGTTCGCTGCACCTAGTGCTGCATCTGCTTCTTTACCTGTGATGTCTTTGTCGATTAGGTCAACTAGGAACAGGTGATTCTCAGTAGAACCTGAAACGATGTTGTAACCGCGAGCTAGGAATTCAGCAACCATTGCTTTTGCGTTAGCAACCACGCGAGCTTGGTATTCTTTAAACTCAGGCTCTAGTGCTTCTTTGAACGCTACTGCTTTACCTGCGATAACGTGCATTAGAGGTCCACCTTGGCCACCTGGGAATACAGCTGAGTTCAGCTTCTTGTATAGATCTTCACCTTCACAAGAAAGGATTAGACCACCACGAGGGCCTGCTAGCGTTTTGTGCGTCGTTGTTGTAACAACGTGAGCGTGTGGAACTGGGTTAGGGTATACGCCAGCAGCGATTAGACCAGCAACGTGCGCCATATCAACGAAGAAGTAAGCACCTACTTTGTCAGCGATTTCACGCATGCGCGCCCAATCACAAACTTGAGAGTAAGCAGAGAAACCACCGATGATCATCTTAGGCTTATGTTCTACTGCTAGTGCTTCCATCTCTTCGTAATCGATTTGACCGTTCTCGTCGATGCCGTAAGGAATGATGTTGTACAGTTTACCAGAGAAGTTTACTGGTGAACCGTGAGTCAAGTGACCACCGTGCGCTAGGCTCATACCTAGAACAGTGTCACCAGCGTTCAGTAGCGCCATGTATACAGCGTTGTTCGCTTGAGAACCTGAGTGAGGCTGTACGTTTGCGTATTCAGCACCAAACAATTCACATGCACGTTCAATTGCTAGAGTTTCTACTTTGTCTACGTACTCACAACCACCGTAGTAACGCTTACCTGGGTAACCTTCAGCATATTTGTTAGTAAGCTGAGAACCTTGAGCTTCCATTACACGTGGGCTAGTGTAGTTTTCTGAAGCGATAAGTTCGATGTGCTCTTCCTGGCGAAGAGTTTCTTCTTGGATAGCTGCGAATAGATCCGCATCGTAATCAGCAATGTTCATGTCACGCTTAAGCATCTGTATCTCCTGACTCAGATTGTACTGAAAGTTTCAAAAAAACCACACAACGACCGAAAGCAAACGTTTTCGTCACCGTTCTAATGTGACGCATTCTACATAATTTGATCTAGGTCATAAAGAGCTAATTGCAATTTTCTCATGCAGTTTTTTCATAATGACTAGTAAGGTTTATCATGGTTGTGCGACTGGTCGCATTGACGGTATTCCTTACTGTCAATTTTACGCTTTACACCCTGTAAAACGCAGATTACATACATTTACCCTAATTTTACCTCTCTAGCTACCGAAAACATTAACTTTTCTCTACTATGCTCGCCATTATTGGCTAGTTAATTATGATATTGATGGAAAAACACTCACGTAAAGAAGATTGGATGGCTATTTTGACTGGTACCTTCCTAGTCGCTCAAGGTGTCTTCTTTTTACAGTCAGCCAACTTGCTGACTGGCGGTACCACAGGTTTGGCGCTCTTATTCAGCCAATTCACACCTTTATCTTTTGGTGTTCTCTATTTTATTGCCAATTGTCCTTTCTATTTATTGGCATGGAAACGCTTTGGACGTCGATTTGCAATCAACAGCGCTATTTCAGGTGCTTTAGTGTCTGTATTCGCTGATCATTTATACCTAGTTATTTCACTAGACAGCATCAGTGAAATTTACTGTGCGATTGCTGGCGGGTTACTAATGGGATTAGGCATGTTGATTCTATTTAGACACCGCTCGAGCTTAGGCGGCTTTAATGTGCTGTGTCTGTTTATTCAAGACCGCTATGGCATTTCAGTTGGAAAAACTCAAATGGCGATAGACTGCTGCATTTTATTTGCGTCATTCTTCTTCGTCACGCCATGGATTATTGCAGTATCCATTCTAGGCACTGTTGCACTTAACGTTGTTCTAGCGATGAATCATAAACCGACTCGCTACTCAGTGAATTACTCTTCGTAATATAAACTGAGTAATAAATTACTGGCTGTTTTTATTAATAAAAGCAGCTAGAATTTAGGTTTTAGAAACCATCGCCTTTCTTATGCAAGATTACCTCTCAAGTGCTAAAAGCAATCAAACCTCCATTGATATTGAAGGCCTAGCGTTTAATCCAACGACACGCGTATTAAGCTATAACGAACAAGTTATCGATTTAGAGCCTCGTTCTACTGAACTGCTTGAGTTGTTTCTAACAAGCGTGGGAGAACCGCTATCTGCAGAGCACATCATCGCATCAGTTTGGCAAAGCAATTTCATTTCAAAGAACGTGCTCACCAACAGGATCAGCACACTGCGTTCTATCATTCAAAAACACCTACCGGACAGCGACGCCACTAAAATCCTGGTGACCTATCCGCGTAAGGGATATTTCCTCAATCCAAACTCTATCAATTTGATAGAAGAATCCGCGAAACAAGCACCTGAGACCCCAGAGCCAACTTCAGTAAACAGACTCCCTTCTTCATTCAACCTTTTGCTCTTGCTGGTTACTGTTGGCTTGATGATCAGCACCACTGTATTCGGTTTCCTGTTTTGGCAATCGACGAATCAGGCTTTTGAACTTGAACGTGAGCAAAGATTAATACCTAAAGTCGAGTTATTACTGAATAGGATCGACGCTATTGGTGAAAATGCAAGGATGCATCGAAAGGTCATAAAAGCACTGCTGCTTCAGCAGCAAATCGAATATGCTTATACCGATCTGGCTAACCAAGATGCCCCGAGCTACTTCCTAGACCCTATCGACAATTCTCCTTTTTTCCCCGGTGCCAAGAACATGCGTACCAGTGACTATCTTCTTAACGTTCAATTGAAAGATCAGGAAATCGACAATCACCTTGTCGCTAAAATAAGCCTAATTTATCCAACCTCTGGAAAGCTCGCGTTTCGTGGGGTTTACTCTATCGATATAGACAACATCAGCGATAGTCTGATGGAAATCAACCATGAGCTAGCCAATTATTTTACTCTGCCTGCACCGCTGTCACCTATCTGGTCGACCAATAGCGCGGAACTCAACCATTTGCTTAACGGTGAAGCCATCAATCTTGAAAAGACGAAGCTCAACGTGATGACATCCACTCTGCTGGCACGACAACTGGCACTTTTCGAGACCAACCACCAACGTCTGGTTAACTTCACAAACTTAGTTCAAACACGTTTTAAGCTCATTCCAAATGAACTTAAGCTCTGGCTAGGGATTATTCACTTCAAGGTAAGAGATCTTCCTACTGCGAAAGACTTCCTCACTAACCCTGCAGGCAACACCAGTATCGAGAATGCACTGGTTTATATGATGGTTTCCCATATCGCTTACCAACAGGGAGACATGGATAAGTTCCGCCTCAACTACATGGAATCTTTGGTCGCTTTATTGAGAGTCGTACCTTCCGAAGAATTGTTTGCAAGGCTATCAAAGCCGGAGTCAAAATCGACCTGCCTCCAGCCCTGGAAAAACTTAAAATTAAGTATCAAAGAACCACGGATCATTAAACAGTGGGAGAATTTAATGCTTAACTACTGCACAGCTATCGACAATCAACTCACAAAAAAAAGTCTTCCATCCAAATAAAAACAACAACTTAAATATAAATTAAGATCTTATGTGTCTTCATTTTTTGCCCTATTTACCCTAGCAACAATAGCATTCCTAAAAACATCTGGTCATCCAGGCCATCAACATTAGGAACGCTATACATGAAAAAAACGATGACGCTGCTTACCCTCTCTCTTTTTGCTCTTTATGGATGTGGCGGCGGAGATAGCTCTTCTTCCGGTTCATCGAAGAGCCATAAAGGCTCAAATAAGCAAGTTGATTACCCAATTAAAAACTCTGAATTTGCACCCAAGCCCAACACGATTCTAAATTACTCGTTTACTACCGATGCTCAATTAGAAGGTGATATGAGGCTGAGTTTTATGCCGTTAAGCGGTGAGTTGATTATTGCCGAGCTTGAAGAAGAAAGTGGAAACGAAGCCCTGACCAAAGTGGTCAATGATCTTATCAATTATGGCATTACTGAGTTTTATGCGGCTAAGGAAACCTCCGTCGATAGTGAGGGGGAGCATGAAGATGGCGCGATCTATTTTGCTGGCCCCGATCGTGGGTTGCACGAAATTACTGAAGCTTACTTCATAGATAGTCGACTCATTACAAGGATGATGTACAGCAGCCCACTATTCCGCTTAACAGGGGCTGACGTAAAAGCGAGCAATCCAACCATTGATATCAGTGAAGAAACCGTTTCATTACAAGTCACTTTAGATGGGACTGCGGTCGCAAACATGTTGAGTGATTTTGAAGAGAATGAATGGGTGCAAGCTCTACCTGCTGACGCTTCTTGCCTAGTAACATGGCAACAAGAAATCGCAGAAACAGGCGTACGTAAAAGCTTCAAGATCTCAGGTAAATCTATTGAGGCCGCCAATTTAACAGAGAAGAATACCTACTACCTCAACTGTGCGGAAATGGACTCTACGGAGTTTGCAACCTCAGCAGAACGCTGGTTCAACCCGAGTATCGGCTTAATCGAACAAGTGGAGTTGATGTCGGTCGAACAAACAACCATTGAGGAAACCGTCGCGATATTGGCCTCGATTGAAAGTGCTTAGTTCGAGCGAGCTACACGGAAAAAGGCTTTGGGGAGCACTCCAAAGCCTTTAGTTAAGCCTAAACTCTCGAGGGTGATAGAGATTAGGCGCAATCAAAATTTTAGATTCAACTACTCTTCAATTAAAAGAATGCGAGTCTCGTAAGGACGTAGTACCTGATGACTCGACGCCGCTATAGCGGATGAACCTTGATAGTTAGACAGTAAAGTCTTCGCTTTCGCCATCTCATAACATTCAGGTAAAACGCACTCTGTGTCTTCTGCATAGTAGTTATTAATGCACAACAAAGTTTGACTGGCATTTTTTCGAGAGTAGGCAAATATCGAACTGTGTTCAGGTAGCAAATCTGTGTAATCACCATCGGTAATCACAGCCACTTCCTTTCTTAACTCAATCAGCCGCTTATAAAAGTTGAAAACCGAGTCTTCATCTTGAACAGCCTGCTCTGCATTGATTTCAGTATAATTTTCTGCCACATCTAGCCAAGGTTTACCTTTTGAGAACCCGGCATTCAATTGATCATTCCATTGCATCGGTGTGCGCGAATTATCTCGAGATTTCTGAGCCAAGATCTCCATCATGTCTTCGTGTTCAAGCCCTTGCTCATTCACCATCAGTTGATACATGTTGGTGCTTTCGACATCTTGGTACTGTTCAATTCTGGTGTAACCAGGGTTTGTCATACCAATTTCTTCACCTTGATACACATAAGGTGTGCCTTGCATCATATGCACAGAAGCCGCTAACATTTTCGCCGATTCCACACGGTATTGCTGATCATTACCCAAACGACTCACAATTCTAGGCTGATCGTGGTTACACCAGAATAGCGCTCCCCATCCCTTACCGTTTAGACCCGTTTGCCAGTGGTTAAAAATCGATTTAAGTTGTAAGAAATCAAACGGAGCTTTTGTCCATTTCTCACCATCGGTGTAATCGACTTTTAGGTGATGAAAATTGAATACCATAGATAACTCACTGTTATCTACGTTCGAATACTGTTGGCAATGTTCTAATGTCGTTGAAGACATTTCTCCAACGGTCACGCTGCCATACTTCTGGAATACCGCTTCACTGATCTCTTTCAAATACTCGTGGACACGTGGGCCATCAGTGTAATAACGACGCCCATCACCAATGTCATCGTTTAAAAAGTCTTGCTGCTTAGAGATCAGGTTAATCACATCTAAGCGGAATCCATCGACGCCTTTTTCCGCCCAGTAGCTAATGATCTCTTTCACTTCGCCGCGAACCTTCGGGTTTTCCCAGTTCAGATCGGCTTGCTCTTTAGCAAAAAGGTGTAAATAGTACTGACCTGTCGCCTCATCAAGCTCCCATGCATTGCCACCGAATTTTGATTGCCAATTCGTTGGAGCCTGTCCATCAACCGGATCTTTCCAGATATAGTAATCGCGGTATGGGCTAGCTTTATCTCCAAGTGCAGACTGGAACCACTCATGCGCTGTAGACGTGTGGTTAACCACAATATCCATCACAATGCGAATACCACGCTGATGCGCCTCTGCTAGCAATAAGTCGAAATCAGCCATAGTGCCAAATTCAGGGTTAATTGCGTAATAGTTGGAGATATCGTAACCATTATCAATCATTGGTGATTCATAAACAGGGGTCAGCCAAATCGCATCGACGCCTAAATCTTTCAGGTAATCCAATTTCGAGATAATCCCCTTTAGATCACCAGAGCCTTGCGCCCCACTGTCACAAAAGCTTTTCGGGTAAATTTGATAGATGGTTGCCGCTTTCCACCACAAAGCATCTTTCTGTTGAATCGTCATCTCTACTTACTCACTAAAAATCAAAAGCGGAGTGGTGAACGCCACCACTCCAAAAGGTTTGTATTTACGCTGTGGGACTAGCTTGCACTCGCAGGAGACAATTCGCCTTTTGCTTGAGCTCGCTTATAAAAGAACAATGTTAAAGTCGCCGGTAATACAATCGCTACTAGCATCGCCACTAGGTAGATTGACCAATATTGAGGCTGAATTGAAAGGATGCCCGGTAAGCCACCAACACCGATACCATTTGCCATGACACCAGCACTACCACAAATCGCAGCAGCAACAGCACTACCAATCATTGCGCTTAACATTGGGAACTTATATTTCAAGTTAATTCCGTACATCGCTGGTTCAGTTACGCCAAGGTAAGCAGAAATCGCCGCAGGCACAGAAATATCGCGCTCACCTTCACGTTTGCTCAGGATGATAATGCCTACTACAGCTGACGCTTGAGCGATATTTGAAAGTGCAATAAGTGGCCAAATTGGTGTACCACCTAGCTCTTGCATTAGCTGCAGATCAACGGCGTTAGTTGTGTGGTGGATCCCGGTAATAACAAGCGGTGCGTATAGGAAACCAAATAACATCGAGCCGATAATCGCGAAATCACCTGTCATCGCAGCTTTCGCAGCAAAAGCAACACCATCGCCAAGAATACGTCCAAATGGACCGATAAACGCGTGCGCTAAAATCACTGACAGAATGATAGAAACAAAAGGAACCACAACTAGGTATAAGTACGCTGGCACGATTCGTTTAAGGTTTGTTTCGATAAACGCCAAGGCTACACCAGCCAACATGGCAGGGATCACTTGAGCTTGATAACCCACTTTCTCAATAACGAAGAACCCAAAATCCCAGACCTCAGGCACGGATTTACCTATCATATAGGCGTTCATCAACTGAGGAGAAACTAACGTGACACCCAAAGTAATACCAAGAATTGGTGTTCCTCCAAGCTTTTTCACCGTAGCCCAACACACACCAACAGGTAGGAAGAAGAAGATAGCCTCACCTATCAACCATAAGAATGAATGAACGGTTGCCCAGAACTGGCTAATTTCAACTAAGGTTTTTCCGTCGAACATGCGAATGTCACCAATCACATTACGGAAACCTAAAATCAAACCACCGGTGATGATCGCAGGTAGAAGTGGTACAAAAATTTCGGCTAAATGGGAGATACCACGTTCTAAGAAATTCATGTTTTGACGAGCAGCCAGTTTAGACTCATCTTTAGAAGCGGCTTGCTTACCCGTCTGCTCGATCAGCATTTTGTAAACATCGTCAACTTCAGTGCCAATAACAACCTGAAACTGTCCGGCATTCGTAAAACAGCCTTTAACTAAGCTTAACGATTCCAACTTAGCGGTATCCGCCTGTTTCGTATCATTCAATACAAAACGTAAGCGAGTTAAACAATGGCTCACACTCGCAATATTGTCGGCTCCACCAATCAACTCTATAAGACGCGCAACGTCTTGCTTCGCAATCTTACTCATACTATTCCCACCCTGGTTCCTAATTACTTTCATCACCCAGACATCATGTCATCCGGACTTGTTGAACTATAAATGGGAACATTCCCATTAAGTGGTTATTATATTGCCCAAATGATAAAACAATTAAAATGGGAACAGTCCCATTAATTGAAAGAGATCACAATCTAATTTTAATTCACTTTGAAATTAATGGCTTATATTTGAAGATTATAAAATGGGATTTTGAGTATGGTGAGAGACTTCAACGAGACCAGATAACTGAGATATCAATAAGTTAGCTGCCAACTCGCCCGCAGATTGGTAACCCGGATCGATACTATAGACGTTAGGAAATAAGAAAGATAAAAGATCATTTCCGCCCACCCCAGTCACCGCGATGTCTTCGCGCTGCAGTTCTTGTAAGCGTTTAATCACACCAAGCGCAAGCGTATCACTCGCACATACGATCGCTTGAGTGTTTTGGGCAATCACTTTGTCCACTAGCTGGTAAGCACTTTCATGATGAAGCTGACCAGTTTGAAAGTTCGGCTCGGTTTGCGTTTTTGAACACCATTCAAGGTAAGCATTTAACCGCAGCTCACCGGTAGACTTGTCACTCGGATCGACCCCAATAAAGCCAATGTCAGTTAAACCTTGAGACGTTAAATGAGCCAGAGCACTTTCTATTACACCTTGATTGTCGTAATTAATTGAAGTGACATTTTCGGTGTCGAGTGCAATAACAACAGCGCGATGCTGCCACGCTTCTATGGCTTCAATATCACAGTCGGTGAATCCAAAAACGATGATCCCATCCACATTACGACGCTTGAGGACCTGCAGATGATCATTGGTTTTATCTCGATCGAATTGGCTTTCCATGATCACCACATCATACCCAGCCCCATAAAGGTGGTTGAGCATAGTGCCTACCGCTTTATTTTCCGATGGAGAGTCTAAACGCGAGATGATCACGCCGATGACTTTTTGGCTTCCACCACGCATCGATTGTGCAGATTTAGAAGGAACATACCCCGACTCTTGTATCACGCGTTCTACTTTTTCACGCGTAGCCGCTTTCACCTTTGGATCGTTCGTCAGCACACGAGAAACGGTCGATTTACCGACGCCAGAAAGCTTTGCTATATCAAGAATTGTGAGTTTTTTGCTCATAGAAGTCTAAGTTTAGTGGGAAAGAGAAGGAAGTAAGAATACTCTTACTTCCCGAATGGATTTGACCTACCGCTATAAGCGGCAATTTTTATAGATAACACGGCCAAGCTCTAAACGCGCGATATCGCCTTTTGTTCTTAGCGTCACACTGTTAAGTAATTCAGCAGTGCCATCATCAAGAATGTACTTTGTGCCCGACCCTGCCGCAACTTGCGTTAGACGATATTCATGCTTAGGTAAGCGTAAAACCGCCTTTTCATCAGGAAGGTATGCGACGTCAAACGTCTTATCGGATTCACATTGATAAGTCACGAATTGGCTCTCTTTTATCTCTCCATTGATGGAGGCAGATTGAGAGCACCCAACCAGCAGGATTGAGCAAAAAGCAGTAATGAACCAGTTATTCATTCGAAGCTCCTATTTATGTCTACTTTCACTTTGCCATTCATGTAAATGACGCGTAAGAGTTAACCTTTTAAATAAGCCGGAACGTCTTTAATGCTATCTAGTACCACACTTGCGATTGATTCGCCTTTTTCGGTAACAGGTTTACCGGTTCTCACTAGCACTTTTGTTCCTACACCCGCGGCTTCTGCCGCCATCATATCTTCTGCTTTGTCACCGATCATGACAGAATTTGCCATATCAATTTTTAGGAAGTCACGAGCAGAGATGAACATGCCTGGTTTAGGTTTACGACAGTCGCAATCTTGTTTGTAATCACCAACACCGTGCTCAGCGTGATGAGGACAGTAATAGATGCCATCCAGTTCGACGCCGTTATCAACAAAGTTCCAGTCCATCCACTGAGTCAGTGACAAAAAGCGATCTTCGCTAAACATCCCACGTGCAATCCCCGACTGATTGGTTACCAATACAAGCAAGTAACCCATGTCTTTAAAAGCTTTTGCGGCTTCAAAAACACCATCAATATATTCAAAGTCATGTTCATCATGTACATAACCATGATCGACGTTGATCACGCCGTCACGATCCAAAAAAACAGCCGGTTTTGACAAAATTCAGTTCTCAGTCAACTCTCTATAATTATTAATTATTACACGCTTTATTTCCTTCATCACTATCTAATTACCTTTTAGACGTCTAGACGTAAAAATATCTATTGACTTAGATCACGTAACGCCATAGCATCAACTGCAAATCGAGATATGACTCGACATTTTATTCTGTTCTCCCTGCACAGGTAATTCCATGATTAAAGTTAATCAAGTAAACAAGGTTTTCTATCAAGGCACTAAGGAAATCAATGCCTTAATTGATATCAACCTACATATACCGCAAGGCACTATCTTTGGGGTAATCGGCTCTTCAGGTGCAGGGAAAAGCACGCTGATTCGCTGTGTAAACATGTTAGAAGCACCAACTAACGGTGAGGTTATCGTTGATGGTGTTGACCTAACTAAGCTGTCAAAATCGGAGCTTAGTGAAGCTCGCCGTAACATTGGTATGATCTTCCAGCACTTCAATTTGTTGTCTTCTCGTACTGTTTTTCACAATGTTGCGCTGCCTTTAGAACTAGCAGGTAAAGATAAATCTGCTATTGAAACTAAGGTATCTGAGCTTTTGAAACTGGTTGGATTAGCCGACAAACGCGATACCTACCCTGCGAATTTGAGTGGCGGTCAAAAACAACGTGTTGCCATTGCTCGTGCATTAGCGTCTGACCCTAAAGTTCTGTTGTGTGATGAAGCCACCAGCGCGTTAGACCCAGCAACAACTCAATCTATTCTTGAGCTACTACGCGAAATTAACCGTAAGCTAAACATCACTATGTTGCTTATCACTCACGAAATGGATGTCGTAAAAAGCATCTGTCATGAAGTGGCGATCATTGGCGGTGGTGAATTGGTAGAAAAAGGAACGGTTGGCGAGATCTTTGCGCATCCGAAAACGGAACTGGCGCACGAATTCATTCGCTCGACATTAGATTTATCAATCCCTGAAGATTACCAAGTGCGCTTGCAAGAAACTCGCGTTGAAGGCAGTTACCCACTGGTTCGTCTAGAGTTTACTGGTGCAACGGTGGATGCACCTCTGATGACGCAAATCGCGCGTAAATTTAATATCGACGTTAGCATCCTAAGCTCCGACCTCGATTACGCCGGTGGCGTAAAGTTTGGCATGATGGTCGCCGAGCTCTTTGGTAATGAGCAAGATGACAACGCAGCCATCGAATTCTTGCGTGAACACAATGTAAAAGTAGAGGTGCTTGGTTATGTCCTTTAGTTTCAATGAAATCACAGGTTGGCTAAGCCTAAACGGTAACCTTCTACTGAGTGCGACATGGGAAACCATTTATATGGTTGCGGTTGCGGGAATCGTCGGCTTTGCAGTCGGAATCCCACTTGGAGTCATTCTTCATACAACCAAGAAAGGTGGCTTACTAGAGAATACTAAGCTCAACAGCATTCTTGGCGCTGTCGTCAACGTGGGTCGTTCCGTACCTTTCCTAGTGTTAATGGTCGCGATTATCCCATTAACGAAAATGCTGATCGGTACTTTCATTGGCACAACAGCCGCGATCGTTCCTCTGACCATTGGCGCGATTCCTTTTGTCGCTCGTTTGATTGAGAGTGCACTACTAGAAGTCCCTACCGGGCTTGTAGAAGCAGCGCAATCTATGGGTGCAACACCAACACAAATTATCAATAAAGTTCTATTGCCTGAAGCACTGCCAACGATTGTTAACTCCGTTACGATTACTCTCGTCACGCTGGTTAGCTACTCTGCTATGGCAGGTACGGTAGGCGGTGGTGGTCTCGGTGATGTGGCTATTCGCTACGGTTTCCACCGCTATGACGTCACTATTATGGCTGTCACTGTCGTGATGCTAATTGTGTTAGTACAAATTATTCAGTCTATCGGTGATGCAATTGTGCGCCGCGTAGACCACAGATAATCGATAGCCCCTGACATTCATCGAATCTGAACAAATACATAAGTTTATAAAAAGGAGATTATTATGAAATTTAGCCTTAAAGGTTTACTGACTATCGCAGCTGCTGCCTCTGCTCTAGTTCTAGCTGGCTGCGGTGAGAAAGAAGCAGACACTTCAAAAGTTAAAGTTGGCGTTATGGCTGGCGCTGAAGCTCAAGTTGCTGAAGTTGCAGCAAAAGTAGCGAAAGAGCAATACGGCTTAGACGTTGAACTAGTGACTTTCACTGACTACGTAACGCCAAACGCTGCGCTAGATGATGGTTCTATCGACATCAATGCTTTCCAACACGCACCATACCTAGACCAACAAGTTGCAGACCGTGGCTACAAGCTAACTATCGCGGGCAACACGTTTGTTTACCCTATCGCGGGTTACTCAAAGCAAGTTAAATCTGTTGACGAAATCCAAGACGGCGCTCGTATCGCAGTACCAAACGATCCAACTAACCTAGGTCGCTCTCTGCTTCTTCTTGAGCAACAAGGTCTTATTGAACTACGTGAAGGCGCAAACCTACTTGCAACGGTACGTGATATCGTAGGTAACCCAAAGAACATTACTATCGTTGAGCTAGACGCAGCACAACTTCCACGTTCTCTTGATGATGTTGCACTATCAATCATCAACACGACTTATGCGAGCTCTATCAACCTAACTCCACAAAAAGATGGTATTTTCGTTGAAGATAAAGAGTCTCCATACGTAAACCTAATCGTTGCACGTGAAGACAACAAAGATGCTGAAAACGTACAGAACTTCGTTAAAGCATACCAAACAGAAGAAGTGTACAACGCAGCTTCTGAAATCTTCCAAGGTGGCGTAGTAAAAGGTTGGTAATACGTTTGTCACCCATGACATCACAACCTAGTACGTAACACACAAAAAAGCCGATATCGAAAGATATCGGCTTTTTTATTACCGCTCACAACTCAACAGCGCCTGCACTTGTTATCAAGGTTACTTGATATGATCCCAAGACATGTTCGAAACGATTCGGCAATCGTCACACTTGAAATGGAAAATATCATGCAGAGGCTCTTCAAGCAGCCAATCACCACCGCACTTCGGACACTTTCGCGCTTGCTCTTCCGCTAAGCTTTTGCCACCGACTCGGTACTGGTAATAATAAGTCGGCACTTTTGATAAGTATTCAATACGGCCACGTAGATCCCACCCACGCTTAAATAGCACACTGTCAGCGTCGCAAATTTCATGCAAAGAAGCATGCTCAGCGCGACAGCCTCCGGCCATCTGGATCTCATCACACGCTTGCCACTCAGTTTGCCACTTAACCACCGCTTTATGGTCGCCGTTTGAGGTTGGCGCATTTCGATACAAAGGGATTGGAAGGAGGGTTTCGCCGCTACGTAGAGGTGAGCAAGTATGCACGTACGTGGTGTATAACACTTGCCAGCTTGGCGTTTCTTCTTCAGCCACTTCTTCTGAGTTTAAATCACGCCCGAGCAAACGCATTTTGGGCGCTAGTAGGCTAGCTTCCGATAAGCGATCAAAGCAAACTTTAACAAAATCAGAATGGTTTCTTGGATGTAGGCTATCTTGCTCAGGGCAAACCACACGAACAAAAAATTCGCCTTCTCCCATTACGACCGGGAACTCACGTCCAAGCACTTGCCCGTTATAACGAAGTGCATCCATCAAACCGTTAATGGCCTTATCAACCGCACTCACTGTGGTGTTGTCAAAGCACTCAAACTGCAATTCAACTACATACATCGTTTATACCGCTGGCTCTAATTGTTGTAAGAATTCGGCTAATGTTTCTGCCAGCACATCTCGGTTACTAGTACCTAGTCGTTCCAAAATCACATTGCCAGTTAAATTACAGATAGAGATAACATCCAACTCAGCATCTGTGGCTGCAATAAACACGGTCGGTTTAAGCTTTAATCGACGCTGCGTGACTAAGTGGCCAAGGATATTTTCTTGCAAACATTCGAAATCTTCATCACTCCAAATCTGAAGCAACGTCAGCTCGTTACCTTGATACGTCGCATTCATGTCTGCGCTGTACTGCACGCCGTAAAACGTTTTGATGTCGTCGTGTAGAGTCAGCTCAATACCTGTCTCTACATTTGAAAAATCGGCATGTTGTTCACGAGGGTAACTTTTCCATAGCACAGCGTCTTCGACTCTTCCCTCTACACAGGGGGAAACGATGTCCACTAACTCTTCATTACGAGGTAAGCTTTTGTGTTGCTCTTGCCACGCTTCAACGTAACGCTGACTAAAAGAAAACAGTGCATCTTGGGCACATTGAGCCATGAAAATCTCCTAACGCGATTATATTAAATGGAATCTTTCACCTTTCTGCATCTACTGAGCGATGACTTAATGACACAGTTAAGGGGATTCAGTAAAATTGGCCCCATTCTAATCGAATTTAAAGCGAAAGTATGAGCAAATATTCTGATGCCAAAGAACTAGCGGGCTTAACCCTAGGTCAAAAAACTGAGTACTCTAACCAATACGATGCAAGCTTATTACAACCTGTGCCGCGTAGCCTAAACCGCGATGATCTCGCGCTAGGCGGTGACTTACCGTTTGTTGGCCATGATATTTGGACCATGTACGAGCTTTCCTGGTTGAATAGCAAAGGCTTACCACAAGTTGCGGTTGGTGAAGTATATATCCCTGCAACCAGCCCAAACTTAATTGAATCAAAATCTTTCAAGCTATACCTAAACAGTTACAACCAAACACAATTCAATGACTGGAACGAAGTCGAGCAGCGTCTTATCCAAGACTTATCGAATTGTGCTGGAGAAACGGTATTGGTCAATGTGAATACCGTTACAGATTACACAAACCAGCCAATCGTCACTATGAAAGGCGACTGCATCGATGACCAAGACATTGAAATCGGTAGCTATGAATTTGATGATGCATTACTAGAAAATGCAGCGGGCTCTGAAACTGTCAGCGAAGCGCTGCATAGCCACCTGCTAAAATCCAACTGCCTAATTACCAATCAGCCTGACTGGGGCAGCGTTGAGATCGAGTATCACGGACCTAAGATTGATCGCGAAGCATTGCTGCGTTATCTCGTCTCTTTCCGCGAACATAACGAGTTCCACGAGCAATGTGTTGAACGTATCTTCACTGACATCATGAAACACTGTAAACCAAGCTCACTCACGGTGTATGCACGTTACACTCGTCGTGGCGGTCTCGATATCAACCCGTATCGCTCCACTGAACAAGATAAGCCTAGCCACAACAAACGTATGGCTCGTCAGTAGTAATACTGCCTCACTACATCACAAAGGATTATGAAAATGCGTTGGTTTCATTTGGTTGGCTTTCTCTGCCTAACAATAAGTGCGGCAGTCAATGCGACGGTCTATTCATCAACATTACTTAATGAAGCCAATAAGTTAATTGAGATTGATCCAAGCCAATCGAAACAGATAGCCACAAGTTATCTAAACCAACGCAAACTTACCGATCAAAGTGAGAAAAGTCCGACTGCAATTTCGCGTGAAGACGCTGACAACTCGATAAGAACTCCAGGCGGGAGTATCGATGCCTACAAAATCCTTGCGCGTGCTGAATATAATCTCGGCAACGTTCGTAGCGCGATTCAAACGCTCGCACTCGCAGATAAGCTGGCAAAGAAATATCAACTGCCTTACCTAGAACTTGATGTTCAAATATTGCAGACGGAATTGCTTTGGCTAAATGATCAAAAGTCATTAGTCGCAAAGCAAACATTACGCAAAATAGAAGAACGCCTTTTGGCTTCATCTAAAACGCTTCAACTTACCGATGGCGTGACTTACCGCCTAACTATGCTCAAAGCCAAGATTTCTTCGTACGATAACAATATGGCAGAGGCAGAAAGCCTCTATAAGAATGCAAAAAATTACTTAGGCAGTCGCCACTCTGAAAAAACGTTGATTGATTACCATATTTCGATCGGCGAGTTTTACCTCAACCATAAGCGCTATAACAGTGCACTGACCGAGTTACTTTTTGGTTATTGGAAATCGGTAGAAAGCAACCTCAGTGCCCGACTTGCTAAAGTGAACCGCTTATTGGCGCAACTATTCTTTGAACGCCAAGTGTTAGATAAAGCACTGGATCACCTCTCCCAAGCCGCCGATTTTTACGACAACTACGAAGATTCTCCGATCCTCGCCACCGTTCTTAAGAAAATGGGTGACGTGTATTACTTCCAAGGAAAATACAATTTAGCCTTGGTTCACTTTTTCAATGTACTTGACCACGAGAGTACTGATCGAAATATCGCTCAAGTCATCGAAATCCGCCTGAGTCTTGCAGCGACGTACTTGCGCTTATACAACTACCCGCTGTCGGAGCAGTATTTGTCTCGAGCCTTAGAGTTATTGGAATACGCCGATATCCCAGAGTTACAAGCTAAAGCCGCCCTGATGTCAGCGGGGTTAGCGTACCACCTGCAAAAGAGTGACCAAGTCATCGCAGATGCGCTAGAAGGGCTTGAGATCGCTAACACACTCAACAACAGCCGTATTACTCAGCAAGCTTACTACCTGCTTTCACTTGGCTATGAACAAGCAGGGGAATACAAACTTTCTCTGACAAATATTAAGCACTACAACTTGCTTATCGCACTAGAACAGCAAAACCTTAACCGAGTCAGCGAAGATGCATTCCGCCAACAAAAAGAGTTTGCTGAGCGCTCGCTTCACTATTCAGGCCAAGAAGAAGAGCTAGAAGAATACAAACTAGAGCATCGCAAATTTCAAAAGATCGCCTTTGCGCTCTTTCTATTTAGCATCATCTTGTTCTTCTTCGTTCTACGACGTGGCTACATTATCCAAAGCCAAGCCAAACAAATTGATGGGCTGAGCAAAGATTTGTATACGCATTCGCGTTCTAAGCTACGTAACCTGCGTATGTTAAACGCCAAGTTGTCAACGTCCCTTCAGAGGACTAATGAAACCTTTGAGCAATGGCAAATGGGTGAGTTAATCCACGAGCCACTCAATGATCGTTTGCGCTTTGTGATGATCGATTTGCCATTCTTACGCAACATGTATATTCAGAATGGCTATAAAGCAGGTCTTGAACTTGAGGAAGCATTCGGTGCGTTTTTGAAATCAAAGCTCGACGGGCCAGCTCGTATCTACCACTTCTCAGATGCCAATTTACTTTATATCGAGCCAAACTCGGACCGTAATAAATCCCCAGAAATGATCTTCCAAAAGATCCAATCTTGGATCTCTGAATTTGAGCCGGAAAGAAAAGCAAACCGAAACATCCGAATGGGCATCGCAGATTACCCATTCTTGCCTCGCGCATACACCGCTATCAACGACCAAGAGTTATTAGACTTGCTGTTAATGTCGACGAACTTGGCACGGGAGATCAGCCTCAAAGAGCGCAATAGCCAATGGGTATATTTAAAGGCAATTGAGAACGCGCCTGCGGCAAGCCTTGCAACTGGTAACATAAGAGAAGCATGTAAACACGCCATTAATCAGGGATTAATAAAAATACAATCTTCCTACCAGAATGAGGACAGCCTCAAAAAAATGCTAAAAGATGAATAATTATCACCCACTTGGTACGTGAATAGAGTGACGTTACTTTTAGTTTTGTTATTATCGTTTATTCGCATTTCATTAATACGATCACGATTGATCTAAGTGGTATAAGTTTATTTTTCTATGGGTATTCTCGAACAAGATATTCAAGCTCAGCTGCACCAACTGAAGTCTCAGTTGGAACAAGTGCGTTTGACACAACGAGATACTTCATTCAGATTTAAGCGAGAACAAAAGGTACTTAAGCGTATAGTGTCATCACTCAGTGGTGCATGTGTTGGTAATAACCAGCGCCTAGACGAAAGCCTGATTGCCTTAAAGGAAGAGTTAGAACAACAAAAAGACATTAGCTCGCTTATTCCTCGGCTTGCTGTATTAGAAAGGATGCTCAAGCAAAAAACCTTGGCTATGGAAAAACAAAACGGCTATCTGGACGACAGCATTAAACATAGTGGTGAGACTTTACAGAGAATCACCGGTCTTCCAGCACAACTAAAACGTGATTTACGTAATCTACTCAGCTTCTCCGAAAGCAATGGCAGTGAAAAAGTTGACCATGCCATGAAACTGCTGAGTATTTACGAGCGCGCCATCAAAATCATGGCAACCAATTCACGAGCCAACTTTTCCGATAGCGAATACTCCCCAGAGCAAGAACTACTGTCTAACCTAGCGGTCGAGCTTCAGCACTTAATTACTGAGCTGGATTTTGAAGGTGAATCTGGTGAAATCCTTATCGATATCCGAGCTAAGCTTCTGCTTGGCGTTTCTACGCAAACCCTCTTCGAGTTAACGTTACAAACGCTCAAGCTAGTCATCGAAGGGACGAACCTAGAACGCAAAACGTCCGAACAGTTTATCGAACAACTCAACGCTTCCTTATCAGCAACCATAAAAACTGTCGCTCAGAATACCGATCAAAGCCAAAGCTACTTTGAACATAGAAACGGTTTAAATAATGAGCTAAGCGCTCTTGTCAGCAAAAGCCAAATATCGGTCAAAAATGCTAAAGAAATTGATTCTTTAAAAAGCACGATCAATCCTCTTCTAAGCCAAATCGCTTCACTTTCCGAGCGTTTAAGCCACGCTGAAGAGAAAGAGCAAGCACTGATCGAGCGAATGAATTACGGCAAAGCTCAGCTTGATGGCCTATTTGAAGTCACTCAAGATTACCGCCGCCGCTTAGAAGATCAGGCACAGCGCATGTTGCTGGATCCGCTCACTAAAGTTTATAACCGTACAGCGCTTACTGACCGACTTGAGCTAGAGTACCGTCGTTGGATCCGCTCTCAGCACTCTCTTCGTGTTGTTATGCTCGATATCGATAACTTTAAGGCGATTAATGACAGCTTTGGCTATACCGCCGGAGATAAAGCGTTAAAGATTATTGCTCGTACCATTAAGAAAGAAGTGAGTGATACCGACACCGTTGCTCGATTCTCTGGTGAAGAATTTGTACTGATTCTTCCTGAGCAAGACGACGACTATTGTCATCAAGTGATTAAGAATATTCAGACTCAAGTCAGTCGTTTACCTTTCAAATTCCGCGACCAGCAAATCACAATTACCCTGTGTGCATCGAGTACTCAATTCAAAGAATCCGATACGCCAGAAGAAGTACTAGAGCGTTTAAACAAAACCCTCAATAAAGCCAAAAAATTAGGTTCAAACCAACTAGTTTGGCACTAACTGCTGTTTAATTGTTCAAATAACTACAATTTTTCAAACACTTATCACAACGCAATTCTTCTAATCTTTGCTAAGCTAACTGTTAACAGTTTGCTAAATTATCTCGCTATTCTTAAATTCTGCCCGCGAATACGAGGGCATATAATTTTCGTCATTGATAATTAGCTTTCCTTTTCACCGAATAAGGAGGCACTATGATCACTCATATCAGCCCAGCCGGAAGCATGGATTTGCTCTCTCAACTTGAAGTTGAGCGCCTTAAAAAAACGGCATCAAGTGAACTCTACCAACTGTATCGCAACTGTACGTTAGCGGTATTAAACTCTGGCAGCCACACCGATAATTCAAAAGAACTCTTGGACAAATACCAGTCGTTTGACGTCAATGTGGTGCGCAGAGAGCGCGGGATCAAGCTTGAACTGAGTAACCCACCAGATCACGCCTTTGTTGATGGCGAAATCATTAAGGGTATTCAAGAACACCTATTTTCAGTACTGCGTGACATTGTGTACGTTAATATGCACTTAGCGGACAATCAGCGTCTAAACCTCACCAATGCCACTCACATTACCAATTTGGTGTTTGGTATTTTACGGAATGCGGGGGCGTTAACCCCAGGTATTGAACCTAACCTTGTGGTCTGTTGGGGTGGACACTCTATCAACCCAACCGAGTACCAATATACGAGAGAAGTCGGCCATGAAATGGGGCTGCGCGAACTTAATATCTGTACTGGTTGTGGCCCGGGCGCAATGGAAGGCCCAATGAAAGGGGCGGCGATTGGGCATGCAAAACAGCGTTATACCGATCATCGCTACTTAGGTTTAACCGAACCATCGATTATTGCGGCAGAGCCACCAAACCCAATCGTCAATGAACTGGTGATCATGCCAGACATTGAAAAGCGTTTAGAAGCCTTTGTGCGTATGGCGCATGGCATCATCATTTTCCCTGGGGGCCCAGGTACCGCGGAAGAGCTACTCTATATCCTTGGGATCATGATGCACCCTGAAAACGCAGACCAACCATTACCAATTGTCCTCACGGGTCCTAAAGAAAGTGAAGCTTATTTCCGCTCAATCGATAAGTTCATTGGGGATACATTAGGGGAAGCGGCGCAAAAACATTACCAAATCGTCATTGATGATCCTGAAAAAGCCGCTCAAATCATGAGCCAAGCCATGCCAGAGGTTCGCGCGCACCGAAAAGAAACAGGTGATGCCTACAGCTACAACTGGTCACTAAAAATTGCTCCTGAGTTCCAAATGCCGTTTGACCCCACCCATGAAAGCATGGCAAATCTTGATCTTCACCTAAATCAACGACCAGAAAATCTAGCAGCTAACTTGCGCCAAGCATTTTCCGGTATTGTTGCTGGTAATGTGAAGGCCGAGGGGATTCAAGAGATCGAACGCCACGGGCCATTCATTATTGATGGCGATGCCTCTTTAATGGAAAAAATGGACAAACTGCTTAATGACTTCGTCGAACAACAACGTATGAAGTTGCCAGGCGGAACGGATTACGTTCCTTGTTATAAGATTTCCAAATGACAGAAAGCTAGGCTAACCAAGCCTTACGCTAGCTGGTGACAACATTTCAACTAGTTAGTAGATACGTTATGATAAGGGGCTTAACCGTAAGCCCCTTTTTTATTGGAATGTTATGTCTATTCATCTTGTGATTATCGATGCGCTTAACCTAATTCGCCGAGTGCACTCTGCTCAACCAGACCCGACCGATATCGCAAGAACCATCACCACGACCACTCGCACCCTTAATAAGATTTTGTCGGAATCTCAGCCGACTCATATCATCGCGGTATTTGATCATCATTTACAAGATCGTGGTTGGCGTGCCAAAGTTCTTCCTAACTATAAGCAGAATCGTAAACCAATGCCTGAGCCATTAATGAATGGATTGGATTCCATTCAACAAGCTTGGTGGGAGCTTGGTATCGACTCACTCTTGTCTGATGGTGATGAAGCGGATGATTTAGTTGCAACACTGGCAACCAAAGTCGCGAGCCACGGAGAAAAGGTCACCATAATTTCAACGGATAAAGGGTATTGCCAGCTGCTTTCACCAACATTGCAAATCCGCGATTACTTCCAGCACCGTTGGTTAGATAAACCTTTCATCGAAAAAGAATTTGGGGTTAAACCTGAACAGCTGGCGGACTACTGGGGGCTAACCGGCGTTAGTTCTAGCCAAGTACCGGGGATCCCAGGCGTGGGGCCCAAAGCCGCGAAAGAGATCTTAACTAGCTACCAAGATATCGAAGAAGCGTTTTCAGCTGACGACCTTCCTGCGAAATACCGCAAAAAGTTTGACGAGCACATTGAGTCAGCACGCCTATGTAAACAAGTATCAGCACTCAAAACAGATATTGAACTGGGCTTTAATTTGCAAGATATTCGCTTTTCCGGCAGCCCAGATTAAAGCTCCTAGATGTTTATCTTTTCTGTTGTGTTCTCCGTTACATTCACAACCTAATCATAATGTTAATCAATACCTTACCGAGTATTGATTAACATTTAGCCTTCATCACAGTCTTATTGATATAAGTATTTAATTTCATTGCTCCAATAAGGAGAAACACAATGAAAAAGATACTATTACTCACAACCCTCTTACTCACTATCACACCTTTTGCTAACGCCACCGAGAGTTGCGGTGAGCACCTTGCTAAAGGCTTACCTTCTGAAAATTCCGATCAGGTCCTGTGTCGTACTGGATACGCGGTCGGCTACAACTATCAAACTAAGAACGCTGATTGGGTGGCTTATCATGTCACCGCAGACAGTGTTAACGCCCAATTCAAACGCAGTAATAACTTCAAGGTAGATGCCGAATTACCAGAGTATGCCCAATCCACGTTAAGCGACTATTCCAAATCTGGATATGACCGCGGACACCTTGCACCATCAGCGGCGATGGACTTCAGTCAAGAATCAATGCAAGAAAGTTTTCTGCTAAGCAACATGTCCCCACAGTTGCCTGGATTTAACCGTGTAGGATGGCGCTTGCTGGAAGAGCACGTTAGAGATCTGGCGAACGAGTATCAAGAACTGTATGTGGTCACTGGTCCTATCTATGAAGGTAATGAAGCATCTATTGGGGATGGAGTCATAATTCCAAGTGCCTTCTACAAAGTAGTGTTAGACCCGTATTACAACGATGCTATTGCGTTTATCGTCCCCCATCGTGATGTTTCAGGCAGCGAGCTAGTCGACTTTGTCACCACCATTGATGAAGTTGAACAGCGAACTAACTTAGACTTCTTTGCTCACACTTCTGACGATATCGAAAACTCGATGGAAGCAATGCTATGGGAGATGTGGCCAACACCAGAGTAGCGCTTGATAAAGGTGAACTGACTTTAAAAGAGATGGGCTCTGAAAACAAAAAACGCTCCTAAAAAGGAGCGTTTAACATCATCGTTTACTTAGTGCGGAGAGATATTAGATAAGCACTGAATGTGCACTGTGATCTCTTCACGGTCATGATACAAGTGCTTAGCTTGCATCTTGTATTTCACGCCGTTGTCGTTAAGGAATACTTTCAGATTTTCAATATCTTGTAGCACTTCATCATAGCGACCTTTCATAGGCAGCTTGAGGTTAAATAGGGCTTCTTTTGCCCAACCTTTGATGATCCACTCACCCATTAAGTGTGCAACACGCGCTGGCTTTTCAACCATGTCACAAATGATCCAAGTAACGTTCTTACGGTCTGGTTCAAATTTAAAGCCATCCACCATGTGGTGCTTAATTTGCCCAGTTTCCATTAGGCTATCTGCCATCATGCCGTTATCGACACAGTGAACGAACATAGAGCGCTTAACGAGCTGATAAGTCCAACCACCAGGGCAAGCACCTAAGTCAACGCCCCACATGCCCGGAGCTAAACGTTCATCCCACTCATCGCGAGGGATGAATACGTGAAACGCTTCCTCAAGCTTCAAGGTTGAGCGGCTAGGCGCGTCCGATGGGAATTTCAGACGTGGGATCCCCATAAAGAACTGTGAGTTATTGGTTGGGTAAGAATAACCAATAAAACAATGACCAGGAGCGATAAAACATACGTGAAGCACTGGCTTCTTTGCATTGTCTTTTGCCGTCATTAACCCTTTACCACGCAAAGCTTGACGCATTGGCACGGTGAACTTACGACAAAACTTTAATAGCTCTTTGGCTTCGTTGGTATCAGGGGTTTCGATACGAATGTCCCCACAACGAGGGAAACCATCTTTTTCTGACAGTTCTTCAAGAATTGGAGAAATGCGGTCATCTTTCGGCAAGTCTTTAATTTCAACCGCCACTGCAATCATCTGACGTGCAAAAATCAGCGATTGAAAATCGATGTTTTTGATCAGCTTATCTGCTTCGCCATCTTGATAGCACTCAAACAATACAAATCCCGTATTGTTTTTTAAACGAGGAAAACCAAACACTTCAAGTTGTGTAGCTTTGTCTTGAATTTCACCTGCACATTCTTTTTCAAAACCAGAGCGACAATAGAGTAGTACGTGTTTCACTTAGTTACCTCATTCATTTTTAAAGCAGCAAAGGAGAACATTCCCCAGCCAATAATAAATAGTAGCCCACCCAGTGGAGTGATAGGGCCAAACCATTTAATTCCTGTCAGCGCCAACGCATATAAGCTGCCACTAAAACAAAGGATGCCGATGATAAAGCAAATTGCGGCAATGAAAAAATATTTTTGTGCTTTAGCGCTAAGTTTCATCTGTAACAAAAGCCCACAAGCCAAAATCGCCAACGTATGGATAAACTGATACTGCACGCCGGTTTCAAACACGCCAAGCAAATACTCAGGCAGTTTCACTTTTAGGGCGTGGGCTGCGAAAGCGCCAAGCATGACTGACACCATTCCAGAAAGCCCCCCAAACATTAGTAGGTACTTACTTTTCATCCAGAACCTCATCAATAAACTGAGACAACTTTTCGACGGTTAACTCTATATTCTGTTGCTCCGTATAACCTGAACTCTTACGAGGCTTGAAGCTATGGTCACCATCTGGAATAAACTCAACACGAATCGATTGCGATAATTCAAATCCACTGAACTCTTCTTTTTTACCAAATGTATCTCGTTCACCTTGCAAAATTAGACAAGGCTTTTCTAATTCTGCTAAGTGCTCACCTTTATAGTTTTCAGGTTTACCCGGTGGGTGGAAGGGAAACCCTAAACAAGCTACAGCGGCAACTTTGCCTAGTCCACTAAGATGGCTTGCCATACGCCCTCCCATCGACTTACCACCAATGACGATGCGCTCGTTTTCTTCTGCATCAATAATCACTTGATAAGCTTCTAGCAATTTTGGAGCTCTATCAGGCGGCCTACGTTTCCCGTCTTCTGCTCGTTTAATCATGTAAGGGAAATTAAATCGAACCACTCTGATGCCTTTTCCAGCTAATCCTTTCGCGACAGAATCCATGAAGTCATGATCCATTCCCGCCCCGGCACCATGAGCAAAAACAAACGTTTTGTTGTTTTCAGCACCATCAATAATCATGTTATTCATCGAGCAAGTCCTCTTGTTCACTTTGAGCTTTCGCTAGCATCCAATCACGGAATGTTGCAATACGCCCCATGTCCGCTTGTTTGTCATGGCACACAACATAAAACGCATTTTTACTGACTAGCACTTCATCAAAAGGGGCGATTAAGCGCCCTGCCTCAATTTCTGGTTGAGCCAATACATTATTCCCGAGCGCAACACCTTGGCCATGAGCTGCAGCTTGCAGCACCATCGTCGAGTGACTGAAAATTGGGCCATGGTTTACATTGACGCCTTCTATCGCATTTTGCTTAGCAAATTGTTTCCAGTCTTTACGAGACGTATCATGCAGTAACGTATGGCATGCCAAATCCTTCAAAGATTCTAATGGCTTAGTGCCTAACAGTAAGGAAGGTGAACACAAGGGTATCAAGTATTCTTGATACAACTTATCGGCTCTTAATCCGGGCCAGTTGCCTCTACCGTAATAAATCGCCACGTCAACATCGTCGGTTAACGAGCCTTCATCCATATCAACGGCTTTGATACGCACATCGATATCAGGCTGTTGCTGATTAAAATCAGCCAAGCGAGGCACAAGCCATTGAATCGCAAAGCTTGGAGGCAAACTGATCGTTAATGCGCCTTTTTCGCTGCGTTCTAGAACTTTATCCGTTGCTTCAGCCAACGACGTGAAAATATCCTTTATGTCTAAAAAGTAGCTTTGCCCTTCTTCCGTCAGTAACAAAGAGCGATTTCGGCGACGAAATAGCTTTAAGGATAGAAACTCTTCTAGCGCTTTAATCTGATGACTCACTGCCGCCTGAGTCACAAAAAGCTCTTCAGCGGCTCGCGTAAAACTCAAATGACGAGCAGCGGCTTCGAATACTCGAAGCGAGTTTAATGGAGGTAATCTACGAGACATAATCACTCTCTAGTAATGCATTAGTTTTTTTTATCTGAAACATTATAAATTGTCCATTGTCTAGCGGCTAGAGAAATTCTATATTTCATCCCGCAGCGCTAGCCTGAACGGCTTGATTCTCTCTAGAATCAATTGGCTTAGTTGTTGCGATGTTGTGTTTGCAAACTCGTACTTTTCGAGTTAGGTAGGATTCTACCAAATGTTTTGTTACAGATATCCCCTGTAACGAGGCATATACTTCCTGTATTTATTTTGACCTGTCTGTCAAATTTCTTTACACCGCCTTTATGGCGGTGTTTTTTTATCTGCAGCAAATAATTTACAAAACCATCAGTTAAGAACAAGCTTAACTTATCCGAGAATAAAAAAACGCCCACATTTCTGTGAGCGTTTTTTAACAATTCCAAGCAATTACTTAACTATGGGCGGTAAACTTTTACGTTTGCAAACCCTTGTTCTTGCAAGTAAAGCGCTTGTAGTCGGCTCATAACACCACGATCGCAATACAATAAGTATTCTTTCGATTGGTCAAGGTCACCAAACTTTGTTGCCAATTTGAAGAACGGCAGGTGAAGAACTTCAACACCATCAATTTCTAATGGGTTCTCATCTTCTTCATCTGGGCTACGAATATCCAGTACCACCGCATGAGCTTCTACAGCCTGAACCTGCTCGACTTCTGGCGCTTGCTCTTGGCTTTCTTTCTCGATATCGCGAATGTCGATGATACGCGCATTCTCAATCACTTGATCAAGCACTTCAAAGTTAAACTTCGCTTCTTCCGCTTCCAGTTTCGATTTTTTCGCTTTCACTGTCGGCTTCTTAGAAATTACACCACAGTATTCAGGCATAACTTTTGCGAAATCTTCCGTACCTATGATACGAGACAAATCAATGATGTCTTCTTTATCCCAGTTGATTAAAGGACGCAGAATCAAAGTATCTGTCACATTATCGATATGACGAAGGTTAGTTAGCGTTTGGCTAGATACTTGACCTAAAGCTTCACCGGTAACGAGAGCTTCAATGCCAAAGCGCTCAGCAACCATACCACCAGCGCGCATGAACATACGTTTAAGTACAACGCCCATTTGGCCGTCGTCGACGTTTTCCAAGATTTCAGCAACAACAGGTTCAAAATCAATAGCGATAAATTTCACTTTTGCAGAAGAGCCAAATTTGTTCCACAGGTAGTGAGAAACTTGCTTAACACCGATTTCGTGTGCCGGACCGCCTAGGTTGAAGAAGCAGTAATGAACTTTGGAACCACGTTTGATGTGTAAATAGCTCGATACGCCTGAATCAAAACCGCCTGAAATCAAACTTAATACATCTTCTTGAGTACCAAGAGGGAAACCACCCAAACCTTTATGACGCGCAATGATTTGGTTTAGTTTGTCGTTAGCGATTTCAACCTTAACCGTTACTTCTGGGTCTTTTAGCTTAACTTTCGCAGATTCTACTGCTTGGTTAAGGCCACCACCAACATAACGCTCTAGTTCAATAGACGTAAACTCGTGTTTACCACGACGTTTAGCACGGACAGAGAAAGTCTTCCCTTCAATGTCACCACGGCTACGCTCTAGCACTTGCTCGAAGATATCGTGCAAGTCTTTAAATTCTGATTGCTGAACTTCTAGAGAGTGATGGATACCCGGAGTGTGCGTTAGAATTTCTAACGTTTCATTGAAGTATTGGTCACTTTCAGAAGTCACTTCGATATGATCACGACGGTTGAATACCGCAACGTTCTCTGTACGACGTTGAATAATGTTACGGATATTGCACTCTAGAATCCTTGTGAAGCGCTTACGCACCGACTCACTTTTTACAAAAATTTCCGGATGGGGCTTAACAATAAATTTCATAATATTTTCACAACAATTAAAGGGTTCACCGCCAAGTAATCGAACGTCTTTACTAGGCTCTAGATGCACAATAGATCATTATCTAAATCTAAGGGCGCGAATTATACATGAGAATGCTAAGCAAGGAAAAGATTGCGAGCCTTCCGTCTGCATTACTCGCCTAGAAAAAGAAAAGCCCAAGTATTCACTTGGGCTTATATTTATCCATTCTTTTACTAATTGCCAGGGACTGGGACTTCTTCACTATAAAGTGGTTCACCCTGCATGATGCTGATTTCCACGCGGCGGTTTAAACTGCGCTCCGCTTCAGTATCATTCGGCCCTAACGCTTCAGTATCAGCCATGCCTCTCACTCTTAATCTCTGATGAGAGAAACCTCTAACTTTCTCCATTTCCTGTGCGACAGACACCGCGCGCTGTGAAGAAAGGTCCCAATTAGAACGGTACAGTTCCGAATCTAATCTTTGGTTATCCGTGTGACCCGAAATTCGCACAATACCCGGCACATCTTTGACAAGATCAGCGACCTGTCTTACCAAAGGACGGAACTTAGGTTGTAAAAACGCCGAACCTGATGGGAACGCCCCTTTTTCACGAATTCGAATAACAATCTGCTGACCTAAGTTTTCAACTTCAATCGCACCTTGGTCAATCTCACGTTCTAGCGCTTTTTTAATACTCTCCATCAAGGTTTCCATCTCTTGAGACTGAGCTTCAGCTTGCTGTTGCTGCATCTCTGATTCGGAGTTCTGGTTATTCTTGGTCGAAGTATCAGGGGATTGACCACCCGTTAACTTACCTTGATCGCGCTTAGTACCGCCCGCTCTATCGGACTCACCTTCATGGAATTCCAATGTCTGCTGGGTGATATCGATGGTCTGTTGCATGATGACATCAATGGGTGTCGGCTCAGGGCGACCAGGACGGAATTCTTGCGCAATAATGCTGGTACCTTTAGGAATATCTTTCACTTCCAAGCGGTTTTGTACACCAAAGGCAAATTTCATCGAGCCTGCAATCTGTTTGAACTTCAGTACGTCCATTTCCGAAAACGAAAGCAGAAGTACGAAGAAACACATCAGCAACGACATCAAGTCGGCAAAGGTTCCCATCCATAACGGAAGGCCGGGAGGGGGACATTTACAGGGAGTTTCTTCTTCCATACCTTAAGCCCTACTTAGTCGCCATCGCCATCAAGAATACGCTTACCTTCATTGATGTAGTTCTTCAAGTAACCATCAATTACACGCGGGTTCTGACCATCTTGAATCGCAAGCACACCATCCATCACTAAGCGACGGTTTAGCGTTTCTTGATCACGGCGCAGTGCCAGTTTGTCAGCAATAGGGAAGAAAACCATGTTCGATAGGATCGCACCATAAAGTGTCGTTAAAAGTGCAACCGCCATTGCTGGGCCAATCGATTTAGGGTCATCCATGTTTGAAAGCATCGCAACCAGACCAACCAAAGTACCGATCATTCCCATCGCTGGGGTTACATCACCAAATGCACTGAATACTTTACCACCCTGCTCATGACGTTCATCGGTCAGTGCGATATCTTTTTGCAGTGCCGCGCGAACCACGTCAGCGTCGTGACCATCAACCAGTAAGTCGATGCCTTTTTGCATGAAACTGTTCGTGATTTCCATTTCTTCTAATGCAAGGAAGCCACCTTTACGTGCTGCATCAGCCATCTCAACCACTTTCGCGATAAGATCTTCTGGCTCATCTGACTTAAACATAAACGCTTTACCGGCAATTTTGACGGCACCGAAGAATTGGCCCATGGTGAACTTCATTAACACTACGAATATCGAACCACCAACAACGATAAGGATGGAAGTCACGTCGATAAACATCGCAATACTACCACCAAGAATCATTGCCATGATTACGAAGGCGAATCCGCCAATTAGACCTAATAGGGTTGCTAAATCCACAAAGCACTCCTCATGCTGTTTTATGCGTCTTCTTTGAGAATAATCTTCTTATCGGCAAGTAAAGAAGATCTTTTAGTTAAATCTTGATGTTAGTAGCACAATTTTTCTATGGCTATTACCAATTTACTCCTTAGCTTACTCTTCCTTAAGCTTAGTTTAGAGCTCCAAGTTGTAAATTTGATTGTCCCTTCCATTAATGACCGTCTTTATACCAATTTTCTAACAATTTTTATTGGTTAAATTTGACCATCTTAACGCCCTAAGGTAACGTTCGTTCATCTTTACTAACGCAGAATTATTATGGCGACTAAGAAACCAGAAAATATGTCTTTCGAGGCGGCAATTGAAGAACTCGATGGCTTGGTTGATCAACTAGAAAATGGTGATCTAGCCTTAGATGATGCGCTGAAAAAATTTGAGCGTGGTATCGCACTCGCTCGTGCTGGACAAAGCAAACTAAACGATGCAGAGCAACGAGTTAGTATCCTGCTGCAAAACGATGAAAATGCAGAGCTTAGTGACTTTAATCCGCAACCAGAATAAATAATTGTATGAGATCCCCTATGATCGAGACTTTAACGTCTTATCAAGAACGTAATAACGACCAATTAAATCTATGGCTTGACCGCCTCCCTCACCAAAAACAGCCTCTGATTAACGCAATGCGTTATGGTTTACTATTGGGAGGTAAGCGAGCACGTCCATTTCTTGTTTATATCACTGGGGAGATGCTTGGCTGTTCTAAAGAAGCACTCGACACGCCAGCTTCCGCTATCGAATGCATTCACGCCTATTCACTAATTCATGATGATTTACCCGCTATGGATGACGATGCGTTACGCAGAGGTCACCCGACTTGCCACATAAAGTTTGATGAAGCGACCGCCATTTTAACTGGTGATGCACTCCAAACATTAGCATTTACCATCCTTGCTGAAGGTGAGTTAAATGAACACGGTGAAACTTGTCGGATTAAAATGGTACAAGCTCTTGCAGAAGCCTCTGGCGCTCAAGGAATGTGTATTGGTCAGGCACTTGATCTCGCAGCTGAAAATCGTTCTGTTTCGTTAGATGAATTAGAAGAGATTCATCGAAACAAAACCGGGGCGCTCATGAAATGCGCCATCCGACTAGGCGCATTGGCTGCAGGCCAAAAAGGAATAGATATCCTGCCTCAGTTGGATAAATTCGCTGACGCCATTGGCCTTGCTTTTCAAGTTCAAGACGACATCTTAGACATCATTAGCGATACAGAGACGTTAGGTAAACCACAAGGTTCTGACCAAGAATTAAACAAGAGCACCTACCCTTCTTTGCTAGGATTAGAGGGCGCTCAAGAAAAAGCTCACACTCTGTTACATGAAGCGCTTCAAGCTTTGAACGCAATCCCATACAATACTCAGTTACTCGAAGAGTTCGCCCGATACGTCATCGAGCGCAAGAACTAAGACAATAAGCGCGCAATACTATGACTCTTGATATTTCAAAGTACCCCACACTTGCTTTGGCAGATATGCCAGAGGAATTGCGTCTGCTTCCAAAAGAGACGCTTCCTAAGCTATGTGATGAGCTACGTAGCTATTTGCTCAACTCCGTTAGTCAATCTAGCGGACATTTAGCATCTGGTTTAGGCACAGTTGAATTAACTGTTGCTCTTCACTACGTATACAACACACCTTTTGACCAATTGGTTTGGGATGTTGGGCATCAAGCATACCCTCACAAAATCCTGACTGGTCGCCGTGACCGATTGCCTTCAATTCGTCAGAAAGGTGGGCTTCACCCTTTCCCGTGGCGTGAAGAAAGTGAATTTGACACTTTGTCCGTTGGACACTCTTCAACTTCGATAAGTGCTGCGCTTGGTATGGCAATCAGTGCAGAGAAAGAAGGCAAAGGCCGTAAGGTTGTGAGCATCATCGGAGATGGTGCAATTACCGCAGGTATGGCTTTTGAAGCAATGAACCACGCGGGTGATATCCATAACGACATGCTCGTCATTTTAAATGATAACGAAATGTCGATTTCAGAGAACGTTGGTGCATTAAATAACCACTTGGCTCAAGTGCTTTCTGGCAGCCTATACACGTCAATTCGTGAGGGCGGCAAGAAAGTTCTTTCAGGTGTTCCACCAATTAAAGAGCTGGTTCGTCGCACTGAAGAACATTTAAAAGGCATGGTTGTTCCAGGCACTATGTTTGAAGAACTCGGCTTCAATTACATCGGCCCAATTGATGGTCACGATGTCAACGAGCTGATCAAAACACTGAAGAATATGCGTGAGCTAAAAGGCCCACAATTCCTGCATATTATGACGAAGAAAGGCAAAGGCTACGAGCCGGCTGAAAAAGATCCAATCGGTTACCACGGTGTACCTAAGTTCGATCCTGCACACTCTAGCTTGCCTAAAAGTAGCAGTTCTAAGCCGACTTACTCAAAGATCTTTGGTGACTTCCTTTGTGATATGGCCGCACAAGATCCTAAGCTGATGGCGATTACCCCTGCTATGCGTGAAGGCTCTGGCATGGTTCGCTTTTCAAAAGAGTACCCAGAACAGTACTTTGATGTCGCTATCGCCGAGCAACACGCTGTGACGCTCGCGACCGGTATGGCGATTGCGGGCAATAAGCCGATTGTCGCTATCTACTCGACGTTCTTACAGCGTGGCTATGATCAACTGATCCACGATGTCGCCATCATGGATTTACCAGTCATGTTTGCCATTGACCGCGCAGGTCTGGTGGGTGCAGACGGTCAGACGCACCAAGGTGCTTTTGATTTAAGCTTCATGCGCTGCATTCCAAACATGGTGATCATGGCACCAAGTGACGAAAACGAATGTCGTCAAATGCTGTACACAGGCCACCAACATACCGGGCCGAGTGCCGTTCGTTACCCTCGTGGTGGCGGTATGGGTGTTGAAATTCAAGACACTTTCACTGTATTAGAAATTGGTAAAGGCCGTATTGTTCGTGAAAGTTCTAAAGCGAAAGATGGCGCTAAAGTTGCTGTATTAAGCTTCGGTACTTTCTTAGAGAATACCTTACAAGCAGCAGACGCTATCGATGCAACGGTTGCCGATATGCGCTTCGTTAAACCTCTGGATGAAGAGTTGATCAAACAACTTGCTAGTACTCATGACGTATTAGTCACAATTGAGGAAAATGCGATAGCCGGTGGTGCTGGTGCTGGCATACTAGAGTTCTTGATGCAAGAGAAGCTGCCTATGCCAGTATTGAACTTAGGTTTGCCTGATAAGTTTGTTCCTCAAGGCACTCAAGATGAGCTTCACCAAGAGCTAGGCCTTGATGCTGTTGGTATCCAACGTTCGATTGAGCAATACCTCGCTAAATAGTATTACGCAAAAGATAAAAACTAAAAAGGTTGACCAATGGTCAACCTTTTTTCTTTCTTTGCCAACAACTTAAGCTGGTGTAGCGAGCGTCATTATTTATTGTTGAACTGAGGTGCGTCGTAGTTGTTTGGCTCATCGGAATATACACAAACGTTGAACTTCTCAACTAAGCCGTCTTCTGCAACACACTGTTGTTGGAAGAACTCTTGAATTTCAGAACGTTGACAGTGCGCTTCAAACGCTTCGTTATCCACCCAAATTTCGTTGAATGCAATTGGGAAGCTCTCACCTTCAGCAAAAGAGCTTAGGATATGACGTGTCACTGTGTACTGGATACAGCCATCTTCACGCATCGAATTTGGTTCTAGCGCTTTAAGCACTTCAAACAATTCATCCAATTTGCCTTCTTTTGGCAGAAACTGAGCGATGCAATAAACCTTTTTAGACATTTGTTTACCTTACTTTATTTTCGATATAAGAATGTAAGTGATTAAACTAACCAACCTGAGAATTTGGCCACCGCGTAAAGCGCAACACCCGCCATCACACCAGCAACGATATCATCAATCATGATACCTAAGCCGCCATGTACGCGTTTATCAAGCCACCCAATAGGCCAAGGCTTAACCATATCGAAAAAACGGAACAATACAAAGCCAGTAATGAGCCACTTCCAATCATTTGTTGGAATATTTAGCATGGGCACAAGGCTCATCGTGATCCAAAAGCCAGCAAACTCATCCCAAACAATCGAACCGTGATCGTGCACTCCCATATCATCAGAGGTTACTTGGCAAATTTTCACGCCAATAACGCAGCTGATCAACACAACTACTAGATAGGCGGATAAAGGAAGTTGAACAAGCAATAGATATAACGGTACCGCCGCCAAAGTACCCATAGTGCCAGGAATAATCGGAGACAAACCGCTGCCGAAACCTGTCGCTAATAAGTGCCATGGGTTTTTCAAAGAAATCAAAGAGAGTGGATTAGACATCGTTAAGCCTTAAAGTGATCGAAACCGCTTAAATCCCAGTTAAGTGGTTTGCCATTATTGTGTAATTCGAAATGATCTATTGGTCTAATTTGACCAATACAAGTAATCGGAGTTCCAGTGTGGTTCAACACACTTTCTAATGACCCTCGCTGCTCTTCAGGTACGGTAAAACAAAGTTCATACTCTTCACCGCTTGTTAACGCATATTGCTGAGCCGCCGATTCAGAGCCCGTAAAAGCCAAGAGCTCTTCAGAGATAGGTAATTGACTCACATCGATACTTGCCCCTACTTGAGAGCGCTTTAGGATATGCTTTAGATCAGCTATAACGCCATCTGAAATATCAATTGCCGATGATGCGACGCCACATAAAGCTTGCCCGACGAGAACTCTAGGAGTACTCATAAAATGGCGTTCTTCTAGCTGGCTGGCCGCGGGTCTACTCTTTAGGTCACCATCAAGAATAATATCAAGTCCGGCCTTGCTATCACCCAAGTTCCCGGTGACATAAATCCAGTCCCCCACTTTTGCACCGTCTCGGCGCAATGCTTTATCTTCCGCGACGAACCCTTGCACCGTTAATGTTAAGCTCAGAGGACCTTTCGTTGTATCACCACCAATTAGTTGAATACCAAAATAGTCTGCCAATTTAAAAAATGACTCACAGAAAGGTGATAACCATTCTTCATCCACTTCTGGCATGGTCAAGGCGAAAGAGACCCACGCAGGAGTTGCGCCCATCGCAGCTAAATCACTAATGTTCGAAGCGAGTGCTTTATGTGCTACCCACTTAGGATCAGCCTCCGCCAAGAAATGCGTACCGGCGACCAAAGTATCGGTGCTAATTGCAATATGAACATTGCTTGGAGGCTTAACCAATGCGCAGTCATCCCCTGCGGCAAGGTATACGTCTTTACGTTGAGGTTGTCGGTTAACAAAATATTTTTCAATTAAGTTAAATTCGCCAGACATAACGTCAATCCCTAACTCTTAGTTTAAGTAAGTGGTTATTTTACTTAGTTTTTAAACACAAAAAAGGCCAGCACATATGCTGACCTTTTATATTCGATATACGAAGGGTTACTTCTTACGTACGTGTGGTGCAGCTTTATCAAGCACACCATTAACGAACTTATGGCTGTCTTCCGCTGCAAATACTTTTGCAAGCTCGATAGCTTCGTTAATAACCACTTTGTAAGGTACATCTTCACGACGAGTCATCTCGTACATAGCAAGACGTAATAAAGCAAGTTCCATCAGATCCAAGTCTTGCATTGGGCGAGATACGAATGGACGAAGTTTGCTATCTAGTTCCATGTGGCTTAGAGCAACACCAGTCAGTAGGTCGCGGAAATATGCAACGTCTGTTTCTGGCATAGCTAGAGCAGGTTCTGCAGCATGATGCTCTTCTTCATCATACTTACCACCAGATAAGAAATGTTCTTCAACTGTGGCAACATTTTCTTTAGTTATTTGCCAAGAATAAATTGCTTGTAGAGCAAATTGACGTGCATTACGACGTGCGGCTGGTTTCACACTGGCCCCCATTAGGAATCGATTTCAGAAAGAACGTTGATCATCTCAAGTGCGCTTAGTGCAGCCTCTGCACCTTTATTACCAGCCTTGGTTCCTGCGCGTTCAATAGCTTGATCGATCGTATCAACAGTAAGAACACCAAACGCTACTGGAAGAGAGTATTCCAGAGACACTTGCGCCAAACCTTTATTACATTCACTACAAACATAGTCGAAGTGTGGCGTACCGCCACGGATAACTGTACCTAAAGATACAATCGCATCGAACTTACCTGTTTTTGCTACGCGTTGAGCAACAAGTGGAAGTTCAACGGCACCAGGACAACGAACAACAGTGATGTTGTCTTCGCTTACTTGTCCATGACGTTTTAAAGTATCGATTGCACCAGAAAGTAGACTTTCGTTAATAAAACTGTTGAAACGAGCTATAACGATAGCTATTTTTGCATTTGGCGCTGGGAAGCCACCCTCGATCACTTTCATAAGCCTTCCTTTAACTATGTTCATCAAGTGAGAATCGCCGGATTCTAGCATAAAACTGTGAGCAATATCTAATGGATATTTAAGTTTCTAGCCCCTGGCAACTTGTCTCTTTGAAATTACTATTAAAAATGGAAAAGGAAGCCACTCGCTTCCTTTTATATCTATAGAAAAGCGAAAACCGCTTTTCTCAATTCTTTACTCACACACGTATTCAACCACATTCAAACCGAAACCACCAAGTGCATGGTAACGTTTTGAGCTAGAAGACAATAAACGCATATCAGATACACCAAGATCCGCTAGAATTTGCGAACCTACGCCAACACGGCGTGAAGTGCCTTGTTTCTTAGCCATTGTCGGGGCTTCACCTTTGTCTTGTGCTTCAAAGGTTTTCACTTTGTGTATCAAAGAGTCTGTTGACTCCTCGTTACCCAGAATAATCAGCACCCCACCTTCACTGCCAATACGCTGCATTGCTTTATCTAAAGTCCAGCTGCGCTCTGTGCTACGGTCTGAATGCAATAGATCGGTAAATGTATCGTGTAAATGAACACGTACTAGCGGCGCTGAGTCTTTTACATCGCCTTTAACCATCGCGTAGTGAATCTGGTTGTCGATCGTGTCACGGAATGTCACTAATTCAAAATCGCCGAATTCGGTAGGCAGTTGACACTGAGCAACGCGCTCGATCGTCGTTTCGGTGTTGTTACGGTATTCAATCAAGTCTGCAATGGTACCTAGCTTGATACCGTGCTTTTCAGCAAACACTTCTAAGTCAGGACGACGAGCCATCGTACCGTCGTCATTAAGGATTTCCACGATCACAGAAGCCGGTTCTAAACCCGCTAGGCGTCCTAAATCACAACCCGCTTCAGTATGACCAGCGCGAGTTAACACACCACCTTCTTGCGCAGTCAGAGGGAAAATGTGTCCCGGTTGGACTAAGTCTGCCGCTTTCGCATCTTTAGCCACTGCTGCTTGAACGGTTACAGCGCGATCTGAAGCTGAAATGCCAGTCGTTACGCCTTCTGCCGCTTCAATAGAAACGGTGAAGTTTGTGGTGTATTGAGCATTATTATCTTGAACCATAGGAGGCAATCCTAAACGTTCACAACGCTCTTTAGTCATCGTTAAACAAATTAAACCACGACCGTAAGTCGCCATGAAGTTAATCGCTTCTGGCGTAATGTGCTCTGCCGCCATGATCAGATCGCCTTCATTTTCACGATCTTCATCATCCATAAGGATAACCATTTTTCCTTGGCGAATATCATCAATAATTTCTTGAGAAGTACTAATTGGCATTGCTCTATTCCTATTGAAAGGTTCTGCTTCCTAGAACCTACTTTAATTGAGTTTCACATTGGTCTAAACGGAGGAGATCACGCAAAACCGTTTTGCTGCAAGAATTCCATTGTCAGTTTTGACTCTGGTTGCGACTCTTCTTGCTGACCTTGTAGAAGACGCTCCATGTAGCGAGCAAGTACATCCACTTCAAGATTCACTTTTCGACCGACTTGGAACTGATCGATAGTGGTTTCAGACGATGTATGAGGAACAATCGTCAATTTGAATGCATTCTTTCTTAAATCGTTTACCGTTAAGCTAATACCATCAACGGTAATTGAGCCTTTTTGAGCAACGTATTTTGATAGTTCTGACGGCATTTCTACCCAAAACTCAACGGCGCGACCCACTTGATTTCGTTCAATGATTTCGCCAACACCATCCACGTGACCCGAAACGATATGACCACCAAAACGAGTTGTTGGTAACATGGCTTTTTCTAGGTTCACTTTATCGCCAGCTTGGTAATCAACGAAACCTGTTCTTTTTAACGTTTCTAATGATAAATCTGCGCTGTAGCTGTTTTCGTTAAACTCAACCACAGTTAAACACACACCATTGGTCGCAATGCTATCGCCCAACTTAACATCAGACATATCTAAGTTTTCAGCACTCACGGTAATAGTAATATCTTCTCCACGCGGAGAAATCGCTTTTAGTGTACCTACCGCTTCCACAATTCCTGTAAACATCTTCTTACTCTTAATTTATCTCTGATGCTTTCCATAACGGCTGAGCAACAATGCGAATGTCTTGGCCAACTTGGCGAACATCTTTAATTTCTAGGTCAAGTACGTCCGACATGTCAGTCAGACCTAAAGTCCCTAATAAACCTCGTCCGTCACTCCCCATTAATTTAGGAGCGAGATAAAGCACCAACTCATCGACGAGTTGTTGTTTTATCAGACTGCTTGCGAGTGTTGCCCCTGCTTCGACCCAAACATGGTCAATATTGCGCTTAGGGAGTTCAGAAAACAGCTCACGGAGATTCAGCTGACCACACTCATCTAGACCAATGTTAATATCCGCTTCTTGCTCTGCCACACGCATAATCGGAGTGGTTAAGTGAAAAAGCTTAAGGTCAGCATGAAGTTCATTTTTGCGATCTAAGATAATTCGTGCTGGCTGCCTGACTAACTCAGCAGGGTAGCTCTGCTGCAAGCTAACCGGTAACTCTGTCCAGCGAACATTTAATGAAGCATTATCTTCAATGACAGTTTGACTCGTAGACAGTATTGAACCAGATTTTGCTCGGTAATTCTGTACGTCTTGTCGCGCTTCTTTCGATGTAATCCACTGACTCTTACCATTAGCAAGAGCGGTTTGCCCATCTAAGCTCGCTGCCATCTTTACTTGAACAAATGGCATGCCTGTTTGCATGCGCTTAATAAACGAAGGGTTCAGTGCAATCGCATCTTGCTCAAGCAGTCCGACTTCAACTTCTACTCCAGCATCACGCAACATAGAAATTCCACGTCCCGCGACCTTAGGGTTAGGATCTTCCATCGCACAAATGACTTTCGCGACTTTGGCGTTAATCAAGCCTTCTGCGCAAGGAGGTGTTCGGCCGTAGTGTGAACAAGGCTCTAACGTGACATAAGCTGTCGCGCCTTCCGACTGCTCTTTAGCCATACGAAGAGCATGAACCTCAGCATGAGGCTCACCCGCTTTGTGATGATAACCTTCACCAACAATTTGGCCATTGTTAACAATGACACAACCCACATTTGGGTTAGGTGCTGTGGTATAGATGCCACGTTTAGCGAGTTGAATCGCTCGCGACATCATTTGAAAATCTAAGGGGGTATATTTAGGCATGAAAATCGTGATTTAACCTTCGAGAGACTTAATCTTCTAGCTTGGCGATCTCTTCACCAAACTCTCGAATATCTTCAAAGCTGCGATAAACAGAAGCAAAGCGAATATACGCGACTTTATCGAGTTCTTTTAATTGGTCCATCACTAGGTTACCAATCATACCCGTTGGAACTTCACGTTCCCCTGTCGCACGCAATTGAGATTTTATCGTGCTAATTGCAAGCTCTATAGAATCTGCACTTACCGGGCGTTTTTCCAAGGCTCTTTGAAAGCCTCCAACCATTTTGTCTTCATTAAACGGTTCGCGGTTACCATTGGATTTAATCACCTTTGGCATGACTAATTCTGCGGATTCAAACGTCGTAAAACGTTCACTACATGCTAAGCATTGACGACGACGACGCACTTGGTGCCCATCAGCAACAAGTCTTGAATCAATTACTTTAGTGTCGTTCTCAGAACAAAAAGGACAATGCATATCACCTCCCAAACAATTGTTAATATTGTAACGGAATTGCCAAACGTTAGGAAAGAAAAAGGGCCTTTTAAGGCCCTTTACTAAGATTACGCATCAAGTTTTGTTAACTGCTCACTATATTGAGCTAAGCAAACCTCCGCTCAGTAAGATTAGCTCCAAATTGCTTGAGGCTTTTTCTTTCGTTCTTGCTACGCAAAACTTCACTGAAACAGGTTTAACTTCGAACTAAATAATCCGCTTTTCCAACCCACTTATAGCTAGTCAGTTCTTCCAAGCCCATTGGACCACGAGCGTGCAATTTTTGAGTAGACACGGCCACTTCTGCACCTAGTCCAAACTGAGCACCATCGGTGAAGCGCGTTGACGCATTGACATAAACAGCCGCAGAACCCACCGAATTAATGAATAACTCTGAGCTCTGTAGGCTATTTGTCATGATCGCATCAGAGTGACTCGCGTTATGAACACGCATGTGATCAATTGCTCCGCGAACGTCATCGACAACTTTAACGCCCAAAGTGTAGCTTAGCCACTCGGTATCAAAATCACCGTCGCCAGCGTCTCTCAGCGACTTCGCGTTGCCTAACAAAGCTTTTGCCTTTGGCTCAGCAACAAGCGTCACTTTATCGGCAAAACGTTCAGCAAGCTTTGGTAAAAACTCTGCAGCAACGTCTTTGTGAACCAACAAAGTATCTAATGAGTTACACGCTGAAGGGCGTTGAACTTTTGAGTTTTCAACGACATCTAACGATTTCTCTAAGTCAGCGCTTTCATCCACAAAAATATGACTAATACCAAAGCCACCGATGATCACTGGAATAGTACTGTTTTCTTTACACATTTTGTGTAGTCCAGCACCACCACGCGGAATGATCATATCAACGTAGTCATCCAGCTTAAGTAGCTGAGACACAAGTTCACGATCCGGCTTCTCGATGTACTGTACAGAGGCTGCTGGTAGTTCAGCTTTTTCTAGTGCCGATTGGATAACTTTCACCAACTCCATATTCGAGAAGAAGGTCTCTTTACCACCGCGCAAAATACTGGCATTACCGGTTTTCAGACAAAGCGCAGCAATATCAATCGTTACATTCGGGCGAGCTTCATAGATCACACCAACAACACCTAAAGGTACACGACGGCGAGATAAAGACATGCCGTTTTCAAGTACTTTACTGTCGATTTCACTGCCCACAGGGTCATTCAGGCTAATAACATTACGGACATCATTAGCGATGCCTGTTAGACGCTCTTCGTTAAGAAGGAGACGGTCAAGCAGTGCTTCTGTTAAACCAGCTTCACGGCCGAGTTCGATGTCTTTAGCATTCGCTTCTAAGATTGCTTTTGAGTTTGCTTCTAATTCATCCGCGATAATCGCCAATGCTTTATTTTTTTGTGCGGTAGACGCAGTTGCGAGGTGAAATGCAGCTTCTTTCGCTGCAATACCCATATTGGTTAAATCCACGTTTAACTCTCCCTAAATTTGTTAAGTGTTCTTGAATTTATTCTTGGATAACAACGAGATCATCACGGTGAATCACCTCTGAGCCATAGTCATAACCCAAGATTTCACCAATATCTTTACTGTGTTTCCCTGTAATTTTCGCTAAGTCTTGGCTTGAGTAGCTAGAGATACCACGAGCGATAACCTTTCCTTGGCTATCTGTAATTCGGGTAACGTCACCACGCGAAAACTGGCCGCTCACTTTCACTACACCTTTGGCCAGCAAGCTGCTGCCCTTATTAATAACGGCATTTACAGCCCCATCATCAATGACGATGTCGCCCATTGAAGCGGGCCCTGCCAGAATCCAACGCTTACGGTTTTCAAGCGCTTCTTCTAAAGGCAGAAAACGAGTGCCCTGCGGATTGTCGCTTAACGAGTCAAATACAACATTTTCAGCACTACCAGCTGCAATGATCACTTCAATGCCCGCTCTACGAGCAATATCTGCAGCTTGCAGTTTGGTTGCCATACCACCAGTGCCAAGAGTGGTCCCACTGCCACCTGCAATTTTACGCAATGTATCATCGATAGTTTTCACTTCTTTGATCAGTTCAGCATGTGGGTCTTTTCGTGGGTCAGCAGTAAACAGGCCTTTTTGGTCTGTTAGCAGCAATAACTTGTCTGCACCACATAAAATCCCCACTAGAGCAGATAGGTTATCGTTGTCACCCACCTTAATCTCATTCGTCGCCACGGCATCATTCTCGTTAACGATTGGAATAATGTCGTTTTCAACAAGCGCATTAATGGTATCTCTTGCGTTCAAAAAACGCTCTCTATCGTCGAGATCGGCACGAGTTAGTAACATTTGGCCAATTTTAAGGCCATAAATAGCAAATAATGACTCCCATGCTTGAATCAACTGGCTTTGCCCAACTGCAGCAAGCAGCTGTTTGCTCGCCATTGAGTTGGGGAGTGCGGGGTAGCCTAAGTGCTCACGTCCAGCTGCAATTGCGCCAGACGAAACCATGACCACAGAGTGGCCTTGTTTTTTTAATTCAGCACATTGACGCACAAGCTCTACCATATGAGCTCGATCTAACGCCAAGGTTCCACCAGTTAAGACACTGGTACCCAGTTTTACAACAACAGTTTTAGCCTGCATTGTGGTCCCGCTTTGATGATTGGATGTCATGAAGTCTTTTAAATAAAAAACCGTTAAGAGGTGATGTTTTAGCAATCAAAACATCAATTCACAAGTAGAAAAGGTGCTATTTAGCACCTTTTTATTCGTTTGGTAGGAATACAGCTAGAAATGCTAGCTTTTAGGGTCGAAATCAGACGAATTCAACAGACTCTTTATCCAGAGTCACGTCAAGTTCAAACTGACTAGAAAGTACGTCGACGAGTTTCTGATGAAATGCTTCTTGTGTACGGTTTACTTCTGCTACCGCCTTTTTCGGTAGTGATTGAGAGTCCCAATCGCCGGCTAAGTTGTATTTACCCACATTGTACTTCGCCGAAAATCCATCTTCCGACTTGTCAAGTTCTAGCCACCATCCCCAGAACTCACGTTCTTCTGGTGATTTTTTATCATTCACACATACAGATAAGCAATCAAAAAGATAGTGACCTTCTTCAGACTGAGGTTCACGTAGATATGGCCCAATGGCCTTTAGCGCAGACAACAAACGATAATGAGTTGGATTTTTTGCCACTTCTGACATATTGAATCTCCGTTTCAATGTTAAGAATGACTATCCTTGGCGGTAGTTATGTTTTTTACCAAGGATCATATACTTATAGCATACGTATATCATGCTTAACTAATTTAGGAGAAATGTCACCTAAATAATTCGTCCTCAAGCCACTTTATCGCCAAATCGAGGGATTGCTCATAACCTTTGCTGATCGATTTTGCACTAATTTTCTTAGCCTTACCGTACTGACTAAACAGCGCCACCAACCGATTATCGCTTTCCGGAGAGACCGGGTCCCCCTCTAATGACAATGCCAAAATGGGTACTTGCGTTTTACTGTTAGAGAGCAATCCTTGTACTTTTAATGACCAAGCCATCATTTGCCCTGAAAGGCTATGAATATCGACGGGCGCTTTGCCTAAACGAGAAGAAAGCACATCTAAGTACATCTTTGGCATTGCTTTTAATTTATTAGGGTTCGCCAATACATCGTGGATCGGAGCGCCTAACGATACACATGCTTTCACTTTAGTTTGCTCTAAAAAGGACAAGCGCACCATTGCATTTCCGCCAAAGCGGAAGCCAAATAGTCCAACTTTAAAGTGGTCAACCCAAGGAATACGTGGTAGTTCATCAAGAATGGCTTGATGGAGGCAAGAGGAATCTTCGGTGAGGTTCCAATGAGAACTGTGCCCTATCGACGGCATATCAACAGTCATCATCGCAATGCCTTTAGGAGCAAGATAATCCCTAAACAAACGCCACATATCGGTTTGCAAACTGTCTAATCCAGCACTCACAATGACCACAGGTTGAGGTTTAGAGGTATCCGATAAATGCAGGTTCGCTCTAATCTTCTTATTTTTATAAGGCACCTCTATTTGTTTGATAACAAAATCAGTCAGCCTTGTTGCCTCATCATAAGCAGCATTGGCAAGCACTTGCGCTTGGATCGCAAGATTATCGTTCTTTAAATGCGGGTAGCCAGCGATACTAAAACACAAAGATGCCGAAAACATTTCATTCGCTGCATCCTCTCCTTTTAGATCATTGGCTTTTTTCTGATGCTGCATTCCCACTCTGGTCCACTCATACGCCCAGTTTCCTGTGCGATAACCCATCACGGTATCTAACCACTCATCAGTGGTACGAGAGTTGGTGGAGGATGCGATTCGAGCCAAGACGGCTTCTTGTTCAATGGGGTCCACACCTTGCCATATCCACTGGAATCGACGTAGATTTCGATACCATGAATGGTTATCTTGCTTCATCTTTTCGTCAAGCAACTCTTCTGAACTCGGCATGTAATGCGTCAGCATCGAAGTTTCTTTGGCTTGTTTGTGTTTGACGAACAGAGTTTCAGAAAGGTTTTTACTAGTTTCTTCAGACATGGGCTTTCTTGATTAGGTGTTTGCCTAATCATATAAAAAAAAATGACCCGATGGAGGGTCATTTTCAATAAATAATAGCTAACGCTTACTTTTGCTTGCGATTAATTGGCTCAACGAAGTTGATGCCTGTATCCCAAGGTTGTTCAATCCATGTGTCTTGAGCAATATCGACTACGTAGTCGTCTAGCAAATCAGCACCAGATGGCTTAGCACATACAGCAATTAACTTCGCTTTAGGGTACATTTCACGTAGTTTACGTGCAGTGTCACCACTATCTACTAAGTCTTCAACGATCAAGAAACCTTCACCGTCACCTTCAGGAGCTTTAACTACTGTCATGTCGCGCTGATGATCGTGGTCGTAGCTTGAAATACAAATAGTATCAACGTAACGAATACCTAGCTCACGCGCCAAGATAGCGCCTGGTACTAAACCACCGCGGCTTACCGCCCAGATACCTTTCCACTGCTCAGCTGGCATTTGTTTTTCAGCTAGTTGGCGACAATATGTTTGCATGTTGTCCCAAGAGATAATGAATTTAGTCGACATAGTTTTTAAACCTAATAGTTATAAGCTTGTTGGTTTACGAATTAAGCAGCAGTTAAAACGTATTTCAAAATAAAGATTGCAGCCATTACCCAAACACTCATGGATACGTCACGGCCTTTTCCACTTGCTAGTTTGATTGCCGCGTAAGCAATGAAACCTAAAGAAATACCTTCTGCAATAGAGAAAGTCAGTGGCATCAATAGACACGTCACGACAACTGGCGCAGCTTCTGTAAGATCACGCCAGTCAATGCTAACCAGACCAGATAGCATAAGAATTGCTACATAGAAAAGTGCACCTGCTGTCGCATATGCTGGAATCATACCCGCTAATGGCGAGAAGAATAATGCAAGTAAGAAGAAAATACCAACCACAACTGCTGTCAAACCAGTGCGACCACCAGCAGAAACACCAGAAACACTCTCAATATAAGAAGTTGTGTTTGAAGTACCTAACATAGCACCTACAGTTGTAGCCGTAGAGTCAGCAAGTAATGCTTTGTTTAGGCGAGGGATTTTTCCATCTTTACCAATAAGATCTGCTTTTTGAGCTACACCAACCAGCGTTCCGGCTGTATCGAATAGGTCAACAAACAAGAATGCAAATACCACTGAAATCATACCGATTTCAAATACAGCAGAGAAATCTAGCTGCATAAAAGTTGGGGCAATACTTGGTGGAGCAGAAATGATGCCACCGTATTGAACGTCACCAAAGATAAGGCCAAGAACCGTTACCGCTAGGATAGCGATCATCACGCCACCTTTCACACCACGATGAACTAAAGCAATGGTTAGGAAGAAACCAATAGACGCTAATACTGCAGGTACTGACGTTATCGCCCCCATAGATACTAGTGTTGCTGGGTTATCTACAACGATGCCTGCATTCTTCAGCGCGATGAAAGCTAAGAACAAGCCAATACCAGCAGAGATACCAGTACGTAGTGACATAGGAATCGAGTTGATGATCCATTCACGGATCTTAAACACGCTTAATAAAATGAATAGCACACCAGAAACAAATACCGCAGCCAGTGCAACTTGCCAAGTGTGGCCCATGCCTAGAACAACGGCATAAGTAAAGAAGGCGTTTAACCCCATACCCGGAGCTTGAGCAATTGGGTAATTCGCAACGAAACCCATAATGAAACAACCAATAGCCGCAGCTAAACACGTTGCAACAAACACAGCACCATGATCCATTCCTGCATCAGACAGCATCGCTGGGTTTACAAAAATGATGTAAGCCATTGTTAGGAATGTAGTCATACCTGCAATGATTTCAGTGCGCACATTTGTGCCATGTTCACTGAGTTTGAATAGCCTTTCGAGCATAATCGAATCCTATAAGGGTAAAAAGTAAACGGTTGCGTAATCGATTGGCCTCGGATTATAAAGTTATCAAATAACAAATTCCAGATAGAATTAAGGCTCTAATCGATATTAATTGTAGAGCACTATGAAACCACACGATTAAAACCTTCTACTCAACATTAAAAATTTAAATAAAATCAATAACAAAACGAGATTTAGTCGAGGTGAGTTACATGGTGTTTTTTTATACCGCGAGGCAAATTAGTAGGTAATTAGTCCGGGAAATAGAACGGATAAGCGTAGTAAAAGCCCACTATTCTTCAACAGAAATAGTAATAACAATTAAAGTTGCGAATCGGAGATTAAAAAGTAGGCGACATTTATTGCAGGCAAAAAAAACGCCACTCAATTTGAGTGGCGGTAGAATTACTCAACCAATACGGTTGTAAAAAAATTCCAATATATAGGGGTGAACATAACGTTCAAGTCACATGCACTTGGTCTTAGTAACCAAAGCTTGTTGGGTATGCAAAGTTGCCAGTGTAAACAGAGTTGTTAAGCCAGAACATTGCAGATGGTAAACCTTTCATAACTATCACCTTATTAAATCAATTAAATACAATTTTGATTTCTCAGTTCCATGGAGGCGATAAAACGGACTCATCCTTTGAGCATTTACTCTTCTCTCTGAAGTTGGTGTTAATATACCTACCACGAAAAAAGATTACAAGTTTTATTTGATGCGCATCACAAATAAATTAAAAAATACTCAAAACACACACCAAAACTGAAAGTTAATTACAAAAATGACAATAAAAAACGCTTGGTAGGTGGTTTTTATGCAAGCAAACGATTACTCGGTGTCTTTCTCTTTAGTTCTGATGCGAGGTGCTTTCAAAAATTGAAACATTTCCCCTAGAGAATCCCTACTCGTCCCACCGCGGTAATGATATGCTGTCGCCCACAAAGTTAGATCTTCATATGTAGTTCATTACTCTAATAATGGGTAATGAATTCGCCAATGATATGGCTATTAAACACAACAGGAGTCATCCGTGTCTGAATTCCATTCTGAAATTAGCAACTTATCCCCTGCTCCACTTTGGCAGTTTTTCGATAAAATTTGCTCTATCCCACACCCTTCAAAGCATGAAGAAGCATTAGCTCAGTACATTATTTCTTGGGCTAAAGAGCAAGGTTTAGATGTTCGCCGCGATCCAACGGGTAACGTTTTCATTGAAAAGCCTGCAACACCGGGAATGGAGAACAAAAAAGGTGTTGTGCTACAAGCACACATCGATATGGTTCCTCAAAAGAACGAAGACACGGTTCATGACTTTACCAAAGATCCTATTCAACCTTATATTGACGGCGAATGGGTAACTGCGAAAGGTACAACTTTGGGTGCCGATAACGGTATGGGTATGGCTTCTTGCTTAGCAGTACTCGCATCAAATGAAATCAAACACGGTCCACTAGAAGTTCTACTGACTGTCGATGAAGAAGCAGGCATGACCGGAGCTTTTGGCCTTGAAGCGGGTTGGTTAGAAGGCGATATCCTTTTAAACACAGATTCAGAGCAAGAAGGTGAAGTTTACATGGGTTGTGCTGGCGGCATTGACGGCGCAATGACATTCAACATCACTCGCGACGCAATTCCAGCTGGCTACGTTACTCGTAAGCTAACGTTAAAAGGCCTTAAAGGTGGTCACTCTGGTTGTGATATCCATACGGGTCGCGCAAATGCAAACAAGCTACTTGCTCGTTTCCTTGCAGGTCACGCACAAGAGCTTGATCTACGTTTGATTGAATTCAAAGGTGGTAGCTTACGTAATGCCATTCCACGCGAAGGTTTCGTTACTGTCGCAGTACCTGCAGAGAATCAAGAAAAGCTAGCTTCTCTATATAACTTCTATACTGAGCTTCTTTCTACTGAGCTTGGCAAAATTGAAGACAGCATCGTTACGTTCAACGAAGAAGTGACGGCCGAGCAAGGCGTAATGGCTCAGGCAGAGCAAGCGCGCTTCATCGCAGCCTTGAACGCATGTCCAAACGGCGTGATTCGCATGAGCGACGAAATTGAAGGTGTTGTTGAGACATCTTTGAACGTTGGTGTAATTACTACAGAAGAAAATACAATTACTGTACTGTGCCTAATTCGTTCACTGATCGATTCTGGTCGTTCTCAAGTTGAGAGCATGCTTCACTCCGTTGCTGAACTTGCAGGCGCAAACATAGAATTTTCAGGCGCTTACCCAGGTTGGAAGCCAGATGCAGATTCTGAAATCATGCACATCTTCCGTGACATGTATGAAGGCATCTACGGACACAAGCCAAACATCATGGTTATTCATGCTGGTCTAGAGTGTGGCTTATTCAAAGAACCGTACCCGAATATGGATATGGTTTCTTTTGGCCCTACGATCAAATTCCCTCACTCGCCTGACGAGAAAGTGAAGATCGACACTGTAGAGCTGTTCTGGAACCAAATGGTCGCATTACTAGAAGCTATCCCTGAAAAGGCATAACCTTTCTAGCTACAAATTGTTCTAATAAGAAAACAGGCACTCATTGAGTGCCTGTTTTTATTAGGTCTGATTATTTAGGTGGCTTAAAGCCTCTTTAGCTCGCCGGGTTATGCACGAGTAGCCGCATATCTTTCAAGCTCTTCCATTGAAGTTTGAGCAACCACTTCACCATCAATGAAATACGTAACCATTTCACCATCACGAACACCGATCAACGTCGCACGCTCACCAGATTGGTAAGTAATGTCCATTTGAATCGTGTTTTCATCAATTTGCTGCATTTGACCTTTATCGATCATATCAACTTGGGTGATTGGACCAACAGGCGCTTCCGTTAATGACTTATCTAATTGGTCATTAATATCGAGCATAGTGTCGACTTTTGAATCGAAGATATGCGGTGCACCTGTTAATGGGTTACTGCCCGTCCAAAACTCTAATGAGTTAAATACTAAGTAGTCCGCTGCCACGGTAAGACCGTACGCTGGCGCTAGAAGAATGTTAAGACCACCACGAGCATAACGGTTATCGACAGCTTTCAAGTTGAACTTCATTAGGTAACCGGTAACGGCATTGCTACCGACACAACCTGACAGCGCCATAGCGGCAACGGATAACGCGACAATCTTAGCGATAGTTTTTTTCATGATGACCTCTAATAATTAAAATCGAACCTAGTATCTAATTTCGAACAATGTCGAATTGGCGCGGGATATTAGCGCCAAATTGCATAGTGTCAATCATGAAAATGTCATGGGAAAATCAAGTTCTCATAAATGAGAAATCACATTCACCCAACTTACCACTACACCAGTCATACCTATTCACCCACTTAATGTTTCACACAGAAAGCACTCCAACCTTCAACAACTCTGTCACTCACGCTTCCCACAATATAGCCACCATAAAAATGCGTTATCGTCACAAGAAATAAATTGATTAGGTCTAAAAATAATCGATTGATACATTTCGCAGGCTGCTCAATCTTAGTTAGCCACAGTCACGAACTGCCTATCTGAACATTGGCTGCATCTTCATTTGCAAGACTTTAGTTAGAGATCAACCATGGCAAGAATTAAACCTAATCAACCGTTTGAGTTACTTGGCTACACAGTGCAGTCAGGACAAAGGCTAGACATAGAACTAAAAGCGGCACAACTTTATACTCATTCACCGCTTTCTATCCCAATAGAAATAATCCATGGACGCCAACCTGGCCCAACCTTAATGGTCAACGCCGCCATCCACGGGGATGAATTAAACGGAGTAGAGATCGCTAGGCAGATCACCAACGCGATCGATCCTAAAAAGCTGAAAGGTACGCTGATTGTGGTACCGATTGTGAACGTATTTGGGTTTATACATAAATCTCGCTATTTGCCAGATCGTCGCGACCTTAACCGTTGCTTCCCCGGTAGTGAAAAAGGCTCATTAACATCGCGTATTGCGTATACCTTTTTCGAAAATGTCGTGAAGCAGTGCGACTACATATTGGATTTACACACAGGTGCGATTCACAGAACGAACTTGCCACAAATTCGAGCCAATCTGTCGAACCCAGAAACATTACGTATCGCGAATGCGTTTGCGACACCTGTGATTATCGATTCTGCCCTACGTGACGGCTCACTTCGCAGCGAAGCAGAAAAACTGGGCATTCCCGTTTTAACTTATGAAGGTGGGGAAGCATTACGATTTGATCATTTGGCTATACGCGCGGGTTATCTTGGCGTTCATCAAGTAATGAAAGAAATCGGTATGCTGCGTGCTAATCGTAAGAAGCTTCCTCTTCCGGTGATTTGTCGATCCACCAGCTGGATTCGAGCGGAAGCAGACGGCATCGTAAGAAATATGGTGCGCTTAGGAGAAAAGGTCGAAGCAGGACAAACCATTGCCTACATCAGTTCACCTCTTGGCCATCAAGAGATTGAAATGAAAACGGCGAAAGGCGGAATCGTCATTGGCCAACAAACTCTGCCTTTAGTTAATGAGGGAGATGCTGTATTTCATATCGCCTACTTCAAGCAAGATGATGACGACGTAGAGCAGAGTGTTGAGAGCTATATTGAAGAAGTAGCGGACATTGATTGGCTAACAGAACTCAATAACTAATCGCTCAAACCGCTAATTGAGACAAACCTTTCAAATACAAAAAAGCCCTGACTAATCAGGGCTTTCTTTTAATGCTATTGATGCGATTATTCAGCGTCAAACTCATCCGCTGCGCGAGCTTTTGCGCGTGCTTCACGGGCTTGCTCTGCTTTTAGCTCTTTTGCATGACGTAATTCATCACGCTCTTTACGCTGTTCAGCTTTACGTTCGTTACGCTCAGCTTGGTTTTGTACGAAAGAAACCAGTTCTTTCTCTGCCCACTCTTTCGCTTGAGCTTCAGTTTCAAAACCCGTTTCACGCTTAGACACTTTTGTAGAGCGAGATGTCACTTGACGAGTGATTTCTGCACACCAGCCATTGCGTTTTTCTGAAAGGCGGACATCAAATTTTTTGTTCTTAGACATGTTCTTCATTTCCTAAGGGAGATCATTAAGGGATCGGTCAACTTTGATAACTCCATCTAAGCTGAGCATCTTTAACACCATCCCTTGGTAAGCGCGGTATTAGAGCACAATTCCATAGATATTGCTGCAAATATTTGCAGCGGATCACACTACAAAACCACGAAAATCCCTCAATAAGGTGATGTAGTGGATTACCTTTTGATTAAGTCTCCGTATTCGTTCGATTTTTATCAAAAAAAGTCAGATGAACTATGCTGATAGGTATACCTATTTATCACAACTTAACCCTTGTGAAAGTAAGACGAACAACCCTACTCCCAATAACAAAAATAGCTAAGGAGTTGCTATGGATAGCTTTATTGAAAATCTACCGAAAGTTGAGCTGCATCTGCATATTGAAGGAACGCTAGAGCCTGAGCTTATGTTCGAACTGGCAAAGCGTAATAACGTCTCCATTCCATTTAAAACCCCACAAGAAGTAAGAGACGCGTACCAATTTCATAATCTTCAGTCTTTCTTAGATATTTATTATCAGGGTGCAGAAGTGCTGATCCATGAACAAGATTTTTTTGACCTAACTTGGGCATATATTCTTAAATGCCAACAAGACAATGTGGTCCACACCGAAATCTTTTTCGATCCACAAACTCATACCGAGCGAGGCATAAAATTCGAAACCGTAGTTAACGGTATCACTCGAGCATTACAAAAAGCCGACCACGAGTTAGGTATTAGTAGCCAACTCATCATGTGTTTTTTACGTCACCTTGATGAAGGGGCCGCCTTTGAAACATTAAAGCAAGCTCTACCTTTCAAAGATAAAATCATTGCCGTCGGTTTAGATTCTTCTGAACAAGGAAATCCTCCAGAAAAATTTAAGCACGTTTTTCAAGAAGCCATTGAACATGGTTTTTTAACGGTCGCGCACGCTGGTGAAGAAGGTTCAGCTCAAAACATCAGTGACGCCTTAGAGATGTTAAGCATCACCCGTATCGATCATGGGGTGAGGTGCTCTGAAGATGAAGCACTTGTCCAAGAACTGGCTGCGAAGCGGATTCCACTGACCGTGTGCCCGCTTTCAAACACGAAACTCAAAGTATTTGAAACCATGCAGCAACACAATATTGTAGAACTACTTAGAAAAGGCTTATGTGTGACCATCAATTCAGACGACCCAGCCTACTTTGGTGGATATATGAATGATAACTTCGCCGCCGTTGCACAAGCGCACTCTTTATCACATCAAGAGCTCGCGCAATTTAGTATCAATGCCATCGAAGCGAGTTTCATTGCCCCTTATGTGAAAGAAGACCTTATCGCTAAAGTCCGTGAGTGCATCCATTAATCACCGAAAAAAAAGGGAAGCACCTGCTTCCCTTCTCTATCGATTAACCTGGATGACCATCAACCCGAGGTGTGAGTAGCATCATGGCGAAATGTCTCATGAACATCACAAATGCGAACACCCACAGCGCAGCACTGATATTAACCATTTCGATAAAATAGCTTGGGAAGAAAGCCACACCTACACTGCGCACCAATGCCGCTAACAAAATCGCGAAAAATGGTAGCGCCATGTTCGGCCCTTTATAAATCGCTCTTCCGGTGTGCCCCATGGTCACGCGTGCAATCATCGCTAAGATCAATCCACCTAAAGCGCCAATAGCGAATAGGTGCAACATGTTGTGGTTGGCAAATGGGTTATCGAGCAAGCCTCTCAGCAATAAGCTTAAAGGGATACAAACGTAAGCAGTATGAAGCGCCCACACTAATGGTTCAGAAAGCGTTAACCAAGGTTTCCAACGAACAAACTTCACCAATTGGAAGATGCCCGCGAGCACCATCATTGGCTGACCAAATTGGCTGAACGTAAGTGGGAAGAAGCTCAAGACAAACAGCCCAACTAGCATTAAGTTGGCTGCCCACTCTAAAGCTGGAAGTGGTTGCGCTTTCTCAAAGTTAAACTTACGAGCCGTGAAGAATGGAATAACTCGCCCACCCATTACTGATAGCAATAAGGTAAACCACCACAACATGGCTTGCCACACTGCAGACGCCGGGAAAGGTGGCATCCCTTTAATGGCGGCATAACTCGCGAAGTTCGCGACCACGGCCAAAACAAAAAGAGGCACAAAGAACAGGTTCTTCCAGCCTTTCGCTTTGACGACGCGAAAACCAATTTCGTAAGCGGCAAACATTAAGAAGATCGCCTCTATGGATGAGATAAGCCATAACGGTGCAGGCGTCCAGAATAAAACTCTCGGAGCGAGCCATAAAGCTACTAATGCCGCAAGCCGATAATGCTTTGTCCCATTGACGCCAGTCCAAGTCTGTACCGCCGTTAATACAAAACCAACCACGATGGCCATTGAGAACCCAAACAGCATTTCATGAACATGCCACCACAATGCTGGGACTTGCAATGCACTTGGCTGACCATTTTGGAACATCCAAACCCAAGCTACGATGGCAATTATGGCGTAAGCACTGCCTAAAAAGAAAAACGGACGGAACCCTAAACGCAGATACGCAGGAATTTTATCTTCAACGCTTTTATCAGTGATATTTAACAAACCCACTCCAAATACTATTCATTGAATCAGTGATGTCTTTCACATTGCTCATCACTTAGAACATCATGGTTACTAACAATGCATGTTCCGAGCCAACAATAAAAAGTCTTATATATCAATGAAAAAGCCAAGTTCACCTTTCAAAATAGAGTCAATATGACAAACTAGAAGCTGTCAATATGACACAATAGGTAGCAACAGACTCAAACTGGCGATTGTAGTCCGCCCCATCAACGCGTAATAATGGGGTGTTCACACTATGATTTTAGCCAGTATGACAAGGGGTGTTATGTATATTTTTGGGTACGGAAGTTTAATCAATTCGGCATCGAGGCAGCTAACCGGACAAACAGGGCAAGCCATTCCAGTCATTGCTCATGGCTTAGTGCGCCACTGGGGAAAAATCGACGACAGTTATGTGTTGTCACCACTTGTGGTCAATCAAGGTAATGGTCAGGTCAATGGAGTACTGCTAGAAATTGATGAGCTAGCATTGGCGGAGTTTGATCGTCGTGAAAAAGGCTATCACCGAATTCAAATTACCGCGGATGATATTGAATCTGACATTCCATTTAACACCGCCCATTCTATCTGGGTCTACGTGAAAGATGAGCCTGAAGCTCCGTGTACCAATAGCCCAATCATGCAAACTTATGTCGATACAGTACTAGCTGGATGTTTGGAAGTATCTGAAAACTTTGCGAGACACTTTATTGAGCACACACAAGGCTGGCATCACCCTTTCGAAGATGATCGCCACCAGCCTAAATATGGGAATTTAGCGGGCGTTGCTCAGCATCATCAACCGCTTATTGATCAGTTGGTGTCTCGCGTTCGCACAGCAAATTAAACGATTTTAACGCCTGCTGGCATCAAACGTTCTGGTGTCAGCAGCACACTTTCAGATTCATCATCAGTTTCTGCGCACAGCAACATACACTCAGACGTCTCACCACGCATCTTTGCCTTCGCGAGATTACACAAGACCACCACCTGTTTCCCCATCAGTTCTTCTTCAGTGTAATAAGGCACTAAGCTTGTCACTGTCTGTAGACTTTTATCGCCTACATCAATTTGAACAATGTACAACTTATCAGCATTTTCATGTCGAGTTACTTCTTTGATTTTCCCGACACGAATGTCTAATTTCGCGAAGTCACCGTAAGCAATTGTATCCATTCTTTCCTCTCAATTATTCAAACAGCAAAGTTAAGTAAAATTTAGTAAAAATAAGTAACGTTTACACTACCATTAAGGTCATTAATTACAAGCGGTAAAGATCTCAAAACTGGAAGTAAAATAAGAGGATGATTGCCTTAGTTACACAGCCAGTGTTTAATGAACAAAGTTCAGTTTAGAGGTTAACCATGGCAACTATCAAAGATGTCGCCCGCGAGGCAGGAGTCTCTGTCGCAACGGTGTCCCGAGTGATCAATAAATCACCAAAGGCAAGTGCAAACTCGATTGAGTCTGTCACCAAAGCAATGTCAAAATTAGGCTACCGTCCCAACGCGAATGCTCGAGCATTAGTCAGCCAAAGTACCAATACCGTTGGCGTCTTGGTCGGCGATGTGTCCGACCCTTTCTTTGGTACCTTGGTAAAAGCGGTCGACAATGTGGCTCGTGAGAATGGCAAGCACATCTTGGTTGGCAATGGTTATCACAATCAGGAAGAAGAACGACAAGCGATTGAGTTATTGATCAATAGCCGTTGTGATGCGCTTGTTATCCACTCCAAAGGGTTATCGGATCAAGAGTTGATTGGTTATGCCAAAGAAGTGAAAGGTTTAGTGGTTATCAATCGCCACATTCAAGAAATAGAAGATCGCTGTATATTCTTGGACAACCATAAAGGCGCTTACCTAGCGACGGAATACCTCATCCGCCACGGCCATACCAATATTGCCTGCATTGCCTCGTCTCACGAAATTGAAGATGCGGAACAACGAGTCGAAGGCTACCTAGCGGCACTTAACGATCATAATATCGAGTTATCGCCTAGCTATATTGAATACGCAGAGCCAAGCAACGAAGGTGGCGAATACGCGATGACGAACTTACTGACCAAGTCTTTACCTATCACCGGAATTGTTGCTTATAACGATTATATGGCAGCCAGTGCGTTGTCAGTACTGGATGAAAATGGCATTCAAGCGCCGGAAAAGATGTCGATTGTGGGGTTCGATGATGGGTTAATCGCTCGCTACGTCCACCCTAAACTGACCACAATTCGCTACCCAATCCAGATGATGGCTGAAAAGGCCACGCGATTAGCGATTAGCCGGGCTAAACAAGAGTCACTCACGAGCGACACGATGAAGTTCTCGCCGACTCTAGTGCGTCGAAATTCAGTAGAAAAAGTCTAACCAAGCACTGAAGGGCGTTACTTGCTCCCAAGGTTACGCAAATCTGCGTACAAAAATGGCATTACCACGGGGTAATGCCATTTTCAGTTTTAATTCAGGTTAGGCAACGCCATGACCTTTCGACGCAACCCAAATTCGATACCACTGCTCTTGAGTCAGTGTTAACTCCAACGCAGCTACCGCAGTTTGTACTCGCTCGATATTTCCGCTCCCCAAAATAGGAACAGGGTTCGATGGCAGCTTTCTTACCCAAGCAAAAATAACTTGGTCAATCGACGTTGCGCCTATCTCTTCGCCAACCCCAGCCAAGGTTTGACGTAAACGTAACATCTGTTCGCTATCTTCACTGAAAATGCGTCCACCCGCTAAACAAGACCATGCCATAGGTGTGACACGAGCTTGCTGCAGCTGATCCAGTGTGCCATCTTCGGTAACTTGTAGGTTAACTGGGTTGATCTCGACTTGGTTGGTGACCAGTGGCGTGTCTAAACGAGATTGAAGTAACTCGAACTGAGCTGGCGTAAAGTTGGACACACCAAAGTGCTCAACTTTGCCTTGCGCTTTCAAAGTTGCAAACGCTTCTGCTGCTGCATCTGCATCCATAAGTAAGTCAGGGCGATGCAGTAGCAGCACATCGAGACGCTCAACTTGCAAGCGTGATAAAGACTCGTCCACAGAAGTTAGAATCGCGTCTTTACTACTATTGTAATGTGACACGCGCGGGTTCGTTGTGCTTGTCTGCTCTGGGTAGATACCGCACTTCGACACAATTTTAATTTGGTCACGCACCGTAGGATCTAATGCCAAAGCTTCACCAAACATACGCTCACAGGCATTGCCACCATAAACGGGGGCATGATCAACCGTGGTCACTCCTAGCTCAATGTGTTGCTTCAGAAAAGACAACTGTTGCTGAGTCGTCATCCCCCATTCGGCCATGCGCCAATAACCTTGAATCAAAGGTGAAAATACTGAATGTTGTTCTTGCACGGTAATCCCCTATTTTTGTATCCGCTAAATACCTAGCCGTTTACGTTTCTGATGCCAGTATACGCACCACCAGTAAGCTGATTAAACCCGAAAACAAGAAAAGATAATTCGATATAGAGTACAATAACAATTCTTTAATTTCCTATACTGAACGATAACGAAGTAACGTTGATTTTTATGAGCCCCCTTTATGCATAAGATGCACAAACGATTTGAGCGCTATGCTTTATTCGGCGAAGTCGCCAAGCAGCTGAGTTTTTCAAAAGCAGCCGACAATTTATCGATCTCTCGCAGTTACCTTTCTTCACAGATCAATCAACTCGAAAAAGAGCTCGCAACCAGTTTACTGATCCGCTCGACTCGCAGTGTTCGCCTGACCCCCGCTGGTGAAAAGATCCTAGCCAAAATGCAATCCATTAATGAGTCGATTGTTCAGATGGAAAAAGAGTTAGACCACACCAAAAGTGAAGTAAACGGGTTACTAAGAATCACCGCTCCGACTATTTTTAGCCACCGATTCCTCGTCGATATATGTCGAGATTTTCAAAAGAAGTACCCCGACATAGAATTTGATTTAGATGTTGGCTATAACCGAGAAGATCTCGCCAAAAGCCATTTTGACTTAGCCATTCGAGCCACATCTAACCCACCTGAAAATATGGTGGCCAAGAAGCTTATGCCGTATCAACACATTTGCTGCGCTTCTCCTGATTACTTGGCATATAGAGGCACACCTCAGCACCCGGATGAATTGCAACACCACAACTGCATGTGTGACCCAAACCTCAATACATGGCAGTTTTTTGATGGGAACAAAAGCATTACCATCGAGACACAAGGGGACACCTTGATCAACGATAACTTCTTACTGTTGAAAGCCGCTGAACAAGGAAAAGGCGTGATTAAAATGCCCTGCTATTTGGTTGAGCCCGCCCTTAAGTCGGGAAAGCTCGTTCAAGTGCTCGGCGATTATTTTATCTCGAAAAGCAGTGTGTATATTTTGTACCCTCAGCAGTTACGTCAAAGTACAAAGCTCACCGCGTTTACAGATTTCGTGATGGAATGGATGAAAGATAAGGTGTAACGGCAAGAGCAACTCAAATATGAGATTTGCTCAAATAGCAGATAAAAGAAAGCCCCAACATAAAGATCTGTTGGGGCTTTTCTTATCAGCCTCACAACTAATTGTAACCACAATTAGCTTGACCAATTTGAGCTCGAAGCAGAATTAGTTCGAAGAATCCCCCGAAAATTCAAACTGATAGCAAGTGGTATACGCGTATTCTTGACTAGGTGTCAGAATACAACTTTCTTGCCTCCACTCCGGATGGTTAGGTGAGTCTGGTAAGAACTGGGTTTCCAAAGCTAAGCCCGCATAATCTTGGTAACTTCCTTTGGTTCGATTCGGTGTTCCCGCTAACCAATTACCAGTATAGAGCTGCATAGCAGGCTTGCTAGAAAAAACTTGTAAGGTAACGCTACCATCAGGTGTGCTTACCTTAGCAGCACAAGCACCTTGCTTGCATTGCTCATTTAATAAAAATGAGTGATCGTACCCTTTTGCCACTCTTTGCTGCGGATGAGTCAACAGTTGCTCACCGATAACCGTCGGCTCCGTTAAATCGAAACTGGTATCGACAACCGAATGTAGCGCCCCCAATGGAATCCCCACTTCATTCGTCGGCAGATATTGCTGACTATTGACGCTCACAGTGTGCCCTAAACAATCAAAACCGTCATTTGCCCCTAATAAATTAAAGTAGGCATGGTTAGTTAGGTTCACTATGGTCGACTTATCCGTTTTAGCAAAGTAGTGAATAGAGACTTGGTTGTCTTCATTCAATTCATACCGAACCGACACACTCAAATTTCCAGGGAATCCTTGGTCTCCATCCGGAGATTCTAAGCAGAAAACGACGGTTTGTTTGGTTTGCTCGACAAGATCCCAACGTCGCTTATCAAACCCTTCCGTCCCTCCATGAAGCGCATTTCCCGCTTGATTGGTGGAGGCCTGAAAGTGAACGCCATCAATTTCAAACTGACCTTGCGCGATTCGATTCGCGTATCGCCCTACCGTCGTACCCATATAAGATTGCTGAGCGTAGAAGTCTTTAAGATTTGACACCCCAAGCAAGACTTCACGAGCATCGCCATTGATCGGTAACGTGCAACTTAACCAAGTTGCCCCTATATCCATAAAAGTCGCTGTCATGCCGTGACTATTTCTTAGCACAACAACATTTGCTGCGTGACCATCTGCAGCCATATCACGAGTCATCGACTCAGCCAAATTTGAAACTCGCGTATCTTCAGACATATATCGCCTTGTCCCACTTCACTCTTATTCAACAGCATAACGAAGAGGGAAAGCACAACGGCCCTCCCTCCATTTAAATCGTGGCTACTTGACCAGGCCCGCACCATCTTTGGCTTGGCAAACATAAATGGATGCATGCAAGCCTGTCTCAGCATGGTATTTAGACTCTACCACTTCCGTTACTGCAGCGACTCTATCCGGTTTTACCAAGGCCACAATACAGCCACCAAAACCGCCGCCAGTCATTCGAACTCCGCCTTCATGGCCAATGACTTGTTGAACCATTTCTACAAGCGCATCAATCTCTGGAACAGTAATTTCGAAATCGTCACGCATAGAAACATGAGACTCAGCCATCAACTCTCCCATGCGCTTCATGTCATGATTACGCAACGCTTGAGCCGCTTTGATTGTACGGTCGTTTTCTGTAATAACATGGCGAGCACGCTTCGCCACCATTTCATCTAGCTCTGTAACTTTTGCATTAAACTCTTCTATCGTTACATCACGTAAAGCAGGCACACCAAAAATACGAGCCGCTTCTTCACACTGTTCACGACGCGTATTGTATTCGCTGTCGACTAACCCACGCTTCTTGTTTGAGTTAATGATCACCACGGACATATCTTCAGGCATTGATACCGCCTGAGTTTCAAGACTACGGCAATCCAAAAGCATCGCGTGACTTTCTCGACCTTCAGCAGACACCATTTGATCCATAATGCCGCAGTTACAGCCAACAAATTCGTTTTCCGCTTGTTGACCATTTAACGCTATCTCCGCTTGCGATATCTCAAGGTTATATAGCACCTTAAAAGTTTGGCCAATAACCACTTCAAGTGCAGCTGAAGAACTTAATCCCGCCCCTTGAGGTACATTACCTGTGACAGAGATATCCGCTCCGGTAAATTCAAAACCACGACCTTTTAGGCATTTCACTACGCCACGAATGTAGTTCGCCCACATCTTGTCTTCTTGAAAGGTGATCTCTTCGGTCAAATCGAATTCATCGGCGGCATTGCCGTAGTCGACCGACACGACGCGTACCATGTTGTCTTCACGCTTGGCTGCTGCGACTACAGTTTGGTAGTTAATGGCACACGGTAAGACAAAACCATCATTGTAATCGGTATGTTCACCAATGAGGTTCACACGACCTGGTGCTTGAACGATGTGAGTCGCTTGGTAACCAAGGACTTGCTCAAAAGATGTTTTCACGTTTTGGATTAGATCAGACATAAGTAAACTCTCTGCTTAAACTCTTTGTTCAATTAGTTATGGCCCCTTTATGGCACCACTTTAATTCTTTGCGATTACTGCTCTTTGTAATGAACGTCACTCAAATCACGCAGACGTTGTGCAGCTTGCTCTGCCGTTAGATCACGTTGCGATTCTGCGAGCATTTCGTAGCCGACCATGAACTTACGTACCGAAGCGCTTCGCAGCAATGGTGGATAGAACAAAGCGTGTAATTGCCAATGATCGATATCCGTGCCTTCTTCAAAGAATGGGGCATAATGCCAACCCATCGAGTAAGGGAAAGAGCATTGGAACAGGTTGTCGTAACGGCTGGTTAGCTTCTTAATCGCGACCGCTAAATCATCACGCTGCTCGTCAGTTAATTCGCTCATGCGGCGAATATGCGTTTTAGGTAGCAACATGGTTTCGAACGGCCATGCCGCCCAGTAAGGCACGACGGCAATCCAATGCTCAGTTTCAACCACAGTGCGAGAGCCGTCTTTCATTTCTGCTTCTACATAATCAACAAGAAGATTCGAACCTTGTTGCGCGAAGTACTCTTTTAACAGCTTCTCTTTTCGCTCAATCTCGTTTGGTAAAAAGCTGTTCGCCCAGATTTGGCCATGTGGGTGAGGCTGAGAGCAGCCCATGGTCTCGCCTTTGTTTTCAAACGCTTGAACCCACAGGTAGTCTTTACCTAGCTCTTCAATTTGTTCATTCCAAGTATCAATCACGCCACGAATTTTATTAACGGGCAGCTCTGGTAAAGTTTTGCTGTGATCCGGTGAGAAGCAGATAACGCGGCTTAGCCCTCTAACACCTTGTGTTTTAAATAGCGGATTATCGGATTCTGGCGCATCAGGCGAATCTGGCATCAACGCCGCGAAATCGTTACTGAATACGTAAGTACCCTCGTAATCTGGGTTTTCATCACCCGAGATGCGAGTGTTAGTCGGACACAAAAAACACTCTTTGTCGTACGCAGGCAGTTGCTCGGTGGATGGCTTCTCATCTTGGCCACTCCATGGACGTTTAGCACGATGCGGGGAAACCAAAATCCACTGGCCGGTCAGTGGGTTGTAACGACGGTGAGGGTGGTCAACTGGGTTAAATTCAACTTTTGACATACTTACATTACTCTTAAATTGTGTACCTTGGTCAATTCACCAAGACAAATAATTCTTCTACAAGGAAATTGCCTATCACGCTCATTCCTCGCTTTAGGGAATGGCATTTGAGTTCATCATTTCAGTATCGAGGAACGAGATATCAGGTCTCTTTCTTCATCTGCATTCACCAAAGAAATTGAAGTTGCAGCTAGGCAGCAAGCTTTCCAATGTCCATGAGCATAGATCTTCTATGTGATTGGAATTGGTAAGCGCTGCTAACAACGCTGCGGCTCCAATTACGTAGGGGAATAGCCTTGGGGGTTATTTGATTGCCAGTTCCATGTATCTGCCGTCATATCCGCGACAGAACGCGTCGCTTTCCAACCTAAATCTTGCTCGGCTTTGGCTGTACTCGCCCAGCATTCCGAAATATCACCCGGGCGACGTGGGCAAATTTCATAAGGAACTGGCTTATCGCAGGCGTTGGCAAACGCTTCGACCATCTCAAGTACACTTGAACCTTTACCTGTACCTAAGTTGTAAATGTGCAAACCTGCTTTTTCTCCAACCGCTTGCAAAGCAGCAACGTGACCATCGGCTAAATCCATAACATGGATGTAATCGCGAACTCCCGTTCCATCCGGTGTTGGGTAATCGTTTCCAAAGACAGCTAACTTATCTCGGCGACCAACAGCCACCTGAGCAATAAACGGCATCAGGTTATTTGGAATACCTTGTGGATCTTCGCCCATCGTGCCTGAAGGGTGAGCGCCAACCGGGTTGAAATAGCGTAATAATGTGATGCTCCAATCGCCTTCAGCCGCAAATAGATCGGAATAACATTGCTCGACCATGTACTTACTTCGGCCGTATGGATTAGTGGTAGCGCCAGTTGGGGAGTCTTCAGTAATTGGAACAGTTTCAGGGTCGCCGTACACGGTCGCTGACGAGCTAAAGACAATGCTTTTCACTCCGGCTTTACGCATAGAACGAGCCAAAACCAGAGAGCCATTAACGTTATTATCGTAATACTCCAAAGGCTTAGCGACCGATTCGCCAACGGCTTTCAAGCCTGCAAAATGAATCACCGCTTGAATATCGTGATGAGAGAAAACCGTATCGAGAAAAGCTTCATCGCGAATGTCACCGAAATAAAAAGTGGGCTTTTCACCAGTCAGAGCTTCGATGCGCTGCAGTACTGCTTCTTTGCTGTTACATAAGTTATCTACGATGATCGGTTCCATTCCGGCTTGCATCATCTGCACACAAGTATGGCTTCCGATATAACCCATTCCGCCCGTTACCAGAACTTTCACTATACGCCTCTCTTAGTCTCAGATACCAAGGCAACAATGCCTTCAATACGTGAAATTGTAGCAACCAAATCTTAAAATGATCTGTGATCGATCCCTCATTGTGTAAACGTTTACACAAAACTCACCAACACTTGCTGTATAAATATCAATCACAACACAAATACAATCTAAAACTAACTTATTGAATTAAAAGGATTTAAATTATTGAAATGTAATTAATAAAACATGCTGATTAATTCGAGAAATTTTACTAAAAGTTAATGCAATCATGTTCAGTTTGATTACAATAGATGCATAAAAACTTTAGGTGTAACAACGCATTTATAAGATGCGTGAATTTTTAGCACCAAATAACAGGATGTAAAAATGGCAACGTTAAAAGATATAGCAACTGAAGCAGGTGTATCACTCGCAACCGTTTCACGGGTACTCAATGATGATCCGACCCTAAGCGTTAAGGAAGAAACGAAAAGGCGTATCTTTGAAATTGCTGAAAAGCTCGAATACAAAACCAGTAGTTCTCGTAAAGCGGTATCAAACAAAAAACAACATCACCACTTTCTTGCGCTATACAACTATAAGCAAGATGCCGAGGTTAACGACCCGTATTACCTATCGATTCGACATGGCATTGAAACACAATGTGACAAGCTCAAAGTTGAATTAACTAGCTGTTATGAAAGCAAAATATCTTTAGAGAAAAACCATGTGAGTGGTATTTTGCTAGTCGGCCGCACAACGCCAGAAGTGTTAGAGCAGGCGAAAAAGCTGACCGACAACATCTGTTACGTAGACTTTACCGACCATAACCAGCCTTACGATTCAGTCGATATCGACCTCGCGCGCATCAGCAAAGAAATCACCAACTTCTTCGTAGAGCAAGGCTACCAACGCATTGGGTTTATTGGCGGGCAAGATGACGTCGATACACCAGACATTCGCGAAGTCGCATTTGCTGAATATGGACAATTAAAGCAAGTCGTGAGTGAGCAAGACATTTACCGTGGCGACTTTTCGAGTTCATCAGGTTACAAGCTGGCTAAAGAAATGCTCGCAACGGGTGACTACCCTAAGGCATTATTCATTGCCTCAGATTCAATTGCGATTGGCGTTTTACGTGCCATTCACGAGCACGGACTTAACATTCCAAACGATATCGCACTGATCAGTGTTAACGATATTCCAACGGCTAAGTTCACCTTTCCTTCTCTATCGACAGTAAGAATTCACTCAGAGATGATGGGGATTCAAGGGGTTAACTTATTGCTAGAGAAACCAAGAGATGGCCGCACGATCCCTTTACGAGTCTATGTTCCTAGCAAGTTGAAGCTAAGGGACACAACCAAATAATTACGCTACTAAAGCGGTAACTCCCTCAAAAGCCACAGATTCTTTCTGTGGCTTTTTTAATTCCCCTTATTGCATATTCCTTACCCGTTCCATCCCAAATTCCAACCAAATGACATTCTTCTATCTCGATCACATCGAACCTAGAAATTCGCTCGAAAAACGTGATGAAGTTAAAGTAAAACGTTTTCACTAATTTCATTTAGTAAAACTTTTACTAATAATTACTTCAGTCCAAAAAATACTCGTATTCACTACGACCCAATTACGCATAAGAACGTCGGCTAGCATTCAAATAGGCCGAGAGAGAGGCAACGTGAACAACTGGGAAAACTTCCTGAACTTACATGAGAACCGTATGGCACCACGTGCTTACTTCTTCTCGTACGCATCAGAAAAAAATGCAAAAACGTTTCAGCGTGAACTGAGCAGCCATTTCCAACTATTGAGTGGCCAATGGAATTTCAGCTATTTCACCAACCCGCTATTGGTTCCTGAAGAGTTTTATTCTCAGGAAATGAGCGACTGGGGCAACATCACGGTTCCAAACATGTGGCAAATGGAAGGCCACGGCGATCTTCAATACACAGATGAAGGTTTCCCATTCCCAATTGATGTACCTTTCGTACCATCAGACAACCCAACAGGCGCTTACCAACGCTCTTTCTTCCTTGGCGAAAGCTGGGACGAGAAACAAACCATCATCAAATTTGATGGCGTTGAAACTTACTTCGAAGTTTACGTAAACGGCGAATATGTGGGTTTCAGCAAGGGCAGCCGTCTAACCGCGGAATTCGATATCTCTAGCCACGTCAAAGCAGGCAACAACCTGCTGTCTATTCGCGTGATGCAGTGGGCCGATTCAACTTACATCGAAGACCAAGACATGTGGTGGACGGGCGGTATCTTCCGTGATGTTTACCTTGTGGGTAAAGAACAACTTCATGTTCAAGACCTAACGGTTCGCACCGACTTCGATGACGCTTACCAAAGCGCGACCCTTTCGTGCAATGTTGCTCTAGAAAACCTAGCAGCAGCGACCAGCGCAACCCTTGAGTACGCATTGCTTGATGGCAGCCAAGTTATCTCGCAAGGCTCAGTGGATAACTTAAGTGTTCCTAACCAACAGACTGGCGGCAATGCGAATACTCAATTCTCTATCGATGTAGTGAACCCTGTTCAATGGAACGCTGAAAACCCATACCTTTACCAACTATTGCTGACGCTAAAAGACGCCGATGGCAAAGTGCTAGAAGTGATTCCACAACGTGTTGGTTTCCGTGACATCAAAGTTCGCGATGGTCTGTTCTACATCAACAACAAATACGTGATGCTGCACGGTGTAAACCGTCACGACAACGACCACCTAAAAGGCCGTGCTGTCGGCATGGATCGCGTAGAGAAAGACTTGGTGTTAATGAAGCAGCACAACATCAACTCAGTACGCACTGCGCACTACCCGAATGACCCGCGCTTCTACGAGCTATGTGATATCTACGGTCTATTCGTGATGGGCGAAACCGATGTCGAAACACACGGCTTTGCTAACGTTGGCGACCTAAGCCGCATCACTAACGATGCAGCATGGGAAGCGGTGTTTGTTGAACGTATTGAACGTCATATCCACGCTCAAAAGAACCACCCTTCTATCATCATGTGGTCTTTAGGTAACGAATCTGGCTACGGTTGCAACATTCGTTCTATGTACGATGCAGCTAAAGCGATTGATGACACGCGTTTGGTTCATTACGAAGAAGACCGTGATGCTGAAGTGGTTGATGTTATCTCTACCATGTACTCACGAGCTCAATTGATGAATGCCTTCGGTGAGTTCCCACACGAAAAACCACGTATCATCTGTGAATACGCACACGCAATGGGCAATGGCCCGGGCGGCTTAACTGAATACCAAAATGTGTTCTACAAGCACGATGCAATTCAAGGTCACTACGTTTGGGAATGGTGTGATCACGGCATTCTAGCGCGTGATGAAGCGGGTACAGAATTCTACAAATACGGCGGTGACTACGGTGATTACCCGAACAACTACAACTTCTGCATGGACGGCTTGATCTACCCAGACCAAACACCTGGCCCAGGCTTAAAAGAGTACAAGCAGGTTATCGCACCAGTGAAGATCCGCGACTTCAATCCTGAAGACGGCACATTCACCGTTGATAACAAGCTGTGGTTCTCAAACATTGATGACTACACCATCACTGCGGAAATCCGTGCTGAGGGCGAAACCATTGCAGTACAACACATCAAGGTTGAAGAGCTGGCTGAAAACTCTAGCCGTGAACTGACACTTAACTTGCCACAACTTGATGAGCGCGAAGTGTTTGTGAACTTTACTGTACGCAAAGATTCTCGCACGCCTTACAGCGAAGCGACCCACGACATCGCGGTGTACCAATTCCAAGTGAAAGAGAATACAGCACAGCTAGAAGCCTTCACCAACAACAATGCAACGACACTGAATGTTGAAGAGTCTCGTCTTGCTTACCTAATCAAAGGCCATAACTTTGCACTTAACTTCTCGAAAGTGAACGGCAAGCTGACGTCATGGTTAGTAAACGGTGAAGAGCTGATTAAGTCAGAGCCACGAATCAATTTCTTCAAGCCAATGATCGATAACCATAAGCAAGAGCACGATGGTTACTGGGAGCCTGCACACCTACAAATCATGCAGGAGCACTTCCGCACGCTTAACGTTGAACAGGTAAATGGCAAGGTAGAGATCACGACCACCAGCATCATTGCTCCACCAGTATTTGATTTCGGCATGCGTTGTGAATATCGCTACCAAATCAGTTCTGAAGGTCAACTAAACGTTGAACTGAGCGGTGAACGCTACGGTGATTACCCACACGTGATTCCAGTGATTGGTTTTGATATGGGCATCAACGGCGACTTCGACCAAGTTCAATACTACGGCCGCGGCCCAGAAGAGAACTACCAAGACAGCAAGCAAGCCAACATGATTGACGTTTACCAATCAACCGTGGCTGACATGTTCGAGAACTACCCGTTCCCACAAAACAACGGCAACCGCCAACACGTTCGTTGGGCTGCGCTTTCAAGCCGTGCGGGTAATGGTATTGCAGTAAAACCACAGCAAGAGATCAACTTCAGCGCATGGTTCTACACCAATCAAAACCTGCACCAAGCACAACACACCATTGAGCTAGAAAAGAGCGGTTACATCACCTTAAACCTAGATCACCAAGTGATGGGCTTAGGCTCTAACTCTTGGGGCAGCGAAGTGCTCGACTCTTACCGTGTGTACATGGAGGAGTTCCGCTACGGCTTAACTCTGATCCCATTCCAAGCGGGCGATTGCGACGCGCAGCACCTAATCAATCACAACTTTGGCGATGAGTTTTTTACGGCGAACACACCTAAAGCTCAACCACAACAGAACGAGGCATAAGCGATGATCGTTTTAGAGAACTTAGAACAATTTAAAGTCGTCTACCGCGACGGTCGTAAATGGCAGCGCTGTGTAGAAGCGATTGAAAACATCGGCAACATCAAAGATGGCGTGATGTATTCCATTGGTGACTCACTGGCTTACATGATTGAAGACGGCGTGGCTCGCAACACAAAAAACTTCACCGGTAATCGTCGCTACTTCGATGTGCACTACTACCTAGAAGGCCGAGAAACGGTTGAGTTCGCAACGAAGTCAGAGCTAGAGCAAATCCAAGCTTACAGCGATGAAACCGACCGTGAACACCTTATGGGTAACGGCGAAACTCGTGAGCTAGTTGAAGGCCAAGTGGCGATCTTCGATAACAACCAAGCTTACCGTTTTCACGGTGATCATCGAGTTCGCAAAGTGGTGTTGAAAGTGACCATTGAAGACGGTTACTTCCTCAATAAATAGCAATAACTCAATAAATAGCAATAACCCTATCTATTCACAGTATGAGCAGAGCCTTGCCGTTCAAGGCTCACATCATTCTGATATGAGAACACTCTGGTCTTCCCGCCTACAGGAAGACTAGAGAAATAATTACTATAAATTACGTGATTCATCGGAGGACATTATGTCTGAATCTTTACGCGGTAAGTTAGGCAAGTTTGCCTTGTTATCTATGACCTTTGCGGCGGTATTTAACGTCCGTAACATCGTAAACAACAACATCGAATTGGGATTAAGTTCAGCACCGATCTTTTTACTGGCAACTCTTGTCTACTTTATTCCGTTTGTATTCATCATTGCTGAATTTGTGTCTGCAAACAAAAACTCAGAGTCAGGCATGTACGACTGGCTGAAAAAACCATTAGGCTCAAAAGCAGCCTACCTTGGTTCTTTTCTCTACTGGTTCGTTAACCTGTTCTGGTTTGTATCGCTACTACCGAACGTGATTGCTTACGCCTCTTACGCGATGCTGGGTTACGAATACGCCTTCTCGCCTATCGTGACGTCAGTCATTTCGATTGCGCTATTTGCTGCCGCTACGCACATTTCAACCAAAGGTGCATCTTGGTTAGGTAAGATCTCTGAAATCGTAGCTTACGGCGTATTCGCTCTGTTCGCTATCTACGTAATTGGCGCACTGATGGCACTGGGTGGCGATCACGTTCCGGCTGAACCTATCACGCTAGAAGCGATGACCCCAACAATCAACTGGGCAACGTTAGGCATCATGTGTTGGATCTTCCAAGCAGCCGGTGGTGCTGAAACCGCAGCCGCTTACCTAAACGATGTGAAAGGTGGTCATAAGTCTTTCATCAAAGTGATCATCGGCGCAGGTATTGCGATTGGCGCTATGTACGCTATTGGCTCGCTACTGGTTAACGTATTCGTTGCACGTGAAGACCTAACATACGCCGGCGGCATGGTAGAAATCTTTACGGGTATGGCGCAGTTCTTCAACATCTCTGAATCAATGACTGGCCGCTTCGTAGGTATCATCCTATTCGTTGCGATGTTCGGTTCGATGATGATGTGGACAGCAGCACCGGTGAAAATTCACTTCTCTGAGATCCCACAAGGTGTTTACGGTGAGAAAACAACTGAGCTTAACGAACATGGTGTTCCAGTTCGTGCAGCATGGTGGCAGTTCGCGTTCGTATTCGTAATGTTAGTGGTGAATGGCTTCGGCTCTGAATCCGTACAAGACATGATGAACACCGCAATCAACCTAACGGCAGGTACTGCTATGCTACCGCCAATCTTCATCATGGTGGCATACTTTGTGTTCCGCTTGAAGCATGACGATACACCGCGTGACTTCCGCATGGGTACTCGCACGCAAGGTATGGCTGTGGTGTCTGTCTTAATCGGCATCTTTGTAATCAGTATGACAGCATCGGCATTCCCATCGGGCGTCGACCTAGTAAGAGCATTCTTCATTAACGTATTCATGACCGCAGTATTCTCAGCCATTGCATGGTGGTGGATCTCTCGCTTTGAGAAGAAGCAAGCGGCTAAAGAAATCACTTTGGAAACAGCAAAACAATCGTAAATCACCCTCAACAACAAAGCGCCCTTGTGGCGCTTTTTTTGTTTTAAATCAAAAAATTAATATCAGACACTTTATTTCAAATCCTCTTTATCACTCAACCCCAAATAGCTCTTAACCATACCGATAAAACACAAGTAAATATTTAACTAAAATTAACCCACCAACATCACATTAATACGTTTATTTGATTAACTTTTTACTGCTTAAACTTTACTCTTCCTAGTGAAGGAATGGCGTCTCGTACACACTTTGAAACGGCAAGGCCCTACAAATATTACATTGCCGAGATAAGTCGAGTTCTTCACCACCATTAAAAAACAGCTAGACCGATATTTTAAATGCACCAAATTTTACTTAAATGTCATTTTAGTTAATTACCTAATGATGGGAATAAAAACAATAAACGCCCTCCCCACCTCGTTCAGGTGGTCATTTGCAAAACAACATAACAATAAAACAGGCCTAGGGCGTCCCCACTAGGACCATGTGGCACTATAATTAACGTGATTCACCGGAGAACATCATGTCCGAAACCAAACGTAGCACGATAGGTAAATTTGCCTTACTGTCTATGACCTTCGCGGCGGTATATAGCTTCAATAACATCATTAACAATAATATTGAAATCGGGCTGTCCTCAGCGCCGATGTTTTTCCTTGCGACCATTTTTTACTTTGTCCCTTTCTGCTTGATCGTTGCAGAATTTGTTTCCCTCAATAAAAACTCGGAAGCGGGTGTCTACGCTTGGGTTAAAAGCTCTCTAGGTGGGCGCTGGGCATTTATTTCGGCTTACACCTACTGGTTCGTTAACCTCTTTTTCTTCACTTCTCTGCTGCCTAGAATCATCGCTTACGCGTCGTATGCGTTCTTAGGTTTCGAGTACATATTCACGCCAATGACCACAGCGATCTTGAGTACCATTTTGTTCGCGGTCGCCACCCACATCTCTAACAACGGCGCGAAACTACTAGGCCCAATCACCTCATTAACTTCGTCACTAATGCTGCTTCTGACCATGTCTTACATTCTTTTGTCGGGCGGTGCATTAATCGGTGGTATTGAGCCTGCAGACCCAATCACTATCGAAGCAATGACACCAAGTTTTAACTGGGCATTCCTAGGGGTGATCACTTGGATTTTCATGGCAGCAGGCGGTGCAGAATCCGTTGCGGTGTATGTAAACGACATCAAAGGTGGTCACAAGTCTTTCGTAAAAGTCATCATCATTGCAGGCATCTTTATCGGTGCGCTGTACTCAGTTGGCTCTGTACTTGCGAACGTGTTTGTTGCGCGTGAAGAGTTGAAGTTTACTGGCGGTTCAGTACAGGTATTCGAAGGGCTAGCAAGACACTTTGGATTGTCTGAGATCCTGATGAATCGCTTTGTGGGTGTGGTTTCATTCACTGCAATGCTGGGCTCGCTACTGATGTGGACAGCGACACCGGTTAAGATCTTCTTCTCTGAAATCCCTAAGGGCATCTTCGGCGAGAAAACTGTCGCACTCAACAAACAAGGCGTACCGGAGCGTGCCGCGTGGATCCAATTCCTTATCGTGATTCCACTGATGTTCATCCCAACGTTAGCATCGGATACCGTGCAAGATCTGATGAGTACCATCATCAACATGACGGCGGCGGCATCGATGCTTCCTCCTCTGTTTATCATGATCGCTTACCTGAACTTACGCCTTAAACTCGATCATTTACCAAGAGACTTCAGAATGGGCTCGCGTATAACTGGGGTTGTGGTGGTTTCTATCCTCATCGGTATCTTCACTGTCGGGTTCTTTGCCTCTACCTTCCCAACAGGCGCTGATATCATGACCATCATTTTCTACAACGTGGGCGGGATTGTGATCTTCCTTGGCTACGCTTGGTGGAAATACAACCAATATGAAAATGGGTTGACCGACGAAGAAAAAAAGCAAGAAGCCAACACCGCTAACGCTTCAGTTTAAATCTCCCTCCCCTCCTCAAAAGCACTGAATGAACCTTCAGTGCTTTTTTGTTTTTCCGACTTTAGCAATTCAATTGGGCGGATTTGACTTACCGCCACTCACAAAAAAACATTCACACCACCAATTCCAAAACTGGTTAAAACAACCGCTATATACAACTAAACATCACAGATAAAGTTTTAGTAAAATTAGATCACATTTTTAATCAAACACTGTTTCGTGGATTGAAAATATCATTATTATCAGCAAGGAGAACACAAGCCATCTGACCAATACGCCTATAGAGCACCCCCATATTAGAAGTCGGCAAAGCTTGTGCACATTCATTTATTTCACCTAATAGAAGTTAATAAAATGAAATCTAGTTTTACTAAACCAACTTTAATCGCTAGCTGTATCTTTGCCGCTTTATCTGTCAATGCAGCTGAAACAGAAGCTAACCACAGCCACTCCCAAGTTCCCGAAGCTGAATCAGAAACACTATTCAACTTTTACGGGGAACTTGGACTTGGTGGCCATACCGCGCTAGAGGGAGACGATAAAGGTCGTTACAGCGATGGTACCTACATTGAAGCTGGCCTTGCCATTGAACATGGTAATTGGTTTGGTCTTGCTTACATGGAAGGTTGGACGGTACAAGCCGATGACGATGGCAACGCATGGGCAACTGGCCATGGTTGGGGCGGCTTCGAAGGTGGCTTTAACCGTTTTTACGCGGGTTATCGAACCGACAACAAAACTGAATTTATGATCGGCCGAATGGACTCCTCACTAGATGATGTTCAATGGTGGGGAGACGCAACGGTCGAGTACGGCTATGCGATCTCAAATACTCGCGACGTCAACTTCGGCATCAAAATCCAAAACCTAGAAGGCAAGCTTCGCTACAGTATTTCAGCCGCTCCTGAATCTGACTTCTCAGAAGACGACGCTCTGATCCACTTCGGTAAATACGATAGCTTCGCTGACCAATGGAAAGACAAGAACGCCATGGTCAATGGTTACTTACAGTATGACCTTACAGAAAACCTGACGTTCATGGGTGGCGGTGAAGTCCGTAATAACGATGGCGGTGAATTACTACTATTGGGCGCGGAATACAAAAATGTGGCCGCTCGTGTTTGGCATGACACAGACAAGGGTAACCAAGAGTCTTTCGGTAGTGAGTCTGGCTTCCAAACCAGTGCATGGTACGAAGCAGCACAGGGCGTATACCTATCTGCCGCCTATAACTACGCTAACTTCGATGCAGACAATGGCGATAAGGAAATTACTTCTTACATTAATGCCGGCGTTTGGTACGAATACGGAAACGGCGCATTTGCGACCGCTTTTGACAGCCGCTTTGGCGTAGGCAGCGACACTGAGATCGGCGACGCACAAGTGTTCGCAATGCAATACTTCTACTGGTAATAACAGGAACTCATCATGAAACTGAACAAATCATTCGCAGCTCTGGCTATTGGCGCAGCACTTGTTGTTACTGGCTGTACATCAAACTCTGGCTCTGACACAGAACAACTGCAAGCAAATCAATTTAAGAACGTTATCGACCGCACTGGTTCACCAGAGTACATGCGTGACTACGACTTCGATGACCACCAACGTTTTAACCCATTCTTCGACCTAGGTGCTTGGCACGGTCACCTACTGCCAGACTCAGCGGAAGGCATGGGCGGGTTCCCTGGTACAGCGCTGCTTACCGAGGAATACATCAACTTTATGGCAGACAACTTTGACCGCCTAAGCGTGTTCAAAGATGGCAAGAAAGTCGCGTTCACCATGGAAGCTTACAGCCTGCCGGGCGCATTAGTTCAGACGCTGAAATCTGACGATGTGACAGTAGAGATGACGATGCGTTTTGCTTCTAACCGTACCTCTCTGCTAGAAACGAAAATCACCACTGACGCTCCTGTTGAGTTAGTGTGGGACGGTGAACTGCTTGAAAAAACACACGCTAAAGAAGGCGTAGCGCAAACCGATAAAACCATTGCCCAGACTTACCCTGACTACAACCGCCAAATCGTTGCAACCGACGACGGCCTAAAGGTCACTTTCGGTAAAGTGCGTTCAACGTGGGATCTACTGACCTCAGGCGAGTCTGAGTACCAAGTTCATAAGTCGATTCCAACGAAAACGACTGTTGACGGCCTAGCGTTTACTTCAACCGCAAACATTGAAGAATCAACCACTGTTTACACGACTTACTCGCATGTTCTTACTGCTGAAGAAGCACAAGCCGAACAGCCAGAAATCAAAAAGATCATGGCAAACCCTACCGACTTTTTAGCTGCATCTGCAGAACGTTGGGAAGGCTACCTAGAGATGGGGTTAACCAACCCGAACGCAACGCCTGAACAAGAGCGTGTTGCGGTAAAAGCGATGGAAACCCTAAACGGTAACTGGCGTGGTGCTGCAGGTGCAATGGAGTTTGATTCAGTCACCCCATCAGTAACCGCGCGTTGGTTCTCGGGCAATCAAACTTGGCCGTGGGACACCTGGAAGCAAGCTTACGCAATGGCGCACTTCAACCCTGATGTAGCGAAAGACAACATCCGTGCGATGTTCGCTTACCAAATTCAAGCTGACGATGCCGTTCGCCCGTGGGATGAAGGCTACGTGCCAGATCTACTGGCTTACAACCTAAGCCCTGAGCGTGGCGGCGACGGCGGTAACTGGAATGAGCGTAATACCAAACCTAGCCTAGCGGCTTGGGCGGTCATGGAAGTCTACAAGACCACCCGCGATGAAGCTTGGTTAGAAGAGATGTATCCAAAGTTAGTGGCTTATCATGACTGGTGGCTACGCAACCGCGATAACAACGGCAATGGCGTTCCAGAATATGGTGCTGCTATCGACAAAGCACATAACACCCCAGAAGGTGACATGTACTTCACTGTAGTTCGTGGCGATAAGCACGAAACCGTCGTTGGCCAAGCCGCACTGGATAAAGTCATGGCCGAAGGTAATTACGATTACATCGAAAGCCCAGCTCAAACCGCTGCATCTTGGGAATCTGGTCGTGATGATGCCGCCGCTTTTGGTTTCATCGATAAAGATCAGCTAGACGCATACGTTGCTAACGGCGGCAAGCGCAGTGATTGGGATGTTGAGTTCGCTCAAAACCGCGCTGAAGACGGCACGCTACTAGGCTACTCTCTGCTGCAAGAGTCTGTTGATCAAGCAAGCTACATGTACAGCGATAACAAGTACCTAGCGGAAATGGCTGACATCCTAGGTAAAGACGCTGAAGCGAAAGAGTTCCGTGAAAAGGCTGAGCACCTATCGAACTACATCAACACGTGTATGTTCGATGAGAGCACGAACTTCTTCTACGACATTCGCATTGAAGACAAACCACTAGCCAATGGCTGTGCAGGTAAACCAATTGTAGAGCGTGGCAAAGGCCCAGAAGGTTGGTCGCCACTGTTCAACGGCGCGGCAACGCAAGCACACGCCGATGCGGTTGTCTCTGTGATGAAAGACACTGAAGAGTTCAACACCTACGTTCCGCTTGGCACGGCAGCGCTTTCTAACCCAGCATTCGGTCCAGACATCTACTGGCGTGGACGCGTATGGGTAGATCAGTTCTACTTCGGTCTAAAAGGCATGGACAGCTATGGCTACCGTGACGATGCGATTGAAATGGCAGGCGCATTCTTCGACCACGCTGACGGTTTGGTACAAGACGGTCCTATCCGCGAGAACTACAACCCACTGAACGGAGAACAGCAAGGTGCACCAAACTTCTCTTGGAGTGCGGCTCACCTATATATGTTGTACAACGATTTCTTTACGGATGCCGAGTAACCCTAGCATCAAAGAGAAATCAGCCTAATCTGAAATTTTGTCCATAAATTTCACCACTGGGTACCAAGCTTTGAGCTGGGTACCCTTTTTTACTTTGCTGCTGTTCAAATACCATGTGTCCAAACAAGAAGAATGCACCTCCCATGGGCATTTGGACTTTTTGGCCTACTATGATCCTTTCCATTAAATAACTCTATTTGAAGTAAGAAAATCAAGCAATAAAACGTACCTTGGGGTTTGGTAACTAAGCAATCAAATAGCGATTGTGCTTCTCTCCTCCTCTTTTCATTAATTAGTGAGAAAACTAGATAACGAGGCAAACTGTTCCATAATTCATAGAGATACTTGAATAAACATAAGGGGTAGCAATGACCAGTAAGGAGGCCAATAAAGTATGGAATAATATCAAAGAGCTCATTCAAGCCGACAAACTCATTTATCTATTCATCGCCACCACAAGCGTGTTGTTTTACTTAGCTTCATTCTTGGTTAACGCTGAACAACAGATTGAGTACAGCTTTTTCCTGTACCTGAAGGTTTTGGCTGAGACGTGTTATTTTACTTTTATTATCTGGTGCACTTACTACTACTTCTATTTGCTCTTTCATCGCGCTTCGCACCCAACTCGAAAGTTCATCGCTAAAATCAAATCTTTCTTTAATCCTCCCTACCAACTCATCGGTTTTGTATTACTGTTACTCGCGCTAAATCTCACTTTTTCATGCTATACCTATTTGAAGTCTATCATCCCCAGTATCCATTACTTTTCATGGGATTTGGCTTTCTACCAGTTAGATAAGGCGCTTCACTTTGGCATCTCTCCTTGGGAAATTACCCACGCTATTTTTTCAAGCCCGTGGAGTAGCTTCGTCATTAACTTCTTCTATCACCTGTGGTTCTTTTTTATGTGGGCAACGGTTCTATTTTTTATTGTGAACAAGAGTAATGCTCAGCTGAGGACACAGTTTTTATTGAGTTTCTTAGCCTGCTGGTTGCTTATTGGAGGGGTCGCAGCAGTTCTGCTTTCTTCTGCTGGGCCATGTTATATCCACTTACTCAATGCTGAATTCAACTTTTATCATCCTCTCCTAGAGCGTTTAACTCAGCAAAGCAATGAATTAGTGAGCCATGGGTGGTTCCCACTTTGGATATTGGATGTGCAAGATATGTTGTGGCAGAGCTACGTGGATAGTAAAGGCGGGGCTGGCGCTGGTATTTCAGCCATGCCGAGTATGCATGTGTCCATTGCGGTACTCATGGCTCTAAGCCTATCAAAGGTCAATAGTATTCTTGGCAATGCGATGTGGTTGTTTGCGCTCATCATTCAAATAGGTTCAGTACATCTCGCTTGGCATTACGCCGTCGACGGTTACATGAGCTTTATTCTCACCACTGCCATTTGGTTTTTATGCGGGAAAGTCGTTCGATGGAACAACCCTACCCCCGCAGTTCCAAAAGCTGTTGAGAAAGACTCACTTTAACCAACTCCCTAAGCCAGCTGTTTTTCTCGTATGAGGAAAAGTCTTTGCGATACAAAATTGAAATATCGAAATCAGACACCGCAAGTGGTGGCGTTACGGTTGCGATAGATTGATGTGACAAGTGAATTTTGGCCATCAGTTCAGGCACAATGCAGATCAGTTTCCTACCCGAAATTAAATTGCGTATCGTGAGGAAATTCCGAGACGCGACCGATACCCGGCGAGCCATACCTTGTTCACCAATCATATCGTCGACTTGGGTTTTAAGTTTGCCATCGGGGCTCACAAGCGCATGCGGATACCGAACAAACTCTTCAAGTTCAAAAGGCTGAGAGAGTGAAATAGCCTTTGGGTCAAACATACAGACGTGCTTTTCGGTATACAAATACTCAGCAACAAAGAGACTATCGGGCGATGGAAAGCTCCCTATGATCACGTCCACTTTTTCGTCCGTAAGCAACTGCTGGTAATTCTCTCGATTAGCATGGATAAAGCTGACCTTCGCCAGTGGCGCGGACTGGCTGATGGCATCATAAATCGCAGGTGCGAATATTTGTTCGGCGTAATCCGTTAGACCTATCTTACAAACGCCTTGATACTTGTCTGGGCAAAACTCTTCTGCGGTAAACACTTCAAACTGGAGCTGGGTCAGCACTTGATGAACAATAGGCGCGACTTGCTCAGCGCGCTCTGTCGGCTGCATTTTGTGGCCTTTACGTTCAAATAGCCTGTCTTGCATGAGCTCTCGAAGTTTCGCCAAACTGTGGCTCATTGCCGATTGGCTTACATACACTCGCTCCGCCGCAGCCGTTACACTGCCCGTCTCGTACAGAGACATAAACGCAACCAGTAAATTGAGGTCGACGCTTTTCCAGTTAAATTCACTCAAAATTAATATTGCTCATAGTTAATATCAAAACTATCGATTTGAATCATTATACGTCATTTCTTACTCTATCGCTGATCTGATAACTCATGAGTAAACAAAACATGTTGTCCCTATTTAAGACTTTTTTTCTACTTGGCTGGATTAGCTTTGGTGGCCCAGCTGCACATATCGGCTACTTTCGTAACGCCTTTGTCGAGAAACGCCAATGGCTCACGGATGAAGAATACGCTCAGATAGTCGCACTGAGCCAGTTCTTACCTGGCCCTGGCTCTAGCCAAGTAGGCTTTGCTGTCGGATATAAAAAAGGTGGGCTGTTAGGCGGCATTCTTGCGTTTGTCGGGTTTACTTTGCCTTCTGTCATATTGATGCTCATGCTTGCGCTACTGAGCAGTCAGTTTACGGATTCGACGTTGTTTCAAAACATCATTCATGGGCTCAAGCTTTTAGCCGTCGTGGTTGTCGCGGATGCGGCTTGGGGAATGTATAAGAATTTCTGCAAAGATAAGCTCACCATCGGCTTGTGTATTCTCACCGCCGTCACGCTATTAATTGCACCAAGTATTTTTACCCAAATCGCGATTTTGCTTTTTGCCGCGGCTTTAGGCAGCCAATACCTAGCGAAAGGCAGCGCATCGACATTTAAGGCTTCAGAGCTTTCTTTTACGCCTTTGCTAGCCTTCGTTCTACTGTTGATTGGCTTACCTCTAGCGGCGTCTTACAGTTCATCAGTGGCACTATTCTCAGACTTTTACCAAGCAGGTAGCTTGGTGTTTGGTGGCGGTCATGTCGTTCTGCCGTTACTACAAAACATCGTCGGCGATCAGCTTAGCCAAGACGCATTCTTAACCGGATATGCTGCGGCACAAGCAGTTCCGGGGCCTATGTTTACTTTTGCCACCTACATTGGTTATGAATTGCTACCACAAGCTCCAATTGTTGGCGCGTTACTAGCAACGTTGGCTGTCTTTTTACCGGGTTTCTTACTGCTTCTCGGCGTGCTTAAAAACTGGCAAGCAATCGCTGGTATACCAAAAGTGTCGGGCGCGCTAGTCGGAGTCAATGCGGCTGTCGTGGGCTTACTACTCGCGGCGCTCTATAGCCCTGTATTCAGCAGTGCAGTCTACTCTGCGGTGGACATTGCGTTGGTTATCGTCGGGTTTTACTTACTCAAGCAGGTGAAACTGCCTATCGTGTATTTAGTCAGCTTTTTCGCTCTGGCGGGTGCCCTGTTTAGTTTCGTATAACAGAACTGGCTCCATTCAATACAAAAGAGCCCGCTAAATACGGGCTCTTTTTAAGGTTCTGTCATTGGTTTACAACAAGCTACTGCACCACTTCCTCTTGTTGTTCAGCTTTTTGACTTTCTTTCGCTCTGACTTCCGCCAACGCTCGTTCTAGGTTTTCATTCGCCACTTTGTAATAAGATGGCTTTTTATCAATCGCTTGCTGCAAGTAAGGGATCGCTTTATCTGGCTTACCTTGAAGAATCAAAAAGTACCCTACATTATTTAACGCTTCAGGCGCACTCATATGACGCATGAAGACGTTAATCGCTCGTTTGACTTCGTCTTTACCTAGATAAATTAGAGCTAGATTATTTTGCGCTTTCTCATTCGTTGGGTCTTTTTCTAATGCCGCCAAGGTATAACGCTGCGCGTCTGGGTACTCGCCACTCATGTAGTAAGAGTAACCGAGGTTCACCAAGGTTTTGACCGAGTTGGTTTTAATTTTCAAAGCCTTGTGAAGAAGCGCTTTGGCGATATCGTGCTTGGCTTCTACGTCATAAAGTACACCTAGCCCCATGTATGCCAATGCTGGAGACTCATTGTCGACCTGTAAGGACTTAACGCTGGCTACCGTAACCACATCACCGTCGAGCATTTTAGCGTTATTCAAACGCACTTGGTCGGCATTCAAAGCGCGGAAAAAGTAACTTTTACCTTGCTCCACGTCCCCTTGTTTGCTGTACATCGCACCTAAGTGTTCTAGTACTTTGATGTTATTCGGATTGTAATCGAGGGCCATTAGATAGGCTTTTTCCGACAGCGGTAAATTGCCTCGGGAATAGTGAATTCGCCCAATGGTATATAAAGACTTATCTTGGTACTTAGCGTCAGGGAACTCGACAGAACGAATATATTCATAAAGAGCTAGATCAGTATTGCCGCTGGATAATGCCAAATCCCCCCGTGTAATTGCTTCTTGCTCAGTAAGTGGAGCAAGCTCTGAGGTAAGCGTGTCGACCGGACGGCCATCATACAAGGCACTATCAAAACTAGCCGGTTCAGGTTCACTTGCACAGCCAGCCATCACAAACACGCTAACCAAAGCCAATAACATCCTATTCATAATCTCTCCTAATTCCCAAACGAGCTTGTTAACGCTAACAATGCGGGCCCAACAGCGACAATGAAGAAACAAGGCCATATAAATAACAATAGAGGGAAAATCATTTTAGTTGGAATTTTTGCCGCGATTTCTTCGACTTCCTGATTACGTTTGTCTCGAAAATCCTCGGTATAATCGCGCAGGGTTTGCGATAGACTTCCTCCAACCCGTGACGCATGAGAAAGCATATTCACTAAACCCGTAATTTCAGACAGGCCCGTTCTTTCGATAAGATCTTCAAACGCATCCGACATTTCAATCCCAGCTTTGATCTTAGCGCACACGGTATCCAGTTCGTCGGCAAAATCAGGGTGGGAAATCATCAGCTCATCGGCGACACGTCGAAGCGCAGCATTAAAACCAAGTCCCGATTCAGTACAGACCACCAGCAAATCTAACGCATCTGGCACCCCGCCTCTTACTCGGCTTTGGCGTTTGTTAACCAATTTTTCAAGCACCATATTAGGTGCGAAAAAGCCCCCACCGACGCTCATGATCATGGCTAAATTAAGATGTTTCATATCAGGCGAGAAGAAGTAAAGTACCGCAGCAACCCCGAGCCCAACGACGACACTAAATACTTTCAAGGCATAAAACACCGTCAGTGCATTGCTGTCATGGAAACCTGCATGCATCAATTTATGTCGAATACTTTCTTTTTCTTTGGTGTCTTTTGAGGTCACAATCGGCGCAAGAGATTCCAAGGTAGAATCAAACCGATTGCCTTTACGCAAAGTGCTTGGAGAGCCTTCCGTTTTTATCGCTTCTAATTTCTTTTTCAGCGGGTTTTTCGCCCCGACAGTGATCAACACCACCGACACAATAAGCAGAGTGGTGGCCACCAGTATCGCTAGTAATAAAAAGGTTTCTTCGTTCAACTGAATACTGTTGATTAAATTCACAAGTGCGTCCATATCACACCTCGAAATTAATTATGTTTCGTATCCATATTGAGCCAAAAAACAAACTGACAATACCGACACTGACGATGGTGATCCCTCTCGGATCTTCGTAAAGAGGCGCCACATAATCTGGGTTAATAAAGAGCAGACCCACAAATAATACGAAAGGAGATAACACAAGAATCCAAGCCGACATTCGGCTCTCTGCTGAAATGGTTTTAATTTTTCTGGTCAGCTTAAATCGCGCACGTAATACTTTAGACACCTTGTCTAAGTTCTCGGATAAATTACCCCCGGTTTCCTTTTGCAGTAACACGGCACTTGAAAACGCAAGCATCGAAACCGTCGGCGTTCGCTCGGCCATTTGCATTATCGCAAGACGCATATCGTAGCCGTAATTCAGCAAGTTAAAGGTGTTTTTAAACTCAATACCAATCGGAGCTGGCATCTCATTACCGACTTCATTAAAAGCCTGTGTCACAGGTTGTCCGGCTTGAAGCATCCGTTTAATGATATCTAGCGCATCGGGAAGCTGTTCTTCAAACTTGGCTAAACGACCGGATATTTTATTCTGAAGTGTAAAATGAAGCAGAAACCACACCGCAAATGCCGCCGCAAAGGCCAAATACCATGCTTGCCCCAATAACAGCAGCAATACCGCACTACTCACACTAATAATCGAAGCGACCAGCAAGGTTTGCCCGAGTTCCCAATCATACCCCGACAACTCAATCGATTTTTTCAATGAAGAAAACAGCTCAATCTTGACAAGTTTCCTGTCAATCGGGCTTAAGCTTCTTAAATAATGCTCTTGAAGTAACGAGCGGCTTTCTTCATCTAACGTTGATTGACTTTCTTTCAGCCGGTCTGCCAATTCTTTATGTTTGGCTTTACTACCTGCTGCAGGCAGAATCAGCGCCTGTGAAATAAATACAACAGCAAAGAAAAGCAGAATAAAGAAATAGGTAATGTCATTGTCCATTTGCCTGTCCTCTACGGATGACTTTCGTTAAACAGCTCGAAAGGCAAATCCAAACCACGCTTAGCTAACTGATCATGACAGCCAGGGACCACACCCGTTGCAGTGTAATACCCCATAATATTGCCGTCTTCATCTAAGCCTTGACGTTGGAATTTAAAAATTTCTGACATGGTGATGATTTCACCTTCCATGCCGTTGATCTCTTGAATACTCACCATGCGGCGCTTACCGTCTTCTTGCCTTTCCATCTGCACAACTAAGTGAATCGCAGAAGCAATTTGAGAACGTAAATTTTTTGCCGAAATGTTCCAGCCCGCCATTGAGAACATATTCTCAACCCGGCTCAAAGCATCCCTAGGTGTATTGGCGTGAATAGTTGCCAGCGAGCCATCATGCCCCGTATTCATTGCGGCAAGCATATCTACCGCTTCGCTCCCCCTAACCTCTCCAAGCACCACGCGATCTGGTCGCATACGTAGGGAGTTTTTCACTAATTCACGCTGGGTAATTTCCCCTTTACCTTCAAGGTTCGCAGGTCGAGTTTCCAAGCGCACAACATGGGGCTGCTGCAATTGAAGCTCCGCCGAATCCTCAATCGTGATGATTCGGTCATCACTTGGAATAAAGCCAGAGAAGATATTGAGAGTGGTGGTTTTACCTGAACCGGTACCGCCAGAAATGAGGATATTGAGCTCCCCTTTTACCGCCGCTTCCACAAACTTAGCCATTTGTGGCGACAAAGAGTTAAAACCCAGCAGGTTTTCCATATTAAGTTTATCAACCGCAAAGCGACGAATAGAGACAGAAGGGCCATCTAACGCTAGAGGGGGAATAATCGCGTTTACACGTGAGCCATCTAACAAGCGAGCATCTACCATAGGTGAAGCTTCATCAATGCGTCGACCAACCTGACTTACAATGCGGTCGAGAATGTTACGCAAATGTCGGTCATCCAAAAATGTATAAGGCGTTTTTTCCAGTTTTCCTCGCCTTTCCACAAAGACATTTTTAGGCCCATTGACCAGAATATCTGACACCGTTTTATCATTGAGCAGAGGCTCTAGAGGCCCTAAACCAAAGACTTCATCTTCGATTTGTTGAACCACGCGTTTGCGGCCTTCTGCACTCATCGGCCTAGATTGGTCGTCGGCCATGATTTGAATGATGGCTTCATGCAAATCTTGCTTTGCGCGGTCTTGCTCCAAACTAGATAGTAAACCCAAGTCTAATGTTTCAAGTAAGCGCTGATGGTAGTAGTGCTTAATTTCAAGCTCTTGCTCTAGTTGCTTACGAGACTCTTCAACTTCTCTATCTCTTTCTTCTGCAGCCTTTAACTTTTTCTCCAAGGGCGAATTAGGCACATTATTATTTTGAGGCACCTCTTCACTTATAGAAGCTACCTTATCTTGTTCTTCTGCAATAAGAGCCTTATCTTGAAATTCAGGGTTTACATTTTTTCGTTTGAAGAACATAAATATTCCTTTTTATTTTCTTTGTTATCCTTCACTTCCTAAGAAAACATACGCTGTAGCCAACTTTTCTTTTCTGATACTGAGTCTGAAATCGTATGAGAAAACTCAATCACAGATTTAGATATTGAACTGCTTTTCCTCGACTCGATAAAAGGCTTACCTAAATTGGCACTTTCAATCGCCACTTTAAAATCATTCGGGATGACATGAATCGTGACCCCACCAATGGTTTGCTCTATATCTTTAATTTTTATGGACTGACGTTTTTCATAACGGTTAATAATCAACTCAATATGCTCTTTCGGTAAGCCATACTCAAAAGTCAGTACCTTAGCAATTCGAGTCGAGTTTTTTATCGCCACTAAGTTTTGCTGAGTGATTAAAAACACCTTTGTGGCAGGTGCTAGAACCGAAGAAAAGATATTGTCGATACCCCGAGATAAGTCGATGATCACGTAAGGGTAAAACTCCCTCAAGGTTGGAAGCAACTTTCCTAAATTCTTTGCTTGTTCAAAGTCTTCACTGTTGTTTTCATGCCTAAAACTCAACATATGTAGACCTGAGCTGTGTTTGGTCACCATACTGTGCAGTGAAATTTCATCTAAATCGGCGACACTCTCTATCGCATCAGACATGCCATAAGTCGGGTTGACGTTAAGGTAATCTGAAATCACCCCAAATTGTAAATCTAGGTCGAGTAACAACACTTCTTCTTTATGCTCGTGTGCGATTTGAAGTGCGGTATTCAAGGCTAAGGTAGACGCTCCACACCCACCTTTACTGTTTAAGAAGATATACAACTCTCCCATGCTGCGGCTGGCTATCTTCTCTTCTGCCACATTCTTTAGAAGCGGCATCAACTCGGTAATTATGGCTTTTTCCGACATAAAGTCAGCAGCCCCAATACGCAGCGCGATTTTTAGTGCGCCATTATCCGCTTCATTACCAAACACAATCAGAGACGCTTCAAAATCATCAGAAGGCGGTTCATAGTCTTGAAGTGAAACGACTTTCTGAGCCCAATTGGGGCCTGTTTCAACAAAAATAAGATCGGGGGGAAGGTGACTCGAAAGCTGTTCGACGTTTAGCCCAGCTAAAGCAATGGTGTCAAAGGAAAGGTTCTTGCATTTTGCTAGCTCATTACCCATATGCAGCTGAAAGCGATCACTGGAATAGAGTACCCAGATATGTATATTGGTCTTTAACCTGATCGATGTTTCATCATTCCTAGTAAGCTTCACAGCTTCTCCCATGGCTAATCCCCTTAGCAATCAGTATTACTGCCATCTGCGTCGTTTTTATTTGGCCTAATGACTCCAAGATTTTCTGCCGGCAATGTTGTTTCAAATTCTGGCGTTTCAACAAGCCCACTGTCACCCAAGAAGCTCAATACCGCGGTAAATTGATAGCTGTAATCGGTAATTCTTGCTCTGACATAGCGTATGTCAGCAAAGGTGCTTGTTATGGTGCTGCTTGCATCTAGGTACTCAATCACAAGGTTTTGTTGTGTAAAATCAGATGGTGCGTTTTCATCGATAACTGACGTAATTATCCCAGTTTGACTCGCTACTGATGTGTTGCAAACCGCGGCTAATCGGGCCGCTTTTCTTGTCATATTATTCAGCGTTTGCAGCGAGTACATATAATAACCAATAGACGCTACACTCAAAATGAGCAACAAAAGAACAGTAGAAACAATGGTAAATTCTATGACTGCTATTCCTTTTTCTGGCTTCCTCCCTTTGGTATACATAGCTTCAGCCCCCAATTAATATCTCATTACTGATGAAGCACTTAAGGTGAAAGAAAAGGAAGTATTGGTAAACGGAATACTCGGCGCTAACTTCGGAGAATAATCATAATCAGCCGTGACGGTCGCCACGCGAGCATCATCATCACAACTCACAGAAACATCCGATAATGTGAACGAGTCCAACGCAGCATCAGAGCCCCCCGTCGCTTTTCCATAAACCACCACGTTTTGAATGCTCGCTTGCTTCCCTTGAATATCCGTGCACTCCACTCCTGCCGTACCAAAAGACTCGGTTACCGCAAATCTTGCCCCCGCCTGTACAACGCGAGTCAGGCTGTTGTACTGCATGAAAATATTGCCGACTTCCAATACCCCAGCCAAAACAATCATCATCGCAGGCATCGCCAGCGCAAATTCTATCGCTGCTAACCCTTTCTGATTTTTCATTGAACCATTCATATTACGAATCCTCACTTAGTGGATCTTCGTAAAGAACGATGCGGAAAACTCCATCGGCACTAGGGACCTCTCCCATCGTTCCATTATTTGAGGAGCAGGATTCAACAAACTCGCCATAGACAGTTTGTGCGCCAGCATTGTTATTAGGGGCTTGCTGAAGAAAAAAGAAACAACCAATATCGACAACAGTGAAAGAAGAAGCCCCACCAGATTTACCGGAGCAATCCATAATTGGAATCATTAAGATTCTGCGCCACGCCACACCATTTGACTCGCAACCACTACCTGAACCATTAATACACGCCTCTACTTGGCCTTCATATGTGTCGTAACCGTAAGGATCGGTATAAACGACGTTTCCATCACTGTCTAAAGTGGCTTCCGTCGCTGGCTGCTGGGTAATTAAGTCAGGGGGAAAGTCTGAGCTGCTCACTCCACCGTTATACACGCCAACCCGAGTATTCACACCTTGCGCTGTTGGCCCTGTCGATGCTCCGGGTTTTGTTGCTATGACGTCTCCAATCCCTGCTGTTGCAGTGTAATCTCCAGCTAACGCACTTCTCACCGTGCTTGCACCAGAAGCAAAATCGAGCAAGTGATAATTACCACTACCCATTTCGCTCACGTCAGCATCCCCCACTTTTAACGCATATACGGTATCGGTTAAATAGCCATATACACCAGATGCTTCATCACCAGCACATACACCAATGGGTACGATATTCACTTCATCTAACGATGAACTCGGGCCTGCAACCGCCGATGCCGTGACTGCTTTATTCAAGCCAAACGCATCAACAAAAAAAGCGTCTAAGTCGTGCCCGGAAACATCGACCCGAGCATAGACATCTAAGTTGGCATCAAAACTGCCATCCGGAAAGGTGAGAGGATCATTCGAGTAAGTCACATTCACTGTTGCACTAGCAAAATCTAGCTCCGAGTTTCCACTCGCTGCCGCCGCCGCTGTCAAAATCGCGTTTGCTTCAGCAGTGCCTTGCGTCACCGTTCCTCCAAAATTCACGATATTGGCTGCTGCGAGCGCTGCCGAATCCACCGCGTTTTGAACTCGAGTGGCATTTAAGCGGTGGTGGTTCACATCAATCGCAAACGCTGATATAACCACCAACACCAATAGCGATGCCGTGACCAACACCAACACTAAACCACTCTGTTTTATGCCTTTAGGAGCACGCCCTCTCTTCCATGACATGGTACAACCTTAGGGCTAATTGACGCCCTGTAACACCTGACTCTCACCGCTACCCGTTAACGAGTCGACTTCCTTACCTGTATACACTTGGTAAGTACCTTCCATACGTTCACCACTACCACTTGGTATTACGCCAAGGTTTTCTTCAGTAGCGTTCGGGTTATACGTTTGCTGCGCTTTTAAGTTAGCAACATGCGAGCCCAGTGGAACGTCATTAGCACATCCTATAAGTATGGCTGATAATGAGAAAAGCACTGGAATAATGTGTAATTTCATCATGCATTCCTTTTATAAACTGTGGCCAAATGATCCTTCCGAACCACCTTGAGCGTTATCCAAAAATTGAGGGTCTTGCTGCTTCTCTGCCGGTTTAGTCGTAATAGATGAGTCAATATAAGCCCCTTGACCTAGCAAGTAGTATTTGAGGTCCGTTGGCTCAACAAAAGCATCGGTCGGTAACGTGACTTTATTACGATCAATCGACTGAGCAAGGCGTGGAGTCACCAAAATCACGAGTTCAGTTTCACCCGAAATGTATTCCTGACTATTGAACAGTTGACCCAATACCGGGATATCACCAAACCCTGGCATTTTGCTCACAGAGTCACGCACGTTCTCGCTAATCAGCCCTGCAATCCCGATGGTTTGGCCATCTGCCAATTCCAATGTGGAAGATGCACTACGGCGAGTAATCGGCGGAATAACGTATGTCCCGTTAGTCCCACCTGGGTTGAGCGTTAAACTCGTGCTTGCCGCAATCTCACTGACATCAATGGCTAGGTTCAAGTTGATTTTCTTATCGCTTAATACCGTTGGTATGAACTTCAGTCCAACACCATATTCTTTGTATTCAATGGTAATGCCATCATCATCGGGCACTGGAATAGGGAACTCACCACCCGCCAAGAATTCCGCTTTTGCACCACTCAATGCGGTCAAGTTTGGTTCGGCTAACACTTTTGCCACACCGTTGGTTTTCGCGATATCCAAGGCAAACGTGAATAACGTATCGCTATCAATAAAGGTACTCAGTAACCCGGTTGTGTCGATTGAAGGCGCGTTGAAGATTGGCCCAATGCTGCCAGATACATCATCAATAATGCCCCCCGCAGAGGTTGCCCCCCAAGAGAAGCTGCCATTATTTTCAAAGAAGTGGAAATTTGCATCGAAGCGTCTGACTAAGCTTCGTTGAACTTCGGCCACCGTCACTTCTAACATCACTTGTTGTGCCCCTCCGATAGACATTAGGTTAATCACCCCTGTCTTCTCGGTTTGCTTACTCAGTGTACCTTCTGCTTTGTCCGCTTCTTCACCTGCGGAATAAGTTTCTGCTACTCGCAGAGCAACGTTCATCTTCTCTTGCGAGCTGATTTGCCCACTCAAAATCAAGCGATTCTGCGCACTATGCACCTCAATAGTTTCATCAGGCAAAAACTCATAAAGTTTCGCTTTTAAACTATTAAGATCATGAGTGACTTCAATATTGATCGATTCAATGAGCTGCCCTTTGCTGTCCCAAGCCATCAAATTTGTTGAACCTAACTTTTTCCCGATTAAGAACAATTCATCAGACTTCAGCATCACGATGTCGAGCACTTCAGGATCCCCCAAAGAGACTCTTTTTGCTTTCGCAGACAACGCCACATGCGTCGATTTATGGTGAGGAACCTTCACGACTTTCCCTGTTTGCGTTGACGCTAATACAGAGAAACTACACACCACCCAAGTCAGTATTATTGATATTATTATCTTCATGGTTCACCTCAATCCCTTACTCGCACATTCGACGCTTCCGTGCCTTTTATTATCGTGACCTGAGGCGCGACGTAACGACGACGAACCACTTTTTCTTCTTCTGGCTCATGCGGATTACGTAAAGTTAATTGAATCTCGCCTTTGCTTTTTGCGGTCAATAACTTCTCGGCATCACTAGGGCTAACTTCAAGAGTTACTGCTCTAACTATGATGGGTTTGTTTTCTTGAGTTTTTGCTGTTTGGTCGACCGCTAACACTTTGATATCTTTTAATACCGTTTTGGTTATTGCAGAGCCTTTTCCGTAGCTAATGGTATTTAAAATGTCGACCTTATTGCCCGGTAATAAGAATCCCGCAACACCAATGACATCGTTAACTCGAATCGTCACCGCGCGTTTATTTTCAGGAATCAAAGCAGCAAGGGTTGAACCTTCTCCCGGTACCGTCAAACGTAGCCGACTGACAATTTCACCTTGATAGATAGATGTCGCGACCACCTGACCAATCAGCTCATCTGGCAGTGAAAATTGTTCTTCGTTGCGCCAGTCTTTCTCTAATAACTTAGTCGTTAGGTGCTGCTCTTCTATCACGCTCCCAGCAGGGATTTCTTGCGCTGCAATCACCACAGGTTCACGCTCTACCACTTCTACCTCCACTTGAGGTTGAAGCTGCCTGTCCATCCATTGTTTTGCGAAAAATACAGCTGCTAAGCCAAATATGATCGATAGCAAGAACAATAATATGATCTGATTTCTGCTCATCGCGCCCCTCCTCCTTTGCCATCGGCAGTAAAGTAGACTTCCCAAGCTCTTTCCAAAATGGCAGTAGAGATGACAGGCTCAACTTCTTCAAAAGCAATAATATCTCGGCTTATACCAACAATATCTTTCGGTAGGCATGGGTAAAAACCAACGTTGTGTTGGCTGTGAAGATTGAGTAAACAATCAAAAACGGGAGCGTCAATTGTGAGAGATTTACCTGACGCCATGATCTCCCATAGATCTTTGTATTCATTTTCCATCAAAGGTTGAAACTGAATTTTGTAACCCAAACGACGTAAGAATGCGGGGTCTGCAATCGTTTCAGGGCTAAGGTTCGTAGAAAAGGCCAGTGTAAGAATGAAAGGCACTGAGATTTGCTGACCATTTGGTAACGATAGATAATCGTAAAAATATTCCATTGGAACAATCCAACGGTTTAACAAAGTATCGACAGGCATCGGCTGCCTGCCCAAGTCATCAATGATGAAGATGCCGTTATTCGCCATCATTTGCAAAGGCGCCATCCAAACACGGTTATGTTCCGAATGATTCACCTCTAGCATCTCCATCGTGAGCTCACCACCCACTTGAATGCTTGGACGCTCACACAATGCCCAGCGTCTGTCATATTGCTCCTTGAACAAAAGAGCTTGGGATTGGTGATTGGAATCTACCCGCTTATGATGCTGACCAGTAAACACCTTAATAATATTACCGGCAGCAAACACCGCGTAAGGAATGTAAACCGATGTATTTAAGGAATTCAGTAAACGCGTCGCAACGTAGGTTTTACCTGTCCCAGCATCACCGTAAAGTAGAAGAGCTCGACCAGAATTGATTGCGGGGCCAAGTACAGACACCATTCGGTCTGCTCCTAATACATCCGATAATGCATAAGACACATCTTGACGATTCACTAGCTGCGCCCGTACATCTTGCGCCTCAACCATTTTTCTATAGTCGTCAAGTGAGACAGGGCAAGGGCCTAAATAGGCATCCTTAACAAACGCCGCATCGGCCTCTGCCATGCCAGTTTCTGAAAGCGCATAACGCACATGACCGGAGCTTTCTGAACCAAAGCTAGATGTACTTGCTTGAAAGACCTCTACCAAAGATTTCTGCCTTAGTACTGCGATTAAGTCTTCAATCATATGGCTATTAATGCCCATCAAACGAGTTAGATCTAGAATGTCTGATTTGGGAAAGGCCGCGAGTTGCTTCAATAATAAATTTTCAACAACCGCCGCTGGTACCTTTAATGCATCCAGAGAAGTTGGAACTGACGGCGCATTCGCTTGTGGTGTAAGAACATCTCTATGTTTTGCTTCCTTGTTCATTTCCATAGAGGGCCTCTTTTATTAAGAGTGAGTATTTAAAAATAATTATAAAGTGCCAAGCCTATTACCACCGAAGGGGCAAAAGGCATTCTCAACTTATTACTGAGTTTTTCTGTTGAATAAAGGTTCTTACCTGAACCATAAAGAAATAATTGAGAATACTTATTTAAAGCTAGTTTAGATTCATGACTTCTGGTAGCAAAAAATTGTAGAGAAAATAAAATACCTACGACGCCTGCTCCAATAATAATCCAATAGCATGCAGACCAAAGCTCACCCCAGCCTACAATGACACCAACTGCTCCAATGAGTTTGACATCCCCTGGCGCCATTGCTTTTAAAAAATAGAGTAAAAGTCCAAAAATAAAGGCGGCAACTCCGGCTCCTAACGACAAAAGCCCAGCGTCCCACCCTGAAACAATTACATGGTGAGCAACTGAGCTTAATATAAGTGGAACAAGCCATATATTGGGAATTCGATTATCCCGTAGGTCATAAACGGAGATAATCAATAATATTGACCATATTACTAAAAACATCGCTAAATCTTCCCAAGTGTAGACGAAAGTGAATTAGCCAACGTTGTATCGTAGTTAAAAAAGAAGAATGTTAAGGCCGAAACTAAAAAAGCGGCACCTACAACATATTCGACAACACTAAGACCTTCTTCATTATTAAAAAAATTTAAAATTTTTTGTCTTAATCTTTCCATGTCTGACCCCTCTAGGATCGCACTAAATGGCCTAGACCTCTTGTGAAATCTAAACCATTACAGTGTCTGGGGATAACTTCCGAGTTATTAAATACTACCCAAAGCAGTACTCAGTTCGGTTGTCAAAGACGAACCTAACGTAGTAAATACACTACCAAGAGCAACAACAAGTAAAGCTGCACCTACAACGTATTCAACTACTGATAGTCCTTCTTCATCATTCATGAACGCTTTAACGTTATTAATAAATTTATTCATAATTTGGTCTCCTTCCAAATGCAGCACTATTTGAGTGCCCTTTAAATGTAGAGAATTCTATCAATAACTGTTAGGACTTTCTTGCCATCATCTTGCACTTTCTTGCTAGTACTCTACTCTGAAAATATAAAAGTAAATAATCGAATAGTTTAAATTAAAAGGCGTGCCACATGGATGTGCCCCATATAGGCCATTGGCTTGGGCAATCGGTAGAGCGATTACCCCCAAAGGTAACAGAGTTATTGAAGTCTAATTTTCATATTGTCGAGCATGGTGAAGATATTTCGATATTAAGTGACTTCGACATACATTATTGTTTTTTCTACTTCTGCGATGAAATAAATAGCCAACTATTAAATTCAGCACTTAATATTTGCAACAACCTCGGCAAGCATCTGATTTTATTACATGAAGGAAACCTTGAGCGTTCAATATCTTTAAACCATGCCATTTATGATAATGAGAATATAAATCATATCGATTTTGAAAAGTGGGTTAATACTATGTCGTCTAAAGTTCACTTAAGTTTTTCTACTAACAGTGAATATTTAGAACAAAAGTCTTCTGAACCGTTAATTATGAAATCTACCATTAGCCAAGATTTCATAGAGACACTTCGCTATATAGAGAATCACTTATCAGAAACCATCCGAGAAGAAGATATTGCCGCCAGATGTCATTATTCAGTGACTTACTTTTCCAAAGTTTTTCATCGTGTCATCGGAATTAGCTTTCGTGATTACATATGCAACAAAAGGATTAATTTAGCGAAAAAAATCTTGTTAAGAGACCGAAACACCAAGGTATCTGTCGTTGCTTATCAGTGTGGCTATCAAGACGTTTCATATTTCTCGCGAATATTTAAAAAAAAAACAGGGATGACTCCAGGCATGTTTCGACAAATTCACTGATTTTTGGTCAAATTTCTCACAAATTTTGTGACAGTTTACGTTTTATGTCTTATCTATCCCATGCTAGAGTTAACAAGAAATTAACATAAAAACAATAAACTATATTGCCAATAACACGGAGTTAGAGAATGATTCAGCCTAACGAGTTAAGCAAACCCCAATGCGCTCTCCCGCCACCAAACGAAATGATCTTAAAGTGGGCAGAGGAACGCCCTAATGAGGTCTACCTTAAACAGATAATTAATCGTCAGTTTGTCGAGTTCACCTACCAAGAAGTTGCAGACAAAGCGCTGAGGCTAGCCAGTGCTCTGAAAGATCTCGGTGCACAACCAGGTGATCGAATCGCTTTAATCTCAAAGAACTGTGCAGAATGGTTCATCTGTGATTTAGCAATCATGCTAGGTGACTTTGTCAGCGTGCCTATTTTCCCAACCGCTGGTGCCGATACTATCGAGTACTGTATCAACCACAGTGAAAGTAAAATAGTGATCGCAGGTAAGCTTGACGACGCAACCGCAACCCAGTCAGTACTAGACTCGCTGCCTAATATCACGAGTATTTCCTTACCTTACGACAGTGCGGCTCAATGTCAGCACGCGTTCAACGACCTAGTTAAGAAATACGAACCTAGCACTCTTCGTCCTGAGCACCATGATGAGAAGCTTATGTCTCTCGTTTATACATCGGGTACTTCAGGGCTACCAAAAGGTGCGATGCTTACTTATGGCGCATTCTCTTGGTCAGTACAGAGATTGATTGATCATATCGGTATTGAAAAAGGTGATCGTTTATTCTCTTATCTCCCACTGGCGCACATTACAGAACGCGTCTACATTTTCGGTTCCTCAGTGATGGGAGGCGTCACTACTGCTTTCCCAGAATCACTCGATACCTTTATCGAAGATGTGAAGATGCATAGGCCAACGCTCTTTATTTCCGTGCCACGCCTATGGACTCTGTTCCAACAAAGAATCCAAGATAAACTGCCTCAGAAGAAGCTTAACATTCTTCTGAAAATTCCATTTATTAACACCCTAATTAAGAAGAAGTTGGCGGATGGCCTTGGCTTAGATCAAGCCCGCGTTCTTGGATGTGGTTCAGCTCCAGTATCACCAGCACTACTTGAGTGGTATCACAGTGTCGGTCTGAATATTACAGAAGCTTGGGGCATGACAGAGTCTTTTGCCTACAGCACGCTTAACTATCCATTCCGAGCCGACAAAATTGGCTCCGTTGGTAACGCGGGCCCAGGAATCGAGCTAAAAATAGCAGAAGATGAAGAAATCCTAGTTCGTGGCCAAGGACTTTTCTCTGGCTATTATAAAAATGATATCGCGACACAGGAGTCTTTCAATTCAGAAGGTTGGCTGCACACCGGTGACATTGGTGATATTGACAGCGAAGGCTACTTAACCATTCGTGGCCGTAAGAAAGACACTTTCAAAACAGCGAAAGGTAAGTTTGTCGCACCGGTGCCAATTGAAAATAAACTGTTTGAATACAGCCGTGTTGAGATGATGTGTTTAATTGGATTAGGCCTACCAGGACCAATTTTACTAGTTGTGCCGCACGACTTCCCTAACTTTGATAAAGCTCGTTATGAACGTACGACTAAACGTGTGATTGAAAAAATGAATAGCCAATTGGCATCTCACGAGAAAATCAAAGGGGTATTGATGATCAAAGACCCGTGGACGATTGATAATGGTGTTCTCACTCCAACGTTAAAAATCAAACGTCATATTCTTGAACAGAAGTATCACGAAATTGGCCATAATTGGCCGAAAGACAAACTGGTAGTTTGGGAAGAGTAATCAGTAAAGGGGAGCATGTTCTGCTCCCCTTTTTATATAAGCTCGGCTTATAAATATTTTGTGTAATCTGCAGCATCATTGTATTCCACTTCAATACCTAAATCTTTTTGAATTCGTTTACTTAATTGCTCTGAGCATATCTGCTTGCGACTGTTAGCCTTGCCTTCCCCTTGAGATAGTTGTTTATTTTTTCTTGCGATCGCTTTAATAACCGCCCCCCAGCTTGCAATCCCTTCCATAATGTTACCTCTTGGCTTTCTGTTAGATTTGTCGTTATTATGAAAACAAGCCGTTCAATAAGCGAACAACCATTCTTAACACTAACTATAAGCAGAGGTTATGGATAACCGATTACGACATCTCTCAGGGTTAAGATATTTTGAAGTGGCGGCACGCCTCAGCAGTTACAGCAAAGCCGCTGAAGAACTGTTTGTCAGCCAAGCTGCTGTGAGTCAAAAAATTCGCCAGTTGGAGGAACAATTAGACTGTAAACTGTTCATAAGAAAAGGGCGAGAGATGACCCTTACCCAAAAAGGGAAGACTCTACTTAAACACGTTTCCTGTGGTTTTGAGTCTATTCTTAGCGGGCTAAACCATATACAAGCAGAGCCATTTGAAGGGGTACTTGTTGTCAGAAGCCCCCCTTCATTTGCCTCACGTTGGTTACTCCCAAGGCTTTGGAAATTCTCTGTGAGGCACCCTGAGATTCCAATCAAGGTGTTAACTGGTTGTGATACGCCTAACTTAAAACATGGCGAGATCGATGTAGCGATCCGTCAGGGCGAAGATCTGTGTATTGAAGATGGACTCTCTCTAGAAGTGCTAATTAATGAGCCTGTCTATCCATACTGCTCTCCTGAACTTGCGAGATCCATCAATTTCAAGAAACCAGAGGACCTTCTAAAGTGCTGGCTAATCCATTTTGATAGTGGTTGCTTCCCTTGGGAATCTTGGTTCAACACAGCCAATGTCTCGACAAAAGATGATTCTATTCAGTGGATGGAAGTTGGCACCTTCGATATGGGGCTCACCACTGTCATGGCTGGTCATGGCGTGTGCCTAGCAACAGACAGCTTAGCCGGAGATTTCATTGAACGTGGTTTGTTAGTAAAGCCGTTCGATATTGGGATGACTCCAGGCGTTCAAGTCAATCTATGTACCGATCCTGACTCCCCTAGAAAGGAACGTATTCAAGCATTCACTCAGTGGTTGCATGAAGAAGTGTCCGAAATATCAGAAAACTAATAACCTCTCAATAGAAGCAATAACCAGAAAATCGGTTATTGCTTCTATTCTTTTTATCACCAAAATGACTTTCTCGCTTCTCGTTGTGCCTCGGCACGAGACACCCCAATATCTATTAATAGATGGTCGGGCAGTTCAGACAGATGTCTTCTTGATCGATAGTTTTGTAAAGCCATCTTAAAATAAGAATAGATTTTCTTAACCAAAGAGTTTGATGGCTTCGCAATGAGTTCTGAAGTAGCGTTCAAATGGGTGTCCATAGCGTAATTCCTCTTGATTAATTTAGCTTTCGTGATTAATAATCGAACAATCACAGTAATGTGACAAACGATAGATTTTGGCATTCGGTTAAGGAAAACTAATGTGAAAGAACAGATACCTCCGTTTCAAGGCTTATTCTACTTTTTCAAAGCCGCACAACTGGGCAGCTTTAAGGCCGCATCCGAAGACCTCTATGTCACGGCAGCAGCCGTCAGTCAGCAAATTCGCCTGTTAGAAGAATGGCTAGGCACTGCGTTATTTGTCCGTCAGCACCGTAAGGTAACACTGACCCCTGAAGGACATATCTTGTTTAACCAAGCTCAAAAAGGGTTCGCACATCTTCAGGAGGGAGTCCGCTTAATCAACCAAGACCCAACCCCTAATCAGCTTTCTATTTCGACGTCCCCTTCTTTTGCACAACGCTGGCTGGTGCCAAGAATTGGTGATTTTCGAGAGCGTCACCCAGATATGGCCATGCTCATTGAGCCAACCAATAAGCTCATTAATTTTGAAGATTCCAGTGTCGATATTTGTATTCGCTATGGAGTGGGAGACTATTCGAATATTGAGTCCCGATGGTTAATGGATGAAGTCATCTACGCTGTGTGTCACCCGCTCTATCAAGAGCAACATGGTATCCATAGTATTCACGATTTACATAGAGCTGAGTTAATCGAAGATATGTGGCCTGACATGGATTGGAATCTATGGTTGGATGCTGCGGGAGCGAAAGCTGGCCGAACCACCCTAAAGTTTGATGGCTCTCATTTTGTATTAGAAGCTGCACTTTCCGTACAAGGTGTAGCCTTAGTCAAACACAGCTTGGCATATCGATATCTTCAAGAAAATAAACTCGTCAGAATAAGTAACATCGCACTTCGACCTAGGTACAACTACTTTCTGTGTGCCCCCGCGGGCTACTTCAATCGCGATAAAATCAAACTGTTCTGTAAGTGGATGCATCAGCAAGTGGAGCAATTTGGAAACACAGGAAGAGACGAACTCAATATTCTAGATACTGACTACTCTTTGAAATGGGGCCACGATACCTAGATGAACTGTTATACTGCGCCCACTAACAATACGAGAATTACACATGACACAAGCGAATAACCCGCTGCACGGTATTACCCTAGAGAAGTTATTAACGGAATTAGTCGAATACTATGGTTGGCAAGAGTTGAGCCATATGGTCAATATCAACTGCTTTAAGAAAGACCCGAGCATTAAATCAAGCCTGAAGTTTTTACGTAAAACAGATTGGGCAAGAGCTAAGGTTGAATCGATCTATATTGAGCTAAAAAATAAGTCTTAACCTTTCAGACTTTCCAATAACAAAAAGCCCCGCAAGCTTTCACTTGCGGGGCTTTTTAGTTAATGAGTCAACGATTATTTCTTAGCGTTGTCTTCTTTAACTTTAGCAATTACTTCTTCAGCAACGTTTGCTGGACAAGGTGAGTACTGTAGGAATTCCATAGAGAACTGACCACGACCTGAAGTAATAGTACGTAGGTGACCGATGTAACCAAACATTTCTGATAGAGGTACGTCAGCTTTAATACGTACGCCAGTAGCACCAGCTTGTTGGTCTTTGATCATACCACGACGACGGTTAAGGTCACCGATTACGTCACCAACGTGATCTTCTGGAGTGAACACGTCAACGTTCATGATTGGCTCAAGAAGTTGCGCGCCTGCTTTAGGCATAGATTGACGGAATGCGCCTTTCGCTGCGATTTCAAATGCGATTGCAGATGAGTCAACTGCGTGGAAGCCACCGTCGAATAGTTCAACTTCAACGTCTAGAGTTGGGAAGCCAGCAAGAACACCGTTTTCCATCATAGATGCAAAACCTTTCTCAACTGCAGGCCAGAATTCCTTAGGAACGTTACCACCAACAACAGATGAAGAGAACGTGAAGCCTGAACCAGCTTCGCCTGGCTTGATGCGGTAATCGATCTTACCGAACTGACCAGAACCACCAGATTGCTTCTTGTGCGTGTAGCTATCTTCAACAGGTTGAGTGATAGTTTCACGGTATGCTACTTGAGGAGCACCAACAACAAGGTCAACACCGTAAGTACGCTTAAGGATGTCTACTTTGATGTCTAGGTGAAGTTCACCCATACCCTTCAGGATAGTTTCGCCAGTTTCTTCGTCAGTCTCAACTTGGAATGACGGATCTTCTGCAACCATCTTACCGATAGCGATACCCATCTTCTCAGAACCGCCTTTATCTTTTGGAGATACAGCGATAGAGATTACTGGAGTTGGGAAGATCATTGGCTCAAGAGTACACTCGTGCTTAACATCACATAGAGTGTGACCAGTTTGAACGTTCTTCATACCAACAACAGCGATGATGTCACCAGCTTGCGCAGAAGTTAGTTCGTTACGCTCGTCTGCTTGCATCTCAACCATACGGCCGATACGCTCAGTTTTACCTGTAGCAGCGTTAAGGATTGTATCACCCTTGTTCATTACACCAGAGTAGATACGGATGAATGTTAGAGCACCGAAGCGGTCATCCATGATCTTAAACGCTAGAGCACGTAGTGGCTCATCAGCAGAAACAGTTGCAACTTCACCAGTTGGCTCACCAGTTTCTTTGTCTGTTAGCGGTTGAGGATCTACTTCAGTCGGAGCTGGTAGGTAATCAACTACAGCGTCAAGAACGATTTGAACACCCTTGTTCTTAAATGCAGAACCACAGAATGTTGGGAAGAACGCTAGGTCACGAGTACCTTTACGGATACAAGCTTTGATTTGCTCAACAGTAGGCTCTTCACCTTCCATGTAAGCTTCCATTAGGTCATCGTCTTGCTCAACAGCAGTTTCGATTAGCTCTTCACGGTATTGCTCAACGTCATCAACCATGTCCGCAGGAACATCTTTGATTTCGTAGTTTTCAGGAAGACCTGTGTCATCCCAAACGTATGCTTTACGGCTTAGTAGGTCTACAACACCAACGAATTCATCTTCGCGGCCGATTGGTAGAACCATTACTAGAGGAGTAGCGCCTAGAACGTTCTTAACTTGGTCAACAACGCGGTAGAAGTCAGCACCCATACGGTCTAGTTTGTTAACGAAGATCAGACGAGATACTTCTGATTCGTTAGCGTAACGCCAGTTAGTTTCTGATTGTGGTTCAACACCACCAGAACCACAGAATACACCGATACCGCCATCAAGTACTTTAAGAGAACGGTATACTTCAACTGTGAAGTCAACGTGTCCAGGAGTATCGATAACGTTTAGACGGTGATCGTTCCAGAAACAGCTTACAGCTGCAGACTGGATAGTAATACCGCGCTCAGCTTCCTGTTCCATGAAGTCAGTAGTTGATTCGCCATCATGTACTTCACCAGTCTTGTGGATTTGACCAGTTAGCTTAAGGATACGCTCAGTGGTAGTTGTTTTACCCGCATCAACGTGCGCGAAAATACCAATGTTTCTGTATTTCGATAAATCTGCCATTGTCTTACTCTGTTAATAGGATATAAAATGCGCGCAGAGTATATCACAATCTGTGAAGACTGATAGCTTTGCATGCATTTGAGATTAAAAAACTTTGCCTTTTCCTAGTTAAATAGAAAAAGCAGACTAAAAAAACAATGTAACCCATTGTTTATTAAAAAATTAAGATGGCTATCTATAGATATACCATCTTAATTTTATTGCTGAGATATAGATTAGCTGAAGTTAATGTGATTACAACTCATCAAAAGCATTAATCGCTTCAGACAACTTTTTCACACCGTGGATTTGCATGCCGGGAATACCGCCCTTAGGCATATTTGCAGCGGGGACAATTGCTTTTGTAAAGCCATGTTTGAACGCTTCATTCAATCGTTCTTGCCCGCTTGGTACTGGACGAATCTCGCCAGCTAGCCCCACTTCGCCAAATACAACTACATCTTTTGGTAACGCTCTATCTCTAAAACTCGACAATAGTGCCATAACTAAAGCTAAATCGGCACTAGTTTCGGTTACTTTTACACCACCCACAACATTCACAAACACATCTTGGTCAGCCATTTGTAAGCCACCATGCTTATGAAGCACCGCTAATAGTAAAGATAAGCGGTTTTGTTCAAGACCCACAGCGACCCGCCTTGGGTTAGCAAGCTGGGAATAATCCACCAAGGCTTGGATTTCAACAAGCAGTGGGCGTGTACCTTCCCATACCACCATAACTGAACTGCCTGACGTTTCTTCTTCACCGCGAGATAGGAATATAGCCGATGGGTTGCTGACTTCTTTTAGCCCTTGGCCAGTCATGGCAAACACACCTAGCTCATTCACTGCACCAAAACGGTTTTTATGGCTGCGTAATGTTCTGAAACGGCTGTCTGTTCCGCCGTCTAACAAAACTGAACAGTCAATAATGTGCTCAAGTACTTTAGGGCCCGCCAGCGTACCATCTTTAGTTACGTGTCCAACTAGGAAGATTGCTACATTATTCTGCTTAGCAAAACGTGTCAGTGCAGTGGCTGATTCACGAACTTGCGCCACACTACCTGGTGAAGATTGAACATCAGCAACATGCATGACCTGGATGGAGTCGATGACCATGATCTTAGGCTGCTCTTTTTCAGCTACCTGACAGATCTTGTCTACATTAGTTTCAGAGAGCATCTTTAAGTGCTCTTTTGGTAAACCAAGACGTGAAGCACGCATCGCTACCTGTTGAAGCGATTCTTCACCGGTTACGTATAAGGTTGGCAACTGAGACGATAGTAAACACATGGTTTGTAACAGCAGCGTTGACTTACCTGCTCCTGGGTTACCACCGATGAGAATTGCAGCACCAGGCACCACACCTCCGCCTAACACTCGGTCTAATTCTTTAAAGCCACTGCTAAAACGCGGAACTTCTTGCAGATCTATTTCGGAAAGCGTTTGTACCGTCGACTCTGTTGCCATTCCGGCGTAACCAGATAGTCGTTCGTTCCTAGCGACTTGAGGTGAAGCGGCTAATCGAACCTCAGTTATCGTATTCCATGCCCCACAGGCATTACACTGCCCTTGCCATCGTGGGAAGTCTGCCCCACAGTCATTACAAACGTAAGCACGTTTTGCTTTAGCCATATAACCTCAAATAATTGTAACTCTGTGACTTAGTTAACCGCATGACTGAAAATAAAAGTTGAACAAACATCACTTATACTTAAAGATCAATTACAACTAGTCGATAACAAAAAGACACTTTCACTTTAACAGAAATATATGCAGCAATCTGAAATTCTATCTTTAGCCGAGCGGCTCATTCCCGCTTACCATGCCGATGACTTCGATTACCTTCTTGCTCAAATGACTGAAGGGGAATCGCCATCGCTTAAATTACTCGTAAAGATGGAACTCAACCGCATTATGGCACCCTGCACAAAAAGCATCGACCTACGAGGGCGAGTGCAAGGTGAATGTCGTGAATATATTCTTGATGGTCGAAAACATTGGCTTGATGACGTTGCTTTTAACGCGTACCACAAAGGTACAAAAAAGTTTAAAGGTTACACCGAAGGGGTTTGGGAGGCCCTTTCAAACACCAAGAATAACTTCCGAGTGATGGGTTCGCGTAACCAAGGGCAAGCAGCCAAGGAACTGACTAGCGCCAACAGCTCTTATGAATCCGAACCAATTACCTTGGGGTACGACCTTAAACGCCAAGAAAATCGACTAAAAGTCACCACTCAAGTTGAAATCAGAATGCCGAAAGGACAAATTTTACATGGTTTGACCATGGATTTGTCAAGCTCTGGCGCAAAGTTCAAAGTGCCAAGCGCATTCGAATATAACCTTGGTGAAGTCATCACCGTCACTTTCACCGAGTTGGCTCAAAAATCAGAGCTTTCCGGCGTTGACCAAGAAGTCGAATTTAGAGTGCTTGCTGTCGACGAATCTTATGAAAATGACGCAATAAAATTCCTTCGAACTCTAAAGCTAACAGATACCGAACTCATCACTCGCTTAATATCAGAAGCGACCAGTAATATCGCCAACAAAGCGAAGCATGATAATCAAGATAAGATCATACGTGCGAGAACGCGCGGTTTCGAACACACCTTTTTAAAACACACATGTAACCTTCCTCTATTCTTTAGTGGCACCGAGTTAAAGCTTGCTCTACTGACCGACAATAACCACCCATTATGGCAATATTGGCACGACGAGCGTAATCAACAAGCATTCGGCACTTTGTTTAATGAGCAACGTATGAAGTTGCTAACTAAACCAGGAATCAAAGGGACGAGTAATGTTATCTATTCGTTTACCCATATTCACCAAGAGAAGACGCTTTACTACTCAATGATGCTGCCCGAAGCGACGAGAGAGCAAAGACAGTTGTTTTGGCATGTCGGTGCGAAGCGAAAAAGCTGGAAGGCATTCAAGTTTTCGGTATTCGAACTTTCTCAGGATGAACGCGAAGCGTTAGCTCAACATTCAACAGAACTGGCGAATAGCTCTGATTCGTTGACACACTGTGGCATCTTGCAAGAAATCGGTGACCACTCAACGGCGAGCGACTACCTCTTTACAGAAAAACCAAGGCTGGCGAGTAGCGAACTTAATCAATTCCGCCACTCCAGGAAAGTGATTGGTAAGCTTCAAAGTATTTACTTCGATGCCCAGTCTCGCCGTAAAGAACCACGCTATCAATTCAAATCACCGTTGGAGATCACCACGGCTGATGGCACAAAAGCAACAGGCTTTACCGTCGATCTATCAAAGCGTGGGTTGAGCCTGACCTTACAGCAACCATTGGTCTTGAAGTCTGATGTTCCCGTGACGATCAACTTCAGTGAATTACAGCTTTACGATAAAAAGCTGCCATTAAGTGCGGTGCCATATCAGGTTATACGAGTCAGCCCAAACGGACGCAACGTTCAATTGGTGATTAATGAAACCAGCAAAACGATCCGCACCATTGCCTTCCTCAACGGCTTAATTGATAGCAATCAAGATAAACTGATGAAGAAAGCTGAAGTCCTTCCGAATAACGGATTACTTGAAGCGCTTCATAATATTTTGCTTAGCAAAGTGGTGAGTAGTCCAATTTTCATCGATAAGCCGGGATCTACTCATAGAACGAAAGTCATTGGGGTCAATTTCCCGCTTGCGAATCACTTGATGCTGTTAGCGAAGCTGGGCCATGAACAGAACCTATCATTAGAACCCATTTTTAAAGGTCGCTCTAATACGCTTTTAGCCGTTCCGTTAAAACGCATTGATGGCGCAGAGCCACAACACCATGATGTGTATATCGCTGCGATTAAATTCGGAAACAAGGTTCAATCCATTCATACTAAATTAGCTACCGACTTTAATTCAGTAAAAGAACGTATTATGTTCATCAAAAAAGCTCAGCAAATGGGCGAAATTTACGTTCTGAGAATCTCTACTGCACCAATCTTTGATGCCCTAACTACTCTATTCCAAGCAGACCTAGAAGAGCTATCGCAAATCAGTATGCACCAAGCTCGTAAGCTCGAAAAAGAGATCACATCCTTGATCGGCTATGGCGAAATGGAAGATATTACTGATGAAGTGCTCATACGCTTAGAGCTTACGTAATCAAATCAAACAAAAAAGCAGGCTATCGCCTGCTTTTTTTGTTAATCGAATCACTTCTATCCGTCTTAGCCTATGGCTTAACTTGCCAGCTCACTTTCTGCTGCTTGGCTAGCAAACCGGATAAAATACACAGCACGCCACCTAACCCAGAGTAACGAACCGCAGCTTGTGCTTGCTGCTCTACTTTTGGCTTAGCATGGTATGCAACACCTAACCCCGCAGCCCCCATCATCACAAGATCATTCGCACCATCGCCCACAGCAACGGTATTATGCACTTCCACTTCATATTGGTCAGCGAGCTCGACGAGTATATCCGCTTTGGTTTGAGCAGAAACCACATCACCAATCACTTGGCCTGTTAGCTTTCCGTCTTTTATTTCCAAAGTATTGGATTGCGCGTAGTCCAAACCTAATGTGTCTTTCAAATAATCAGAGAAGTAAGTGAATCCACCTGACGCTATCGCCGTTTTCCAACCTAGAGCTTTGAGTGTATTCACTAGCTCTGCTAAATCAGGCATGAACGGAAGCGTAGAGCGAACCTGCTCAAGAATGGCTTCGTCGGCATCTTTTAGCGCACCGACACGTTGGCGTAAGCTTTCTTCAAAATCCAACTCACCTTGCATTGCCCTTTCTGTTACTTCAGAAACTTGTTCACCAACACCGGCAAGTTTAGCAATTTCATCAATACATTCGATTTGAATGGCAGTGGAATCCATATCCATTACGATCAAACCTGGTTTTGATAAATCAGGGACTTCGCTCAAATTCGCGTAGTCTAAGCCAAGACCTTGCAAAATCTCTTCATGAGCAGGGGTTAAGTTTCCAGACATTAGAGCCACTTCATAATGGCCCACCTTCCATGTATCCAACACTGTGTTGTAGAACCCAGTAAAAAAGTCGATATCATCAAAATGTTGAGGAGATAAATACTCACCGAACACTATCCAATTCGCTTTTGATTTCGCGAGTTGGCTTGCAAATCGAGTTTCCGGTAATCGAGTAACAAGTGATGTATGCCTTTTAATTGGCAACTGTTTATGCGCTTCCATGTTTATAATTCCTAATTAACCTAGCTAGACGTTAACCTATTGCAATTTAAAAACGCAAGTCTCAATATGTCTTTAATTACATTTGTTCACTTGAAATGCAGGTCATCATGAATGAATCCCTCTTTTCCCTACGCAATGCTCTGCGTATTGTTGCGTTAATTGTTTTAGCTGCGATGTTTTTTGCTACGGTCAGAAACAGCGTTGTGATCAGTAAAGGTAACGAACAGATTCAAAATAAGCAGCTTGAAACGTTAACGAAAGTTTTGATCTCTCAAGCCTCCTTGTCTGCGAGTAAAATGATTGCTCAACAAGATCAAGAAAGACTTCTGCAACTGACGAATCAACTCGCCCATGACAGGCTAGTATTAGACGCGACAATTTATAATGCAGAAGGGGTTCGCTTGGCTTCTAGCGACAAAGCCAGAACGGTTCGTGAAGTACTTGGTTTAGACACCCCTTTAGCAACCGCGAGTATAGGCCGCCAACAATTGGTTGAACCTATTTTTTCTGCGGAGAACTCTATCATTGGGTTTGTTCGAATTACGTTTGAAACAGGAAAAGTAACGGCTATTTCCGACCACCATTACCGCAAAAGTGATCGCTATATGTTACTCATGCTCTTAATGAGCTTTGTTGGGGGAATGCTGTTTGTGCTTGTGCTGAGAAAAAAAGAGAAGAAGTCTGGTGAGAATTTACTTCTGAAAAAGGCGAGCTAGCTTTTCGCTAAAACAACAAAACATGATTCTACAAAAAAGCCCGAATGGTTAATTCGGGCTTTTTTACATTCAAACGCTGTCGTTACTCGTCATCACCCAGTAAAACTGAGTCTAATGCGATAACCATCATGTCGTTGAACGTAGTTTGACGTTCATCAGATGTGGTTTGCTCACCAGTTTTAATATGGTCTGAAACCGTACAAATTGTCAGAGCTTTAGCACCGTATTCAGCACAAACGCCGTAGATACCAGCCGCTTCCATCTCTACACCAACAATGCCGTACTTATCCATCACTTCAAACATTTCAGGGTCTGGCGTGTAGAACAGCTCAGCAGAGAAAAGGTTACCCACCTTCACGTCAACACCGCGAGCTTTTGCTGCATCTTCTGCAGCGCGAACCATTTTGTAGTCAGCAATCGCTGCGAAGTCATGACCTTTAAAGCGAATACGGTTCACTTTTGAATCAGTACATGCGCCCATGCCGATCACAACATCACGAACTTTAATGTCTTCACTGACCGCACCACAACTGCCCACACGAATGATTTTCTTAACACCAAAGTCTTTGATAAGTTCTGTCGCGTAAATAGAGCAAGATGGAATGCCCATACCGTGCCCCATGACTGAGACTTTACGGCCTTTATAAGTGCCCGTGTAGCCAAACATGTTACGAACATCACACACTTGAACAACATCATCTAAGAAAGTTTCTGCGATGTATTTCGCGCGTAGCGGATCACCAGGCATCAATACAACGTCTGCGAAAGCGCCCATTTCAGCATTAATATGTGGAGTAGCCATTGAAAATATCCTTTATATCAAATCAAAAAAATAGAGAGGTTCCCCTCTCTATTTACAAACATTAAAGAAAGCTTTTGCCGTATTCCATTGGTGAAGTACCAAAGTGTTCTGCAAGGCTTTGGCCAATATCAGCAAACGTGTCACGACGACCTAAAGAGCCCGCCGGTATTTTTTGGCCGTAAACAATGACAGGGATGTGCTCACGAGTATGGTCTGTACCATGCCACGTCGGATCACAACCGTGGTCAGCTGTCAGGATTAACACGTCGTCATCTTCCATCATCTCGATAACTTCATTGATGCGACCATCAAAATATTCAAGAGCAGCAGCATAACCCGCCACATCACGGCGATGACCGTAAGCTGAGTCAAAGTCTACAAAGTTAGTGAAAACGATAGTGTTATCGCCCGCTTCTTTTATTGCGTCTTTTGTCGCTTCAAATAGTGCAGGAATACCCGTCGCTTTAGTCTTCTTCGTAATACCACAACCCGCGTAGATATCTGAGATCTTACCGATGGAGTGAACCTCACCACCTTTCTCTTCCACAAGTTTCTGAAGGATCGTAGCCGCTGGCGGCTCTACAGAAAGATCGCGACGGTTACCAGTACGTTCAAATTGACCTTTACCTGGGCCAATGAATGGGCGAGCAATGACACGACCAATATTGTAGTCTTCTAACTCTTCACGAGCGATCTGACAAAGATCTAGCAGGTTTTGTAGGCCGAATGTCTCTTCATGACAAGCAATCTGGAAAACAGAATCAGCAGATGTATAGAAGATTGGTAGACCAGTCTTCATGTGTTCTTCACCTAGGTCATCAAGAACTTGAGTGCCTGATGCATGGCAATTACCCAAGAAGCCAGACAGCCCAGCACGCTCTAGGATGCGATCGGTTAACTCTTTAGGGAAGCTATTCTCTTTATCAGTGAAGTAACCCCAATCAAACAGAACCGGAACACCCGCGATCTCCCAGTGGCCAGAAGGTGTATCTTTACCAGAAGACAACTCTGCCGCATGACCGTATGCACCAATGATTTCTGCATCGGCATCCATACCAGGCGCAAAGCGACCTGTTGACTCTTTATGAGCCATAGCTAAACCTAGCTTAGATAAGTTAGGTAATGATAACGGACCTTTACGGTCAGCGTTATCCGCTAAGCCTTGATCACAATGGTCAGCGATATGACCCATAGTGTCTGAACCTACATCACCAAACTTATCCGCGTCAGCAGTTTCACCGATACCAAATGAGTCTAGTACTAAAATAAATGCTCTTTTCATTGCTCTCTCCACCAGTCTTATTTACACATCTTCCGCACGGATTTGACGGTAAACATCTGGAGTTGCTTTATACTCTCCACCCACAGTAATTGCACTTTGAAGTGCTTTGGCAGCTTCATTCCACTGCTCTTCGTTGCGGGCATGAATCATTGCTAAAGGTTTCTCTGCACTTGCGACTTCGCCAAGGCGAATAAAGCCATCAAAACCTACAGCGTAATCAATACTGTCTGTTGCGACGCGGCGACCACCACCCATCCCAACGACTGCCATACCAATTGCACGCGTATCCATCGCTGACACAACGCCAGTTTCGAGCGCGTACACAGGTTTAATAATTTCTGCTTTCTCTAGGTAATTATCGTAGTTTTCTACGAAATCTGCTGGACCACCTAGGCCTGCAACCATTTTTCCGAAGCATTCTGCCGCTTTACCGTTATCAAGAACAGCCATTAGCTTTTCACGCGCTTCGTCTGAATCTTTTGCAAGGTTACCTAGCACCAACATTTCTGCACATGAAGCTAGCGTGATTTCAAGAAGACGAGGGTTACGGTATTTACCAGTCAGGAACTGAACCGCTTCACGTACTTCTACAGCATTACCCGCAGAAGAAGCCAATACTTGGTTCATATCGGTAAGAATAGCGGTTGTCTTAGTACCCGCGCCATTCGCTACAGCTACGATAGATTTTGCTAACTCTTCAGAGGCTTCGTAAGTTGGCATGAATGCACCAGAACCCACTTTTACGTCCATCACTAGAGAATCTAGGCCTGCCGCCAGTTTCTTAGATAGGATTGAAGCCGTGATTAGCGAGATGTTGTCTACTGTTGCTGTGATATCACGAGTCGCGTAAACACGCTTATCAGCAGGCGCTAGATCGCCTGTTTGACCGATGATCGCAACACCCGCATCTTTAGTGACTTCGCCGAACACATCGTTAGTTGGTGTAATGTTGTAACCAGGAATAGACTCAAGCTTGTCTAGTGTACCGCCAGTGTGGCCTAAACCACGGCCAGAAATCATTGGAACGAAACCGCCACATGCTGCCACCATTGGGCCAAGCATCAGAGAAGTTACGTCACCTACACCACCGGTCGAGTGCTTATCAACGATTGGGCCATCAAAGTTCATGTGGCTCCAATCAATCACCATGCCTGAATCACGCATTGCACATGTTAGTGCGATACGTTCTGGCATTGTCATTTCATTGAAGAAGATAGCCATTGCGAATGCTGCAATTTGGCCTTCAGAAACCGTGTTTTTAGCCACGCCTTGGATGAAGAAGTTGATCTCTTCAGCCGTTAGCACTTCGCCATCACGTTTTCTGCGAATAATTTCTTGAGGTAAGAAGGTTTGAGTTGTAGACATTAGATCCTCCCAAACTCGCTATGAGTATGGTTTGTAGAGTAAGAGGTAATATGGAGTGGCGACTCGCCACTCCATCAAACAGACTATTTAAGAATTAGTATGCAGCTGGATCTGCAGTTTCGTCTGTTACTTCTAATGTGTTCAATAGGTTAGTTAGAAGGCTTGATGCACCAAATCGGTAGTGCATGTTATCAGCCCAATCAGCGCCTAGTAGCTCATCCGCCATTGCTAGGTATTGTGCTGCATCTTCAGCTGTACGCACGCCACCTGCTGGTTTGAAACCAACAGTTTTCGCTACGCCCATGTCACGAATAACTTCTAGCATCATGCGCGCGTACTCTGGAGTCGCGTTCACTGGCACTTTACCTGTAGAAGTTTTGATGAAGTCTGCACCTGCTTCGATACAGATTTGAGAAGCTTTTTTAATAAGCGCTTCTTCTTTTAGCTCACCAGTTTCGATGATCACTTTAAGCGTGATGTCACCACAAGCTGCTTTACACTGTTTAACTAGCTCGAAACCTACTTCTTCGTTGCCAGCGATTAGAGCGCGGTATGGGAATACTACGTCTACTTCGTCTGCACCGTAAGCAACAGCTGCTTTTGTTTCAGCTACTGCGATTTCGATGTCGTCATTACCATGAGGGAAGTTAGTTACAGTCGCAATGCGTACTTCAGGAGTACCTTGCTCACGCAATGCTTTCTTAGCTGCTGGGATAAAGCGAGGGTAAATACAGATTGCAGCGGTGTTGCCTACTGCAGTCTTCGCGTCATGACAAAGCGCCACTACTTTTTCAGTAGTATCGTCATCATTTAGCGTAGTTAGGTCCATAAGTTTAAGTGCACGTAGAGCTGCTGCTTTTAAATCGCTCATTTCTATCTCCGATCAATATATTCAAATAGTTAACTACCTCACCCTCCATCCAGTATAGATGGATATTTTAGTAATGCTCAGTAGTCACAAATGAACGGACTTGGTTCCCTGAAGACTTGATAACTTTCGCTACCAATTGCAATCCTTGTCACCGCACAGTACCAGTTTGGTCTATGGCACAACAAATCAGTCATGTTGTGTCTAACATCTATAGCGTATCGCTAAGTTTGGCTTAATCCCAGAAGAATAACCTTTGGACGAATCCAAGCGGTCACTTTCTTGCCAACAAGAGACTTCCTATCCCTTAAGCTTATACATTATAGGTATCCATCAATAAATTGTAGTGCTCCTTAGAACGCAAACGGTTTGTATCTCAAAAAAACATTCTAGGCACATCATCAATCAGCAATTGCATTAAATGACTAAGCCTAAAAACAAAAAAGCCCCGCAGCAATTTCTTGCTACGGGGCGATATTAAAGTGGCGTCTATATAATCTAATCTACTTAATTAGAAAGATAGGAAGAAGCCAGCAATTGTCGCTGCCATCAGGTTAGATAGAGTACCAGCAATAACCGCTTTAACACCCATACGAGCGATGTCGTGACGACGGTTTGGAGCTAGACCACCTAGACCACCTAGTAGAATCGCGATAGAAGAAAGGTTTGCGAAACCACATAGAGCGAACGAGATAATTGCTTGAGTCTTAGTAGACATTACTTGGCCAGTCGCTTCAACGATTTGAGCGTTCTCACCAACGTATGGTACGAAGTTTAGGTATGCAACGAATTCGTTAACAACTGTCTTCTGACCAATGAAAGAACCAGCGATAGTTGCTTCTTCCCATGGAACACCAATGATGAATGCTAGCGGAGCGAAGATCCAACCTAGAAGAAGTTCTAGAGTTAGGTTTTCCATACCGAACCAACCGCCAACGCCACCTAGGATACCGTTGATAAGAGCGATTAGACCGATGAATGCTAGAAGCATTGCACCAACGTTAAGTGCTAGTTGTAGACCTACTGATGCACCACCAGCTGCTGCGTCGATAACGTTAGCTGGTTTGTCATCGCCACCGTCCATTTCGTCAGCGATGTTGTCATCTGGCGTGTCAGTTTCAGGTTTGATGATTTTAGCGAATAGAAGACCACCTGGTGCTGCCATGAATGAAGCGGCAACTAGGTACTCTAGAGGTACACCCATAGAAGCGTAACCAGCTAGTACACCACCAGCAACAGATGCTAGACCACCACACATTACTGCGAATAGCTCAGACTGTGTCATTTTTGGAACAAACGGACGAACCACTAGTGGCGCTTCAGTTTGACCAACAAAGATGTTAGCTGCTGCAGACATAGATTCGGCACGAGAAGTACCTAGTGCTTTTTGTAGACCACCACCAAGAATCTTGATAACCCATTGCATAACACCAATGTAGTAAAGTACAGAGATAAGTGCTGAGAAGAAGATTAGAGTCGGTAGAACTTGGAATGCAAAGATGAAACCGATACCGTCAACAGAGAAGTTAACTAGGCTGCCGAATAGGAAACCAGTACCGTCTTTACCGTAGTCGATCACGTTTGCTACACCAGCAGAGAAACCTGCAAGTAGATCACGACCCCAAGGGATGTAAAGTACAAATGCACCAAGTGCGAATTGGATAGCGAAAGCGCCACCCACTGTTCTGATATTAATAGCTTTGCGGTTGTCAGATAGTAGTACTGCGATTGCAATCAGTACAACCATGCCGACTAGGCTCATAAACAGGCTCATAGTTTATGACTTCCTTATTAGTTATTTATTGGCGTGTTACAAAATGGAGCTATAAAGCGGAGGCAATTATACTCATGCGACCACTAATAAAGTAATGCCGCCTTCACACTTTGGTATAAGATTCATGTGTCATTCACACACATCTGTGATGCAAATCACAGGTGAGCTGTAATCTAGGCAAACGATAAACAAAATATTCAGATTCTATTCACATATACCGAATACTTTATGGCTATTTTCCCAGACTTGAGAAGCAATCGATTGCTTTGTTTCCTTTCTAATCAAAGAAAGTTCATCTAGTAACGCCTGTAGGTATTTCGAATGATTTACATTACCTTGGCGGCCATGAAATGGCATATCCGGTGCATCTGTTTCCAAAACCAAACGGGAAAGTGGTAAGCGGGCAATGGTGGTGCGTGTTTTTTTCGCTCTAGGGTAGGTAATCGTCCCCCCTACTCCAATATAAAAGCCAAGCTTTATCCACTCGTTCGCCTGCTGTTCGCTCCCCGAAAAGCCATGAACCACTCCACCGTTTTCAAATCGATGTTGCTTAATCAGCTGAATCAAACGGTTATAAGATTTTCGTTCGTGAACAATAAGCGGCAGCTGATGTTTTTTAGCGAGCTCTAGCTGATTTACAAAGAAGGTCTCTTGCTTAGAGCGTTCAACATCAACCGCAAAGTCCAAGCCGCACTCCCCGAGCGCAACACACTGGTTTGGCAACGCTTTTAAATGCATGTCGAGTTCTTCAAGCGCACCCAATGAGTAATCATTAAGAAAATATGGATGCACACCCAAACCAAAGTACACATTGGAGTGCTCATTTCCGATTGCCATTACTTGCTGCCAGTTGTTTGGCCCTATTGAAGGTAACAGCAGTTTTTCAACGCCAGCGTGTTTAGCTTCTTCTATATAATGAGAGGCGCCTTGAGGAAAGGCCCCGAAATCTAGATGGCAATGCGTATCAAACAAAAAGAAATCTATCGAAGCGGTCACCTTGATCAACCTTTTCGTTCGCTGTCATTAGTAGGGTCTGAGCGATATGGAACGCAGCTACGCTTGTTTTCCGGCGTCAATCCAAGCTGTTTACACCAATTATCATACTTTTTTATCCAAACCTTAAGCCAAGCCAACATATCCCCTCCTATTCACCCCAATAAAAAACGCCTATTGCAGAACAATAGACGTTTTTATTTCACACTAACAGCGCAATTAACACGACGTTAGCTGATAAGCTTGGTATTAGTGCTCACGTGTTGCACGGAACTCAACATCAGGGAAACGCTCAGACGCTAGGTTTAAGTTCACCATAGTTGGCGCAATGTAAGACAAGTTATCGCCGCCATCTAACGCAAGGTTAGTTTGGTTCTTACGCTTAAACTCTTCTAGTTTCTTAGCATCGCCACATTCAACCCAACGTGCTGTCGCAACGTTCACGCTTTCGTAGATTGCTTCTACGTTGTATTCCGCTTTCAAACGAGCCACAACTACGTCGAATTGAAGTACACCAACCGCGCCAACAATAAGGTCATTATTTTGCAGTGGACGGAATACTTGTACCGCACCTTCTTCAGACAACTGAACCAAGCCTTTAAGTAACTGTTTCTGCTTTAGAGGGTCACGTAAACGAATACGGCGGAACAGTTCAGGAGCGAAGTTAGGAATACCAGAGAACTTCAGGCTTTCACCTTGAGTGAACGTATCACCAATTTGAATCGTACCGTGGTTGTGCAGACCGATGATGTCACCCGCATAAGCTTTCTCTGCACGAGAACGGTCACCCGCCATGAATGTTACCGCATCTGAAATGCTAACGTTCTTACCGGTACGAACATGATTCATCTTCATACCTTGGCTATAGGTGCCCGATACGATACGCATGAAAGCAATACGGTCGCGGTGTTTAGGATCCATGTTTGCTTGGATCTTAAATACGAAGCCAGAGAACTTTTCTTCCGTCGCAACCACTTCACGCTCGTTAGCTTGACGCGTTTGTGGACCTGGAGCCCATTCAGTCAAGCCATCAAGCATGTGGTCAACACCAAAGTTACCTAATGCGGTACCGAAGTAAACAGGCGTTAGCTCGCCCGCAAGGAACAAATCGTGATCAAATTCTGGGCAAGCACCGATAACAAGCTCTAACTCTTCTCGTACGCTTTCCGCAAGATCAGCACCTACCGCGGCATCTAGCTCAGGGTTATCTAGACCCTTGATGATACGAACTTCTTGGATTTCGTGGCCGTGGCCAGATTCGTACAAGATCGTTTCATCACGGTGAATGTGATACACACCTTTAAACTCTTTACCACAACCAATTGGCCATGAGATAGGTGCACAAGCCATACCTAGCTCGCTTTCTACTTCATCTAACACTTCCATTGGGTCACGAACATCACGGTCAAGTTTGTTCATAAACGTTACGATTGGTGTATCACGTAGACGCGTTACTTCCATCAATTTACGTGTACGATCCTCGACACCTTTCGCCGCATCGATCACCATCAAACAAGAGTCTACCGCCGTTAAGGTACGGTAAGTATCTTCAGAGAAATCTTCGTGCCCTGGAGTATCAAGCAGGTTTACCAAACATTCATTGTAAGGAAATTGCATAACCGATGTGGTTACCGAGATACCACGCTCTTTTTCCATTTCCATCCAGTCAGATTTAGCATGCTGGTTAGAGCCACGGCCTTTTACGGTACCCGCTTTTTGAATGGCGTTTCCGAATAAAAGTACTTTTTCGGTAATCGTGGTTTTACCCGCATCCGGGTGAGAAATAATGGCGAAGGTTCTACGTTTAGATACCTCACCAATAAATGGTGTATTTGACATGAATGTGATCTTCTTTATGGGCTAGCAGTAAAACAAGCGGGTTGTTTAGACAAATCTAGCTAGGCGAATCTGATTGCGGCGTATTTTCCCCTATATTGGCTCAATGGGCAACTTGTCTGTGAGTAAAGAATCGTCATGATGGATCACTGATGTTAATGAAAATATTCAGGATAACTAAACTATCAATAAATATGAGCTATAACTAAATAGATAGGGGATTTTGGTTTTAGGTATGACGAGTACAAAAAAAATACATTCTTTAGCGTTTAAACAAGCCAAAACAGTATTCTTAGTCTCAGTTGTTCTAGGAGTTTGTTTCAGTTTGTACCATATCTTGGTGGATCTTCATCAGGAACAAACTCGTATTGAAGAGCATTACCAATTCAAGCTTCTTCAAAACTATTCGAATGCTAGCCAAGCTGCATACCATTTAAATCATCTACTTGCCGAACAAGTGGCGTCCAGTTTAATGATGGATTCCGCGGTATATAGCGTTGAAATTGTTGATGATTTTGGCGATATGCTGACCAAAAAAGATCGTGTAATAGGCACACAAGATCTCATTACTCAAATACTTTCCGATTTCCTTACTCCTGCCACCCCTTTTTACAGTGTGGAACTCCACCAACCAAACTCGAACGTCGTGGTAGGTAAACTCAGCTTTTCTGTCAATGGATCCACAATAGCGGAAGCTTTTATTTCTAAATCAAGTCGGATCCTTATTTTTGATCTGATCCGAAACATACTTTTGACCACCATCTTGCTGGCTTTCTTTTACTACAAACTTTCAAAGCCGATTGTCACTTTGATCGAGTGGGTTAAGTCGCTGCAAGATCGTCAAACCGCCCTTCCACTGCCCACGGCTAACCGACAAGATGAGCTGAGTCGCTTGGCGACGTCATTCCATAATTTATGGCAAGCGCGTGAAGCAGCAGAAAGCCAACTCAATCAACTAGCGTATTACGACTCTTTAACCGGGCTCGCGAATCGCAGTTTGTTACTGAAAACTCTCAATTCCACAATTAGCTCCGCAGTAAAGTCTCATACTTCTGGCGCACTGTTTTATCTCGATCTTGATCGCTTTAAAACCATTAATGACTCGCTAGGTCACACCATTGGCGATCACTTAATCAAAGCCATATCGATGCGAATTGAGGCATGGGTAAAAGAAGGGGATCTCGCCGCTCGAATCGGGGGGGATGAATTCACCATTCTGATGCCAAACATCCAGCCAGAGCATGCGCCAGACATGGCAAAACAGTTATTGGCTTTGATCTCCAATCCATATTCGATCGACGACCACCAACTTTACTGTACCGTGAGTATTGGTATATCCGTTTTCCCATCGGTCGACGCCACTAGCATTGATGTACTGCGCCAAGCCGACACTGCCCTGTACCGGGCGAAAGTCGCAGGTAGAAATAAATACATGTTCTACGAGCCAGAAATGCAGGCGCAAGTCGAGTCCTTTTTGGATATTGAAAAAGGGCTCCATGAGGCATTAAGTAAAGAGCAACTGGAACTCTACTACCAGCCACAGGTCAATGATCAGCACGAGGTCATTGGCGTCGAGGCCTTAATTCGGTGGAATCACCCTGAAAGGGGCTTGCTGCCTCCAGGCGTCTTTATGCCGATTGCCGAAGAAACGGGACAAATATTACAAATAGGTGATTGGATTATTGAACAAGCATGCTACCAATACGCTAAATGGGAGAAGCAAGGGGTTTTACCGCCAAGCTTCCATCGCTTAGCCATTAACATTAGTACGTTGCAGTTCTCGCAAGAATCGTTTGTCGAACACATTACTCATACCTTGTCGCAGGCAGGCATTACCGGGAAGCATATCGAACTTGAAATCACAGAAAGTTTGCTATTGGAGAATGTGGATGATGCCATACAAAAAATGGCGAAGCTGAAAGAGCACGACCTACAAATCTCTATTGATGATTTCGGTACTGGTTACTCATCGTTACGTTACTTAAAACATTTAGCCGTTGATGTTCTTAAAATTGACCGCTCATTCGTTACGCAGCTGCATCTCGATGAAAGCGATCAAGCTCTTGTGGATACCATCATAATGACGGCAAGAAGATTGAATTTAGAAGTCATTGCGGAAGGCGTAGAAGACAAGTTAGAACTTGAGTCTCTGAAAGCTTTAGGCTGCAAACAGTTCCAAGGCTACTTATTTGATAAGCCTCTTCCTGTGAGTGAAGTGACTCAAAGGTTACTTCACCCACACTATGACTTAGAGTCTGAGCCCTTAGCTAAGAGTAGCTAAAAGAAAAGGTAACTCATGATGATGGCGTCTTCTTTCCCCTTTGCCGTTGGGTAATAGTTACGGCGCCTATCCACTTCGTTAAAGCCAACCCATTCGTAAAGTCCAAAAGCACTGTGGTTACTCTCTCGAACTTCTAACCAAGCACTTTCAGCTTTGACTTGTTCACACATTGCCAAAAAGAACTCAATGAGCGCTTTACCATAGCCTTTACCTTGCTCATCAGGCGAGACAGCAATATTCAATAAAGTGACTTCACCTACGATATTCTGCGCATAAAAGTAGCCGACCACTTTATCACCCACGACCAATACGTGATGACAAGCCCCGCGACTATCGACATCCTCTATCATAGAGGCTTTCCATGGGTGTGAGTGAGCCTGTTGCTCTATTGCCCACACTTGTTCAACATGGGATGGGTTCAGTGGAATAAATTGATTACTCATAGCTACAAATCTGCTGCCACAGTGCGCGGCGCTGTTGGTTGTTTCCATCAATATCGGACAACAACGGAGATTGTAAAGTTTTAGCGGTTATGTCGTGTTGAACTTGGCATCCAGCGAACCATACCCATTCGAGGTGACTGGTATCTAAAGCACTCACTTCATTCGGTGATAAGAAAAGGGCTTGTTCGAGATTCAACTTAATACTTTTCAAGACACGTTCAAACATGTCCGCCAGCTGCCCTGTTGGTTTTTCAGGGGAAACAAGCAACAACTTACAACTTTCAGGAAGCTGTACAGGTTGTACTTGGTAACCTTGCAGGCGATCTGGGTGACAAAGTTCCCAGTAACTAATTCCCATTTCTTGTAGGTATTGCATTTGGTTTTGCGGCATAAATAAACCCTTATTGAACCGGGCAGATACTAACAAAAAATAAAGGAGCATCAAGCTCCTTCATTCACTGTAAGCTAGCTTCTCATTATAGCTGTGCAAATTCAGGGCTGTATTCAATCTTACCTGAATGACCAGAAAAACAACCTTCTGCCAACTCAATCGCCTGAAATGCCCCTTCCGGCACATCCCACTCACAATTGAAATTGAATTCGCTTGCGGATTTAAAACCAAATCGACCGTAGTAATTAGGATCGCCCAGAACGACACATGCTGGATAACCAAATTCAAAAAGAGACGCTAGCCCTTCTTTTATCAAAGAAGCACCAATACCTTGTTTACGATAGGCAGATTTCACCGCTAAAGGCGCTAACCCTTGCCAATTGTTATCTTCCCCATTCAGATGGACCGGGCTAAACATTAGGTGGCCAATCACTTCGCCTTCATCCGAACACGCAACTAAAGAGAGTGTCAGGTGGCTATTTTCTCGCAAACTCATGACTAGGTTTGCTTCTGCGTCCGTTTCAAATACCGATTTTAATAATCGGTCAATGGCTAGGATATCTGCAGGTGCTTCAGTTCGAATAAGCATTCATTACCTCATTTTGTGGTTGAGAGGATTGTACCCCTTTCTGCACAAAATCAGCTAATTGATTTAACAAGGTTTGGACTGGTGCGGGTAATAGTTCTAAATCGACACTGTCCATTAAGTTTTTCACTTCCAACCCCAGCTCAGTATCCCCTTCGATACTTAAGCGTCGCTGGAAGAATAAGGTATCAGGGTCTTCTTTACGCCCGGCAATCAGAACGAGGTCATTTAAATTGCCGCTAAAGCTCACATCTTCTGCTACCTCGCCATTGGCCACAACGAGCTTTTCATCTTGATAGCTAATGCACCAACTCAAGCCCATGTCTTTTATGGAAACTTTCAACCACTTATCTTCTAAGAATTCAAAGTCGCCGTCTTCCAAAGCTTCTTTAAACACCGTTTTTAGGCCTTCCAGCAAGGCTCTTTTTTGTACAGATTTAGGCAATAACTGGACTGGAGATCGCAAAATTGATGCTGCATTTTGAACTAGTTGAGTACGTATCTTGTTTATCACGTGACTTATCCGTAACTTTATCAATAACAATTGAACCATCATAGATGATGTGCCAACCTAGATTACTGTTATGTATCAAACAATATCGCATTGTTATTGACGCTTTTATATATATAAAATCACAGTTATAGTTAACTTAATATCTACTTCACCAATAGGTGAACACTCAGCTTTTGGAGAATGGTAGTACTTTGATGCTTCCCCAGCAACTACAGCAATGGTTTGCAAAACTCACTTCGAACAGCCCGTTCTTTTTTGCAGTGATCGACAGCCAACATAACTATTGCATGGTGAACGAACGCTATTGTGATATTGCAGGGTTAAGCCAAGCTGAGATGGTTGGGATGAACGACAGCCAAATCCTCGGTGAACAATTCTATAAACACATCAAGCCGTACTATGACAGAGCCTTTAATGGTGAATCCATTGAAGCTGAAATCACTCTTAACGAAACCGACCTAGAAACCAGTATTCACTTTAGCCTTTCTCCAATCGAAAAAGACAAACGACCTGAATACGTTATCTTTCACGCTATCGACACCTCTGAAAACCAAGTGCTGATTCGCTCTTTAGAAGAGTCTGAATCTAAATTTCATAAGCTAACTCAGCTACTGCCTGATGGTTTACTTCAAGTCGAAGATGACTACATTTTGTCCGCTAACCCCGCAGCAGCACGCTTACTCGGGTTTAATTCCGCGGCAGAACTTGTTGGTGAAGAGCTCGGTCGACTATTTATCGATGAACAAACCAAAACAGTCTTTAACAATAAAATTGGCGCTTTAGTGCCAGAGTCTGGTTTGGTTTGTTTGACAGGCCCCCGCTGCGGGTTTGAGCGTAAAATCCAACTGCATGTTGACTCTACGGCATTGCTCGGGCACGAAGCTCAAATCGTATTACTTCAAGATTCGCAAGATGCTCCAAAGCAACTTGCAACCAGTGATAATGAAGATGCGTATATCGACGCTTTGACTCAGCTCTATAACCGAGTGGGTTTTACAAAGCGATTAGAGCAGTTTATTCATAACAGCACGCCAGTTGTGATGCTCTACCTAGATATCGACAATTTTAAAAACATTAATGACTCCTTAGGACACCACATCGGTGACAAAGTCATTAAAGAAGTTTCGTCTCGTTTAAAGCGACTCTTGCCGAGGCATGCTGTACTTGGACACTTAGGTGGCGATGAGTTTGGTATCATCTTACCTGAGCCAGAGAACAGCCACATGGCAGAAATGTTGGCAGAAAAAATCATAGCGTTGATTAACCAGCCCTTTGATCTCCACCATTTTAGTAAACGCTTAGCCTGCTCGATTGGCAGTGTTTTATTCCCACAAGACGGCAATGATGCTCGTATCTTATTGCAAAATGCCGACACTGCGATGTATGAAGCAAAAGATCGTGGCCGAAACCGACTCATCAAATTCAACGATCAAATGAACAAAGAAGCGCGCATGCGCTTATGGTTAGAGATCGAGCTTCAAAAAGCCTTACAGCAAAACGGGCTAGAAGTGTGGTACCAACCCAAGGTAAACGCCCGAGACTTCAGTATTAATGGGGCTGAAGCGCTGGTTCGTTGGAAACACCCTGTCGAAGGCTATATCAGCCCTGGTGCATTCATCCCTGTCGCAGAAAGAGCAGGCTTGATCGAACACTTAGGTCGCGTCGTCATGCGTGAAGTCTTTGCTACCGTTAAACGTTGGAAAATGCAAGGAATACTGCCTGGAAGAGTCGCAATCAACTTATCTCCAGAGCAGTTTGGTAACCCGAAGCTCATCGATTTCATGGAAAAACTACTGCGCTCGACTGACTTAGATCCAAGCGCCATCACATTTGAGTTAACCGAAAGTGCGGTAATGAGTGATAGCGACCATACGTTACAGATGCTTAATGCTATTAAACGACTGGGCTTTGCCCTATCAATTGATGATTTCGGTACGGGTTACTCATCTCTTTCTTATCTCGCACGCTTCCCAATCGATGAATTAAAGATAGACCGCGCTTTCATCACTGATATCGACACGTTGCCAAAACAAGTCACCGTTATCGAGAACATCATTAACTTAGGTAAGTCTCTAAACTTAACGGTTGTAGCGGAAGGAGTGGAGACTCGCGAACAAGCCACATTGCTTTCAAATCTAAACTGTAACTCAATTCAAGGCTTCCATTTCTATCGCCCTCAACCAAAAGAAGAAGTCGAAGAGTTATTTGCACAAAACCGACGTCATAAAAACTAGCCAAGACTGTACCTCTAATTGAGTAAAACCTGATTTATTCAACTAAACCTGCCTTACATCAATTTTGCTATTCATAATCCTTCATAAAATGCTCGTCTCGATTTTTCTATTGGTAGTGAGCAAATGGAACTCCTATGTCCAGCAGGTAACTTACCTGCCCTAAAAACAGCAATTGATTGCGGAGCAGATGCGGTATACATCGGCTTCAAAGATGATACCAACGCACGACACTTTGCTGGTCTTAACTTTGCGGGCAAAAAACTGGATAGAGCAGTCCAGTATGTTCATGACCGGAACAAGAAAATTCACGTTGCACTTAATACTTTCGCGCACCCTAATGGCTTTGAGCGTTGGACCAATGCCGTCGATAACGCCGCTGCGCTTGGTGTCGATGCATTAATTGTCGCTGATATTGCGGTACTTGAGTACGCTGCCAACAAATACCCAGATTTAGAATTACACCTTTCTGTTCAAGCCTCTGCAACCAATGCTGCCGCGATCGATTTTTATCATCAGAACTTCAATGTAAAACGCGTCGTGTTGCCACGCGTATTATCGATTCACCAAGTAAAACAGCTATCTCGAAATATCAGCTCAGACGTTGATCTTGAAGTCTTCGCTTTTGGTAGCCTTTGCATCATGGCAGAAGGGCGCTGCTACTTATCTTCTTACATGACAGGGGAATCTCCGAATACGGTTGGCGCTTGCTCTCCGGCAAAATACGTTCGATGGCAAGAAACTGAATCAGGTTTAGAATCTCGATTAAATGAGATCTTAATCGATAAATATTCCGCGGGAGAAAATGCAGGCTACCCGACTCTATGTAAGGGTCGCTTCGAAGCGGACATTGAAGGTGAACGCAAGCGTTATCACGCTCTAGAAGAACCAACAAGTCTCAATACCCTTTCTATGTTACCGGAACTATTTTCCGCAAACGTGGCTTCAGTGAAAATTGAAGGACGTCAGCGTAGCCCTGCTTACGTAGAGCAAGTAACTCGAACCTGGCGCGCTGCGATCGATCGCTACCTCGCCAACCCAGAACAATATCAGGTTGAACAAGCATGGGATGCAGCCCTTGCAAACGTATCAGAAGGTACACAGACAACTCTTGGTGCTTACCACCGTAAATGGCAATAAGGAACAGTAATGGATAACTCGATGAAATACGCTCTAGGTCCCCTACTTTACTTTTGGCCTAAGCAGGACGTAGAAAGCTTTTACGAGCAAGCAAAATCAAGCTCAGCAGACATTATTTATCTAGGCGAATCTGTATGTTCTAAGCGCCGAGAAATGAAAGTTAAACACTGGTTAGATATCGCTAAAGAGCTTTCTTCTTCAGGGAAACAAGTAGTGCTATCCACAATGGCACTGCTAGAAGCCCCGAGCGAAGTGAATGTCATGAAGAAGTACATCGACAACGGTGATTTTGCTATTGAAGCAAACGATGTTTCGGCTATTCAGCTTGCAAGTCAAAACAAAGTCCCATTTGTCGTTGGGCCTGCGGTGAATACCTACAATGCACACACCCTGAACTTATTCTTGAAACAAGGAATGACACGCTGGTGTATGCCTGTGGAGCTGTCTCGCGAGTGGCTAACTAACGTACTGACACAATGCGACGACTTAAATATACGTAATAAGTTTGAAGTCGAAGTATTCAGCCATGGCTATCTTCCGCTCGCCTACTCTGCTCGCTGCTTCACGGCGAGAGCAGAAAACAAAGCCAAAGATGACTGCGAAACTTGCTGTATCAATTACCCAACAGGCTTACAAGTAGATAGCCAAGAAGGTCAATCGGTCTTTAACCTTAACGGCATTCAAACCCAATCTGGCTACTGCTATAACCTTGTGAATGATTTGCCAAGCATGGATCAATTAGTCGATGTGGTACGACTCAGTCCTCTGGGGTTAGATACCTTCTCTGAAGTCGATAAGTTTAGAGCAAATGAGAAAGGTGAAAACCCTCAAACGGTTGCCGATCGCCAATGCAATGGCTACTGGCACCAACTAGCAGGGTTAGAAGTCAAAAACATCTAAAGAAAAAGGTCTAGCACATTGCTAGACCTTTATTTATACGGTTACTGGCTGCCCCATAGGCTCCGTGAGCTTTCTCACGTCTTTAGCCAACATCACTATCACGATAAGACTCAACGCGATATTGGATATTGGGTAAGCAATCCATACTCCTGTAATGCCCCATAATTTGGGTAGCAAGTATAAGAATGGCAATTGAATAAGCATATTGCCGATTGTCACGAACATCGCCTTACTGCCTTTATTCACCGACTGATAATAAGCGGCAGCCACGACTAAGAATCCATCTAAGAATAAAGCGAACATGTGCAGTTTTATCCCCAAGACTGCACCTTCGATGAGCTCTGTATCTTGTGAGTTAAAAACAGATACCGCTTGGTACGGAAATACATTCAACAAAATCACAAAGATAACACCACCTACTACAGAAGTGACCATCGCGACATTGAGCAGTTTGCGTATATTATTGTGATTCTTAGCGCCGTAATGATAACTAACAAGTGGCTGCATACCATTAGCAACACCTTCTACTGTGAGGTAATAAACCGTCACGATATAGCCAATAATCGCATAAGCTCCGATCAACAACGAACTGCCATACTCTGTAAACAATAGATTATGGACGGCCACCATCATGGAGCCGTAAGCGTACATAAAGAAGCTCGAGATACCTATAGTTAGAATAGTCGGCAAATACTCCAATCTAAGTACCAAACACTTCAAGCTGAGGCGTACTTTGGCACGTGATGAGAAAAAGTACCCAACACCTAACACCGTCACTGTCATCTGCGCGATACCTGTCGCTATTGCCGCACCAGTCAGTTCCCAACCAAGCATTGCGATAAACACATAATCTAGAGCAATATTGATCACAGCACCAACAATCATCAAAACCGTAGCAAGATTTGGACTATCATCATTACGCAATAAGAAAGGAATGGCGATTGAGCCTAACGAGAAAACACTCGACACAATTAAAATGTCTAAATACTGAACCCCTAACTCTAACGCTCTTCCTGTTGCTCCCTGCAATATCAAGAAATCATCAGAAAAGAACCACAGTATGGTGGCAACAATCGGCGCAAGCCCAAGCAGTAAAAGCATGCCAGTAGCGAGAGTTTGCTTGGCTTCATTCGCTTTTTTCTCGCCTTGTTTAATCGAAACCAATGCACCGGTACCAACACCAATCATCATGCCCACACCTAGGATGGTGCCGATCACTGGCCACGCGACATTGATCCCCGCCAAACCATCTGCGCCTACATAACGGCCGATGAAAATACCATCAACCACTTGGTACAAGCCATTAACCAGCATGGCTGCAACGGTTGGAATGGTATAACGCCAAAATTGGCGATAGATTGAATTGTTCATAGGAGTATCTCTGTTTCTACATTTAGTTAACTAAGCTAACTAATTCGATAAATTTTATTTTAGGGCTTTGCTTAACAATTGGTTTAATTGAAAAGCTTCTTCTTTCGAGAGTTTTTTCTCGATCCCTTTAGACATAATTCCATATACCTTGCTTTCTTCCTTTAACCCCAATGTCGCTTGCGCCGTTAAAGCCACTCGTTTAGAACGCGCATCTTCAATACACACTTTACGCTCCACAAGGCCTTTTCTTTCTAACCTTTTAACCATATTGGTTGCCGATGGTTTAGTGACTTCCATCTCCTGTGCGAGATCAGTCAGCCGAATTGGTTCCGGTGCTGATTGAATCACTTTCAAATAGTCGTATTCATTGAAACTTAGCTGCCCAATCGGATCTTCTTTGCTATGTACTCGCCAAATTTTCGCGGCAAAACGCTCTATCTTTTCTAAGTTTTCGGTAAGCATAGGAAATTAAATTTAGTTAGCGATGCTAACTATTTTAACAACACATTTATTATGTGCAATAAAAAACCGCTGACAAGCAGCGGTTCTTTTAGAAATAAACTCTAATGGCGTTACTGAGAAGCTTCTTGCGCTTTCGCCTGTGCGATACGATCAGCTTGTACTTGATCGAAAATACGCCCTAGCTCCAAATATGAATAGCGATGCTCGACATACTCATAAACGTTGAAAGACAGTGCTAACTTATACAAAGATATCGCGTTCGCGTAATCCCCTTTCATATGATAACGCTTAGCTAAATAGAAATACGTTTCCGTTAATCTCTGGGCAAGTAAGGTGTTATCACGCGTGCCTGTCAAAATGGCTTTAAACGCCTGCTCTTCAGTGATGTCTTCGAGCATTATTGCAATCAGAACCCACCCCCAAGACTCATCACGCTCTAGGTAGCGAGACTCAAGGTCCGCTTTCGCTTGAACGGGATCCAATTCAAACTGGATAATATAAGACCACAATGCTCTAAATGGATCGCTAGGATCGTCAGCGTAGTGTTTCATCATTTCTTCATTGGCCAGCTCGTAGCGCTCACCATAATAAAGTGCGATGGAGCGGTTTCGCTCAGCGTATGAGTTTGTAGGATCCAGCTCTAACGTAGAATCGAAAGATTCATAAGCCGCATCAAACTCTCCGACCTGAGTAAAATAAACGCCCAATAAGTTGAAAATGTCAGGTTGCGCTGGGTTTAATGAAAGTGACTGGTTAAAGTCGAGACGCGCTAAATCACGTAATCCGACACTGTCATAATAGTTACCGCGCTCAAATAACATCTTTGCACGTATTTCATTGTTTAAATCTGTACGTTGCAATAACTGGGTAAGGCGCGCTATCTGAACTTCTTGCTGAACCGTTGCCTGTAGAGGCACAGCCATCGGAGGGTATACCCACTGCTGGCTTGTGTTATCGGATGTTGAAGCACAGCCCGTCAGTGTAATTAACAAACACAAACTCGCGGTTTGAAACCATTTCACGAATAAATACTCCTGTTAAGACCGCAATAAAAAAAGGGAGCGATATGCTCCCTTTATAACATGCTTTTAATCGTATGGGCTAGAAAACGCTAAAAAGCGCTAGCTCATCGATTCATAAACATTAGAATTATTCAGCTGCAGGTGCTTCGTCTTCAGCTGGCTTTTCTACTGCTTCTTTCATGCTTAGACGTACACGGCCTTGGCGGTCGATTTCAAGTACTTTAACTTGAACTTCTTGGCCTTCAGTTAGGTAGTCAGATACTTTCTCGATGCGCTTATCAGCGATTTGAGAAATGTGTACTAGACCGTCTTTACCTGGAAGGATAGTCACGAATGCACCAAAGTCAGCCAGACGAGCAACTTTACCAGTGTAGATAGTACCTACTTCAACTTCAGCTGTTAGTGCTTTAATGCGGTTGATTGCATCATCAGCTTGCTCACCAGAAGTTGCAGCAATTTTAACTGTACCGTCATCTTCGATTTCGATAGTTGTACCAGTCTCTTCACATAGAGAACGGATAACAGCACCACCTTTACCGATAACGTCACGAATTTTGTCAGTGTTGATCTTCATAGTGTGAATACGAGGAGCAAACTGAGAAATATCTTCACGAGCACCAGAAATCGCTTCATCCATTACAGAAAGGATGTGCTTACGTGCACCTTGCGCTTGGTTAAGTGCAATTTGCATGATTTCTTTAGTGATACCTTCGATCTTGATGTCCATTTGAAGTGCAGTGATACCGTCGTTAGTACCTGCTACTTTAAAGTCCATGTCGCCTAGGTGATCTTCGTCGCCAAGAATGTCAGAAAGAACAACGAAATCATCGCCTTCTTTAACAAGACCCATTGCGATACCCGCAACAGAAGACTTGATTGGAACACCAGCATCCATAAGTGCTAGAGATGTACCACAAACAGAAGCCATTGAAGAAGAACCGTTAGATTCAGTGATCTCCGATACAACACGAACTGTGTATGGGAATTCTTCAACAGAAGGCATTACCGCAGCAATACCACGCTTAGCCAGTTTACCGTGGCCGATTTCACGACGCTTAGGAGAACCTACAAAACCAGTTTCGCCAACACAGTATGGAGGGAAGTTGTAGTGTAGTAGGAAGTGATCTTTACGCTCACCAGTTAGCTCGTCGATGATTTGAGCATCACGCTGCGTACCAAGAGTCGCAGTAACGATAGCTTGAGTTTCACCACGAGTGAATAGAGAAGAACCGTGTGTACGTGGAAGAACACCAGTACGTACGTCTAGCGCACGAACCATGTCTTTTTCACGGCCATCGATACGTGGGTTACCCGCGATGATGCTACGACGTACAACTGTTTTTTCTAGATCGTGGAAGATAGAGTGAACTTCTTTTAGGTTCACTTCTTCGTTTTCAGATACTAGAACTTCGTTAACTTCTGCTGCGATCGCGTGGATGCGGTCGTAACGAGTCATTTTTTCAGTAATTTGGTACGCTTCAACTAGCTTAGCTTCTGCTAGCTCTGCAATGCGAGTGTTAAGAACTGTGTTCTCTGCTGGAGCAACCCAATCCCAAGCTGGAGTAGCAACTTCAGCTGCGAATTCATTGATCGCGTTGATAACAACTTGCTGCTGATCGTGACCAAATACTACCGCTGATAGCATCTCTTCTTCTGTTAGGTTGTCTGCTTCAGACTCAACCATAAGAACAGCGCCTTCAGTACCTGAAACAACAAGGTCAAGCTTAGAAGTTTCTAGCTCAGTGTTGCTTGGGTTAAGTACTAATTGACCGTCGATGTGACCAACACGTGCAGCACCGATAGGACCGTTGAACGGGATACCAGAAATAGCTAGAGCAGCCGAAGTACCAATCATAGTTACCATATCAGGTTGAACGTCTGGGTTTACAGACATTACTGTTGCGATAACTTGAACTTCGTTTTTGAATGCATCCGGGAAAAGAGGACGAATTGGACGGTCGATTAGACGAGCCGTTAGTGTTTCGCCTTCAGATGGACGACCTTCACGCTTGAAGAAACCACCAGGGATTTTACCAGCAGCGTAAGTACGCTCTTGGTAGTTAACTGTTAGAGGGAAGAAATCTTGACCTTCTACCGCTTCTTTTTTACCAACAACAGAAACGAATACTGACGTATCGTCCATTGTTACCATTACTGCAGACGTAGCTTGACGTGCAATAACACCTGTTTCTAGAGTTACGGTGTGGTTACCGTACTGAAACGTTTTTACTACTGGTTTTTCGAACATTGTATTTCCTTCTTCTGAAGAATCATCTTCAGAATTAGTGAATGAGCACTCAGCAATTACTAATCGCGACTAGTAAAAAAAGACGGAGGTTATTTATAAAATAATGCCATCTACTTTTAATAGTCGCGACCTATTGGCCGACATCTGTGACTGTAATTGTTGAGCAAAGTGAAAGCGCATAATTGAAAGAATTATGAGCGTGCAAGAGTATAAACTATTTTTTTAAGAAGAGACATTTTCAGAGCCAAAAACCTAGTTATACGCTATATAGATTTCATATCTGTTTCTCAGGCACAAAAAAAGGAGCATAAATGCTCCTTTTTCTTCAAACTGTCTTTGCAGACATCGCTATTAGCGACGTAGGCCTAGACGCTTGATTAGGTCTTGGTAACGAGAAAGGTCTTTACCTTTCAGGTAGTCAAGAAGCTTACGACGGCTAGAAACCATACGTAGAAGACCACGACGGCTGTGGTGATCGCCTTTGTGTGCTTTGAAGTGACCTTGAAGGTGGTTGATAGAAGCAGTTAGTAGTGCTACTTGTACTTCTGGTGAACCAGTATCGCCTTCAGCGCGTGCGTATTCTGCAACGATTGCTGCTTTAGTTTCTGCATTCAGAGACATAATTCTCTCCTGATAAGAGTAGTTTAATATTTGTAGCAGCCAATCTCTGATTCAGCCGCTACGCGAGCCGAGGATTATAGGGAAGTTTCCCTTACAGAGCAATAACAATTGAACAGCTAATAAACAAAAAAGCGAATACCATTTATCGGCATTCGCTTTTTATCAAATAGGCTAAGTATCGACTTAATTACGCTTGCGGTTCTTCTTCTCTAAAAACCACCAATCGCTTAGGTGCTACTCGGCCATCATCGGCAATCTGAGCCACACCCACAAACAGCTTCTCTTCACCACTTGTCATGCGAACCGTACCTTCAGTTGGCGCACCAGAAACCTGAACTGGCATACCATGCTGAACAAGATCAGTCAGCTCTGCATTCAAGTTAACTTCCGGCAGGTCTTCTACCGCAGTGTCCATTGGCATCAGCAGTGGATCAAGCAGCTCTTTCGGTGCAATCTCTTGCTCCTGCGCTTGTTCAAGGATCTCGTTTAGCTGCTCTAAGGTTACCATGCGTTCATAAGGGTATTTCGCAACACCAGTACGACGAAGCATGGTCACGTGAGCGCCACAACCTAACATCTCACCCAGATCATCAGTGATAGTGCGGATGTAAGTACCTTTCGAACAGTGAACTTCCATCTCTACTTCATCACCTTCAAAGCGAAGCAGTTCAATAGAGTACACAGTGATCTTACGCGATTCACGAGGCACTTCGATACCAGCACGCGCATATTCATACAGCGGCTTACCTTGGTATTTTAACGCCGAGAACATTGATGGAACTTGGTCAGTTTCACCTTTGAAGCTTTCAATGCAGCGCTCAAGTTGTTCTTGAGTCACGTTCACTTCGCGAGTTTCAACCACTTCACCATCAGAATCAGAAGTATTGGTACGCTCACCAAGCTTAGCAATCACAACATAACGCTTATCAGAATCCAGAAGAAACTGAGAAAACTTCGTTGCTTCACCAAGACAAATTGGCAGCATGCCAGTCGCAAGAGGATCCAGAGCACCGGTGTGCCCCGCTTTCTCTGCAAAGTAAATACGCTTTACTTTTTGCAGTGCATCATTAGATGAAATGCCAGTTGGCTTATCTAATAGAATTACCCCGTTAATCGGGCGACCTTTACGACGGCGAGCCATTACTCTTCACCTTTTGGTTCAGTACCTTCATCACGGCCAGCTTCTTGCTGCTTACGTTTATCTTCACTTAGTACTTCACTTACTAAGTTAGACATACGCATACCTTCAACCAAAGTATTGTCGTAAGTAAAACGAACCTCTGGCGTTAGGCGGTGACGAATGCGCTTGCCAAGAGCCATACGAATTGGCACTTCATGCTCTTTAAGAGCTGCTAGACAAGATTCTGGCGTTTGCTCACCAATACATAGGAAAGTCACGAACACTTTTGCGTAAGCTAAGTCACGAGACACTTCTACGTCTGAAATCGTCACCATGCCGATGCGTGAATCACGCACCTCACGTTGAAGGATTAAAGCTAGCTCTTTTTGAAGCTGCTGAGACACACGTTGCGTGCGGCTAAATTCTTTTGACATTTTCTTTTCTCACTAATAGAAAGAATGGGGGGATGGTCGTAACCAGCCCCCCATGGCGTATTCAACAACCAATTACCAACTATCTATAAAAGATTACATTAGTAATTTTAGTCAATTAATCAAGAGTACGTTTTACTTCAACAATCTCGAATACTTCGATTTGGTCACCAACGCGAACATCATTGTAGTTCTTAACGCCGATACCACACTCGTAGCCATTCTTAACTTCTTGAACGTCATCTTTAAAGCGACGTAGTGACTCTAGTTCACCTTCGTAGATAACAACGTTTTCGCGAAGTACGCGGATTGGGTTGTTACGCTTAATCAGACCTTCAGTAACCATACAACCTGCGATTGCACCAAGCTTAGGCGACTTAAATACGTCACGAACTTGAGCAAGACCGATGATTTCTTGTTTGAATTCAGGTGCAAGCATACCGCCCATCGCCTGTTTCACTTCATCGATTAGTTGGTAGATGATTGAGTAGTAACGTAGATCTAGGTTTTCGTTCTCAACTGTACGACGAGCCGTTGCATCAGCACGTACGTTGAAGCCTAGGATGATAGCGTTCGAAGCCGCTGCAAGTACTGCATCAGTTTCAGTAATACCACCAACACCAGAACCAACGATGTTCACTTTCACTTCTTCAGTAGAAAGTTTACGTAGAGAATCTGCGATTGCTTCAACAGAACCTTGAACATCCGCTTTAAGAACAACGTTAAGCTCAGCAACTTCACCAGCAGCCATGTTAGAGAACATGTTCTCTAGCTTAGCTTTTTGTTGACGTGCTAGTTTAACATCGCGGAATTTACCTTGACGGTAGTTCGCTACTTCACGTGCTTTACGCTCGTCACGTACCACAGTCGCTTCGTCACCTGATGCTGGAACACCAGATAGACCTAGAATTTCTACTGGGATAGAAGGACCTGCAGTTTGGATTTCTTTACCGTTCTCATCGCGCATTGCACGAACACGGCCGTACTCTTGACCACAAAGTACGATATCGCCTTTGTTTAGAGTACCAGACTGAACTAGAACAGTTGCAACTGGACCACGACCTTTATCAAGGCGAGATTCAACAACAACACCAGAAGCCATGCCTTCTTTAACAGCTGTTAGCTCAAGAACTTCAGACTGTAGAAGAATCGTTTCTAGAAGACCGTCGATGTTTGTACCCTGTTTAGCAGAGATATGAACAAACATGTTTTCGCCGCCCCATTCCTCAGGAATAACGTCGTATTGAGCTAGTTCGTTCTTAACGTTATCTGGGTTCGCGTCTTCTTTATCGATCTTGTTCACTGCAACAATCAGAGGTACACCCGCCGCTTTTGCGTGCTGGATTGCTTCGATTGTTTGTGGCATTACGCCATCGTCTGCTGCTACTACAAGTACAACGATATCTGTCGCTTGAGCACCACGTGCACGCATAGCTGTAAACGCCGCGTGTCCAGGAGTATCAAGGAAAGTGATCATACCGTTTTCTGTTTCTACATGGTATGCACCGATGTGTTGTGTGATACCGCCCGCTTCACCTGAAGCAACGTGTGCTTTACGGATGTAGTCAAGTGTAGAAGTTTTACCGTGGTCAACGTGACCCATGATAGTAACAACTGGAGCACGACCTTCAGCAATTGCATCACTGTCGCGATCGGCTAGTACTGCTTCTTCCAGTTCGTTCTCTTTACGTAGGATTACCTTGTGACCCATTTCTTCAGCAACCAATTGCGCTGTTTCTTGATCAATCACTTGGTTGATAGTCGCCATAGCGCCCATCTTCATCATTACTTTGATTACTTCAGTTGCTTTAACTGACATTTTGCTTGCTAGTTCAGAAACTACGATAGTTTCACCGATAGCAACATCAGATTTAGCTACAGTCGCAGACTTATCGAAGCCTTGCTGCATTGAAGTTGGCTTAGCCAGTTTGCCTTTGCCGCCACGACCACGTTGGTTACGACCGCCACGGTTGTTACCAGGTTGGTTAGCAGGTGCCGCTTTCTTTTTACGACGACGAGGCGCTTTTTCTTCTTTTTGGTCCGCAGCATCTTCTGCTTCACGAGCGTAAGTAGAAGTGGTTACATGGTAATCCGCAGATTTCTCTTGTTCTTTCTTCTTCTTCTCTTCTTCAGACCAGCGAGCTTCATTTTCTTCAGCTAGTTTACGCGCTTCTTCAACTAGCTTAGCCGCTTCTTGCTCTGCTTTACGCTGAGCTTCTTCTTCCTGACGACGTTTTAGTTCATCAGCTTCTTTCTTCGCTTGCGCGTTAGTGTCTGCATTTTTTGCGTTCATGTCTTTCTTAGCCTTTTCAGCTTGTACGCGTTTAGCCTTTTCTTCAACGTCACGTTTTGCATCCGCTTCTCGTTTCGCTTTTTCTTCGGCTTCGCGTTGTGCTTTATCTGCAGCTGCACGTTGCGCTTGCTCTTCAGCTTCGCGTTGTGCTTTCTCTTCAGCTTCACGATTAGCTGCTTCCTCAGCTTCACGTTTTGCTTCATCTTCAATTGCGCTGCGCTTCACGTAAGTACGTTTCTTACGTACTTCTACTTGAACATCCTTACTCTTACCGCCTCCAGCGGCAACACTTAGTGTGCTGCGGGTCTTGCGTTGAAGAGTTAAGCGAGTCGGTTCAGCTTCACCAGTAGTGTCACCGTGTTCTTTCTTCAGGTGAGTTAGAAGTGTTTGCTTCTCTGCATCTGAAACTTGATCCGATCCTGCTTTCTTCATTCCTGCATCAGCAAGTTGTTCAATTAAGCGGTCAACTGGCGTGCCAATCTCTTCACTCAGTGCTTTAACTGTTAATTGTGTCATACCGCTCTCTCCTTGCTGAATTATTCTTCGTCGCCAAACCAACAAATATTACGTGCTGCCATGATTAGCTCACCAGCGCGTTCTTCGGTTAGGCCTTCAATGCCTTCTAGCTCGTCAACACCTTGGTCTGCTAGGTCTTCTAGTGTAGCTACACCTTTTGACGCTAGTTTGTAAGCCATTTCACGCTCTAGACCTTCAAGACCTAATAGGTCTTCTGCAGGTTCAACGCCATCGAATGTTTCTTCTTGCGCTAAAGCAAGAGTTGTTAGTGCGTCTTTCGCACGGCTACGTAGTTCTTCTACGATGCCTTCGTCCAAGCCATCAACTTCTAGAAGCTCGTTAACTGGAACATAAGCAACTTCTTCAAGTGTTGAGAAACCTTCTTCAACTAGAAGCTCTGCAAAATCTTGCTCGATATCTAGGTGCTTCATGAAGTTTTCAATTGAAGCAACCGCTTCTTCTTGGTGTTTCTTCTGCAGGTCAGCAACAGTCATAACATTAAGTTCCCAACCAGTAAGTTGAGAAGCTAGACGTACGTTTTGACCACTACGACCGATAGCTTGTGCTAGGTTATCTGCTTCAACAGCGATGTCCATTGAGTGTGCATCTTCGTCAACGATGATAGAAGCAACATCCGCAGGAGCCATTGCATTGATAACGAATTGAGCCGGGTTATCATCCCAAAGAACAATATCGATACGCTCACCGCCAAGTTCGCCAGAAACCGCTTGTACACGTGCACCACGCATACCAACACACGCACCAACAGGATCAATACGCTTATCGTTTGTTTTAACAGCGATTTTAGCACGAGAACCAGGATCGCGAGCAGCACCTTTTAGTTCAATCAGCTCTTCACCAATTTCAGGTACTTCAACACGGAATAGCTCAGCCAGCATTTCAGGCTTAGAACGCGTGATGAACAGTTGGAAACCGCGAGCTTCAGGCTTAACCGCATATAGAAGACCACGTACACGGTCGCCCGGACGGAAGTTTTCACGAGGTAGTTGATCATCACGTAGGATAACGGCTTCAGCGTTGTTACCTAGATCTAGGATGATTGTGTCGCGGTTAACTTTCTTAACCACACCTGTAACTAGCTCACCTTCGTTGTCGATGAACTGCTCAACGATTTGAGCGCGTTCAGCTTCGCGCACTTTTTGTACGATAACTTGCTTTGCTGTTTGAGTCGTAATACGGTCAAACGTTACAGATTCAATTTCGTCTTCGATAAAACCGCCTAGTTCGATGCTTTCATCATCGTACTTAGCCGCTTCAATTGAGATTTCTTTTGTTGGAAATTCAACTTCTTCAACAGCTTCCCAGCGACGGAACGTTTCGAAATCACCTGTTTTACGGTCAATTTCAACGCGCACTTCAATTTCAAATTCGCTTTTTTTCTTGGTTGCTGTTGCTAGCGCGATTTCAAGCGCTTCAAAAATACGCTCACGAGGAACTGCTTTCTCATTAGAAACAGCTTCTACTACCGCTAAAATTTCTTTGTTCATTAATCTAGCCTCTTAAGCTCTTCTCTCTAGGAGAACTAAAATTTAGGGATCAGGTTAGCTTTTGAAATATTGCTAAGGACGAACTCTTCTTCTTTTCCTTCAACCAATACCGTAATAGTCTCACCGTCAACAGATTGGATATCACCCTTCCATTTACGACGGTTTGCTACAGCCATCTTCAAAACGATGCTTACCTCGTGACCAATAAATTGCTGGTAATGCTCTGCTTTGAACAGTGGTCTTTCTAAACCTGGAGAAGACACTTCAAGGTTATAAGCCACTGAAATTGGATCTTCAACGTCCATTACTGCACTTACTTGATGACTCACTTCAGCGCAATCATCTACATTGATACCGTTTGGTGAATCGATGTAAATACGTAGCGTTGAGTGCTCACCTGCACGAATAAATTCTAATCCAACTAACTCATAACCCGATGCCGCTACAGGAGCGTCAAGCATTTCAGTAAGTTGTCTTTCTAAACCAGTCATTTAACCACTCCAGAAACAAAAAAAGGGCTCAGAGCCCAATTTAAATTCCAAGCAAACATTATCAAATATGCATTTTACAAATGCACAGATAACAAAAAACCCCGAATAAGTCGGGGTTTTTGTTGCTGGACCCTGATGTGTTAAGCGTTTTATCACATGATAAACACTTAACTCGCAGTGAGGTTCACACTGCGCAAACTTGCCACCAAAACCTAAAAAAGAATTGGTTGCGGGAGCCGGATTTGAACCGACGACCTTCGGGTTATGAGCCCGACGAGCTACCAAGCTGCTCCATCCCGCGTCCGACTTGCGAGCATTATACGCTCAACAAGATGTTTTACAAGTTTGTAAAATGGTGCCGAGAGAGGGACTCGAACCCTCACACCAAAGGCACTAGCACCTCATGCTAGCGTGTCTACCAATTTCACCATCTCGGCATCAAAAGCTTTTTATCGCTTATTGTGGAATTTCATCGCCTTGCGCTGGAATTTCACTTGCTGCATCTTCAGCTTGCTGGATAACTTGACCTTGAGTAGGGTCAATCCATTGTGACTCAGTCTTATGTGTAGACATATTACCAAGCACTAAGCTAAGGATAAAAAATGTTGTTGCAAAAACTGCAGTCATTCGGGTTAGGAAATTTCCTGAGCCACTAGCACCAAACACTGTGTTTGAAGCACCAGCACCGAAAGAGGCTCCCATATCTGCGCCTTTACCTTGTTGAATCAACACTAGGCCAATTACACCAAGCGCTGCCAACAGGTAAATCACAAGTAGAACTGTAAACATTTTTCCACCTATGTTCCTAATTGTTGAGCCAGCGCCGTTCGAAATATAAATTTCAAGAACAAGGCTAGCGACCTCCTAACTGAAGGCCGAGCAATACTAGCGAAACCCTCACAGGCTGACAAGAGAAAATTGTCAAAAACACGGACTTATGGACCCAACCGTCTAAAAAAAGAGCATTTAGTAACATAAGTTCAATCAACCACTGACCTTTCACACGTTCCATATAAAGATCAGTGGTAGCAAACTTCTATCTAACAGCTTGCTTTTACGGCTTCAGCAATTTTCAGAGCAGAGCTTTGTACTAGATCAGCATCTTCACCTTCTACCATTACACGCAGAAGAGGCTCCGTTCCTGACTTTCTTAATAGCACTCGACCTTTTTGACCAAGCTCGGCTTCAACTTCCACGACTGCTGCTTTCACCGCTTCCGCTTCTAATGGATTTGAATCACCGCTAAAACGAACGTTTTCTAGTACCTGAGGATATAGAGTCATACCTTGAGACAATTCATTCAAAGACATTTCGCTATCGACCACAGAGGCAAGCACTTGTAATGCGGCAACAATCGCATCCCCTGTCGTCACTTTATCAAGTAGGATTACATGACCAGAGTTTTCAGCACCAATTTTCCAACCTTTCGCAAGCAATTGCTCCATGACGTAACGATCACCAACCGCAGCACGAACAAATGGAATTCCTAGCTGTTTCAAGCCGTTTTCCATACCTAGGTTAGTCATTAGAGTCCCAACCACACCACCCTTTAGTTCACCACGACGCAAAGCATCACGAGCAATGATGTAAGCGATTTGGTCACCATCAACTTTATGACCAAGTTCATCAACCATAATGATTCTATCGCCATCACCGTCAAACGCTAATCCAAGATGCGCTTTTTCTTCAAGAACACGCTCTTGTAGGGCTTTAACATCTGTCGCACCGACTTTGTGGTTGATGTTAGTGCCGTTTGGCTCTACACCCATTGCAATCACTTCTGCGCCAAGTTCTTTGAAAACAGCAGGTGCAATATGGTAGGTAGCGCCATGGGCACAGTCCACCACGATTTTCATACCAGCTAGCGTCATCTTATGCGGGAATGTGCTCTTGCAGAATTCAATGTAACGACCTGCAGCGTCATTTAGACGAACGGCTTTACCTAATTCAGCAGACTCCACACATTCGATGTCTTTGTCGAGCTCCGCTTCGATAGCCAACTCGATGTCATCCGGAAGTTTTGTACCTTCAGAAGAGAAAAATTTGATACCGTTATCGTAATAAGGGTTGTGCGATGCTGAAATAACAATACCTGCTTCTGCACGAAATGTTTGTGTTAGGTAAGCAACAGCAGGTGTTGGCATAGGGCCAGTAAATGTAGCTTGAAGACCCGCAGCAGCGAGGCCTGCTTCTAACGCTGATTCAAGCATATAGCCAGAGATACGAGTATCTTTGCCGATAATAACTTTCTTTGTACCTTGTTTAGCAAGTACACGACCAGCAGCCCAGCCAAGCTTCAGAACAAAATCAGGTGTGATCGGATATTGGCCTACTTTGCCACGCACACCATCTGTGCCGAAATAACGACGTTTATTCGTCATGAATTGTTTCCTTATTATAAATTTTCGTCTCAAATATTATCATTCATTGCTTGAATGATTTTCATCGCTTCCAATGTATCTTCTACATCGTGGACTCGTATTATTTGAGCCCCCTTTAGAGCAGCAATTGTTGCACAAGTAACACTGGCGACCATACAATCAGCTGGATTCTTATTCAAGAGCTTAAATATCATCGACTTTCTCGACATTCCTGCCAATATCGGAAAACCCAGTTGATGGAATTTCTCTAAATGAGCCAATAAATGATAGTTATGCTCTATCGTCTTACCGAAGCCAAAACCTGGGTCTAGAATAAGCTGCTCACGCGCAATACCTACCTCTTCACATGCAGCAACCCTCTCTTCGAGAAAGTTCGATACATCTTGAAGCACATCTTCATAGTTTGGGTTTGCTTGCATAGTGCGTGGCTGGCCTTGCATATGCATTAAACAAATAGGTACGCCAACTTCAGCAGCAACATTTAGAGCATCAGGTTCTTGTAAAGCACGAACATCATTGATTAAGTCAGCACCAGCGGCTACAGCTTGACGCATCACTTCGGCTTTACTGGTATCAATAGAGATCCAGACATCAAATTCAGCTCTAATAGCTTTAATTGCAGGAATCACTCGATCCAATTCGTCCTGTAATGAAACTTCCGGCGCCCCCGGCCGAGTCGATTCACCACCAATATCAATAATAGATACACCCGTATCAATCATCTTTTTAGCTTGTGCTACAGCATTATCAAGTGAGTTAAACTTCCCACCGTCAGAGAAGGAGTCCGGCGTCACATTGAGAATGCCCATAATATGAGGACGGTCAAGAGTGAGAGTCTTATTATTTGCGTTTAAGTTCATGAGTTCCCTTCTAAAGGTCATTAGCCTAAAAACAGAAAAACCCTGAGCAAGAACCCAGGGTTTTCATTATTGCCTTAAAGACTAAGAGTCTTTATTCGCTGTATCTTCAGAATCAGATTTAGTATCTTCAGCGTCTTGCTGTTCCGCTTTCACTTCTTCCTTAGCTTCTGGCTTGGCTTTCGCTTCTTCCTTTGCAGGTTCAGCTTTTGCTTCATCACCCCAACCAGCCGGCTCACGAATATCGTCTTTGCGATCCATTAAATCATCAATTTGACCCGCATCGATCGTTTCGTACTTCATTAGCGCATCTTTCATCGAGTGCATGATATCCATGTTATCTTCAAGGATCTGCTTCGCTCGTGCGTAGTTTCGGTCGATCAGGATACGAATTTCTTCATCGATAAGCTTTGTCGTGTCATCAGATACGTGTTTAGTTTGGCTAACACTACGGCCAAGGAAAACCTCACCTTCTTCTTCAGCGTAAAGAAGAGGACCTAGTTTCTCCGAGAAGCCCCACTGAGTAACCATCTTACGAGCAATATCAGTCGCACGTTCGATATCGTTTGAAGCACCTGTTGATACTTTATCTTTACCGTAGATTAGCTCTTCAGCAAGACGACCGCCATATAAGCTAGAGATCATCGACTCTAGGTGCTGACGAGACATGCTTACACGATCTTGCTCTGGTAGGTACATCGTCACACCCAACGCTCGACCACGTGGAATGATAGACACTTTGTACACTGGATCATGTTCAGGAACGAGACGACCAACAATTGCGTGACCCGCTTCGTGGTATGCCGTTGACTCTTTAGTCTCTTCCGACATCACCATAGAACGACGCTCTGCACCCATCATGATCTTGTCTTTTGCTAACTCAAACTCAACCATAGATACATTGCGTTTGTTACCACGAGCAGCAAATAGTGCAGCTTCGTTCACAAGGTTCGCAAGGTCTGCACCAGAGAAACCTGGAGTACCACGAGCAATCAGAGAAGGCTCTACGTCACCTGCGAGAGGTACTTTACGCATGTGTACTTTTAGGATCTGCTCACGACCACGAACGTCTGGTAGACCAACCACAACTTGACGGTCAAAACGACCTGGACGAAGTAGCGCTGGGTCAAGTACATCTGGACGGTTAGTCGCAGCGATAACAATAATACCTTCGTTGCCTTCAAAGCCGTCCATTTCAACAAGCATTTGGTTCAGTGTTTGCTCACGCTCATCGTGACCACCACCAACACCCGCACCACGTTGACGACCTACGGCATCGATTTCATCGATAAAGATAATACAAGGGGCCGCTTTTTTCGCTTGCTCGAACATGTCACGTACACGAGATGCACCAACACCAACGAACATTTCAACGAAGTCAGAACCTGAGATAGTAAAGAACGGTACTTTCGCTTCACCAGCAATCGCTTTTGCAAGGAGCGTTTTACCCGTACCCGGAGGACCAACAAGCAGAATACCTGTAGGGATCTTACCACCTAATTTCTGGAATCGGCTTGGATCACGAAGGTAATCTACCAACTCTTTCACATCTTCTTTTGCTTCGTCACAACCCGCAACATCAGCAAAAAGCGTTTTGATTTGTTCTTCGCTCATCATACGAGCTTTGCTCTTACCAAAAGACATCGCGCCTTTACCGCCGCCGCCTTGCATTTGACGCATGAAGAAAATCCATACACCAATAAGTAAGATCATAGGGAACCAAGAAATGAAGATAGTGCCTAGCAGGCTTTGCTCTTCAGGTGGTGTACCTTGAACTCGAACGTTTTGATTAATTAAATCATCAAGAAGCTTTTGGTCATAAACAGGCATGTAAGTTACATACTTAGCACCACCACCACGACGGGTAAATGTGATCTCACTGTTATTGAATTGCGCGTCTTGAATCTGGCCTTGGCCAACTTCCTGTACAAACGTGGTGTAATCTACTGCTCTGCCGTTACTTTCACCAGGGCCAAAGCTCTGGAATACCGACATCAAAACTACAGCGATAACTAGCCACAGAATTAAATTTTTTGCCATGTCACTCAAGGTGTCAGCCTCTCGATAACTAATTGTAATTAAAGGTAGGGTACTACAGTTTGTAACCTGTAGCTATAGTGTTAACTTTTCAGGTTTAACTGAATCGTTAACCTTTGTAACCAGTGGCTACGATAAACACTTCACGAGAGCGAGCTCTTGAAGAATCGGGTTTTCTAACCTTTACGGTTTTGAACATCTCGCGGACGTCTTTAACGTATTGATCAAACCCTTCGCCTTGGAAAACTTTAACAACAAAGCTACCATTTGTGGCTAGAACTTGTCGACACATATCCAACGCCAATTCTACTAAATACATAGCTCTTGGCTGATCAACTGAATTGTTACCCGCAATATTGGGTGCCATATCAGACATCACCACATCAACCATGTCAGGCTGGATTCTTTCTAATAATGCTTCAAGTACTGCATCTTCACGAAAGTCGCCTTGTAAAAAGCTTACACCAGCAATCGGATCCATGGGTAATAAATCACATGCAATGATTTGCCCATTATCTCCAACAATCTTAGCAGCATATTGAGACCACCCGCCAGGAGCCGCACCTAAATCGACAACTGTCATACCTGGAGCCAACAGTTTGTCTTTAGATTGAATTTCTTCCATTTTAAAGTAAGCACGCGAACGATAACCTTTCTTTCTTGCTTCATTTGCATACTTATCGTCGAAGTGTTCCTTCAACCAACGACCAGAGCTGGCCGAGTGTTTCTGTTTACTCATTAGATACCTAAAACGATGGGTAAAAACGGAAATGCTAAATACTATGACTAATAAATTATAGTCTTCAGCATTAGATGGCGTTAAAATAGGTTTTTTCAACCCTAATAGTAAAGAAAATTGGCCGCGTAATGAACCTAAGCACCAAACAAAAGCAGCATCTAAAAGGCCTAGCTCACAGTTTAAAACCTGTTGTGCTAATGGGCGCTAACGGACTAACTGAAGCTGTTCTAGCGGAAATCGAAATCGCTTTAGATCACCATGAGCTGATCAAAATTAAAGTTGCTTCAGAAGACCGTGAAACTAAGCAATTGATTATCGAAGCAATTGTTCGTGAAACAGGCGCAGAAAAAGTACAAACCATCGGTAAAGTGTTGGTACTGTTCCGCCAAACTGAAGAACGCAAAATCGAAATCCCACGTAAGTAATTTAATATTACTATAGTGAGAAAAAAGGTCGCATGATGCGACCTTTTTTAATATCTGCAAGAAATCATCTAGCTAGATTAGATGTATTCTACTTTGTCGATTTCAAAATCTTTTTCACCGCCAGGTGTTGAAATCACAACTTCATCGCCTTCATGCTTACCCACTAAGCCACGTGCAATTGGTGATTTCACTGAGATACGACCAGATTTAATATCCGCTTCATCTTCAGAAACGATTTGGTACTTCACTTCTTCATCAGTATCAACGTCAATCAAAGTAACAGTAGTACCGAAAATGATTTTTCCAGTATTTTCCATTTGTGTTACATCGATAACTTGAGCAACAGACAGCTTGTATTCAATATCGCGGATCTGAGCTTCACAAATACCCTGTTCTTCGCGAGCAGCGTGGTATTCAGCATTTTCTTTTAAATCACCAAGCTCACGAGCTTCGCCAATCGCCGCTGAGATAATAGGACGCTGCTTAAGTAGTCTTTCTAATTCGTCACGTAGTAATTGCTCACCACGTACAGTCATTGGAACCTTTTCCATTTTCTACCTCTATTCCAAAGTAAGCTTTGGACAAAATAAATCCACTCAGCGTATTAGCTAAGTGGTAGATAACAAAATCGTTTTGCTTAGTGTAAACAAAGTTTTTAGGTAAATCATCATAATTCAATTTACATCACCCAAAACAATAATTTGAAAGCAAAAAAATACAGATCACAAATGTGACATTTTGTTTACGGCGCTATTTTCGTCGAAAAATCGATATAAAAAAAGCTAAAAAATACATATTTACCAGCGCACAGTAAGATCCAATAAACATCAAAATTTCAACACCTTAACTAAAAACAAAAAACAATTGCACAGTGTTCATAACTTGTATTTATATCATTTTACTAACCTATTCAGGAACTTTAGGGGTAAAAAGTAACTCACGGATTGCACTGGCAAGTTTCTCAATATGTTCTAACCATGAATATGAAGCTTGATTTATACAGGCAATACAAAGAGGATGCATATCCTCGAATAATAAAATCTCTCGAATAATAAAATCTATTTATGGACAGTAATTAGGATATATAACATGAACAAAACTATGATCGCTTTAGCTGTATCAGCTGCTGCTCTAGCAACTGGCGCAAACGCTGCCGAGCTATACAACCAAGACGGTACTTCTCTAGACATGGGTGGCCGTGCAGAAGCTCGCTTATCTATGCAAGATGGTAAAGCAGAAGACAGAACTCGTATTCGTCTTAACTTCCTAGGTAAAGTTGAAATTCAAGACGGCCTATACGGTGTTGGTTTCTACGAAGGTGAATTCACTACAGCAGACAACGCTGACGGCTCTGACCTAGACAACCGTTACACCTACGCAGGTCTTGGCGGTAAGTTCGGTGAAGTAACTTACGGTAAAAACGACGGTGCACTTGGCGTAATCACAGATTTCACTGATATCATGGCATACCACGGTAACTCTGCAGCAGACAAACTAGCTGTCGCTGACCGTACAGACAACATGCTGTCTTACAAAGGTCAATTCCAAGACCTAAGCGTGAAAGCAAGCTACCGTTTTGCAGACCGCACTGAACTAAAAGCTGACGGTACTCCAGTAGACTCTGGCGATACTACAGATCACTTTGGTGATAACGAAGCTGATGGTTACTCTCTATCTGGTATCTACGCTATTGGTGAAACAGGCATCAAACTAGGTGCTGGTTACGCAGATCAAGCAGAGATGAACGAATACATGCTAGCGGGTTCTTACACTATGGGCGACCTATACTTCGCGGGTGTATTTACTGATGGCGAAAAAGCAAAAGACAATGGCGATTACACTGGTTACGAGCTAGCAGCAGCTTACACTATGGGCCAAACAGTTTTCTCTACTACTTACAACAATGCTGAAACTGATGGTGCTACATCAGCTGACAATGTAGCAGTAGATGCAACATACTACTTCAAACCTAACTTCCGCGGTTACGTATCGTACAACTTCAACCTTATTTCTAAAGGTGATACGTACGGTTCAGTAGGTGCTGGCAACTCGGGTGCAACTTCAGCTCAAGCTGAAGACGAACTAGCTCTAGGTCTACGTTACGACTTCTAATTGAAGCTTAACTAAGAATCTAAAACGCCTGCTTTATAGCAGGCGTTTTTTATATCTGTATACTAGATTTAACCTTCATTACTTTGATAGTCACTATGCGATTGATAGCTGCCCTAACATTAGCGTGTGTTTCATTTAGCACCCTTGCCTACACACCGTTGTCTTATCTTCCTGAAGGAAGCCGCTCGAGTTTAGTTCTAGAATCACTTTCCACTTCAACCGATCAAGTGAAACTCAATACGCAGCAACTGTACCCACCTGCGAGTACCTTAAAGCTCGTGACAGCTTTGGCCGCAAAACTAGAATTGGGTGACGAGTTTCAATTTTCCACTGCGATGTACAAACAGGGTTCTGATGCTGTCATTCTGTTCAGTGGAGATCCAACCTTAACCAGAGAACACATTAAACAGCTATTGAAGCAGTATTCTGCGCGATCCTCTAACACCATTAAGGGAAATATTTGGTTGGATAATAGCGCATTCACAGGCTATCAAAGAGCGGTTGGGTGGCCTTGGGATATTCTGGGGGTCTGTTACAGTGCGCCAGCAACAGCCATTACGCTAGACGAAAACTGTGCACAAGCCTCCATCTACACACAGCAAGATGGAAACACCCGCGTTTACATACCTGCACACTACCCAATTGATGTTGCCACCCATGCATCTACGGTTTCGAAATCAGGTCAAAAAGCCACTCAGTGCGATCTTGAGCTAATTACCTCCCCAAATAATCAATATCGCTTATCAGGATGTTTAGTTGAACGTAAAAAGCCTTTACCACTTAAATTTGCGATTCAGAACCCCGAGCTTTATGCCCAAGAAATCGTCCAACAATTAGTTAAAGAACTGAGAATAAATTTTGACGGAGATGTATTGATTGGTCAGCCTTTAAATAGAGCTAAGCCACTACTGATTGCGACTCATCAATCAGTCAAACTCCCCGAGTTGCTCGATATCATGCTAAAAAAATCCGATAACTTAATTGCAGACAATCTAACAAAAGCGTTAGGTGGGCATTTCTACGTTCAAGCGGGAAGCTTCAACAATGGAACGGAAGCGATTAAACAAATATTATTAACGAAAGCATCGATTGATATACGAAATGCCCAATTGGCTGATGGCTCTGGCTTATCAAGAAACAACCGTATGACGTCAAATGATATGAGTCAGGTACTTCGCTATATTTGGAAACATAATGACGAACTAGGTTTGATTGATGCATTACCCACGTCTGGGCAAAGCGGCACATTAAAGTATCGTTCGAGTATGAGAAAGGCACCTATCGAAGGACAAATCCTTGCAAAAAGTGGCTCGCTTTACGGCAGCTATAACATGGCGGGCTATGGTCTAGATAAGCACGGAAGCCCTAGTAGCTTATTCGTTCAGTTTGTGAGTGACTACCATCCACAAAAAAGGGACAACGACATTCCTGTCGTAGCCCCAATTGTACAGTTCGAAAAAGCGTTTTATAACGACATAATCAAATTTAGCCAGTCCAACTAGTCTAAGCCTGTGAACACTTTTCTAGGCTATACCAAGAAAGGTGTTCACTACGGTAAAGTAGATCCACATCCCTGAAATATCGACAATCGAAGCTAAAACCGGACTAACCAACACTGCTGGGTCTAGCTTGAATAAGCGAGCGACAATAGGCAACCCACCGCCAAGCACTGTTGATATGGTCACTTGAATAAACAGCGCTACCGCGATAGCGAAAGCAATCATGTTGATGTCATAACCACCTGTCGATTGGTTTTCGCTAAATAGTAAAATACGCCCAATCATCACCACCGCAATCGCTAGCGCTAAGCAAATAGCAACTCGAAACTCTTTCCATAGAACATTGGCCCACTGACGTTTCTTCAATTCACCAGTGGCTAAGGCTCTGATCACCAAAGTGGCGGCTTGGGTTCCCGTATTTCCCCCTGCTGCAGCGATGACCGGCATATAGATAGCTAACAGTACCAGTTGGCTAAGGACATCTTCATACTGAGCGATGATAAGACCAGAGACGATACCTAGCAGTGCTAACGCAATGATCCAACCAATACGTTGTCTGACGTGGCTCAGAACACCTGTAGAAAGGTAACCCTGTTGAGGCTCAGCCTCTGAATAGATTAGCCCTAGTTGGTGAGCTAGATGTCGCGAGCGCTTTTCAAAGCCTTGCTCCTCTAGCTCACTAAGTAGAGCTTGAATCGTACTTAGAGAACATTGCCCTAATACAAGTACTGCATCTTCAAGCGGCATGCAGTTCAGAAGTCTGACTTGCTGGTCACGCCCGTATTGCTGAAATGCATTCGATACCGCTTGGATGTCTTGCTCTGAGTACAGAGCTTCAATAGATAAAAAAGTGTTGTTCATTACCGTCATGGCGAATCTCCCGATTGGCAAAGGTAACGACCATCAAAACAAGTAGCCTATAGCGAGTACACCTAGAGCGTATGACTATATACATCAAGAACGTATAACTAAGCGCACCAAGAGCTTAAAGCACTGATGTGTCTACTTGTTAGAATCTAGAGTGTGGAAAAGAATGAGGGGAAAACAAAGATACCCTACCTGAACGGCAGGATAATAGATCAATACCGAGACAGGTTATTCTTCTCCATTCAAACTAGGAGGATGGTCGGTATTGTTCATAAAAATCTCCAAAATTACTGTCAGTTCGACAGCGCGCATAGTGTAGCAAGCCTGCAAAAAATTCTTCGTCAAATTCCTGTCAATAAATAGAGAGCAATAAAAAAGGCATCCGTAGATGCCTTTTGTTTAATCATTGATGTGTATTATTACTTGATAGTAATACGAGCAAACTTACGCTTACCTACTTGGTAAACTGCGGTACCCGCTTCAGGTACAAATTTGCTATCTGCGATCTTCTCACCTTCAAGCTTAGCAGCGCCCTGCTTAATCATACGCATCGCATCAGAAGTCGAGTTTACTAGACCCGCTTCTTTTAAAACGTTAGCAATTGGTAGGCCCGCTTCAAATTCGAACTCAGGCATGTCATCAGGCACTTGGTTTTTAGCAAAGCGGTTAACGAACTCTTGCTCTGCAGCGTCAGCATCTGCTTCGCTATGGAAACGAGCAATGATCTCTTTCGCTAGAAGAACTTTAACGTCACGTGGATTTTTACCCGCTTCAACGCCAGCTTTCAGCTCAGCAACTTCTTCAAGTGGACGGAAAGACAGCAGCTCGTAGTAGCTCCACATTAGATCATCAGAGATAGACATGATCTTACCAAACATTTCGCTTGGTGCTTCGCTAATACCGATGTAGTTGTGTGCCGACTTAGACATCTTCTTAACGCCGTCTAAACCAACAAGTAGTGGCATCATCAGTACCGCTTGTGGTTTTTGACCTGCCGCTTTTTGCAGTTCACGCCCCATTAGTAGGTTAAACTTCTGGTCAGTACCGCCAAGCTCAACGTCGCTCTCTAGTGCAACAGAGTCGTGACCTTGTAGAAGTGGATACATGAATTCGTGGATAGCGATCGGTTGACCACCAGCGTAACGCTTTTTAAAGTCATCACGCTCAAGCATACGAGCAACTGTTTGATTAGAAGCAAGGCGAATCATGCCTTCAGCACCAAGCTCAGATAACCACTCTGAGTTAAAACGGATTTGCGTTTTCGCTGGGTCTAGAATCTTAAATACTTGTTCTTTGTATGTTTCAGCATTTTTCAATACGTCTTCACGGCTTAGTGGTGGACGCGTTGAGTTTTTACCTGATGGGTCACCAACCATTGCAGTGAAATCACCGATAAGGAAGGTTACTTCATGGCCTAGCTCTTGAAATGCACGCAGTTTGTTAAAAATAACGGTGTGGCCAAGGTGGATATCTGGCGCTGTCGGATCGGCACCTAACTTAATACGTAGAGGACGACCTTCTTTTAATTTAGCGATTAGCTCTTCTTCTGGAATCAGCTCTTCTACGCCACGTTTGATCTCGGCTAATGCAGCTTCAATACTCGCCATTCTTGTTCACTCCCACAGATTTGGCAAAAATATAATAGTTCGACATCTTACTTGAATAGCGATGCATTTTGAAACCAGTTAAACTATTCTGTTGTCTATTTTCACAATATTTACAGAACGAACCGGAACATGTTGTCTATTTTTGCACGCCTTCCCCTATTGCACCGGGCTTTTATTGCATTCTTTAGTGCTGTAATTTTTGTGGCTCTTTTCTTACTCCCAGACGCGAATAGCCTGCGAGATACAGAAAACCGCCTCAAAGTCGGAAAACACTACCCTCTCACTATTAATGCTGAAGCACTCGCTTCTGGTGCAGATGTCGCTCCGACTGCAGTACTCAATTGGGAGAAATACACGGTTCGCTCTGGCGAAAGCACAGCTGTTCTATTTAAACGCATTGGCTTGTCTCCACGTTTACTCCATAACTTAGTGAATACTAATAAAGACACTAAAGACCAGTTATCACGCCTACGCCCAGGGGATGTGCTCCAATTCGGTTTTGATGAAAATAACGATCTTATCCAACTTAAACGTCAGCTCAGTGCTTTCGAAACGTTTCGTATTACCAAATCTGGCGATAAGTTCACCTCTGAATTCGATAAGAAAGAGGTGAACTATCAGTACAATTACGCTCAAGCCGATATTACCTCCAACTTTTGGAATGCTGGAATCAACGCAGGATTGACTGCGAATCAAATTATGGAACTTGCCGGAATCTTCGGTTGGGATATCGATTTTGCATTAGATATTAGAGCCAAAGACAACTTTAAAATTCTCTACCAAGAGAAAGTTGTTGAAGGTGAAGTAATTGGACGCGGAAAAATTATCGCGGCTATTTTCCAAAACCAAGGCGACACATTTACTGCCATTTTAGATGATAAAAGTGGTAATTATTACGATGAAAATGGTCGAGCTATGAAGAAAGCTTTCTTGCGCTCCCCTATCGATTTTCGCCGTGTAACATCAAACTTTAATCCTCGCCGTAAACACCCAGTAACGGGCAAGGTTCGTGCTCATAGAGGAACCGACTACGCCGCACCGGTAGGCACACCGATTTGGGCTGCGGGTGATGGTATTGTTCAAAAATCAGGGTACAACCAGTTCAACGGTAATTATGTTTTCATTCGTCATAGCAATACTTACATCACTAAGTATCTACACATGAAAAAGCGTTTAGTGAAAACAGGACAACGTGTGAAACAAGGGCAAACGATAGGCACCTTAGGGGGAACCGGGCGAGTTACTGGTCCTCATTTACATTATGAATTCCTTGTAAATGGCGTTCACAAAAATGCTCGGACAGTGAAACTACCCCAATCGAAATCACTTAAAGGCAAAGCTAAAACTACCTTTGTCGCGAACTCTAAAATTCGATTGGATAAGCTGGAAAGATATGGGCAATTGCTCGCCACTAACTAAAATAAAAAAGCGACTTAATTTAAGTCGCTTTTTTGTATGGGAAGACCCGTTATTAGCCTTCCTTCGTTTTATTTCGCCCCAACATCAGTAAGCATGGCGTCAAAACTAAGGTTAAAACAGTCGCGAAAGCCAGACCACCGGCAATAGCGGTCGCTAACTGCGACCACCACTGAGTACTTGGTGCGCCAAATTCTATCTTTTGATTAATCAAATCGATATTCATCTCCAGAACCATCGGCATTAATCCTAAAATAGTGGTAATCGTCGTCAATAATACTGGTCTTAGACGCTGTACCCCGGTCCTCAAAATAGCGTCTCGCTTCTCTAGTCCTCTTTTCAAGAGTTGGTTGCAAGTATCGATCAATACAATATTATTATTCACCACGATCCCAGCTAGTGCGATCACCCCAATACCCGACATCACGATTCCAAATGGCCTTTGAAAGATAAGTAATCCTACAAAAACACCAACCGTTGAAAACAGTACAGCACTCAAAATCAGAAAAGCCTGATAGAAACTATTAAACTGCGTGATCAAAATTAACGCCATGACGGCTAACGCGACTAGGAAAGCACTTTGCAAAAATGCCGACGAATTTTCCTGCTCTTCATTTTGGCCTCGAATTTTAAATTCAACACTCGAGTGCAGTCCCAATTCAGCGAGTGCTAGCTCGATCTTGGGAAGTTCTAGTGCCAAATTATAACCATCTGCCATATCGGCAAGGATATTGATGACACGTTCACCATCAATACGCTTGATCGTATCTTGTTTATGATCCGGCACTATCTGAGCAAAATTGGTAATAGGGACTAATCCAGCCGGAGTTTTTACTCTGAGCTGATCAAACCGACCGATATCGCGCTTTTCTTCCGGATAACGAACTAAAATATCCACTTCTTCAGCCGAATCGTCAGGTAAGTAATCGCCAATCTTCAAACCATTCGTCACAAACTGTACCGTATTACCCACCAGTGTCGCATCAGCGCTAAATCGTGCCGCGTCATCACGACGAATATCGATTTTCCAGTCGATGCCATCCTTACTGGCAGTATCACTAACGTTGATAAGAGCTTGATTCTTGTCCGCCCACTCTCTCACGACTCTGGCTGCAGTATTGAGCTCATCAGGGATTCGAGCAGACAGCTCAATGACAAGATCATTTTCAACCGGTGGACCAGCATCTGGAAACTTGAATTCTATTTCGACCCCTGCGTATTGATCAGTACTTTGCTTCAGTTCCTCAATAATCATTTTCACAGAACGGCGATACTGCCAATCCACGGGGGTTATCGATATCTGACCAATTTCATTGTCCCCACCGGTCCGAGTATAAATACTTTCAAACTCATCATGGCCTAACATAATTTGTTCTATATCGCGCATGATCACGTCTTTCTCTTGAATAGAAAGGTCACCATGAGAGCGAACTTTGACATTAAAATAAGGAGGGTCCACTTCAGGGAAAAATTCTGCGCCAAGCCCCGCTTTTGCGTAAGTAAACCCAACCGCAACAGTGAGTAGAATAGCGCCTAATAAGATCTTCAAAGGATGCTGAATAGCCAATGATAGGGTATGAAAATAGACCTTAGTTAATCCCTTAGCCTGTCCAAAATCACCATCATACCGCGTAAGCATCTGCTTTTGATTACTCCCGGAGACATATTGAGGCTTACCTATTAATCCTCCCAATACTGGAACAAACAGAAGAGCCATCACCAATGATGCTGTAAGCGTCGCGATCAAAGTGAGTGGTAAGAACTTCATAAACTCACCGGTGATATCAGGCCAGAACAATAGAGGAGCGAATGCCGCTAAGGTCGTGGCTGTTGAAGCCGTAATCGGCCAAGCCATTCTTTTCGCAGCGTCTCTATAAGCTTCTTTTCTTGGCATTCCTTCCTGCATTCTTCGGTCAGCAAACTCGGTTACCACAATGGCTCCATCCACCAGCATGCCAACGGCCATAATGAGTGAAAACAGCACCACAATATTCACCGTTAACCCAAACAAAGACAGCACGAGTAAACCTGTTAGGAATGAGCCAGGAATAGAGATGCCCACCAGTAAGGCAGTACGAACGCCAAGGATCGCAATGATGACAATGACCACCAGAATGATCGCCGACAGAATATTGTTTTGTAGATCATTCAGCATGATCTTAACGTCCTTGGACTCGTCCCAGGTGTATTTCACCAATAGATTACTGGGCCAATCCTCTTTTTGCTGAGCTCCGGCCATGACAGCTTTGACCAACTCGACCGTTTCAATGATGTTCTCGCCTGCTCGCTTCTTTATGTCTAATACGACCGCAGATTTACCATCCAGCCGAGCAAAACTCTCTGGATCTCTAAATGCTCGCCTTACCGTAGCGACATCTCCAAACGTTACTACCTGCTTACCATCAACCTTAATTGGAAGCTCTAAAACATCTTTTAGAGAATTAAAAACCGATGGGACTTTGACAGAAAATCGACCATAGCCTGTATCGACAAACCCCGCCGCTACCACCCGATTATTCAGCGCGATTAGGTTATAGATATCGGCTTGATCTAAGCTGTAGCTTTCCATCAATAGCGGATCGACAATGATTTCAACAATGTCTTCTCGATCGCCTGCAATATCGACTTCCAATATTTGGCGATAACTTTCTAGCTTATCTCGCAGCTGCCTCGCGATATGAACAATCGTTCGTTCTGGCATGGTGCCATATAGCACTACAGATAGGACTGGCTGCTCAGAAGCTAGAGTCACTTCGTTGACTGTTGGCTCATCACTGTCGGCTGGTAACTTTGGCTTAGCCAGATCGACCGCATCTCGCACATCTGCCATCGCTTTGCTGAGATCAGCGCCAACGTTAAACTCCAACATAATCGAAGCATGCCCTTCAGCTGCCGTCGAGGTCATCTCTTTGACACCTTCAATAGAACGAAGCTCTTGCTCTATTGGGCGGACCAATAAACGCTCTGCATCGGTGGGAGAGATCCCTTGGTGCCCAACAGAAACATAAATGATCGGAATGGTGATATCTGGGCTAGATTCTTTTGGTATCGCGATATAAGTGCCGACACCCGCAATCAAGATGAGCAACAATAATGTCAGCATAGTGCGAGCTCGAGAAATCGCAGCATCAATAAGTGAATACATGTTTACTCCTATTGAGCCAATTCATCTGACTGTCTAACTGCAATCACTTCATCACCATCACGTACAAACCCTTGGCCAACGGTAATGATGTCAACTTTGCTTCCCAACCCAGTGAGCCAAACCCCATCTTGTTCTGCTTTGACTAACTGAATAGGCACAAATTGGACGATTTGCTTACCTTCTTTTGGCTGGATGGTCTTAATACCAAGGTTACCGCTTTCGTCAAGCGCGAGCATTGCCGGTGTAATTTTGATGGCAGGCGTCGTTGCTAGGTTCAAAGAAACTTCCGCACTGACTCCAGCAGGAAGCTTTCTGTCTGAGTTAGCAATTTCTATCTCGATCGGAAAAGTATTTGTGGACGGAGACGATATACGCGATATGTACCTTAGCGTCCCTTCAACGTGATTTCCTCCTAACAAACGTACTTCAGCGGCTTGTTTGTTCACTAACTGTTGGATATGTCTTTCACTGACATCAGCTTCAATGACTAACGGGTCTAAGTCGATGATCCCAGCAACAGGATCTCCTACTCCGACAAAATCCCCGACTTCTACCTGTATGTCTTGAACAATGCCGGAAAAGGGAGCACGAATCGTTGTATTACTTAACGCTAATGCCGCATTGCTCTTTGCCGCTTTTGCTTCTGTTAAGGCAGCTTGAGCGGAGGAATACGCAATTTCACCTTGAAGGCCACGATCTTTTAGGGACTGTGCGGCTTTGAACTCTTTTTGTTTTAGGCTCAGTAAGGCCTTCGCTCTTTCCAGTTGGATCGAGAGATCGCCTTTATCTATTTGAATGACCGCCTGGCCAGATTTTACGGTATCTCCCTTAGCGACATTAAGCCGCAAGATTTTACCTGCGACTTCAGCGCCTAATCTTGCATGTCGATCTGGAGCAGTTCGGCCATAAAGGTCGATGGACTTAGAAGTGTCTTGCGCTAAGAAAGTTTGAAAAGAGACCTTTGCTAAAGGGACATCACTGCTTTTCTTGGTGACTGGCTCTTCAGCATGAAGCACACCTAATCCTAACCAAGTAGACAACAATGCGATTAATAAAATCGAAACAAGCCACGGTCTTTTTGAGAAAAAAGTACCAATAAAGATATTGGGCATACGAGTCCTTCCTATGGTCTTTAGCTCATTCAAAGCTAAATGGTTGACGAGACGTAACTTCCTGATACATCGCCTTTACCATAACAGAACTCTATTTATTAAATGTGAGAGGAGCTAGACAGTTTAATCAATATTTAAGTGTAGAAGCCTCTTAACATACCTCTCATTGAGTTGAACAAAAAAGCGCCGAACTTTCGTTCAGCGCTTTTAATAAAATTTGATATTCCGCTCAGCTAATTAAACGCTGAAAGAAGCACCACAACCACAAGTTGTTGTCGCATTTGGGTTATTTACAAAAAAACGTGCGCCTTCAAGGCCCTCAGTGTAATCCACCACGCCACCCACTAAGTACTGGAGACTCATTGGATCGACGACTAAAGTGACACCGCTGTTCACGATTGTAGTGTCACCATCGTTCACTTTTTCATCAAACGTAAAGCCATATTGGAAACCACTACAACCACCACCCGTAATGTATACACGTAGCTTCAGCTCTGGATTTTCTTCTTCAGCAATCAGTGTCTGTACACGGCTAGCTGCTGCATCAGAAAAAGATAATGGGATATTTGCTTCGCTCACGACAACCTCTCTCACTTCGTGTCAAAAACAACCTGATACAAATCATTCAGAGATCATAGTTGTTGAATTCTTCTTAATATAGCGGTGATTATCTAATACCTGACTGATACGTTCAAGTATTCACCAGTAGGATTCGCCTTTTTCCCACTATTCTGCACTATCTTCGAACAAATTAATCTCTTAATACCGCTAAACCATCACATTCAAGCGAATATATTGGCGAAATTATTCCTAGATGGATTTTGGAGCGGTACAATGCGGGCAAATTGGTCCGACAATCAAAAGAGGATATATCAATGACCAAATCAGCAGAGCTGTATCAAAAAGCGCAGAAAACCATTCCAGGTGGTGTTAACTCACCAGTTCGCGCGTTCAATGGCGTAGGCGGTTCACCAATCTTTGTTGAGCGTGCAGATGGCCCGTTAATTTTTGATGCTGATGGTAAAGCATACATTGATTATGTAGGTTCTTGGGGACCAATGATTTTAGGTCACAACCACGGCGCTATTCGTGATGCTGTGATCGAAGCGGCTCAACGCGGCTTAAGCTTTGGTGCGCCAACTGAATTAGAAATTAAGATGGCAGAGCTAGTATCAGAGATGGTGCCATCCATGGAACAACTGCGCATGGTTAGCTCAGGAACGGAAGCAACCATGAGTGCAATCCGCCTAGCTCGTGGTTTTACAGGCCGTGACAAAATTCTTAAATTTGAAGGCTGTTACCACGGTCACGCAGACAGCTTGTTAGTAAAAGCTGGATCTGGCGCTCTAACACTTGGTCAGCCAAGCTCTCCAGGCGTTCCTGCTGATTTTGCAAAGCACACGCTAACAGCTACATTCAACAATCTAGATTCTGTTCGTGAATTGTTCGCTGCAAACAAAGGCGAAATCGCTTGTATCATCGTTGAACCAGTTGCGGGCAACATGAACTGTATCCCTCCAGTAGAAGGTTTCCATGAAGGTCTTCGTGAAATCTGTGACCAAGAAGGCGCGTTACTGATCTTTGATGAAGTTATGACGGGCTTCCGTGTTGCTCAAGGTTGTGCGCAAGCTTACTACAACATCAAACCAGACCTAACGTGTCTTGGTAAAGTCATCGGCGGTGGCATGCCAGTCGGCGCATTTGGTGGTCGTAAAGATGTGATGCAATACATTGCTCCTACGGGGCCTGTTTACCAAGCGGGTACGCTGTCAGGAAACCCTGTCGCAATGGCTGCGGGCTATGCATGTCTATCTCTTCTAAAAGAAGAAGGCAATGAGAAACGTCTTGCTTCAAAAACTAAGCAACTTGCCGATGGCTTTAAACAGCTAGCAGACAAGCACGGTGTTCCGCTACTAGTGACACAAGTCGGTGGTATGTTTGGATTCTTCTTCACCGATCAAGAAGTCGTGACTTGCTACGAAGACGTAACTAAGTGTGACGTTGAACGTTTCAAGCGTTTCTTCCACCTAATGCTAGATCACGGTGTTTACTTAGCGCCTTCAGCTTTCGAAGCGAGTTTCACTTCTCTTGCGCATGGCAGCAAAGAGATTGAAGCGACTTTAGAAGCGGCAGATCGTTGTTTCGCAATGATTGCTGCAGAAGCATAATTGAAAATAACTCATTGTTCTAAAAAGGGCTGTTTCCACAGCCCTTTTTTAATCCCACAGTAAAAATACCAACAACATAATGGTACCAAGTAGCATTCGAAACCAAGGAATCTCCTTCTTTTCTTCTACTTTCTCGCACTTATCATTATTGCAACAACCCATTATCTAAACTCCTCATTGCTAACTTACTGTTTTGACGCCATTATAAACCCAGAACGTTACTTGAGAGATAGCTACTGTGTCAGAAAAAATCAAAATCACTTCGAGCCACTGGGTCATCGTTGTCGCCCTACTTGCCGCAGCATACGCGTGTTTTCTATTAATCGAGCCTTACGTAAACTCGATCATTATGGCTTTCATCATATCTCTATTGATGTTCCCTATTCATGATTGGTTAGAGAAAAAACTGCCAAACAAAGCCAATATCGTGTCGTTACTATCGTGTATTATTTTAACGTTCATCATTGTTATTCCATTGTTGGCCGTTTTTGCCGCTATCGTTCAGCAAGGTTCATTGTTTTCACAGAATACCTACCAATGGGTCACACATGGTGGCATTCAAACTTTATTTGAACATCCATTAGTGATTAAAGCGCTAGCGTTTGTGAACGACTACTTACCGTTCGATAATATTGAGCCTCAATCCATTGCTCAAAAAGTTGGTGAATTTGCCACGAGCTTTGGTTCAAAACTTGTCGCTTTAAGTGCCAAAATCCTTGGTGATGCGACCAATTTCTTAATGGATTTCTTCTTGATGCTGTTTGTGCTCTTTTTCCTACTTAGAGATCACGACAAGATTATCAACGCCATTCGTCATATCCTGCCACTTTCACGTAGCCAAGAAGACAAACTTCTTTCTGAAATAGAGCAAGTTTCCAAATCTGCGGTTATGGGATCATTCTTAACAGCAATTGCTCAAGGTTTTGCTGGTGGTATCGGCATGTGGATTGCTGGATTCCCAGGCTTATTCTGGGGCACAATGATGGGATTTGCTTCTTTTATTCCAGTGGTTGGTACCGCACTGATCTGGATTCCTGCGGCGACTTACTTATTCCTAACTGGTGACACCACTTGGGCTATTGTCTTAACGGTTTGGTGCATTGCTGTCGTAGGTTCAATTGATAATCTACTTCGCCCGTTACTCATGCAAGGCAGTGCGGGAATGAATACATTAATGATTTTCTTCTCACTATTAGGTGGTATTCAACTGTTTGGTTTAATTGGTTTAATATACGGCCCACTGATTTTTGCAGTCACCATTGTACTGTTCAATATCTATGAAGAAGAATTCAAATCCTTTCTAGATAGCCAAGACAACAGCTAAAACACTTCAAGCTTAAGGCGGATTATGCGAAAATCCGCCCTCTTTTTTTTGCAACCATTCACGAGTGCTCTTTATGTCTGCATACATAGCCCCAAGCCAAATCGCTCAACGCCAACTCGCTTACTTCGAAGGTAAACATGTATTAGTTGCCGGAGAAGCTGAAGATCTGTTCCCTATCGAACTGGCTAAGCACTGTGAATCGGTCACGGTATTTACGTCAAATTACAGCTATTACCGCCAATTAGATGGACAATCTAAGGTTCAACGCATCTATGGTGCGGAGTTCACAGAAGATACTCAAGCGGATCTTATTTTACTGTATTGGCCGAAAGCGAAAGCAGAGGCGGAATACCTATTAGCCATGCTTTTAGCAAAGCTAGGAAAAGACACGGAAATCGTCGTTGTTGGTGAAAACCGTTCTGGTGTAAAAAGCATTGAAAAGATGTTTACTCCCTACGGCAAAGTCAACAAATACGACTCAGCTCGCCGCTGCTCGTTTTACTGGGGACAATGCTTTGAGCAACCTCAAGCATTTAATCAGCAAGATTGGTTTAAAACTTACTCCGTCAACATTGGGGACGATACTCTAACAGTAAAGAGTCTGCCTGGTGTATTTAGCCATGGAGAATTTGACGTAGGAAGTCAGCTATTACTTGATACGCTGCCGCCACTTAAAGGCAAAGTTCTCGATTTTGGTTGTGGTGCTGGTGTTCTAGGCGCGGTCATGGCGTCTCGCAATCCAACTATCGAATTGGAAATGTGTGATATTAGCGCTTTTGCTGTCGCTTCTAGCCAAGCAACTTTAGCAGCAAACGGGATCAGCGGAAAAGTTTTCGCATCGGATGTTTATTCTGATACTGCCAATGACTATCAGTTTATTATCAGTAACCCTCCGTTCCATTCCGGTCTAGACACAAGTTATAGTGCGACTGAAACGTTACTGGCAAAAGCACCCAGCTACTTAAACAAGAATGGCGAGCTTCTTATCGTCGCAAACAGTTTCTTAAAATATCAGCCAATTATTGAACAAGCGTTTGGTAAATATTCGACGCTAAATAAGACGTCAAAATTTGCTATCTACCATTCAAAAAAGTAACTATTCTGTTAAGTGCAGGCTAGCTCCTGCACTCTTCCCTCTTAAAAACGCCGCTTTCTTCCCTAAAAATGCGTATTCGCACACGATTTAATTACCACTTACTTGTCAAAGTAAAAAAACTCGTTAATTTCGTTAAATTAGGATTCGTGTATTTTGTAAATTAAAGACTGTATACGTCAATTTTGACGCAGTTTCTCAAAGGAAAGTAGTACCTCACCTATGTTTAGATTTTATCGAAAGCAAAGATTTAAACGCCTGCAAAACACCTTAATGATGGCGTTTCTTGCGCTTAGTATCACACCTGTGACTATTATTGCGATCTTCTTCCTCCAGTCGCACAGTAAAGATCTTCAAGAACAAAGCACCTCTCACCTAGTCTCTGTTCGAGATACCAAGCAAACTCAAATTTTAGATTACCTACAAGCCCAAGAGTCACAAGTAATGGGATTCGTGCGTTCTGAGTTAGCAAATGCCAGCGGCGGGCGCTTTTATGGATTAGTCAACGCGTTCCAACGCCTTGGGTTGGACATAGAACAAGCTCGTGCGAACGCACAACAGCGCTATATAAAAGGTTCAGGCGATCAAATTAAGACCTCTATTCTTCCTGAATCAAGCAGCTACGTAGGCAGTGAGCGTTATCGTTTATTACATAAACGCTATCACGCTACCTATCTAGAGTTGCTCAAACGCTCTGACTTTGATGATATTCTGCTTGTCGATATCACGGGCAACGTCACCTATTCGGTCTATAAACACGAGAACTACGGAACGAATTTGCTAACAGGGGCTTACAAAGACTCTAACCTTGGCAAAACCTTCCAGCGCCTGGCCGACGAAGTAACCGAAAAAAGAAAATCAAATGAAGATTACACGCCAGTTATCGTTTCTGATTTCTCCTTTGAAAACGGCAAACAAACGGCATGGTTGGGTGCTCCTATCATTCAGCAAGGTTACTTACACAGCTACGCGATGTTCCGATTACCAATCAATGGAATTACCAAGCTAATTGCCGATATCAACAAGTCGTCTAACCTGCAAACTTTACTAGTAGGAAGTGATTACTCACCTCGCAACTTGGCTCATGACCAAGAAGCTATCAACCTGAGTTTAGAGGTTGTCGATAAAGCGCTGAATGGTCAAACGGATGTAGGCACATTCAGTAATAGCCTTGAACAAGCGATCATTGCAGCATACGCCCCTATTAAGCTCAAATACGCGACATGGGCATTGGTTGTCGAGCTGCCAGAGAAAGAAGCATTTGCTCGCATCCATCAGCTAGAAAAACTGTTTGTGATTGCAATGCTCACCGCGATCATCTTAGTAGTTATCGCTTCTCACTACCTTTCAAATTTCATTACCTCGCCGCTACTAAAACTGACTTGGGCCGCCGAAAAAGTTTCAGCTGGCGATCTCGATGAAACGATGATCAACACCGAGCGTAAAGATGAAATAGGTCGATTAGCCGTCAGCTTTGAGCGTATGCAACGTTCAATTCGTGAAAAAATGCAGCTCATCAAAAGCCAAAATGTAGAATTGGAAGATAACTTAAAACTGATTCAAAAACAGAATGATGATCTTCAGCTTGCGAACAAACTCAAAGATGAATTTTTAGCAACGACTTCTCATGAGCTTAGAACGCCTTTGCACGGTATGGTGGGTATTGCTGAGGCATTGATCTCTGGTGCCAATGGCCCTATCCCGGCCAACCAAAAGTATCAACTCGACATCATAATTAATAGCGGCCAGCGATTGGCGACACTAGTTGATGACTTACTGGACTATCATAAGATGCGCTACGGTAGCCTAGATATTCAAAAATCAGCCGTTGATCTTGCTAGCGCAACCAGCCTTGTTTTAGAACTATCAAACCATCTACTTGGCACGAAACCTATTCGAATCATCAACCAAGTACCAATGGATCTGGCGCTTGTTTCGTCCGACCCGCAGCGCTTGGAACAAGTGATGTATAACCTAATCGGTAACGCAATCAAGTACACGACTGAAGGTAAAATCGTTATCTCTGCAAGTATTATCGATGACAACATTCGTGTTCAAGTTGTCGATACTGGGCAAGGTATTCCAGCAGAGCACCTAGAGCATATTTTTGAACCTCTCATTCAAGCGGGACAAGATGCTAGCCGCTACCGTCAAGGCGCAGGGCTAGGGCTTTCTATTAGTCGTCAATTGATCGAACTGATGGGTGGTTCTTTGTACGTAAGTAGTCAACCTATGGTTGGTACAACCTTTAGTTTTACTTTGCCACTAGCAAGTGAAGAGGAAATCGCGGAAACCCAATCGACGACCACACAATCTCACTTCCAAGCTCCGGACTTATCTGATGGTGCTCATCCAGATTCAAATCCAATCGAAGAAGATCCAAATGGTCCATTACTTGTGGTTGCAGACGATGAACCGGTGAATTTACGAGTCCTGGATAGCTTCTTAAAGCTTGAAGGGTATCGAGTAAGGACAGCAAAAGACGGACCTGAAGCCATTGAGCTCATTGCCAATGAAAAGCCAGAGTTACTGCTGCTTGATATTATGATGCCAGGCTTGAGTGGATATCAGGTATGTGAAGCATTACGTAAAGAATATGACCACGCACAGCTTCCTATTATCATGCTGACTGCACTTAATCAGGCTGAAGATCGAGTTCGTGGTTTTGAGTCAGGCGCCAATGACTACCTGTCGAAACCTTTTAATAAACAGGAATTAGCAGCCCGAATCACTGCGCACCTTTCTGCAAGTAAAGCCGAAGAGCGAAGAGTAGAAAATGACAAACTTCAGCTTGAGCTCAAGCAACGTGCAATTGTCGAAGCAAGCCTTTTGGAAACTCAAGGACGATTACTAGAGCAACTAGAGTCAGCGCCTGAAGCCATCATCTGTGTTCGAGACGACCATAAAATTCGTTTTGCCAATGAAGCCGCTGCTAAGTTGTTTAGACGCAGCCAAGAACAGTTAAAACGTTCGACTGCGGATGAAATCATCGCCCCTAAATATCTGGTCGTCGACCAAGCGCACTATTGTGGGGAGATAGACATCTATATTGAAGATACTCGACAGCACATATCGAGCGATATATTGAAGCTCCCAGAAGGCTCAGGGTTGAGCTCTATGTACATATTCAACGTTGGTGGAGGAGTTAACGCCACTCGTATCAACAACCTTGAAACCGCCATAGAGGCGCTATCTAGCTATGCATTTGAAGGTGATAAGGACAAACTCCAGCTGCTTAAAGAGCTAGGTGGTGAATTCACCAGAATTGCAGATAAGGCTTCCGGAGAAGGTAAAAACAAGCAAGAAATCATGCGTGAAGTTCTTGTCGATGCTATGACTAACTCCATTGATTACTGGGAATCAGTGACTGGGGAAACGAAATTTTCATTTGCAGAGAAAAGTGGGTTGTGGCGCGTCTACCTTGACAGAAGTACATTACAAACGCGTACACTGGATAAATACCTGCGAGTAGAGACCTTGCCAAAAACACCTCGTTGGAGAACAGTGTTGAGCTCCATTGAGTTTATTCTCGAGCACTGTAAGGAACAAAGTCCAGAACGAACTCACATTGAAGCACTCAGAGATAAACTTCAAAAATTACTCACCAGTTAATACTCCACATTCTCTTCACCAAAGCCTGCTTAATCGCAGGCTTTTTTCTTCCCAGATACAAATATCAACTTCAAAATTCTGAGGGATACTAGACCTTCGTCATCACTAGATAATGTCAAATTCCCCACTCCAGCGACCAAGAATCGACCTTAATTGCCGGAGCTAAATAAGCGCAAAAAAACGTTCATATCGAGTCGTAACAACCAAAAGCAAACGATAAAAACACCGAGACTAAGGTTATTTATCGTACTTTGCGAACCTGGTCACAACAGAACGGCAGATTCAGTTTTTTATCGTAAATTAACGTCTAGTCAAGTGGTGAGCAGGATCTACATTTATAACAAAAAGCCCACAGAGCTTATTTCAAAAAGAATTAAGAGTAAGTAAACACTAACTAAAAGGCATCAACAAACAGAAACTTGCGACATACTTCAATGTGGAAAATCTGCATATAAATACATACAAACAGGCAGAATTAACGTTTATGACGTAACCTTGATGCATTTTAACGTTTTTAACGGGAAACTAAATTGATTATTAACTCTGTAACGTGTTTTCTTAGTCCTGCCTAAGGCCTACAGGCCACTCTATCGCTTCTTTCGATTTAAGTAGTTCAAGAGGTAGGCCTTTAAGAATGGTTATCACTGGATAACATTCCATCCATAAGTGAAACGAAAGCAAATAGTAAGGAACAGCTATGCTTGCCAATATTAAAAAAACAGCACTAGCAACAGCAATTATTGCAACTGCTACTACAGGTTTTGCATCAGTAGCAAACGCTGCAGAACGCAGTGAGTTGACTATCCACCCTAAAGAGTACACAACTTTTGTACGTAACTTTAACCCGTACTTAGGTGCTACTAACCTACATACAACAACAGACTTCCTATACGAGCCTCTAGTTGTATTCAACGAAATGCACGGTAACACTCCTGTTTTCCGCCTAGCTGAAAACTTCAAAATGTCTGACGACCTAATGAGTGTGACTTTTGACATCCGTAAAGGTGTTAAGTGGTCTGACGGTGAAGCTTTCTCTGCAGACGACGTAGTGTTCTCTTTCAATCTAGTTAAGGAAAAGCCAGAGCTAGATCAAAGTGGTATCAACTCTTGGGTATCAAGTGTTGAGAAACTAAATGACTACCAAGTTCGTTTCCGTCTAACTGAAGCAAACTCTAACGTACCTTACGAGATTGCTAAAGTACCTGTAGTACCTCAACACGTATGGAAAGACGTGAAAGATCCAGCATCATTCACTAACGAAAATCCAGTTGGTTCAGGTCCGTTTACTGAAATCGATACTTTCACAGCTCAACTTTACATCCAGTGTGCTAACCCTAACTACTGGGATGCAGACAACCTAGATGTTGACTGTCTACGTGTACCTCAAATTGCTAACAACGACCAGTTCCTAGGTAAAGTTGTAAACAGCGAAATGGACTGGACATCTTCGTTCGTTCCAGATATCGACCGTACATACGCAGCGGCTAGCCCTAAGCACCACTACTGGTACCCGCCAGCAGGTACTCAAGCATTCGTAGTTAACTTCAAGCACCCTGATGCAGCGAAGAACGAAGCACTAAACAACGTTGAGTTCCGTCGCGCATTCTCTATGGCTCTTGACCGTCAAACAATTATCGATATCGCTTTCTACGGCGGCGGTACTGTGAATGACTTCGCATCTGGTCTTGGCTACGCATTCGAAGCTTGGTCTGATGAAAAAACTCACAACAAATACAAAAGCTTCAACACTTACAACGCTGAAGGCGCGAAAAAGCTTCTTGCTGACGCTGGTTTCAAAGATGTAAACAAAGATGGTTTCGTTGACACTCCATCAGGTAAGTCTTTCGAACTTCTAATTCAATCTCCTAATGGCTGGACTGACTTCAACAACACAGTTCAACTAGCAGTAGAGCAACTGAACGAAGTTGGTATTAAAGCGAAAGCTCGTACTCCAGATTTCTCTGTGTACAACCAAGCAATGCTTGAAGGTACGTACGACGTAGCTTACACGAACTACTTCCACGGTGCGGATCCATACACGTACTGGAACAGCGCGTACAACTCTTCACTACAATCTGGTGATGGTATGCCTCGTTTCGCGATGCACTTCTACAAAAACAACAAGCTAGATGGTCTACTAAATAGCTTCTACAAAACAGCAGATAAGAACGAGCAGCTAGAAATCGCTCACGGTATCCAGCAAATCATCGCTGCAGACCAAGTTACTATCCCTGTGATGTCTGGTGCTTACATGTACCAATACAACACAACTCGCTTCACTGGTTGGTGGAACGAAGAAAATCCTAAGGGCCGTCCAAACATCTGGGCTGGTATCCCTGAGCGTCTACTTCACGTACTGGACCTAAAACCAGTTAAATAAGTAATCGTTCAATCCTCGCGGCGTAATTTCTTACGCCGCCTATAAAATCCCCCGCACTCATTTTGAATGTATGGCGCTAGTCGTCAGGGGGTTTTTCGTTCCAAATTTTCGCTAGGAACGACCTGAATCCAGAAACAGGGAAACAGTCTGGGTGAGTAAGGTGTGAGTTATGGGTTATTTTTTAAGACGTTTGTCATTTTATTTTGTCGCGCTATTAGTTGCAGCGACGTTAAACTTTATTATTCCTCGAGCAATGCCTGGTGACCCAGTTACCATGATGTTTGCAAACGCGTCAGTTCAGGTTACACCTGAGCGTATCGCAGCAATGAAAGAACTATTGGGCTTCGTTGATGGTGGCCTTTTTGTTCAATACATTGCCTACATGAAAAATATTTTAAGCTGGGAGCTAGGTACATCGATTCAGTTCTACCCTCTTTCAGTTAACGCACTTTTAGGTAGTGCATTCGGCTGGTCGCTATTCTTAGCAGGTACCGCTGTAATCATCTCTTTCTCAATCGGCTCGATTCTTGGAATCTTTGCAGCATGGAAGCGTGGTAGCAAATACGACACTTTCGTTACTCCTGGTATGCTCATCATTCAAGCCGTTCCTCAAGTTGTAATAGCTATGATTGCAATGTTTACCTTTGCAATTGGATTAAAGTGGTTCCCAACAGGCTATGCCTATACTGCAGGTACAATGCCAGATTGGACGAGCTGGGAATTCATTAAAGACGTCGCTTATCACGCCGTATTACCTCTTTTCTGTGCATCCGTCGTACAAATTGGTGGCTTCCTAGTCAACATGCGTAACAACATGATTAACTTACTTGCTGAAGACTACATCACGATGGCAAAAGGTAAGGGTCTAAGCGAGAACCGCGTTGTATTTAACTACGCTGCTCGTAACGCAATGCTACCAAGTGTGACTGCTCTTTCTATGTCTCTAGGTATGGCTATCGGTGGACAGCTAATCATCGAAATTATCTTTAACTATCCTGGTCTAGGCAGCGTACTTTTCAACGCAATTACAGCTCGTGACTACCAAGTTCTTCAAGGTCAGCTACTTATCATGACGCTATTCATGCTGTTCTTTAACCTTCTAGCTGACATGCTCTATGTTGTTCTTGACCCTCGCCTACGTAAGGGAGGCAAATAATTATGAAAGGCATTATTAAACTAATTTGGGGTAACCCTGTAGCATTAATCGGTGTGTCTATTCTTAGCGTGTTTCTGTTTATCGCGCTGGCTGCACCATTAATTACTAAACACGCACCGGATAAACGTACCGGCAACCCGCATGAATACCCAGGCTTTGTTGTGAAATCTGCACAATCAAACCCAACAGGTTGGATTGCAGAAAATTTAGCTGATGACCGTCGCACTCTAATCATGTCGAAAAAGGCAGACCACGTACTAGGTACATCACGTATGGGTCGTGATATCTGGTCTCAAGTGGTTTACGGAGCACGTGTATCGCTAGCAGTAGGTTTCGGTGCAGGTCTAACTGTATGTTTCTTAGCAACTGTAATTGGTGTATCTGCAGGTTACTTTGGCGGTCGAGTTGATGACATTCTGACAGCAGCGATGAATATCATGCTGGTTATTCCTCAGTATCCTCTACTCTTTGTTGTTGCAGCATTTATTGGCGAAGCTGGTCCACTGACCATTGCCCTCATTATAGGGTGTACTTCCTGGGCTTGGGGTGCACGTGTCGTGCGTTCACAAACTTTAGCTTTACGAGAAAAAGAGTTTGTTAAAGCTGCAGAAGTACTTGGTGAGTCTTCTTTCCGAATAATCTTTGTCGAAATTTTACCTAACCTAATCTCTATTGTAGGTGCGAGCTTCATTGGTTCAGTTATGTACGCAATCATGATGGAAGCAACCATCTCCTTCTTAGGACTTGGTGACCCGAACACAATTAGCTGGGGCATCATGCTTTACAACGTACAAACGTCTTCATCAATGCTTATCGGCGCTTGGTGGGAACTACTAGCTCCATGTATCGCTTTAACACTACTGGTAACTGGCCTAGCGCTACTTAACTTCGCTGTTGATGAGATTGCTAACCCACAACTTCGTTCTCACAAAGGTATGAAGCGTTGGAAAAAACTAGCGGCTCAAGATAAGAACGAACGCGAACCAGAACTACCACCACAAAATGCACTTTGGAGCGGAGATAAATAATCATGTCTGAACCACTAATTTCTGTCCGCAACCTATGCGTTGACTATATTACTGAAGCTGGCGATGTTCGTGCGTGTAATAACGTTAGCTTCGACATTGCCCCTGGTGAAGTGTTTGGCCTAGCTGGCGAGTCTGGCTGTGGTAAATCAACGGTAGCATTTTCTCTAATGCGCCTACACAAGCCGCCAGCATTTATCACCAGCGGTGAAGTTATCTTCAATGGTGAAAACATTCTTAACTACAGCGACGAGCGCATGCAGATGTTCCGCTGGAGTGAGATGTCGATGGTTTTCCAAAGTGCAATGAACGCTTTGAACCCCGTATTGCCAATGGAAGAGCAGTTTTGTGACGTAATTATGCGTCACACTAACATGACTCGAGAGCAAGCAAAGAAACGTGCTGAAGGACTACTTGAAATTGTAGATATTCACCCTAGCCGTTTAAGTGATTACCCACACCAATTCTCTGGCGGTATGCGCCAGCGCTTGGTTATCGCAATTGCACTCGCGCTAAACCCTAAAATGATCATCATGGATGAACCAACGACAGCTCTGGATGTTGTGGTTCAACGTGAGATTCTTCAGAAGATTTATGCACTTAAAGAAGAGTTTGGTTTCTCTATTCTTTTCATCACGCATGATTTGTCACTCATGGTCGAATTCTCTGACCGTATCGGCATCATGTATTCGGGTGAATTGATCGAGGTCGCTAACTCTCAAGATATTCTAGAGAACCCTTACCACCCTTATACAAAAGGGTTGGGTAGTTCTTTCCCACCACTGGTTGGTCCTAAAACTAAGCTAGCAGGCATCCCAGGTAACCCTCTAAACCTTTTAGAAATCCCTCAAGGCTGCCGTTTCCAAGCGCGCTGTGATCGTGTGCATGAAGCATGTACCAAGGTACCAACAACATTACGCCAAATCGAGCAAGGCCACTTGTCTAATTGCCACCTTTATGGTGATCCAATTGCACAAGCAAAGGTCTAGAGACTCTCAATAACTAAAGCAAGCTTGGCAGTAATAAGGATTTTCTGGAGACAATTATGAGCAAAGAATTCGGTCAATTATTAGTGGAAGGTAAGAACGTCGTTAAAGACTTCCCTATTAGCAGTACCACTATACAAACTCCGATGATGCGTGCGATCAACGACGTATCATTCAAAATGTACAAAAGCCGCGGTTTAGCCGTTGTTGGTGAATCAGGTTCTGGTAAATCAACAACAGCCAAAATGATCGCAAAAATGTATGCACCTTCGGGCGGTACCATTGAATATAAAGGTCGTGATATCCAAGAAATTTCGAGTAAGAAAGATCTTATGCACTACCGCGAAGGCGTACAGATGGTGTGGCAAGACCCGTTTGGTTCCTTAAACCCAACACACAATATCTTCCACCATATTGCTCGTCCTTTACTAATCCATAAAAAGGTCACACCAGGGAACAAGAAAGAGCTAGAGGAACGTGTCTACGATCTTCTTGAGCAAGTAGGCTTGATCCCACCAAAAGAAACAGCCGCTAAATACCCGCACCAACTTTCAGGTGGTCAGCGTCAACGTGTCAACTTAGCACGTAACATTGCGGTAGGTGCTGAAGTAGTACTAGCTGATGAACCAACCTCGATGCTAGACGTTTCAATTCGTGCAGGTGTACTAAACCTCATGGAAGAAATGAAGTTTGAGAAGCAAATGTCTCTACTTTACATCACTCACGACATCGCTACTGCTCGTTACATCGCTGAAGATTTGTCAGTTATGTATGTCGGACACATGGTTGAATGGGGTGACACAGATGAAGTAATCGCTAACCCTCAGCACCCATATACACAATTGCTTGTATCAGCAGTTCCAGATCCTAAAAAGTCTATCCACGAAAAGCTAGCAGGCAACAAAGGGGAAATTCCTCTATGGACGCCTGAGTCAGCAGGTTGCCCATTCGCTGGTCGTTGTACTCACGCAACTGACAAGTGTAAAGAGCAACTTCCTGGTGTTACTCAACTTGGAGAAAACCACTTCGTGCGTTGTTACCTACACGAAAGTTGATCTCGCAACACTGGCTAGAGCCATAGCGGCTCTAGCTATTTTTAAACACCTAACAGTACCTAGCCACAGAAAACTGGGACTCTCGGAGAAATTGGATGCTTCTACTTACCAACCACATTGGTTACGAAACTCACGGCCCAAAACAAGCAATCTTACAAACTAGGAAAGAGCGCTTATCAAGTTATACAGCTCTTCTTGTTTGCGCTGATGATCATATGACGGTCGCAAGTTTTGAGATTGAGAAAACCGGTCGAGTAGCCAATTGGCACCAAGGTCAGTTCTTTACCGTTGATTTTAGTTCTGTCGAGAAACCCGGCCGTTACTACCTTCGTTCTGACAACTTGCGCTCCGAAGTTTTCACAATTGGCGATAATCTATTAATGAAGCATACTTTCTCTGATGTGCTTCATTACTTCAAATCTCAACGATGTGGTGGCATTTTCGATAAAAAAGATCGCCAAGCCACACTGCTCAACACTGATATTCAAGTTGACGTTCACGGTGGTTGGTATGATGCTTCCGGAGACCTCAGCAAATATTTTAGCCACCTTTCTTACGCTAACTACTTAAACCCTCAGCAAATTCCAATGGTAGTTTGGAATATGCTAAAAAGCCTACAACTCACCGACAATCAAGAAGGCTTCCCTGCATTTTCTAAAGTTCGATTAACTGAAGAAGCCCTGTTTGGTGCAGATTTCCTTGTTCGAATGCAAAGTCCAGAAGGCTTCTTCTATATGACCGTATTCGACAAATGGAGCAAAGATATCGAGCAACGCGATATTTGCGCCTATGCCACGCAAGATGGCCACAAATCTGACGACTTTCAAGCAGGTTTCCGTCAGGGTGCTGGAGTCGCGATTGCCGCATTAGCGTCTGCTTCGAAGCTAGAGCAAGCCGGTGACTTTACCAGTGAGCAATACCTAAAAACCGCAATAAAAGGTTACTGGCATTTAAAAGAATTCAACACCCGATACCTTAACGATGGTACAGAAAATATCATCGACGAATATTGTGCGCTTCTTGCTGCTACCGAGCTGTACTCCGCTACTAGAGATAATGAATTCTTATTAGAAGCTCGCCATTGGAGCCAACGCTTAATTCAGCGTCAGTGCTCTGATGAGCAATTCAACCACTTTTGGTCTGCGAACTCAGATGGCTCACGCCCCTATTTTCACGCAGCGGAAGCTGGTTTACCTGTGATTAGCCTATGTGAATACGCAGCCATCGAAGTAGACCACAATTTACTCATTAAAACTCAACAAGTTATTGAGCAAGCTTGCCAGTTTGACGTTGAGATCACTGACAAAGTCAACAACCCATTTGGTTACCCTCGTCAATACGTCAAGTCTGTTGGCAGCTCTAAACGTGATGCATTTTTTGTGGCACAAGACAATGAAACTGGCTATTGGTGGCAAGGCGAAAATGCACGTTTAGCGTCTCTATCAAGCATGGCTTACATCGCTCAGCCACACATTAAAAATCCAGAACTTAAAGTTAGATTAATCAAACTTGCTCAAAACTGCTTTAACTGGGTTCTAGGACTAAACCCTTACGACATGTGCATGCTAGATGGTCATGGACACAATAACCCAGATTACCTACCGCAGCTTGGTTTCTTCAATGCAAAAGGCGGGGTATGTAATGGTATTACAGCTGGCTTTGATGATGAACAAGACATTGCTTTCAACCCACCAGGTCAGAAAGACGACATGCTGCAGAACTGGCGATGGGGAGAACAATGGATTCCCCATGGCGCATGGTTCCTATTGGCAACATCTGCCCAATTTCATTTCTTAGCCACTTCTAAGGAGGTTTCTCAATGAGTCTCTATTATGTGGGAATTGATGGTGGCGGCACGTCTTGCCGAGCTCGAATACGAGACGAACAAGGTGTACTGATAGGCGAAGCAAAGAGCGGCAGTGCTAACATTTTGCTAGGCACTAATGTGGCGATGGATTCCATACTTTCAGCTATTTCTGACGCCGCTACTCAGGGCGGGTTGAACCGAAATCATTTCAAAGATATGCACATTGGGCTGGCCTTAGCCGGTGCAGAGCAAAAGTCAGCTTGGCATGAGTTCATGGCACTCCCTCACCCTTTTGCTAGCGTAACTTTAAACACAGATGCCTACGGTGCATGCATCGGGGCTCACAATGGTGAAGACGGTGCCATTATGATTGGTGGTACTGGTTCCTGCGGTATTTATCTACAAGGTCACACTCAGCACGTTGTAGGTGGACGAGAGTTCCCTATCTCTGACCAAGGGGGGGGCGCAGTCATGGGGCTTAGGCTCATCCAACAAGTCTTACTTGCTGAAGATGGTATCCGAGAAAAAACGCCTCTGTGCGAGCACGTCATTGCTCATTTCAATCAAGATGTCGATCAAATTGTTGCTTGGTCTAAAACCGCGATTCCCAAGGATTACGGTCAATTTTCACCAGCAATATTTAAGTTTGCAGACCAAGGTGATGCATTGGCAATAGAGATGTTAAAGCACACGGCTGCGGATATTGAAATGTTTCTAGTGGCACTGAATCGTAAAGGCGCACAGAAAATTTGTCTAATGGGAAGTATTGCGGAGCGTATTCTTCATTGGCTATCACCGCCAGTACAACAATGGGTGGTTCCTGCACAGTTTGACGCCATTGAAGGTGCGCTGATGTTCGCAGGTAAACCTCAACATAACTTGTACTCATAAGGCGTATTCAGGAAGATATTATGAATTATCGAGTTGATTTAGCCGTTTTATCCGAACAAAAACAAACGTGTCGGTTTGGTTTAACCGTCCATAACTTGAGTGATCAAGATCTAGAGAATTGGTCATTACATTTTGCTTTTGACCGTTTCATCATGCCAGATAGTTTATCCCAAGGTTCTCTCAATCAAACGGGAAGTTTCTGCTCAGTGCATTCAGAGTCATCGGTACTAAAAGCAAACCACCATTTTTATTGTGAATTTAGCATTCAAAGCGCGCCTTTTCGTTTTTACTCCGACGGGTTCAATGATGCATTTATCAAGCACATTAAGAATGGAGAACCACAAACTATTCCAGTAGACGTTTCTCCTATCGTTCTTGCATCGCCTTACCGCGAAAGAAGTTCAATACCAGAAGTATCTGCGGCGCCAATGGCGTTAATTCCCCAACCTAATTCATGTGAGTTAAAAAACGGTCGATTTACATTATCACCAGGCTCGTTAATTCAAGTCGAATCCTCCTTAGCCAATAATGCAACTCAGTGGCTGCAACAAGAACTAGACTCAAACTTTTCTCTTCAACTCGACACCACTAGCGAAAAAGGTTCAATACAGTTCAAGAGCAACCCTACACTAGACAAAGGCGAATATAAGTTAAGTGTTGGTTCAGAAAGCATCATTGTTGAATCGGGTTCCCGTTCTGGTTTCACTCACGCGGTTGCGAGCTTAATCCAACTCATTTCCACCTCATCAGAACAAACTCTGTATTTACAAAGTTGTATGATTTCCGATTCTCCAAGATTTAAATATCGTGGAATGATGTTGGACTGTGCACGCCACTTCCATAGTGTTGAGGAGGTCAAAAGACTGATCAACCAACTCGCTCACTATAAGTTTAATACTTTCCATTGGCACCTGACCGACGATGAAGGTTGGCGAATTGAGATCAAACGTTTTCCAGAATTGACAGATGTTGGCGCATGGCGTGGCTTAGAACACGCATTAGAGCCGCAATATACGCATCTATCAGAAAGTTATGGGGGTTATTACACCCAAGAAGAAATCAAAGATGTAATCGAATTCGCTGAGAAAAGAGACATCACAGTAATCCCAGAAATTGATATCCCAGGTCACTGTAGAGCTGCCATCAAATCTTTACCTCATCTTCTGGTTGAAGATGAGGACACAACAAGCTTTAAGAGCATTCAGCACTATACCGACAATGTTTTGAACCCTGCTTTACCTGGTACTTACGAATTTTTAGACGCAGTGCTAACTGAAGTCTCTGAGCTTTTCCCGAGCAAACTAATTCATATGGGTGCCGACGAAGTCCCTAATGGCGTCTGGGCAGAAAGCCCGGCAGCTCAAGCTTTAATGAAAGAGCAAGGCTATTCAGATAGTAAAGAACTACAAGGACACCTATTCCGATACGCTGAGAATAAACTCAAAGAGTTGGGTAAAAGAATGGTTGGCTGGGAAGAAGCGCAACACGGAAACAAAGTAAGTAGAGAGACCATTATCTACTCGTGGCTCAGTGAAGAAGCCGCTGTCAATTGTGCTCGTCAAGGTTTTGATGTCGTGCTTCAGCCGGGACAATATACCTATTTAGATATGGCTCAAGATTATTCACCGGAAGAACCAGGAGTGGATTGGGCATCCGTCATTCCACTCGAGCAGGCTTATAACTACGAGCCATTATCCGATGTCCCAGAAAGCGACAAAATTAGAAAGCGTATCAGAGGCATCCAATGCGCTCTTTGGTGTGAAATTATCACTAACCAAGAACGTATGGATTACATGATTTACCCACGTATCAGCGCGCTAGCTGAAGCGTGTTGGACCGACAAAGATAACCGAGACTGGCTTAACTACCTGTCACGTTTAAAAGGGCACCTATCGTTATTAGACCGATTTGGGATCCAATACCGAAACCCTTGGAAATAATCTAGCAGCTTAGGGACGGCTCCCCCCGAACGTCACTAAGCAATATCAATTTAGTAAGTTTGACTGCCAATTGTTGCAGTTTGTTAAAAAGGAAATGACAATGAAATACGGCTATTTCGATAACGACAATCGCGAATACGTCATCACTCGCCCTGACGTACCTGCGCCATGGACTAACTATCTAGGCACAGAGAAATTTTGTACTGTAATTTCTCACAATGCGGGCGGCTATTCGTTTTACAACTCTCCAGAATATAACCGTGTTACTAAGTTCCGCCCGAATGGCACTTTTGACCGTCCAGGACACTATGTTTACCTACGTGACGATGAAACTGGCGATTACTGGTCTATCTCTTGGCAACCAGTCGCAAAAAGCTTAGATGAAGCTAGCTACGAAGTCCGTCATGGCCTTTCATACTCAAAATTCAAATGTGAGTACAACGGAATTACGGCTACGAAAACGCTTTTCGTGCCAAAAGGTGAAGACGCGGAAGTATGGGACGTAGTGATTAAAAACACGACTGATAAGCCTCGTACTATCAGCACATTCTCATTCGTTGAATTCTCTTTCAGTCATATTCAATCTGATAATCAAAACCATCAAATGTCTTTGTATTCAGCTGGAACAGAATACAAAGAAGGTGTATTAGAGTACGACCTTTACTACAACACCAACGACTTTGAAGGGTTCTACTACCTAGCGTCCACTTTCGATCCAGACAGCTACGACGGCCAGCGCGACAACTTCCTTGGCATGTACCGCGATGAAGCTAACCCAATTGCAGTAGAAAACGGTAAGTGTTCAAACAGCGCTCAAACTTGTTACAACCATTGTGGCTCTTTACATAAACAATTTGTCATTCAGCCAGGTGAAGAGGTTCGCTTTGCGTACGTACTAGGTATCGGTAAAGGTAATGGTTCTCGCTTACGTGAGAAGTATCAAGATGTTGCAAATGTCGATGCGGCATTCCAAGGAATTAAAGACCACTGGAACGAGCGTTGTGACAAATTCCAGGTTAAATCGCCAAACGAAGGCCTAGACACAATGATCAACACATGGACGCTATACCAAGCAGAAACATGTGTGGTTTGGTCTCGTTTCGCTTCGTTTATTGAGGTTGGTGGACGTACAGGTCTTGGCTATCGTGATACTGCTCAGGATGCTATTTCAGTTCCTCACGCCAACCCAGAAATGACTCGCAAACGTATTGTGGATCTTCTTCGTGGTCAAGTAAAAGCCGGTTACGGTTTGCACCTCTTCGATCCTGACTGGTTCGATCCAGAGAAAGCAGATGTAGAACCTTCTAAATCTCCGACGGTTGTTCCTACTCCATCTGACGATGACAAAATCCATGGTATCGAAGACACATGTTCAGATGACCATCTATGGATCGTTCCAACAATCATTAAGTATGTGGTTGAAACTGGTGAGCATAGCTTCTTCGATGAAGTTATCCCTTACGCAGACGGCGGTGAAGCCACGGTTTATGATCACATGAAAGCGGCGCTTAATTTCTCTGCAGAATACGTTGGTCAAACCGGTATTTGTAAAGGCCTACGCGCTGACTGGAATGACTGTTTGAATTTAGGCGGTGGCGAGTCGTCTATGGTTTCTTTCCTACATTTCTGGGCTCTGCAGGAATTCATTGATTTAGCTAAGTTCAAAGACAATCAACAAGATGTAAGCACTTACACCGAAATGGCCGCTAACGTACGTGAAGCGTGTGAAACTCACCTTTGGGACGACGAAGGTGGCTGGTACATCCGCGGTCTTACAAAAGATGGTGACAAGATCGGTACAGCTCAACAAGCTGAAGGCCGCGTACACCTTGAGTCAAATACACTCGCCGTTTTATCCGGTGCGGTTTCTCAAGAACGTGGCGAAAAAGCGATGGATGCGGTGGATGAAAACTTATTCTCAGAATACGGTCTACACCTGAACTCTCCTTCTTTTGCAACTCCGAACGATGATATCGGCTTTGTAACTCGCGTATATCAAGGCGTGAAAGAAAACGGTGCAATCTTCTCTCACCCTAACCCATGGGCATGGGTTGCAGAAGCGAAGTTAGGCCGTGGTGACCGTGCGATGAAGTTCTATGATGCACTAAACCCATATAACCAAAACGATATGATCGAAACGCGTTATGCAGAACCATACTCATACGTACAATTTATCATGGGTAAAGATCATCAAGATCATGGCCGCGCAAACCACCCTTGGCTAACTGGTACGTCTGGCTGGGCATATTTTGCTGTGACCAATTTCATTCTGGGTGTACGAACAGGATTCGAAGGTCTAACTGTTGATCCTTGTATCCCGACAGACTGGCCTGGCTTTGAGGTTACTCGTCAATGGCGTGGGGCAACTTACAACATTAAAGTTGAAAACCCGAACTCAGTGAGCAAAGGCGTTAAATCTATCACTATTAACGGTCAAGCGGTACAAGGCGCAATCCCTGTACTAGAGGAAGGTAGCGTAAATGACGTAGTAGTCGTTTTAGGCTAATTGCTTCTAAGCCGAGCCTCACACTGTAAAGGCTCGGCTAACAGAGGCCTCAAAAGGATTTCAAAATGATCAAATTTGGTACAGGCGGTTGGCGCGCTTTCATTGGTGAAGAGTTCACCCGAGATAACGTACGCTTGGTTGCACAAGCATTGGCAAACATCATAAAAAATGAAAACGCTGCAGAAAATGGCTTTGTTATTGGTTACGACCGTCGTTTTCTTTCCGACAAAGCGGCATGTTGGTTTGCTGAAGTACTCGCAGCAAATGAAGTAACAGTTAGCTTTATCGATAAGTTTGTTCCGACACCAATCGTGATGTTCAAAGCTAAGGAGATGGGTTGTACTTACTCTGCATGTATTACGGCTTCGCATAACCCAGCAGACTACAATGGCATTAAAGTCTTTATTGAAGGCGGTCGTGATGCCGATGAAATAATTACTCAGAAGATTGAGCAACAAATTGCGACAATTTCACTTGATGATGTTAAGTGGGTAGAGTTCGAGCAAGCACTTAACGATAAAACCATTAAAGTCATCAACCCAATGAATGAGTTCGTTGATTCAATCATTAACTTTATTGATATCGACTCAATCAAAAAAGCTAACCTACGCGTACTTATTGATCCAATGTTTGGCGTGGCGAAAAATGCTCTACAAACCGTATTGATCAATGGTCGCTGTGACGTCGACGTGATCAATGATGGCAAAAACCCAGACTTCGGCGGCTTGATGCCTTCACCAAGTGCTGCAACTCTATATCGCCTCAAACACTTAGTCGCTGCTGAAGGCTACGACATCGGTATTGGTACCGATGGTGATGCTGATCGACTTGGTATTATCGATGAGAAAGGTAACTTCATTCACCCTAACGAAGTGTTGCTTCTTCTTTATTACTACCTATTGGAATACAAAGGTTGGAAAGGCTCAGTTGTACGTAATATTGCGACGACACACTTACTCGATAAGGTCGCAGCAGATCACGGAGAAAAAAGCTTTGAAGTGCCAGTAGGATTCAAACATATTTCCTCTCAGATGGAAGCGGATGACTCTCTAATTGGTGGAGAAAGCTCAGGCGGACTGACTATTCGAGGTCACATTAAAGGTAAGGATGGCGTTTTCGCTTCCAGCCTTTTAGTCGAAATGATCAGCGTAACAGGCAAAAAACTATCGGAACTACTCGGTGAAATCTACGGTAAATACGGTTATGCCTATACAGCTGAAGGCGACTGTACATTCAAGCCATCTGAAAAAGAAACGCTTTACAGTAAGATTTACGTAGAGAAACAACTGCCTGAATTTGAATTCGAAATTGAGAAAGTCAGCTATGAAGACGGCGCTAAAGTCTACTTCAAGAACGGCGGTTGGGTTATTGCCCGCTTCTCAGGAACAGAACCGTTACTGCGAATTTTCGCAGAAATGGAAGACAAAGACACTGCTGAACGTGTTCTTCAACAAGTGAAAGATTTCCTAGCTCTATAATTTATGCCAAGGACTTATCACTGCCTTTCTCGCTTGAGAACCCTATAGGTGAAGAACGCTTGCCCAGTATCAAATAGGTACTGGGCTTTTTTATAACATTAAAATGCCAATACCCCGTTGGTATCCACTTTAACCGCTACCAGCTGACCTACCTCTAAAGCTTCAGAGGAAGTTGCAAGCAGCTTCTGACCATTTGCTTCGATCACATAGCGACAATGATCCCCCATGAACTGCTGCTCTAGCACTGAAATAGTGCTTTCTTCCCCCGCACTCACTTGAATGTGCTGAGGGCGTAGCAATAGCTCGCAGTCAGAGTCCAATTCGATATCAGTTTGAGGTTTCGCCTCAATAACACCGAGATCTGTCTCAAATTCTTGCGGCGAAAGGCGCTTCGCTTTTAAGTAGCTACCGCCTCCTAAAAAGTCTGCAACAAACTTGCTCGAAGGGTGATAATAAAGTTCAGATGCCGAACCATATTGCTCAATCACACCATGGTTCATGACCGCCATCTTATCTGAAAACGCGAACGCTTCTTCACGGCTATGTGTCACAAAGATGGCAGTAACGCCCTGCTTCTTAAAAATCTTTCTAATTTCAGCGATTAGTTCATGACGAACTTGCGTATCAATATTTGAAAACGGTTCATCTAGTAACAGTAAATCTGGTTTGTAAGCAAGGGAACGAGCGATAGCGACTCGTTGTTGCTGCCCACCAGAAAGTTGGTGAGGGTAACGATCACCAAAGCCACCTAGATGGACCAATTCGAGCATTTCACTGACTTTATCACGCTTCTCCGCATCCGAAAGCCCACGCAGTCCAAAGGCGACATTTTCATAAACCGTCAAATGAGGAAACAGAGCGTAATCTTGGAAAATCATTCCAATATTACGTTTTTCAGGGGGTAACCAATTGTGGCCGTCATCAATCGTTTGGCAATTTAGGTTCATTACCCCACTACTCAAAGGCAACAATCCTGCTACGGCTTTCAACAAGGTTGTTTTACCACAGCCACTTGCCCCTAAAAGACAAACAATTTCACCGTGTGCAACCTCAAGAGAGAGAGACTCTAAAACCGTTTGAGATTCATATTTACAGGTCAAATTTTTAATGGAAAGTGCACAACTCATCAGTGTTTTTGCTCCAAAGAACGGTTAACAATAACCAAAGGAATCAAGCCAACTAGAACCAAAAGTACAGCGGGCATTGCCGCTAATTCTAAATGCTCATCCGACGCATAGTTATAAACATAAGTCGCTAAGGTTTCGAAATTAAATGGACGCAGTAGAAGTGCCGCGTTTAATTCTTTCATTGATTCTATAAACACAAGTAATGCCGCAATTAGTGCACCACGTTTAATCAACGGGAAATGTATGCGTTTCAACATTTGATTGGTATTGCACCCCATGGTTTTCGATGCCATATCCAGTGATGGTGACACCTTGCTTAGGCTACTTTCAATACTGCCAATCGCAACCGCAGAGAAACGTACAACCAACGCGAAAATCAGCGCAAACATCGAACCTGAGAAAATAAGCCCAGGTCGCCCCCAATCCATCATTTTCGCCACATCATTTACGACATGATCCATGGTGATCACTGGCACCATCACTCCAATAGCAAGCACAGTACCTGGTACAGCGTAGCCCATCGAAGATAAACGCATAAAGCTCACACTGTGTTTACTTGGGCTTACTCGGTGATAAAAGTTCACCGTCAAAGCCACAAATACACCGATTACAGCAGCTGCCAAAGAAACGAACAAACTATTCAGAGCATACTCTCTAAACTCTGCCGTCCAACTTTGAGCAAAGTAATGATAGGAATACAAACATAGCTGCAACAATGGGAAAATAAATGCGACCGCAACGAGTCCCCAGCACCATGTCAGAGCAAACCACTTCTTCCAACCTTCTAGCTCATAACGGAAATCTTCATGGCTAGAAAACTGACTTTGAAATAACTTCTGCTTACGTCGACTATAACGCTCTGCGCTCAGCAGTAAGATGACTATCACTAACATTAGCGCAGAAATCTTAGCCGCAGCGGTTAAATTCGAATAGCCAAGCCAGGTATCGTACACTGCCGTTGTCAGCGTATTCACCGCAAAGTAGCTTACCGTACCAAAATCACCAATAGTCTCCATCGCCACCAGCGACAAGCCGACAGCCATAGATGGACGAACAAGCGGTAATGAAATGCGTCGAAAACTTTCCCACGGAGAACACTTAAGCAGCCTTGCAGATTGAAGCAGTGAGACATTCTGCTCCATAAAAGCGGCACGACATAGTAGGTAAACATATGGGTAGAGTACTAATGACAAAACAAAGATAGCACCAGATAAAGTTCGAATATCAGGAAACCAGTATTCGCCTGGTCCCCAGCCAGTCACACTTCTCAGCCATACTTGAATTGGCCCGGCAAAATCAAACCAATCCGTAAAAATGTAACCAATAATGTAGCCAGGCATGGCGAGCGGCAGTACGAGCGCCCACTGCAGCCATTTTTCGCTAGGAAGGCGGCACATCGCCATAAACCAAGCGCTTGGAATACCAAAAATGAGAGAGAGCACCATAACACCGAAGACAAGAACGATAGTGTTATAGGTATAAGTAGGCATCACAGTCGACATTAAGTGACTGAATACTTCGTCTGTTTCGCCAACCGCGGTATAGAAGATCGCTAAGATCGGCAAAACCAGCAGCAAAGCAAAGCTTAAACTACTGGTTTTTAGTAGATAGTTTTTTTCTTTCATTAGCCTAATTTACAACAAGGCTGTATGAAATATAAATGCTTTTGCAAATACATCTCATATCCCTTTAAAAAACAGGGGTACAGTTATACCCCTAGATTCGATTAAAGGTCAAATTTCACTTCGTCTAGAAGTTTGATTGCAGCAGCGTGATGCTCTGCAATTTCATCTAGAGAAACAGTATCTGATTTGAAGTCACCCCAAGAAGCCACTAGGTCAGAACGCTTAACGCCTTCTTTCACTGGGTACTCGTAGTTCACTTCTGCATACATGCTTTGTGCTACGTCACCAGTCAAGAACTCCATAAGCTTCACAGCATTCTCTTTGTTTGGAGAGTACTTCGCCATCGCCATACCAGAGATGTTTACGTGAGTACCAGTTGTTGCTTGGTTAGGGAAGTTAATGTAAACCGCATCAGCCCAAGCTTTTTGCTTCTCGTCATTAACCATCTTACCTAGGTAGTAGCTGTTACCTAGAGAAACGTCACATAGGCCTTCTTTAATTGCTTTAACTTGAGCACGGTCATTACCTTGAGGCTTACGAGCTAGGTTAGCTTTAACGCCTTCTAACCATTCTTTAGTTTCAGCTTCGCCTTTATGAGCAATCATAGAAGAAACTAGAGAAACGTTGTATGGGTGCTTACCGCTACGAGTACAGATTTTGCCTTTGAATTCTGGCTTAGCTAAATCAGCGTAGTTGAATTCTTCACCTAGCTTACCAACACGGTCACGTGAAGAGTAAACAGAACGAGTACGTGTAGTTAGAGCAAACCACTCGTTTTCAGTGTCTTGGTATTGAGCTGGTACGTTAGCTTCAATGATTTTGCTATCAACCGCTTGAACTAGACCTTTGTTAGTTAGCTCAGCTAGACGGCTGATATCTACTGTTAAGATAACATCCGCAGGGCTGTATTCACCTTCTTGAGCTAACTTTTCTGCTAGACCCTTTTTAGCAAACTTAACGTTTACTTTGATGCCAGTTTCTTTAGTGAATTCGTTGAACATTGGCTCAACAAGGAAAGGCTGACGGTAAGAGTATACGTTTACTTCTTCAGCAGCGATTGCAGCTGTTGGTGCAATAACGCTACAAGCTAATGCTGAAAGAGTTAGCAGTTTTTTCATGGGTAAAGTCCTTTATATCGAAATGATAATGTCTATCAGTTGCGTTATTATATTCATCAATAACGTAATTACAATGATCATGGACAAAAAAACCTGCCTAATAAGGCAGGTTTTTAACTCATTATTTTGTAACTGTTTATTACTTCACACTATTACTTTACAGTCACAAACTCTGGGTATGCGCCAACACCACAATCGTGCATATCCATGCCTTCAAGTTCTTCATCTTCACTGACACGAATACCCATCGTTGCTTTCAATACAGCCCAAACCACTAAGCTAGCACCGAATACCCAAGCAAAAATTATCGCAGCACCTAGTAGTTGAGCGCCAAACGTTGCATCACCGTTGCTTAGTGGCACTACCATTAAGCCAAAGAAACCACATACACCGTGTACAGAGATAGCACCCACTGGATCATCAATCTTGATTTTGTCTAATCCAATGATGCTGAAGACGACAAGTGCACCCGCAACCGCGCCGATAGATACAGCATACAGCGGAGATGGAGATAGAGGGTCTGCCGTAATTGCAACCAAGCCAGCTAACGCACCATTTAACACCATAGTAAGGTCAGCTTTACCCCAAGTCGTTTTACATACGAATAGAGCTGCAATTGCGCCAGCGGCCGCCGCTGCATTGGTATTTAGGAAGATTTGACCCACTGCTGTCGCGTTTTCAAAATCAGAAACCATTAGCTGAGAACCACCGTTAAATCCAAACCAGCCAAACCACAGAATAAATGTACCTAACGTCGCCAACGGCATGTTTGAACCTGGAATTGGGTAGATCTCACCATTTTTACCATATTTACCTTTACGAGCACCTAGTAGTAGTACTCCAGCCAACGCTGCTGCTGCACCAGCCATATGAACAATACCTGAACCAGCAAAGTCACTAAATCCAGCCTCTGATAGGAAACCACCGCCCCATGTCCAGTAACCTTCCATTGGGTAAATGAAGCCCGTAAGAACGACTGAGAAAATTAGGAATGACCATAACTTCATACGTTCAGCTACCGCACCTGAAACGACCGACATCGCTGTGGCTACAAATACCACTTGGAAGAAGAAATCGGATTCTAAAGAGTGATCTGCACCTTCCCCCTGAGTACCAATCAACGCCCCAATAGAAGGCAACCAGCCACCTTCACCGTTATCGACATACATGATGTTATAGCCAACAATCAGGTACATAGTACAAGCGATAGCGTAAAGGCAGATGTTCTTAGTTAAAATTTCAGTTGTGTTTTTTGAACGTACTAGTCCGGCCTCAAGCATGGCAAAACCTGCTGCCATCCACATTACTAACGCACCTGAAATGAGGAAGAAAAAAGTGTCTAGTGCGTAACGTAATTCCGTTACTGTTGCTGAAAGTTCCATATCAATATCTCCTAATCCATTAATTCTTAAAGTGCTTCAGCATCCATTTCGCCAGTACGAATACGAACCGCTTGGCTCATGTCGTATACGAAAATCTTACCGTCACCAATTTTTCCTGTATGTGCAGCTTTTGTAATCGCTTCAACTACACGGTCAACATTCTCTGCTTGCGTTGCAATTTCTAGTTTTACTTTTGGCAGAAAATCGACTTGGTATTCCGCTCCACGATAAAGTTCTGTGTGACCTTTTTGACGGCCAAAACCTTTCACTTCCGATACGGTCATACCTTCAATACCTACATCCGCTAGGGCTTCACGAACGTCGTCTAATTTAAATGGTTTAACAATGGCGTTAATAAGTTTCATAGCATTTCCTCTAAGCTGCACGCTGTAATCCGTTAACACTTACATTACAATCAAGTAGCATGCCAATTAACTAACACATTGATTAAAAAGAAAATATCCATTTCCACATCATAAAAAACAAAAAGGCCGCACCATATAGGTGCAGCCTTTTCACTAAATTAAAGCGTCATCATTGTCTTGCTCCATAACAGAGCAAAAACGAAACAATTCGTTTAGTAACCCAAAAATTCAACCCACTGTTCGATCAGCAAATCAAAGTCATCAATCCCACAATCTGCCGTACTCTCGCAATTATAAAAATCAAACTCACTGCTTTCATCCATCTCCACATCATGGCCGAGAACGTTTTCTTGGACCGTCACTTCATCCGAGTTGATGGATAGGCTGATCTCTTTTCCCAATAAAGTCAGCTCTTGGCTCATATTCGTTCTAGCCTGATTGATGATTGCTCTTACTTGTTCAATCTTAGTTTTGTCTTTGCCTATCTCTTCCTGAAGCCAACGTCCAATAATCTCATGGCCCATACTACACTTAACATAGTATTCGCCCATTAACGTGTTTCTAGTGAATTCAAATTCCATCGCTTTAATTACTATTTCTTCAAATCTGGCGCGAGTATAAGAGTTATCTCTAGGTTTTGCATAGTCCAAAAAAGAAAAAGCCACTGAATAACATCAGTGGCTTTTTATCAATTAAAGCTATTAACTTAGATAATCATCCAAAGTGCTTATGCTGGCTCTTGGAAGATAACCGTATCAGCTTTCTCGGTGTACTGACCCATTTTATGGAAGTTCAGATAACGGTACGTATCCGCAGCTGATGCATCAATCTTCTGAGCGTACTCTAGGTACTCTTCTTTCGTTGGGATACGACCAAGGATTGCACCTACAGCTGACAATTCAGCAGAAGCCAGATAAACGTTAGCACCTGTACCTAAACGGTTCGGGAAGTTACGTGTCGAAGTAGACATTACTGTTGCTTTGTCTGCTACTCGAGCTTGGTTACCCATACATAGTGAACAACCCGGAGTTTCAATACGAACCCCTGCACGGCCAAAGATACCGTAGTAACCTTCTTCCGTTAGCTGGTCTTTATCCATCTTAGTTGGTGGCGCAACCCATAGGCGAGTGCTTAGAGAACCGTTGTACTCTTCTAGCATCTTACCTGCAGCACGGAAGTGGCCAATATTTGTCATACAAGAACCGATGAACACTTCTTGAATCTCTGTGCCTTGAACGTCAGAAAGAAGACGAGCGTCATCAGGATCGTTTGGTGCACATAGAATTGGCTGGTCAATATCAGCTAGATCAATCTCGATAACGTGAGCGTATTCAGCATCAGAATCAGCAGATAGCAACTCTGGGCTCGCTAACCACTCTTCCATTGCTGTGATACGACGTTCAATCGTACGAACATCACCGTAACCTTCAGCGATCATCCACTTAAGCATAACGATGTTCGAGTTTAGGTATTCAGAGATAGACTCTTCAGATAGCTTCACTGTACAGCCAGCAGCAGAACGCTCAGCTGAAGCATCAGAAAGTTCAAATGCTTGCTCAACAGATAGGTGTTCAACACCTTCAATTTCTAGTACACGACCAGAGAATTCGTTGATCTTACCTGCCTTCTCAACCGTTAGTAGACCTTGCTTGATGCCGTATAGAGGAATCGCATGTACTAGGTCACGTAGCGTGATACCCGGCTGCATTTCACCTTTAAAGCGAACCAAGATAGATTCTGGCATATCAAGAGGCATAACACCTGTTGCTGCCGCGAATGCTACTAGGCCTGAGCCCGCAGGGAATGAGATACCTAGAGGGAAACGAGTATGCGAGTCACCACCCGTACCGACAGTATCAGGAAGAAGCATACGGTTTAGCCATGAGTGGATAACACCATCACCTGGACGCAGTGAAACACCGGCACGGTTCATGATGAAGTCTGGTAGCGTGTGGTGCGTGTTTACATCCACTGGTTTCGGGTAAGCCGATGTGTGACAGAAAGACTGCATCACAAGATCAGCAGAGAAACCTAGACAAGCAAGATCTTTAAGCTCATCACGCGTCATAGGGCCAGTAGTATCTTGAGAACCTACTGTTGTCATTTTAGGCTCGCAGTATTGACCCGCGCGAACACCTTCAACACCACATGCTTTACCAACCATCTTCTGAGCTAGCGTGTAGCCCTTATCAGATGCAGATGGATCGATTGGCTTAGCAAACAGATCGGTTTCTTCTAGACCAAGAGAAGCTCGAGCACGGCTTGTTAAGCCGCGGCCGATGATAAGTGGAATACGGCCACCAGCACGTACTTCATCAAGAAGCACTTTGCTCAGCTCAAAGCTAGAGATTTCAGCATCTTCTTTGCGAACAACACCTTCATACGGGAAGATATCAATCACATCGCCCATATTCATGTCTTGTACGTTCAGCTCAATCGGCAGTGCACCTGAATCTTCCATCGTGTTGTAGAAGATAGGAGCGATCTTACCGCCTAAACACACGCCGCCAGTACGTTTGTTTGGTACGAATGGGATGTCTTCACCCATGAACCAAAGCACTGAGTTAGTCGCAGATTTACGTGAAGAACCCGTACCAACAACATCTCCAACATACGCTAGTGGAATGCCATCTTTTTGTAGATCTTCGATTTGTTTAATCGGACCAACATTACCTGCATCATCAGGATTAATGCCATCACGCTCCATTTTAAGCATCGCTTTCGCGTGTACCGGAATATCAGGACGTGACCATGCATCAGGTGCTGGAGATAAGTCATCGGTGTTCGTTTCACCAGTAACTTTGAATACTTTTACGGTGATTTTTTCCGCAACTTTTTCTTTTGATGTGAACCAATCAGCATCAGCCCACGATTGAAGAACTTGTTGTGCTGAAACATTACCTGCTTTAGCTTTCTCTTCTACATCATAGAATGCGTCGAACATTAGTAGAGTATGAGAAAGTGCTTTAACGGCGATTGGGGCAAGCTCAGTATCTTCTAGTAGAGATACTAGAGATTCGATGTTGTAACCACCTTGCATTGTGCCTAATAGCTCAGCTGCTTTAGCACGGCTAACTAGTGATGACTCTACTTCACCTTTCGTGATAGCAGTCAAAAAGCCCGCTTTTACGTAAGCAGCTTCATCAACACCAGGGGGAATGCGGTTTTCTAGTAGGTCAAGAATAAACTCTTCTTCACCTTGAGGTGGGTTCTTTAGAAGTTCAACTAGGCCAGCTACCTGCTCGGCGTCTAGTGGTTTTGGAACAACTCCTTCGGCAGCACGCTCTTCGACGTGTTTACGGTAGGCTTCAAGCACGACTTTTTCCTCTCATTGCGGTTCCTCCATTGTCATAACTATTTATTAAACATCATGGAGTGAACATCCTTGGAAACTTGGCTCTCCGTTGCCAATGCAGCTATTTAAGCTAATTCATTAATAGAATGAGTAGCGCCAGAGAGGCCAAACTGTGGGACGCAGAATAGCAAATTTAACGATAAATTAAAATCTTATCATTTTGACCAACATAGCAACTTAAGACTAAAGTTCTAACATTTTTGGCTATTTATTCGTTCGATTTGCTACCAAACTGCTGATTATTTGTAAGATGTACCAATGATTAGGTACACGGAATCGAAATTATCTTCTGTCTTGCCGTATGCAAGAATAATCGGACCAATAGGTGAATCTACCCCCGCAAAGATCGAGCCGGCGGTATACATCGGCGCTTCATTAAACTTCAGGTCGTTATCCGACCATACACCACCATGCTCCAGTGATGCGCCTATGTAAAACGGCGATTCAAACAGTCCAAAGTCATTGTCGAACCATTTGTAGCGATAAACCAAACTGCTGTACGCTAAGTTCTGACCTATTAAGCTATTCCTTGGTACCCCTGATAGATTCAAGAATCCACCGAGCTCTTTGGGATCAATAGGAAATGCTGAGTTTTTACTTTCTACAACGCCATAGTCAAATTTTGCGACTAAAGTATGTCTTTTATAGCTTTTAGCAGCCATTAAGTTTGCAGATATCTCATAGACAGTATCGGTATTAGAGGAAATTCCGGAACTATCAATTTCTGAGTCACTATCAAATTCGTCGTGAGAAACCAAATACTCTAAGTCAACGAAATAACCTTCCGTCGGCAAACTAAAATTATCTAACGTATCGAGCCGGTAGCTTACAAAGCCACCTAATCGGTTATAACCGCCATTACCTAAAGACGGTAGCGATGAAACCTCAACTTCCCCATCGGTATAACGCGCGCCAAATTTCAGCTCTTGCCATAAAGTGGGTTGATACCCCAAGGCCCACTCACCGACGTACTCGATATAAGTCATAGGTAAGTAATCTTTGGTTACATCAAGAGACGGTTCTTCAATTTCATCAAAACTCGCTGGTAAATTGCGCTTTTGGTTGGTGTAAATCAGAGAAGCAGAAGTAAACAATTTTTGGCTTGAGAAAAACGGCGAAAACAGTTCAGCTTCTATACGTTTATCTGTCCCCATTTCTAAATTGGTTCTTAGCTCGGCACCGTGTGCGTTGATGTCGGTAAAGTTGGCAGACAGGCCTAACGAATACTGGCTGTCAGTCGCGAAATCATCCTCTAAGAAGAAACGAAAATTCAGGTAATTTGGCCCCCAAGATTTTTCGTTCACATCCACTACGAGATGATCTTCACCGTCATGCTCTTTAAATTCATACGTAATCAATTCAAAACGGTCAAGAGCGTAAAGATCTTGAACTTTCGATTCAATCTCGCTGGTTTTTATTACCTTCCCTGACTCTAAATTCAAACGATTTTCTAGCAACGTGTCTGAATAATGAGTGTTATTGTTGATCACGATGTGATCGACAACCGTGTTATCACCATGCTTTAACTGCTTACGAGCATCTTGCTTGCTGTCGATATAACGTTGGTAGTCTGCATTGGATAATGATAACTCTGAAAGTTCGGATTTGAATTGTTGCGCGACCGAGTAGCCAGCCTTATATGCTTCCGGCATTTTATCGAACTCTGTTGTTTCCATCGTTCCTACATCAGGGCGTAGAAAAACATCTTCCTCAGTTAGGGTTTGAGCTTGCTTCTGTGTACTACGGCGTACTAAGTAATTGGAGAGTTGATCGGCGACGGTCAAAAATGTCGTGAAATCTTCTTCGTTTTTGTAGTCGGTGCTAATATCGACCGCGATAACAATGTCAGCCCCCATCGAGCGAGCGACATCAACCGGCATATTATTGACCACACCGCCATCCACCAGCATTTGTCCGTCATGTTCATAAGGAGGAAGCGCGCCAGGTACCGACATGCTCGCCATCATGGCATCCACAAGATAACCGTTATCAATAACTACTTCTTCTAGTTCAATAATGTCTGTTGCCACTGAGCGATAAGGGATCGCAAGTTGATCAAAGGACTTTAACGGAGATAAGTTGCCTGTTGTTTCGCGCAGGATGCGTAACATGTTTTGGCCCTGAACCACACCTTTAGGAGCACGAACTTCTCCCCAGCGTAGTCCAAGATCCGTAGTCAGTTGATAGCGATCTTCGTATTCTTTATCACGAACCCTTCGATCACTGCGGTTCACTCGATCACGGTAGCCACTATTCCAATCAATGGTGTAGATAAAGCTCTCTATCTCATCAGCACTCATGCCTGTGGCATAAAGCCCTCCGACATAAGATCCCATACTGGTCCCCGTAATGTAATCGACGGGAATTTGCATTTCTTCAAGTGCTTTCAGGACCCCAATATGGGCTGCGCCCTTTGCGCCACCGCCCGCTAAAACAACGGCAACTTTAGGGCGCTCGATTTTGGCTGAGTTCTGTTCTTCCTGAACAGTTTGCTTAACCTCATTACTCGCAAACACATTTACACTAACGATTAAGCTTAAAACCCTAGCAAAACCATTGATCCAACGAGATACCGCCATTGAATTTCAATCCTTGTAAATTACTAATCTAATTGACTTTACCACTGAAAAAGCTTTTTAAGCCACTGTTTTGGCTGACTTTCACAACCTTGTTTTATCTCGCCACGTTCATCCCAAACCGGAAGCTGGAACTGCCCATTACAATCAAAATCTAATTCGCCATTGGCTTGCCTGTTGAATTTCGCGGTCGCAATCCCTGTCGGCCACGGCAAGATCAATCGTTCTGGGATCCTCTGTTTCAGGTATTCAGAGTACACTCGCAATGCACCACTAGAGCCTGTTAAATGCGTAGGCTTGTTGTCATCTCTACCTAACCAGATAGTGGTTACTTCACGTCCATCAACCCCTACAAACCAACTATCGCGACTGTCATTACTTGTCCCCGTTTTACCAGCTAGGGCCGCCCAAGAGAATTGGCTCTGTAAGAAGTGCCCGGTTCCCTCAGAGACGCCTTTTTTCATTGCGTAAGTGGTCAGCCAAGCTGCTTGCTCATCTACGGATTGGGAAACTCTTGGAATCGACTGATAGATCACATTCCCGTCCAAATCCACCACTGAGCGCAATGCCGATAACGGCGCTTTTTTACCTGAATTGGTTAAGGTTTGGTACATTTGCGCCACTTGGAAAGGCGTCAGAGAAAACGCCCCTAAAAACATAGACGGCACAGGACGAATTTCATTTTTATCGACACCTAGTCTCTCCAACGTATTGGATACTTCTTTTATGCCTAACTGCATCCCTAAACGCACAGTGGGTACATTGTATGACTTGGAAAGTGCCACATACAAAGGCACCTCACCTCGAAACTTACGATCGAAATTGCGTGGGCTCCACACACTCCCTTTACTGCCCTTCATACTTAATGGCGAATCCATAAGGGTCGTCGCAAGCGTATACTTTTCTGGGTGCTGTAACGCTGTCAAATAAACAGCCGGTTTTACCAAGGAACCAATCGGACGACTTGCATTAAGAACACGATTGAACCCGTCATACCCAGTCCGCTTACCTCCAACCATTGCACGAATTTCACCAGTATTTCGATCAACCGCTATCGCCGCACCTTCCAATTGTTTACCTGATGTTTTAGCAAACACAGGAACTTTGGCTGCGATCGATTTCTCTAACTTATCCTGAGAGACAGGATCGAGTGAAGTGAAGACTCTTAGTCCTTTCTGAGATTGGAATCTGTCTCCAACATATTTATTCAGTTCATTACTCACCTGTTGGAAATACGCTGGCTGACGGCTAGCAATTTTAGGGTGTTCCTGAATATCCAATCCACGACTTGCCGCTTCATTAAACTGGTCCGCAGATAAGATATCTTGCTGCATCATCAGGCGTAACACCAAGTCACGACGCTTTTTCGCACGTTCAGGGAAACGAACAGGGTTATAATATGAAGGGCCCTTTACCATCCCAACTAACAGTGCCAGTTGATCAATTCTGAGCTCTTGGATAGGTTGACCGAAATAAAATCGCGATGCCAATCCAAAGCCATGGATCGCTTGTCCACCACTCTGCCCTAAGTACACTTCATTCAAGTAGGCTTCTAAGATCCTGTCTTTGCTGTATCGATAATCAAGAATCAGTGCAATATAAGCTTCTCGAACTTTACGCCACAATGTTCGCTCACTAGAAAGAAATAAGTTTTTCGCTAACTGCTGGGTGAGTGTACTCCCCCCTTGAACTGTTCTTCCGGCTTTAACGTTAACAACCATCGCTCTAGCAATCGCCAATGGAGAAACGCCATCATGTTGGTAGAAATCGCGATCTTCTGTCACCAGCAACGCGTCCACCATGACTTCAGGGAACTGCTCTCGCTTCAAGAATAACCGCTGCTGATCGGTCGACTTTTCCAACATTCCAAGCATCTTAGGTTCAATTCTTAGATAGCCCATGTCCCCATCGCTTTCTAAAGATTGAATCCGTTGCAGCTGATTATCACTAAAGTGAAGCATGATATGTCTGTCTGGCTCTGGGCCATCAACAAACTCAAATGGGCGGCGAATGAGCTCTATTTTGGTCGATGAGGAGGAGTATTCTCCGGGATGACGAGGTGAGCGAACCTTTCGATAATTCAGTACATCTAGTTCATTTCGAATTTGAGCCAAACTAACTGGATCACCAGGGGAAAGGTGTAGTACTCGCGCATAAACCACAGTTGGTAGATCAAATAATTGACCTTCAAAGCGTTGCTTGACGGCGGTATCTAAATAAATACCAATAAAAAGCAAAATTGCCGCAACAGCCAGCGCCGACTTCCATCCGATTCCCCATAACGTTTTCAGCCAACCGCGCGGCTTATTGGCTTTTTTCTTAGTCGAAGATTTAGGCTTTCTTGATGCTTTAGGTTTTTTCGGTTTAGCAGCCGATTTAGTCGTCGTTTTTTTTACGGGTGCTTTTTTAGGTGGCGTTTTCTTAGCCGTTAAAGTCTTGCTCATTATCGGTTCAACTGTCGTTTGGTTTTGGTTGTAGCTTCATGGTTAGCGGGGTCATCCGGCCAAGGATGCTTAGGATAACGCCCCTTCATCTCTTTCTGAACTTCCTTATAAGCCCCAGCCCAAAAGCACGCAAGATCTTGAGTGATTTGCAATGGGCGCTGAGCGGGAGAAAGTAATTCAAGCACCACTTTCTTTCTGCCTAAAGCAATCAGGGGCGAATCTTGCTCTCCGTACACCTCTTGCATTCTTACAGATATCACAGGTTCCGCATTATGTTGATATCGAATTGCTTTGCGATTCCCGGTAGGCATGGTGTAGTGAGTTGGTAACCATTCATCAATTTCTTGATTAAGTGGCCAACCTAGTCGGGCTAATAGTGCTTGCTCAACTGACACATTCGTTAGCCCTTTTACTGATTTAACTTCACTCATATACGGCAGCAGCCATTCATCAAGCTCATCACATAGGCTTTGTTCATCCATCGCTGGCCATTCTTTTTCTGGTAACCAATCGATAGCGCAGCGAATTCGCTCAATGAGTCGTTGCGCTGGTTCGTTCCAATTGAGAACGCTTAATCCCTTTCTGCGCACATAACTCAATAGCGCTTGGCTAACCTGAGTTTTATCAGGCTCAGGAAGAGATTCCTTTTGTACGATCAACTCCCCTAATTGGGTGCGCCTTTCAGCAATGAGACGCCCGCGCTTTTCATCCCAATCAATATAATCAGATTCATCAAAGAGCTCGGGGAACGCTTGCTCAAGTTCACCAATACTGATTGACACAGCAACAAATATTTGGCTCGCATTACTGCTGGTCCGCATGAGGTCAATAGCGATGATATATTCACTAGAAGTTAACGCTTCGTCTTCTCGTAATTCTGCGCCATGCCCATTCGCGAGCAAGAATTTACCGCTGCCAACGTTTCGAGACTGTGCCACTCTATCGGGAAATGCCAAGCTCAGTGCCAACGGTAAGTCAAATTCATCGACCTTGCTAAGCACAACCTTACTCTGCAACTTCTTAGCTAATTGATTAACTCGGCTGACTAAAACTGATTGTTTACTATGGCTCCCCTGCTTGAGACGGTGCAGCGAATGTTGAAGATCGGTAACGTTTCTTTCTGGTTCTTCAAGTAAAGCGGAAGCGACAATAGCTGCCGATAACAGTCCATCACTATGCGTTTTAGCTTTCGATAACATACTGCCTATACGAGGCTCTAAACCAAGCGCTTGCGCCTGCTTCCCTAACGCAGTTAATCGGTGGTGAGTATCTAAAACATCCAGTTGTTCAAGAAGTTGTTGTGCCTGTTGCATTGCGACTAGCGGAGGAACATCTAACCATCGCAATTCATCTGGGGAAGCCGCTCCCCACTGAGCCAATTCAGACGCCAAGGAAGACAAATCAGAATGAAGAATTTCCGGTTCTGGCACACTAGGCTGCTGCTGAAGTTGAGATTCACTATAAAGACGAACGCACAAGCCCGCCTCCAATCGACCCGCACGACCAGCGCGTTGCTCTGCAGACGATTGAGCAATTTTCACTTGCTCTAATTTGGTGATTCCCGTCTTCAAATCAAACTTAGCGACACGCTCTAATCCGGAATCTACCACCATCCGAATGCCTTCAATTGTCAGAGACGTTTCTGCAATATTTGTCGCCAGCACTACTTTTCGGCGGCCTTTTTGCGAAGGAGAGATTGCTTTTTGTTGCTGAGAAAAGTTGAGCTGTCCATACAAAGGGCAAACATCCACTTCAGAACCTAAGTCCGATAGTTGTTGCTCCACCTGTTTAATCGCTGCAACACCTGGTAAAAAAGCCAATAACGAACCGGATTGAGTCTGCATTAGAAACTCTATCTGGCGTGTCATTTTCGACACTAGGTATTCATTGGGAGCAAGTGGTTGATAGGAAAATTCAACTGGAAAAGATCGCCCTTGCGACTCAACATACAGCGCATCGGGTAACAGGCTCTGCAATGCATTTTGCTCTAACGTTGCCGACATCACGACTATTTTCAGGTCATCTCGCAGCGCTTCTTGAATTTCTAGACTGAATGCCAAAGCCGTATCCGCATGAATACTCCGCTCGTGAAATTCATCAAATATCAGTAGGTCAACGCCATTGAGCTCAGGATCAGACTGTATCATGCGAGTCATAATCCCTTCAGTCACAACCTCCAATTTGGTATTGGTACTAACTTTGGTTTCACCACGAACCCGATAACCAATGGTATCACCAACCGATTCACCCAATTGGCTTGCTAGATAACGAGCAATATTCCGAGCAGCCAGACGCCTAGGCTCGAGCATTATCATTTTCCCTTCAAAGAGATTTTCTTTTACTAATTGAAGAGGAAAATAAGTCGACTTACCTGCGCCCGGCGCAGCTTTAAGAATAAGCTGGGAATAATTCGCAACGCCAGTCAGTAGTTCTGGCATCACAGCTTCTATCGGCAATTGTGACAATGGAAAAGCCTTATGGTGTAATGTTGCAACCATTGTACATAAAAACAGTAATAAAATGCACTTCGATCCACCTTTAGAGTCAGCCACACTAATCAAACGTTATAAGCGGTTTCTTACCGACATAGAACTTGCCGATGGCAGTGTACGAACGATTCATTGTGCTAATACGGGCGCAATGACAGGGTGTGCAACCCCAGGTAATACTGTGTGGTACTCCACTTCTGACAACCCTAAACGAAAGTACCCAAACAGTTGGGAGATCTCACAATCAGCGGCGGGTCACCAAATTTGCATAAATACTGCGCGAGCAAACCAATTAGCAGTGGAAGCGATTGAAAATGGGACTATAGTAGAACTCTTAGGGTATGAAGAGTTGCGAACTGAAGTAAAATACGGCAGTGAAAATAGTCGCATTGACGTTTTTCTCAAAGACGAAAATAAGCCTGATTGCTATATAGAAGTGAAAAGTGTGACGTTACTAGATGAAGAGGACGCCGGACAAGGCTACTTCCCTGATACAGTAACCATTCGAGGCCAAAAGCATTTGCGTGAACTCACAGAAATGGCCAATTCTGGAAGCAGAGCAGTACTTTTATTCACTGTTTTACATTCAGGTATTGAAAAAGTCTCAGCGGCACACCATATAGACGCCAAATATTCATTATTACTAAAACAAGCACAAGACGCTGGAGTTGAAGTGCTCTGTTACAAAGCAGAGCTTAGCGATACTGAAATCAAACTTGTTCATGCTGTTGAATTTATCAGTAACTAGATAAAAATGATGACATGTTCACAATGGCAACAAGATTGTTATTGAGTATTTGCCAGCACCAAATCTTTCTGCTATAGATACCCGCCTTAAAATTAGCTGCTAAGCAGTTGACTAGGTGTAAATAGGAGATGCTGTATGCCAGAATCTAAGAAAAAAGCGCTAGGCATCCTAGCCATCGCAGGTGTTGAACCGTATCAAGAAAAGCCGGGTGAAGAGTACATGTCACCTGAGCAAACGGAACATTTTACAAAAATTTTAGAAGCTTGGCGCAACCAGCTCAGGGAAGAAGTTGATCGTACTGTTCACCACATGCAGGACGAAGCTGCAAATTTCCCAGATCCAGTTGACCGTGCTTCTCAAGAAGAAGAGTTCAGCTTAGAGCTACGTAACCGTGACCGCGAACGTCGTTTGATCAAGAAAATCGAAAAGACGCTAGATAAAATCGAAGAAGACGATTTTGGCTTCTGTGATTCTTGCGGTATCGAGATTGGCATACGTCGCCTTGAAGCTCGTCCAACTGCTGACCTTTGTATTGACTGTAAAACACTTGCAGAAATCAAAGAGAAACAAATGCAGGGTTAATCCTTTGTCATTTTGAAAGAAAGGGAGCACTTGCTCCCTTTTTTGTTTGTTCCCTGCCCTAAAATAGGGAAACAACCCACTCGTTAATCAGGTATTAGGCTTTCAATCATGAGTTACATTGGTCGCTTTGCCCCTTCGCCATCCGGTCCATTACACTTTGGTTCATTAGTTGCTGCACTAGGTAGCTACTTTCAAGCGAAATCAAACCAAGGAAAATGGCTCGTTCGTATGGAAGATCTCGATCCCCCAAGAGAAATGGAAGGCGCTGCCAAACTCATTTTAGAAACATTAGAGGCTTATCACCTATATTGGGATGAGGCGGTTGTATATCAAAGCCAGCGCCATGAACTCTACCAAGCTCAAATCGAGCAATGGCTTGAAGAAGGTCAAGCGTATTACTGCCAATGCACCCGAAAGCAAATCAAAGAAGCCGGCGGCTTCTACCTAGGCACTTGCCGACATAAACAGATTAATGACGCTAAAAACAGCGCGGTTAGGCTTTCCATGCAATACCCAGTCTATCAATTCGAAGACATACGCCATGGTAACATCACGATTCCTAAAGCCCTTGCAGATGAAGACTTCATCATCAAACGCAGAGATGGCTTATTCGCATACAACTTAGCAGTAGTGATTGATGATATTGCACAAGGCATTACCGAAGTCGTCAGAGGGGCAGATTTGGTTGAGCCTACAGGTCGACAAATTAGCCTGTACAAGATGCTAGGACAACATGAAGTGAGTTACTTGCATCTTCCCTTAGCAACGGATGAAACCGGAAACAAGCTATCTAAGCAAAATCACGCCACAGCAATTGATAATCAGAATCCCGTCCCCACATTATTACAGGCGATGACGTTTTTAGGATTCCATATACCATCAGATATTACTTCGTCATCGATAGACGATATTCTGCGGTGGGGTTGCGAAAATTGGCAATATTCGCAATTACCAAGCGAGTTGTCGATCACTCCTATATTCTCAAACGGCTCTTGCTAAGCTATTATTAGCCGCAAATGAACTCTGCAATACCACTTTGGACTAGAGAAAATCAAAGTTGGCGATACCAACTTTGCTATAAACTAATGAATACAAACGACAATACCCCAAGCGAACAACGTGGCTTCCTCGATTTAGCTCTGAATATTTACACTCGACAAGAGCACAATATTTCACGCAAGCAGATCAGCGATAATGCACTAAAAGTGCTTTACCGACTGCACGGTGCGGGTTTTGACGCATTTTTAGTTGGTGGTGGTGTACGTGATATTTTACTGGGCTCTCAGCCTAAAGATTTTGATATCGCTACCAATGCAACGCCAGAGCAAATTAAACACCTTTTCAGAAACTGCCGTCTAATTGGTCGCCGTTTCCGCCTCGCGCACATAATGTTTGGTCGAGACATTATTGAAGTCGCTACATTTCGAGGGCATCACCAAGAGCCTGCAAAAAATGTATCGGCGCAATCTAAAGAAGGAATGCTACTGCGCGACAATGTATATGGCAGCGTAGATGAAGACGCCGAACGTCGCGATTTCACCATCAATGCAATGTATTACAACATTGGTGATTACAGCATTCACGATTACGCTGGTGGCGTTGAAGATTTAGAAGACCGCTTAATTCGTTTGATTGGCGATCCTGAAACTCGTTACCGTGAAGACCCGGTACGTATGCTACGAGCAATGCGCTTTGCCGCCAAATTGGACTTTGATATCGAAGAAGATACCGCCGATCCAATAGAGCTTCTCGCACACCTTCTAAAAGACATTCCTGCTGCTCGACTTTTTGAAGAGTCTTTAAAGCTACTGCAATCAGGTCATGGTTTAGAAACCTATCACCTGATGCGTGAATACAACCTATTCCAACAAATGTTCCCAGCCATAGCTGAGCACTTCACAGAAGATTATTCATCAGAAACAGAGAAGATGCTGGATTTGGTGCTAGATTCCACCGATCTTCGAATTGAAGATGGCAAGCGCATCAACCCAGCCTTTATGTTTGCAGCGATTCTTTGGTACCCACTGAACAAGCTTGCCGATAAGTTAGTCGATGAACTAGGCATTGCGCATTACGATGCGATAATGGAAGCAAGTAACGTCATCTTAGATCAGCAAGTAAAATCAATTGCGATCCCTCGCCGCCATACGGCTACCATACGTGAAATTTGGCAATTGCAACTGCGTTTACCGCGTCGTAATGGTAAACGAGCATTCCGCCTAATGGAGCTCAATAAGTTCCGCGCAGGTTTCGACTTCTTAGAAATGCGAGGTGAAGTTGAAGGTGGCGAAACGCAAGAACTAGCAAAATGGTGGGCAACCTTCCAATCAGCGGGTCGTAATATGCGTCAAGCAATGGCCGCAGACGTCGGTGGTGGTTCTTCGAAATCTCACCGTCGCCGCAAGACTTACCGAAATAAAAAAGCGAAGTCTTCACAATGATTTCAGCCTATATAGCAGTCGGCAGTAATCTTGCCGACCCTGTTAGCCAAGCGAATCTCGCTATAGAAACCCTCAAAGGGCTCCCTAAGTCAGAGTTTGTTGCGGCATCTCAACTATACAGCAGCACACCGATGGGGCCTCAAAACCAGCCTGATTACATCAACGCGGTGGTTGAAATCAGAACCGAATTAACGCCTCTTGAACTACTCGATTGCACTCAAGCTATTGAATTAGAACAAGGGCGTGTCCGTAAAGATGAACGTTGGGGTCCAAGAACATTAGATCTTGATATCATTTTATACGGCAATGAGGTGATCGATTCCGAGCGTCTAATCGTTCCACACTACGGAATGAAAGAACGAGAGTTTGTACTCTACCCGCTCGCAGAAATCGCACCAAGTTTACAACTCCCAGACGGGACTGAGCTCACTGAACTACTCAACATAGTAGATAAAAATGGGCTCAATGTTTGGCAACAATAGCCAAACCTAGCAAGGAAAACTAATGAAAAAAGTAACCATTAACGACCTTATCAAATGCAAACGTGAAGGCCGTAAATTCGCTACCTCAACCGCTTATGATGCAAGTTTTGCTCAGCTGTTCGAAAGCCAAGAAATGCCGGTACTACTGGTTGGTGATTCTCTAGGTATGGTTTTGCAAGGTCAAACAGACACTCTACCTGTAACCGTTGACGACATTGCTTACCATACGCGCAGTGTTCGTGCAGGTAGCCCTAATTGCTTGTTAATGGCTGATATGCCTTTCATGAGTTATGCCACGCCTGAGCAAGCCTGTGAAAACGCAGCTACTCTTGTTCGCGCCGGCGCAAACATGGTGAAAATCGAAGGCGGTAGCTGGTTAGTTGATACCGTAAAAATGTTGACTGAACGTGCTGTACCTGTTTGTGCACACTTAGGGTTAACACCTCAATCAGTGAATATCTTCGGTGGCTACAAAGTACAAGGGCGTGAAGATGAGCAAGCAGATAAAATGGTTGCTGATGCACTAGCGCTACAAGACGCAGGTGCTCAAATCGTATTATTAGAATGTGTGCCTGCTTCTTTAGCTAAACGCATCACAGAAGCCTGTCACGTACCGGTTATCGGTATTGGTGCTGGCAACGTGACTGATGGTCAAATTCTAGTAATGCACGATATGTTCGGTATCTCAGCGAACTACATGCCTAAATTCTCTAAGAACTTCTTAGCGGAAACAGGTGACATGCGTAAAGCGGTAGCTAAATACAAGGAAGACGTTGAAAACGCAGTCTTCCCTGATGATGCTCATACGATTGCTTAGGGGTTTCCATGCAAACTTTCGCTGAAATAGCCGCTCTTCGTGAGCAAATAAAGCAGTTCAAGCGTGATGGTCGTAGTGTTGCGTTTGTTCCAACCATGGGGAACCTACATGAAGGTCACCTTACGTTGGTACGCAAAGCTCGTGAACTTGCTGATATAGTGGTTGTGAGTATCTTCGTCAACCCGATGCAGTTTGACCGAGCGGATGATCTCAACAATTACCCTCGCACCTTAGAAGCCGATTTAAGCAAGCTAACAGGTGAAGGCGTTGAGTTGGTGTTTACCCCAACACCAGAAATCATGTACCCAGATGGCTTGGATAAACAGACTTTCGTTGAAGTACCTGGTTTATCACACATGCTTGAAGGCGCATCTCGTCCGGGTCACTTCCGTGGTGTTGCGACAATTGTGGCCAAATTATTCAACATTGTTCAGCCTGATTTTGCCTGTTTTGGTGAAAAAGATTTTCAACAGCTAGCTGTGATCCGCCAAATGACGCTGGATTTAGCACTAGATATCGACATTGTTGGTGTACCGACAGTCCGTGAAATGGACGGTTTAGCAATGAGCTCTCGCAATGGTAACTTAACCATTGACGAGCGTCAGCGTGCTCCTGTCTTAGCTCGTACTATGCGCTGGATTAGCAGTGCAATTCGCGGTGGTAGAGACGACTACTCTTCTGTTATTGAAGACGCTACAGATCAACTTCGTGCAGCCGACTTGCAGCCAGACGAAATCTTCATTTGTGATGCTAGAACTCTTCAATCTATTACATCTGACACAACCCAAGCTGTGATTCTGATGTCAGCCTTCCTTGGTAAGACTCGTCTTATCGATAATCAAGTGTTAGAGCTTGCAGTGGAAACAAAAGAGGAAGTGAAAGAAGAAGCTGCTGAATAGTTTTTCTTACGCTCACACATAAAAAAGGTCGACACAATGTCGACCTTTTATTTTTCTATCGAAGTTAGCTTCTCAAGCCAATCCCTTTAGTCACTAGGTAATGAGCAATCGCATACAAGCCAAGGATAAAGACTCCTAGCACGCTAAACGAAGTTACAATCCCAACATCTGATACGCCTAAAAAACCATATCGAAACGCATTTACCATGTAGACAATTGGATTCAGTTTAGACACACCCTGCCAGAACTCTGGAAGTAGACTAATTGAATAGAATACTCCACCAAGGTACGTTAATGGAGTAAGTACGAAGGTTGGTATGATAGAGATATCGTCGAATGTGCGTGCAAATACAGCGTTAATTAGCCCACCTAACGCAAATACTACTGACGTTAAGAACACAGTCGCGATAATCACTCCCCAATGTTCAACTTGCAGATCCACAAAGAACAGCGAAACAAATGTCACTATCGTACCAACCAATAACCCACGGACAACGCCTCCCATCACAAAGCCTGCGATGATTACGTAATTAGGTACAGGCGCGACAAGTAGCTCTTCAATATTCTTTTGGAATTTCGCGCTAAAGAAGGATGATGCGACATTAGAATAAGAGTTGGTAATCACCGACATCATGATCAAACCGGGAACGATATATTCCATATAGCTAAAGCCGTTCATTTCACCGATTCGAGAACCAATCAAGCTGCCGAAAATAATGAAGTAGAGCGTCATGGTAATCGCAGGTGGCACCAAAGTTTGTACCCAAATTCGAGTAAAACGATTTACCTCTTTGGTCAATAGGCTACAGAAAGCAGTCCAATATAGGCTATACATCTTATTTACTCCCCTCTCTAACAATGCTGACAAACAGCTCTTCGAGTCGATTCGCTTTGTTACGCATCGACAGCACTTTAATGCCTTGCTCTGTTAGCTGACTAAAAATTGAGTTCAAGCCGAGAGTTTTATCAATTTCGATCTCCAATGAGCCATTCACCATCACCTGACTATTCACACCATCCAACTTAGGCTCTGATGCGCCTTCCTCTAGATCCAAAATGAAAGTCTCAACATGTAACTTACCGAGTAGGTCTTTCATGGTAGTATTTTCAATTAACTCACCTTTATTGATAATGCCGATATTGCGACAAAGCATTTCAGCTTCTTCAAGGTAGTGAGTGGTTAAAATGATAGTAATACCTTGCTCTGAGTTGATTTCTTGTAGGAATTCCCACATTGAGCGGCGTAGTTCAATATCAACACCCGCCGTCGGTTCATCTAAGATCAACAACTGAGGTTCGTGCATTAACGCACGAGCGATCATTAAGCGTCGTTTCATCCCTCCAGAAAGGTTACGAGCACGTTCATTACGCTTTTCCCACAGATCGAGCTTAGTTAGATACTTTTGAGCCCTTTCTTTAGCTAATTGCTTCTGAACCCCATAATAACCGGCTTGCTGTAACACGATTTGTTCAACGGTTTCAAACTGATTAAAGTTGAACTCTTGAGGAACTAAGCCAAGGTTCTGCTTCGCCAGTTCTAATTCTTTATCAATATTGTGTCCAAATACTTTTACCTGACCAGAGGTCTTATTCACAAGAGAGGAAATGACCCCGATAGTGGTCGACTTCCCTGCACCATTTGGCCCAAGTAAAGCGTAAAAATCGCCTTTCTTAACTTGTAAGCTGATGCCTTTTAGCGCCTCAAAGCCACCAGCATAGGTTTTTCTTAACTGTTCTATTTCTAATGCGTACATAAAGCGACAATGCCATTTTTATAGTTATTGTCGTGCCAGCCTACTCGCTAATGAGTCGGAAGCACCACTCAATCAGTATGATTACTTTGGCAACAAGTCTATCGTCGAAAAACGATTAAGACAAACATTCATTTCCACTAAGTTGGAATTATTTTTTACTTATATACGCACAAAATACAAAACCGCCGCTAAATCTGAGAGTTAGCGGCGGTTTAGGTCAGTGAGGAAAATTAAATGGATTGGAATTGATGCTCGTCTCTTTCCACATAAGATTTCGCGGCATTGAGGGCTTCGTATCTGAATCGGTATACATTTGACTCTGGAACTAAATCAATCACGTGGAATTTTTCTAGCTGTTGTCGCGTGTTCTCATTTGGACACAGCAGGTAAACTTCACACTCCGCATCAAGGGCATCTTTAATCGCATTCTCTAGCGCAAGACCTACCGTTACATCGATCATGGGAACATCAGTTAAATCAAGAATCATCACTTCATAGTCTGAAATACTAGTGTGCTGGCGAGAGATCGCCTTAGAGACACTGAAGATCATTGGGCCTGACAGGTAGAAAAACAGCACTTTGCCGTTGGCCATATCAAGCAAACCACGTTCACTGTCACTGAGTGGCACGTCATCTTCATCGGCATCACTGATCGCCTTCACCTGCCGTGCTTGTTCACGGCTCAAGCGTTCAATAATAATAATATTAGAGATGAAGACACCAAGGCCAACCGCAACAATCAAATCAACAAACACAGTCAGTAGCATCACACCATACATGATCGCCATACCCGCAAAGCTGACTTTATGAGCGCGCTGAATAAAACTCCAGTCAAGAATGTTAAAACCAACATAGACCGCAATACCCGCCAGTACCGCCATTGGAATCGGTTCAGTCAGTCCACCCGCCACCAGAACGACCAGCGCTAACATCAATGCACGAATCACGCCCGACATTGGAGAGCGAGCGCCAACCTGAATATTGGTTACCGTTCCCATTGTTGCACCCGCGCCCGGTAGAGCACCAAACAAACCTGAAATCATATTCGCGAGACCTTGTCCGCGCAGTTCTTTATCTGAATCGTGCTCTTTACGTGTTAACGAATCGCCGATTACCGCAGTCAAAAGCGTATCAATACAACCCAGCGTACCCAGCACTAATGCATCAATCACCATCTCAGTGAACATCGAAGCATCAATATGCGGGACAACTAAAGACGGCAATCCCGCAGGGATCTCACCGATTCGGCGTATCGCATCAGTATCAAAAACGATAACGGAAAGTAGTGTCACCGCCACCAATGCCACCAGTTGAGCCGGCACATACTTTCGATAACGTTTAGGGAAGAAGAACAAGATACCAAGGGTTAGCAGACCTAAAAATAGCTCGCTGAACTTCATGTTTGCGACGGTATCAGGCAGTGCAGAAAGGGTTCCCATCACCCCACCAGCAGGAGCAGCATGGCCAAGTAATGGTGAGAGCTGGAGAATGATAAGAATAACACCAATACCCGACATAAAGCCCGATATCACGCTATATGGCATCAAAGTTACGTATTTTCCTAACTTCAATGTACCAAGAAGGATCTGGAATGCCCCGGCCATCATGACCACTGTGAAGGTCATTGCCATGCCCGTTTCAGGGTATTTGGCCATCATGCTGGTCAATACCGCGGTCATGATCACCGTCATCGGACCGGTCGGTTCCGAGATTAAAGTGTTTGAGCCACCAAACAGCGAGGCAAATAGACCCACCATAATGGCGCCCCAAAGGCCCGCTTCTGCGCCCGCACCAGATGCAACACCAAAGGCAAGCGCTAAAGGTAAAGAGATAATAGCGGTGGTCACGCCACCAAACAGATCTCCTTTGAGATTCATGTCTTCAAAACGACTAGCGAACACAGTGCGACTCCCTGCTAACTATGAGCACCTTAAACGCTAAACATACGTTCAATCACCCAGAGTTCAAACTGAGTGAGGTGCAAAAACGACATCTTACTTTAGGCTAGGCTGCTATACACTAGAGATAAGCGAGAATAACCCTAAACTTTGTAGCTAGATTTTGCAGAAAATGTAATCAAAACGCTGCGAAATGTAGCTAATTTCATCATACTAACAAATGTTACTTAGGAGAGATAAGTGTTAATCACATCTCATAACTCATACGTTATAACTGTTAGTTAGGATGAGTGCTAAGTTTATGATTTTTAGCGCTCAAACACGTCAGATGAGTGCCTTTTCGGACAATATTCGCGGGAACGAAATTGTAACATTGTGTATAGTGATGCAAGAATTTTTTAAGGATTGCGAACGAGATGCCGGAAATTAAACAGCTATTTGAAAACAACTCAAAGTGGTCTGAATCGATTAAAGCGGAACGCCCTGAGTACTTTGCGAAGCTTGAGGAAGGTCAGAGCCCTGGCTTTCTATGGATTGGTTGCTCAGACAGCCGAGTCCCCGCAGAGCGCCTAACCGGACTTTATTCTGGTGAACTGTTTGTACACCGTAATGTCGCTAACCAAGTTATTCATACCGATTTGAATTGCCTATCGGTAGTGCAATACGCGGTCGATGTATTGAAGGTTAAACACGTCATCGTATGTGGTCACTACGGCTGTGGCGGTGTAAAAGCGGCGATTGATAACCCGCAGCTTGGTCTGATCAACAACTGGCTACTGCATATCCGCGATCTCTACTTCAAACACCGTAATTACTTAGAAGCGATGCCAGAGGATGATCGTGCTGACAAGCTGGGTGAAATTAACGTTGCCGAGCAAGTCTATAACCTTGCTAATTCCACCATCATGCAAAATGCATGGGAGCGAGGCCAAGACATCGAGATCCACGGTGTTGTCTATGGTATCGGTGATGGTAAGTTGGAGTACTTAGGTGTTCGCTCTAACTCTCGAGAAAGTGTTGATACCTCTTACCAAGTTGCGATGGAGTCAATTCTCAATCCTGAACATAAGCTTCTATGTCGTTAAGCTAGCATATTGATAAACTATCCAATCAAAAACGCCCGCTAAGTTAGCGGGCGTTTGTTTATCTGCTCAAAGTCTTAATTACTCTTGAGGTACAACTTTACCGATGTATGGTAAGTGACGGTACTTCTGAGCGTAGTCGATACCCACACCAACCACAAATTCATCAGGAATTTCAAAGCCAATCCATTTAACATCAACATGAACTTCACGACGTGATGGCTTATCTAATAGAGTACAAATCTCTATTGATTTAGGTCCACGTAGGCTTAAGATCTCTTTCACTTTAGTCAGTGTGTTACCTGTATCAATGATGTCTTCAACAAGTAATACGTCCTTACCTTGAATATCATCATCTAGATCTTTCAAAATACGAACGTCACGAGTACTTTCCATTGCATTGCCGTAGCTAGATGCGGTCATGAAATCCACTTGGTGCGTTAAATCAATCGCACGAGCTAAATCCGCCATAAAGACAAACGATCCACGTAGCAAACCAACTAGGACCAGATCTTCACTACCTTGGTAATGCTCTGTAATTTGCTTCCCTAGTTCGTTTACGCGTTCCTGAACTTCTTGCTCAGAAATCATGACTTCAACTGTATGCTTCATACTGTTCTCATTTAATTAGGTGACTGCGACAAGTGTAGCCTAGCTAGCCGCTTCTTTCGTGGCTAAGTCTAGCACTGCTCTAATAACCAGACCACCTTCAGCCACGAATAAGCCCCTAGTTCGTTACGGAAATGTGCCCTTCCTAACTTAGATCCATTAGATGAATGCTAACCTGTAAATTTTTGAGTCATTTCAAGTATCAATCTTGATATAACTGTCTACTAAATAGGCATAAATTATTGACCATTTGCATATGCACCATTACACTCATGATGCTTAAATAATAAAAACATCACTAATTATAAAAACTCATTGGCAAGGAAAATATAATATGGACTCAATAGCTAAGAGACCGAGAACCAGGCTTTCTCCATTAAAACGAAAACTTCAACTGATGGAAATCGCACTCGAAGTTTTCGCACGCAGAGGCATTGGCCGTGGCGGACATGCAGACATTGCAGAGATCGCTCAGGTATCAGTGGCAACGGTATTTAACTACTTCCCTACCCGAGAAGATCTCGTCGATGAAGTACTGAATCACGTTGTACGCCAATTCTCTAACTTTCTTTCAGACAACATCGATCTCGATCTTCATGCGAAAGAAAACCTTCATACCATCGCTAACGAAATGGTGACTCTCGTTGCTCATGACTGCCACTGGCTTAAAGTGTGGTTTGAGTGGAGCGCATCAACACGTGACGAAGTATGGCCATTATTTGTGACCACTAACCGCACCAATCAAATGCTTGTTCAAAATATGTTCAGCAAAGCGATTGAGCGAGGCGAAGTGTGTAATGATCACGATCCTAAGCATCTTGCTAACTTGTTCCACGGCATTTGCTATTCGTTATTTATTCAAGCAAATCGCGCTCAATCTCAAGCAGAGTTAGAACAACTAACCGCTAGTTACCTTGATATGTTATGTATCTACAAGTAACAATTTAAAATGGCTTAATAACAAAAAAAACCGCTGAATAATCAGCGGTTTTTTATTAACTTCAAACAGTGGTTAAAAGAGAATTACTTCTTCTTTTTCACTGCTTTTTTGTTTGGAAGGTCAGTGATTGAACCTTCGAATACTTCCGCAGCTAGACCCACAGACTCGTGTAGAGTTGGGTGAGCGTGGATAGTTAGAGCGATATCTTCTGCGTCACAACCCATTTCGATTGCTAGGCCGATTTCACCAAGAAGCTCACCACCGTTAGTACCAACGATAGCACCACCGATTACACGATGAGTCTCTTTGTCGAAGATCATCTTAGTCATACCGTCTGCACAGTCAGATGCGATTGCACGACCAGAAGCAGCCCAAGGGAAAGTAGCAACTTCGTAGTTGATGCCTTCAGCCTTCGCTTCTTTCTCAGTCTTACCTACCCAAGCAACTTCTGGCTCAGTGTACGCAATTGATGGGATTACTTTAGGGTCGAAGTAGTGCTTCTTACCAGAGATAACTTCAGCAGCTACGTGACCTTCATGCACACCTTTGTGAGCAAGCATTGGTTGACCAACAACGTCACCGATCGCATGGATGTGAGGAACGTTTGTACGCATTTGCTTATCAACGTTGATGAAACCACGCTCGTCAACTTCGATACCCGCTTTTTCAGCATCGATAAGTGCACCGTTTGGAACACGACCGATAGCAACAAGAACAGCATCGTAACGCTCAGCTTCAGCAGGAGCTTTCTTGCCTTCCATTGAAACGTAGATACCATCTTCTTTCGCTTCAACAGCTGTCACTTTAGTCTCAAGCATTAGCTTGAACTTGTTCTTAATACGCTTAGTGAAGACTTTAACGATATCTTTATCCGCAGCAGGGATAACTTGATCGAACATCTCAACTACGTCTACTTTAGAACCCAGAGAGTGGTAAACCGTACCCATTTCAAGACCGATGATACCACCGCCCATGATAAGCAGTTTTTCAGGAACTTCTTTCAGCTCAAGTGCATCCGTAGAATCCCAGATACGTGGGTCTTCATGCGGGATGAATGGAAGCTTGATTGGGCGAGAACCCGCAGCAATGATAGCGTTGTCGAAGTTAACTGTTGTTGATTCGCCTTCGCCTTCTACAAGGATAGAGTTAGGGCCAGTAAACTTACCGAAGCCGTTAACCACTGTCACGTTACGCATCTTAGCCATACCGCCAAGACCGCCAGTCAGTTGGTTTACAACTTTCTCTTTCCAGATACGGATTTTGCTGATGTCTGTTTGTGGCTCACCGAATACAACGCCGTGCTCTGCCATCGCTTTTGCTTCTTCAATTACTTTCGATACGTGAAGAAGTGCTTTAGATGGAATACAACCAACGTTTAGACATACACCACCAAGAGTGCTGTAACGTTCAACTAGTACTGTTTCTAGACCTAAATCCGCACAACGGAATGCAGCTGAGTAACCAGCAGGACCTGAACCAAGTACAACAACTTGGGCTTTAATTTCTTTGCTCATTGTGACCTCTTGTAGTCATTATCCCTAACAGGCTGAGTAGATGTTCTTAAATTATTGGGCTTTCAAACAGCCAACATTTTACAGAGATGTTAACAGTGTGAAAGTAGCTTTAAGTTAGCCTGTGAGCTAGACAACAATTCCCTATTCACTTTATGAAAAGTGGGCGAACTGTTCTCTAAAAAATACTTTGTATATAGAATTAAGGTGACCCGAAAGCCACCTTAATATTTACTTTCTAATTACAGTACTAGACGACGAATGTCAGATAGTGCGCTGTTTAGGAAAGTAATGAAGCGTGCACCTTCAGCACCATCAATCACACGGTGGTCGTATGATAGAGACAGTGGAAGTTGTAGACGTGGTTGGAATTCTTTACCGTTCCAAACCGGCTTCATTTCAGACTTAGATACACCTAGGATACCTACTTCTGGAGCGTTTACGATTGGCGTAAATGCAGTACCACCGATGCCACCAAGGCTAGAGATTGTGAAACAACCACCTTGCATGTCAGCTGCAGTTAGCTTACCAGCACGTGCTTTCTTAGACACAGCCATTAGCTCTTCAGAAAGCTCGTAAATGCCTTTCTTGTTCACGTCTTTAAATACAGGAACAACAAGACCGTTTGGAGTATCTACTGCGATACCAACGTTTACGTACTTCTTAAGAATGATGCTTTCGCCATCTTCAGAAAGAGAAGAGTTAAACGCAGGGAACGCTTCTAGCGCTTTAGCAACAGCTTTCATGATGAACACAAGTGGAGTGATCTTCATGCCAGTGTCTTTCTTCGCTTCGATTGCGTTCTGTTCTTTACGGAATGCTTCTAGCTCAGTTATGTCTGCGTTATCCCACTGTGTAACGTGAGGGATCATTACCCAGTTACGGTGTAGGTTTGCGCCAGAGATCTTCTTGATCTTAGAAAGCTTCTGAACTTCAGTTTCGCCGAACTTGCTGAAGTCAACTTTTGGCCATGGTAGTAGACCAAGAGCAGAGCCATCACCGCCTTTGCCAGATGCCGCAGCACCAGACTCTAGACGCTTAAGTGCATCTTTAACGTAAGACTGAACGTCTTCTTTAAGTACACGGCTCTTACGACCAGTACCTTTAACTTTCGCTAGGTTTACACCGAACTCACGAGCTAGACGACGAACAACTGGAGACGCGTGTGCGTACTCACCGTTTTCTTGGAAGTCGTCTGTAGCTGCTGCTGCCGCTGGAGCTTCAGCTTTAGGAGCAGGTGCCGCCGCTGGAGCTGCTGCTTGTGCAGGTGCTGCTACAGGAACTGGAGCTGCGCCTTCAACCGGAGTGCCGGCCACAACGAAAGTCATGATTAGAGAGCCAGTTGACACTTTATCGCCCGCTGCAATCTTGATCTCTTTTACAGTACCCGCGAATGGTGCTGGAACTTCCATTGAAGCTTTGTCGCCTTCAACAGTAATTAGAGATTGCTCTTCTTCTACTGTATCGCCAACCGCTACCATTACTTCAGTAACTTCTACTTCGTCACCGCCGATATCTGGAACGTTTACTTCTTTTTCAGCTGACGCTGCTGGTGCAACTGCAACTGGTGCTGCTGCCGCAGGAGCAGGAGCTGCAGAACCAGCCACTTCGAATACCATTACTAGAGAACCAGTAGAAACTGAATCACCAGAAGCGATCTTGATTTCTTTAACGATACCAGCGAATGGTGCAGGAACTTCCATTGAAGCCTTATCACCTTCGACAGTAAGAAGAGATTGCTCTTCTTCTACTGCATCACCGATAGCAACCATGATTTCAGTTACTTCAACTTCATCACCGCCGATATCTGGTACGTGAACTTCTTTAAGCTCAGCTGCCGCTGCAGGAGCTGCAGCAACTGGTGCCGCCGCTTCAACTTCTGGCGCAGCCGGTGCTGCTGCACCTTCCGCTTCGAAGATCATGATAAGAGAACCAGTAGAAACAGAATCGCCTTCTGCTACTTTGATTTCTTTAACGATACCCGCTTGAGACGCTGGAACTTCCATTGAAGCTTTGTCGCCTTCAACAGTGATCAGTGACTGCTCTTCTTCAACCTTGTCGCCAACGTTTACAAGAATTTCAGTGACTTCAACCTCGTCAGCACCGATGTCTGGTACATTAATTTCGATTGTCATTGTATTTACCTACCTTAATGCCAGTCTTATGCGTATTGCGGGTTAGTTTTTTCAGTGTCGATATCGAACTTAGCAATTGCTTCAACAACTACTGATTTCTCGATATCACCACGTTTAGCCAGTTCAGTTAGAGCTGCAACTACGATGTAGCCAGCGTTAACTTCGAAGTGACGACGCAGGTTTGCACGGCTGTCAGAGCGGCCGAAACCATCTGTACCAAGTACTTTGTAAGACTCAGTTGGCATGTACGCACGTACTTGCTCAGCGTAGTTCTTCATGTAGTCAGTCACTGCGATTGCAGGTTCTTTACCAAGAACAGTTGTGATGTACGGTACTTTCTCTTCAGCTTCTGGGTGAAGCATGTTGTCACGCTCTACCGCTTGGCCGTCACGAGTTAGTTCGTTGAACGACGTTACTGAGAATACGTCAGATGCTACGCCGTACTCTTCGCTTAGAATTTCAGCCGCTTTACGCGCTTCGTTCATGATAGTACCAGAGCTCATTAGTTGAACTTTGCCCTTAGCACCAGCGTGAGATTCAAGTTTGTAGATACCTTTACGGATGCCTTCTTCAGCGCCTTCTGGCATTGCTGGCATTGCGTAGTTCTCGTTCATTACTGTTAGGTAGTAGTAAATGTTCTCTTGCTCAGGACCGTACATGCGACGGATACCGTCTTGCATGATTACCGCTAGCTCGTAAGCGAACGTTGGGTCGTAAGAGATACAGTTAGGGATAGTGTTCGCTTGGATGTGCGAGTGACCATCTTCGTGCTGTAGACCTTCACCGTTCAGTGTTGTACGACCAGCTGTAGCACCTAGTAGGAAGCCACGAGCTTGTTGGTCACCAGCTAGCCATGCCATGTCGCCAATACGTTGGAAACCGAACATTGAGTAGTAGATGTAGAACGGGATCATTGGTAGGTCGTTCGTGCTGTATGAAGTTGCAGCTGCAACCCATGAAGCCATAGAACCTAGCTCGTTGATACCTTCTTGAAGTACTTGACCAGACGTTGCTTCTTTGTAGTAAGAAACGATGCCTTTATCTTCAGGTGTGTATTCTTGACCGTGTGGGTTGTAGATACCAACCTGACGGAATAGACCTTCCATACCGAATGTACGAGCTTCATCACAGATGATAGGAACGATGTTCTTACCAATGTTCTTATCTTTAAGAAGGATGTTTAGCGTACGTACATAAGCCATAGTTGTAGAGATATCACGCTTCTGTTCACCTAGTAGAGGTGCGAATGCGTCTAGCTCAGGAACTTTGAATTCTTGAGTGAATTTAGGCAAACGTGCTGGCGTGTAACCCTGTAGAGCTTTACGACGAGCATGTAGGTATTCGTACTCAGCAGAACCTTCTTCCAATGTCAGGTAAGGAAGCTCAGACACTTTCTCATCAGAAAGTAGGTCTTGTAGGCCTAGACGGTCACGTAGGTATTGTACGTGAGTCATGTCCATCTTCTTAACACCGTGAGCGATGTTCTTACCTTCTGCAGCTTCACCCATGCCGTAACCTTTAACTGTCTTAGCTAGGATTACTGTTGGCTTGCCACCTGTCTCTTTTGCATTGTTGAATGCTGCGAACAGTTTAGAAGAATCGTGACCACCACGCTTCAGTTCGAAGATTTGGTCATCAGTCATGTCTGCAACTAGTGCAGCTGTTTCTGGGTACTTACCAAAGAAGTGCTCACGTACGTATGCGCCATCTTTAGATTTGAATGTCTGGTAGTCACCATCGATAGTTTCGTTCATTAGTTGAAGAAGCTTACCAGTAGTGTCTTTAGCTAGTAGAGAATCCCAGTTGCTACCCCAAATAACTTTAACAACGTTCCAACCTGCGCCTTTAAATAGACCTTCAAGCTCTTGGATGATGCTACCGTTACCCATTACAGGGCCATCTAGACGCTGTAGGTTACAGTTGATTAGGAAACATAGGTTGTCTAGCTTCTCACGCGCAGCGAAAGAGATAGCACCACGTGATTCTGGCTCATCCATCTCACCGTCGCCTAGGAAAGCATATACGCGTTGCGCTGAAGTATCTTTAAGGCCACGTCCTTCTAGGTACTTAAGGAAACGAGCTTGGTAGATCGCAGAAATCGGACCTAGACCCATAGATACTGTTGGGAACTGCCAGAATTCAGGCATCAATTTAGGGTGCGGGTAAGATGGAACACCTTTGCCATCTACTTCTTGACGGAAGTTATCTAGCTGCTCTTCAGTTAGACGACCTTCAACGAATGCACGAGAGTAGATACCAGGAGAGATGTGACCTTGGTAGTAAACCAGATCGCCACCGTCCGTCTCGTTTGGAGCGCGGAAGAAGTGGTTGAAACATACTTCGTAGAACGCCGCTGCAGACTGGTAAGAAGCCATGTGACCACCTAGGTCTAGGTCTTTCTTAGAAGCGCGTAATACAATCATGATTGCATTCCAGCGAATAATCGAACGAATACGACGTTCAAGAGTCACATCACCTGGGTAAGCTGGCTCTTGCGCTGCTGGAATTGTGTTGATGTAGTTTGTGTTGATGCCTGTTGGCATATCTACACCGTCTAAACGTGCTTTGTCTAAAACTTGCTCTAGTAAAAACTGAGCACGCTCTACACCTTCTTCACGAACAACTGATTCAAGGGCTTCTAGCCAATCTTGAGTTTCCAGTGCGTCTACGTCATGCTTCATGTCAGACATGGCGATCTATCCTTCTATTGGTTGGATTCTACTTAAACTAGTAAAGAGCCGTATTTACGACTCATTACCCCGTTGAATTCGACGCAAAGAGCGCTCTCTTCTTGACTCCTCACGAGTCAAATCCAACAGTGTTTCTTCGATATAAGCTAAATGAGAGTGTGACATTTCACGTGCCTGTTCTGGCTGCCCTGAAACAATCGCATCAACAATATTAGCTCTGTGTTTACTTACTTTTTCCACCACTTCATCGCGGCGATGTAACAACTTCAGATTCTGTAAGACATTTTGCTCAAGTAACGGCGCTAAACTGCGAACAATGTGTAATAACACTACATTATGGGCAGCTTCTGTTAACGCTACTAGAAACTCCATAACTGCCGCAGATTCTGCTTCGATATTTTTGTCTTCTTGCGCACCACGAATCTTGTCTTGGCATGCTTGAATACGAGCAAAGTCTTCATCGGTACCACGTAAAGCTGCAAAATAAGCTGAAATACCTTCCATCGCGTGGCGCGATTCAAGCAAATCAAGCTGAGTTTCTGAATGTGTAGACAATAAATTCAGTAAAGGGTCGGAAAAACTTTTCCAAATATTTTCACTGACAAACGTTCCCCCACCTTGACGGCGAGTAAGTAAACGCTTTGCTTCTAGCCGTTGTATCGCTTCTCGGATTGAAGGACGAGACACGTCGAACTGTTTAGCCAGCTCTCGCTCCGGAGGAAGTTGCTCCCCTGGTGCTAGTGTTCCTTCCACTATCAACCTTTCTAACTCCTGTTCAATGACATCAGAGAGTTTAGGCTGACGAATCCTTTGATAAGCCATAATTTATTGTTCTTCTTTTCTTTGCAGTCAATTGGTAATACCAATTTTAATTGGTGCAGAAATTAACATAATTAAAACACCCCTGTCCAGCGCAAAATTGACCTGTATCATAGAACGTAGCACGAATTAACCAAGACTTAACAAGTTGGATTTAAAACAGCAATCAAATTGGTCTTACCATTTACAGTAATAATACTTTTGGGGAGTATTCGTGCTAGATATTTAGAGTCTTTAAAACGATATATGAAAAAATATTACGCGTTTACTGTGTGAAAGTTGTACTTAGTTCTCAGTTCAACCAAAGTTCCTGTTCATAACTCATTACAAATGGATGAGAGTTACAAAAGGCGCACGTAAAGCGTGTGAGCAGCTAAAACAAAGCAACTTCAATACTTACTGATTACAACTGTGTAACGATATAGAGCGAACGTGTCAGTTTGATTTCACGAGTTTTCTAAAATGGCACCAGTCAAAGCATAGACCGGGATCGGTTTTTCGCAATGGCGCGATGAATTGATGGCCTGTCACTCGTGGGAGAGTAACCTGAGGAAAGGTTTGCATGATGGATTGGGTCAGTGAGGACAAAGCGTGATATTGGGCTTCCGTAAAGTTGGTAAAATCACTACCTTCAAGTTCAATTCCGATCGAGTAATCATTACATCTATCTTTTCCAGCAAAACTCGATTGGCCGGCATGCCAAGCTCGGTCTAAAAAAGAAACGAACTGTACCACCTCACCATCACGACGGATCAAGCAATGTGCTGATACTCCCATTTTATGAATCACTTCAAAGAACGGATGATCTTTCGGGTTTAATTTACCAGTGAAAAATTGCTCAATATACGGGCCACCAAACTGGCCAGGGGGCAAACTAATATTGTGCACCACAAGTAAAGAGATAGGCAGGTTTTCTGGTCTTTTATCAAAATAGGGAGAAGGCACTTTTTTCGCATTGGTGCACCAACCTAAACTATCGATCTTCATGAAACCCCTCCTGCTACCAATGGTGGATATAGATGTGACAAAGCCCCGCACTCGCCCCCTATCTACTCTTTAATTTGCTATCAAGCAAGAGTATCATTCCATCCTCACTTCCTTTCAAGAATAGAATTGCAATGAAAAACACACATAACAGCGACGAGCGCCTCAATTACCTAAAAGAACAACTACCGGCAGAAATCACTCGAGCTGTTGCCGATACCATCAAGGAAGACCTTGGCGGAACGTTAGACGTTGCAGCAGATATTACAGCAAGCCTTATACCTGAAGATGCTCACAACAAAGCAACGATCATTACTCGAGAACACGGCGTGTTTTGTGGTCAAGCTTGGGCCGATGAAGTATTTAAGCAACTTGGTGGGGAAGTGACTATCACTTGGCATGTACAAGATGGCGACAAAGTAGAACCTAACCAAGTGTTATGCTCACTAGAAGGCCCTGCTCGCGCTTTATTAACAGGCGAGCGCAACGCCATGAATTTCATTCAAACATTGTCTGGGTGCGCGACCACGACTTCCATTTATGCGGAAAAGATTCAACATACTCAGTGCCGTCTATTAGATACCCGCAAGACCATACCAGGACTACGTAGCGCATTAAAATACGCAGTAGCTTGTGGTGGTGGCTTCAATCACCGTATTGGCGTTTTCGATGCGTACCTAATCAAAGAAAACCACATCATTGCCTGCGGTGGTATTGAAAAAGCGATTTCTACGGCAAAAGAGCTCAACCCTGGAAAGCCAGTTGAAGTAGAAACAGAATCTCTGGAAGAGCTAAGCCAAGCTATTGAAGCTGGGGCAGACATCATTATGTTGGACAACTTCACTAAAGACATGATGCGTGAAGCGGTAAAAATTAACGCAGGGCGCGCGGCATTAGAAAATTCAGGAAACATCACACTAGACACAATTGCAGAATATGCGGAGACTGGTGTTGATTACATTTCAGTTGGTGCTTTAACTAAACACCTAAAAGCGATGGACTTATCGATGCGCTTTAGTGATTAAAGTAATTGCATGATTTATCAATAAAAAGGCTGAGCATTATGTGCTCAGCCTTTTTATTTTTATTGATAAAATAAATATCGAGTAAGTCATTAAGCCGATCGCATTAATCTGCACTTAAAATGAAACCTCTATTCAATAAACACTAATCCACTCGCGCGATATTCCCTCTTTCGTTTTCTTATTCATACAGACTCTTATCCTTACCTCATCACAGATTAGTGATTAATTAATCTCAACGGAATACTCAAGATGAAAATGAAAAATGTAAGAAAACAAAAAGGTTTTACTCTAATAGAACTATTAATTGTTGTAGCAATCATTGGTGTTTTAGCTTCGATAGCCATTCCAGCTTATACTCAGCAAACAATCAAAGCTGACGCTGCTTCTGGCGTTGCTACAATTCGCTCACTTCTAACAAATACAGATTTACATATTCAAAATACCGGGAAATTTCCAGCCGCTACAGCCAACCTACCAGATATTGGAGCCAGTACTTCGATGAGCTCGTTAGGTACGATCACAATCACTGGAGTATCTGAAGATACGGGATCTTTAGTATTCGCATTTGGATCCAAGTCCGCAATCTCTGGAGCTAAAGCGACTTATGCCAGAACAAGCTCTGGTTGGAATTGTATAATTACGGATATCCCGTCGACAGTAAGTATCAATGCATCAGATATTAAAGGCTGTAATTAATAGGATGCAGACTAGCCTCATCACCGTTCTCCGTCAGGCTAACCTCCTTAGTCTGACTCAAGAACAAACGGTCGTTGAACATATCCAGGCCTCAGGAGTGTCAGTTCCTGAGGCTTTGCTAGAACTAGGTTTCTATCAAGCTAACGAGTTAACCTCTCACCTCGCAACCATATTTGGGTTAACGGAGGTCACACTTGCCCACTTCGATTACGAAACGCTTTGTGCAACATTGGGGTTTAGAGAGCTCATCACTCGCTACCAAACGCTTCCTCTACAGAAAACTGCCACCACGATAACTCTAGCTGTTTCAGATCCAACCAACTTACAAGCAGAAGACGACTTTCGTTTTGCTAGCGGTCTACAAGTCGAGCTCGTCCTAGCTAGTCACAAAGACCTAGAAGCCGCTATACGCCGAATGTACGGAAAAAGCATTCAGGGTACTGCTTCAAACCAGAAAGAAATTAGCCAAGACGAACTCGCAAATCTAGTCGATGTATCAGACAGTGAAATACAAACAGTAGAAGACCTGAGTAAAGATGACTCTCCTGTCAGTCGCTTTATCAATCAAATACTCGTCGACGCCGTACGCAAAGGAGCATCAGATATTCATTTTGAGCCTTATGAAGATATATACCGAGTAAGATTACGCTGCGATGGCATTCTCGTGGAGACTCAGCAGCCAGCTAGCCACCTGAGTCGTCGCCTTTCTGCAAGACTAAAAATATTAGCCAAGCTAGATATCTCTGAAAGACGCCTTCCACAAGATGGGCGCATAAAACTGCGGCTCAATGACGAAATCTCGATAGATATGAGGGTTTCAACGCTCCCTACTCTCTGGGGCGAGAAAGTGGTACTTCGTTTACTTGATAGCAGCGCCGCCAACTTGGATATAGATAAGCTTGGCTACAACGAAAAGCAAAAGCAGCTGTATTTAAATGCATTAAAGCGCCCTCAAGGGATGATCTTAATGACAGGGCCAACCGGTAGCGGAAAAACAGTATCACTCTATACAGGTCTTAGAATACTCAACACTCCCGACCGAAATATCTCAACAGCTGAAGATCCGGTTGAAATCAACTTATCTGGGATCAACCAGGTACAAGTTCAACCAAAAATCGGCTTTGGCTTTGCAGAAGCGCTACGCTCTTTTCTTCGTCAAGATCCTGATGTGGTCATGGTTGGTGAGATCCGCGATATAGAAACAGCAGAAATCGCAATAAAAGCCTCACAAACCGGACATTTAGTGCTGTCTACCTTGCATACTAATTCCGCTGCAGAGACCGTTGTTCGCTTATCTCATATGGGCATTGAAAGCTTCAACTTAGCCTCTTCATTAAGTCTCATTATTGCACAGCGCCTAGCGAGGAAGCTGTGCGCCTATTGTAAAACTATTGATACCTCTACCAGTATAAAAGAAAAACATCGCATCCCCATCTCTACCCTAATCTATAAAGCTCATCCGCAAGGCTGTAATGAATGTACAGGGGGATATTCAGGACGATTAGGGATCTACGAAGTCATGCCTTTTGATGACACTTTGGCTAACGCACTGATGAACAATGTCACCACTATAGAATTAGAAACCATCGCAAAAAACAATGGTATGAAAACGTTACAGGACTCCGGCATAGAAAAACTGACTGAAGGTCTTACTAGTTATCAAGAGCTGCAAAGAGTTCTTTATTTATAGTCTCTTAAGGATTAACGGAGCCCGAACCATGAAAAAAAACAGAACGAACCCACTAAAAAACTATCGGTGGAAAGGGGTTAATAGTTCAGGAAAAAAAGTTTCAGGGCAAACACTTGCACTAACAGAGATCGAAGTTAGAGATAAGCTCAAAGAACAACATATTCAAATCAAAAAAATTAAAAAGAGCGGAGTATCCGTTCTGACAAAAATCACTCATCGCGTCAAAGCGAAAGATATCACGGTATTGACTAGGCAACTCGCGACAATGCTCGCAACAGGGGTTCCAATAATTCAAGCAATCAAGCTGGTTTCTGATAACCACAGAAAAGCCGAGATGAAGTCTATTCTGTCGCACATAAGTAAAGGGGTAGAAGCAGGCACCCCACTTTCCAAAGCAATGCGAACTGCTAGCCATCACTTTGATGACCTTTATACCGACCTCGTCGCAAGTGGCGAACAATCTGGCCACCTCGCACAAGTTTTTGAACGGCTGGCGACTTATAGAGAAAAGAGTGAGCAACTCAAAGCTAAAGTAATCAAAGCCCTCATTTACCCTTGTATGGTGGTGTTAGTGGCACTGGCTGTATCTTATTTAATGCTCACCATCGTAATCCCAGAGTTTGAAAATATGTTTTCTGGCTTTGGAGCAGACTTACCTTGGTTTACCCAACAAGTACTTTTGCTATCCCACTGGATACAAAACTACAGCTTTTATGCGGTGATGATCGTAATCGTTCTGGTATTACTATTTAAATTTGCCAGCGCCCGTTCTTATACTCTTCGTCTTTCCACCAGCAGAGTCGGACTCAAGTTTCCGGTTCTTGGGGCCGTAGTATCGAAAGCCTCAATAGCAAAATTTAGCCGTACATTAGCGACAAGTTTTAGCTCAGGCATTCCCATCCTAACGAGCCTACAAACCACAGCGAAAACAGCAGGAAACATTCACTACCAAGCGGCAATTATTGATGTTCATAAAGAAACAGCTGCTGGCATGCCTATGTATATTGCAATGAGAAACACGAATGCATTCCCCGAAATGGTACTTCAAATGATTATGATTGGAGAAGAGTCCGGTAAGCTGGATGATATGCTAAACAAAGTCGCTACTATTTATGAATTTGAGGTAGACAATACCGTCGATAACCTAGGGAAAATTCTTGAACCTCTTATTATTGTATTTTTAGGAACCGTTGTCGGCGGATTAGTGATCGCGATGTACCTGCCAATCTTTAACTTAATGAGTGTGTTAGGCTAGTATGTACATCTCTTAGCTCTCAAACGCTAATCACTTTTTAACTAACGGCATCACTTTCAATGGAAGCTTTGTATTATTACCCTTGGCTCTTCCCTAGCCTTGCGACTATTTTCGGATTATTAATCGGCAGTTTTCTCAACGTTGTCATTCATCGTTTACCGATTATGATGGAGCGCGAATGGCAAGCCGAGTGTTCTGAGTGTTTTCCAGAATACAAAATTCCCGTTCCACAGGGGAAATTTAATCTTAGCTTTCCGAGATCAACTTGCCCATCTTGTAAAACACAATTGCGTTTGATCGATAATATTCCAGTGTTCAGCTGGCTTGTGCTGCGTGGTAAATGCCATAAATGCAATGACTCAATCAGTATTCGCTACCCTGCCGTAGAGGTATTGAGCGCTCTACTCTGCTTGGCCATATCCGCCCACTTTGGTTTTAGCTTATTTACTGTTGCCTTACTGTTCTTCACCTTCACTCTAATAGCCGCAACATTTATTGATTTAGATACCATGCTATTACCGGATCAGCTCACACTCCCTCTTATGTGGGGGGGCATAGCACTAGCAGCTTTCAATATTAGCCCCATTTCTCTGCAAGACTCCGTCATCGGAGCCATGTCTGGTTACCTCTGCCTTTGGAGTGTGTACTGGGTATTTAAACTTCTTACGGGCAAAGATGGTATGGGGTTTGGTGATTTCAAGCTACTAGCCGCCCTTGGAGCTTGGCTTGGCTGGCAACATCTTCCTCTCATTATTTTATTGTCATCTCTAGTAGGATTAGTTTTTGGAGTGATTCAGCTTCGCCTTCAGAAAAAGGGGATAGAAAAAGCGTTTCCTTTTGGGCCTTACTTAGCCATTGCTGGTTGGATCAGCCTAATGTGGGGAGAGCAAATAATGAACTGGTACTTTACTTCAATTCTAGGTATATAACATGGCACTAATTATTGGACTAACCGGCGGCATCGCCAGCGGGAAAACTACGGTCGCCAACTTATTCAATGAACATTTTGGCATTGATATCGTTGATGCTGATGTCGTTGCACGTGAAGTGGTTGAAGTTGGAAGCCAAGGGCTTGTCGCCATTGAGAAGCGCTTTGGATCATCCGTACTCCATCAAGATGGGACGCTGAATAGACAAAAATTAAGAGAAACCATTTTCTCTAATGATCTAGAAAAAAAGTGGCTCAACGAGCTACTTCACCCAATGATTAGGGAAAAAATTAACTTAGAGCTCACTCAAGTGACCTCTCCTTATGGTTTATTAGTCGTACCACTACTTATTGAAAACAATATGCAGTCTATGGCGGACAGGGTTCTTGTTGTCGATGTCAGCGAACAAGAACAAATTAAGAGAACCGCATCACGTGATGGTGTTTCTCATGAGCAAGTGCAAGCTATCTTACGCTCTCAAGCAACAAGAGAGGAGCGATTAGCTGCCGCTGATGATGTGATTAAAAATAATACGAAAAACGGAAAACTTTTGTCTCAAGTCACAGATTTACACCAAAAGTATCTGGCTATTTGTGGTGGAGATCGGTGAAAATAGCGAAGAGTACAATTAAGGCAAGTTAGATGACCACCCATAAGTTTGAACATCCATTAAATGAGAAAACCCGCATTTACTTAAGAGTGGAATCACTTTTAAGGCAACTGCATGTGTCATCAACATTTTCAGATCCTCAACAGTACCAATTATTCTTTCGATCTTTATTTGATCTCCTTGAAATATTTGAACAAATTCAGCTTAAAAGTGAACTGGCTAAAGACATAGAAAAACAGCGTTTAACCTATAAAAGTTGGTTGAATGTCGATGGAGTCGATCAAGAAATGCTCCTATCGCTGTTAAACAATGTTGATCAAGTCCACCGTCAGCTAATGCTTGCCGAACGTTTCGGACAATCCTTAAAAGAAGACCGTTTTTTAAGCGCTATTCGCCAACGATTTAATTTGCCAGGTGGCTCCTGTTGTTTTGATTTGCCTGCACTACACTATTGGCTACATTTGCCTATTGAGAAAAAAATTCGAGACGCAAAATCTTGGACAGATAGCCTCCAAGCTTTATATGATGCTTTAAGCTTATGGCTAAAGCTGACTCGCGAGACAGGTCATTTCACCAATCAAATGGCACGAGCTGGTTTTTTCCAAAGTGATGCTGAAGAAGCCAATATTTTAAGGCTCTCCATTCCAATGCAATATGGAGCTTATCCAATGATTTCCGGGCATAAGAACCGTTTTGCAGTCAAATTCATGAGCTTTGAAACAGGTCAAGCTTGTACCAAAGACATTGAATTTGATTTAGCTATTTGCAGCTGATACCTATTTTTACCTTACTAAAGAACCACGATATATGTCTAAGAAGCTAACGATTGTAAAATGCCCACAATGCAGCACCGATGTGGAATGGGGAGAACAAAGCCCTCATCGACCATTTTGCAGTAAGCAATGTCAAATGATTGATTTTGGTGAGTGGGCTGATGAAGAAAACAGCATCGCAGGTGCCCCCGATATGTCTGACAGCGATGGTTGGTCAGAAGACCAATATTAATTGGTTACTATTGAACTATGAAAAGCAGGTATTTATACCTGCTTTTTTAATAGCTAACTAAAAATCAGCCCAAATTTCAGACACAAAAAAGCGGAGCCAAATGGCTCCGCTTTTATCGATAGAATGCAAAAAGAATTACTTCTTAGCAAGCTTCTCTTTAATACGAGCAGACTTACCAGAACGCTCACGTAGGTAGTACAGCTTGGCACGACGTACTGCACCGCGGCGTTTAACTTCAATGCTATCAACCATTGGAGAGTGAGTTTGGAACGTACGCTCAACACCTTCACCGTTCGAGATCTTACGAACTGTGAATGCAGAGTGAAGACCACGGTTACGAATAGCGATTACAACGCCTTCGAAAGCCTGTAGACGCTCACGGTCACCTTCTTTTACCTTAACCTGAACTACAACAGTGTCACCTGGTGCGAATTTAGGAAGGTCTGATTTTAGTTGCTCTTCTTCAAGAGCCTTGATGATGTTGCTCATTTGTATAAATTCCTAGAATAAACTGATACTAAATTTAATAGGTTACTGCTTGCTTTTCATTTTAGAGCGGTGCTCTCTAATGAATTCAGCCAGTAATTGTTCCTGTTCGTCAGTCAGAGCTAGGTTTTCCAGGAGTTCTGGTCTTCTTAGCCAAGTTCGGCCTAACGATTGTTTTAATCGCCAGCGACGAATGTCCTTATGGTTTCCAGACTTGAGTACCGAAGGTACTTCTTTATCGTCTAGCACCTCAGGGCGCGTATAGTGAGGGCAATCTAGCAAACCATTTGCAAAAGAATCTTCTTCTGCTGATGCGAAATCTCCAAGTACACCCGGTACAAACCGAGAGACTGAATCAATCAGCGTCATGGCTGGCAATTCACCACCCGTCATCACAAAATCTCCAATCGACCATTCTTCGTCGACCTCAGATTGAATGATGCGCTCATCTACCCCTTCGTAGCGACCACAAATAAGAAGTAAATTCTCGTTTGTTGCCAGCTCTTCCACACCTTTCTGGTCGAGTTTACGACCTTGAGGTGAAAGGTAGATAACTTTCGTCTTTCCCGGTGATGCTTGTTTGGCAGTTTGGATAGCATCGCGCAAAGGCTGAACCATCATTAACATGCCAGGACCACCACCGTAAGGTCTATCATCAACAGTGCGATGTTTATCATGAGTGAAATCGCGAGGATTCCATGTCTCAATAGATAAAAGACCTTTTTTTACCGCTTGACCCGTTACTCCAAAATCAGTAACTGAACGGAACATTTCAGGAAATAGGCTAATTACGCCAACCCACATGTGTTCTCTCGCTCTATGATTTTAAAGTTAGAATCCAGGATCCCAGTCAACTTCGATCCGTTGAGCTTCGCGATCAACTTTCTTGATCACTTGCTCTTCAAGGTACGGTACTAACCGTTCCTTTTGTCCGAAAGCATCTTTAAGATTTGCTTTGATTACTAGAACATCGTTTGAGCCAGTTTCTAGCATGTCTGTTACAACACCTAGATCGTAACCTTTAGTGGTTACTACTTGCATACCAAACAATTCACGCCAGTAGAATTCTTCTTCTGACAATTCAGGTAATGAAGCAGGGTCTATCGCGATTTCAAAATTAGTCAGGGCATGAGCATCCTCGCGGACCTCAAATCCTTCCAGCTTACACACCATACCTTTGTTATGGCGCTTCCAGCTTTCAACTTTAAACTCAACCCACTTTCCCTTTTGGTTTATATACCAAGGGGAGTAATCGAATATGCTTTCAGCATTGTCTGTGTAGGAAAAAACTTTGAGCCAACCACGAATGCCATAGGTAGCACCAAACTTGCCCATAACAATTTTTTCGTCTTGCTTGCTCATCGTTTCTTTACCCTTCATCGACATAAGCTAATTCTTCTACTTTAAAGTAAAAATTAAGCCGCTTTTTGAGCGTCTTTAACTAGCTTAGCTACGCGGTCAGATAGAGATGCGCCTTGACCAACCCAGTGGTTAACGCGATCTAGGTCTAGACGTAGACCTTCTTCTTGACCTTGAGCTGTAGGGTTAAAGAAACCTACTTTCTCGATGAAACGGCCAGTTGCAGCGTTACGGCTATCCGCAACTACGATTTGATAGAATGGACGCTTCTTAGCGCCGTGACGTGCCAAACGAATGGTTACCATGTCGTCCTCTTTGCTTTCTTAAAAAAATAATTAACCCCAATAACCATTTATCGCTAAATAGTCTGGGGTCTCGTGCCAAATTAAAGCCCCGGAATTTTACTCTTATTCCGGGGCAATGCAAGGGGTTTAGCTATTTTTTCACCAACACATTACCTGTACATTTATTGTGACGCAGATAACAGTCTGAAAATTAACGATGCAACTGGGATTATCGGCCGAACGGGTTAAAGCCACCGCCCATACCACCCATGCCACCACCACCCATCATGCCTTGCATATTACGCATCATGCCTTTCATTCCACCTTTCTGCATTTTCTTCATCATCTTCTGCATTTGAGTGAACTGTTTGAGCAAGCGGTTTACGTCCTGTACCTGAGTACCAGAACCAGCTGCAATACGCTTTTTACGTGAGCCTTTAATTAGCTCAGGGCGTTGGCGCTCTTTCATCGTCATGGAGTTGATGATTGCTTCCATTTGCTTGAACATCTTATCATCAACTTTGTCTTTTACGTTGTCTGGTAGCTGAGACATGCCTGGAAGTTTATCCATCATGCCCATCATACCGCCCATGTTTTGCATCTGACCTAGTTGCTCACGGAAATCTTCAAGGTCAAAACCTTTCTTCTCTTTGAACTTTTTAGCCAGCTTCTCTGCTTTTTCGGTATCAACGTTCTTTTGTAAGTCTTCGATTAAAGACAGAACGTCACCCATACCTAAGATACGAGATGCAACACGATCTGGGTGGAATGGTTCTAGTGCGTCAGTTTTCTCACCAACACCTAAGAATTTGATTGGCTTGCCTGTGATATGACGAACCGACAGAGCAGCACCACCGCGAGCGTCACCATCAACCTTAGTTAGGATCACACCCGTTAGCGGTAGCGCATCACCAAAAGCTTTTGCAGTGTTCGCTGCATCTTGACCTGTCATTGCATCAACAACAAACAGCGTCTCAACTGGGTTAATTGCTGTGTGAAGCTCTTGGATTTCACCCATCATTTCTTCATCGATGGCTAAGCGACCCGCGGTATCGACAAGCAGCACGTCGTAGAATTTCTTCTTCGCGTGGTCAATCGCTGCATTCGCAATATCGATAGGCTTTTGGTCTGCAGAAGAAGGGAAGAAATCAACCCCCACATCTGAAGCCAATGTTTCTAGCTGTTTGATCGCAGCAGGACGGTAAACGTCGGCAGACACAACCAAGACTTTCTTCTTGTCTCGCTCTGTGAGTAATTTAGATAATTTACCGACCGATGTGGTTTTACCCGCACCTTGCAAGCCGGCCATCAAAATAACAGCAGGAGGTTGAGCTGCTAAATCTAACGCTTCGTTAGATTCACCCATAACCGCTTCAAGTTCAGCTTGAACGATTTTAATGAACTCTTGGCCAGGAGTAAGAGATTTAGAAACCTCTACGCCAACAGCACCTTCTTTAACACGCTTAACGAAATCACGAACTACCGGTAAAGCAACGTCAGCTTCCAATAGAGCCATACGCACTTCACGTAGCGTTTCTTTAATATTGTCTTCGGTCAAACGACCTTTACCGCTGATATTTTTCAGCGTTTTGGATAGACGATCCGTCAAATTATCAAACATACTTTTCTCTTCGCTCAATCCTGCGACTATTAGGTTGAGTATACATTAGCGTGGATTAGAGTCATACCCGTTGTAGAGCCTTAATAATTCACGCTTGTGATGTGAGGCAATGTTCACTTGGAATTGAGTGAGGTTCACCGTAGCCCCAAGACGCGATGCAAGGTATAATTCATCAATTCAACAATCATTTAAATGGAAACCATGGACAGCCTCATTGCGATAGTTGCAGCCTTTCTCTATATAATGGCGATCTCCACAATCATTCCAGGCTTGGCTCACCAAACTGGAATTCGAGTGAAAACTGTATTTATAAGTGCAGCACTTGCTTTGGTTTTTCATGCATGGCTACTTAGTGATCTTATTGTCTACGACAACGGCCAGAACCTAAGTATCCTTAATGTGGCATCTCTGATTAGCTTCATTATTTCTTTGGTGATGAGTTTTGCGATGCTCAAAAATAGGCTTTGGTTCTTACTGCCTGTTATCTATAGTTTCGCAGCATTAAACCTCTCAGCAGCAGCATTCCTACCTAGCACTTTTATTCGCCATTTAGAAAACGACCCTAAGTTATTACTCCATATCTCATTAGCTCTGTTTTCTTACGCTACTCTAACGATTGGCGCCTTATACGCGCTTCAACTGGCTTGGCTGGATTACAAGCTCAAAAATAAAAAAGCACTCGCCTTAAACCCTAACTTTCCACCTTTAATGATGGTCGAAAGACAACTTTTCAAGATCATCCTGATTGGTAATGGCTTATTAACCGGTACCTTACTGACTGGCTTCATTTTCGTGCAAGACATGTTTGCTCAAGGTAAAGCGCATAAAGCCGTATTATCTTTCATTGCATGGGTTATCTACTCTGTCTTACTTTGGGGACATTACCAAAAAGGTTGGCGCGGGCAAAAAGTGACTTGGTTTGCGGTAGCAGGAGCAAGCTTACTAACACTTGCGTATTTTGGAAGCCGCTTTGTTCAAGAGATCATCTTGAGTTAGGTTCCACCTCTTCTGGCTGGGTGTAAGATTGCACCTTGCCTATAAAACATTGAATACGATATATTCAATTGACATCCAGACCAGATTCGGTCATTAATTAAGCAGACATCTCAATAGGAAAGCAATAGTTTGGACGACATATCAACGGGTATCTTATTTGCGCTACTCGCGTGTCTCATTATTATCTCAGGTTATTTCTCCGGTTCAGAAACAGGGATGATGTCTCTGAATCGTTACCGACTCAAACATCTAGCCAACACTGGGCATAAGGGTGCTCGTCGAGTAGAAAAACTACTCAACCGCCCTGATCGTTTAATAGGCCTTATTCTCATCGGTAACAACTTAGTTAATATTCTTGCTTCAGCAATTGCTACAATCCTCGGGATGCGAATCTACGGGGACATAGGTGTCGCGATTGCAACCGGAGCTTTGACTCTTGTCATCCTCGTTTTTGCCGAAGTTACGCCAAAAACCATCGCTTCATTGTTTCCAGAGCGAGTTTCGTACGCGAGTAGTATTCTGCTTACGATCCTAATGAAAATCCTATCGCCGTTAGTAATATTAGTTAACTTTATCACTAATGGTTTCATCAGGATTCTTGGCGTCAAAGCCGATCATAATGCGACGGACCACCTTAGCTCAGAGGAGCTTAGAACCGTAGTAAATGAAGCCGGTAATTTGATCCCTCAACGTCACCAAGATATGTTGGTTTCTATCCTTGATTTGGAGCACGTCACGGTCAATGACATCATGGTGCCGCGCAATGAGATCACAGGTATAGATATCAATGATGATTGGAAATCCATCGTTCGCCAGTTAACCCACTCTCCTCATGGTCGAATTGTTCTATACCGAGATCAAATCGACGAAGTCGTAGGGATGCTAAGGCTACGTGAAGCGTATCGACTGATGCTTGAGAAAAATGAGTTTAATAAAGAAACCCTACTCCGAGCAGCCGATGAAATTTATTTCATTCCTGAAGCTACGCCGCTGAATGTTCAGTTATTAAAGTTTCAGCGCAACAAGCAACGAATTGGACTAATTGTCGATGAATATGGCGATATCAATGGGTTGGTCACACTTGAAGATATTCTAGAAGAAATTGTCGGTGAGTTTACGACGTCTATTGCACCAAGCTTGTCAGAGGAAATTACTCCACAAAGTGATGGCAGTTTCTTGATCGAAGGGAGTGCCAATATTAGAGACATTAATAAAGGCCTACAATGGGATTTACCAACTGACGGCCCAAGGACTCTGAACGGGTTGATCTTAGAACACTTGGAAGACATTCCAGAAAGCCATTTAAGCGTCCAAGTCGCACAACACCCAATGGAAATTGTAGAGCTAGAAGAAAACAGAATTAAACTAGTCCGCGTTTTTCCACAGCTGGCTAAATAGCGCACCTTTCTTAATAAAAAAGCCTTGTTCATTGAACAAGGCTTTTTTGATTCACGAAGAACAAATTATGTTAGTCGATTTTTAGTTCTTGAAGCATCGACTCTGGCAAAGCTAGCTCATCATTTTTGTTCACAGAGATACCTGCTGCAATAATCGCTTTCGCAATCTCTTTTGCTTCTTCTAAGGAGTGCATCGCTGCAGTACCACATTGGTATTCATTTAGCTCTGGAATTTTATTCTGAGACTCAACTTTAAGTACATCTTCCATCGCTGCCAGCCAAGAATCCGCAACGATTTGCTCTGTTGGTGTTCCAATTAAGCTCATATAGAAACCAGTTCGGCATCCCATTGGTGAAATATCGATAATTTCAACCTCAGAGCCATTTAAATGGGCACGCATGAAGCCGGCATATAAATGCTCTAGAGTATGAATACCTTTTTCAGATAAAATATCTTTGTTCGGTGCTGTAAAACGTAAATCAAACACAGTAATAGTGTCACCTTTTGGCGTTTGCATTGTTTTCGCAACGCGAACAGCTGGTGCATTCATACGAGTGTGATCGACAGTAAAACTATCTAGTAATGGCATTGTTTCTCTCCATGACGAGCTAATCTAAAAAAACCAGCTTCGGTTATCTTCCAGTTCTTGTCGGCACTGTTTTAATTGCCAACCATAATCTTTTGCTTGTTGTTCAACTCTTCGTGCGACTTTTATTAAAGACGGCTTAGAATTATAACTCTTACGCTTATAGCCACCACGTCCTTCGTGATATGCCAAATATTGGTTATAAGGATCCCATTTCGAGATACCAAGTTGACGCTGTGTTTCACTAGTATACCAGCCGATAAACATTAGTGAATCATCAAAACTTGTTCGAGAGCCACCATGATTAGTTGCTTTCTGAAAATCTTCCCATGCAGGGTCTTGCGCTTGAGCATAGCCATAAGCACTACTCACTCGCCCCCAGGGAATAAACCCTAGCAGGTAATCTTTAGGTGGGCGGGCATCATGTCGAAAACTACTCTCTTGCTTAACAAATGCCATCGCCACATTTATCGGAGTGCCCCACTCCTCTTCCATATCTAAAGCGTCTTCAAACCAAGAAGGATGCTCTCGGAAAATACTGCAGATATTATCTTGTTTCTTTGGTGGCGTTGCGGCACAACCGGCTAGCAGTAATAACACACTGCTAGCACCAAATAATTTTAAGGAAGTATCAGGTATTCTACGCATTAAGGTAAGAGAAGTACTCGTCAAGAAAACGGTCAAATGTTTGCGATTCGGCGCTTTCGGCCTCAGTTTGAGCTTTGACGGAGCGTGCTACTTCTTCCTCCATCAATTGCTCAGAATACACCTGATATTGATGGTCTTTATGCTGTTTAGAGTATGTTTTTCCGAGTTCACACCCAACATGCCCCAATCCACCTAACTCTTTGGTTTTTGCTAAAAGCTGACCAGATATCGTTAGCTCTGGATCATCAATCCACGCTTCCAATGTTTCGCAAGTTTGCTGATACGCATTGCCACCTAGCTCAGCATCCATCATTTCAGCGATCAAACGTAGATCTTTGAATACGCGTTTCGCCCAGTCTTGCAGTGATAACCTTTCGCCATCGCAGCCAATTTTCAACTCTAACCCTGTTTGACGCCCTTCAAGAATGACCTTATTCCAGTTGTCGCGCCAACATTCAAGTTCGCAATTATCCATCTCAGCAGAGTCAGTAAGAACGCTCCACGTCAGGAATAAGTCTAGGAATCGAACTTGTTCTTCATTAATGCCTATAGCACTAAACGGGTTAACATCTAGAGAACGAACTTCAATATATTCCACTCCGCCGCGAGCCAAAGCTTCAGACGGTTTTTCACCATTTTTAGCGACGCGTTTCGGACGTATTGGAGCGTACAGCTCATTCTCGATTTGTAATACATTAGTATTCAACTGTCGGTATTCTTCACCAACCTTGACACCGATCTCAGCAAACTCGTTAGAAGGAGTGCGAATTGCAGTATTTAGCCCTTCTAAATACTGCTCTAGGCTATTAAAACCAATTTTCAACGAACTTTGTGCGCTATTGGTATAGCCCAAATCACTTAGTCGAAGCGAAGTCGCTTTCGGCAAATATAATGTTTTTCCAATGTTCTCAAAAGGAAGCTTTGTATCTCTTCCTTGAATAAAAGACGAACAAAGTGCCGGTGACGCACCAAAGAAATATGGGATAAGCCAACCAAAACGGTAATAGTTACGAATCAACCCAAAATAAGCTTCAGATTTGTACTCACTGCGTGTCGCTTCTTCTTGCTCACCATATAAAGAGTCCCAGAAAGACTCAGGAAAAGAAAAGTTAAAATGCACACCAGATATAATCTGCATTAAGCTACCATAGCGGCGCTTTAAACCTTCACGGTATAACGTTTTCATTTTACCGTTGTTTGAAGAGCCATATTGAGCAAGCTGAATATCATCTTCACTACCAACAAAACATGGCATGGACAGTGGCCATAACTTTTCGCCATCAAGTTTAGTCTGAGTAAAGTGGTGGATATCAGAAAGTTGATTCAATAACGTAGGAACGTCGTTTGAGACTGGAGTTATAAACTCTAGCAAAGACTCAGCAAAGTCCGTGGTAACCCATTCATTGGTTAACGCGGAACCAAGCGCTTTTGGGTGAGGGCTAGAGGCTAAGTGGCCATCCATCGTATAACGTAACGTTTCCCTCTCAACACCACGACCCAATTTTTTAAAAGTCGAAGGGTTGTTTGCAACTTGCTTAAGTCGCGCAGCAAAATCAGTCAAAATTCAGTTCACTTTTCTTATATTGTTCTGATCAGAACTATCATAAATTCGGTTATGGAGGAAAGCTTACGAGTAGCAATCGCCCCCTCCATTAATAAGTACTCTAACGGACGATTTCAACCTCTTCCATCGGAATATCTAATTTTTCTAATTGCGGACGAAGTGTTTTGGCATCACCCACTACGATTATTTGGTATTCATTTGGATCAAACCACTTCGCTGCAAGTTGATTTAATGTCTCTTTTTCGATTCGCTCAGTAATCTCATTTCTTTGCTGAAGATAATCTTCGTCTAGATCCAATGTGACAATATTACTCAGTAAGCTGGCCTTCTGAGAAGGTGTTTCATACTTCAGCGCATCCTGTTGGCCAACCGCTAAACGCATGAAATCCACTTCTTGGTCAGTCAAACCAGCTTGGCTAAATTCATTCAGTTCCGAAACAAACTCGTTTATCGACGGAATCGTTGCGTTAGCCCTAACCTGAGCTCCAAAAACAATCACTCCAACTTCACGGTTACTCGCGAAGTAGCCACTGGCACCGTAGGTATAGCCTTTATCTTCTCTTAGGTTCTGATTAATACGGCTATTAAAGTTGCCCGCTAAGTTAAAGTTCGCCAACTTACTCATATACAGCTCACCAGTGGCATCAAACGGCAAGCCCCTTCTCACTAGTCTAACAATACTTTGCGGAGCGTTTGGCTTATCAACCAAGTAGATTTTTTGCTCTTTTAAGTCCGTAATGCGCTCAGGACGCACGATAGGAGCTGCATCGCCTTGCCAGCTTTCAAAAAACTCGAGCTGTTTTTTAATACCACGCTTGCTGATATCCCCTACAACCACAACCTTCGCCCCTTCTGGAGTATAGTTTTGTTTGTAGAAGCGCTTTACATCATCCAGTGTAAGAGCTTGAAGAGAGGCTTTTGTACCATCATTCGAACGTCCAAAGATCGTCGTTCCAAAAATAATCTGCCTGGTTGCCTGTGATGCCATCCAACTTGGTTGTTGGTGCTGGTATATCACACCTTCAAGCATTTGATTCTTCACTCTCGCAAAATCTTCTTCAGAGAATTTAGGCTTCAACAATACTTCTTCCACTATCGTCAGTGTCTCAGCTAGATTTTTTTCTAGTGATGAAATAGCGATGTCCGTTGTGTAGCTGCCAGCATTGACACTAATTTGGCTACCTAGCTTATCTAATACTGCTTGTAGCTCTTCAACCGTTCTATCTGCTGAACCTTCTTCCATCATCGCAGCCGTGAGGTTAGCGAGCCCTTCTTGACCTTTGCTAACATAACGCTCTCCTGCAGGAAGTTGGATTTCGAGCTGAACGGTTGGGGTTTCATCACTTATGGTTCCGATGAGCTCCGCGCCATTTTGATAATGAATTCGGTATAAATCAGGCATCGATGCTTTAACCGCTTCATCTACCGGAGGCATCTGACTTCGGTCGAAATCATCGACCGCCTTACGCATGACCAGTTGTTCTTCGGTCACTTTCTCAAACTCAGGCAATGTTCGTGGTGGAGTTACAAAATTTGCCTCCCTTACCGCTAGCTCTAATTGACCATTAGGTACCACACTGAGAGTCACTTTATTTTTGCTCTTCACAAAACGCTGATATGCGTCCATCACCGATTCCGGTGTCACCGCACGAATTTGCTCTAACTGAGTTTCAATGCGATCTGGTTGGCCATAAAAGGTTTCATTCGACGCTAACTGCGACACCTTGCCTTTCACACTTTGAAGTGCAAATACTGCATCTGCTTCGGCCATACCGGTGATTTGATCTAAACGGCTTTGTGGGACTCCTAACTCTTCAAACTCGTCCATCACTTGCATCATTTCTTGATAGAGCGGAGTTAAGTCGCCTTTTTTCCCCGAATCTCCCATGGCGTAGACATACATAGTACAAGCGAGCTCTGCACAATCTTGGAATGCGCCAGCACTTACCGCCTTTTGAGTTTTGACTAAGCGTTGATACAGATAGCTATTGCTGCCAGAACCTAATACATCCGTTAATGCATTGACTGAGGCTTGAGACTCTTCACCGCGATAAGTCGTTGGCCAACCAATCAATACCATTGGCTGACGAATATTATCTTCTAACGTGACATAACGATCAGAGGTAACCACTGCTGGTTGCTTATCCGCATTTTCAACTTCAGGTCCTCTAGGGATAGAGCCAAAATACTTGCTGACCCACTCAAGCGTATCATCAACATCGATGTCACCACCGATCGTCAGTACCGCATTATTTGGGCCGTACCAGCGCAAGAAAAAGGCCTTTAAGTCATTCACATCAACGCGGTCCAGATCTTCCACGTAACCGATCGGTTGCCATGAATAAGGGTGGCCTTCCGGGTATAGAGCTTCACCCATTCGCTCCCACATTAAGCCGTAAGGGCGATTTTCATAGCTTTGCGCGCGCTCGTTTTTCACCGTATCACGCTGTACTTCAAACTTCTTCTGTGACACAGCATCGAGTAGAAAGCCCATTCGATCAGATTCTAGCCACAACATTTTTTCTAACTGATTTGATGGCACAGTTTCGAAGTAATTGGTGCGGTCACGATTGGTCGTGCCGTTTAACGTGCCACCAGCTTCAGTAATGATCTTAAAATGTTCCTGATCTCCAACATTTTCTGAACCTTGGAACATCATGTGTTCAAAAAAGTGAGCAAAGCCTGACTTACCAATTTCTTCTCGAGCAGAACCTACATGATAGGTAACATCAACATGAACTAGTGGGTCAGAGTCATCCGGAGACAAAATTACCGTCAGTCCGTTTTCAAGCTGATACTTTGAGTAAGGAATAACAACCTTTCCTGAAGTTGCTTCGACCTCTTCAACTAAAGTGACGCCTTCAGGAAGTGAAGAAAAGAAAGGAACAGAAACAGGGACGTTGTAAGAGCAGCCATATAAGGCGATAAGAGAAAACGTACCTAGTACAACCTTTTTCATAGGTTCTCCTTTAAAAAAAACCGAAATACAGTGCAGCTAATAAGCTATAGCGAAGCGCTTTACCGATAGTGATTAAAATGAGGCAAGGAACAAACTTCATTCGAAGCCATCCAGCAGCAAGGCAAAGAGGATCACCGATCACCGGCAACCAACTGAACAGCAAAGTCCAATAGCCGTATTTATTTAGCCATGCCATGGCTTTATGACCGTGTTTCTCAGATTGAGTTCGATTTGGGAGCCATAAACCTAGCCAGTAGTTAGTGAGACCGCCCAAGGTATTCCCAAGCGTAGCCACCACTATCACTGACATCACGGAAAACTGATTGAGGCTCAAAGTGGCAATCAAGCCAGCCTCTGAGCCTCCGGGTAAAAGAGTAGCGCTAAGGAAACCACTTATAAACAGCACCCATAGTGCTGAATCAGAAAACCAATACGCTATCGTTTCGAATAGTGTGTTAAACGACTCTAGCACTGCATATCAACCTTCTTGCATCTTAAGTAGTACCTTGCCTCGCGTGTGACCAGTTTCGATTTGAGTATGTGCGTCTTTCACTTCAGACATTGAAAAAACTTGTTGAATTTCAGTTTTCAAAATCCCAACACTCACCATATAGAGCATTGTATCGAGCTGGGCAGGGTTAGGCTCAACGAGCATTCCGCTCGCTTCAAAACCTAACAATTTCGCTTTTTCACAAATCAATTCAGCACTTAATGTTGGAACAGTAATTACGCGAGCTTCATCTTTTAGGCACTTAAGCGCATCTAGTGCGGTGTCTCCACCCACTAGATCAATCAAGACATCTACATCCGAGACTCGTTCAGACGCAGGAGCGAAGTGGTAGTTAATCGCATGAGCCCCTAACGTCGCCATATAATCAAGATTGTCTTCACTACAAGTTGTAAATACTTCCGCTTTCGCAGCAACAGCAATTTGTACGGCTAAATGCCCTACACCACCGGAACCTGCCAGAATAAGTACTCGTTCCCCTTCTTTTAAGCCAGATTTATTGATAGCTTGCGCGGCAGTTTGCCCCGCTAACGGCAGAGCTGCTGCCGCTTCGAGCATGACCGCATCAGGCACAGAGCTGAGCGCTGCTTCAGAAACACAAATATATTGGCTATAGCCTCCACCTTGCAATGGGAATCCAACGAACCCGGCAACATTTTCTCCCACAGAAAAACGTTCAGCCTCTTCTCCGCAACGAACGACTTGCCCCGATATGTCGTAACCAGGAACCCAAGGTAAGTTATCTTTGTTTTGCGCAGCAGCCCACCCAAGACCAGCACGAGTTTTGACATCAATAGGATTCACTCCGGAAAACGCGACTTTAACAAGAACTTCACCAACTTTAGGCTCCGGCATCTGGCTCGATTGAATTGCCAGCACACCGACATCTCCAAATTCTGTTATTGCTATTTGCTTATTTTCCATTTCAATAATTCCTTAATTGCCCCAAAAAGAAAGGGATGCGAAAGCATCCCTTTGACTATAAACCATTTTGTCTGAATAAGTTAACACGCGAATCGCAAATTAACGCTCAATTAACCTTGTGCTATCTCGGTCAAACACTCTGATTTACCGAATTATCCGACTAGCGCTAATAGAATACCGGCCGCAACTGCACTGCCTAGTACACCTGCTACGTTCGGTCCCATTGCGTGCATCAGCAAGAAGTTCTGAGGGTTTGCCTCAAGACCAACCTTATTCACAACACGAGCTGCCATCGGAACCGCTGATACACCAGCAGCACCAATCAGTGGGTTGATATCCTCTTTCGAGAAACGGTTTAACAGCTTCGCCATCAACACACCACCCGCAGTACCGATACTGAATGCCACCGCACCTAGACCCAAAATACCTAGCGTTTCAAGGTTCAGGAAAGTATCTGCTTGAAGCTTAGAACCTACACCTAAGCCAAGGAAGATAGTCACTACGTTGATCAGTTCGTTTTGCGCCGTTTTCGATAAACGGTCAACCACGCCCGCTTCACGCATTAAGTTACCTAAACAGAACATACCCACCAGTGGTGTTGCTGAAGGTAGGAACAAGATCGTCATCAGTAACACAGCAAGTGGGAAAAGGATTTTCTCACCTTTGCTTACGTGACGCAGCTGAGCCATCTTAATTTTTCGCTCTTCTGGAGACGTTAATGCCTTCATGATCGGCGGCTGAATGATAGGTACCAAAGCCATGTAGCTGTATGCTGCAACTGCAATCGCACCTAAAAGATCAGGAGAAAGCTTACTCGCTAAGAAGATCGCGGTTGGGCCATCTGCACCACCAATGATCGCGATAGAAGAAGCATCTGCCATCGTAAATTCCATACCTGGAATATAGTTCAGCAAGATCGCACCAAATAGTGTTGCGAAAATACCGAACTGAGCAGCTGCACCTAACCACAGCGTTTTAGGGTTAGCTATCAACGCACCGAAGTCCGTCATTGCACCAACACCCATAAAGATCAGCAGTGGGAAGATCCCCGTTTCAATACCAATGTAGTAAACGTAGTAAAGCAAACCGCCCGGATCGGTAAATCCGGCATTTGGAATGTTTGCTAATACGGCACCAAAACCAATTGGTAAAAGCAGCAAGGGTTCAAATCCTTTACGGATTGCCAAAAACAACAACAAGCAACCGACCAGCATCATACAAATCTGGCCGAACTCGAAGTTAGCAATCCCTGTTTCAGACCATAAGGTCATCAATCCTTCCATGGTACTCCCTTACGCTAAGCTTAGTAGTGGAGCGCCTACAGTAACTGCATCGCCTTCTTTAACATTCAGCTCTTGAACGATACCACCACGTGCAGCACGAACTTCCGTTTCCATCTTCATCGCTTCCAGGATAAGTAGAACATCACCTTCAGCCACTTCAGCGCCTGCCTGAACGTTCACTTTAAAGATGTTACCCGCAAGTGGAGCTGGAACCGCTTCAGCATCAGACGCCGCTACCTGCGCCGCTTGTACCGCTTGAGCTGGTTTTGCCGATGGCGCTACCGATGTCAATTGACCTTGTGGGCCTACTTCAACATCATAAACTTGGCCGTCAACCTTCACGCTGTAGCTCTCGATGCCACCAGATACAGGAGCTGGTGCTGCAGGAACCGCTGCTTCAGCCGTTGGAGCAGGTTCAAACGCTTCAGGGTTACGACGGTTCTTAAGGAACTTAAGGCCTACTTGTGGGAACAGTGCGTAAGTCAGTACGTCATCAACCGTATCTTCAGCTAGAGAGATGCCTTCTGCTTTCGCTTTTTCTAGCAAATCAGTCGTTAGCTCATCCATTTCAGACTTCAGTAGGTCAGCTGGGCGACAAGTGATCGCTTCCGCACCATCCAGTACCTTCGCTTGCAGTTCAGCGTCCACTTCAGCTGGAGCTTGACCGTATTCGCCTTTCAATAGACCTGCAGTTTCTTTGGTGATGCTCTTATAGCGCTCACCTGTAAGCACGTTAATAACCGCTTGAGTACCGACAATTTGAGAAGTTGGTGTAACCAAAGGAATGTAACCAAGCTCTTTACGTACGCGTGGGATCTCTTCAAGTACCTCATCCATACGATCAGCTGCACCTTGCTCTTTCAGTTGACCTTCCATGTTAGTCAACATGCCGCCAGGAACCTGAGCAATCAAGATGCGCGAATCGACGCCTTTTAGTTGACCTTCCCATTTTGCGTACTTTTTGCGTACTTCGCGGAAGTAAGAAGCGATTGGCTCAATCTGATCCAGCTTAAGATTAGTATCACGCTCTGTACCCTCTAGCATCGCCACAACCGTTTCTGTTGGTGTGTGTCCGTAAGTACAGCTCATTGAAGAGATAGCCGTATCTAGAATATCGATACCTGCTTCAACCGCTTTAACTGCTGTCGCTGTAGAAAGACCCGTTGTTGCGTGGCTATGCAGCGCTAAAGGAACATCACACGACGCTTTAATGCGTGTAATCAGCTCTTCTGCTTCATAAGGCTTTAATAAGCCAGACATATCTTTGATACATAGTGAATGACAACCTAGGTCCTCTAGGCGCTTAGCCAAATCAACCCAAGTATCAGAGTTGTGAACAGGGCTAGTTGTGTAAGACAAGGTACCTTGAGCGTGTCCGCCAACGTCAATCGTTGCTTTCACCGCTTTTTCAAAGTTACGTACGTCATTCATCGCATCAAATATACGGAATACGTCCATCCCATTTTTATGGGCACGTTCAACAAACTTTTCGACTACATCATCCGCGTAGTGACGGTAACCCAACAGGTTTTGACCACGCAGTAGCATCTGCATTGGTGTATTTGGCATCGCTTTTTTCAGCTCACGCAAGCGCTCCCATGGATCTTCTCCAAGAAAACGAATACACGAATCAAACGTCGCGCCGCCCCAAGTCTCTAGTGACCAATAACCGACTTTATCCAGTTCTGCCGCAATTGGCAGCATATCTTCGATACGCATACGAGTAGCAAATAGTGACTGGTGTGCGTCACGAAGTACCACGTCTGTGATAGCTAGTGGTTTAGACATGCTCATTAACTCCTTTTAATCCTTTCAAATGCTACTTAGCAGTAGACGCGCGATATTGATTTACCGCCGCCGAAATTGCTGCCACTACCTGTGGACTAACAGCAGAAGGGGTTGATTGTATTTTTTGATTTTTTTTAGGTGCTGCGATCGGCTCAGGTACTTCTTCTGGTACCAGTTTTGACATTAACCGAACGAGATAAACTAGAATAGTTAGGAATATAAAGACAACAGACATCCCCGTTAGCATCAGGGTTGCCGCATCTCCTAGCAGGCTTCCAATATTTTCCATTTTGCTTCCTTTCTTTGTCATCCTGACAATGTGTGCAGGATTTCAGCGAATTATGATCCCGACCCATGGATTATCTCGATTGGTAAAACTTTGTCAATTTTGTTTAAGGCTCAGCTATAGATAAAACACGTTTTAGGTTACTTTTTCGCCACTCAGATCACATAACTCTGTTAAATATACGTTTTATAGCCACATTAACTAGTCATAATTTGACGTTAGGAAAAGAATTAAATTGAGAATGGGATAAACAAACACAGAAAGTCAGGAGGGCTGTAAAATCAATAAGTTGCACAACATTACACTTAACAATTTTGTAACAAAAAAACCTACAGACATAAAAAAACCTCGCCGAAACGAGGTTTTCTTAATAAAAGTGGCGCGTCCTGGAGGATTCGAACCTCCGACCGCCTGGTTCGTAGCCAGGTACTCTATCCAGCTGAGCTAAGGAC
>NZ_JBHZSF010000003.1:0-79056 GCF_043642225.1 Vibrio profundi | reverse complement strand
GCGTCCTGGAGGATTCGAACCTCCGACCGCCTGGTTCGTAGCCAGGTACTCTATCCAGCTGAGCTAAGGACGCGCAATAATGTTTCAAAGCATACACTTCGAATAAGTTGTGAAATATATCACATTTCGTTTCTAATGAAACAAAAAAAAGCCCAAAGGGCCTGTAATGAATGGCGGTGAGGGAGGGATTCGAACCCTCGATGCAGCTACAAACCACATACTCCCTTAGCAGGGGAGCGCCTTCGGCCACTCGGCCACCTCACCAAATTCATTATTCTCTGTCATTACTTCATCACGAAGAAAATAAAGAGAATGGCGCGTCCTGGAGGATTCGAACCTCCGACCGCCTGGTTCGTAGCCAGGTACTCTATCCAGCTGAGCTAAGGACGCGCATTATACTTCTTTGTTTGCTTGCTAATTCAAACGAGCAAGAAATGGCGGTGAGGGAGGGATTCGAACCCTCGATGCAGCTACAAACCACATACTCCCTTAGCAGGGGAGCGCCTTCGGCCTCTCGGCCACCTCACCGTCTTGCGGAGGCACATATTACGATTTACCAAAAATATGTCAAACACTTTATTAGAAAAAATTGGGGAAAATCGCTTAACCGATGCGTATTTAATCAAAGCGATTGCAAATTAAACTTTCCAACTGAAATACACCGATATTCTCGGGTCTTTTTTTATCAAATGAAGCGTTCTATTTCGTTGATTAGAATCACTTTGCTCTTGAACAAGTAAGCCAGAGTTCTCTTTCGTATTTATTTTGTATAGATCAAAAAAGGCTAGCGCAAATGCTAGCCTTCTCTTTAACACGCAAAACGTATTAGTAGTTGCCTGATGCAACGTTACCGTTACCTTTTTCAGCTTGAATGCGCATGTAGATCTCTTCACGGTGAACAGATACTTCTTTTGGTGCATTTACACCGATACGTACTTGGTTACCTTTCACACCTAGTACAGTAACTGTCACTTCATCACCAATCATCAGTGTTTCGCCAACACGGCGAGTCAAAATTAGCATTCTTTGCTCCTTGAGTAATCTCTAAAATTATCTAGCTACGAGAGCATTATCCAACAAAAGTTATATTTTCGTAAACTATCTATTTAGTTTATTTAACCAAAATGCACTTCTTTTCGTCGATAACTACAAGCTTCGTACGCTGTTATGTATGCATCATGAAGTATGTTTGCGGCTTCATCAACCTGTATCGGTGAGACCACCAACATTAAGGACTGCTGTTCAACCAATAAATGAAGTACATCTACCTGCTTTTCAGACAACAGTTCATGTGAACTTTCAGCAATTCCTTTTACATCGTTGCCCACTACTGTGAGTAAACTAACATTCTCACTATTACGGATTTTCTCACCAAAAACCAGCTTTAACTTTAGGCTTGCGTCGCGTTTAACAAGTACAGCTGCTCGATCTGTTTCCTTGATCACACAACCCACATCAACACCAAGCATTCGGCATTGGGAGATAAGAGCCTCAATCGAATCAGGCAAAGTCTCGACCCAGACCATTTCTCTTTGAAGAGCCACACCGGTAATGTCCATTACCGGCTCATCTCCAGCCACTAGTGTACCTTGACCACATTCAAAACTGGACAGGACTCTTAACGGTACATTGTTAGCCCAAGCATATTGAACGCATGGAAGGTGAAGCACTTTGGCTCCCTTGCGCGCCATACTTTCCATGGATGGAAAATCAATTCTATCGAGTTTTTTAGCGGCAGGTACGACGCGTGGGTCACAAGTATAAATACCATCAACGTCAGTATAAATCTGACACTCTTGAGCGTGAAAAGCCCCCGCTATAGTCACAGCACTCGTATCTGAGCCACCGCGCCCTAGCGTAGTAATATCACCCTTTTCATTGACACCCTGAAAGCCAGCAATAATGACGATGTAGTCATCATCAAGAAGCTTCTGCACTGGTTGAACATTAATGTCTTTTATCGTGGCATCATTATGTAACGAGTCTGTGTTGATTCCAGCCTGTTGACCAGTTAGAGAAATCGCTTTGCTCCCTAACTTATTTATCGCCATGGAAAGCAAGGCCATCGAGACTTGCTCACCAGCTGTCAGCAATACATCTAGCTCTCTAGCATTTGGAACCGCATCAATTTCAGTCGCTAACCCCATTAAACGGTTAGTTTCTCCCGACATCGCAGACACAACCACAATCACCTGATTGCCTGCGCGCTTTGCTTTAATGATGTTAGCGGCCACTTTCTGAATACGTTCAATAGAACCTACCGACGTCCCACCAAACTTTTGCACGATAAGAGGTTTGTTCACCAGTCTTCACCTTCCTAAGACATATGTCTATATATGACAAAACAATAAGAAACTCACAGCATAAAGTCGTAAGCCACAAAAAAATTAACCAAGTGATTCGTATTAGATACAAACCACTTGGTTAATTTAAATTAAGTATTCACACAATAAATTATGCCCAATCAAAAAACATTGATTGGGCATTGTGAATTTAACTATTCAGATTACAGACGTTCTTCTAGCCATGCTCGAGTCGACAGTAATGCCTCTGGTAGCGCAGCTACATCAGTACCGCCCGCTTGAGCCATATCTGGACGACCGCCGCCTTTGCCACCGACTTGCTCAGCAACCATCTTAACTAGGTCACCCGCTTTTACTTTGCCGATGAGATCTTTCGTCACACCAGCAATCAAGCCAATCTTACCTTCGTTAACGTTAGCGATCAGGATGATGCCGCTACCCACTTGGTTTTTAGCGTTATCAACCATAGTACGTAGGTTCTTGTTGTCTGCACCTTCAATTGCAGCAACCAGTACCTTAGTACCTGAGATCTTTTCTACTTTACCCATGATGTTTGCGCTTTCTGCTGCAGCCATCTTTTCTTTAAGCAGTTGGATTTCTTTCTCTAGAGATTTCGCTTTCTTAGCTGACTCTGCCAGTTTTTCTTCGTAAGCGTTATTCTGGGCTTCTACTGCATCTAGTGCAGCTTCACCCGTTACCGCTTCAATACGACGAATACCCGCTGCGATACCACCTTCAGAAGTGATCTTGAATAGGCCAATGTCACCAGTGTTGCTTGCGTGGATACCGCCACAAAGCTCAGTAGAGAAATCGCCCATAGACAGAACGCGAACTTCATCATCGTACTTCTCGCCAAACAGTGCCATCGCACCTTTTTCTTTCGCTGACTCGATGTCCATGATGTTAGTTTCAATTACATGGTTCTTACGAACTTGCGCGTTAACCAAACGCTCTACTTCTTTAAGTTGTTCAAGTGTTACCGCTTCAAGGTTAGAGAAGTCAAAACGTAGGTTGTCTGGCTTAACCAAAGAACCTTTCTGAGCAACGTGCTCACCTAGAACTTCACGCAGTGCAGAGTGAAGCAAGTGAGTTGCAGAGTGGTTTAGTGAGATAGCAGCACGACGCTCAGCGTCAACCGTTGCTTCTACTTTATCGCCCTTAGCAAATACACCTTCAACTAGCTCACCGTGGTGCGCAAATGCGTTACCTAGCTTTTGAGTGTCTTCAACTTTGAAAAGACCAGATGCAGTTTTTAGCGTACCTGTGTCGCCACATTGACCACCTGATTCAGCGTAGAATGGCGTCTCTTCAAGGATAATGATTGCTTTATCGCCAGCCGATAGTGAAGAGACTTCTTCACCATCAACAAATAGCGCAGAGATTTCACCAGCACCTTCAGTAGCTGTGTAACCACAGAACTCGGTGTTAGTGTCTACTTTGATCGTCGCGTTGTAATCAGTGCCGAATTGACCAGCTTCACGAGCACGCTTACGCTGTGCTTCCATCGCCTTCTCGAAGCCTTCTTCATCAATAGTGAAGTCACGCTCACGAGCTACATCGTTGGTTAAGTCAGCTGGGAAGCCGTAGGTATCGTAAAGTTTGAATACGGTTTCACCGTCTAGCTCTTTGCCTTCAAGTGCGTCTAGTGCTTCGTTCAGGATAACCATGCCGCGCTCGAGTGTGCGACCGAAGTTCTCTTCTTCGATACGAAGTACTTTTTCAACAAGCTCTTGTTGCTTCTTCAGCTCGTCTGCTGCAGAACCCATCACTTCAGCCAATACACCCACAAGTTTGTGGAAGAACACGCCTTGTGCGCCAAGCTTGTTACCGTGACGAACTGCACGACGAATAATACGACGTAGAACGTAGCCACGACCTTCGTTTGAAGGCATAACGCCGTCAGCGATTAGGAATGAACAAGAACGGATATGGTCAGCAATAACGCGTAGCGATTGGTTATATAGGTCGTCATGACCCACAACTTCCGCTGTCGCTTTGATTAGCTTTTGGAATACATCGATTTCGTAGTTAGAGTGAACGCCCTGCATGATTGCAGAAATACGCTCAATACCCATACCTGTATCTACAGCAGGCTTAGGTAGCGGTTCCATTGTGCCGTCAGCGTGACGGTTGAACTGCATGAATACGTTGTTCCAGATCTCGATGAAGCGGTCACCATCTTCTTCAGGTGTACCAGGACGGCCGCCCCAGATGTGCTCACCGTGATCGTAGAAGATTTCAGTACATGGACCACAAGGACCTGTGTCACCCATTGTCCAGAAGTTATCAGACTCGAACTGTTTACCGCCTTCTTTGTCGCCGATGCGAACGATACGGTCAGCAGGTACACCTACTTTCTTGTTCCAGATATCGAAAGCTTCGTCATCTGTCTCGTATACCGTTACCAGTAGACGGTCTTTTGGCAGTTGTAGAGTTTCTGTTAGGAATTCCCAAGCAAAAGCAATCGCATCTTCTTTAAAGTAATCACCAAAGCTGAAGTTACCAAGCATTTCAAAGAATGTGTGGTGACGAGCCGTGAAACCTACGTTTTCAAGGTCGTTGTGCTTACCGCCTGCACGTACGCAACGCTGAGCCGTAGTTGCTCGAGTGTAGGCACGTTTTTCGGCGCCTAAGAAGCAATCTTTGAATTGGTTCATACCTGCATTAGTAAATAGCAGGGTTGGATCGTTATGTGGAACTAACGATGAACTGTCTACGATTTGGTGTTCTTTGCTCTCAAAGAACTTAAGGAACGCGTTGCGAACCTCATCAGTGCTCATGTACATGCAGCTCTTCCTGAAAATAGTCGAGTTAGAATTTTGCCGTATTGTAGATCATGGTTAAGGCTTCGACTAGTTTTCTTGTAGAAAAGGCACGCTAGGAATGAATTTTGAGATGAAATGAGGCTTATTTAGAATTATCGACTGGAGAAGTGGCTGGATTACCTCGTAATGAAGCGACCTGCGGGATAGCAAACGGTCTAAGCTCTTTCTAGAATATTTCTAGGATCTGTTTTCGATAAGAGCACCTGACTAATCGACTAAAAAGCAAAAAGCCCCGCTAACGCAGGGCTTCTAATACTATAAGTTTAAGCTTATAGCTCTTGGTTTTCAGCCGTTTCTTCAGCTTCATTTTCTTCAAGGACCGCTGGAGTTAACAGTAACTCACGCAGCTTAGTATCTAGCTCAAGTGCAACTTCAGGGTTCTCGCGTAAGTACTTACAAGAGTTTGACTTACCTTGACCAATCTTATCGCCTTTGTAGCTGTACCAAGCACCCGCTTTATCAACCAGTTTGTTTTTAACACCTAGGTCAATCAACTCACCTTCACGGTTAAAGCCTTGGCCATATAGAATTTGAGTCTCAGCTTGTTTAAATGGTGCAGCAATCTTGTTCTTAACAACCTTAATACGCGTTTCGTTACCAACGATCTCGTCACCTTCTTTGATAGAGCCAGTACGGCGAATATCAAGACGAACAGAAGCGTAGAACTTAAGTGCATTACCACCCGTTGTCGTTTCTGGGTTACCAAACATTACACCAATCTTCATACGAATTTGGTTAATGAAGATACACATACAGTTAGACTGCTTAAGGTTACCAGTAAGCTTACGCATTGCTTGAGAAAGCATACGAGCTTGCAGACCCATGTGGCTGTCACCCATTTCACCTTCGATTTCTGCTTTTGGTGTTAGTGCTGCCACAGAATCGACAACTAGGACATCAATCGCGCCTGAACGCGCTAGAGCATCACAAATTTCTAACGCTTGCTCACCAGTGTCTGGCTGAGAAACAAGAAGCGCATCAATATCAACACCAAGCTTTTGAGCGTAGATAGGGTCTAGTGCGTGCTCAGCATCAACGAAAGCACAGGTTTTACCTACTTTCTGTGCAGCAGCAATCAGTTCAAGTGTTAGCGTTGTTTTACCTGAAGATTCTGGACCGTAGATTTCTACGATACGCCCCATTGGTAAGCCACCAGCACCCAAAGCGATATCGAGAGATAGTGAACCTGTAGAAATAGTTTCTACGTCCATTGTGCGGTTATCACCAAGACGCATGATAGAACCTTTACCAAATTGCTTTTCAATCTGACCAAGTGCTGCGGCTAACGCTTTTTGTTTATTCTCGTCCATTACTATCTCCACGTGACACGCTTGTCTTAACAAGCCATCTAGAATCTATTTTCAAACCCAAAAGGGTGACTAATTGGTGGTTATTATACTGTTGATTCATACAGTGTCCATACCTGTATGAAAAATATTTGCGCAATTTGCTCTCTATTCCAACAAACTCTTGTTAGAGCAAAGCTCTAGCGTATTTCCTAAGAGAGGTAATCATAAATAACTTGTAGAGCATGTAAGGTGGCTTGATAGCGCACTTGTGATCTGTCTCCATTAAAGTGGCACGTTTCGACTCTTTTCCAGCCTTGCTTATCCGCCCATGCGAAACACACTGTACCGACAGGCTTAGCCTCAGTGCCACCACCAGGGCCGGCCACCCCACTCACCGATACCCCTATGCTGGCATTGGAGTTCATAAGCGCGCCAGAGATCATTTCATCAACAACAGCCTCACTTACCGCACCATGCTCTTCGAGAGTACCTAGCTGTACACCAACCATCTCTTGTTTTGCTTCATTGCTATACGTAATAAACGCACGATCAAACCATGCTGAGCTGCCTGCAATATCGGTAATAGCAGCAGCAATCCCTCCTCCAGTACAAGACTCAGCGGTCGTCATGACATGCTTATGCTGTAGAAGTCGCTTCCCCAGTTTTTGGCTTAGGCTATTACTTGTTTCCATAATCAAAGATCCTATTAGATGTGTATCTTTTGTCATGAGCGTCTTTTCGCTTCATTAGCTTTCACGTATCCTAAGCCGCAATAGAAATAAACGAAAGAAGTTAACTGTGAAAGCCGACCAAAAACATACTCCAATGATGCAGCAGTATCATAAGTTAAAAGCAGAAAACCCTGAGATCTTGCTGTTCTACCGCATGGGTGATTTCTATGAGCTTTTTTATGATGACGCAAAAAAAGCATCACAACTATTGGATATCTCTCTAACAAAGAGAGGCTCGTCGGCAGGTGAACCAATACCTATGGCTGGTGTCCCTTTTCACGCAGTAGAAGGCTACTTGGCGAAACTCGTTCAATTGGGCGAATCTGTCGCGATTTGTGAACAGATCGGTAACCCTGCAACTTCAAAAGGGCCAGTTGAACGTAAGGTCGTTCGAATTGTTACACCAGGCACAGTGACAGATGAAGCTCTACTTTCGGAACGCATAGATAACCTGATTGCTTCTATTTATTACCACAATGGTAAATTTGGCTACGCCACGCTCGACATTACTTCAGGGCGATTCCAACTCTGTGAGCCGGAAACAGAAGAAGCGATGGCTGCTGAACTTCAAAGAACGTCTCCAAGAGAGCTTCTTTTCCCTGAGGATTTTGAACCTGTCAATCTAATGGCAAACCGCAATGGCAATCGCCGTCGACCAGTTTGGGAGTTTGAGCTAGACACCGCTAAACAGCAGCTCAATCAACAATTTGGTACACGCGATCTCGTTGGGTTTGGAGTTGAGCAAGCTAAGTTAGGCTTATGCGCCGCTGGCTGTTTAATCCAATACGTAAAAGATACCCAACGTACGGCTCTTCCTCACATTCGCTCTTTGACTTACGATCGCCAAGATCATTCTGTGATTCTTGACGCAGCGACACGTAGAAACTTAGAAATTACGCAAAACCTTTCTGGCGGTATCGATAATACTCTGTCCGAAGTACTCGATCACACGGCGACCGCTATGGGCAGCCGTATGCTGAAGCGTTGGCTACACCAACCAATGCGTTGCATCGATACTTTAAATCAAAGACTGGATGCTACCGCTGAAATGAAAGACTCCGGTCTTTATGTAGATCTACAGCCTACGCTTAAACAAATAGGTGACATCGAACGAATCTTAGCACGTCTTGCGCTTCGTTCTGCACGCCCGCGAGACATGGCTAGGCTTCGCCAAGCGATGCAGCAACTGCCGGAGCTCGCAGACTCTCTCGCTCAAATTCAGCACCCTTACCTCATCCAGCTTGCACAATATTCAGCTCCGCTAAATGAGGTGTCAGAACTTCTAGAACACGCCATCAAAGAAAACCCACCAGTTGTTATCCGTGATGGAGGAGTAATTGCCGAAGGCTATAATGCAGAACTTGATGAGTGGCGTGATTTGGCCGCCGGTGCAACTGAATTCTTAGATAAATTAGAACAAGAAGAACGCGAAACCCACGGTATCGATACGCTAAAAGTAGGCTATAACAACGTCCATGGTTTCTTCATCCAAGTAAGCCGTGGCCAAAGTCATTTGGTTCCCCCTCACTATGTTCGCCGCCAAACTTTAAAAAACGCTGAACGCTACATCATCCCAGAGCTGAAAGAGCATGAAGACAAAGTTCTGAATTCAAAATCTAAAGCGCTCGCGATCGAAAAACAGCTCTGGGAAGAACTTTTTGATCTGCTTCTCCCTCATCTAGAACGCTTGCAGAATATTGCTTCGGCAGTGTCTCAACTCGATGTCATTCAAAATATGGCCGAACGAGCAGAAACTCTCGACTATTGCCGACCTCAGCTCAAGCAAGAACCAGGTATTCACATTCAAGCGGGGCGCCACCCGGTCGTCGAACAAGTAATGGACGACCCATTTATTGCCAACCCTATTGAGCTAAACCCCGAGCGCAAAATGCTGATCATCACAGGCCCAAACATGGGTGGTAAATCTACCTATATGCGTCAAACTGCGCTCATCGCATTAATGGCACACATTGGCTGCTATGTGCCAGCGGAATCTGCCACCATAGGCTCGATAGATCGCATTTTCACTCGTATTGGCGCGTCTGATGATTTGGCATCTGGTCGCTCGACGTTCATGGTTGAAATGACAGAGACAGCAAATATCCTCCACAATGCGACGAAGAAAAGTTTGGTCTTGATGGATGAAATTGGCCGCGGTACTAGCACATATGATGGGCTGTCTTTAGCGTGGGCAAGTGCTGAGTGGTTAGCAAATCAAATCAGTGCAATGACACTGTTCGCAACTCACTACTTTGAATTAACAGAGCTGCCAAACCAGTTACCACACCTTGCCAATGTTCATTTAGATGCCGTGGAACACGGTGATAGCATAGCCTTCATGCACGCGGTTCAAGAAGGTGCTGCTAGCAAATCTTACGGTTTAGCTGTAGCAGGTTTAGCGGGTGTGCCGAAGTCAGTGATTAAGAATGCAAGAGCAAAACTTACTCAGCTAGAAGCTCTTGGAACGGATTCAAATACGAGTAAGCCTTCGAATGTCGACATTGCTAATCAGCTGAGTCTCATTCCAGAACCAAGTGAAGTTGAACAAGCTTTGGCGAATATTGATCCTGATGATCTCACCCCTCGACAGGCTCTAGAAGAACTATACCGGCTCAGAAAGTTAATATAGACCGACACGCATTAAAAAAGCGCGAACTAAACATTCGCGCTTTTTCTATTCCAATCTTAGATTAGTCGTTTTCAACGTTGAATAAGTTTTCCATACTCAAACCTTGCTTAATCAAGATCTCTCTTAGTCTACGTAATCCCTCTACTTGAATTTGACGAACACGTTCTCTCGTTAAGCTAATCTCTCGTCCGACTTCTTCTAATGTCGACGGCTCATAACCTAAAAGCCCAAAACGTCGTGCTAAAACTTCTTTCTGTTTTGGATTTAGTTCATCCAACCAATGGATCAAAGAGTCTTTAATATCGTTATCTTGCGTGGACACTTCTGGGTCTGAATTATTAATATCAGGAATGATATCTAATAGTGCTTTCTCGCCGTCGCCGCCGATAGGTGTATCGACAGAACTAACACGCTCATTCAAACGGAGCATTTTACTTACGTCATCAACTGGCTTATCGAGTTTAGTCGCGATCTCTTCAGCTGTCGGCTCATGATCTAGTTTTTGCGACAATTCTCGAGCGGTACGAAGATAAATATTAAGCTCTTTGACCACGTGAATAGGCAAACGAATGGTTCGAGTTTGATTCATCAAAGCACGTTCGATCGTTTGACGGATCCACCATGTAGCATAAGTAGAAAAACGGAAACCTCTTTCAGGATCAAACTTCTCTACTGCACGGATCAAACCTAAGTTACCCTCTTCAATAAGATCCAGTAGAGCTAAACCACGATTACTGTAGCGACGAGATATTTTCACAACGAGACGAAGATTGCTTTCGATCATGCGTTTACGAGCTGCTTCATCTCCGCGAAGTGCTCGGCGAGCATAAAGAACTTCTTCTTCTGCCGTGAGTAGTGGTGAGAAACCGATTTCCCCAAGATAAAGTTGAGTCGCATCTAAACTTTTTGCGCTGACTTCTACCTCTTCTTTGACTTCAGTTTTTTTACTTGTAGGTTGTTTTTTTTGTTCAAGCTCTTCAACTTCCACTGTTGTTTGGTCAAGAACAAATTCTTCTTTAACTGCTGTATTGCTGATACTCATAACGCCTCCCCCTGGCGAGCTTAGCAAAACATTACTACTTACAATGTTGCTAAATCCCTATGACACAGAACACGAAGCATCATTGCGATGCTCTGTTGGTTTAAGGTAGATACCGTTTTGGATTAACGGATTTACCTTGATACCGAATTTCAAAGTGTAAGCGCACGCTGTTTGTGCCAGAACTACCCATAGTCGCGATTTTTTGACCTGGTTTAACACTTTGTCCTTCGGAGACTAACAACCTGTCGTTATGCGCGTATGCACTTAGATAATTATCATTATGCTTTACAATCACTAGATTGCCGTAGCCTCGTAATGCATTACCCGAATAAACAACAGTACCCCCTGCAGTTGAAACTATGGATTGACCACGCTGTCCTGCTATATCAATCCCTTTATTTCCTTGCTCTCCTACAGAGAAATTCTTTATCACCCTTCCTTTCGTCGGCCATAACCACTTTGATACTTTTTGGTTGGTTGAAGCGGCCGTTTTGTTAACATTTGGTTTACCTTTAGACTCAACATACTCCTTTCGTTTAGATTGTTCAACCTTCTTAACTGGATCTTTTTTAACCGATTTTGAAGCTTGAGTTGTGGGCTCCTTATTAGAGTTTTTACTCGATGCGGAGCTCGATTTTGGTGTGCTGGTTGAGGCTGTTCCTGTCGAAACTATGGCGACTGGGGCTGCAACTACCGCTGTTGATTTTCCATAGCTAGGCGCAACATAGGCTGGAGCCCAAAGGTTTAACTTTTGTCCTGGATGGATAGTGTAAGGTTTGCTCAAATTATTGAAACTAATGAGATCATTTACATTTTTATCTGTGATATAGGCAATAAAATAAAGAGTATCGCCTTTTTTCACTTCATAGTAACTGCCTCGGTAGCTGCCTCTCTGAACCGAAGAGTAATCTTTATTTAGCCCAGACACTGGCGCAGGAGATTGGGCTGCACACCCAATCAGCATGAAGCATATTCCAAAAGTAAGTAGCTTTAAGAACCCTGACGCCATTATTTATTTTCCAATCCCTATTACGCTAGCTCACCGGCAACTAAAGGGACAAAACGTACCATTTCTACTAACGTAGATAGATACTCGTCCCCTTGGCGTACGATTTTTAATAACTGCTGTTCTTCCTCTCCAACGGGAATAAGCATTCGCCCCCCCTCACTTAGCTGTTCCAATAGTGCTTGAGGGATAGAATCAGCTGCAGCAGTAACGATGATTGCATCAAACGGGCCCTTTGAAGCCCACCCTTGCCAACCATCGGCATGTTTTGTTGAGATGTTATAAAAATCGAGTTGCTTTAAACGGCGTTTCGCATCCCACTGAAGAGATTTAATCCTCTCTACCGAATAGACGTGATCCACTAGTTGAGCCAACACTGCGGTTTGATAGCCAGAGCCCGTACCAATCTCTAAGACTCGGCTATCTTGTTGCAATTCCAAGAGCTCGGTCATTTTCGCCACAATATATGGTTGAGAGATTGTCTGTCCCTGACCTATCGGCAGTGCATTATTATCATAAGCCTGATGCAGCATGGCTTGTGATAAAAAGGTTTCTCTTGGCAAACGAAAAATAGCATCCAGCACTTTTTGATCACGAATACCGCTCTCAATAAGAAACTCTATCAGTCGTTCAGCTTGAGGGTTGCTCATTATTTCTTTCCTAACCAATCGTTCATTGCTCGCAGTGATTCATGAGCCGTTAAATCCACCTGAAGTGGTGTAATAGAAACAAAGCCATTATCCACTGCAAAAAAATCTGTCCCCTCGCCCGCATCTTGCTCTTTACCTGGGGGACCAAGCCAATAGATATCGTGTCCTCGAGGGTCTTTCTGTTTGATCATATCTTCAGCATGATGACGGGCCCCTAATCGGGTAACTTGAGTACCAGTTAAATCACTATGTGGTACATCTGGAATGTTCACATTTATGAGTCGATTGGTTGGTATAGGATTCAAAAGGTGTTGTTCAACGAGCGCTCGTGCAATTACAGCAGCCGTATCAAAATGTTGCTTACCCACCAACGAAAATGCGATGGACTGAACGCCCAAAAAATGCCCTTCCATCGCCGCCGCCACGGTTCCAGAGTACAACACATCGTCTCCAAGGTTTGCACCATGGTTGATGCCACTTAGTACCAAGTCTGGCATGTCATCTTTTAGTAACTCATTCAATGCAAAGTGAACGCAATCTGTTGGTGTACCTTGAACTGAATATGTATTTTTAGCGATTTCTTGCACTCTCAGAGGTTGTTCGAGTGTCAAAGAGTTTGAAGCGCCTGAACGGTTTCTATCTGGCGCAACAATAATCACTTCAGCGAGATCACGTAGAGCGTCAGCCAACGCATGAATACCATGAGCATGAACACCATCATCATTACTGAGGAGTATCTTCATCTTGTTTCCTTTCTCAATATTCTAGCTCTTGCTATCCATTAGCTGTATTGACGTTCGACTTCGATTTCTTGTACTAATTCACGAACAATGGCGGTCGCAAAGCTGCCAGCATCCAACGAAAAAGATAAAATCACGTTATCCTGCTCGACTTTCCACGCCAAATCTTGTGGCTTCAAAGCCGCCGCTCTGCGATCATGACGCATACGATTACCACGTATAAGTGCCATAAGGTCAGGTTCAGCATCAACATGCTTTTGCTCTATTTCAAGGGCTTTTCCTGACGTCGGCAATGCATTATCACCGGCAAGGGCAACCGAGACTGAAGATGTGCCAGCGGAAATGCTTTCGTTCATTAGCTCGAGGTTAGCATCCGTCACGAGTTCTTGAGCACCGTTACGTAAGACGATATCCCCCTCGATGGCTTGCGAGAATATGCCTTGTTCAATACGCTCCGACAAAATTAGATTAAAAATCCAAGAACGCGCGGCAGATAAATACAAACTGCGTTTATTTTGATTTCGCGTGCGAACATTATCTCTTCCCCAGCGACGAGCTTCAGATAAGTTATTACCTTCATTGCCAAATCGTTGAGAGCCGAAGTAATTTGGAGCTCCTACTTTCGATACGGTTTCTAAGCGTGAAATTACACTTTCAGTATCTGACACTTCCGACAAGGTAATCTCAAAACGGTTGCCGACCAAATCACCAGGACGAAGCTTCTTGTTATGTCGATCTGTCGCTAAAATTTCGATGCTTGGGTACTGTGCAAGAAAGTCACTAAAGTCCGGTGTTTCACCTTTCGGTAAATGAACGCTTAGCCACTGCTCAGTCACAGCGTGTCTATCTTTTAAACCAGCCCGACTCACATCTTTTGATTTAACACCACATGCTTTTGCTAGCTCATTCGCCACAAAACTGGTGTTCTCACCAGTTTTACGAATTCGTACCATTAAATGCTCACCAGAGCCTGTAAATTCGAACCCTAAATCTTCGATAACAACGAAATGAGCGGCTTCTGCCTTAAGTTTTGCTGTCGCTGTAGGCTGACCATTCAGGTACGCCAAAGGTGATAAAATATCTGACATTATATTCTTTCTATAAAGTGCTTATGCAATTTTAGTGAGTAGGACAACCGCTTCACATGCGATGCCCTCTTTACGACCAGTAAAACCTAATCGCTCAGTAGTCGTAGCTTTGACATTCACATTGTGAAGTTCAGTTTCAAGGTCCTCAGCAATGGCTTGGCACATTGATTCAATATGCGGTGCCATTTTCGGCGCTTGAGCCATAATGGTAACGTCTGCGTTACCCAGTTGATATCCTTGCTCTTTAACGCGACGGTAAACATCTTTGAGCAAGTCACGACTGTTCGCCCCCTTCCACTCTTCATCGGTGTCAGGGAAGTGACGACCAATATCCCCAGCAGCAATAGCGCCAAGTAGAGCATCACACAATGCATGTAGCGCGACATCGCCATCAGAGTGTGCAATCAAACCTTGCTCATAGGGAATCGCTACTCCGCCAATAATAACAGGGCCTTCACCACCAAATTTATGAACATCGAAACCATGACCAATACGAATCATCGTGCTTCCTTATTTTGACTTAGGTAAAACTCAGCTAAAGCCAAATCTTCTGGCTGAGTAATTTTAAAATTGTCCGAGCGCCCTGCTACTAGCAATGGAGATAGTCCTTTCCATTCTAAAGCAGAGGCTTCATCGGTAATGGCAACATTGTTTTGTAAAGCTTCTGTTAGTGCATTAAAAAGCGGCTCACTTCGAAACATCTGCGGAGTCAGTGCGTGCCATAGGTTCTTGCGATCGACGGTTTCTGATATTCCTTTACTGTCCCCACGTTTCATCGTGTCTCGAACAGGCGCAGCCAAGATCCCCCCGACAGGGTGCTCTAAAGCGTGAGCGATGAGTTTATCGATATCATTAATGGTCACACAAGGTCTGGCAGCATCATGAACCATGACCCAATCATTCCCGCCTAAAGTTTGCACATATTCGAGTGCAGAAAGCACCGAATCTGCGCGCTCATTGCCTCCATCTACTCGAATAACATTCGGGTTTTGACTAATGCTTAAGGAGTCGTAGTACGGGTCCTCTTTGTTGATGGCGACAATAACGTTATCAATGCTTGGGTGAGCCAATAACTTTTCAATCGTATGTTCTAATATTGTTTTAGATTGAATAGTTAAATACTGTTTTGGGCGATCAGCCTTCATACGGCTGCCAACCCCTGCGGCCGGAACTATCGCTGTGATCTTTTGAAAGTGTTGCTGCATTTAATTGGTATCCTCGCCAATAATGCGATAAAAAGTTTCTCCATCTTTTACCATACCAAGTTCATGACGAGCCCTTTCTTCAATGGCGTCAAGCCCCTGTCTAAGGTCATCAATCTCCGCGAACATTTCAGCATTTCTAGAGTGAAGCTTATCATTCACTTGCTGCTGAACTTCTATTTCGTTGCGCACACTGTAGTAGTCTGAAATACCATTCTTCCCTAACCAGAGGGTATATTGCAGCCAGCCTAAAAGAATTGTTAGCGCCAAAGCAAAAATTCGCATAACACCTTGTCGTATGTAAAAAAGAAGAAACTAAAATTAGCTCCATATATACCATAATGCGCTAATCGGTGCGAGAAATGGCGTTGCTGTCGAGGATTTAGCTGTTATTTGAGTGAGGTGTAATTCTCATGGGTTGTAGAGCCTGAAAATCTTGGCGTCGATTTTCTGCAAACAAAAAAATGCCCCGCATTCGCGAGGCATTCAAAGCGTTAGTTAAACTTATTCAGTTAAGAATTAAGCTTGACCTTTTACTTCTTTAAGACCGTTGTAAGGAGCTTTAGAACCTAGAGCTTCTTCGATACGGATTAGTTGGTTGTACTTAGCAACACGGTCAGAACGGCTCATAGAACCAGTCTTGATTTGGCCTGCAGCAGTACCTACCGCTAGGTCAGCGATTGTTGCATCTTCAGTTTCGCCAGAACGGTGAGAGATTACAGCTGTGTAACCTGCGTCTTTAGCCATCTTGATTGCAGCTAGAGTCTCAGTTAGAGAACCGATTTGGTTGAACTTGATAAGGATAGAGTTAGCTACGCCTTTCTCAATACCTTCAGCAAGAATCTTAGTGTTAGTAACGAATAGATCGTCACCTACTAGTTGAAGCTTGTCACCTAGTAGTTCAGTTTGGTGCTTGAAGCCATCCCAATCTGACTCGTCAAGACCGTCTTCGATAGAAACGATTGGGAAGTTGTTTGCTAGCTCAGCTAGGTAGTGGTTGAACTCTTCAGAAGAGAAAGTCTTACCTTCGCCTTTCATGTTGTAGATGCCAGCTTCTTTATCGAAGAACTCAGATGCAGCACAGTCCATAGCTAGAGTAACGTCTTTACCTAGTTCGTAACCAGCAGCTGCAACAGCTTCTGCGATAACTTCTAGAGCTTCAGCGTTAGACTTAAGGTTAGGAGCGAAACCACCTTCATCACCAACTGCAGTGCTGTAGCCCTTAGACTTAAGAACTTTAGCTAGGTTGTGGAATACTTCTGCACCTACACGTAGAGCTTCTTTAAGAGTCTTAGCACCAACTGGTTGGATCATGAACTCTTGGATGTCAACGTTGTTATCAGCGTGCTCACCACCGTTGATGATGTTCATCATTGGTAGAGGCATAGAGAACTGACCAGCAGTACCGTTTAGCTCAGCGATGTGCTCGTATAGAGGCATACCTTTAGCTGCTGCAGCTGCTTTCGCGTTTGCTAGAGAAACCGCTAGAATTGCGTTAGCACCGAACTGAGACTTGTTGTCAGTACCATCTAGGTCGATCATAACTTGGTCAACGTCAGCTTGAGCTTTAGCGTCTTTACCAACTAGAGCTTCAGCGATTGCGCCGTTTACAGCTTCAACAGCTTTAAGAACACCTTTACCTAGGAAACGTGCTTTGTCGCCGTCACGTAGCTCAAGAGCTTCGCGAGAACCAGTAGATGCGCCAGATGGAGCAGCAGCCATACCTACGAAACCGCCTTCTAGGTGTACTTCAGCTTCTACAGTTGGGTTACCACGTGAATCGATGATTTCACGACCTAGAACTTTAACGATCTTAGACATTGAATGTTTCCTTCTCGTTGAATATATAAATGTCAAATTTAATAGGTAGCAGCACTACTTACGCAACTACCTGTATTCCTTTTTGCTCTCGAATTGCTTCTACTTTTCGAGTTCGCCGCGTTGGAATTCACCCGCTGCTTTAACAAAGCCAGCAAATAATGGGTGACCATCGCGAGGTGTAGAAGTGAACTCTGGGTGGAATTGAGCTGCAACGAACCATGGGTGGTTCGGGTTCTCAATCACTTCAACCAGTTTCTTGTCTGCTGATAGGCCAGATACTTTTAAGCCTGCTTTTTCGATTTGCGGACGAAGATTGTTGTTCACTTCATAACGGTGACGGTGACGTTCATGGATCGTCGCGCTACCGTATAATTCGTGAGCTTTAGTCCCTTTCGCCAAGTGACAAAGCTGTGAACCTAGGCGCATAGTACCACCTAGATCAGATTTTTCAGTACGTTCTTCAACTTTACCTTCGCCATCAATCCATTCAGTAATCAGACCAACAACTGGGTACTTAGTTTCTTTGCAGAACTCAGAAGAATGCGCACCTTCCATTTTCGCAACGTTACGAGCGTACTCAATAAGCGCTACTTGCATGCCTAGACAGATACCTAAGTACGGTACTTTGTTTTCACGAGCGTATTGAGCAGCAAGAATCTTACCTTCAACACCACGGTCACCAAAGCCACCTGGTACTAGAATCGCATCTAGACCTTCTAAAACTTCTACGCCTTTTGCCTCAACATCTTGAGAGTCTACGTATTTAATATTTACGCTTAGACGGTTCTTAAGACCAGCGTGCTTAAGAGCTTCGTTCACAGATTTGTATGCGTCTGGTAGTTCAATGTACTTACCAACCATACCAATTGTTACTTCACCCGTAGGGTTCGCTTCTTCGTAAATTACCTGTTCCCATTCAGATAGGTCTGCTTCTGGAGCAGTGATGCCAAAACGCTTACATACAAGTTCATCTGTACCTTGAGCTTTAATAAGCTGAGGGATCTTGTAGATTGAGTCAACATCACGCATAGAAATAACAGCATTTTCCTGAACGTTACAGAACAATGCGATTTTCTTACGCTCGTTCGCAGGAATGTTACGGTCTGAACGACAAACTAGAATATCTGGCTGAATACCGATAGACAGTAGCTCTTTCACCGAGTGTTGAGTTGGCTTAGTTTTCACTTCGCCTGCAGCTGCTAGGTAAGGAACTAGTGTTAGGTGCATGAACATTGCACGCTCACGGCCTAGCTCGACAGCTAGCTGACGAATCGCTTCCATAAACGGTAGAGATTCGATATCACCAACCGTACCACCGACTTCAACGATCGCAATATCGTGGCCTTCAGCACCAGAAATCACACGTTCTTTAATTGAGTTAGTGATGTGAGGGATAACCTGGATTGTTGCACCTAGGTAATCACCACGACGCTCTTTACGTAGAACGTCAGCATAAACACGACCTGCTGTGAAGTTGTTACGCTTAGTCATCTTGGTGCGAATGAATCGCTCATAGTGACCAAGGTCAAGGTCAGTTTCAGCGCCATCTTCCGTAACGAACACTTCACCGTGTTGAGTTGGGCTCATAGTGCCTGGATCAACGTTGATGTAAGGGTCAAGCTTCATCATAGTCACTTTAAGACCACGAGCTTCTAAAATAGCTGCAAGCGATGCCGCTGCAATACCTTTACCTAGAGAGGATACAACCCCGCCAGTAACAAAAATGTAATTTGTCGTCATGTTTAACCTGAAATTGGTTGAATGAGGGAAATGGACTACTTCTGGACGGGATGAAAATATACCAGAAGCCCTTTATCGCCACAACGTGAAACTTATCACAGTCGAAATTTTTATTTTTTGCTTCAAATCAAATCAGCCCTAAAGGATTACTCCCCGTTTCTCATCGGACTTCACTTCATCCCACATAGAATCAAGCTCTTGAAGCGAAAAATCGGTTAATTCTTTACCACGTTTATGTACTTTTTGTTCCACACCGTTAAAGCGGCGCTGAAACTTCAAGTTAGCCTTATTTAGTGCCGTTTCCGGGTTTTTCCCTAAATGTCGCACTAAATTCACGGTCGCAAACAACAAATCTCCGAGCTCTTCTTCGACCAGTTCTTCATTGGGCGTCACTTGCAAAGCTTCTTCTAAAACTTCATCAACCTCTTCCAAAACTTTTTCTGCGACAGGGCCGATAGAACCCCAATCAAATCCATATTGAGCGCATTTTTTCTGGATCTTATTCGCTCTAGAAAGGGCAGGCAGCGATTTTGGTATTGAGTCTAGAATACTTTTTTCTGTTTTTCCTGCTTGCACTTTCTCTTTGGCTTTTTCCGCTTCCCAGTTGGCATGAATTTCTTCGTCGTTAGTAAACTCAGTGTCAGAAAAAACGTGAGGATGACGACGCGTCAGTTTTTCGTTGATCCCGTCAACGACATCAGAAAACTCAAACAACCCTTGCTCTTTCGCCAACTGACTATAGAAAATCACTTGAAATAACAGGTCTCCTAGCTCTTCTTGGAGGTTTGGCCAATCTTGATTATGAATGGCATCAACGACTTCGTAGGTTTCTTCGATAGTATGAGGAACAATTGTTTCAAAATTTTGTTTCAAATCCCAAGGACAGCCGCTTTCTGGATCGCGCAGCTTAGCCATTATCTGTTCAAGTTGTTCAATCGGGTGATTCATCGCTTTCTTCCTATTTGCTGTCTTTGTTTCTAAATTCTATACATCTACTAAAACAAAAAAGGTGAGCAGCCAAAACCACTCACCTTTGTAAATACTATCTAATTATGACGAAAGTGTTAGCCGAGGCGTTTCACACTCATAACATCTTTGATCTGCTCAACTCGGCTCGATACACGGCTCAATACTTCAATATTGGTTAACTCAAGATCGAAATCCATCACAGACATCTGACGCTTGTAGTCAGTACGGCTCTTCATCGTCGTCACTTTAATTTTCTCGTTCGAGAACAGCGACGTAATGTCTTTTAGCAAACCACTACGTTCAAGCGCCTCAACTCGAAGAGTCAGGATATATGAACCAACAAACCCACTGCCCCACACGGTATCAATGATTCGCTCCGGTGCGTGAAGACTCAATTCACTTAACTGCTCACAATCACCACGGTGTACTGAAATGCCACGACCTTGAGTAATGTAACCTTTAATGACATCTCCAGGGATCGGCTGACAACAACGCGCTAGATGAGTCATTAAGTTATCTACACCTTCAACAACTACTGCATCTTTCTGTGGGCGACTCTGTTGAGCCGGTTTATTTTCAGATTCTTGCAGTTTCTCGAGAGCTTTCTTATCTTCTTCTTCCGCTGTCGGTTTATTTACGAGTGCGTTGATATGGTTAACGACTTGGTTAATCCGTAAATCACCACTGCCCACCCCTGCGTATAACTCATCAGGAGTGTTCACATTAAAACGCTTCACCGCATACTGGTCAGCATCTTTTAATGTCGCCCCAACCTTCGCCAATTCAGCTTCTAAGATCTCTCGACCGGCTTCTAGGTTTTTCTCACGGCTTTGCTTGCGGAACCACGCGTTAATTTTCGCGCGAGCTCGACCAGAATGAACAAACCCTAACGTCGGGTTTAACCAATCTCGAGATGGGTTAGGTTCTTTTTGGGTGATGATTTCTACTTGGTCACCCATTGATAATTGATGAGTAAACGGGACGATTCGGCCAGCGACTTTAGCACCGATACAACGATGTCCAACCATAGAGTGGATATGGTAAGCAAAATCTAACGGCGTTGCTCCCATTGGCAAATCGACTACATCACCGCGAGGCGTAAAGGCATAAACACGATCATCAAAAACTTGGCTTCGAACTTCATCTAGCATTTCACCAGAATCAGACATTTCTTCCTGCCAATCGATCAGTTTACGCAACCAAGTGATCTTTTCATCGTAACCACTGCGGGCCGTTGAAGCTCCCTCTTTGTACTTCCAGTGCGCAGCTACCCCTAATTCGGAATCTTCATGCATCTGTTTAGTACGAATCTGGATCTCTATCGTTTTGCCTTCTGGGCCAAGTACGACGGTATGGATAGATTGATAACCATTTGGCTTAGGGTTTGCTACATAGTCATCAAATTCACTTGGTAAGTGTTTGAATTTAGTATGAACCACACCTAAGGCGGCATAACAATCTTGTAATTGATCAGCAATAATACGCACAGCTCGCACATCAAAAAGCTCGTCAAACGCCAAGCTCTTCTTCTGCATTTTTCGCCAGATACTGTAAATGTGCTTAGGACGCCCGCTCACTTCCGCGTTAATACTTGAACGCCCCATTTCTGACGTTAAGTCATCCACGAAATCTGTAATGTACTGCTCACGGACAATGCGACGCTCTGATAACTGCTTAGCAATTTGCTTATAGGTCTCGGGCTGCTGGTAGCGGAAAGCGTAATCTTCGATTTCCCACTTAAGTTGACCAATACCTAAACGGTTTGCTAACGGCGCGTAAATATTGGCACACTCTTTCGCTGCCGCTCTACGCACTTCATCCGGCGCTTTTTTAACTTCAATCAGGTTGCAAATTCGTTCAGCCAGTTTGATAACTACGCAGCGAAAATCGTCAACCATCGCTAAAAGCATTCGACGAACATTATCAACTTGACCCGAGGCAGCACTGCCTTCTAAGGTCACATTCAGTTGGCCTAATGCTGCCATTTCTTCAACGCCATCAATCAACTTGATGATTTCTTTGCCATAGTTCTCTTCGAACAACTCACGTTCGAAAGCACCACTTGATACAACGGGAAATAACTGAGCTGCAACTAACGTCGCTTTATCCATTGAAAGCGTCACTAGGATCTCAATCATTTCTCGCCCACGCCACAACAGCAGTGCAGCATGCTCATGATTTTCGAGTAACTCTTCACAGTGGCGATACACTTTAATCAATTTATTCGACGTTTTAGTATCTTGATTAAGAGAGGAAATCCAACTGTCTAGCTCAAACTGTTCGCTTGGGTTTAAATGTGCGCTTCTTACCGCAACCATCTTTTCTTCCTAGTTCTTATGTTTACCCATTCAATATGACTAACTGATTCCAAGTTAGTTCGACTCATATTGAATCAATACGACGCAGGTGGTCGCATTTATAAATTACTTACTTAGCCTTGACGAATAGTGCCATAGACTCAAGATGACTGGTATGTGGGAACATATCCAACATGCCCAGTTTAGTTAGTTGGTAACCTTGCTTCTTGAGGCTTTCACTGTCCCTAGCAAGGGTAGCAGGATTACATGAAACATAAACCACACTATGTGCCCCTAACGCAGAAATTTGATCTACGATACCACTAGCGCCCGCTCTTGCGGGGTCTAGTAACACTTTGTCAAACTTTTCCTTTGCCCAAGGCTGTGAGGAAAGTGTTTCTTCTAAGTTCGCTTGATAAAACTCGACGTTACTTAAATCATTCACTTTAGCGTTAGCTGTTGCTTGTTGAACCATTTCTTCAACGCCTTCAACACCAACCACGTGCTGAGCCTTTTTCGCCAGTGGCAAGCTGAAGTTACCTAACCCACAAAACAGGTCGAGAACTCGCTCCCCCTCTGCAGGGTTAAGCCACTCTATCGCTTGATTCACCATTTTTTGGTTCACTTGCTGGTTCACTTGTATAAAGTGACTTGGAGAAAAAGGAAGTTTTACCCCGACTTCGCTATAACTCGGTACGTGACCAGTTAATAGCACCAACTGATCGTTTTCAGGCATTGAGTAAAGTGTGGCGTTCGATTCGTTGGCTAATTTGACCAAAGCACTCTGTTCTTGTGCTTGTAAGGTTTTAAGGTGACGCAAAACAATCACAGGTCCATCATCGCCTAGTACCAACTCAACATGTCCTAGAGACGTAAGGTTACTGAAAGTATTTAGCAAAGATTTTAACTTAGGTAGTAAGGCGTTTAAGCTTGGTTCGAGCACCGCGCAGTCAGTCACATTCTCAATATGCTTACTTTGTTTTTTACGAAAGCCAAATTGCAGGCTCTGGGACTTTTTATCAACAAATAAACTGATTCGTGCTCGGCGACGATAACCTTTTTCAGCGCCAATCACCGCTTCCGCCGATTCCGTTTCATCACCGATGTACTGACTCATCAAATGCGTTAAAGACTGATTCTTATGCTCTAACTGAGATGCGTAATCCAAGTGTTGTAGATGACAGCCACCACACTGGTTAAAATGCTGACAAAATGGCTCTAGTCGCTTTTCGCTTGGTTTAAGAATTTTAATCAGCTTGGCACGAGCAAACTTACTTTTGCTCTCCGTCAATTGAATCACAACTTGTTCACCAGGCAGAGCTCCATCAATAAAAACAGGCTTTTTACCTTGATGAGCGATGCCTGCACCATTGTGATCCATGCGTTCAACCAAAACCGATTGATGCTTGGTCTCGAATTGAGTTTTCTTTTTTGGTTGAAAAAAACGTGCCATTGCTTGTGCCTAAAGTGTCTATCAAATTATATTTTTTATCCAAGACTCACTATTCTGCCTTGGAATCATTGTCGAACGAAGCGGCTTTGATTAAGCTAACTGCTTACTTAACCGCCTTTGTGCGGTTATTTTCCCATATCCAGACCTCGATGTAATTAAAGAACATGACCAGATATGGCTTAAGAGCCCGCGTAATCACCTTAACTCTAGCCCCTACCTTAATTATTGGGTTGCTACTGAGTGCATTTTTTTCATTTAATCGCTATCAAGATTTAGAAGGTCAGGTGATTAATACAGGCACAAGCATCATCGAACCACTGGCCATTGCGAGTGAATCAGGCATGCAGCTTGAAAGTCGAGAGTCAGTTCGACAATTGATCAGCTACGCCCACCGTAAGAATTCCAAACTGGTACGAAGCATTGCAGTGTTCGATGAGCGTCATGAGCTCTTTGTAACTTCTAACTTTCACCCCGATTTTGAAAGTTTAACGTACCCGAAAGACCAACCTATTCCGCATTTGAGTTCTTCTTACTTAGTCGACAACACCTTAATTTTAAGAACCCCCATTATTGCTGAAGGTCAGTTCATTAACTCTGCAAATGGCCAGTCTCAATCCAACCAAGCGGTTGGTTACATCGCGATTGAACTCGACTTATCATCACTGCGTTTACAACAATACCAAGAAGTCTTTTCTGCCTTTCTGGTCCTTGTCCTTGGTCTTGGCCTTTCTGGCGTATTTGCTTTTCGTCTAATGCACGATGTGACCCAACCGATCACGCACATGAAGAACATGGTAGACCGGATTCGCCGTGGTCATCTTGATGTTCGTATCGAAGGTAAAATGCACGGCGAACTGGATTCTCTCAAAAACGGTATCAATGCGATGGCGGTTTCGCTTTCGGAATACCACGTTGAAATGCAGCATAGTATCGACCAAGCGACTTCCGACTTACGGGAAACATTAGAACAGCTAGAAATCCAGAACGTTGAATTAGACATTGCCAAGAAAAGAGCTCAAGAAGCAGCTCGTGTGAAATCTGAGTTCTTGGCAAATATGTCGCATGAGCTAAGAACACCACTTAATGGCGTCATCGGCTTTACTCGTCAAATGTTGAAGACTCAATTGTCGAATAGTCAGACCGACTATCTGCAAACCATCGAGAAGTCCGCCAATAACCTGCTGAACATCATCAACGACATTCTTGATTTTTCTAAACTGGAAGCCGGAAAACTGGCGCTTGAGAACATCCCATTTGAATTCCAAGAAAGCTTGGAAGAGGTGGTCAATCTACAAGCCACCAGCGCCCATGAAAAAGGCTTAGAACTGACCCTTAAAGTCGACCCTAAGATCCCACCAGGACTAGTGGGCGACCCACTGCGTATACAACAAATTCTAACGAACTTGGTAGGCAACTCAATCAAGTTTACTGAGCGCGGCAACATCGACATCAGCGTTGAGCTTCGCTCTCAATCGGAAGATTTCATCGAGCTGCAGTTTATGGTCCGAGATACCGGTATTGGTATCTCAGAGCGTCAGCAAGCACAGCTGTTCCAAGCCTTTAGCCAAGCGGATGCCAGCATTTCTCGCCGCTATGGCGGTACCGGTTTAGGTCTGGTTATTACCCAGAAACTCGTAGGGCAAATGGGCGGTGAGATCAGCTTAACAAGCCGATTGCACCAAGGCTCGACCTTCTGGTTTACGCTACGCTTAGCCTCTACAGAAATGCCAATGAGTGAGCTAATTGAAACGCAGTCACTGCAAAGTAAACAGCTACTATTGATTGAGCCAAACATGCAAGCTGCCTCTATCACTCAACAGCTTCTCACACAGGAAGGGCTCGTCGTCACTTATCGCTCTGTTATGCCAGACGAAAGCGATCACTACGATTACGTGTTATTGAATTTAGCCGCGAATCAAGAGTACCAACTGGATACGGTCTCAAGCTGGGCGAGCAAAGCACTACAAGTTTCTCAAAACGTCATCATAGGTACTCCTAGTACTGAGTTAGCGCTCGGTGAACAACTATTGAATACACTCGATGTACAATGCTTAACGAAGCCTTTATCTCGTAAAAAGCTTCTCCAAACCTTGATGTCCAAGCAAACGCCAACCTTATTACCTCCGGCGCTCGTCACGCATAGTGAAGAAAAACTACCACTCAAAGTGATGGCTGTGGATGACAACCCCGCTAACTTGAAACTGATCACCGCTCTTCTTCAAGAACGAGTCGAAACCGTGGTTGGGTGCAGTAATGGCCAAAAAGCAATTGATAAAGCGAAAGAGGGCAAATTTGATCTCATTTTCATGGATATTCAAATGCCACAGATGGATGGAGTAACGGCGTGCCAGCATATCAAAGAGCTTGAGAATAATTCAGGAACACCGGTTATTGCCGTGACAGCTCACGCCATGACAGGCGAGCGCGATCGATTATTAGCGGCAGGAATGGATGATTACCTGACCAAACCAATAGAAGAACACGTACTGCAACAAGTACTAGTCCATTGGAACCCTAATGCCTCTGATGAGAAAGTAGATAAAATTGCTCCTGAGCATCCAGCGATCGTTGAACCTGAACTTTGCGAGCCTGCGATAAATGAACACAAAAACATCATCATCGATTGGCAAGCCGCGCTAAAACAAGCAGCGAATAAAGAAGACCTAGCCCGAGACATGCTACAAATGCTCGTCGACTTCATTCCTGAGGTGTATGAAGTGACAGAAAAAGCCATAGAGGAAGATGACTATTCAGTAGAAGATCTCATTCATGTAATACATAAAATGCATGGCAGCAGCTCTTATAGTGGCGTGCCTCGTTTGAAATCCATTTGTGCCACTCTCGAAAAGGAGTTGCGCTCAGGGACTTCAATTGATGATGTTGAGCCAGAACTGTTTGAACTGCAAGATGAGCTCGATAAGGTAAAAGCGACGGCAGTTCACTACCTCAATTAACTTTTTTAGACCAATCAATGTGGTGTTATGACAATAGGAGGATATTGCTCATAGCACCAAGCTACTCATCAGATAGATAAAGGGTTAAGACTCTAAAAGAACGGTCGCGACAGCATAGTGTCGTTCATCTGAAATGGTTAAATGTACCGAGCCCACATTCATTTGCTCTGCAATTTGAGAAGCTTTGTTGTGTAACGTTAAGATCGGTTTTCCATTCTCGTCGTTAGCAATCACAAAATCATGAAAAGTCACGCCCATGGCAATACCAGTACCTAACGCTTTAGAAGCCGCTTCCTTAGCTGCAAAACGCTTAGCTAAGTAGCGACCTTTTTGCTTTAGCTGTTGAAAGACAAGAAACTCTGATTCCGCAAGGATACGCTTAGCAAACGCCTCCCCACTTCGGTTTAACGCTTTTTCCACTCGCTCAATTTCAGCGATGTCCGTTCCCAGTCCTACAACAGCCATTTGTTACCTTACCAACTCAAGTATGCTTGATTACGCGTTGCTGCGTGCGTGTTCCATGATAGCTTTCATGTCAGCTACCGCTTTGTTCAAGCCATCAAAAACGGCACGTCCCATAATAGAGTGGCCGATATTCAGTTCATAAATCTCAGGTAGCGCCGCAATTGGTGCCACATTGTGATACGTCAGGCCATGGCCAGCGTTAACGGTAATACCAAGATCATCCGCATAGCTTGCACCCGCCGCAATTTTCTTTAGCTCGTCTTGTTGATCTTCTTCTGTCTTCGCTTCCGCGTAATGACCGGTATGAAGTTCAATGAATGGTGCACCACAAGCTTTCGCCGCATCAATTTGCTCACGATCGGCATCGATGAAAAGTGAAACTTTAATACCCGCTTCTGTCAGTGTTTGAGTTGCGGCTTTTACTTTTTCAAGTTGACCAACCACATCTAAACCACCTTCGGTAGTTAGCTCTTCACGCTTTTCAGGCACTAAACATACGAACTCCGGCTTCGTCTTTAGAGCGATCTCAACCATTTCATCAGTCACTGCCATCTCTAAATTCATACGAGTTTGGATCGTTTCAGCCAAAATACGTACATCGCGATCTAAAATATGACGACGGTCTTCACGCAGGTGAATCGTGATGCCATCCGCGCCTGCACGTTCAGCAATTTCAGCTGCATGAACAGGATCTGGGTATTTAGTTCCACGCGCGTTTCGTAACGTTGCGATGTGATCGATATTGACGCCTAAAAGGATTGAGCTCATTTTCCAACACTCCGTGCTCTGGGAAGACCTGTTCTAGGTAGGAACAGTTCTCTACTTTTTAATGGTTTGCCGCCAAGATACGGCTTTAATGCTATACGTGTAAAGCGTTTTGCTGCTTTTAACTGCTCTTTAGTGATAAACCTACGCTCACTGATTGCAATGAGTTCATCGCCGACAAATGTTAAGTTATCTCTACGTACCGACGCGATAAAACCTTTTTGCTCACGGTAGCGATAAGTCATTGTTGGATCGATAGGTTCTCCGGTTCCTGCACAATGCAAAAAATCGACTCCGTATCCCATTGCAGACAATAAAGCCAATTCAAAACGGCGCAGCGCAGGCTCTGGGTTTTCATTATGAGCGAGTTCTGTTAAAGCATGAAGATAGTCGTGAAAAAGTGCTGGCATCGGGACTTCAGCCATCAGTACCCGCCCAACCAGTTCGTTCACATACATCGCAGAATATAGATTGATACCCGTAAGCGGTAATCCAAGGCTAATTGGCTCGGCTTGGCGTAGAGTTTTCATCGAGCTGTTACCCGACCATTTCAGCAACAGTGGAGTAAAAGGCTGCAATGCACCTTTTAAATTGGATCGCTTGCTGCGAGCCCCTTTCGACATTAAGGTAAGCCGACCATACTCTTCGGAAAACACATCCAAGATTAAGCTCGACTCACTGTATGGTCGGCGGTGCAGAACAAAACAACGCTGTAAGCCTTCGCTCAATACTCTACCCTTCTTACAGATACAAAAAGAGAGAGCAAGCACTCTCTCTTCCTTACTAATTAGATGCTTTCTTTCTGCTTAGAGAAAGCGAGCGTTAACCTAATTATAGATCGTCAATGTAGCCAAGTGAACGTAGTGCACGTTCATCATCAGCCCAACCTGACTTCACTTTAACCCAAGTTTCTAAGTAAACTTTGCGACCGAATAATTCTTCCATATCGATACGCGCTTCGCGACCAATCGTTTTGATTTTCTCACCCGCTTTACCAATCACCATTTTCTTCTGACCAGTACGCTCAACCAGAATAAGTGCATTGATGTGGAAGCCATCGTTATCTGGGTTGTAATCAAAGCGTTCGATTTCAACTGTCACAGAATACGGCAACTCGTCACCCGTGAATCGCATTAGCTTTTCACGAATAATTTCAGAGGCCATAAAACGCTGAGAGCGATCCGTTACGTATTCTTCTGGGAAGTGATGCGTCGCTTTTGGCAAATGCTCACGAACGTGCTTACGTAATACGTCGGTATTCTTACCGTGCTTAGCTGAAATTGGCACAACATCGATGAAGTCCATCTTCTTCGATACTTGCATCATATGCTGCATCACGTCAGTACGGTCTTGTACGTTATCCACTTTATTCACGCACAATACTACTGGGAAATCGGTCTTCTTCAGTTTGTTCAGAACCATTTCATCGTCTTCAGTCCAGTGCGTACCGTCGACAAGGAAAAACACTAGATTAACATCACTCAATGAGCTGTTCGCAGCACGGTTCATTAAACGGTTAATCGCACGCTTCTCTTCGATGTGAAGTCCTGGAGTATCAACATAAATCGCTTGGTAATCGCCTTCAGTTTCAACACCCATAATACGGTGACGAGTCGTCTGCGGCTTACGCGAAGTAATAGAGATTTTTTGACCCAAAATATGGTTCAAAAGTGTCGATTTACCTACGTTCGGACGGCCTACGATTGCGATAAAACCACAGTGTTGGTTTTCCGGTAGGCTAGGTTCTTTGTTATCAGATGCAAAGAATGCATCGATATCGAATTCTTGGTTGTTATCAGACATTGCTAAGTTGCTCTAATGCTGTTTCAGCAGCCGCTTGTTCTGCCTTGCGGCGGCTAGTGCCTTTACCGATAACAGGTTTATCCACACCTGCCACTTCACACTCAACCGTAAACTCTTGGTTGTGTGCTTCACCTTTAATATTAGTCACTGTGTAGACAGGTAGCGGATTTCTTCGACCTTGCAAAAACTCTTGTAAGCGAGTTTTTGGGTCTTTTTGAGATACACCAGGCTGAATAGACTCTAGGCGAGATTGATACCAGCTTAAAATGATGCCGCGAACCGTCTCCGTATCGCTATCTAAATAGATAGCACCGATGATCGCTTCAACAGCATCCGCTAGGATAGAATCACGACGGAAACCGCCACTCTTCAACTCACCTGGACCTAATTTTAAGTAATCTCCTAGTTCGAATTCACGACCTAGTTCTGCCAACGTATGACCACGTACCAATGTGGCACGCATGCGGCTCATGTCACCTTCGTTCACCTTAGGAAAACGGTGATAAAGATCATCAGCGATAACAAAACTTAAAATTGAATCGCCCAGAAACTCAAGACGTTCGTTATGTTTACCAGCGGCGCTACGGTGAGTCAGCGCCAAGTGGATAAGATCGGAATCGTTGAACTGATACCCGATCTTTCTCTCTAGTTTATCAATTGGAGAATTCATGCTCTCTCGATGTGTTATGTGATCGATTAATTAATTCCACCGATGCGGTTAAAGCGCACACCGGTTGGAATCCAAGAAGGTAAAACACTGCTTGAATCGCGTTCGAACTCGAAGCTGATCCAAATAGCCACTGCTTTACCCACTAGGTTTGCTTCAGGAACAAATCCCCAGTAACGGCTGTCAGCACTGTTGTCACGGTTATCACCCATTACAAAATACTGGCCTTCAGGAACGACCCATTCGTTAACGCCATTACGAGGTTGGTACGATTCAGTACGGTCACGACGTAATGGATTAACTAAGATTTGGTGCTCAACTTCACCCAATTTTTCGTTGAGTTGAATCAGCGGCACACCATCTTGAACAAATTGGCTTTCTTCTACGTTGCTCAGTTTTACAGGCTTACAACTGCGCTCACCTTTCGGCTGAATACAAATTTCTTTTTGGCTACTGTAACGGATCGTATCACCTGGCAAGCCAACCACACGCTTGATGTAGTCAATGCTTGGCTGAGGTGGGTACTTAAATACCACTGAGTCACCACGCTCTGGCTTACCCGTTTCAACAAGTTGAGTGCGCCATACTGGGTCTTTTAACCCGTAAGCATATTTTTCAACAAGAATGAAATCACCCACTAAAAGGGTTGGCATCATGGAGCCTGATGGAATTTGGAACGGTTCGTAGATAAATGAACGTAGAACCAAAACAAACGCAATAACAGGAAAAATGGAGACACTGTTCTCAATCCACCATGGCTGAGCAACGACTTTTGCGCTCACTTGAGCGTCGATACCATTGGTTTGCGCTTCAACTTCAACAAGTTTTTGTTGGCGTTTCTTAGCCCATACAAGCTTTTCAAGAGCCCATACAATGCCTGTCACTACTGTCACAATCACTAAGATAAGCGAGAACGTATTAGCCATTTATTTCCCTTAAATTTTCATTTCTATAAAAATAACGAAAGTGAAAGAATAGTAACTACTCTTTCACTCTCAATTATTCATCTATTCAAAAATAGACTTAATCTTTACCAACATGAAGAATCGCTAAGAATGCTTCTTGAGGCAGCTCTACGTTACCGATCTGCTTCATACGCTTCTTACCTTCTTTCTGTTTCTTCAGAAGTTTCTTCTTACGGCTCACGTCACCACCGTAACATTTCGCGATTACGTTTTTACGTAACTGCTTAACGGTAGAACGAGCAATAATATGGTTACCAATCGCCGCTTGAATCGCGATATCAAACATCTGACGAGGGATAAACTCTTTCATCTTCTCAACCAATAGGCGGCCACGAGACTGAGAGTTATCTTTGTGCGTAATGATCGCTAGAGCGTCAACCGTATCACCATTCAATAGAACGTCTACACGAACCATATTTGATGGCTCATAACGGTGGAAGTTGTAATCTAGAGAAGCGTAGCCACGAGACGTCGATTTCAGACGATCGAAGAAATCGAGAACCACTTCAGCCATTGGTAAGTCGTATGTCACAGCAACTTGGTTACCGTGGTAAACCATGTCTACTTGAACACCACGTTTTTCCACACAAAGGGTGATAACGTTACCTAGGTACTCAGCGGGTACTAGGATGTTACAACGAGCGATAGGCTCACGAATTTCTTGTAGGTCGTTAACCGCAGGTAGCTTAGCAGGGCTGTCAACGTAAAGTACGGTACCGTCCGTTTTTTCTACTTCATATACTACGGTTGGTGCTGTTGTGATTAGGTCTAGGTCATATTCACGCTCTAAACGCTCTTGAATGATTTCCATGTGTAGCATACCTAAGAAGCCACAACGGAAACCAAAACCAAGTGCTGCCGAGTTCTCTGGTTCGAAGAACAAAGATGCATCATTTAGGCTTAGCTTACCTAGTGCATCACGGAAGTTTTCGTAATCATCAGAAGAAACAGGGAACAGACCTGCATATACCTGTGGTTTTACTTTTTGGAAGCCCGGTAGACGCTCTGTGCTACCACCTTTTGCAAGTGTCAGCGTATCACCTACAGGTGCACCCAGAATGTCTTTAATACCACATACAACCCAACCTACTTCACCAGTGTTCAGCTCAGTGGTATCGATTTGTTTCGGTGTGAAGATACCAAGACGGTCTACACCCCAAACTTGGTCCGTCGACATTACTTTGATTTTGTCGTTCTTCTTCAACTTACCGTTTTTGATACGAACAAGAGACACAACACCCAAGTAGTTATCAAACCAAGAGTCGATGATTAGCGCTTGTAGAGGAGCTTCAGGATCGCCTTCTGGAGCAGGGATAGCCGTTACGATGTTTTCTAGTACATCTTCGACACCTAAACCAGTTTTCGCTGAACAGCGAGTCGCTTCCATTGCATCAATGCCAACGATCTCTTCAATTTCTTCAGACACACGCTCTGGTTCTGCAGCTGGTAAGTCAATCTTGTTCAAGATTGGCACGACTTCCAGATCCATTTCAATTGCGGTATAACAGTTTGCAAGAGTTTGTGCTTCAACACCTTGGCCTGCATCCACCACGAGCAATGCACCTTCACACGCCGCAAGAGAACGAGAGACTTCGTACGAGAAGTCTACGTGCCCTGGGGTATCGATGAAGTTAAGTTGGTAAGTCTCACCATCTTTAGCTTTGTAATCCAAAGTCACACTTTGCGCTTTGATTGTGATGCCGCGCTCGCGTTCTATATCCATAGAATCGAGGACTTGTGCGTCCATTTCACGTTCACTTAAACCACCACATACTTGGATTAAGCGGTCAGAAAGGGTCGACTTACCGTGGTCGATGTGGGCGATAATCGAAAAATTACGAATGTGCTTCATAGGCTTGGTGTGACTAAACTCTTTGAAATAGGGGATAATAAGAAAGCCATCTATTGACGGCATTTCAATCAAGTTGGCAGATTCTACCCAATTTCGCAGCAAGACGCATCATAAATTAGGTGAGTGGCTCTCCGAGCACTCGAACCAGCACGACTTGTTGCTGTGATTGTTCTTCCATCGGTTTGGCTAAACGCTTCGCTAACCAGATACCAGCTACGGTAAACAGCGCGGCCGACAATATCGCAACGCCTTCACCTAGCCCAAACCAAGGGGCTAATACAAGCTGCCCAATACCGGCACCTAACATCATCATAAACAATGGGATGAGGTAAACAATCGCAGCCGACTGGAGCAGACTCTTTTCAGGAAAACCAATTTCGACAATCTGACCAGATTTAACTAAGTTCTTCGTTTTAAGGTGCCAGCTTAACGCTTTGTTACCAACAGCCTTGGTCACAATGCCGGTTCCACAGCTTTTTTGCGACGAACAACTACTGCAAGAGGTTTGTTGCTCGCAACTTAGGTGAACCAAATACTGTGACCCATGACTCTCAACCAAACTCACAGTAGCTAATGCCGTCATCATTGAGGTACGACCTTAGCTTGGAATTTTACTGACTGAGCAATTTTTTGAGCCGTTGCAGGCGGGATGTCGCCCACTACTGAAATTTCATTCTCACCGGAAATAAAACTATGCAAGGTACGGCGACCTTGGCGCACCAACTGCCCTTTCAATGAATGTTCATCTTTATCAGCGATGTATACCGAAAAACTAAACAAGCCATCACTATACAATTGGCTCTCTACCATGCGGTCACTCACCGCCATTTGATAGCGGCTTAATTCTTTGGCTTTAAAACCATTAGGAATCCATGTCACTTGCCAATCACTGTTACTGACTTTGCTACCTTCAGGCAAAGACAATACTTTAGGTAATTGAGCTGAATTCAGCCCGCTCATAACATCAGCAAGTCGATCGTTCACGGCATACGAAATGGTACGATACTGTTCGAGCACTTCACCGTCTCGATCCAATAAATCGGCACGTAGTGGTAATTTACTCTTCTCATCAATCCATAAAACGTAGGAGTAACGTAAACCATCTTTAGGAACCACTCTCAATACTTGAGTCGCCGTCCCCGCTTCACGAGATCGCCCTACTTTTACGTAGTCGTAAAATTCATCCAACCTGTCCACATCGGTGTTCAACATTGGGATCACTGGCGCAACCATGTTTCCAGACTCAATCGTAAATGGCTCGATACCCGGCTCGATATAACTTACCTCGTTGCCTCGACGTATCACTTCACGTACCGGTCCACTCAGATAAACAAGGTGTGCAAGTTGCTTGTCGTCATTTATCGCATGACGATACAACAAAGGTTCGATACTACTTTTCTTAATCAGAATATAAGAAAGTTCATAATTTAATTGCTGACTGGCTTCGTTCATTTGATGCAACAAAGCCTTTGCTGTTGTTTCTTCTGCAAAGGCTTTAGGAGTCATCAAACTGAACAGTGTCAGAGCACTGATCAGGATTTTTTTCATTCAACTACCGATTCGAGACGTTCTTCATCAAACTGCGATTTGTCACTGTTTAATCTTAGCTGCAATTCATAATCTTGCAGTAATGCATGAACGCGCTTACGTTGTTCTTGAATATTAGATTCAGAAACAGGCTTCTCTACTGATTCACGAGTCAAACTTACTGGCTCAGCCGCCCCCGAGAAAGGAATGGTTTGCAAAACAGGAAGTTGGTCAGCTTGAGGGTTAGTTTGATCCACACCGCCATATTGCTGAACCCCTAAAATCACCGCTAACGATACACAAGCCGCCATAGCGACTTGACCGAATTGCGACAACCATGCTGGAAGCTGACGTTTGGCTTCGCGAGGCTTAGGTTGTTCTTCCATCGAAGGTTGCGTATTCACTTCGACTTGTTCTGTTTTCAAGTGATGAATAGTAGATACTGAGCTATGTGCAGGCTCATTTTCCAATGCCGCAGCAACACTGCCAGCAATATTCCACTCTTTTGATTCTGGCGCTTCGCCTCGCATCACATCACCAATTAAATGGTAATTTTGCCAGGTATCCATGCTTTCTTGATCGCTTTCTAACTCTGCAATAAGAGCTTTATCGATCATTTCACCATCCATGAGTGCCGAAAGCTTTTGTTTATCAGCCATTATTTTCACCATATTTATTACAAGTATTAGCGTTGCAAAAGAGGTTTAATTTTCTTTTCTACCGCCTCACGAGCACGGAAGATACGCGAACGTACCGTTCCTACAGGGCAATCCATCACATCTGCAATTTCTTCGTAACTTAAGCCATCCAGCTCTCGTAAAGTCATTGCAGTCTTTAAATCTTCAGGTAACGCTTCTATCGCACTGAAAACGACTTGCTTCAATTCTTTTGACAGCGCTAAGTTCTCAGGGTTCGATATTTCTTTTAAAGCATTTCCAGTTTCGTAGTATTCAGCGTCTTCGGCATCAACATCACTTGCTGGCGGTCTACGCCCCTGGGCAACAAGGTGATTTTTAGCGGTATTCACAGCGATGCGGTATAACCAGGTGTAAAACGCACTTTCTCCACGAAAGTTTGGTATTGCACGATAAGCCTTAATAAAAGCTTCTTGTGCTACATCAGGTACATCACCAGAATTATTCACATATCGAGAAATAAGATTACAGACCTTATTTTGGTACTTCACCACCAATAAGTTGAATGCTTGCTTATCCCCACTCTGAACTCGCTCAATCAATACCTGATCGGTTAGCTGCTCGTTCATTCGAGCGTGTACTCCTATTGTTATCACCCTTACCTTCGCAGATATGGGCACTAATTATGCGTTATGTAGTATTGACACCACCGCCTACATGAGCACTATTGTGACTCAGAGGAATTTGGAAAGTTCAAAACTTTCTAAATTTATTTGCCATTATTGTTTCACAATGTGATGTAATAAAAAAATCAGGCTTTCCTAAAATTTGGGGGGCTAACATACAAAAAGCAATGGCAATGACCAACTAATATGGATTGATCGCTGTGTAATCAGTATTTCTTGCGCATAGATTAGAGGTTTATTGAGTTACATTATAGCAACTCAGTACATGCGCATTACATAATGACAGGATCAGAACGAGAGTATACAACTCTACTTTAGACCGGGATTTTAAAAGTTTTATGAACGCAAACCGAGAACATCAATGCGATGTGCTAGTGGTAGGAAGTGGTGCAGCGGGCTTGTCGTTAGCTCTGCGAGTAGCTGAACACGCGAAAGTAATTGTACTGAGTAAAGGCCCTCGAAGTGAAGGTTCGACTTATTACGCACAAGGTGGAATCGCAGCCGTATTCGATGAAGCTGATAGCGTTGAATCACACGTTGAAGACACCCAAATAGCAGGCGCTGGCATCTGTGAAGAAGATACCGTGCAATTTATCGCTGAAAATGCAAAAGAATGCGTTCAGTGGTTAATTGACGGCGGCGTACCGTTTGATAAAGAAGAATCGAAAGACGACAACGGTGATCCTAAGTACCACTTAACTCGCGAAGGTGGTCATAGTCACCGCCGTATTCTGCACGCTGCAGATGCGACCGGTATGGCAATGCAAACCTCATTGCAAGACAATGTTCATAACCACCCGAATATCGAAATTTTTGAACGCCACAATGCGCTTGATTTGATCACCGAAGACAAAATTGGTGGTCAAAAAGACAAAGTGATTGGGGCGTACATTTGGAACCGCAACAAAGAGCACGTTGAGACCGTTCGCGCTAAATTTGTGGTGTTGGCTACAGGTGGTGCTTCGAAAGTTTACCAATACACATCTAACCCAGATGTTTCCTCTGGTGATGGTATTGCGATTGCTTGGCGCGCAGGCTGTCGCGTCGCCAATATGGAATTTAATCAATTTCACCCAACCTGCTTATTCCACCCTGAAGCTCGTAACTTCTTATTAACTGAAGCGCTTCGCGGTGAAGGGGCTTACCTACGTCGCCCTGATGGCTCTCGATTCATGCAAGATTTTGATGAACGTGGCGAGCTCGCACCACGTGATGTAGTCGCACGTGCCATCGACTTTGAAATGAAACGTTTAGGTGCGGACTGTATGTTCGTTGATATCAGTCATAAGCCTGAAGAATTCATTACTGCACACTTCCCTATGATCCATACTCGCTTAATGGACTTAGGCATCGATATGACCAAGGAGCCGATTCCTATCGTTCCTGCAGCCCACTACACTTGTGGTGGAGTCATGGTGGATAAGCAAGGCCAAACTGATTTAACGAATTTATACGCAATTGGTGAAGTAAGTTACACCGGACTGCACGGTGCTAACCGCATGGCTTCAAACTCACTACTAGAATGCGTGGTATACGCTTGGTCTGCCGCTAAGCATATTTTGGACAACATAGATGACACGCAAATTCCGAATTCGCCACCAGCATGGGATGAAAGCCAAGTCAGCAACAGTGATGAAGAAGTCATTATCCAGCATAACTGGCATGAACTACGACTATTCATGTGGGATTACATGGGCATTGTAAGAACGGACAAACGCTTAGAACGTGCACTTCGTCGAATCCAAATGCTGCAACAAGAAACGCATGAATATTACAGCCACTTCAAAGTATCTAATAACTTGCTAGAGCTTCGAAATTTACTGCAAGTCGCAGAGCTGATGGTTCGCTGCGCGATGCAACGTAAAGAAAGTCGTGGGTTGCATTACACGTTAGATTACCCAGAGCTTGCAGAAGACAGCGGGCCGACGATTTTGTCTCCTCAAGACAAGTTCTAAACAATCATAAGGAAGCTAGTTAGCTTCCTTATTTTTTGCCCGTAACCTAACGAGAAGTAATCGATACTCACTTTCCACACAACTGTCTCGCCACAGAAAATAGGTATAGCCCCCTTCGAACTTTAAGATCACGACATAACTTGAAAACATAAGTACAGTCGATGTTAAATGATAAGTTTCCTGCTGATATTGCACGACGTTTGAAGGCTTAAATTCGACTTCATTTCGAAAGGAAGTATGGAAAATGTCATCACGCAAATAAAAGGTAACTGTGATGAAAAATAGACTAACGGAAAGGATAAGTGGTAAAGAAGAGAATACGATGAAGAGTAAAAGGCACCCCAACGTGGCACCTTTTAATTGCTGTTCTGTTCGCGAGTGAGTCAGCGAAAGCTTAACGCACCTTGCTAAGGTTGTGTGCGACAATTTTATCAACCATTGATGCGTGACCTAAGTTTTCACTGCGACCATGCCCCATAACCCAAGTAAACAAATCTGGATCATCACACTCTAACAAAGAAACGAAATCGCGTTGCTCCTGCTCTTGAAGCGAATCGAAGCATTCCTCAAAAAAAGGCATAATTACGACGTCGAGTTCTAGCATTCCACGACGGCAGCCCCATTTAATTCGTGCTTTCTGCTCTGCAGTGTACATTGGTTATCCTCACCTGATGTTTTGTTTGAGTGGAGTGTAACAATCCTGAAGCATTGCAACTACTAAGTGAGTCACAGTAACTATCTAAGCTCGCAAAAAAACTACACTCACTCAAAAAACCTAGGCTGACAAAAAAACTCAACCCGATTAACATAAGAGGAAATAAACGCCTTAGGATAAAGAAAATGGATTGGCAAAACGCATTTAAGCCTATTACACATACTCAAAACGATACTCTTCCTGAACTGATGCTCGCTCATTTAAGTGAGTGGAGTGCCATTACAATGGTTGGTGATGACAAAAAGTCTTACCTTCAAGGCCAAGTGACTTGTGATGTGGTGACACTTGCAGAAGATGCCTCTACCTTGGGCGCTCATTGCGATGCGAAAGGAAAAGTATGGAGCATTTTCCGTTTATTCCACCACAACGACGGATACGCATTACTTCAGCCTCGTTCAGCTATCGAGATAGAGCTTAACGAAATCAAAAAGTATGCAGTTTTCTCCAAAGTCGACATCGAACAAAGCCAAGATTTCGTATTAGGCGTAATGGGAAGCAGTGCTGATCATTACATTGACTCCCTCTCTGATAAAAAAGGGAATGTACGTCCAATTCAAGGTGGTACAGCAATACGCATCGAAGAAAATCGTTGGGTGTTGATGGTCAACGAAGCTTCTGTCCCATCACTCGTAGAACAATTCTCAGGGGATAAAGTTAGCGAAGAATTATGGCAATACTTCGATATTCTTTCAGCGCAGCCGAAAGTGACCAGCGCCAACCAGAACGAGCACATCCCTCAAGCTTTCAACCTTCATGCACTAGGTGGAATTAGCTTCACTAAAGGCTGTTATACAGGACAAGAAACCGTAGCAAGAGCAAAGTACCGTGGCATCAATAAGCGTGAAATGGCGATTGTGACCGGTAATCTAGAACAGCCACTTTCAGCAGCAACACCTATTGAGCTGGAGAGAGCCGTAGGTGAGAACTGGCGCAGTGCAGGCCACCTAATTGATATCTACGAGTTTTCGGATAACCGCGCGATTGGACTGATTGTTCTGCCGAATAACCTAGACGATGATGTCCAATTACGTATTGCGCAGCAACCAAGCACAAGTTGGCAAATTCAACCGCTGCCATACTCACTCAACGAAGACGAATAATTTGCTTAACACTAAGGTCACTCGATACCTGGACGAGCAGCAAGTGGAGTATCGCTTGCTGCCACAGTCCAAACCCACCACCACAATAGAAGAGACCGCCACAGAACGAGGCATTCGCCCTTCACAGATGGTGAAATGCATGCTCCTTCGAGACATGGACAATAATTATATCCTTGCTTGTTCCCCTGGCAACCAATCTGTCGATCCCAAAAAAGTGCGAGCGTTACTTCAGTGTCGTCGTATGACATGCGTAAATATTGAAGATGTGGAAGCCATAACCGGATTTGCGATCGGTACGGTTGGGCCATTGCGCCTGAAAATAGACATGCCGATCATCTTTGACCATTCCATAAAACAAGAAAGCCTTGTCACCATCAGTTCTGGCGATCGTTTGGCGGGGATCGCACTACACGTTAACGATCTCATTCGCTTAGTTAACCCAACACTTTCAGATATATGCAAATAGAACCCACCCCACAAAAAATATGAAACAATTGGTTTAGATTTCAAGGTTATTGCTAGTTGAGTCAATTTAAGAATAAAATTACATTTGATTTATTAGTCACTTTTAAAACATAAGTAGTCACGATGATTATTTTAGGATAGTCTAAATTTGTTGGTTAGCTTTTAGACAAAAGCTAAAGGTTAACTGGCCTAAGTGAATCCACTGATTAACATCAGTTATCCACTTTTGTGTAATGCATCTGTGACTATTCGCCCGTATTTTACGGGCTTTTTTTTATGCCAAAACTTCCCTCTCTCGTTACGCAAAACAAAAAAATCCTACTATTCTTAAAAACGTAACAAAAATGTTGCTTAATACTGCCGAGCAAAAAGTTCGGGAGTTCATTAGCTGTTGCTAAATTGAGGAGGAGCTCACGCAAAAAAGGGTATTTGCTATTAGAACTGCTTACAGCAGCACAAATATCTAATGTGATTCATATTGACTGTATTTAACTCCACTTTTATCACAATATCTTCCATGGAGTTTTTTTATAATCGTTTTGCTAGGTAAATATAAGGACAACAAGAATGAGACTGTTTAAGCGCTATACACCCGGTATGATTGCTAAACACGTAAGTCGACTTTTTAAAGGACGCATTTACATTTACGGTGTGGGGAAATTTGAATTCGATAATGGCAAGCTGGTTCTACCAGACCGTGCCGAACAACGTCATTTCCAAACGGTTAAAGAGATTAACCAAGAGATCATGAAATTGCGCTGTGCTTACGCGTAACACTCCAGAGAATTAAAAAGGGTTGGCATTGCCAACCCTTTGCTATTTATATCATTGCACCTTTTGTCGAGCTAAATCAGGCAAGTTCCCAGTTAAGCCTAATGCCCGCTTCATTATTTCATCTTTTGCACCAGGCAATTGACCGGCTAACTTCATACCAATACCACGGATCAATTTTTTCGCCGGGTTATCTCCTTCAAAGAGATCTTTGAACCCTTGCATCGACGCAATCATTTTTGCGGCTTCAGCTTTACGCCAACGTTCATAGCCACGGAGGTTGCGCTTGGTGCCAATGTCCTCGCCAGCATCCCATAACTTTAACAGCTCTTGGGCTAAGCTTGCGGCGTCTAATAAACCAAGGTTCACGCCCTGCCCAGCTAATGGGTGAATCGTATGAGCAGCATCCCCCACTAATGCGACACGTTCTACCGCAAAATCTCGTGCGTATCGCATACGCAGTGGAAAGGCAAAACGTTCACCAATCACTTCACACAAACCTAGCTTGGCATCAAATTCAGCGGTCAAAGATTTATTGAACTCTTGTTCCGACATCGCGACTAGCTTATCTGCTCGGTTAGGCTCAGTAGACCAGACAATCGAGCTCATATTGGAAGCTTGCATGGGCAAAAAGGCGAGTGGCCCTTGAGGTGTAAAGATCTGCCTTGCAATCGATTGGTGAGGAGAAGCCGTTTTAATATTTGCAACGATAGCACTGTGCCCATAATCCCAATGGGTAAGAGGAATATCTTGCTGCTTGCGCACCCAAGAGTTCGCTCCATCAGCCCCTACAACCAACTTAGCAGTAAGCGACTGTCCATTATCTAAAGTAAGCCAAGCTTCGCTCTCCCCAATAGCCAGAGACTGACATGTGCAAGGCATATGAAGCGTGACGTTATCCTGCTTTTGAACTTGATCTAACAAAGCTAATTGGATCACTCTGTTTTCAACAATATGTCCAAGGTTCGATTGGGCGAGGCGCGTAGAGTCAAACTCAATACGCGCAAAGCTGTCTTGCTCCCACACTTCCATTGCTTGATAAGGGGCAGCTCGTCGCTGTTCAATGCCTTGCCATGCGCCAAGGTTTCGTAAGATCGTCTCACTTGATCGACTTAATGCAGACACTCGAACATCGGGTAACTCGTTTAATTGAGCTTCCGGCGCTTTGCCTTCAATCACCGCAATTCTTAGATCTGTATCTTTAAATGCAGCGGCCAGTGCTAACCCCACCATTCCACCGCCCACAATGGCAATATCTACACTTTGCATTTTTTCTACCTTATCGTTCCACAAGACCAAGCGTTCGACGCAAAACTGGGCCTTTCAATGGAGGGAAATTATCAATAATACCTAAACCTAAATTACGCCCTAACCGGGTTGTTAACCAATCGTTTGAAAACAGGTGAACTAGGCTCGAAGTTAACATGATGGTTGAATTGCGGTCTTGCTCGCGACGTTGTCGAAAACGCATCAGCCCGGCATAGGAGCCAGAATCATCCAACTGTTGGCAAACTTCTTCAGCAAGCGAAGCGACGTCACGGATTCCTAGATTAAAGCCTTGCCCTGCAATAGGGTGAAGGGTCTGAGCAGCATTGCCTACAATCGCGAATCGATGAGAAATATTCTGTTTTCTATGACGCAATATTAATGGGTAACTCGCTCGCTGCCCGACTTTTTCTAAACGACCTAATCGCCAGCCAAATTGATGTTGAAGTTGGGACAAAAACTCTTGGTTATCCAGTGCCATAGTTGCATCTGCATCTTCGGGAGAAACACACCACACCAATGACAAGCGGTTATCGCTCATCGGCAGTAACGCGACAGGCCCATGCTCAGTAAAACGCTCAAACGCGCGACCATGATGCGGTTCGCTTGCCACAACGTTCGCTATGACCGCGACTTGCTCAAAATCGTGTTCATCTAATGTCGCTCCAAGCTGTTCACAACAAGTTGAAATCGCACCATCAGCCGCAACCAGTAATTTAGCTTGAATCTCGGTGTTGCTCGAAAGCTGGATAGTCACTTGTTCTGAAGTACGAGAGATCGCCTGAACCGAGTCTGGGCAGAACATAGTGATATTATCTGCAATTCCCAGCTTCTGCTGATAAATACGCCCGACGTCTGCTAGCTCCACGACATAACCCAGCGCTTCCACATGAAAGTCGCTATCACGAATGTCAGTCATTCCCGCATGGCCGCGATCTGAAACGTGGATGTGAGTAATAGCGGTCGCGACCAGTTTAATCGCTTCCCATAACTGGAACGATTCAAGGATCTGCACCGTGCCATATGACAAAGCGATCGAGCGAGAATCGAAACCAGGGTGCGCTTGGTGATCCACCTTAAATGGCTCAACAACAGCGATCTTTAATGCGCCTTGGCTAAGTTTGTTCAAGGCTAGAGCAAGCGTTGCCCCAGCCATTGCTCCACCCGCAATAACAACATCGAACTGAGCCATGTAAACCTCAACTTAGTGAATGGTAGGAGCAGATTCTTCGCTAGGGCGAGCACCAAACTCAGCATGAATCGTTAGTGCACATGCCTTCACGTGTTCAATCACATGTTCAAGTAACTGAGCTTGCTCTTCTAGATCATCGTCTTCATCAATGCCAAGTTTGGCCATTTCTTCTAAATCAGCCAATGCTTCTTTCGTTTCGTCGGATGCTTTATTCAGCTGCGCCCCAACTAGTCCTAGGCCAGAAATGAAGTGATTGATCCAATCTGAAACGCCGTCAGCTAAATCGAACACGCTCGCGCTTGCATCTTCATCCGGAAGCAACAGAGAAAGCTCCATCCCTGAACCTGTAATTTCAGTTGTCGTTACCTTTAGTGCAGCTTCTGCCAACGTTAACGCTCGGTCAGGCCAACCCATGCCTTCATTGGTGTAATCGAAGATAAGTGGTTGCCAGCTTTTATCTGTTAAGCTCAATCCACCACTTAGCATGCCAGTTAACAAACCATGCATTTCTGCTGGGTTTACCGCCAAGCTTGCAGATTGAAGCTCAGTCGCTGTAGTCAGGTAATCGGGTAAGGTTGTTTCGCTCATCAGGGTAACTCACTAAAGTGTTTTCAATAGATGCAATCGTATCATTTCACCTCTAGCCAAGTAACCTACTGAACCCACCATTTCCATGGATTCTGGGCAGCATTTGTCCAATTTGTTGAATTACTGTGTGCTCAAGCTCTCATTTACACACAGTCACTCTGAAAAGCTTGAATCTTAATAGCGCTTTACCTATAGTTTCCCCCTCAGAGGAGCATTGATTCCTCCTCGGTGATTGCCCTTTTCTTTTTCAAATTGATAGAGAGCAACAACCTTAGATAGCGCGTTTAAAGAGTTCATTTATCATGAGTAATCAAGCGGTAGACGTTGAAATTTTAGGAAAACAGACTCGAGTTAATTGCCCTCCGGGTCAAGAAGAGTCTTTAATTGCAGCGGCGGCCGATCTAGATAATCGATTGAAAGAGATGGCTGAACGTACTAAGGTAACTAATGAAGTTAAGCTATTAACGATTGCTGCTTTAAACGTCTGTTACGAATTGCAAACCAAGCAATCGGAAGCCAATCACCAACAAGACGCACTGACCGAGCGAATGGAACAGCTCACACTATCTCTTGAAGATGTACTCAGTAAGGTTAAGCAAGGACAGCAATAGCGTACACAAATTTACCCTGGAGTGTTTGTCAGAGGATTCACGTCCCCGAGCCGATAAGCAATCCCTAAGGGTTAGTACTTGAGTGCTATTGAGCATGCTCGGCTTGTACCGAGAAGCCTACGGTAATCATTGCTGATCCGCCTTGAACTCGCTGGTTCAAGGGCCATCTATTCTCAACGGCACTTTGGGGTATCCCTACTTATGAATACGCTCTCTCGTAGCGAATTTCGCAAACAGATCCGTCAAACTCGCAATGCTCTTTCAAGCGAGAACCAGCACCAAGCAAGCCTAGATTTAATCGTTCAATTTTCCCAGCAACCCGAGTTAGAAACTGCACAGCACATTGCTTTGTATATCTCAGCCGATGGCGAACTGGATACCCAACCTTTAATAGAATGGCTTTGGGCGAAAGGCAAGCAAACCTATTTACCGGTCCTGCATCCATTCTCTGCTGGGCACTTACTCTTTCTTCATTACACCTCAACGACACCTTTAACCTATAACAAATACGGCATCCTTGAACCGGCTCTTAATCAAACGCTCGTTAAGCCCGTTAGTCAGCTCGATTTAATCTGTACACCACTGGTTGGGTTTGACTCCAATGGTCATCGATTAGGGATGGGTGGCGGTTACTACGATCGTACTTTGGCAAAATGGTTTTCTACTGGCAAAGGGGCCGCTCCAATTGGTTTGGCTCATGACTGCCAACATGTTGAAAAACTGCCGACCGAAACATGGGATATACCACTGCCGAAAATCGTGACGCCAAGTAAGACTTGGCAATGGGAAATGTCTAAGTAAAGCGCTATAATCCCGCCCGCAAACGTTAACCATAACGTCCTACTTAATTGAAACGCACTATCTGATTCAGGAGATTGGCATGACTCAAGATGAAATGAAAAAAGCAGCTGGTTGGGCAGCACTTCAATATGTTGAAGAAGGCAGCATTGTTGGTGTTGGTACTGGCTCTACAGTAAATCACTTCATCGACGCACTAGGCACAATGAAAGACAAAATCAAAGGTGCTGTTTCAAGTTCTGTTGCATCTACTGAAAAGCTAGAAGCACTAGAAATCAAAGTATTTGAGTGCAATGACGTAGCGAAATTAGACGTGTACGTTGACGGTGCCGACGAAATCAACGCTGACCGCGATATGATCAAAGGTGGCGGTGCAGCATTAACACGTGAAAAAATCGTTGCCGCGATTTCAGAAAAGTTCGTATGTATTGTTGATGGCACTAAAGCGGTCGACGTTCTTGGTAAGTTCCCATTACCAGTGGAAGTGATCCCTATGGCTCGCTCGTACGTAGCCCGTGAGTTAGTGAAACTTGGTGGTGATCCGGTATACCGTGAAGGCTGCTTAACAGACAATGGCAACGTAATCCTTGATGTTCACGGCATGGCGATTGAGAATCCAAAACAGCTAGAAGACATCATTAACGGTATTGCTGGTGTTGTTACTGTTGGTCTATTCGCACATCGTGGTGCAGATGTTGTGATCACCGGAACACCGGAAGGTGCAAAAATAGAAGAATAAGCACGAATACTGAATTACATCAGTATTTTTGTCGTTTTTTGTAGCGGAATATGGCCCTAAACCGTAGGCAACTTTAAAACAAGCTCATAAAGCGTACTGCTTTAACTAAGCAAATAAAAAGTTTCCTAGTATGAGGAAACTTCCTTAGCCTACAATCCAGAGCGTGATATTTCGTCATTTGATTACATGCGGTGCCTGAGGGCGCCGTTTTTTTTGTTTCACTCCGATAAAATTATGGCTTATTCCGTAATTTTCTTACCCAAAACATTTTTTTTTTGTTACTTTATTGTTCAGAAGACGCACAGGGAAAACGTTTGTCTCGATACAGAATGGTATATTTACCCCCCTTTAAGCCATTTTGTAGCATGTGCGCCGCATTTGCCCACCTTTCCATTTTAAAGGACGAGAATAATGGCCAAAGTTTCACTGGAAAAAGAAAAAATAAAAATATTGCTTCTGGAAGGTCTACACCCTTCTTCAGTAGAGGTACTACAAGCCGCTGGTTATACAAATATTGAATACCATAAAGGCTCATTACCTGAAGATGAACTTCTTGAAGCAGTAAAAGATGCTCACTTCATCGGCATCCGTTCTCGTACTAACCTTTCTCAAGAAGTCATCAATGCGGCAGAAAAACTGGTTGCGATTGGTTGTTTCTGTATTGGCACAAACCAAGTAAACCTTGATGCCGCAGCTAAGCGTGGTATTCCAGTATTTAACGCACCATTCTCCAATACTCGTAGTGTTGCAGAGCTTGTTCTTGGCCAAGTGCTTCTTCTTCTTCGCGGTATCCCTGAAAAGAATGCACTTGCTCATCGCGGTATCTGGAAAAAGAGTGCCGATAACTCTTATGAAGCTCGTGGTAAACGTTTAGGTATTATCGGTTATGGCCACATTGGTACTCAACTGGGTATTATTGCCGAGAACTTAGGTATGCGCGTTTATTTCTACGATATCGAAAACAAACTATCGTTAGGAAACGCCACTCAAGTTCATACTATGACTGAGCTTTTAAACAAGTGTGACGTCATTTCACTGCATGTTCCTGAAACTAACGAAACAAAGAACATGATGGGCAAAGAAGAATTTGAGCGCATGAAGCCTGGCTCGATCTTTATCAACGCTGCTCGTGGTACGGTGGTTGATATTCCAGCATTGTGCGGTGCGCTTGATTCTGGTCACCTTGCAGGTGCCGCGATCGATGTATTCCCAACAGAACCAAAGACCAATGCCGACCCATTTGAATCTCCATTAATGCAGTTTGATAACGTGATTTTGACTCCTCACGTCGGTGGTTCAACTCAGGAAGCACAAGAAAATATCGGCGTTGAAGTAGCAGGTAAACTGGCTAAATACTCAGATAACGGTTCGACACTATCGAGTGTTAACTTCCCTGAAGTATCTTTACCACTGCATACTGGTACTTCTCGCTTGCTACATATTCACGAGAACCGCCCTGGTATCTTGACACAAATTAACACTATCTTCGCAGAAGAAGGCATTAACATTGCGGGTCAGTACCTGCAAACATCTTCTGAAATGGGTTATGTAGTGATTGACGTTGAAGCAGACCGCTCTCAAGAAGCACTGCTTAAGCTCAAAGAAATCGAAGGCACAATCCGTGCGCGTCTACTTCACTAAGAATTAGTCGGACATTAAAAAAGGCTCTCAATTGAGGGCCTTTTTACTTTCTGTATACGTTTTAAATACTCGCCAATCACTCTTCTAATTGGTAAATAACGTCCACGCGGTCTCGAATGCGAATCGTTGAGTCTTGGTAGCTATTCGACTCTGTTCTAGCATCCATCGCCATTGAGCGCATTAGTACTGGCTGAACAGACTGCGCGTTGTAATCAATACGCCACACTTGCCCGAGATCTCTTTCAAATCCACTCGCTAAAGATGCGGCTTTTTGGTTCGCATCTTTAATTGCTTCGGTTCGCGCCTTTTGCTGATACTTGGCTTGATCGCGAACTTGAAGTTGAATATTCTCGACTTGGTTAATGCCCTCGCCTAACGCTATATCTAAATATGAATTTAGCTTGGTCAAGTCATCGACTTGCACAGACACATTACGAGAAGCACGGTAACCCACTAGCTCAGGTTTCCCCGATTTAGGGTAATGATACTGTGGTGCAAGATACAAATTTGAACTGCTAATATTTGTCGAAACAACGCCCGCACTTTCGAGCTTGTTTAAAAATGAAGTGACTACCTTATCAACGGTCGCTTTGGCTTGCTCAGCAGTCATTGTTGACTCTACAACCTTCACCGAAAACGTCGCCATATCTGGCGTTGCAACCACTTCTCCATATCCTGTCGTCGATATATGTGGGAAGTTCGGTGCTTCTGCTAATGCTGTCACACTAAAAGTGCTGGCCAACACCACTAGCATACTCGGTACAAATTTCATGAATATAACCTTGTTTGAGCCTATGTGCTTACATCATAGGCGAATTTGTTCCTCGACCAATCCCTTGCCTGCAGATCTAACAGAATTCTGACTGTGTTAAAAATATTTACTGAGGCAATTTTTCTTGGGCATACATAATAATGGCTTGTGATAATTCTTTCAGAATACCGCTTTCCAATTGCCAGTGATGCCAATAAATACGATACGAGAGTAAAAATCCTGGAGTAATATCTATAAGCGCTCCAGAATCAAGCTCATCTAGGATCTGTAATCTAGGGATCAAACAATAAGCGACTCCTGACCGTGCTAATTTAACAAACGCTTCAGAACTCCCCACGGTGTGATTGATCACACTATCCCTTGGTACATTAAAATGATCGTGTAAGAACTTCTTATGGAGATCGTCATATTGGTCATAAGATACTGCAGGCGCTTGCGTTAAAGATTTGTAGTTAACCCCCTCTTTAAAATAACGATCATAAAATTCAGGACTCGCGACACATACATAATCCATACGACCTAAATATTCAGCGCTACACCCAGGTATAGGTTGAGATTCTAAGCTAATCGCCCCCGACACTTCTCCACTCTTAATTTTCTCGATCGTCCGCGATTCACCATGTATTGCCAGTTTGAGCTCTACTTTACATGAACGCATAACCTCTGAAATTGCGGGCAACAACCAAGTCGCTAAACTGTCTGCATTAGTCGCTATTGAAACCGACAGCGGGCGTGAACCAGGCTGATTCATAAACTCAGGAACCAGTTCGTTTTCGAGTAACCTCACCCTTTTATACAAGCCTAAAAGCTTCTGACCTGTTGGTGTTGGGCGTGGAGGCGTTTCACGAACAAGCACAGGTTGAGCTAACCACTTTTCTAACTGTTTAATACGTTGTGAAACCGCTGACTGGGAAATGTATAAGTGCTCAGCAGCCCGTTCAAAGCTCTGTTGATGAATAACCGCATCTAACGCTTCTACCCATTTATAGTCCAACCCTCTCATACTTACTCCTCTCACCTACTCACCAAACCTCATTAGACTTACTTATAAATGATTAAAATCATTAATTATACTAATTCAGTTATCTAAGTTACTTTCCTCACATTCTTAAAGATCACAGTGTGGAGGTTAAAATGAGTATTTGGGTTTTATTACAAGGTTTTGGTTTGGGTGCGAGTATGATCATACCTATTGGTGCACAGAATGCTTACGTACTAAACCAAGGTATAAAACGTAACCATCACATAACAACCGCGACTATCTGTAGTCTTCTCGATACCTTATTCATTTCATTAGGCATTTTTGGTGGTGGCGCAATACTATCGCAAAATGAATTTCTACTGACTTCCGTCACGCTAGGCGGTATCGCATTTCTGATGGTTTATGGAATGATATCGCTAAAAAGTGCTTTTGCTGCACACACCAACAATGAACAACAAGGGGCAATATTCGCTCGTGGTAAACGCACCGTCATATTAGGCGCATTAGCCGTGACGGTACTTAACCCTCATCTGTACTTAGATACGGTTGTTATCCTTGGTTCTATTGGCGGACAATTTGAGGGAGACGATAGGATTGCCTTTGCTTTAGGTACAATCTTAGCGTCGTTTGTTTGGTTCTATTCGTTGTCACTTGGAGCCGCAAAACTAGGACCAACACTCTCAAAACCTAAAGTAAAACGTGGGATCGATATTGGAGTGGCGACCATGATGTTTGCGATTGCACTTGTGTTAACCAACGGCTTAGTCGAGCAATATTGGTCACAACGATAAACCATTTAGATCCCACTGCCCTTAAGCTAACTATTCCAGAATAGTTCGAATTTTCATATGTAATTCACTAAGGGCAGCATCGACATTTGGTTCAGGTTGGCTCAAATGCCTAATTAGTGTCATAAAATATGCGTCCATAATCACCGGCATTTTGCCTGTTAGAGACGACGCGCTATTTGTATTCTTAAAAAGAGTTTGGTCAAACAGTTCGTAATAATCCAAGTCCCAAATAACTTCTTTCAACAGTGCTCGGCTAAGACCAACATTGTCAAAATAGTAACGATAGTATTTATCGATCAAAGCCATACCTAATTCTTCGGCGCTCTTCCCTGTTTCAGCGCTTAGCACCTGCTCGCTAATTTGTTCTAACCGATTCAGCATGCCGTCTCTAAGAATCGCTAGCTTAGTCTCAAAGTGACTAAATACGGTACCATCCGCAACACCCGCTTCCCTAGCGATTTGCCGAGTTGTCGTATTTTCATAACCGTTTTCTGCAAATAGCCTCCACGCCGCCGCTAGAATTTTTTGTTTCGTCTCTACTCTCTTACTCACAAAAATACTCTCTTGATAAATCCAACGAAATCATACTCCTCGTCGTACAGTTTGACAAATTGAGCGCGCTCAATTATAAAATGAGCACGCTCATTTATTTATTAGGATAAACTATGAATACATTAGTAAAACTCGGACAGTCACTTATTTTTCTACCCGCAATCTTTTGTTTCTCTTACTTGCTCCGCCCCATTTTAATGATAATTCTCATCCCGGGAGGGCTATGTCTGCTGGTTATTTTAGGAGGGAAAGAGGTCCGAACTCCTCTATTTAAAATGTTTCAGCGCACTCTATTCCCTTTCAAGCAAGAAAAAGAGGAAGGTCGTAAAATGGAAGCGGATCAATTCCGCTAGTTTACTCATTTAAGAGCGGCAATAAAAAAGAGCGAATAACTTACGCTATTCGCTCTTTTATTTTCTATGTAAAGCTATCTTAAGCTTCAACTTTGTTTAGATGTACATCCATTTGTGGGAATGGAATTTCAATACCTTCTGCATCCAACGCTTCTTTAATGCGCTGCAGAGAATCAAAGTACACATCCCAGTAATCAGCGGTCTTCACCCATGGGCGAACCACAAAATTAACAGAAGAGTCAGCTAGAGCTACGACACCAATTTGGATGCCTGGCTCTTTCAAAATACGCTCATCCGCTTCTAAGACTTTAGCGATTACTTCTTTTGTTTTCTTAAGGTCAGCACCATAAGACACACCAATTACATGATCAATACGACGCGTTTCATGGCGTGAGTAGTTAGTAATTGGGCTACCAATAACACTACCGTTTGGCACAACAACCATTTTGTTATCTGGTGTGGTTAAAATCGTTTGGAAAATCTGAATAGACTCAACCGATCCAGCGACACCGCCAATCTCAACGTAATCGCCAGATTTGAATGGGCGGAATGCAACAATAAGTACACCAGCTGCAAAGTTTGATAAAGAACCTTGCAGTGCTAAACCTACTGCTAAACCAGCCGCACCGATAACTGCAACGACAGAAGCAGTTTGAACGCCAATACGCCCTAAAGCTGCAATCAATACGATTACGAATAATAGGTAACGAACCAGACCATGGATAAACTCGATAACCGCCTTATCCATCTTTTTCTTTTCGAGTACTTTTGAAACACTGTTTGCTACTGCTTTCACCACAATGTTACCAATGAACAAGATGAGTACAGCAGAAAGAATATTTACACCATATTGGATCAGAAGATCCGAATTACTCGTTAACCATTTTTCTGCATGAGAAAGGCTATCTACAATTGGAGTTTCAAGTTCCGTCGAACCACCAGCCATAATGTGTATCCTCTAAAGTAATGAGCTATGAACCTAACTGCCTTTAACAACCTATTGGTGTTAAATCCCTTATTAATTAACCGAACGTATGTCAGTTTTTTGGCACGATATCCTATCTTTGACGGCTTGCAAAGTCATATTTCTGTAAAGAGTTACAGAACAAGAAGTTACTAACTGAAATCAATATCGGTTCTCAAAAGATTACGTAATTTAATCATTAGAATCCAGATTTTTTACAACTATGAAATAACTTTTTATCAAGCAAAAAAAACCCGCTCAATGAGCGGGTTTCCAAATCTAACGAGAACGTTAAGTTAATTCAAAAGAATTAAAGTACGTCTACCGCGTTAAGGTCAGCGAATGCTTTCTCAAGACGAGTAACCATAGAAGTTTGACCAGCACGTAGCCATACGCGTGGATCGTAGAACTTCTTGTTTGGTTGGTCTTCACCTTTAGGGTTACCGATTTGACCTTGTAGGTAATCGAAGTTGTCAGCAGAGTACTGACGGATACCGTCCCAAGTTGCCCACTGTGTATCAGTATCGATGTTCATTTTGATAACACCGTAGCCGATAGACTCTTGGATTTCTTCTTCAGAAGAACCAGAACCACCGTGGAATACGAAGTTTAGAGCGTTAGGTGCGATACCGAACTTCTCTGCACAGTATGCTTGAGAGTCACGTAGGATAGTTGGAGTAAGTACAACGTTACCTGCTTGGTAAACACCGTGTACGTTACCGAAAGAAGCTGCGATAGTGAAACGTGGGCTAACAGCCATTAGTTTCTCGTATGCATATGCAACGTCTTCTGGAGAAGTGTAAAGCTCAGATGCGTCCATATCAGAGTTATCAACGCCATCTTCTTCACCACCAGTACAACCAAGTTCGATCTCGATTGTCATGTTCATTTTAGCCATGCGCTCTAGGTACTTAGCACATGTTTCAATGTTTTCTTCTAGAGACTCTTCAGAAAGGTCTAGCATGTGAGAAGAGAATAGAGGCTTACCAGTTTGTGCGAAGAACTCTTCACCAGCGTCTAGTAGACCGTCGATCCATGGTAGAAGTTTCTTAGCAGCGTGGTCAGTATGAAGGATAACTGGAACACCGTAAGCTTCAGCTACAGCGTGTACGTATTTAGCACCAGCTACAGCACCAAGGATTTGTGGACCTTGACCTTCAAGTTTAACGCCTTTACCTGCGAAGAATGCAGCGCCGCCGTTAGAGAACTGAACAACTACTGGAGATTTAACTTTAGCCGCTGCTTCTAGTACTGCGTTTACAGAGTCAGTACCAACAACGTTTACAGCAGGAAGAGCAAATTTGTTTTCTTTTGCTACTTCAAATACTTTCTGTACGTCATCGCCAGAAATCACACCAGGTTTTACAAAATCGAAGATCTTAGACATGGAAATAGTCCTATTTATTCTATCGTTTTAAGATTAAAAAACTTAAGTTTAAAAACTTGCAATCGTTTGCTCACAACTTGCGCCATTCTAGCAAAAAAGTGTGATATGCCGCAAACGTTAAAAGGCGGGATTCAATCCCGCCTTTTATAAATCAATTACGCTTTTGCACGCTCTTCAAGCATAGCTACAGCTGGAAGTACTTTACCTTCAACGAACTCAAGGAAAGCGCCGCCGCCAGTAGAGATGTAAGATACGTCAGCTTTGATACCGAACTTGTCGATAGCCGCTAGCGTGTCACCACCACCTGCTACAGAGAAACCTGCAGATTCAGCGATTGCTTTAGAGATACCAGCAGTACCCGCTTCGAAGTTCTTGAATTCGAATACGCCAACAGGACCGTTCCAAAGGATAGTCTTAGCGTTGCCGATGATTTCAGCTAGAGCTGCAGTTGATTCTGGACCTAAGTCGAAGATCATGTCGTCGTCAGCTACGTCAGCAACGTTTTTGATCTCAGCTTCAGCGTTCTCATCAAATGCTTTTGCACATGCAACGTCAGTTGCTACTGGAATAGCACACTCTTTCATTAGCTTTTGAGCCGTTTCAACTAGGTCAGCTTCGTATAGAGACTTACCTACGTTGTGGCCTTCAGCTGCGATGAATGTGTTTGCGATACCACCACCAACAACTAGTTGGTCAGCAACTTTAGATAGAGACTCAAGAACAGTCAGCTTAGTCGATACTTTAGAACCACCAACGATAGCAACTAGTGGACGTGCAGGGTTATCCATTGCTTTGCCTAGAGCTTCTAGTTCTGCAGCAAGAAGAGGACCAGCACACGCTACAGGAGCGTAAGTACCAACACCGTGTGTTGATGCTTGTGCACGGTGAGCCGTACCAAATGCGTCCATTACGAAGATGTCACAAAGTGCAGCGTACTTCTTAGATAGCTCTTCTTCGTTTTTCTTTTCGCCTTTGTTGAAACGTACGTTTTCTAGAACAACTAGTTCACCAGCGTTTAGCTCTAAACCGTCTAGGTAGTCTTTTGCTAGTTTAACGTCACAGTCTAATGCGTCGTTTAGGTAGTTCACTACAGGAGCTAGAGAGAACTCTTCGTTGTATTCGCCTTCCGTTGGACGACCTAGGTGAGAAGTAACCATTACTTTAGCGCCAGCTTCTAAGCAACGCTTGATAGTTGGTAGAGATGCAAGGATACGAGCATCTGAAGTTACTTTACCGTCTTTTACTGGTACGTTTAGGTCAGCACGGATAAAAATGCGTTTACCTGCAAGTTCCAGGTCAGTCATCTTGATTACAGACATGGTTTGTCCTCTCAAATTTAATTTTAAATAAAGTTTTTGGAAACTCAGCAACCCTGCTAAGCCTATTAATTCTTCAAACTGGTTATTGTATGGGGATTATACGAATTTATTTCAAGGTTAAAAATAAATAATCCCTGCTTTCGCCCTGTGCTCTACTTCTCGCATTCAGTGGCTTTCATTGCAAGCACCGTATCCAGCATTCGGTTAGCAAAGCCCCATTCATTGTCGCACCACACAAGCATTTTGACTAAATGCCCATTGCTCACACGTGTCTGTGAGCCATCTACAATCGCGCTATGGGGGTCGTGATTAAAGTCGATGGAAACGAGTGGCGCCTCAGTATAGTCAACTATGTTATGTAATGTACACTGGGATGCGTTAACAATGGTTTGATTTACGTCATTAACTTTCACATTTGTATTAATTGTGACACTTAAATCCATTGCAGTAACGTTAACTGTTGGCACGCGCACGGAGATAGCTTCAAATTTGTTGGAAAATTTCGGAAATATCCTTTCAATACCTTTATGCAGTTTGGTATCGACTGGAATGATAGATTGGCTAGCAGCTCGCGTTCGACGTAAATCGGAATGGTAGGCGTCTATAACTTGTTGGTCATTCATGGACGAATGAATCGTGGTAATCGTACCTGAATCGATACCAAAAGCTTCATCTAGAACTTTAATGATAGGAACGATGCAGTTGGTTGTGCATGAACCATTTGAAACAATACGATGGTCCGGCTCAAGTGTATCTTCGTTCACTCCATAAATGATAGTGTTATCCAAATCATTCGCACCTGGATGAGAGAAGAGAACTTTCTTAGCACCAGCAGCGATATGCTCTAAACCATCATCTCGACACCCGTATACACCGGTACAATCTAATACGATGTCTACGTCAAGATCTCGCCAAGGCAACAAATTAATTTCAGCAAGGTGAAGAATACGAATCGAATCAAATTCCCCACTGTCGTGATGCACATATATATGTTCTTGGTCATGAGAAATCTTCTTCCCAAATCGACCGTGGCTCGTGTCGTACTGTAATAAGTGCGCCATCGCATCAGGCTGAGCAAGTTCATTGACTGCTACAACTTTTATCTGTTGGCTTTTACCGCTTTCATAAACAGCACGTAAAACATTACGCCCAATTCGTCCAAATCCATTAATTGCGATTTTCAGCATTAATTCCATCGCCCTAACCAAAATTTCGTGCAACAGATAGTAACCGAATCACACGCAAAGCGCATTAATTGAGTGATCCCACTCGCTAAAAATAATTTATAGAATTGATGAATGCCAGATCTCTCAGGTACACATAAAAGGGATGAGTTTTACCGAATTCTGCGGCTGTTTCTTACTTAGTTTTTCAACCAAAGGAAAAGGTAATGTCTGGATTCCCAGCAACTCATTTTTGTAAAAAGTGCAATAAAGAGACACCACATAGTGAAGTTCTTGTTCGTCAAACAAGCAGCTATGATACTGACAAGACCTTGTTAGGTAGAATTAAGCTATTTGCTAACTCAATTATTAACGGTGGTCACTACTACAACATGGATCGTTATGTGAAGTGTAAAGTCTGTGGCACACAAGAGTTAGATAATTGGGGGAATGAATTCGAATAATCTAATCTTTGTCGCGCAATAAAAAAACCGAGCCATTGGCTCGGTTTTTTACTTAGAGTTCATGCAATTATTATTAAGCTAGTAGCTCTTTTGCTGTGTTTACTACGTTTTCTGTAGTGAAACCGAACATCTTAAATAGCTCACCTGCAGGTGCAGATTCTCCAAACGTTGTCATACCGATGATCTTGCCACCGAAGCCAACGTACTTGTACCAGAAGTCAGCGATGCCAGCTTCAACTGCGATACGTGCCGTTACGCCTGATGGAAGTACAGATTCACGGTACTCAGCGTCTTGCTTGTCGAATGCGTCAGTTGCAGGCATAGATACAACACGCACCTTCTTACCTTCAGCGGTTAGTTCAGCAGCAGCGTTAACCGCTAGCTCAACTTCAGAACCTGTTGCGATAAGGATAAGCTCTGGTTTGCCTTCACAATCTTTCAGGATGTAACCACCTTTAGCGATGTTAGCCACTTGCTCTGCGTTACGGTCTTGTTGTGCTAAGTTTTGACGAGAGAAGATTAGCGATGTTGGGCCATCTTTGCGCTCGATTGCTAGTTTCCAAGCGACTGCAGATTCAACTTGGTCACATGGACGCCATGTGCTCATGTTTGGCGTTAGACGTAGAGAAGCGATTTGCTCAACTGGTTGGTGAGTTGGGCCATCTTCGCCTAGGCCGATAGAATCGTGCGTGTAAACTTGGATGTTCTGAACTTTCATCAGAGCAGCCATACGCATCGCGTTACGCGCGTATTCCATGAACATTAGGAATGTTGCGCCGTATGGTACGAAACCACCGTGCAGAGCGATACCGTTCATGATAGCCGTCATACCGAATTCACGTACACCGTAGTGGATGTAATTACCGGAGAAGTCGTTCGCTTCAAGAGATTGAGAACCAGACCACATAGTCAGGTTAGAAGGCGCAAGGTCAGCAGAACCGCCCATGAATTCAGGAAGCATTTGACCAAACGCTTCTAGTGCGTTTTGAGACGCTTTACGTGAAGCGATGTTTGCTGGGTTAGCTTGAAGATCAGCAATGATTTCGTTTGCTTTCTCTTCCCACTCAGCTGGAAGTTCACCGTTTAGACGACGCTTCAGCTCTGCAGCTTCTGCAGGGTAAGCCGCTGCGTATGCGTCAAATTTTGCGTTCCAAGCCGCTTCTTTTTCTGCGCCCGCTTCTTTCGCATCCCACTCTGCAGCAATATCTGCAGGGATTTCAAATGCGCCGTGTTCCCAGCCTAATGCAGCTTTAGTTGCTGCAATTTCATCAGCACCTAGTGGAGCACCATGGCAGTCGTGCGTACCCGCTTTATTTGGAGAACCAAAACCAATAACCGTTTTAGTACAGATAAGTGTTGGGCGAGGATCCGCTTTTGCTGCAACGATCGCCGCGTTGATTGCTTCTGCGTCGTGACCATCTACTGCTGGAATTACGTGCCAGCCGTACGCTTCAAAACGCTTAGGTGTATCGTCAGAGAACCAGCCTTCTACTTCACCATCGATAGAGATACCGTTGTCATCCCAGAAAGCAACCAGCTTACCAAGACCTAGCGTACCCGCTAGAGAGCATGCTTCGTGAGAAATACCTTCCATCAGACAGCCGTCACCCATGAATGCATAAGTGTAGTGATCTACGATGTCGTGGCCTTCTTTGTTGAACTGCGCCGCTAGTGCTTTTTCAGCCATCGCCATACCAACAGCGTTAGTGATGCCTTGACCTAGTGGACCAGTAGTCGTCTCGATACCTGGTGCGTAACCGTACTCTGGGTGACCTGGAGTCTTAGAGTGCAGTTGACGGAAGTTCTTAAGGTCTTCAATTGATAGCTCGTAACCCGCTAAATGAAGCAGAGAATAAATCAACATTGAACCGTGGCCGTTTGAAAGTACGAAACGGTCGCGATCTGCCCACTCTGGGTTTGCTGGATTGTGGTTCAAATGACCACGCCAAAGAACTTCAGCGATGTCAGCCATACCCATTGGTGCGCCTGGGTGGCCTGAATTTGCTTGTTGAACGCCATCCATGCTGAGTGCGCGAATTGCATTGGCTAGATCTTTACGAGAAGGCATGTCTGCTCCTGAGTACATAAGCGATTTGAAAAAATAGATAAGCTCGGTATCTAGAACTGATCCGAGGTGCTGTATTCTCTCAAACGCCTATAGTGACTGCAAACGATTTACTTGATGATCTGCTCAAATATCAAACTAAAAATTGCACTAATATTGATAAGGTCAGCAAATCAAAGTGATTTTACGCAAACGATTAGTTATGACATATCCAAAAAAAGAGCTTGTAATTCGAGCGTTGAAAACTAGAATAGACGTCTAGATGTAGAAACACCTACAAAAACACTGTATTTAACGGTGTCGATTATATAAATTCGCCACCTTTATAAGTATTTGCACCCAAACTAAAAAAGTGGAGCTCTCATGGCTAAGCACCTTTTCACTTCTGAGTCTGTTTCAGAAGGCCATCCAGATAAAATTGCAGACCAAATCTCTGATGCTGTTCTTGATGCGATCTTGGAACAAGATAAAAAAGCACGCGTTGCTTGTGAAACCTACGTGAAAACGGGCATGGTCATGGTTGGCGGTGAAGTAACAACTTCAGCATGGGTTGATATCGAAGAAATCACTCGTGAAACGGTTCGTGAAATCGGCTACGTTCACTCTGACATGGGCTTTGATGCTGATTCTTGTGCAGTACTAAACACAATCGGTAAGCAATCTCCAGACATCAACCAAGGTGTTGATAAAGCTGATCCTAAAGAGCAAGGCGCAGGCGACCAAGGCATCATGTTTGGTTACGCAACTAACGAAACTGAAATCCTAATGCCAGCTCCAATTACTTACTCTCACCGTCTTGTTGAAAAGCAAGCTGAAGTACGTAAAAGCGGTAAACTGGACTTCCTACGCCCAGACGCAAAATCACAAGTAACGTTCCAATACGACAAAGGCCAAATCGTTGGTATCGATGCCGTTGTTCTTTCGACTCAACACTGTGATTCAATCTCAACTCCAGACCTACGTGAAGCAGTAATGGAAGAGATCATTAAGCCAGTTCTTCCATCAGAGTGGATCAACAAAGAGACTAACTTCTTTATTAACCCAACTGGCCGTTTCGTAATCGGTGGCCCAATGGGTGACTGTGGTCTTACTGGTCGTAAGATCATCGTAGATACTTACGGTGGCGCAGCTCGTCACGGTGGCGGTGCGTTCTCTGGTAAAGATCCATCAAAAGTAGACCGCTCTGCAGCATACGCAGCTCGTTACGTTGCAAAAAACATCGTAGCAGCTGGCATGGCTGACCGTTGTGAAATTCAACTGTCTTACGCTATCGGTGTTGCGGATCCAACATCTATCATGGTTGAGACTTTCGGTACTGAAAAAGTACCTCATGAAATTATCATCGAAGCTGTTCGTCAAAACTTCGACCTACGCCCATACGGTCTTCAAGAAATGCTGAACCTTCTTCAGCCTATCTACAAGAAGACTGCAGCATACGGTCACTTCGGTCGCGAAGAGTTCCCATGGGAAGCGACAGACAAAGCGGCAATCCTAGCTGACTTTGCTGGCTTAAAATAATTTAGCCCTATTAAATAAGTTTAATAATGCCCTTACTTTTTAGTAAGGGCTTTATTTTTATGTGTTTTTCCCCAAATCTCATTCTTTCTTTCCCCTTTCCACTCCCTTTCTAAAACCTAAAATTCAATCTGATAATTTGTATTTTTGACCAGTACTGACAATAGTTAATAGAGTTCCTAGGAAAAGAAGTTCCTAGTTCGTGGAAGATTCCTCTCTTCTAAGGACTGGCCCCTAGGGACTAGGGATTTTCACCTAGGAACTTTTCAATTGGGGGGAGGGAACCATGCCTCGTACTGCTCAGCAATCAGATTTTACAGATAAAAAACATAGGGTCAGTGACAGTGAATATGCACGCACCATTCCTTGTAATCAGGTAAGTGTCTCTGCTCCTTTCCACTGGCTCGCACTTGCGCTGCACGACTTCATAAGAATGCCACTGATTAGTGGATTTTATGGGCTTTGCTTCATGGCAGCAGCCGTCGCGATAGTGCAACTCGTACAATGGCAAGGTACACATTTAGTCGTGATGCCAAGTCTCATTGTTTATATGCTTATCGGTCCATTTCTCGCACTAGGCTTGTACGACGCAAGTTGGGAGCGTGAAAAAGGCCACAACGCAAGTCTGCTTCATTCCATGAAAGCCATTACTCGTAATTCGACCTCACAATGGGCATTCGCCGTTGTGCTTGTCGTCGCCATGATTTTCTGGATGAGAATTGCAGCGCTTATTCATGCACTCTACCCCGCTGTTCAAGGGGCATCATTAACCGAGTTTGCTCCATTTCTAATCACAGGTTCGGTGGCGGGTTTCATTATTGCAGCCGCTATATTTAGTATATCCGCCTTTTCTATTCCTTTAATGATGGAAAGAAGAGTCGATGTGATGACGGCAATTTTCACTAGCTTCAATGCGGTCAAATCCAACATTCCAGCAATGATCGTTTGGGCTTTGATTATTTGCGGCGGTATTTTAGCGGGCTTTGCTTCCTTTGGTTTAGGGATGATCGTGACCATGCCACTTCTTGGTTACGGAACATGGCATGCCTACCACGACATCATTAAGAAAAAACATCATCCATAGGTCTCCTACCTTACGTATCAGTGATGATATTATTCGGCCTTAGTAAAAACTAAGGCCTTTTTTTGGATGACCTACCAACCTCTTCATCATTTAGCAAACAAAGCTCTGGCTCACTGTATGACAACAGCGCAACAGCACTTTGACCGCCCTTTTCCTATGCCAAAGCTGACTTATAAGTTAAGAGGAAAGGCTGCAGGGAAAGCTTACTTACAAACCCAAGAAATCAAGCTCAACCCAGTTTTGTTTGAAGAAAATGTTGATGCTTTCTTAAAAGAAGTCATCCCACATGAGGTTGCCCACCTTATAACACACCAAGTGTTCGGACGCGTTCAACCACACGGTAGAGAGTGGCAGTATGTCATGGAATCTGTATTCCAAATTCCAGCGAAAACCACACATAGTTTTAAAATCACTTCTGTTCAAGGCAAGACTTTTGAGTACAAGTGCGGCTGTAATGCTTACCCGCTTTCAATCCGCCGTCACAATAAAGTACTTCGCAAACAAGCCACTTATCGATGCCAACAATGCCACCAGCTTCTCGCATTTACTGGCGTTCAATTAACGGAATAACCCCTAGAAGCATTTTGTTCGGTAATAACTAAAAGGAAAGGTAAAGAATGAATGCTAGACTGTGAATAATCATACTTTTATCAGTCTTTTTATATGAAGTTACTCGCCACCTTTCTCGTAAGTCTCTTTGTTTCCTTTTCTGCGATATCCGCTCCCCCGAGCTCTTTTTCTAAAGCAAAAAAGGAAGCAGTGAAGATTTACCTCGACCACCCAACCTCTTTCTACTGTGGTTGCGATATCACATGGAAGAACAATAAAAAAGGTATCCCCGACCTAGAAGGTTGCGGTTATGAAGTTCGGAAGCAGCAAAAGAGAGCAAGTCGAATTGAATGGGAACACGTAGTACCCGCTTGGCAGTTTGGCCACCAGCGCCAGTGCTGGCAAGATGGCGGGCGCAAGAACTGCACTCGTAACGATAAAGTATTTAAGTCGATGGAAGCCGACCTACACAACCTAACGCCCGCGATTGGAGAAGTGAACGGTGATCGCTCTAACTACAACTTCAGTCAGTGGAATGGGCTCGACGGCGTCAGCTATGGCCAGTGTGAAATGCAAGTTAACTTCAAACAGCGTAAAGTCATGCCGCCCGATCGTGCGAAAGGCTCAATTGCTAGAACTTACCTATACATGAGTCAGGAGTACGGCTTTAAACTCTCTAAACAGCAGACTAACCTCATGATGGCTTGGAATAAACAGTTCCCTGTCGATGAGTGGGAATGTACGCGAGACGAGCGCATTTTTAATATTCAAGGTAATCACAACCCGTTTGTTTATAAGAGCTGTAAATAACAAAAAAGGCTCTTTTACTTAAGAGCCTTTTCATTGAATTAATCTTCTAAGTCTTCTTTATAGCGAAGATTGTCACTCAAGCCTGAAGCAAAGTTTGATGATTGAAGCGAACGTGACACTGCATATGCTTGTGACATTTGCTGACTTTCACACCACCCAGAGCCCGACACTAAGGTTTGTGGAGTTGCTGGAAGTGACGCTAACTCTGCTCGTATAGAAGCTTCAGGCTTGTCTAAAATACCTTGAGCAACAAAGACCGCTCTCTCTAGTACATCTTCCTCAGATAATCTAGAGCGCTGCCCCCATAATACCTTCCAATCATTACAGGTATAGTTCGTCGTTTGAGGGATACTCACAAAAGCAAAGTCAGACAGCGCACCGTACTTTCTATACATCATATAAGCTTCAAACAGCATGGCCACATCTTCAGCAGGGCTAGAGTAAGAGTAAAATGCAGCGGCACTATCTGCCTCAAATTCGGCGCCAGCCAATTCACCGGTTAGATCTCTAACTCTATCTGTCATCGTTTCACCTCTAAAAGCGATTTGAGCCGCTTCAGTAAGAAGTTCAGATGTTAGGGGGTTACTTGATGTTAGGTCTTCATTCAGTTTCACTAATGGCCAAATATAACTATTTATGGTTCCCGAATCAGGGATTTGGACAAGATCATGAGCCTGTAAGAAATCATTCGCATGCGCTAATTCGTGAGAAAGTAACCTAAATAACCCAGGGGCAATATGTGAGGATAGTCTCGCGCTATTATAATTTGCATCGTATGTATTCGAGTAGGTCACGTAGTTATTTGTATTCTTATCTACATAACGACTCGCCTTATCGAATTGAAACTCGGTTTGGAATTTAGCTCGATAATCTTGTTGTTGGTATATCGAATCCCACTCGCTTTTCGTTCGCCACACATATTTAGGATCAATATACATAGACGCAGTCGCAGTCGTGTAAAAAGAAGGGCGAATATCATAGCTAATTACGATGCTATTTAGTGGTTTGAATAAGTTCAGCAGATCTTGATCCGCCATTTCTTCCAAAGCACTAATAAAACTGTCAGCCATCCATTCGTGGGATACCACCAACCGCTCTTTTATCTGCTCAATAGTGACATCTTGACCATCAACACCAATTGGCTGAATCACCGATAAATCACACGAATTATTGCTGAGAAATGCGGTAGAACACGCTTCTACATTGTCGGACTGAGCCGTTGTTTGGTATGCAGAAACCGATGACAAGCTGGGAGTACCATTGATATTAGGGGACGCGATGCTTGAAGGCACGTCAGATGAAGAATCAGAACCGCCACAACCAGCCAAAAGGACACTGGTGATTGCGCATGCTAAAAGAGAGTGAGTATGCATTTGAAACATTGATAAGCCTAAAATAATTATATTTATATTCAATGAGTTGAATTCTAATAATCCAGTTTATAAATTTCAAACATAATCCCAGACGAATAAGATCTCACTCCTATTTCTTTCAGCTACTTGTTTTTTCTCCCTTAAGCATCCATGTTAGGCAAAGACAAAATATCCAAATGAACGTATTAATAGGTTTGCCGACATGAGAGTCCCTCGCATACATCACCCAGAACTCATCCACCAATTAGGTGAACTTGCGTTAAGTGAAGACGCTGCTGGCCACGTAGGGCGAGTGTTACGCATGAAAGAAGGACAAGAGGTATTGCTATTTGATGGGAGTGGAGCAGAATTTCCTGCGACCATTTCTCAAGTATCGAAAAAGAATGTCACTGTTACGCTAAGCGAGCGTATCGAACGCAGCAGTGAGTCACCGCTCGATCTTCACCTAGGGCAAGTCATTTCCCGTGGTGACAAAATGGAGTTTACCATCCAAAAATCGGTTGAACTCGGCGTCAATACGATTACTCCCCTGATTTCAGAGCGTTGTGGCGTGAAGTTAGATGCGAAACGCTTCGAGAAGAAATTGGCTCAATGGCAAAAAATTGCTATCGCGGCATGTGAACAGTGCGGACGTAATACCGTCCCTGTGATTCGCCCGATCATGCAGCTTGAAGAGTGGTGTAGTGAACCCAGTGAAGCATTAAAACTAAACTTGCACCCTCGCGCACAATACTCAATTAACACACTGCCAGAACCAATCAATAAAGTCAGACTACTGATTGGCCCTGAAGGTGGATTATCTGCTGATGAGATCAGCATGACCGAACAATACAAATTTGAAGAGACGCTACTTGGGCCACGTGTATTACGTACCGAAACTGCAGCTCTAACCGCAATTACCGCCTTACAAGTCCGTTTTGGCGACCTAGGCTAGGAGAAAAAAATGATCAAACTTGGCATCGTAATGGATCCGATTTCATCCATTAACATTAAAAAAGACTCTAGCTTTGCCATGATGCTTGAAGCACAACGTCGTGGGTATGAAATCCACTATATGGAAATGAATGATCTACACTTAGATCAAGGCGTAGCCATTGCTGATACAAAAGTTGTCGAATTAAAAGAAGATCCAAACGGTTGGTATGAATTTAAGTCCGAGCAAACTATCGCCCTTTCAGAACTAGACGCGGTATTAATGCGTAAAGATCCTCCATTCGATACTGAGTATATCTACGCGACTTACATTCTTGAGCGTGCAGAAGAAAACGGAGCTTTGATTGTTAACAAACCTCAAAGCTTACGCGACTGTAACGAGAAGCTCTTTACGGCTTGGTTCCCAGAGCTTACGCCAACCACTATCGTGACTCGTAAAGCTGAAAAAATTAAAGCGTTTAGAGAAGAGCACGGTGACGTGATCTTAAAACCATTAGATGGCATGGGCGGCGCTTCTATCTTCCGCGTGAAGGAAGGCGATCCAAATGTATCGGTTATCATTGAAACATTAACGAATCACGGCCAAAACTACGCAATGGCGCAAACATTTGTTCCTGATATCAGCAATGGTGATAAGCGTATTTTAGTGGTAGATGGGGAACCAATGCCTTATTGCTTAGCGCGTATTCCAGCAAAAGGCGAGACTCGTGGTAATTTAGCAGCAGGTGGTACAGGTGAAGCTCGCCCTCTCAGTGAGACAGACCTAAAAATCGCTCATGCGGTTGCACCAACACTAAAAGAAAAAGGCCTGATTTTCGTAGGTCTAGATGTCATTGGCGACAAGCTGACAGAAATTAACGTAACAAGCCCAACTTGTATTCGTGAAATTGAAGCAGCATTTGATATTTCTATAACAGGTAAGCTAATGGATGCGATTGAGCGACGTATCAACGCATAATCTAATTTAGGGCGACGCTTTGTCGCCCAATACTCCCCCAGCGGGCTGGAGACATTATGAATTTGACCAACCATTTCCTTGTAGCAATGCCCGGCATGAAAGATCCCTACTTTCAGCACTCTGTTATCTATCTTTGTGAACATAACGATGAAGGCGCGATGGGCCTGATGATCAATGCTCCTATCGATGTCACCGTTGGGAAAATGTTAAAGCAAGTTGATGTAGAATCCACACAGCCTCAACTCAACCAAACAAGTTTAGAGAAGCCCGTTTTAAATGGTGGCCCCGTAGCGGAAGATCGTGGATTCATTCTTCACGAGCCGAAAGACACCTACCAATCAAGCATCAATATGACAGATCAAATCTCTGTCACTACCTCTAAAGATATTCTAGCGGTATTGGGCACAGAGGATGAACCTGATCACTACATCATTACTTTAGGCTACTCTGGTTGGGAGCCTGGGCAACTAGAAACTGAACTTGCAGAAAACTCTTGGTTAACGATTGAAGCTGACCCAAGTGTCATTTTCAATACGCCGATTGCTGAGCGTTGGAAGAAAGCCGTTCAAATGTTAGGAATAGATGTCGCGCAGCTGTCTTCAGATGTGGGTCACTCCTAAAGCTTGCCAGCGAGCTAAGCTTTACAGGCGTGAATAATTCATTAATCTTCACCCCAAACTTCATCATTACTCGAGATAACTATGTCACGAACAATCATGGCATTTGATTACGGTACAAAAAGTATCGGCAGTGCGATCGGACAAGAAATTACGGGCACCGCGAGCCCGCTAAAAGCATTCAAAGCAAAAGATGGTATCCCTAATTGGGATGACATAGAGAAACAGATTAAAGAATGGCAACCCGATTTAGTGGTTGTTGGCTTGCCGACTGACTTACACGGTAAAGATCTTGAAACCATCACTCCTCGCGCGAAAAAGTTTGCCAACCGCTTGAAAGGGCGCTTTGGAGTCGATGTCGAGCTTCATGATGAAAGGCTGTCCACAACAGAAGCCCGTGCCGACTTATTTGAGATGGGGGGATACAAAGCCTTGAGTAAAGGCAATGTCGATAACCAGTCAGCCGTTGTGATCCTTGAGAGCTGGTTTGAAGCGCAGTGGAGTTAACCATCACAGTGTTCTAAATACATAAAAAGCTTGGCATTTCGCCAAGCTTTTTTGTATCGAGTTAATAGATTGAACACTCAATCCATGTCTATTTTCACATTCTCCAATGAACCACCAGAGAAAGAATCACCTCTTCTTGTTTTCAGCATCAAACGAAGATCGTTCGCTGAATCAGCACTGTGGAACGCATCTTCCTCGCTGATCTTACCGTCGACAACCAAGTCATAAAGCGACTGATCAAACGTCTGCATACCGATCTCTTTTGACTTCGCCATTGTTGCTTTCAGCTCGTGTAAATCACCTCGGCGGATTAAATCGGAGATCCTCGGGCTGTTTAATAAGATCTCAAAAACACCGTGACGGCCATTGCCATTCTTATCTCTGATCAGTTGCTGAGCCACTACCCCTTTCAGGTTCATTGAAAGATCAAACAAGAACTGCTCTTTCTGCTCTTTCGGCACCAAGTGTAAGATACGCTCTAAAGCTTGGTTCGCATTATTCGCATGCAGCGTCGCCATACATAAATGGCCGGTCTCAGCAAACGTCATCGCGTACTCCATCGTCTCACGACTACGGATCTCACCGATCAAAATCATATCCGGAGCTTGGCGCAGAGAGTTCTTCAATGCAATCTCATAGCTTTCTGTATCGAGCCCGACTTCACGCTGAGTCACGATACATTTTTGGTGATCATGAACAAACTCGATAGGATCTTCCACCGTCAGAATATGCCCTGTTCGATTAGCATTACGGAAACCCGTCATCGCCGCCATGGACGTCGATTTACCCGATCCTGTCGCCCCTACAACCAAAACTAATCCACGTTTTGCGATAGAAAGATCTTGAAGCACATCTGGCAATTTAAGCTGATCAAATGTCGGAATATTCGTTTCAATACGGCGAATAACCGCGCCTGGTAATTCACGTTGGAAAAAAGCACTCACACGAAAACGACCACTATCACGCACGATCGCAAAGTTTGATTCTCGAGAAGATCGAAACTCTGAGCGACGCTCTTGATCCATCATGGCATCAAGTAGTTGTGCAACCTGACCTTCCGTCAGCTTCTCTCCCTGTGCGCGTAATTCACCATCTACTCGGAATAAGATCGGCGCGCCGACGGTAATGTACAAATCAGACGCTTTTTGCGAGATCATCCCTTCCAGAATTTGATTTAATTCCATTGCAACTTTTCCTTAATACATTAACCGCCGATTAGAATGGTGAAGATTCAACTTCTATTTTCTTCTGAACTTCTTCAGGATCAACAAGCCCTTGAGCGATCAACTGTTTGGAATTTTGCTCCATGGTTTGCATCCCATGAGCCGCGCCCGTTTGAATAATGGAATACATTTGCGCGACTTTATCTTCACGGATCAAGTTACGAATGGCCGGCGTCGCCATCATAATTTCGTGGCAAGCAACGCGACCACCACCAATGCGCTTCAATAACTTTTGGGCAATCACTGAACGTAGAGATTCAGATAACATAGAACGAACCATATCTTTATCACTACCAGGGAATACATCGATAATACGGTCGATTGTTTTTGCTGCGGAGCTGGTATGCAGCGTACCAAAAACCAAATGTCCGGTTTCCGCTGCAGTCAGGGCCAAGCTAATCGTTTCTTGGTCACGTAGCTCACCAACAAGAATGACATCTGGATCTTCACGCAGCGCACTACGTAATGCGGCTTTAAAACTATGAGTATCGCGGTGGACTTCACGCTGATTAACCAAACACTTATTATTGGTGTGAACGAATTCGATAGGATCTTCAATCGTGAGGATATGTTTATTGTGGTTACGGTTAACGTAATCCACCATGGCCGCTAACGTGGTTGATTTACCAGAACCCGTCGGCCCAGTCACTAGCACAAGCCCTTTCTCATAATTAGCGATCTTTTCAAAGATCTCTGGAGCTTCCAGTTGCTCTAATGTAGGGATATCAACTGGGATTGTACGAAACACCGCAGAACACCCGCGAGCTTGGTTAAAGGCGTTAACACGAAAACGCCCAACGTTCGGCAGTTCAAACGAAAAATCCACTTCTAGCTTTTCTTCGAATTCGCTGCGCTGCGCATCATTCATGATCTCAAAAACTAAACGGTGCACTTCTGAATGATTAAAAGCGGGCACTCCAAGCTTCCTTACTTCCCCATCTATACGTACCATTGGAGATACACCTGCAGAAAGATGTAGATCTGATGCATTATGCTTTACACTAAAATCCAGTAACTCAGTGATATCCATTTATTTTCCTTAAGTATTATAGCTATGAGTAGTATTCAACAAAATATTGAACAGATCACCTCACAGATTCAAAGCTCAGAACAAAAGTGTGGTCGACCTCCAGAGTCGGTGCAACTTTTGGCTGTAAGTAAAACTAAACCTGTCGAGGCTATTCTTGAAGCCGCACAAGGTGGGCAAGTCGCATTTGGTGAAAACTATGTGCAAGAAGGTGTAGATAAAGTAAAGCATTTTTCAGAACAACATTCTAACCTTAAATTGGAGTGGCACTTCATCGGTCCTATCCAATCAAACAAAACGCGACCTGTCGCAGAAAGCTTTGAATGGGTTCATACCATTGACCGAAGCAAAATTGCTCAACGCCTCAACGATCAGCGACCAAACGAGCTGCCTCCACTGCAAGTATTGATTCAAGTGAATACTAGTGGTGAAGGCTCAAAGTCTGGGATATCAGAAGCAGAAATTTTTGAGCTAGCAGAGTTGATTTCAACGCTTCCAAACCTCACTTTAAGAGGATTAATGTCAATCCCAGCGAACGTCTCAGATTACCAATCCCAACTGAATGCATTCACTCAGTTAGCGGATTTGAAAGACAAGTTAAGCGAAAAACACTCTGGCTTGGACACACTGTCGATGGGAATGAGCGGTGATATGGAAGCCGCTATTGAAGCTGGTAGCACAATGGTTCGTATTGGCACCGCTATCTTTGGCGCCCGAGATTACAGCCAGAAAAACTAATTTGATTTACTTCGTTTGCAGGCAGCACTCAGAATTTAGGATTTAATGTACATGGAACATAAGAAAATCGCCTTCATTGGCGCGGGAAACATGGTTCGCTCAATCGTGGCGGGTCTAGTGGCGAGTGGCTATCCGGCAAAAAATATTACCGCGACGGCACCTTCCGAGACTCGACGTTTACCGTTAGAGCAAGATTACGGGATTCAAACCACCAGCAATAATCTAGCGGCAGCTCAAGACGCCGATGTTGTCGTGCTTTCCGTGAAGCCTCAAATGATGGCTGATGTTTGCAAACCTCTTCAAGAAGTCGACTTTTCTAACAAGCTTGTTATCTCTATCGCAGCAGGAATCAACGCTCGCCGTTTAGATGAAATGTTGGCAACGCCATTAAACTTAGTTCGAGTTATGCCAAATACGCCGTCTCTACTAGGAAAAGGCATGAGTGGCTTATATGCAAATTCTGATGTCGCAGCAGAAGATAAAGCGTTTGCGGCACAACTGATGCGAGCTGTGGGTGAAGTGTGTTGGGTAGAGGAAGAATCCGGCATCAATAGCGTTATCGCAGCTGCAGGTAGTGCTCCGGCTTATTTCTTCTTATTTATGGAAGCAATGCAAGCCGAAGCCATCAAGCAAGGGTTTGATGCTGAAACGGCCCGCCAACTAGTTCAGCAATCGGCGCTTGGCGCTGCGGCTATGGTCGTTGCAAACCCAGAAACAGAATTATCGACATTACGTGAGCAAGTTACCTCAAAAGGCGGCACGACCGCAGAGGCACTACGTACATTCAATGAACACCAACTTTCAGACATTGTATCAAAAGCGATGCAAGCTGCCGTAAGCAGGGCTGAAGAGATGGAAACCTTATTTTAATTTTTCGTGGATACTTCACGAACTACTCCTAAAAAGGACCCTATATGAATTCAATGAGTTTTCTAATTTCGACCGTATTTGATCTCTATATCATGGTCGTGATTCTGCGTATTTGGTTGCAGGCTGCTCGTGCAGATTTCTACAATCCGTTTTCGCAATTTATTGTCAAAGCAACCCAACCCGTAGTCGCACCACTTCGCCGAATCATTCCTTCCATTGGCAGCATCGATTTGGCGACCGTACTTTTCGCATACGTACTGTGTGTACTGAAGTTCGTCGCGCTAAATTTAGTCATCTCAGGTGGCGCAGCTGTTTTTGATATTAGCTTCCTAATTTTTGGTGGGTTATCTCTTCTGAAAGCCGCGGGTGGCCTATTGTTCTGGGTGCTATTGATTCGCGCGATCCTTAGCTGGGTAAGTCAAGGTCGCAGCCCTATTGAGTATGTTTTCCATCAATTAACAGAACCTATGCTTGCACCAATTCGTCGTATTCTTCCAGCAATGGGCGGCTTCGATCTAAGTGTATTAGTGCTGTTTATTATTCTACAGTTTGCAAACTTCCTGATGGGCGATCTTATTGGTCCTATCTGGTTTCAACTATAATGTCAGTAGCGGCTTGGTATGAGCAAGAAGACCTTATTTTAAGGCTTTATATCCAGCCAAAAGCAAGCAGAGACAAAATTGTCGGCTTGCACGGCGAGGAGCTAAAAGTAGCGATTACCGCCCCTCCTGTTGATGGTAAAGCCAATGCTCATTTAAGTAAATTTCTTGCCAAACAGTTCAAAGTCGCTAAAGGCGTCGTAGTTATAGAAAAAGGAGAGCTTGGGCGACATAAGCAAATTAGAATATGTTCATCCCAACCGAAATTAAAGCCATCCTATGATGGCTTTTTATTACTTCTCAGGAGCCCATTATGCGTAAATGGATGACCGCACTATTGATCAGCTTTGTAGCGTTACCAAGCTGGGCAGGTCAATTCAAAAATATTAAGAATGTAGAAGTTCACTACTCTGCATTCAATTCCACTTTTCTCACTTCAAAAGTGGCCAAGCAATACCAATTAAAACGAAACGGTTACTCCGCAATCTTAAACATCAGCGTGCTCGATAACTCTTCACTAGGTAAGCCAGCCACGACAGCAAAAGTGACCGGTACCGCAAGAAATTTAGTGGGAAACACGAGAACACTGAGCTTTCGAGAGATCAAAGAAGGCGACGCGATTTATTATTTAGCCGAGTTCCCCATCACACATGAAGAGAACATCACCTTTAACATTGATGTCGATGCCGGAATCAAGGGCGCTGGGCCTTTACGTTTCAATCAAAAATTTTATGTAGAAGACTAACGCTTCTACCGTCCAACAGAATTAGAGTTTAAACCGATGAGTAAAATTGTTTTAGCGACTGGTAATCAGGGCAAAGTTCGTGAAATGGCCGACCTACTTTCAGACTTCGGCTTCGATGTGACAGCCCAAAGTGAATTTAACGTTTCTGAAGTGGCAGAGACAGGCACAACTTTCATCGAAAACGCCATCATCAAGGCGCGCCATGCAGCAAAAGAAACTGGGCTTCCCGCTATCGCAGATGACTCAGGTTTAGAAGTCGATGCCTTAAACGGTGCGCCGGGTATCTACTCCGCACGTTATGCCGGTGAAGGCGCATCTGATCAAGAAAACTTAGAAAAGCTACTCCAAGCGATGGAAGGCGTGGAAGAAGAAGCTCGTACCGCTCGTTTCCACTGTGTATTGGTTCTGATGAAGCACGAAAACGATCCAACGCCTCTGGTTTGCCATGGTAAATGGGAAGGACGCATTCTTGAAAAAGCCCACGGCGAAAATGGTTTCGGTTATGACCCCGTATTCTACGTACCTGAAGACAACTGCGCCTCAGCGGAACTAGAGCCAGTACGTAAAAAGCAATTATCACATCGTGGTAAAGCGCTAAAAGCACTTTTCGCTGCCTTAAAAGAGCAACAAGCATAATGTCGGACAACTCGACTCCGACTTTGCTAAAGCCACCAGCGTTAAGTCTCTATGTACACATCCCTTGGTGCGTACAAAAGTGCCCCTATTGCGATTTTAATTCTCATGCTCTGAAAGCGGATATACCCGAAAAAGAATACATCGCAGCTTTGTTAGAGGATTTAGATACCGATATAGAAAAATATCGTTTGAATGAGGCTCCAAGGCCTTTGCATTCAATCTTTATTGGTGGTGGCACTCCTAGCTTGTTTTCTCCCGAAGGAATCAAAAGTCTACTCGCTGGCATTGAGCAACGTATTCCGTTTAAACCAAACATCGAAATTACGATGGAAGCCAATCCAGGCACGATTGAAGCGGAGCGCTTTGGCGGTTACCGCCAAGCTGGTGTTACCCGTATTTCTGTCGGTGTTCAAAGCTTCGAACAAGAGAAGTTAGAGCAATTAGGTCGGATTCATGGGCAAGAAGAAGCAGTCAAAGCGGCTCAATTAGCGCATGAGATTGGCTTGAGCAGTTTTAATTTGGATTTGATGCACGGATTGCCAAATCAAAGCATTGAACAAGCGCTGAATGATTTGGAAAAAGCGATTGAGCTTAATCCTCCTCACCTATCTTGGTATCAGCTCACAATCGAGCCTAATACCATGTTTTACTATAAACCTCCGACTCTCCCTGATGACGATGACTTGTGGGATATTTTTGATAGAGGACACAAGCTCCTCGCCGATGCCGGTTACGTCCAGTATGAAATCTCTGGCTACAGTAAGCCTGGCTATCAATGTCAGCATAATTTGAATTACTGGCGCTTTGGAGATTACTTGGGGATAGGATGTGGCTCTCACGGTAAGCTCAGTTTTTCAGATGGGCGAATTATTCGCACAACGAAAGTAAAACACCCTAGAGGCTATTTGGCGGCATTCCAAAACATGGTCAAGCCTTACCTCTCGGATGAGTTTGAAGTCGCACACGAAGACCGATCTTTTGAATTTTTCATGAATCGATTTCGTCTGATTGAAGCCTGTCCAAAGCAGGATTATATTGATACTACGGGATTAAGCTTAGAGTCGATTCAACCGACTATCGATTGGGCACTGGAAAAACAATATCTCATTGAGACAGAAAGTGACTGGCAAATCACCGAGAAAGGTAAACTATTTCTCAATGATTTACTTGAAGCCTTCATGGCTGAAGAATAGTCGCTACAACGAAAAATGCCCCATTAATTGGGGCATTTTTACGATTGAATAGCACGTTAGAAAATAGAGCGCCCAATCCTCTCAGATAAAAGCTCGAGCATTTTTGTTCCTGCTAAGGAGTTACCAGAAGGATCCAATTCCGGTGACCAAACGGCGATGGTCATCTCACCAGGAACAATCGCAATAATCCCGCCACCAACACCAGACTTACCCGGCATACCAACACGGTAAGCAAACTCGCCAGCACCATCGTACAAGCCACACGTTGCCAATAAGGCATTCAATTGTTTTGTTTGAATCGGTGTGATCACTTGCTTGCCCGTTTGAACGGACGTCCCTTTGTTTGCTAAATAGCTAAATGTCTTCGCAAGATCTACACAAGTCATCTTCAACGCGCAGGCATGGAAGTAATTATTCAGTACGGGAATTACCTCGTTATCAAAGTTACCGAATGCACGCATCAGGTAAGCAATGGCGGCGTTTCTATCGCTATGCATCATTTCAGACGCGGCAACCACCTTGTCATACACGATATGAGTATCACCTGATAACTGACGTACAAATTCAAGAAGTCGTTGTCTCGGTGCAGACAGGCGCGATTGCAGCAAATCAGCGACAACAATGGCACCAGCGTTAATGAAAGGGTTTCGCGGGATCCCTTGTTCCATTTCGAGCTGGATCATTGAGTTAAACGCCTGCCCAGATGGCTCCTTGCCAACACGCTGCCAAATTTCTTCAGGCTTATATAACACCATCGCCAGCGTCAGGCTTAATGCTTTAGAAATAGATTGAATCGAAAATGCTTCTTCCGCATCCCCGGCTTGAATCACTTCCCCCTCGTTGGTGTATACCGCAATCGCAAGCTTGTTACTTGGTACTTTAGCAAGCGCTGGAATGTAGTCAGCAACTTTTCCCTGTCCGATTAATGGGCGAACTTCTTCTAAGATTTCCGCCAAAATGTCTTGTGTCGGTTTCATCTGCGACCTATTTACTTTCTATCGTTATTATTGTGTTTTGTAGGGTAATTTATGCCCAATAAAACTAATCGCTGTTAGCCTTAAGGGCAAAAAAAGCCAACATCAAAGATGCTGGCTTTCTTCTAGATTCGATTCTAGGCAAGCCAATGGCATTACCTAACGCACATTAGCGAATTACTTAGTACGCTTGTACTTAATATCCCAAACGCCGTGACCTAGACGATGACCGCGAGCCTCAAACTTAGTTAAAGGACGCTCTTCAGGACGAGGGATGTAATCTCCATCTTCGGCGATATTCTCGAAACCAGGAGCCACATTCATTACTTCGATCATGTGCTCTGCGTAGTTTTCCCAGTCCGTTGCCATGTGGAAAATACCAGTGTCTAACTGAAGCTTAGCGCGGACCATCTCTGCGAACTCAGCTTTTACAATACGACGCTTGTGGTGACGCGCCTTATGCCAAGGGTCAGGGAAAAACAGTTGCAGCGTATGCAAGCTGTCATTTGGAATCATGTGCTCAAAAACTTCAACCGCGTCATGACACATAACACGTAAGTTTGTAATACCCGCATCACGAGCCGTACCTAAACATGCGCCGACACCAGGGCTGTGAACTTCAATGCCTAAGAAGTTTTTCTCTGGCGCGTTCTTTGCCATTTCAACCAGTGATGCACCCATACCAAAGCCAATCTCTAGTACAACAGGGTTATCATTACCAAACACTTCGCTCCAATTAAGTAGCTCAGGGTTGTAGTCGATACCCATTGTTGGCCAGCATTCATTCATCGCATTTTCTTGGCCTTTTGTTAAGCGGCCTTCGCGACGAACAAAACTACGGATCTTACGAACCAGTTTGCCATCTTCAGTATATTCGTTAGTGGTCACTTCACTCATTGATTTTTGCCTGCACATTGATTAATCAAAGCGGGGATTATCCAAAGAATTGCCTCTGGTGCAAGTCTTTCTACACATTAAATTCCCACACAATTTGTCTGTTTTACATCCAACCGTAATTGTGGTGCAATTTTAGCCCTAATAAAAGAAAAACATAGAGCATGTCGTGACTCCTTTCGCAAACGCCATCTTAGAGTGGTATAACGCTTACGGGCGTAAAGATCTACCTTGGCAACAAAACAAATCCGCTTACACCGTTTGGCTTTCAGAAATAATGCTTCAGCAAACGCAAGTAACAACCGTCATTCCATATTATCAACGGTTTCTAGAGCGTTTCCCAACAGTGATGGACTTAGCTAATGCTGAGCAAGACGAAGTGCTTCACCTATGGACCGGGCTTGGTTATTACGCACGAGCGCGAAATCTACATAAAGCGGCCAAAATCGTGGCTGAGCAATACAATGGAGAGTTTCCGACCGAGCTGGATGAAATGAACGCATTACCCGGCGTGGGTCGCTCGACGGCAGCCGCGGTATTGTCTTCAGTTTACAAGCTTCCCCATGCAATATTGGACGGCAACGTCAAACGTACATTAGCTCGAAGTTTTGCGGTAGAAGGCTGGCCTGGGCAAAAGAAAGTCGAGAACAAGCTTTGGGAAGTGGCTGATCTGCACACACCGCAAATCGATACCGATAAGTACAACCAAGCCATGATGGATATGGGTGCCTTGGTTTGCACACTTAGCAAGCCCAAATGCACATTGTGCCCGATTAGTGAGATGTGTGAATCCTACAAGCACGGTAATCAGCTCGACTACCCGGGTAAAAAGCCCAAGAAAGAAAAGCCAGTCAAAGAAACTTGGTTCGTTATGCTTTACCACGATAATCATGTCTGGCTTGAACAGCGACCACAAAGCGGCATTTGGGGCGGTTTGTTCTGCTTTCCACAAAGTGAAACCGCTGAAGTCAGTCATGAACTGGATAACCGAGCTATCCGCGAACAAGACCAATCTAATCAGGAAACTCTAATTGCGTTTAGGCATACTTTTAGCCATTACCATTTAGATATCACCCCTGTATTAGTCAAATTATCAAAACAACCAGATTTGATAATGGAAGGGACAAAGGGTCTCTGGTATAACTTATCCAAACCTGAGGAAATAGGCCTAGCAGCGCCAGTAAAGCAACTGCTCGAAAGCCTTCCTTATGAATTACAGACTAATACGCAATTCTAAAACTGCGTATCAACTAAGGAATTATTATGAGCCGTACTGTATTTTGTACTCATCTACAAAAAGAAGCTGATGGCCTAGATTTTCAACTTTACCCAGGTGACCTAGGCAAGCGTATTTTCGACAATATATCTAAAGAAGCTTGGGCGTTATGGCAGGGCAAACAAACCATGCTAATTAACGAGAAAAAACTCAACATGATGGATCCTGAGCACCGCGCTCTACTTGAAACTGAGATGGTTAACTTCTTGTTTGAAGGTAAAGATGTTGTGATTGATGGTTACACTCCGCCTAGCGAATAAGCATTTATTTCGACCAACTTTAATGACATCATGGCTCGCGCTATGGTGTCATTTTTGTATGGGGAGAATATGAAGAAGCTGGTTTATTTCTTAGCGGCAATGCTACTAACAGGATGTAGCAGAGAGTTTATCGAAAGCTTATACGGCGTAAATTATGAGCCCACAAATCGATTTGCTAAAAACTTAGCGGAGCTCCCTGGTCAATTTGAAAAAGACACCAAAGCGCTTGATGCGCTTATCGGAAGTTTTTCTGGCAATATTCAAAAACGCTGGGGCACCAAAGAAATAAAGATTGCTGGTAAAAGTAACTATGTGAAATATATAGACAATTATTTAAGCCGCTCTGAAGTTAACTTCTCTAATGGGACGATTACCGTTGAAACGGTCTCTCCTACCGATCCGAAAGGACACCTAAAAAACGCCATCATTACGACTTTATTAACGCCTGATGATCCTTCAAGTGTCGACTTGTTTTCATCAAAAAGCATCAAACTTGAGGGCCAACCATTTCTTTATAATCAAGTAGTAGACCAAGAACAAAAGCCCATTCAATGGACCTGGCGTGCCAACCGCTTCGCTGATCACCTCATAGCAACTCAGCTTAAAACAAAGAACGTCGACTTCAAAAAAGCGTATTACGTTGAAATTCCAATGGTGAAAGACCACGCGACGAAACGAAGCTATCAATACGCAGACATCGTAAGACGTGCGTCGCAAAGATACGATATTCCTGAAGATTTGATCTACGCCATCATCAAAACAGAAAGTAGCTTTAACCCTTATGCCGTGAGTTGGGCAAATGCTTATGGGTTGATGCAAGTTGTACCGAAAACCGCAGGAAGAGATGTCTTTAAGTTGGTTAAAAACAAGCCCGGAGAGCCGAGCCCGGAGTATTTGTTCAACCCAGAGCAAAACATCGATACCGGTACTGCTTATTTTTACATATTAAAAAACCGCTACCTGAAAGACGTGAAGCACCCTACCACACTTGAATACAGCATGATTTCTGCCTACAACGGTGGCACCGGCGGCGTTCTAAATACTTTTAGCAAGGACAGAAAGCGAGCAATGCGCGACTTAAACTCGCTCCAACCTAGCCAAGCTTATTGGGCATTAACCAAGAAACATCCGAACAAAGAGTCACGTAGGTACCTAGAAAAAGTAACAAAATTCAAAAAAGACTTTAACTCAGGTAAAACCTAACCCTCACTTTTGAATAAAAAAACAACGGATACACCTTTTTTTCAATAATTTTTAAAAAAGGTGTTGACGGTTATGCGGAAAATCCGTTTAATAGCGCTCCGTTGCCCGGATAGCTCAGTCGGTAGAGCAGAGGATTGAAAATCCTCGTGTCGGTGGTTCGATTCCGCCTCCGGGCACCATAAATTGATTTGTTGGTGTCTTTATTCTTTAACAGGGAATAGCAGCACGGACAAAAGCACAAAGAATTTAGTGTGCCGACTTAGCTCAGTAGGTAGAGCAACTGACTTGTAATCAGTAGGTCACCAGTTCGACTCC
>NZ_JBHZSF010000002.1:602411-667509 GCF_043642225.1 Vibrio profundi | reverse complement strand
GGTAACGAGCAAGAACTTCAAATCAACGCGAAAGCAGGCGACGATATCGAAGAGCTAGCGACTTACATCAACGGTCAGCAAGATTTAGTGAAAGCGTCAGTAAGTGACGATGGCAAGCTACAAGTCTTCGCAGGCAACAACAAAGTTGAGGGTGAGATTTCGTTCTCAGGTGGTCTTGCTGGTGAACTGGGCATGCAAGACGGCAAGCAAGTAACAGTAGATACTATTGATGTTACTTCTGTCGCTGGCGCTCAAGAGTCAGTAGCGATTATCGATACTGCATTGAAGTACGTAGATAGCCACCGTGCAGAGCTGGGTGCATTCCAAAACCGTTTCGAGCACGCAATCAACAACTTAGACAACATTAACGAAAACGTAAATGCATCTAAGAGCCGTATTAAAGATACTGATTTCGCGAAAGAAACGACGCAAATGACTAAGTCGCAAATTCTTTCTCAAGCGTCAAGCTCAATCCTTGCGCAAGCGAAACAAGCTCCTAACTCAGCGCTAAGCTTGCTTGGCTAAACATTCCGAATAAAAACTTTTAAAGCCAGGTGCCTAGCACCTGGCTTTATTTTTATGGGGCAAATATACCGAATTCTGCCGTGTATTAATTTTCATCTTACGATAAATTTTGGTGATGTATCCAAGGCTGCAAGGAAGAAGAAAAAAGAAGGAGAGGGAAATAATATAAATGGTGTCAATTAAGACAAATATGTCTGCCATGATTGCTCAACGGTACTTGGGCAATGCGCAAACACAGGTTGTCGACGCCCAAAATAAACTTCGTTCAGGTTCTCGCATTAACAATGCGAGCGATGATGCAGCTGGCATGCAAATTTCGAATAGGCTTCATGTTCAAACGAGAGGCATTGACAGTGCTTTGACGAATGCGACTAATGCATATTCTATTGCTCAGACTGCAGAAGGTGCGTTACATGAAAGCACTAATATGCTTCAGAAGCTGAGAGATTTAGCTTTGCAATCAGCAAATGGGGCCAATTCGCAGGGCGAACGGGAGAACATCGATATTGAAGCTAAAATGCTGATTGATGACTTAGACCGGATAGCGTTAACGACAACTTTTGCAGGTGAAGAGCTGTTCGATGGATATTTTGGGAAAAAAAGTTTTTATCTTGGGCCAGACGCAAACGCAGTATCGCTAGATCTAAAAAGTATGCGAACGCGAATTCCAGAAATGGGCGGACGTTATGTAAAAGCGGAAGCGGACCTAGATGATGGGTGGCAAGTGACCCAAGGTGAAAACAAACTGAAGTTTTCTTACCTAGATGAATTAGGGAAAGATCAAGATATAGAGATTAGCTTGAAAATCGGTGACGATATATTTCAAGCTGCGACATTTATTAATGGCCAGCAAGACATAGTTCAAGCCTCTGTTACTGAGGATCATGAACTGCAATTGTTTGCGTCGTTGAAAAATGCGCCGGAGGGGTTTGACGTGACAGGAGGCTTGGCAAGTGAGCTAGAGTTTTCTGATGCGGAGTCAATCACTCTTACGGATATCGATATGTCTAGCGTGGAAAGCTCTCAATTAGCGATTGCAGTGATCGATGCGTCGTTAAAGTATGTCGATGCTCACCGAAGTGAAATTGGTGGATTTCAAAACGGTGTGGACAGGACTATAGATAATTTAACAAGTATGGAAAGCAACATCTCTTCGGCTAAAGGTCAGATCAGGGATGCGGACTATGCGCGCCTTTCTACTCAGCTAGTAAAGTCTCAGGTGTTAGAGAAGGCAACATCAGCGCTTTATGCTCAAGCCAATCAAAGCTCGAGTGCCGCTATCGGCTTGTTAGCTTAACAATTAGAAATGTTCACATATAAAAAAACGCTGCCAATTGGCAGCGTTTTCGTATTCATAAGGAACTAAATTACTTAGTTACTTTAAGAACTGCAGTTTCACCAACAGTTACAGAACCAGAAAGCTTGTTCAGCTCTTTGATTTCGTCCATGTTAGAGATAACAACTGGAGTTAGAGTAGACTTTGCTTTTTCTTCTAGAAGCGCAAGGTCGAAAGTGATGATAGTGTCACCAGCTTTAACAGTTTGACCTTCTTCTGCTACGCGAGTAAAGCCTTCGCCTTTAAGTTCTACAGTATCGATACCGAAGTGAACAAAAAGCTCAACGCCATCGTCAGACTCGATAGAGAATGCGTGGTTAGTTTCGAAGATCTTACCGATAGTACCGTTTACAGGAGCTACCATTTTGTCGCCAGCTGGTTTGATTGCGATACCGTCACCAACAATTTTCTCTGCGAAAACTACATCTGGCACATCTTCGATGTTTACGATTTCACCAGATAGTGGTGCGATAATTTCGATAGCACCAGCATCAGCGCTGTCATCAGATACAAGCTTTTTAAGTTTGTCAAACAGACCCATTGTGTCATGCTCCTAACGTTTAGTTTTATTCTGTCAAATATAGTATACCAATCTCACAAAATAGACGACATTTTTTAGCCGTCTATTTGATTGGTCACTTGTTATTATTGAGTTTTCTCAGCGATGAACTTGTCTACGCACGCTTGAATTTCTTCAGCTGTTGGTAGAGAAAGAGCTTCGTCAGCCATAGCTTTAACTTCAGCGAAGTTAGAGTTACGGATTACTTTCTTCACTTTAGGGATAGAGATGCCGCTCATAGAGAACTCATCAAGGCCCATACCTAGAAGAAGTAATGTAGCACGCTCGTCACCTGCTAGCTCACCACACATACCAGTCCATTTACCTTCTTTATGAGAAGCTTCGATTACTTGCTTGATTACAAGAAGAACCGCTGGAGATAGTGGGTTGTATAGGTGAGAAATCATCTCGTTACCACGGTCTACTGCTAGCGTGTACTGAGTTAAATCGTTAGTACCGATAGAGAAGAAAGAAACTTCTTTCGCTAGGTGGTGAGCAATCGCTGCTGCTGCAGGAGTCTCAACCATAACACCGATTTCGATTTCTTCGTCGAACGCAAGACCTTCAGCACGAAGTTCCGCTTTGTACTCTTCGATTGCTTTCTTAAGCTCACGAATTTCTTCAACAGAAATGATCATTGGGAACATAATACGAAGCTTACCGTGTGCAGAAGCACGTAGGATACCACGTAGTTGGTCACGAAGGATTTCACGACGATCCAAGCTGATACGTACTGCACGCCAGCCTAGGAACGGGTTCATTTCTTGTGGAAGATCCATGTACGGTAGATCTTTATCACCACCGATATCCATAGTACGGATAATCACTGGCTCACCGTGCATAGCTTCAGCAACTTCTTTGTAAGCGATGTATTGCTCTTCTTCAGTTGGAAGTGCATCACGGTCCATAAATAGGAATTCAGTACGGTACAGACCAACACCTTCACCACCGTTGCGGATGATGCCGTCACAATCTTTTACTGTGCCGATGTTACCGCAAACTTCTACTTGATGATCGTCAAGAGTAATTGCTGGTAGGTCTTTTAATTTTGCTAGTTCTGCCGCTTCAGCTTCGAAATCAGATTTGATTTTTTTCGCAGCTTCTAGTTCAGCTTCTGACGGGTTGATGATGATTTTGTTATTCATCGCGTCTAGCACAAGCATGTCGCCGTTCTTAACTTGCTTAGTGATATCGTTAGTACCAACGATAGCTGGAAGCTCAAGAGAACGTGCCATGATTGAAGTGTGAGATGTACGACCACCGATATCACAAGCAAAACCAAGAACGTAGTCTAGGTTGATCTGTGCAGTTTCAGAAGGAGTTAGGTCGTAAGCAACTAGGATAACTTCTTCATCGATGTCGCTTAGTGAAACGATGTTGATGCCTAGAGCATTTTTAACGAAGCGGTTACCGATATCGCGGATATCTGTAGCGCGTTCTTTTAGGTACTCGTCATCAAGAGACTCAAGTGCAGAAGCTTGTTCTTCGATCACTGTATAGATCGCGTTATCTGCGTGCATTTTGTCTTTCTTGATGAGTGCTAAAATCTCTTCTTCTAGCTCTTCATCTTCAAGCAACATGATGTGGCCTTCGAAGATTGCTTCTTTTTCTTCGCCAAAAGTTTCAAGTGCTTTTTGCTTAACAACTTCAAGTTGTTGAGAAGATTTGTTACGAGCGTCAAAGAAACGCTGAACTTCTGCTTCAACTTGATCGTCTGAGATAGATTGAGTGTTTAGGACAATTTCATCTTCTTGAAGTAGTAGTGCTTTACCGAAAGCAATACCAGGAGATGCTAGGATGCCTGAAATCATAGCCTTACCTTAAGTTGGTCAACTGTAAACGGGAGAATGGTGACTTAGTCGCCGACATTGTGTCGAGCTTATTCTTATCTATTTCGAACAAAGCCACTTTGCTTAGCAAAATGGCTTTGAAAGAGAAGACCGAATTAGTGTAGTTGATCCATTAGAGCAACTAGGTGGTCAACAGCTTGTTGAGCTTGTGGGCCTTCAGCTGAAATAGAAACTACAGTACCTTTAACTAGGCCTAGAGTTTGTAGTTTGAATAGGCTTTTCGCGCTAGCGCTTTTGCCGTTAGAAGTCACTGTGATGTCTGCGTCGAAAGACTTAGCTTCTTTAACAAACTGTGCAGCTGGACGAGTGTGAAGACCGTTTTCTGCTGTGATTTCTACTTGCTTCTCGTACATGTTATATACCCCAATTAATTTATTTTTTGTAAGTTTGTAACCAGATTAGCTTAACCGCTTTAACTTGATTCCGCTAGGGCATCAAAGTTTTGTTCGTGTCAGAACTGAAACTGATTTAAATTTTTTCCAATCATGAGGCTGAATTTCACAGTCACTCACAATCTTCCAGAAATCTGTTTATTGCTTCTTTTATTTTGAAGCGAAAAATAAAACAGGTGTGATATTACCAAAGGTGAGGCAGGGATCAACAAAAAAGCCCCTAAACGGGGCTTTTTTGGACGAAAAATTGATTTGACAACATATTACTGTTGGTTTTCTTTTTCCGTAAAGATGCCTGCAAATAGCGCAGTACTTAGGTAACGTTCACCTGAGCTTGGAAGCACAGTTACGATTGTTTTTCCTGCAAATTCAGGTAGTTCCGCTAATCGGTTTGCTGCAACAACTGCTGCGCCTGAAGAAATACCAGCAAGGATTCCTTCTTCTTCCATTAGACGACGAGCCATTTCAATTGCTTCATCAGATGTTACAGATTCAACGCGGTCTACAAGCTCTAAATCAAGGTTTCCAGGAATGAAACCTGCACCGATACCTTGAATTTTATGAGGAGCTGGTTGAATTTCGTCGCCAGCTAGCGCTTGTGCGATAACTGGAGATTCAGCAGGCTCTACAGCGACAGATGTAATTGCCTTGCCTTTTTCACCTTTAATGAAGCGGCTTGTACCTGTGATAGTACCACCAGTACCAACACCCGCTACGAATACATCAACTTCGCCGTCTGTTGCTTCCCAAATTTCAGGGCCAGTTGTTTTTTCGTGGATCTGTGGGTTTGCTGGGTTGTTGAACTGTTGAAGAAGTAGGTACTTGTCTGGGTTAGACGCAACGATTTCTTCAGCTTTAGCAATAGCACCTTTCATGCCCTTTGCGGCTTCAGTCAGTTCTAAGTTCGCGCCTAGTGCTTTAAGTAGCTTACGGCGTTCTAGGCTCATTGACTCAGGCATTGTTAGTGTCAGCTTGTAACCACGAGCAGCAGCAACGAATGCGAGTGCTACACCTGTGTTACCACTTGTTGGCTCAACTAGCTCTACACCTGGTTTCAAAGAACCGTCTTTTTCTGCTTCCCAAATCATGTTGGCACCGATACGGCACTTAACACTAAAGCTAGGGTTACGAGCTTCAATTTTAGCAAGTACTTTACCTTTGCTTACTTTGTTTAGGCGAACTAGCGGTGTGTTACCAACAGTTAGTGAATTGTCTTCGTAGATTTTGCTCATTTGATATTCCTTCATTTTAATGACGGACTAAACGTAGTATGTCATTCACTATACCGTCTAGTATCTCGCATGTGTTTTGTGAACTTAGATGAGCTTAAGGGAGATGAAAAAAAGGTAAAAGGATTAAAAAGTTATATCTTATTAAGCTGAGGGCTATATAGATAGGATGCTTCCCAGAAAGAGTGGCTCTGGGAAGCATGATGCAAGTTTAGACTTTGTGTTTAAACTCTGACACCCACATTGCAGTAGCGCCGCATACCGCGACAGGCATTATAAATAAGTTAAGAAGTGGGATGGTCGTAAAGAAAGCGACACATGAACCAAAGCCATATGCTTTGCCTTGTTTTTGTTTCAAATTGTTTCTCATATCGTTGAAACTGATCTTGTGATTGTCGAACGCATAATCTGAGTATTGGATTGCCAGCATCCAAGCGGTAAAAATGAACCATAAAAATGGCGCGACGGTTTGCCCGAGTGCTGGAATAAGTAAGAGCAAGAATAGACCAATAGCTTTTGGTAGAAGATAAACGAGCTTTCTCCATTCTCTAGCCAGAATTCTAGGAGTGTCTTTCAGTACATCTAACATTCCGTCATCATTTACTTTCTTTCCTGTGAGTTGCTCTTCAACTTTTTCTGCTAACAGTCCATTGAATGGGGCAGCGATAAAATTGGCAAGCGTACTGAAGAAGTAAGAAAAAGTGGCGAGTATGGTTAACACTAATAAAGGCCAGAGAACGTAGCTTAGCCAAGATAGAAATTCTGGCATTTGTCCGATTAAGCTTTCAATCCATAAGTTTAGATTGGAGAACAAGTAAAACAGAGCACCACCGACTAATAGAATATTGGCGAGTAAAGGAAGTAGGACAAATCGACGTATTTGAGGTGACATCGCGATTTCTAAGCCGTAGAAGAAATAGCCAAAGCCGGTTCGGTTTTTAGATACTAAAGTCATAATCACTTATTCGGTTAAATTGCAGACACTTCTATTGTACTGAAGTGTTTCAAGAAAAAAAGCGTGGCGAAAATCACATCATCTGCTGAAGTTCTTGCATTAAGTTGTTCTAAAACAGTATGTAGATTTGGTAGAGTAGATGAATTAGCCGAATTAACCCACCTTAGTTACGCTTGTGTAAGAGATTTTATCAAGCCAGCTAAGAAGCTGAGAGCGTAGAATGCAGGAATTGCGATTTGTACTCATTATTGTTGGCGCGTTAGCGATCGCCGCTTTATTGTTTCATGGTTTATGGACGAGTAAAAAAGAAGGTAAGGCCAAGTTTGGAGATAAGCCTCTCGGGAAACTAGATTCAGATGAAAGAGAAGAATCGGATGATCTACCACCGCGCTCATTTGCTCCTGAGGATGATTTTGAAATTATTCGCAAAGAACGTAAAGAGCCTGATTTTTCAGTCGAGACCCCAATTGCTGACCCCCTTATCGACTCAACCCCTGATGTTGCTCAAGAGTTTGAAAGTCATCATAATCAAGCTATTGAGGCAGATATTCCATCATTCTCTGCACCTCAGGTTGATGAACCTGTCGTCCTAAATGAAGCGGAAGAGCCGATCGAACCTCAAGTTTACTCTGAACCAGAGGTGATCGAAGAACCAGAGATGTCAGTGCAAGATACACTCGTGGAATCTACAGCATTACCGGTAGAAGAAAAGCCGGCGGCAGAGGCAGAACAGTCAGATGAGTTAGAAGTCATTGTACTTAATGTTCATTGTGCTGGAGATGCTCCTTTTATCGGCACAAGCCTGTTTCGTAGCATGGAAAATAACGGCCTGAGCTATGGTGAAATGTCGATTTTCCATTGCTATGCTGAATCTGCGTCATCGCCAAAAGTTATTTTTAGTGTTGCTAATATGATGCAACCAGGTACGCTTGAGCATGAAGACCCCGCTGATTTCTCTACCAAAGGAATTTCGTTTTTCATGACATTGCCTTGTTATGGTGATGCCGAGCAAAACTTTAATGTGATGCTTCAAACCGCTCAAAAAATTGCGGATGACATGGGCGGTAATGTCCTTGATGAAGCCCGTAACCTAATGACACCGAATCGTTTGTCCGATTATCGAAAACAAATCCGAGATTTTAAAGAAGCTCAAAGCGCTTAATAAGTTATAATCAACAGAATCAAAATACCGCCTCAAAGGCTCCTTATGGAGCCTTTTTTGTTGCTGATATGAGTAGATATATATGACCGAATCAATCCAAGCTACCTTAGACCAACTCAAAGAAACGCTTCATTATCACGCTGTCCGTTATTACGTCGAAGATGCACCTGAAATTCCAGATGCTGAATATGACCGATTAATGCAAAGACTGCTTAACATTGAAGATCAACACCCTGAACTTGTTACTATCGACTCACCAAGTCAAAGAGTGGGTGGGGCGCCATTGGAAGGGTTCACGCAAGTGGCACACGAAATCCCAATGTTGTCTTTAGATAATGCATTCGATGACGGTGACTTGGATGCGTTTCATAAACGGATGCGCGAGCGAGCGCCAACGGCAAGCCTAGATGTATTTTGTTGTGAACCGAAATTGGACGGTTTGGCCGTAAGCTTGCTTTATGAGAACGGCATTCTAGTTCAAGCGGCTACACGTGGAGATGGCGCAACTGGCGAAAATATTACAGAAAACGTACGCACCATCAGCGCGATTCCTTTGAAATTACAAGGTGAGGGCTGGCCAGAACGGATTGAGGTTCGAGGCGAGGTGTTTATGCCAAAAGCCGGTTTCGAGAAGTTGAATGAGGTGGCGTTGAAAAAAGGCGAAAAAGTCTTTGTAAACCCACGAAATGCAGCAGCAGGAAGCTTGCGTCAACTTGACTCGCGCATCACTGCAAAACGTCCATTGGCTTTTTACGCTTACAGCGTTGGCGTTGTACAAGGGGGTGAACTTTCTGGTAGCCATTATCAGCGCTTTCTACAGCTGAAAGCTTGGGGACTTCCAATGTGCCCAGAGACTAAACAGCTAGGCTCTCTTGAAGAAGTAAAAGCTTATTACCAAGATATTATGAATCGTCGTGACGCACTGGCTTATGAGATAGACGGTGTTGTGATCAAGATTGATGATATAGCTGCGCAGGAAGTTCTAGGGTTTGTTGCACGCGCGCCTCGCTGGGCGATTGCTTATAAGTTCCCGGCCCAAGAAGAAATCACGTTATTAAATGATGTTGAGTTTCAAGTTGGCCGAACGGGCGCGATTACGCCGGTAGCGAAACTTGAGCCTATCTTTGTTGGCGGTGTGACAGTGAGTAATGCCACGCTGCATAACGCAGACGAGATTGCTCGTTTAGGTGTGAAGGTTGGCGATAGCGTCATTATCCGCCGTGCAGGCGACGTGATTCCACAGATTGTCGCTGTTGTACAAGAGCGTCGCCCTGAGACAGCGAAAGACATCGTTTTTCCTGATGCATGCCCTGTATGTAACTCTGCGGTAGAGCGCGTGGAAGGTGAAGCGGTAGCGCGTTGTTCGGGGGGGTTAGTATGCCAAGCCCAACGAAAAGAGGCACTAAAACATTTCGTTTCACGTAAAGCATTAGACGTTGATGGACTAGGCGAAAAGGTAATCGAGCAGCTTGTTGATCGTGAAATGGTCGAAACGCCAGCCGATTTATTTAAGCTGAGCGCAGGTGTTATTACTGTTCTAGACCGAATGGGGCCTAAGTCTGCTCAGAATGTGGTTAATGCTCTTAAGAATGCGAAAGAAACCACACTACCTAGGTTTATTTATTCTCTGGGCGTTCGTGAAGTCGGTGAAGCGACAGCAATGAACTTAGCGAATCACTACAAATCGTTAGAGTGTGTGATGGCGGCGAGTCATGAGTCACTTGTTGAGGTTTCAGATATCGGAGACATCGTCGCAAATCATATTGTTTCGTTCTTCTCTCAAGAAAAAAATAGAGATGTAGTGGAACAGTTAATAAATTTAGGCGTTTGTTGGCCTGATATTTCGGAGCCAGAAGAAGGCGTTGAGTTACCGTTAGAAGGCAAAACCGTTGTGCTTACGGGGTCTTTGTCTCAATTAGGTCGCTCTGAAGCTAAAGCTGCATTACAAGCTTTAGGAGCAAAAGTGACAGGGAGCGTATCGAAGAAAACGGATATTTTGTTTGCAGGTGAAGCCGCCGGTTCTAAGTTGGTAAAAGCTCAGGATCTAGGAATAGAAATTAGAACCGAGCAAGACTTACTTGATATGTTGAAATAAATAAACCGCTGAAATAAAAAGGCGCTACGTATTATGTAGCGCCTTTTTTGTTTGCTAAATAGTAAATTTTCTCTAATAAATAACACCTATAATAACTCCCGATATAGTTACGTGATCAAAGTCTACATTACTTTATCTTGATAAAAATAGATAATTAAATGCGACGCATATCAATGTGAATTTAGATGGTGGTTTGTATAAGTTATTGTTTTTTAAGTAAAATGCCTTCTAATTGGGTTGTCGTTCTATATATTGAAGATCTTGATCACTAACTTGATAAAAGTTTGTACTTGCTCATATTTTTTTAGAAGAGAATTAAGTTCGTGTTGATATTTTTTTTGGCAAAGTTAGTCTTTGAATCATGGATGCACGAGGTGTATGCAGGAAAAGAAATAGAGAATTTAATTAGCGACTAAACAAGTTCTCAAATCAGGAAGAATATTTCTCTCTTCGGCGGCCAACTTAAGGCGAGAAATATAAAAACAGCTATATCCATTTTTAGGAGTTTTTCCATGGAAAATATGTTCAAACGCACTCTCTTAGGTGCAACTATCGCTACAGCAGCAATGACAGGTTCAGCAAATGCAGCAGTTCAACTAGCTGGCGAGAATTTTGAAATCTACGGTACAGCAGCAGTCTACAACATCACGAGTGTACCAGGCGCATCGGGTGCTGAAACAACAAATGGTGCTGGTATTGAGTCAAAGATTGGCTTCAAAGGTAAGCACGTCTATGAAAACTTTGGTCCAGACCTACTATGGCAGATTGAATCTGGTTGGGCTGATCATAGTGCAAGTGGCACTGACCCGTGGAACTCACATTACGGATTTCTTGGTGGACGTGATACGTTCTTAGGTTTAGGTTTTGATGCAGGTAATGTGAAAATCGGCCGTATGACGCACGCTGCGTATGACATTGTTGATTGGCCTCACTCTAACCCAGGTCTAGGTAACGTATTCGATTGGAACAACGATTTAGGTGCACCTTTCCAAGATCGTGCTGACAACATGATCCGCTTAGAATCTGCAGCGATGGGTTCGTTTAAGTTTAATGCGACATTCTCTGGCATGGAAAAATCAACTTCAGAAATGATCACTTCTGTAGCGGGTTACTACACACAAGATAAGTTTGGTCTTCATGCTGGTTATTACAGCCGTGGGGAATCTGCAGATCAAGCTGCTGCGGGTGCATTTAAAGAGCATTCTTATGCTATCTTCGGTGGTAATGTTTATTTAGATAAACTAACGCTGTCTGCGGCATACAAAATGATGGATTACGATGGTAACGGTCAAAATGCTATCTCTGCGACTGGTCAATACATGTTCACAGACAAGTTCCTAGTGAAAGTAGGCTATGCGTCTACAGATGATGCAGATGGCACAACTGATACTAATGACCAAGCAATCACAGGTCGTCTAGGTTATCTACTACCAAGTACTTACCTATACATGGATGTTCGTAATTACGACTTTGATGGCTCAGATGATAGCAGTGATGGCACAAATATCCTAATTGGTGCTGAATACTACTTCTAATTCTAGCTCATGAAGTAACAATTAATTCTGCCTTTGCGAGCACCAATTGTGGTGCTCGCATTTTCACTAAAAGGACTAAATAATGAAATTATTTAAACAATCTATTCTTGCAATAACCATGATGACATCATTTAGTGCTTTTTCTGCGGTCGATGTCTATTTTGAACAAGGTATTCAAGCTTTGCTCGTTAATGGAGAGGAGGTCAGTAATTTAGCTACTCAGCTAGAAAATACTCAACTTAATAATGGGCCAAACCAAGTGGTTGTTCGTATTTCTAAACTGATACGCGAGGGAGGAAAGTATGTTAAGTTTAATTCAGAACCGATGGTCGTTACGTTCGAGGCTGAAGACGAAAGTATCACGGTCCGCTCTGGGAAACAATTTGACTCGATCTCTCAAGTCGGCGACTATGACAAGCGACCAAAAGTTAAACTCTTAGATAGCAGTGGTCAATCTATCGACACACATTTAGGTTACTTGGCTCGTGGTAAAGGTTTGATTCGTGACTATGAAGATGAGCTTGTGGCTTATAATAGTGATCACAAGTATTCTTTTAATTACGCGGATTCCGCAACAGCTAAGGCGGAAGCTACAGCGGCTTCTCCTACAAAAGCGAAGACGGTTGAGTTTTCACTTGGAGATACCGATGCAGTTCAGAATGTCAAAGATGCTTACAGCGATTTGTCTGAATCGCAGAGAAAAGCGTTTTTAACTTGGGCTGTTGTTCAATAAGTTTCCGTCGCTAATAGACTGCTCGAATTAAGTTGTAGTCTTCAAAATACTAAAGGGCAAGCTATGTGGCTTGCCTTTAGTATTCTGGGCTTATGACGCCAACGTTTAGTGAGACTTACCTTTATTTAAACGGCACATCTCTGTCGGAATATATTTTGTATCGCCATTTGGGAGCTCGCAGTTAACCAGTGGGCCGAGTTGGGTACCTCCTACTGAGTTAGTATTAACAGAGGCGCTTGCTTGAAATGAAAATAGAACGCTAGCGGCAAAAATTACAAAACTTTTCATGATTGTCTCCTCTAAAGTTATTAATCCTGCTCCAATGTTTGCGAGTCAGTTATCAATATTGTAGATAATGGGTAATTTACGTCAAATTTATTTCCACTTACTCTTGATTTTATTGAATTATTAAGTTTTGTTTTTTTGTGATTTTGTAGAGGTTTGATGAAGAGATGTAGCGTTTTTGGCACGGTGTAGGGGCAGTTTAGCGTGCTTATTTTTCCTCACTAAATTAATAAGTCAATGAAATTAGACTTACTTTAATAATTCGAAATTTGAATTAAATAGCAGTGAGGTTTCTTTCTCTTTAAATGACTCTTTGCCATTTTCGTTTGACGAAAATTATGTGAAGTCTTATGTTAGCTGAAACAAAAATGTCAACTAAGAAAGGGCTTATGAACATCAGTGAAGTAGTAGAATTGACTCAGCTATCGGCAAAGTCAATTCGCCTGTACGAAGACAAAGGGGTGATTTCTTCGCCTCTTCGTTCGGTAAATGGCTACCGTATTTATGGGCCTAAGCAACTGAAAGAGTTGAGTGTTGTTGCACGGGCAAGGAGAGCGGGGTTTTCGTTAGATGAGTGCCGAGCCCTAGTTGAATTAGCAGATAACCCATGTCGAGAGAGTGCAGCGGTAAAAGCAAAGGCTCAAAAGAAGTTAGATGAAGTGAACAAGAAAATCGCCGACTTAATGTCTATCAAATCCACCCTCGAAGAGTGGGTAGAAAAATGCCCCGGAGATTCGAGCAGTGATTGCCCGATTATTGACTCTTTGATTGAAGAGCAAAACATTGAAGATAAACAATAAGCTAGAAAGCAAACAGTAAGCCCACGAATCGTGGGCCTAAGTGAATTGGTTAAGCTATTGGTCAGTGGGTTGAATTGTCAGAATTATGCCGTCTACAGCGGTTACGATTACCTCTGTTCCTGTTGCGATATCTTGGTCGGCAACAGCAGACCAAGTAGTGTCGCCTAAACGGATTCGACAGCTTCCTTTTTGCACGGCTTGCTCAAGCCTGGTCGTTTTTCCTATTAGTTGTTTCTCTCTTTGGTTTAGCTGACGTCGCTCATCTGAAAGTGTGTCTGATGAAAGTTGCCTTCTCCACCAAAGCCATGTAGTGATCAGTGAAAAACTACCAAAAGATACCCACTGTAGCTGCCAGCTAATTGGAATTGTGGCGAGGAGCATTCCGACAAGGATTGCTGAAAGGCCTAGCCATAAAAAATATCCGGCGGTACCAAGTAACTCGGCAGCGAGTAACAGTAAGCCAAAAGCGATCCAATGCCAAAGGTTGACCTGTTCAAGTAACTCAATCATGGCTACCCCTTCTGATCATTACTTTTAGATTGATTAAACATTTCAGCTACGCCAGCAATCGAGCCCATCAAGCCGGTAGCTTCAAGTGGTAACATGATCACTTTTCCATTTTCTGCTTGGCCAATTGATTTCAATGCATCGGTATAGCCTTGAGCAATGAAGTAATTTACCGCCTGCATGTCACCTTGGGCAATTGCAGTGGATACCATTTCGGTCGCTTTTGCTTCGGCTTCTGCCGCGCGTTCACGAGCTTCTGCTTGCAAGATTGCGGCTTGCTTTTCCCCTTCAGCTTTAAGGATTTCAGACTGCTTATGGCCTTCAGCCTTTAAGATTTCCGCTTGCCTAACACCCTCAGCCTCCAAAATATCCGCACGTTTATTACGTTCAGCTTTCATTTGCGCATTCATTGCAGCGGTAAGATCAGCGGGTGGCTGCACATCTTTTATTTCAATTCGAGTGACTTTAACGCCCCAAGGGTTTGTTGCTTCATCAACAATAGTGAGAAGTTTGGTATTGATCATATCTCGTTGGCTTAACATCTCATCGAGTTCCATTGAACCAAGTACGGTTCGGATATTTGTGAGTGTTAAGTTTCTAATTGCATGCTCTAGGTCGTTAACTTCATACGCTGCTTTAGGGGCGTCAATGACCTGTACAAAACAAACCGCGTCAATGACAACATTGGCATTGTCTTTGGATATGACTTCTTGAGCGGGAATATCCAATACGCGCTCCATCATATTGATCTTCTGACCAACCCCGTCGATAAAAGGGATAATTAAGTTTAAGCCTGGTTTTAGGGTGTGTGTGTAACGTCCAAAACGTTCGACAGTCCAGTTATTACCTTGAGGAACGGTTTTTACGCCGGCAAAAATAAAAATAACTGCCACCAAGATAAAACCGCCAATTGTAATGAGTACATCAATAGCCATAGTGAATCCTTATTGTGGGTATGTTTTATAACTGATTGATTTATAATGACTGAAACGTATTTCTGCAGCAAGTTTATAAATGAGAAATTGATTTGATATTCGATACAAAAAAGGCCGATACATCGGCCTTTTGAAATCAGTATAGTAAAGAGTAAAGTTGTCTTCGGTATTTTGCGGCAATTGCATTACCTTGGCCTAAGGCACTTAAAATGTCCATGAATGACTTTTTTATATCACCATCTAAGGTATTTAAGTCTTTGACTAAATAGCTCCAAAGTAGCTCTAGTGCTTCTTCATCACGATTCACCTGGTGGTATTGCAGTCCAAGCTCAGCGGCAACTTGGGCATTGCTAGGGTCGGATTTAAGATTGGCTTCAAGTGCTTGAATTTCCGGACTGTCTGCAGCCTGCTTATGCAACTCTAGCTTTGCGACAAGGGTTTTGTAATAGTTATCTTGATATTCTAGCGGGATAGTTTGCAGCTGAGCATCTGCAAGGTCAAACTGTTGATTTTCCAACAGACACTCTGCTATCGCAAGCTTTACTTCCCCTTTTAGTTTTAGTTCATCAGGCAGTTGCTGGAAGGCTTCTAATGCTTGTGGGTATTCACCTTTTTGCATTTGTTCTAAGGCTTGTTGTAAAGCAAGTTCGTCTTGGCTAGGAAGGTGTTTCGATAGCATTGTGCTGATGGCTTCAATACTTTGCGGTCCACCTAATCCATCAACGGGCTGGCCATTCACAAATAATGCGATTGTTGGAAGAGCTTGAACCCCAAACTGACTGGCTATCGCTTGTTCTTGTTCACAATTGAGCAGTGCTAATGTGAAAGCTCCATTGTATTGTTGGGCAAGGCTCTGTAGTTGAGGAACAATTTCAACACTTTCTTGGCTCATTGAAGCCCAGAAGTGAATGAGAACAGGGGTTTGCATTGACCCTTCAAGTACCTGGCGGAAGTTTTGTTCGTTTAGCTCAACAATATAAGGCGATTGCATTGAGTTTCCTTGCTAATTCATAAGATATACAAGAAATATGGGGGGATAGGAAAGTAACTTCAAGCCCTGTAAACAAAAACGCTACGGATCTAAAGAAACGTAGCGTTGTATTAACTTCGGTGATTGTATTTCAGTAAAGCCAATCAAAATAGTAAAAGCAGAGCGAGAACAACCCCAACACTGACCAAGTTTATTCGCGTTAATGTCAATGATTCATCCTTTTAGACAATGATAATTTTGTAAATATCAAACTATGGTAGGAATCATGACAGAACAATGTTACGGAATAATTACATTGTTGCACTCAATTTTATGCGGCCTTACGCAAAATTGGGTCCAACCATCGGCTAGGCAGCAACCTTTTCAGTACCGCGAACACCTTAGTCGGTGTGGTTACACGATAGCGAAGCTTAGGTTTTTCTGCAGTTAAAGCGTGCAGTAGTGGTTGAATGCAGCTTTCTGCTGGCAGCACAAATTGGTTGTTTGACTCATCTTTCGATAACCGTGCTATCTGTAGGCGATATTGTTCTGAGTGAGGGCTATTTTCTATATCTATCCAGCGTTGGAAGGCTTTCAGTGCATTGGTTCTAAAACGTGTTTCAATGGGGCCTGGTTGAATAAGAGATACATGGATATTCGAATTGTGGAGTTCTAGCCTTAGGGTGTCAGTCCAACCTTCTAAGGCGAATTTCGACGCATTGTAAGCACCACGATATTTCATCGCCGCGAAACCTAATACTGAACTATTTTGGATGATTCGGCCTTTTCCATTTTTCCTGAAATGAGGAATGAGCTGTTGGGTTAACTCATGCCATCCAAAAAAGTTGGTTTCGAATTGTTCCCGAAGTGCGCTAGTGGGAAGATCTTCTAATGCGCCTGGCTGACCGTACGCACCGTTGTTAAATACGGCATCTAGGTGACCTCCAGTTAGCTCAATGGCTTTTTGTACAGCTAGGTGAATACTATCGTTATCTGTGACATCGAGATGAATACAGGTTAACCCCTCTGATTGTAATCGCATGACATCTACTTGAGAGCGGCAAGAAGCAATGACGGTAAACCCCTGTTTATGGAGAGCATGCGCACAAGTGTAACCAATTCCGCTAGAACAACCTGTAATCAAGATTGAAGTCGACATATTTGAACCTAGATGATGAAAGATAGATTCCAATAAGCATAAAGAATTAGTCTTTGTGTTGTAAGAGGTTTTTTAGGGCTGGCTCAATTCTAGAGTAACTGAATATGAACCCCATTTCGGTGAGCTTTTTAGGTTTAGAGCGAATGCTGTCGAAAAGTAGACAAGACGACTCGCCCATAAGCAACTTCATTATCCACTTGGGTGTGAAGAATATGTGTGGACGTCTAAGTGTTTTGGCCAACGTACGGCTGAATTCTTTATTTGGCACTGGGTGGGGAGCACATAAATTAAACTCTCCTTGAGCATGGGGAGTATCAAGCAAGTAGTTGATCGCTCGAATCATATCCAACATGTGAATCCAAGGCATGTATTGTTTTCCTGAACCAATTGGTCCACCTAGGCCGAGTTTATAAGGAAGTAGCATTTTTTTCATTGCACCTCCTTGATGCCCCAGCACAATGCCGGTTCTCAACAAGATAACTCGTGTTCGGTCGGATTGTGCGCGTTTGGCGATTTGTTCCCAATGTGAACATACTTGATGAGGGAAGCTCATGTGATAGACATGTAAGCTTTCATCAAAAGGATGCTCTTGTTGGTCACCATAGTAACCAACGGCAGACCCGCTAATAAAAACCTCAGGGGGCTCTGTACTAGCGTGAATTAACGATACTAACTTTTCCGTAATTCTCCAGCGACTTTGGCAAATGATTTGTTTCTGGCTTTCAGACCAGCGTTTGTCTGCAATCGGCTCTCCCGCTAGGTTAATGACAGCATTGAACTGATTTAGGTCACTCAGCTCATCGAGAGATTGGATATAACGAATATGGCCATGGTCAACATGAGAAAGGGTTTGCTCTGCGTGGGAAGGAGATCGCGTGAGCAAAGTGACATGCGATGTCTTAAAGCTTTTTATTAATTCGGAACCAATAAATCCGGTACCGCCTGTCAGTAATATTTTCATATTTTCCCCCCAAGTGATTTCATTATAGTCATGGTTAACCGATTGAGTGAATTATAAAAAAGTAATTGTCGCATCCATATGACTGTCTATATGGGAAATTAAACATTTTAGACCTAGATTCATCACACTTTTGAAAAAAGCTCTCGTATGTTATTCAGCACTTAACCTCCGTCACACCGAAATTAACTTCCATTTGCCATGATGATTGTGTGGGTAATGATTCCCCTTTAAATATCAAGGAGCCGAATGTCACCGAGTAATGGAGTATCTGCGTTAATTGCCTTATTTAAAGCTATGCTAGGAAGCTTACGAGACCTTTTGCCTATCGTGCTGGTTATAGCTTTCTTTCAGCTGGTGGTACTGCAAGAGCCTTTACCACACCTATTGTCCATACTGTTTGGCTTAGTATTGGTGGTGTTGGGGCTGACATTTTTTATCTTTGGTCTAGAAATGGGGCTGTTTCCTATCGGTGAATCAATGGCTCAAGCTTTCGCTCGGAAAGGAAGCGTGTTCTGGCTGCTAGTGTTCGCATTTTGTTTAGGCTTTGGCACGACTATCGCTGAACCAGCACTTACTGCGGTTGCGGCCGAGGCGGCGGAGGTGGCTGCAGAAGGGGGAGTCATTCCGCATAACGAAGATGAAATGGAAGGCTATGCCGATGGGCTAAGACTCACGGTTGCGCTCTCTGTCGGTGTTGCGATTTTGTTGGGGGTTCTGAGGATACTAAAAGGGTGGCCTATTCATTACATGATTATCGGTGGCTACATAGGAGTAGTTGTTCTTACAGGGTTTGCCCCGGAAAACATTATTGGGATTGCTTACGACTCGGGGGGCGTAACGACTTCGACCATCACTGTACCATTGGTGACAGCGCTTGGGGTGGGTTTAGCCTCGTCGATTAAAGGAAGAAACCCCATGATTGATGGCTTTGGGCTTATTGCATTTGCGTCATTACTACCCATGATGTTCGTCATGGTATATGGGATGGTGGTGACATGATTAGCGTTGCTCAATTCTTCGAGACCTTTTTGAGCACGATAAGTGATGTAATTCCTATCGCTGCAATCATTTTCGGTTTTCAAATTGCCATTTTACGTAAACCAATCACTAATCTGGCAACGGTACTCCTCGGCTTTTTCTACGTAATCTTAGGCTTATCACTCTTTTTGCTTGGTTTGGAACTGGCGCTGTTTCCTTTAGGTGAAACCATGGCTCAGCAGTTGACAGCTCCGGACTTTCTTCAAGAATTCAAAATAAGTATCGGCAATAAACTTGAGTGGTTTGATTACTATTGGGTTTATTTATTCGCATTCTTCATCGGCTTTAGTACGACTATCGCAGAGCCTTCGTTGATCGCTGTTGCGATCAAAGCAAGTCAGGTATCTGGTGGCAGTATCAGTGTAAATGGTCTAAGAATTGCTGTGGCTTTAGGAGTGGCGATTGGTATTTCATTAGGGAGCTATCGAATCGTTGCTGGCGACCCCATCCATTATTACATCATCGCAGGGTACATAGTGGTTGTGATCCAGACATTCTACGCGCCTAAGCTCATTGTTCCGTTGGCGTATGATTCTGGTGGAGTAACCACTTCTACCGTCACGGTGCCATTAGTTACGGCTTTGGGGTTAGGGCTGGCGTCAACGGTGCCGGGTAGAAACCCCGTCATTGATGGTTTTGGATTAATTGCATTCGCAAGCCTTTTTCCGATCATTTCGGTGATGGCTTACGCACAAATAACGCGGTGGCTTAATGGTGAACATGCCACGAAGGAGAGTAGTGATGCGCTTTAAACTAATTTTGGCGTTTGTAGAAGACAGCAAGACTGACGTAGTACTAGACGCCGCACGAAGTGCTGGCGCGACAGGGGCGACAGTCATCAATAACGCTCGCGGCCAAGGGCTTAACCAAAAACGTACCTTTTTCGGGCTGACGCTAGAGGTACAAAAAGACGTGCTTCTGTTTGTGGTCGAAGAGCACCTTGCAAGGCACATTCTTGAAACGATAAGTGAGGTTGGGGAGTTCGATCAGGAGTCTGGGCAGGGTATCGCTGTTCAAATTGATATCGAAGATGCGGTAGGGGTAGCTCATCAAGTGGAAACCCTAACTAAAGTGGTTGAGGAAGAATTATGAATAAGCATGAGAAAAGACGAATTCGTGATGTAATGGCAAATACTTACGTTATTATTGATGGGTTAACTACGGTTCATGAAGGGATTGAGTTAGCGCGAAAGCACAGTGTAAAAGCCCTGATTGTGAATAAACGACACGACGACGATGAATACGGAATCGTATTAATGAACGATATTGCGAAAAAGGTATTGGCTAAAAATCGTTCTTCTCGTCGAACCAATATTTATGAAATCATGACTAAACCTGCTTTATCGGTCGACCCTGAAATGAACGTGAAATATTGTGCTCGTTTGTTTGAACGCTTTGGGATAAGTCGCGCACCTGTGATTGAAGATGGGCAAGTCATAGGAATGGTCAGTTACAATAATATTGTCGTGAATGGTATGGCAATTGATGACGAATAAGTCTTGATGACGCACCGCTCTGGATTACGTACAATAGCCGAAAAAGCATTCTACGGAGATGTACGACTTGAAACTCTTTTTCGCTTCTGACTTACATGGCTCTCTTCCTGCGACGGAAAAAGTCTTAGAGCTATTTAAGCAATCTGGGGCCCAGCATTTAATATTGCTAGGGGATGCATTGAATCACGGCCCGAGAAACCCAATTCCTGAAGGCTACAATCCGCCGAAGGTTGCAAAGCTATTGAATGAGTTTGCTCACGATATCATTGCGGTTAGGGGAAATTGTGATAGCGAAGTCGATCAGATGCTACTCTCTTTCCCAATGATGAGTGCATATTCTTGGGTGCTGTTAAATAACAACAAGCGCATCTTCCTGACTCATGGTCACCTGTACCACGCAGATAAAAAACCCACTCTCAAAGCGGGGGATGTGATTGCGCACGGGCATACACACATTCCAACGGCTGAATATCAACAAGAACACTTTATCTTTAATCCTGGTTCTATCACGTTCCCAAGAAATGGCTTTGAACCAAGTTATGGTCTCTATGAAAACGGTATATTTAAAGTGATCAGTTTATCTGGAAATGAAATTCTTAGCGGCGAACTATAAAGTAACTTAATTTGCTTATTTAGAATCGACATGCCCTAGGTCGCGATCTGGGGCAATGACATCACGGACGCGTTTTTTGAGCTCTTTCGCCTCTGGGAAACCTTCGTCCTTTTTACGCTCCCATAACTGCACGCCATTACAAAAGATCTCGAATCGTCCACCTGTATCAGGGTGTAGGCTAAGGCTTTCAATTTCTTCACTAAATGTGTGTAACAGCTCTTGGCTTAACCAACTTGCACGAAGCATCCAGTTACACTGGCGGCAGTAATGAATTTGGATGTTTGCTTTTATCATTAAATATTCCCTCTAAAGCAGTAATTTTAAACCCACAGCGAACGTTAGGATCTCGAACGCTATTTTGATGACTTTATTGCTGGAACGATTGGCGAGTATGGCTCCTAAACTGCCACCTAGAAATGAACTCAGTAATAATATAGGCAACCACACCCAGTGAATTGGCGCACCAGCTTGCACCATCGCAATCCCCCCGATGCCATTCCAAAATAGCCCTACGCATATCATCGTCATCGCAACAGCTTGTTTATAACTGTACCCAAACCAGCGCACCAAGAAAATTGTGACTAGTAGGCCAGAACCTGCGGTTAGCGAGCCGTTAATGATACCAATGAAGGCGAGCCCAAGACCACCTGTTAGCCACCCGCTGAATGTACGGTGGATTGGGATTTCTTGTTGTCCTAAACCTTTTTTGAAACGGGAGTAAACACCAAGTGCTAGGATCATCGAACCCAATAGTTTTTGAGCGATTTCATCCGGAATGAGTAAAACGACATTTGCCCCAATAACCACACCGACACTGCCGGTGAAGATTAAATAGAGACAGGTTCTATAGTTGAGTTTCCCTTGCTTTATATGAGAGTAGGCGGCACCCAACCCAAGGGCTACACTGGCAACTTTATGGGTTGCTAAAGCAATAGAAAATGGAAGCCCAAGAAAGATAAGTAATGGGAACTGAAGTAAACCTGCGCCTCCTCCTGATAGGGAAGCTAAAGTATTCGCGATGAGCGAACCAAAGAAAAGAGTAAGAGAGCTGACGAAATCCATAACATTAAAATAGGGGGCACCGTGCCCCCTAACGTAACCAAACCGTTAGAAGCTAGTTTGAGAAGAGTACTGTAGAGCCATGATTTAAGCTAGTCAGAAGCAAGGTTTTTGGATTAACGATGTCAATCCTACGGCTTTGCTCTGCATCCATTTTGATCACTTGAGTGATAAGGTTTAGCTGCTCTTCGGTGAAGTCTTTACTTTGTGTTGACGTTACGTCTTTAAATTCAGTTGGAGAAATCAATAAGTAGTTATCATTGATGTCCCATTGGCCTGTCTCTGAAATATTAATGACATTCTGGCTATTCGGCTCGTTGCTGAATAAACGAACGACGGACATACGAATATAGGTGCCATTAGGCAGGTATTTTGCGTTTGCAGTGAGTTCTACTTTGGTTAATGGCCCGATTGATTCTTCTTGGCTGTGATTATTAATCAAACTCACCATTTTAGATTGCCACTCCTGTGAAGTGAGCAACTGTTCCACTTTCGCGTCACTTCCCCAATATAGCCAAGAACTAAATAGAGCAGAGGCTAATAGAATAATAAGTGAAGGTTTCATTTTCATTAGTTGTCACCTTTACAGATTGCGCTCAGATCCGATTGTTCAGTGAAAATTCGCAATGTCACGTTTTCACTGGCGTGTTCTTGGTTGTGGATGTAGTTCAGAACCACTTGATTACTTTGACCACCCGTTGCAATTACGTGAATTGGTTTGCGATCGTTAGGGTGATCTTCGTTGTACTGAGCGACACACTTCTCAATCGATCCTAACCAAGAGTCCAAACTCGGGTGACTGATAGGGGATAGGATTTGAACATCATCGACTTCAGATAATGTACGGAATTTTGACTCGGCAGGGTTGGTAAACGCCAACACCATTAAAGGTAATAAAACGGCAGCCAAAATGATTAGACGAGGAATCCATTTATCTTGCGCTGATGGTGATTCATTCGTCGCTGGTTCATGCGCTACAGGTTGCTCTGTAGTTGACTGAGCAGGTTCTTGAATTGGCGACTCACCAGAAGGAGATTCTTCTGGCAATGAATCTTTGCTTTCTTGAGGGGAAATTGAGGTTTCTAGCTCAGAAAGATCGAATGGCTGTTCGCTAGATGAAAGTGGCACCGAGCGTTCGACGCTTGCAATAAACTGGTATCCGCGTTTTGGCACAGTTTTAACGAACTCAGGTGACTTAGTAGAGTCTTTTAGCATTTTACGTAGTGTAGAAACGGCTTGAGTTAGGCTAGAGTCATCCACTTCGAACCCTTGGTCACGCCAAACGTATTCATGAAGCTCATTACGAGTTATGACTTCATTAGGGCGCTCTGAAAGCATAAGTAAAATGCGACTTTCATTACTTCCTAGACGAACGACTTCACTATCATTGGTCTGATCAACCAACGAGTTACTATTTGGGTCAAAGATAAACCTTTGCGCGAGTATAAACTTGGTGCCTATATTGCTCATTGAATTCTTCTATATATTGAAATGGTCGAGTTCGATATACCTTCAAAAGTAAAACCGCTACAAACAGGCGTTACTCAAAGCTATTTTATGTTCTTTTATAATTTGAGATGTAAGCATAATCAAAACAAATCAAAAAAACAGTGTTTTTATGATTTTTGACCTTGAATTTACAATTGTCATCCTCATGTTAATGAACATATCAAGACCAACAGTTGAAAGGTTAGTTCTTCAATTGTTTAAAATTAGAGATGTTTTGGAGTAAAAATGAGCGAGACAGCAACGCACAATAAAGAAACTCGTGGCTTTCAATCTGAAGTAAAACAGTTACTTCATTTAATGATTCACTCACTGTACTCAAATAAAGAGATTTTCTTACGTGAGCTGATTTCGAATGCATCAGATGCATCTGATAAATTGCGCTTTCAAGCGCTATCTGATGCCGAGCTATACCAGGGAGACGCAGATCTAGGAGTTAAGCTTTCTTTTAATGTAGAAGCTAACACGCTAACTATCTCAGATAACGGCATAGGCATGAGCCGTGAGGATGTGATTGAACACCTAGGCACTATCGCAAAATCTGGTACTGCAGACTTTTTCTCTAAGCTTTCTGAAGACCAATCTAAAGATTCACAATTGATTGGCCAGTTTGGTGTTGGTTTCTATTCAGCATTTATTGTCGCAGACGCTGTGACAGTGCGTACTCGCGCTGCTGGTTCATCTTCTGATCAAGCGGTTCAGTGGCATTCTGCTGGTGAAGGTGAATACACGATTGAAGACATCACCAAAGAGTCTCGAGGCACAGACATTGTTCTTCATATGCGTGAAGAAGGTAAAGAGTTTTTAAATGAGTACCGCCTTCGTGAAGTGATTGGTAAGTATTCTGATCATATCGGTATTCCAGTTTCTATTTTGACGGCTGTTAAAGACGAAGAAGGTAAAGAAACAGAAGATAAGAAGTGGGAGCAAATTAATAAAGCTCAAGCGCTTTGGACTCGTAATAAATCTGATATTGAAAAAGAAGAATATCAAGAGTTCTACAAGCACGTATCTCATGACTTTGCTGACCCATTAACTTGGAGCCACAACAAAGTTGAAGGCAAGAACGACTACACAAGCCTGCTATACATCCCAGCGAAAGCACCTTGGGACATGATGAACCGTGACCATAAGAGTGGCTTGAAGTTATACGTACAGCGTGTATTCATCATGGACGATGCTGAACAATTCATGCCATCTTACATGCGTTTCGTACGTGGCTTAATTGATTCTAATGACCTGCCTTTGAACGTATCTCGTGAAATCTTACAAGATAATAAAGTAACGCAATCGTTGCGTGGTGCGTGTACTAAGCGTGTGCTGACGATGCTTGAGCGTCTTGCGAAGAACGATGAAGAGAAGTACCAAGAGTTCTGGAAAGAGTTCGGCCTTGTAATGAAAGAAGGTCCAGCTGAAGACATGGCAAATAAAGATAAAATTGCTGGTCTACTTCGTTTTGCTTCGACTCATGTGGATTCTTCGGATCAAACTATTAGCTTAGCTTCTTACGTTGAGCGTATGAAAGAAGGCCAAGACAAGATTTACTACCTAACAGCAGACAGCTACGCTGCTGCGAAAAACAGCCCTCACCTTGAGCAGTTTAAAGCGAAGGGTATTGAAGTTGTGTTGATGTTCGATCGCATCGATGAGTTCTTGATGAACTACTTAACAGAGTTCGATGGCAAACAGTTCCAATCTATCACTAAAGCTGGCTTGGATTTAAGCAAGTTTGAAGGTGAAGAAGAGAAAGAGAAGCAGAAAGAAACCGAAGAAGAATTCAAGTCTGTTGTTGAACGTACTCAAGCTTATCTTGGTGACCGTGTGAAAGAAGTTCGTACGACCTTTAAGCTGGCTACGACTCCTGCGGTAGTTGTCACAGACGACTTTGAAATGGGAACTCAGATGGCGAAGCTATTAGAGGCTGCTGGTCAAGCTGCTCCAGAAGTGAAGTACATCTTTGAAATCAACCCAGAACATGCTTTAGTGAAACAGATGGCAGATGAAGCCGATGAAGAAGCTTTCGGTCGTTGGGTTGAAGTATTACTAGGTCAAGCAATGCTTGCAGAGAAGGGTTCGATGGAAGACCCTTCGCAATTCTTAGGTGCAATCAACAACCTTTTGACTAAGGGCTAAGAATAAATTGTGTAGATAAAAGCTCGCATTTGCGAGCTTTTTTAATGAAATGCAGTAAACAGGCATCTATCTCCGTTGAATAGTGTATTGAGCAGAAGTTAAAGAGTATCAATCATATTCTTTAGTCTTAAATTCAGCCAAAATGAATATTAATGTGATAGAATGCCCGACCTAAATGTAGTGCTTATGTGTGAAAATCACGCGAATAAAATAAACCTACATTAACTTTAAACGTTATACCGAAACTTATCGTGTGGTCATTATGTTGAATTAATAATCAACGTTGATTAATTATCAGATAGTGAGCTTCGGTATAAATCATAATTTCAAAAGAGGATTCAACATGCGCATCATTCTTCTAGGTGCTCCTGGCGCGGGTAAAGGTACTCAAGCTAACTTCATCATGGGTAAATTTGGTATCCCTCAAATTTCAACAGGTGACATGCTACGTGCTGCTATCAAAGCGGGTACTGAACTTGGTAAACAAGCGAAATCAGTAATCGATGCGGGTCAACTAGTTTCTGATGAAATTATCCTTGGTCTAATCAAAGAGCGTATCGCTCAAGATGACTGCGAAAAAGGTTTCCTGCTAGACGGTTTCCCTCGCACAATCCCACAGGCTGATGGCTTAAAAGAAATGGGTATTGCAGTAGATTACGTTGTTGAATTCGACGTAGCTGACGATGTGATCGTTGAGCGTATGGCTGGTCGCCGTGCTCATCTTCCTTCTGGTCGTACTTACCACGTAGTGTACAACCCGCCTAAAGAAGAAGGTAAAGACGACGTTACTGGTGAAGAACTTGTTGTTCGTGATGACGACAAAGAAGAAACAGTACGTGCTCGTCTAGGTGTTTACCACGAGCAAACTGCTCCACTTATCGCTTACTACGGTAAAGAAGCTGAAGCTGGTAACACTAAGTACCTAAAATTTGACGGTACTAAGCAAGTTGCTGAAGTTAGTGCAGAACTTGAGAAAGCACTAGCATAATTGGCTAACAGCCAGTTTTATAATTTGATATATTGGAAGCGACCGCTAAGGTCGCTTTTTTTATGATAATTTCCTGGGCTAAATCAGCTGGAGCATTACCGAGTCGGAGTGATTGAGAGTCCAATCACACATACTTGGGGAAGTTATCAAAGAAGGTGATCTCAACGACAACGGGTCAAGTATAAGACTTTCCAAACTTCATCAATGGTCTCAGGTACTATGCAAAATAATAAGAAGCAGGGTGTGTTGCTGGTGAACCTCGGTACGCCCGATTCCGCAACTCCCGCAGCTGTTCGACGTTTTTTAAGTGAATTTTTACATGATAAGCGAGTCGTCAACCTGACTCGTTGGCTTTGGTGCCCAATCCTCCATGGTGTAATTTTGCCTATCCGCTCTCCAAAGGTCGCTAAGCTGTATCAATCCGTTTGGATGGATGATGGATCTCCGTTACTTGTATACTCTCAAAGACAAGTTGAAAAGCTTCAGGAAAAATTGGAGATGCCAGTTGCGTTGGGAATGACTTATGGCAACCCAAGTCTAAAAACGGGTGTTGAGCAACTGATGGAGCAGGGCGTTGAGGACATCATCGTATTGCCTTTGTATCCTCAGTATTCAGGCACTACCACCGCGGCGGTGTCGGATGGTTTAACCAAAGCCTTTAAGCAGATGCCTGTTATTCCTAGTTATCGCTTTATCCGTGATTACTACGCACACCCTAGTTACACCAAAGCACTGGCTGACAGTGTACGCAGTCATTGGGAGAAAAATGGCAGAGCGGATCACTTAGTGTGTTCTTTCCACGGTATTCCGAAGCGACTGGCTGATGAAGGGGATATTTACCCTCAGCACTGTGAAGCAACAACTAAACTACTAGCTGAAGAGCTCGGCTTATCTTCAGACGCTATCACTATGACTTACCAGTCTCGATTTGGTCGAGAGGAGTGGTTAAAGCCATACACAGATGAGACGCTTGAATCATTGCCAAGCAAAGGGATCAAGAAGATCGATATCATGGCTCCAGCTTTCTCGGTGGACTGTTTAGAAACGCTGGAAGAGATTTCTGATCAGTGCAAGGAAACCTTCATTGACGCTGGTGGTTCTGAGTTTAGCTATATCATGTGTCTTAACGACAGAGACTCGCATATCGACATGATGGCTGAACTGGTAGAGATTCACCGTTAATACCGGCTAAATAAATACTAAAAGGGCTGCTCATTGAGCAGCCCTTTTTTAAACGTGTTGTTCTAGCGTCTATTAGGCATTGAACGATATTAGTTATTAAGTGGCATTAGTTATTAAGCAACAGAAGTTTCTGCAGTGCGCTCTTTTTTTGGTTCAGACTCTAGCGTTATGTTGCTCTCTACGCCGTGCATCCATGACACAAGCTTACTAGCACAAAGAAGCAATAAAACGCCGCTGATTGTTGCTGTTATTGCAATGCCACTGAAGATTGCCATCGCGCCTAGCTCACCTACATGAGAACCGACAAGGCCAGCTACGTAGTTTGCAATCGCGTTGAAACCAAACCATGCACCCATCATCAATGATGCTAAACGTAGCGGTGCCAGCTTAGTCACCAACGATAGACCTATAGGAGATAGGCAAAGCTCACCAAGTGTATGGAAGAAGAATGCACCGACTAACCACAGCATAGAGGTTTTAACCGTAAGGTCACCACCTTGCTCCATCACCGCCCCCATTATGCACACGAAACCTAACGCCAAGAAGAACAGAGCCATCGCAAATTTTACCGGCGAGTTTGGTTCACGCTTACCTAACTTCACCCAGAATCCAGCAATGATTGGTGCAAGTGTAATGATGAAGAATGGGTTTAGAGATTGGAACCATGCAGCCGGAACTTCGAAATCACCAACCATACGGTCAGTGTATTGCTGAGTGTAGATGTTCATTAGACCGCCCGCTTGCTCAAAGCCAGCCCAGAACACAATTACGAACAGACCCATAATCAAAATAACTTTTAGTCTGTCGAATTCTTCTTTGGTTAGTGGTGCTTTCTCTTTCGATTTGTTCAGAGCTTTTGCGCGAGCGGCGGCTGGTACAGAACCGATATTGCCCAACCAAGATTGAGCCATTGTCATTTGCATGATTAAGCTAATAACCATACCGATACCCGCCGCTAGGAAACCCGCTTTCCAGCCATACGAATCAACCGCAGCACCAGAGATAAGACCGCCCAGTAGGGCACCTAAGTTGATGCCCATGTAGAAAATAGTAAACGCACCATCACGACGGTTATCACCTTCTTGGTAAAGGTCACCAACCATGGTCGAGATGTTTGGCTTAAACATGCCGTTACCACTGATAAGTAGCGCTAGACCTAAGTAAAGTGCACTCACTTGATCTAAGCCCATGAAGCCACTTGGTAGAGCCAGTGTAAACTGGCCAAGTGCCATTAACACGCCACCAATAAGAATCGACTTACGTTGTCCTAGGTAGTTGTCGGCAATCCAACCACCGATCAATGGTGTAATGTAAACCAAGCCCGTGTAGATGCCATAAAGATCAAGCGCGTCTTTTGTTGACCAGCCTAGTCCACCGTTGATCGTTGTGTCTGTTAAGAATAAAACAAGAATCGCACGCATAGCGTAGTAGGAGAAACGTTCCCATAGCTCTGTGCTGAAAAGCAGAAACAGACCTCGAGGGTGTCCGAAGATGTTGTGTGTGTTTGGCATAAGTTTTACTAATCTTATTTATTAAAGAATTTTATAGTAAATACTGTATACACCTCGGTATTAAATGTGGCAATACAAAGAATTTTATATGGATTTAGGTGCGAATCATCAAGTGTTTGATAATTATGATCTTATTCAATCTTGTAGCTCGAAATTACCGTGGTGCAAACTTAGATTCCATAATTGCGTCGGCTCAATTTGTATAGATATCAGTCGTATAGGTTAAGATTTTCAAGTTTGAGAGCAACGAAGATACTCCCATGTAAGTGAATGATAGTTTTGTTAGATATGATAAAATACGGGGAAATTACATTATTATATTTGGCTAGTTAATATGAAACGTTGGTACTTGCTTTATTGCAAACGAGGAGAGCAGTCTCGGGCAAAGCAGCATTTGGAAAATCAGAATGTTGAGTGCTTTTATCCACAAATAGAAGTGGAAAAAATGGTGCGTGGAAAGTGTAAGGTGGTCGAAGAACCTTTGTTTCCTTCCTATATCTTTGTGCGATTTGATTATGACGAAGGGCCGACCTTTACGACGGTTCGCTCTACTCGTGGCGTTGTTGACTTCATTCGATTTGGTGCGTTACCTCATGAGGTTCAAGGCGATTTAGTCTATGAACTTAAAGAAATTGAGAAAGAAACTGTTGAACTGACGCGAGAAAACCTGCCTGAAGAAGGGCAAACGATTCAAGTCAAAACCGGACAATTTTCTGGTTTTGACGCTATTTTCCAAGAAAGAGATGGTGAAGCTCGCTCTATCATGTTGGTTAAGATGATTAATCAGGTTGTCCCTGTCAGTATTGATAATAAAGATTTGGCTTTGTCTTAAAGAGAAAAATTTAGAAAAGTAAAAAGGCACCAATAGGTGCCTTTTTTACATTCTCGGAACTAGTAAGAGTCGTTATGAACGGCTTGTACTGCTCGCCCTGATGGGTCAACACAGTTTTGGAAAGACTCGTCCCACTCAATTGCTTTTGCAGAAGAACACGCAACAGATGGGCCGCCAGGAACACACTCAGCCGCTGACTCAAGAGGGAACAACTCCTCGAAAATCTCACGATAAGCATAACCTTCTTTGGTTGAAGGTGTATTGTAAGGGAAGCGGAATTTCGCCGTTTCCATTTGCTGATCAGTTACTTTAGCTTCCGCTGTTGCTTTTAGCGTATCAATCCAGTCGTAACCAACACCATCAGAGAATTGCTCTTTTTGACGCCATGCGATCGACTCTGGAAGGTAGTGTTCGAAACACTCACGCAGGATGTGCTTCTCCATTTTACCGTTACCACACATCTTATCTTGAGGGTTTAAACGCATAGCTACGTCAATAAACTCTTTGTCTAAGAAAGGTACACGGCCTTCGACGCCCCATGCTGCCAGCGATTTGTTGGCACGAGCACAGTCAAACATGTTAAGAGCAAGCAGCTTACGTACAGTCTCTTCATGGAACTCTTTAGCGTTTGGTGCTTTATGGAAATATAAGTAGCCTCCAAAGATTTCATCTGCCCCTTCACCAGACAGAACCATCTTGATACCCATAGCTTTGATCTTACGAGCCAGTAAGTACATAGGTGTTGAAGCGCGTATCGTTGTTACATCATAAGTTTCGATGTGGTAAATAACATCACGAATCGCATCTAGGCCTTCTTGGATTGTGTATGTCATTTCGTGGTGCACTGTACCAATTTGATCGGCAACTTCACGTGCAGCTTTCAGGTCGGGGGCGCCTTCAAGGCCAACGGCAAAAGAGTGAAGCTGAGGCCACCACGCTTCTGATTGGCTATCATCTTCGATACGCATCGCTGCGAAGCGTTTAGCGACAGCAGAAGTGATCGACGAATCTAAACCGCCAGATAGAAGCACACCGTAAGGAACATCCGTCATAAGCTGACGTTTCACCGCAGCTTCTAGTGCTTCAGTTAGATCTTGTTTACTAGTGCTGTTGCCTTGAACTGCAGCATACTCATTCCAATCGCGAATGTAGTAACGTTGTGGCTCAGAATCCTTAGAACCATAGAAGCAACCTGGAGGGAATTCACTCACTGTTTTACAAACAGGAACTAGTGCTTTCATTTCTGAAGCCACGTAGTAGTTACCGTGCTCATCGTAGCCTTGGTATAGAGGAATGATACCGATATGGTCACGACCAACTAAGTATTGATCTTTTTCTTCATCGTAAAGGACAAAAGCAAAAATACCGTTTAGTTCTTCAAGCAGGTCTTCACCAAGCTCTTGGTAAAGAGCCAAGATCACTTCACAGTCAGAATCAGTTTGGAACTGATACTTATCTTCGTAGCGAGCACGAAGTTCTTTATGGTTGTATATTTCACCGTTTACAGCAAGGATGTGTTTTTTATCTTGGCTGTACAATGGTTGAGCACCACTATTTAAACCAACAATTGCTAGGCGCTCATGAGCAAGAATTGCGTTATCACTCGCGTAAATTCCAGACCAGTCAGGGCCGCGGTGACGCAGCTTTTTTGACATCTCTAAAGCAACAGGGCGAAGTGCGGCAGCATCAGTTTTGATGTCTAAAATGCCAAATACAGAACACATACAACTTCCTTTTAAATAATTTCCAAATCGTCTGCATTCAATTTGCCATTTTGGCTAAAAAAAGCAACTAGATATCAATAAAAAAATCACACATAGGTTAGTTCGTTATAATTTATTTAATAGAATGGTCTAAATGGTGAATGAAATTGAAGTTTGGTTCAAATGGTGACCAAAATCGCCTTTGGAAAGCCTAATAATAAAGGCAAACCAAAGGCGTAAATGAGCTATGGGCGGGTCAGTTGAGGTTGAAGCTGGTCGCAAACATGACGTGCAAAGCCGCTACCAGCTTCGCTGTAAATATTAAATGCAGCGTCCACGCCGCTTTCTCGAAGAATATCTAGTTGATCTTGATATTCAGCAATTGCCGCGATTTGACCTTTATAGTTGATTGACTTTAATTGCTCTAATGCAGTTTGATTACCTTGGTGGTGAGGCATTGCGAGTAGAACAAGTTTAACGTTAGCTGTGTCAAGAATACGCTCCCAAAAATCTGGGTCGGTGGCATCACCGCTAATGACATTGCGACCTTGGCTTCTGTGGGCGTGTGCTGCGTCCTCTCGCACTTCCACTCCTAAGCATACTTTCCCGTAACGGTTTCTTAATCCGTCGTAGGCGCCAGTACCAATTCGTCCCATTCCAAGGATTAACACTTGAGCATGACCTGGGTTGATGAGTTGGTCCCTTTGGTTGAGCTTCTCAGCTGCATGTTCTTTGAGTAACTTTCTGGATTGTTGGTAGAGTTTATGTCCGATTCGATTTAGTGGTGCAGCGATAAGGAAAGAGAGCGAAACCGCAATCGCAAGCGCGACCAAAATATCACCGGACATCCAACCCATTTTAAACGATAGACCACCCACAATTAGGCCAAATTCACTGAAATTAAAAAGAGATAGAGACGCTAGCAAAGAAGTGCGCACGCGGAACTTAAATCGATTTAGTACTAGGAAGTAGAGTGCGCCCTTAATGGGCAATAAAAGTAGGAACATCAAAGCGAGAACAAACCCTTGTATTGTGGGCTGTTCTGAAAGACCGATATTTAGGAAGAAACAAACAAGAAATAGCTCCTTCAGATTAAATAGGGATTTTGATAGTTCAGATGCTTTACGATGCCCAGCAAGCAACATACCAAGCACAAGTGCGCCCAAGTCAGCTTTTACGCCCACGAGTTCGAAGAGGCCAGCACCGACGACTAAAGCGAAGAAAATACCAAATAATACCAACATTTCCCCGTGTCCAACCCAATCGAGCGCCTTGAAGAATAGCGGTCGAACTAGCGGAAGCGCGAATAGAATGATGGCGTACCACTCAGGCAGCTTTCCTGTCGATGCGGTTAAAAAGACAACGGCAAATATATCCTGCATGACCAGAATGCCAATGGCCAACGTGCCATAAGTCGCATTCATTTCCCCTTTTTCTTGTAGAGACTTAACAGCAAAAACAGTACTGGAGAAAGATAGGGCAAAACCGAGTAGCACGATTTGCTCTAACGACATTGACGCAAGTGATGAAATACCGAGTATTTTGAACCCTAGCAACGCAAGGCTAAAGAACAAGGTAGACATCGCGTTATGAATAGTCGCCCCTGCCCATATTTCCTTGGACAGGAGGGTCTTAATATCGAGCTTTAAGCCGATTGTGAACAAGAGTAGGGTAACACCCAGATCAGCTAGAGTGATGATGGTATCGTTGGATTCGAATCCCATAGCGTACAAACCAAAGCCTGCTAATAGGAAGCCAACTAATGGTGGTAAGTTACATTTTAGAGCGATAAAACCTGCGATAAATGCAGTAGATATTAATATGAGTTCCATAAAAGTTAATTATTTGTCCCTAGCTGTAAAAACGGGTCGTGTTTATTCAAACACGACCCGTTGGTAAATCTATTTGTTGAGTCTAGTCTTCAAGAAGCTTTTGAAGAAGAACGCCGTTTAGCATAGCACGCTTAATCATAGCAAACGCACCCATGGTCGGATATTTGTCTATTTGAGATGCTACAATAGGTAACCCGCTATGAAAAGTTGTTAACGACTGATTTTCTACATTGCGCCTAATTGCAGGGAAAACAATATCTTGAGCGCTTGTAATATCACCAGCAATGATGACTTTTTGAGGGTTGAATAGGTTTATGGTCATCGCTATCGCTTTACCAAGCTGATTGCCAACTCGCACTAAACTTTGCTTAGCTAATTCGTCACCATTAATTGCGTGTTCACATACATCTTTAATGGTAATAGAGTCTAACTCTGTTAGGGATGACTCATATCCTTGCTTGATTAGTTTCTTGACGCGTTCAATGATTGCCGGATTTGCGGCGACAGTTTCCAAACACCCAAAGTTACCGCACTGACATTGCTCACCGAGAGGGTCTATTTGAATATGGCCAATCTCACCGACGTTTCGGTTGTGTCCAAGGAATACTTGTCCATTGACGATAATTCCTGCACCAGTACCGCGGTGCACGCTAACCAAGATAGAATCTTGGCTGTCTTGGCTTGCCCCAAAGTAGTGTTCAGCAAGCGCCATACCACGAACATCGTTACCGACAAAACACGCAACGTTGAATGTATCACGGATAATGTCGCTCAATGCTAGATTGTCAATATCTGTATTAGGCATGTACTCAACAACACCCGTTGTTGGGTTGACAAGACCAGGCAGCGTAATACCAATTGCGATCAATTGTTCAATCGATGCTTGGTTTTGCTCAACAAATGATTTGAGGTGATCGATCAAACCACGCGTTAAATCAGATTGGTTAGTGTAGATAAGGTCTTTATGAGAGAAGGCAAGCTCTTTGCCTCCTAAGTCATATAAACTAAATTGGATGTAATCACGACCTAATCGAACTGCAACTGAGTGGAAAGGCTCAACTTCAGTGGTCAATGATATTGCACGTCTACCGCCAGTAGACGCTTGTTGCGCGACCTCTTTGATAAGGCCGCGTTCTAGAAGTTGGCGGGTAATCTTTGTAACACTTGCTGGTGCGAGTTGACTCACATCTGCAACTTGGATTCGAGAAATCGGCCCTTGTTGATCGATTAATCGATATACCGCTGCACTATTTAGTTGTTTAACTAAATCTACGTTACCTATTTGTCCGCCATTCATTATTAATTTTGCTCGTATTGTCCGTTAACAACAGTCGCTTGAACATTGAAGTCACGATCAAATACAGTGAGGTTTGCAACCATGCCTTTTTTGATTCGGCCTAGTTTGTTTTCCACACCAATTGAAGTCGCAGGGTAAAGAGTTGCCATACGCAGAGCTTCGTCCAAAGCGATACCAGCGTGCTCAACTGTGTTCTGAACTGCTTCGATCATTGTCAGAGCTGAGCCGCCAAGTGTGCCATTTTCATCAACACACTTACCATCACGGTAATATACTTTCTTACCGACAAAAATAAAGTATTCCATGTCAGCGCCTGCAGGAGCTGTGGCATCGGTCACTAATACTAGCTTTTCACCTTTGATTTTGTGAGCAACTCTAATGTTTGCATAATCAACATGGAAACCGTCAGCAATAATACCAGCATACACTTCAGGCGTATCGTAGATTGCGCCAACCACACCAGGTTCACGGCCGACCATAGGAGTCATTGCGTTAAATAGGTGAGTTGCAAAAGTAATTCCTGACTCGAAGCCTTTTCGTGCTTCTGCATATGTCGCGTTTGTGTGGCCGATGGAAACGACTACGCCAGCCGCGTGAAGGCGTTCAATGTGTTCAGGGTCATTGAGCTCAGGTGCTAGGGTCACTTTCGCAACAAGGTCGCTGTTTTCACAAATTAGGCTAATCATATCTTCGTCTGACTTACGAATATGATCGACGCTGTGAATACCTTTTTTCGCAACGTTAAGATAAGGACCTTCTAGGTGTAAACCTAACGATTGGTTCTGGTATTTACTGTGATATTCACGAGCTGCTGTAATCACGGCTCGCATATCTTCATCTGAAGAGGTAATTAGCGTAGGAAGGAAGCTAGTGCAGCCAGATTTTAAGTTAGCTTTATGCATGATTTGCATAGTGTCAGCTGTGATTTCATCATTCAGCATTACGCCGCCACAACCGTTTAGTTGTAGGTCGATAAAACCAGGACTTAAGTTTGCGCCGTCTAGGTCACGAACTTCTAGACCGTCAGGTAATTCAGCAGTAGGGCAAACCGATTTGATGAGGTCATTTTCGATAATAACAGCGTGGTCTGTTAGAACGTCGCTACCCGTGTAGATTTTACAGTTACTTAGCGCATACATAGTCAGCTAATCCTTATTTCGTGAGATCTTTAAATTCATTTTATTTCCTAAAAGTGCACTTAGTTTGTGATCATCATTTAGGCAACGTTTTATCTGTTCAGCAAAGGGCTCAAAAAGTCGAGTTAATTTATAAGTATATGTTTTTGTTTGATTAGTTTTGTTTTTATGGATGAGGCGTATAAAGTGAAAACCGAGATTTGAGCAGGGTTTACTTGCTATACTTAACGTCAAACTGAGACAAATATTATCTACAAATACTCATTTTTTTGAATTGTAAAATAAGTTTTATGATCTCGCTAGCAAAAACCTTGGCATTTGGTAAAAACTGGTGATTAGGATCACAAATGGTAAGGTTTTAATTTGCGGAGCAAAATTAATGGAATAAACTGAATAGGACTAAATTGAGCGACTAAAATAAGTCTCTCGACCAAATTCTAAAAAATCCTATAGGGGGAACTTACGGTGAATATTCTTGGATATGCACAGAAGCTAGGTAAAGCATTAATGCTACCTATCGCAACGCTTCCGATTGCGGCGCTTCTATTACGTTTAGGTCAAGGCGACCTTCTAGATATTCCATTTATGGCTCAGGCTGGTGGCGCGATTTTCGGCAACCTACCGCTGCTATTTGGTCTAGGTATCGCAATTGGTCTTTCGAAAGACGGTAACGGTGCAGCAGGTCTTGCTGGTGCAGTTGCTTACTTCGTACTAACAGCAACAGCAACAACAATCAACGCAGACGTTAACATGTCTTTCTTCGGTGGTATCTTCGCAGGTATCATTGCCGGTCACTCATACAACGCTTTCCATGCAACACGCCTTCCAGAGTGGCTAGCATTCTTTGCCGGTAAACGTTTAGTTCCTATCATGGCTGGTCTGTTTGCTCTAGTGGCTGGTGCAGTTTCTGGTGTGGTATGGCCTGGTGTTCAATCTGGCCTAGATGCACTTGCGCACGCAGTATCTACTTCTGGCGCAGTTGGTCAGTTCGTATACGGTACTCTTAACCGTGCACTTATCCCTGTAGGTCTTCACCACGTATTGAACTCTTACTTCTGGTTCGGTATGGGTACATGTCAAGAGATCATCGTTGCTGGTCAAGGCGCATTTGCTAACATCACACAACTTTGTGTAGACCCTGCACTTGCTAAGACTCTAGTAGTTGGTCAAGAGCACACGTTCACATTCGCTAACTCTGTAACTCCTGAAGTTACTACAGTAGTTAAAGAAGTAACTGAAACAGTTAAGTCTGGTGACCTACACCGCTTCTTCGGTGGCGATAAAGGCGCTGGTGTATTCATGAACGGTTTCTTCCCTGTAATGATGTTTGGTCTACCAGGTGCAGCACTAGCTATGTACCTAGCAGCTCCAGCTGAAAAACGCGGTCAAGTTGGTGGCGCACTATTCTCAGTAGCATTCTGTTCATTCCTAACGGGTATCACAGAGCCACTAGAATTCATGTTCGTATTCCTAGCTCCTGCTCTATACGCAATGCACGCAGTATTTACTGGTCTATCTCTAGTAGTTGCAAACATGTTCGGCACTCTACACGGTTTCGGTTTCTCTGCAGGTCTTATCGACTTCGTATTGAACTGGGGTCTAGCTACTAAGCCACTAGTTCTTCTAGCAATCGGTCTTGGTTTCGGTGCTCTATACTTCTTCACTTTCTCTTTCGCAATCCGCGCTTTCAACCTGAAGTCGCCTGGTCGTGAAGATGATGATGAAGCTCCAGCTCCAGCTGGTGAAGCTCCAAAAGGTGACCTTGCTCGCCAATACCTAAAAGCTCTAGGTGGCCACGAGAACCTTACTGCAATCGACGCATGTATCACTCGTCTACGTCTAACTCTTAAAGACCGCTCTGTTGCTGACGAAGCTGTTCTTAAGAAGCTTGGTGCTAAAGGTGTTGTGAAACTAGGTGAGAACAACCTTCAAGTTATTCTTGGTCCTCTAGCTGAAATCGTAGCTGGCGAAATGAAAGCTATCGGTGCTGGTGAAGACCTATCTGATGTAAAACTTCCATAGTAAGGAAGTACTTAACGGAGAGGTAATCAATACTCTCAAGTAAGTGTCAAAGTGAAGCCTCCCATATGATGGGGGGCTTTTTTGTGTCTACTAGTTAGTAAGAACTAATTGGGTTCGTTCTAATCTTCATCGAACAGTAGAAATAATCGCAATTAACTGATGGTTCTTATTGTGCAAAGGCTAAGAATTGTGGATGATTAGCAACAATGATCTTTCCATCTTGGGCTCGTGCGAAAAGCACTGATTTTCTTAGGCAGGAAAGATAACTTTCTCTGACAATACTAAATACATAGAGGTGCTATAGATGAGTGAAGCTGAGGCTCGTCCATCGAATTTCATTCGCCAAATTATTGATAAAGATTTAGCGGATGGTACACACACTAGCGTGCATACTCGTTTCCCGCCGGAACCAAATGGTTACCTGCACATCGGTCACGCTAAATCTATTTGCTTGAACTTTGGTATTGCTCAGGACTACCAGGGACAATGTAATCTTCGCTTTGATGATACAAACCCTGAAAAAGAAGACGTTGAATACGTTGAGTCAATTAAGAATGATGTAAGCTGGTTAGGCTTCGAATGGTCTGGTGACATTTGTTACTCATCAAACTACTTCGATACGCTTTACGCTTATGCTGTGGAATTAATTAATAAAGGCTTAGCGTACGTTGACGAGCTAAGTCCTGAGCAGATCCGCGAATACCGTGGCACGCTAAAAGAGCCAGGTAAAGCAAGCCCATACCGCGACCGCAGCCCTGAAGAAAACCTAGCGCTATTTGAAAAAATGCGTGACGGTGGCTTTGAAGAAGGCAAAGCGTGTCTGCGTGCTAAGATCGACATGAGCTCGTCATTCATGGTAATGCGCGATCCTGTTATCTACCGTGTTCGTTTTGCTCACCACCATCAGACAGGTGACAAATGGTGCATTTACCCAATGTACGATTTCACTCACTGTATCTCTGATGCGTTGGAAGGTATCACGCACTCTATCTGTACTCTTGAATTCCAAGACAACCGTCGCCTGTACGACTGGGTTCTAGATAACATTACGATTGATTGCCAACCTCGTCAGTACGAGTTCAGCCGTCTGAACCTTGAATACACAGTGATGTCTAAGCGTAAGCTAAACCAACTTGTGGTTGAAAACCTAGTTCAAGGTTGGGATGACCCACGTATGCCGACTATCTCTGGTTTACGTCGTCGTGGTTTCACTTCTGCGTCTATTCGTGAATTCTGTAAGCGTATCGGTGTGACTAAACAAGAGAACATGATTGAGTTCGGTTCGCTTGAGTCTTGTATCCGTGATGACTTGAACGAAAATGCACCACGTGCAATGGCTGTTCTAGATCCGGTTAAGATCGTGATTGAAAACTACGATGCAGACAAAGTAGAAACACTAACGGTTGCTAACCACCCGAACAAACCTGAAATGGGCACTCGTGAAGTACCATTTACTCGTGAAGTTTGGATTGAGCGTGATGACTTCCGTGAAGAAGCAAACAAGAAGTACAAGCGTTTGGTTCTAGGTAAAGAAGTTCGTCTACGTGGTGCTTACGTAATTAAAGCTGAGCGTATCGAGAAAGATGCAGAAGGCAACATTACTACTATCTTCTGTTCTTACGATGCCGAAACGCTAGGTAAGAACCCTGCAGACGGTCGTAAAGTGAAGGGTGTTATCCACTGGGTATCAGCTGATAAAGCACTGCTAGCTGAGATTCGCTTGTACGATCGTTTGTTCACAGTCGCTAACCCAGCAGCTGCGGATGACTTTGCTGCAACGATTAACTCAGAATCGCTTGTTAAGTTGAATGGTTTTGTTGAACCTAGCTTGGCTGAAGCCGCTTCAGAACAAGGTTTCCAATTTGAGCGTACGGGATACTTCTGTGTTGATTCAAAAGACTCTAAGTCAGATTCACTAGTTTTCAACCGCACGGTTGGTCTCCGTGATACTTGGGGAAAAGCAGATAGCTAACAGACTGTTAGAAAGAAAAATGCCAGCTTTTTAGCTGGCATTTTTATTTGAAGGCGAAAGCAAATTATTTTGCTTTATGTGCATTAGGGTTGTCTTTGCAGTTCCCTTCAATACACTTACCGTAAAGGTATAAACTATGGTTAGTTAGTTGGACATTGTACTTTAATGCCACTTCTTTCTGACGCTCTTCAATGATGTCATCAGAAAATTCAATAACTTCGCCACAGTCTAGGCAAACTAAGTGATCGTGGTGGTGTTGAGTCGACAATTCGAAAACTGATTTGCCGCCTTCGAAGTGGTGACGAGTTACAATTCCTGCATCATCAAATTGGTTTAAAACACGGTAAACCGTTGCTAGACCAATTTCTTCACCAAGATCGATCAGTTTCTTATATAAATCTTCAGCGCTAATGTGTTGGCAATCTGGTTGTTGTAATACTTCTAAAATTTTTAGCCTTGGAAGGGTCACTTTAAGACCTGCATCCTTTAGCGCTTGATTATTGTCTGACATATACTTTCCTGTTGATGATCTGTAGCAATTAACAGAATTCAATATTCCTACCATTATAGGTTACTAGCAGGTAACAATAAACCACGAACTTCAAAGGGTTACTACTTAGTGTGTTAAATTTTACTTTTGTAAAATGTAAGTATCTCACATATAGTAGTTGTCAGACCAGTTGCTTTGAGCGACTCTATACTTAGATTTAGACATGGAATGTCATTAATGAACAAACAACTCGCCAAAATTTACAAACCCAATGTCGTCAAGTTTGCCTTGAATATCTGGCCGCCTTTTTGGGGGGCCGGAATTAAAATTACTCGAATCAGTGATGATTTCCGAGAAGTGAATATGTACTTAAAATTGCGATGGTGGAATAAGAATGCCAATCGAACGCAGTATGGCGGCAGCATCTTCTCCCTTACCGACCCTGTGTATTCACTCATGTTAATGGGGATTTTAGGTGAGCAATATTATGTATGGGACAAAGAAGCGAGCATTAACTTCATCAAACCAGGCCAATCTGATTTATACGCCAATTTCGAAATTACTCAAAATCATCTTGATGAAATATATCGGAAAACGGCATTAGGCGACAAATGCTTTCCTGAATTTATTATTCACGTTAAGGATAAAAATGGGAATGTTGTTTCTGAAGTGCAGAGAAAGTTATATGTGCGTAAGAAGCCTGAGTTTAGAGATGAAGAAGAATTGCTTGAGTCATAAAAAAACCTCCGCTAGCGGAGGTTTTTTTATTGCCGATTGAGAAGAATTAATCTTCTAATTCAGCCAAACACATTTCTTCGTGGATTTGTTTAACCCAGTTAGAAACACGCTCGTCAGTAAGTTCTGGTTGACGATCTTCGTCGATACATAGACCAACAAATTGGCTATCGTCGTCGTTCACTAAGCCTTTTGAGGCTTCGAATTCGTAACCATCAGTAGATGTGTAGCCTAAGATAGTACCGCCTTTCGCTTCAACGATATCGCGAATGTTACCCATCGCATCGCAGAAGTACTCAGCGTAATCTTCTTGGTCACCACAGCCAAAAATAGCAACAAGCTTAGTCGAGAAATCAATTGCTTCTAATTCAGGGAAGAAATCATCCCAATCACACTGTGCTTCGCCGTAGTACCAAGTTGGAATACCTAGAATAAGAAGATCGAAGTTATCGATGTCTTCTTTACTGCTTTTTGCAATGTCTTGAACGTGAACTAGTTGCTTGCTCAATTGCTTTTGAATCATCTTAGCAACAGCTTCAGTATTACCTGTGTCGCTACCAAAGAAGAGACCTACACTTGCCATAGAATCGTTACCTTTCATTGTGTCTGATGTTGGAGTTATAGAGTTTGTTGAGGCTATCAACCAATTCCGGTCCCTTCCCAGCTAAGTTGGATTAGCCCTTTGGCAATAAACCCAGCACAACCTAAGAAGAGTACCATCCACACAATTCGACGACCAAATGCAGGAACATTTCCTTGTTTTAAAACATCTTTAATTGCCATACCAATCAAGAAGAAGATAGCGGCGAAAAGAAGATCTAAACCAATAGATTCAAGCAAGTTCATGTAGTCGTAAAGCATGGGATCCCTATATACCAATTTTGCTTGCGCGCACTATAGCATTGTTGATCAATAAAGTTAATGCACAGTGTTTGCAGAATTCTGATTTATCGGGATTTCGCTCGTTAGCCGATAAATTTACGTATAGCGCGTAATACTTCTGCTGGTTTTTCTGCATGCAGCCAATGGCCTGTATTTGCGATCACATGAGCTTTTGCGTTGGCAAACTGAGCTTGTACCTGAGACTGATGTTCACCAGTGAGGTAGTCGGAGTCGCCGCCTTTCACAAACAGAGTTGGAGTGGTGCATAGAGGGATTGTTTTCCAGCCAATGATCTGTTCGTAGTTGTCGAGCAGAGATTGAACATTAAAACGCCACTTCATTATGCTGCCATCTTTAAATAGGGACTTGGTCAGAAATTGTCTAACGCCATCAATTTCGATGTGTTCAGCTAAAATCTTTAATGCAGCAGCGCGAGATGCTGGCTTTGCTTCAGTAACAGCGCAAAGACCTTGAAACACATTATCGTGACGACGTTGCTGATAAGCGACAGGCGCCATATCTAAGACGATGAGTTTATTGATCGTGACAGTCTCTGTTTCTGTCAATGCCATCGCTACTTTTCCACCCATCGAATGACCAATAACGGTTACTTCTGAAATCTTGAGTTTAAGTAATAGGTTTGCAACGTCTGCAGCCATTAGTTGGTAATCATGCTGTTCACTATGAAAAGAACTTCCGTGATTTCGAAGGTCGATACTAAGTACTTGATGATCTTGCTTAAGATCCCTAGCTAAAAGCCCTAAATTATCTAAATTTCCGAATAATCCATGGATCAAAACAATGGTGTGACCTTTACCTTCAATTTTATAGTTGAGCTGTACTGACATTTTATCTTATTCATGATGGGTTTAACGTAGAGTATCCGCGCGGATCTCGCTATAATCCCCCAGAGTTTAAACATTGAGATTGTGAAAAGCGAATGAAAACAATTGAGGTTGATGAAGACCTGTACCGCTATATTGCAGGTCAGACAGAACATATTGGCGAAAGTGCATCAGATATTTTACGCCGTTTATTGGATGTTGATGGTCAGAAAGCAGTTCAAATTAAAGACGTAACCCAGCCTAAAGGCATTGTTGTTAGCAAAGATGCTGGTGTAATTGAGGCTAAAGTGGATGGCGTTAAAGAAATGCGCTCTCTACTGATCTCTGATGAATTTGCTTCATTAAAGAAAGCTATTGATCGCTTCATGCTGGTTCTGTCTACATTGCATCATATTGACCGAGAAAGCTTTTCCGAAGCAACACAAGTTAAGGGTAGAAAGAGAGTCTACTTCGCTGACAATGAAGAAACTTTGTTGGCAAATGGCAATACAACCAAGCCGAAAGCGATTCCAAATAGCCCATTTTGGGTAATAACGAATAATAATACGAGTCGCAAACGACAGATGGTTGAACAGCTAATGAGTCGCATGAATTTCCAAGCTGATTTAATTGAAAAAGTAACAGGTTCCATTTAGAGAAATCTGATTTAAACCTCATAATGTCCTATAAAATAAAGATATTATGAGGTTTTTTTGTTTTTAAATTTATATAAGGATGTCAAAAATGGCTATGCACCCTCGTGCCGGGCAAAAAGCTCAGCAGGAAGATCTTCATAATATTCCGGCTTTAGTATCTAACTATTTTTTACAGCAACCGGACGCTACAAACCCTGATCATAAAGTCCTATTTGGTACTTCTGGTCATCGCGGTACTGCAGACAAATCAACGTTTAATGAAAATCATATCTTGGCAATTGCGCAGGCGGTTGCCGAAGTACGTGCAGAACAAGGTACAACGGGACCTCTTTTCCTAGGTAAAGATACTCACGCTCTATCTGAGCCTGCGTTCTCTACGGTAATTGAAGTACTTGTAGCGAACGGTGTTGAAGTTATTATTCAAGAAAACAACGGCTTCACTCCAACACCTGGTATCTCGCACGCGATTCTTACGTACAACCTAGTGAATGACAAGAAAGCCGACGGCATTGTTATCACGCCTTCGCACAATCCACCACAAGACGGTGGTATCAAATACAACCCGACACACGGCGGTCCTGCTGAAGCTGAGCTCACGCAAGCAATTGAAGATCGTGCAAACGTAATCATTGCTGAAGAAATGCAAGGTCTAAAACGTACACCTATCGCACAGGCTAAACAGTCTGAATTAGTGAAAGAAGTCGATCTGGTTGCTCCATACGTTGCTGATTTGATTAACGTGGTTGATATGGAAGCTATCCAGAAAGCGAACATCAAGATTGGTGTTGATCCACTGGGCGGCAGCGGTATTGACTACTGGCGTCAAATTGGCAAAGCGTACAACTTAGATCTTACTTTAGTAAGTGAAGCGGTTGACCCTTCTTTCCAATTTATGTCTTTAGATAAAGACGGCGTGGTTCGTATGGACTGTTCTTCGCCATACGCGATGGCTGGCTTACTGGCTCTTAAAGATGAGTACGCACTAGCATTTGGTAACGACCCAGATTACGACCGCCATGGTATCGTGACGCCTAAAGGCTTAATGAACCCTAACCACTTCCTAGCAGTATGTATTGATTACCTATACCGCCACCGCGAAAGTTGGGGTAAAAATGTTGCTGTTGGCAAGACACTAGTATCAAGTGCGTTGATTGACCGTGTTGTTGCTGACCTTGGTCGTGAACTTTGTGAAGTGCCAGTTGGCTTCAAATGGTTTGTTGATGGCCTTTATCAAGGTAAATTTGGCTTCGGTGGTGAAGAGTCTGCAGGTGCTTCATTCCTACGCAAAGACGGTACGCCGTGGTCAACAGACAAAGATGGCCTGATTCTTTGCCTACTTGCGGCTGAGATCACAGCAGTAACGGGTAAGAACCCACAAGAATACTACGAAGAGCTTGCTGCTAAACACGGTGAATCTAAGTACAACCGTATTCAAGCGGTAGCAAATGGCGCGCAAAAAGATGTGCTGAAAAAGCTATCTCCAGAGATGGTTTCAGCTGAGACACTTGCTGGTGATGCGATTACGGCCCGCTTAACGCACGCTCCAGGTAATGGTGCTGCTATTGGTGGCCTTAAGGTAACAACCGAAAATGGTTGGTTTGCTGCTCGTCCATCAGGCACTGAAGATATTTACAAGATCTACTGTGAAAGCTTTAAAGGTGAAGAGCATCTAAAAGCAATCGAAGCTGAAGCTCAAGAGATTGTGAACCAAGTATTTGCAGCTGCGGGTCTATAATCGAATACGATTCATAGAGTTATCAAGCAAATAATAGAAGGGTTGATGTGAAAGCATCAGCCCTTTTTTATTTGTCTGTGAGTAAGCGGCTAAGATCAAGCGAACCCAATAGCTGAATGGGTTAACCGTGTGGCCAACGTTGTGGCATCACAAACCAGAACTGGCCAGATTTGGTCTGTCCATGGACGAAGCGATCACCAAACTCAGTGATAGGCTCGCCGCTGAAATCCTTTGTTCCTGCTGCCCATTGTTCTTTGGTAAGAGGGTAGAGCGCTTCAGTGATTAGATGAGCTTGGTTTTGATAGCACCATAAACCATTTACTTGGCTTGAGTTAATGTTGTAGCCCAAGCATTCAGTAGGAACATTTTGCTCTAAGAATGGGTTGGTGTATAGGCGACCTTGCATGAGTAAGTGTTTTGAGTCGACATCGATCTCTGGATACTGCTCAACAAAGGCGACTGAAGAGGACATACCAAGCTGGTGGCTGAGCATTCTATCGAGTTTCTTATCTAATTGGTCATGAGAGTTCGGACCAAACCATGTTTGCTCGTGAAGGAGGTAAAACTTAATTGCCACTTCCCAGTGTTCTAACCTTTGGTTGTCTGTATCTTCCAGGATAAAGTCGATTGCGCCGAGTGTTCTTCCCTCAACATTAATCTGAATCTCATCGTGCTTGATTGAATAATTATCCGAAGTCATGATGACTTGTTCACATAGGTGTTGATAGAGGAAGCCTAATCTAGGGTTACCGCTATAGGTATGTGATTTTTTAAGTTCTTGGTGATTTGAGAATGCGCTTAGATCAGAAATGGGCGGCTTGATTTCTAGTAGCGGTGGTGAGCTAATCACCCATTGGTAAAAACGTTGCAGTTCAGTCATCGGTTCCTCGTAAACTTCAGTCATCTGTTCTTAACAAACAGAATGGAAGGGCTTTCGACATTCTACCCGTAAATTGATATAACGACGTTATTATAAAGGTAAGCTGGAAGTAAAAATGAATAACTTACAATTAGAAAAGCTACTTAACGAAAAGTTGCAACCTCAACAGATCAAAGATTACAGCCCTAATGGCTTACAAGTTGAAGGCAAGGCTGAAGTTAAGCGAGTAGTTACTGGAGTGACGGCTTCTCAGGCGCTAATTGATAAAGCGGTTGAGTTAAAAGCCGATGCGTTACTGGTGCATCACGGTTATTTTTGGAAAGGCGAGCCGGAACCTATTCGTGGAATGAAAGGGAAGCGCATTCGTACGTTGATTAAAAATGACATTAACTTGATGGGTTACCACTTACCGCTAGATATTCACCCAGAACTAGGTAACAACGCTGAACTTGCGAGGTTACTTGAAATTGATGTGGAAGGGGGGTTAGAGGGGCACCCGCAGTCAGTCGCTATGTTTGGTAGATTAAAGAAACCAACGACAGGTTCCGAGTTTGCAGCAAAAATTGATCAAGTACTGAATCGTAAGCCGTTACACATTGCTCCTGAAAACGCAGATAAAATGATTGAAACGGTAGGTTGGTGTACTGGCGGCGGGCAAGATTACATTGAATTGGCTGCAGCGAATAATCTAGACGCGTTTATCTCTGGTGAAATTTCAGAACGAACCACTTATTCAGCACGTGAACAAGACATCCATTATTTTGCGGCTGGTCACCATGCAACTGAACGTTATGGTATTAAGGCTCTTGGTGAGTGGTTAACCAAAGAACATGGATTAGACGTCAGTTTTATTGATATTGATAACCCAGTATAGAAACCTTGTGTGATAAAAAAGGCTTGATGGACATCCACCAAGCCTTTTTATTTACTTAAACTTCAGACTATTCACGTTCGTGAAGAGGCTGGAAGTCACGTTGTTCTTCACCAGTGTATAGCTGACGAGGACGACCGATGCGGTTCGTCGGATCGCTGTGCATTTCGTTCCAGTGCGCAATCCAACCGATAGTACGAGACATCGCGAAGATTACGGTGAACATTGAAACAGGAATGCCGATTGCTTTCAGGATGATGCCTGAGTAGAAATCTACGTTCGGGTATAGTTTCTTAGAGACGAAGTATTCGTCAGAAAGTGCGATACGCTCAAGCTCCATTGCTACATCTAGTAGAGGATCTTTAATGTTTAGCTCTTTCAGTACTTCGTGACACGCTTCACGCATTACGGTAGCACGTGGATCGTAGTTCTTATAAACGCGGTGACCGAAGCCCATTAGACGGAATGGGTCATCTTTGTCTTTTGCTTTCGCTACGTATTCTTCGATGTTATCTACGCTACCAATCTCTTCAAGCATACGCAGACACGCTTCGTTTGCACCACCATGCGCAGGGCCCCAAAGAGATGCGATACCTGCAGCGATACATGCAAATGGGTTAGCGCCTGATGAACCAGAAAGACGTACTGTTGACGTTGATGCATTTTGTTCATGGTCTGCGTGCAGAGTGAAGATCTTATCCATTGCGCGAGCAACGATTGGATTTACTTCATATTCTTCACAAGGGTTTGCAAACATCATGTGAAGGAAGTTTTCTGCGTAGCTTAGGTCGTTACGAGGGTAGATGAACGGTTGACCGATCGAGTACTTGTAACACATTGCTGCCAGTGTAGGCATTTTAGAAATTAGACGGTACGCCGCGATTTCGCGGTGAGTGTCGTTGTTGATATCTAGTGAATCGTGGTAGAACGCTGCAAGAGCACCGACTACACCACACATTACAGCCATTGGGTGAGCGTCACGGCGGAAGCCGTGGAAGAAGCTAGCAATTTGCTCATGAACCATCGTATGACGAGTTACTGTCGTTTTGAACTCTTCATATTGAGAACGAGATGGGGCTTCGCCGTAAAGAAGAATATAACAAACTTCTAAGTAGTCAGCGTTATTGGCAAGTTGATCAATTGGGTAACCACGGTGTAGAAGAATACCTTTTCCACCGTCAATGAAAGTAATTTGAGATTCACAAGATGCAGTGGCAAGAAAACCAGGGTCAAAAGTGAAGAATCCATTAGAACCTAGTGTGCGAACATCAATTACCGGAGTACCTAGTACACCTTCCGTAATTGGCAGTTCGATTGGCGCTTGACCTTCAATATGAAGGGTAGCTTTCTTATCCGCCATAACAATCTCCTTTGTTTATTATTAATCCGTCCAGGATGTTTATGTGCCATTTTTTTACTGGTCTTAGGTCCGAAAGTCAATTTTTCTGCAGTTTTGTGTGCACTTGTTAGTGTTTTTTACATTAAATTCGTTAAAAATCTGGTCTGTGTAGCATAATTTGTTACATCAATTGTATTAGAATGTTGCCGGCCGTATAGTGTCGCTGAAAATTTTGGTTAAAACCTTATAAATTCAAGGCTAGAAAGAAATGTGAGGTGTCTTTCTTGGTCTGTTTGTTAACAAAGTTTTTACATTTATCTGGGGTGTTATTGCGGATAGTTGTTAAGAAAGTGTTACATTTTGTAGGTTTCAGACTAAAATTTGTCCATAACAATATCAAAAGTTATTTAATAACTGTAAATGCTCAATGGAGCTGAGTGAGCAAGCCCGTGAAAGAAAGAAAGACAAGACCTGTTAATTTAGATTTACAGACCATCCACTTTCCTATCACTGCAATTGCATCCATCCTACACCGTGTGTCTGGGGTGATTACCTTTGTTGCGATCGGAATTTTGCTTTGGTTACTATCAATTTCCCTCTCTTCCCCAGTAGGCTTTATGGAAGCAAAAGACATTGTCGATGGCTTCTTCGTTAAGTTTATTCTTTGGGGCATTCTAACCGCTTTGGCATATCACATTGCTGGTGGTATTCGTCACCTTCTGATGGATTTGGGTCATTTTGAAGAACTTGAATCTGGTGCGATGAGCGCGAAGGTTACCTTCGTCGCAACTGCGGTATTATCTGTACTAGCGGGGATTTTAGTATGGTAAACAACGTATCTACCTTTGGTCGTAATGGCGTACACGATTTCCTACTGATTCGTGCCACCGCAATAATCATGACTCTTTACACTATTTACCTAATTAGCTTCTGTGCTTTTTCTGGTGATATCTCTTACGCATCTTGGACACAATTCTTTGGTGGAACTTTCACTAAAGCATTCACGATGTTAGCGCTGACTTCTGTTCTGATCCACGCTTGGATTGGATTGTGGCAAGTTCTTACTGACTACATCAAATGCGCGAAACTTCGTGGTGGCCTTCAACTTGGTGTTATCGCTGTCCTATTTGGATACTTCTTCTCTGGTCTGTTTATTTTGTGGGGTGCGTAAGTGACTATTCCTGTTCGTGAGTTTGATGCCGTAGTTATTGGCGCTGGTGGTGCAGGTATGCGTGCCGCACTACAAATTTCTGAGCAAGGCCTATCATGTGCTTTGCTGTCTAAAGTATTTCCGACCCGTTCTCATACTGTATCTGCGCAAGGCGGTATTACCGTTGCTCTTGGTAATGCGCACGAAGATCATTGGGAACAACACATGTACGATACTGTAAAAGGTTCAGACTACATCGGTGACCAAGATGCAATCGAATACATGTGTAAAAATGGCCCTGAATCAGTTATTGAACTAGAGAAAATGGGCCTTCCATTCTCTCGTTTTGATAACGGTACAATTTATCAACGTCCTTTCGGGGGCCAATCTAAAAACTTTGGCGGTGAACAAGCGGCTCGTACAGCAGCTGCAGCTGACCGTACTGGTCACGCACTTCTTCATACGCTTTACCAACAAAACATCAAGCACAAAACGACGGTTTTCTCTGAGTGGTATGCGCTTGATCTTGTGAAGAATGAAGATGGTGCCATTCTTGGTACAACAGCACTTTGCATGGAAACAGGCGAAGTATGCTACTTCAAAGCAAAAGCAACAATCCTAGCAACTGGTGGTGCTGGTCGTATTTACGCTTCAACGACAAACGCTCACATCAATACTGGTGACGGTGTTGGCATGGCGATCCGTGCTGGCGTTCCAATGCAAGATATCGAAATGTGGCAGTTCCACCCAACGGGTATCGCTGGTGCAGGCGTTCTTGTAACGGAAGGTTGTCGTGGTGAGGGTGGTTACCTTCTAAACAAAGACGGTGAACGTTTCATGGAACGTTACGCTCCAAACGCGAAAGACTTAGCGGGTCGTGATGTTGTAGCTCGTTCAATGATGGTTGAAATTCGTGAAGGTCGCGGCTGCGACGGTCCATGGGGTCCACACATCAAGTTGAAACTCGATCACCTAGGTAAAGAGACGCTTGAATCTCGTCTACCTGGCGTTTGTGAATTATCTCGTACATTTGCACACGTTGACCCAGTAAAAGAGCCGATCCCAGTAATCCCTACATGTCACTACATGATGGGCGGTGTACCTACACAGGTTTCAGGTCAAGCTATCAAGCAGAGCGAAGACGGCTCTGATGTTGAAGTTCAAGGTTTGTTTGCGTGTGGTGAGATTGCATCAGTATCTGTACACGGTGCTAACCGACTTGGTGGCAACTCGTTACTTGATTTAGTTGTATTTGGCCGTGCTACAGGTCTACACCTTGGTGAGACTCTGAATAAGCAAGCGGATGCTAAACCTGCAACAGAAGAAGATATTGCTCGTTCACTTGAACGTTACAACCGTTGGGAAAACAGCACAGGTGGTGAAGACCCTGCGCAAATCCGCAAAGACTTGCAACAATGTATGCAGAACAACTTCTCAGTATTCCGAGAAGGTAAAGCGATGGCTGAAGGCCTAGAAGAGCTTAAAGCGATTCGCGAGCGCCTGAAGAATGCACACCTTTCTGATAAGTCTACGGAGTTCAACACTCAACGTATCGAGTGTCTTGAACTAGAAAACTTAATGGAAACGGCTTATGCGACAGCTGTTGCTGCTAATTTCCGTACTGAAAGCCGTGGCGCACATGCTCGCTTCGACTTCCCAGACCGTGACGATGAACAATGGCTATGCCATTCACTTTACAGCCCTGAGACAGAATCTATGTCTAAGCGTAATGTGAATATGGAACCTGTCCATCGTGAAGCATTCCCACCAAAAGCACGTACGTACTAAGGAGAGGGTAAGAAAATGAAACTGAATTTCTCTGTGTATCGTTACAACCCAGATGTCGATCAAAAGCCGTATATGAAGGACTACGTCCTTGAGGCTGATGAAGGCTCAGATATGATGCTTTTGGATGCGTTGATCCTATTAAAAGAGCAAGATCCAACACTTGCATTCCGCCGCTCTTGTCGTGAAGGTGTATGTGGCTCGGATGGTCTGAATATGAACGGTAAAAACGGACTAGCGTGTATCACGCCACTGTCTGCTTTATCTGGTCAAGATAAGATCGTAATCCGCCCGCTACCTGGTTTGCCGGTTGTGCGTGATTTAATCGTCGATATGACGCAGTTCTATGACAACTACGAAAAAGTGAAGCCTTTCCTTGTATCTGAAGGGAACGTTCCACCTGCACGTGAAAATCTTCAAAGCCCTGATGAGCGTGCGCATTTAGATGGATTATATGAATGTATCATGTGTGCGTGTTGTACAACTTCTTGTCCGTCTTTCTGGTGGAACCCAGATAAATTCATCGGACCAGCTGGGTTGCTTGCAGCGTACCGTTGGCTAATTGATAGCCGAGATACAGCAACAGATGAACGTTTATCTAATCTTGATGATGCATTTAGCGTTTTTCGTTGCCATGGCATCATGAATTGTGTAAGTGTTTGTCCTAAGGGACTAAATCCAACGAAAGCAATTGGTCATATCAAGACTATGCTTGTGAATCGTTCGGTTTAAAAAATAACAAAAATTGCCGCCCTAGTTGTTTTGGGCGGCCTTTTAATAGCTCGGCTTTAGACCGCAGCAAACGTGAAACCTACTGGTTAAGGGAAAATATGCACAACGGCGTGATGAAGGCATGGCTCGAGTCTTCACACTTGGCTGGCGCCAATGCAACTTATGTAGAAGAACTCTACGAACTGTATCTAAGTGATCCCGATCTGGTTAGTGAGGAGTGGAAACGTGTATTTGAAGAATTGCCTGTGCAATCTTCAGAAGTGGTTGAACAACCGCATTCACGAGTTCGCGAATACTTCAGACGACTCGCCCAAGAGACAAAGCATTACAACGTCCAAGTTAGTGATCCTGATGTCGATGCTAAACAAGTAAAAGTACTGCAACTTATCAATGCTTACCGATTCCGAGGGCATCAAGCTGCAAATTTAGACCCGTTAGGTCTATGGAAACGCGATACAGTCTCTGAGCTGGATCCTGCATTCCACAACCTCACCGAAGATGATTTCAACGAAACGTTTAACGTCGGTTCTTTTGCCATTGGCCAAGAAACGATGGTGCTTAAAGATCTATTTAAGGCGCTAAAACAAACGTACTGTGGTTCTATCGGTGCAGAATACATGCACATGACTAACACTGAACAAAAACGTTGGATTCAACAACGTTTGGAGTCAGTATCTGGTCAACCATCATTCAACCGCGAAGAAAAACAATCATTCCTAGAAGAGCTAACTGCTGCTGAAGGTCTTGAGCGCTATTTAGGTGCTAAATTCCCAGGTGCTAAGCGTTTCTCTCTAGAAGGTGGTGACGCGCTGATCCCAATGACGAAAGAAATCATTCGTCATGCCGGTGGGCAGGGTATGCGTGAAGTTGTAGTGGGCATGGCTCACCGCGGGCGTTTGAACATGCTAGTTAACGTGCTAGGCAAAAAACCACAAGACTTATTTGATGAGTTTGCTGGTAAGCACGACGACACGTGGGGTACTGGTGACGTTAAGTATCACCAAGGTTTCTCTGCCGATTTTGCGACTCCAGGTGGCGATGTTCACTTAGCACTAGCATTTAACCCTTCTCACTTAGAAATCGTAAACCCAGTAGTTATTGGTTCTGTACGTGCTCGCCAAGATCGTTTAGGCGATAAAGATGGACGTAGTGTGTTACCTATTACGATTCATGGTGACTCAGCTATCGCTGGTCAAGGTGTAGTGCAAGAGACGTTTAACATGTCTCAAGCTCGTGGCTTTTGTGTTGGTGGTACGGTTCGTATTGTAGTGAATAACCAAGTAGGTTTCACCACATCTAACCCGCGTGACACACGCTCTACCATGTACTGTACCGATATCGCTAAAATGGTACAGGCGCCAATCTTCCACGTTAATGCTGATGATCCAGAAGCGGTTGCTTTTGTTGCGCGTTTGGCTCTGGACTACCGTAATACGTTTGGTCGTGATGTAGTGATTGATTTGGTTTGTTACCGTCGTCATGGCCACAACGAAGCTGATGAGCCTAATGCAACTCAGCCTCTGATGTACCAAAAGATCAAAAAACACCCAACACCTCGCAAGCTTTATGCAGACGTTCTGATTGATCGCGGTGAATTCGATATCGAAACTGCAACTCAATTGGTCAACGAATATCGTGACGCTCTAGATCATGGTGAAGTTGTGGTGAAAGAATGGCGTCCGATGGCGTTACATTCTGTGGATTGGGCTCCTTACTTAGGGCATGACTGGAATATCGAATGGGATAACGAAGTTGAACTAGAAAGATTAAAAGATCTAGGTACAAAACTTTGCCAATATCCAGATAGCCACAAGTTACAAAGCCGTGTAAATAAGCTGTATAACGACCGTATGTCAATGATCAATGGCGAGAAGCAAATTGATTGGGGTATGGCTGAAACATTAGCTTATGCAACACTAGTTGATGATGGAAAACGTATCCGTATTTCTGGTCAAGATTCTGGTCGTGGTACTTTCTTCCACCGTCACTCTGTCCTGCATAACCAAACGGATGCGAGCACCTATGTTCCGCTAGCGAACATTCATGACAAGCAGGGTCCATTCCAAGTGTTTGACTCCGTGTTGTCTGAAGAAGCAGTTCTAGCTTTTGAATACGGCTATGCGACAGCAGAACCAGGCGGCCTAACGCTTTGGGAAGCTCAGTTCGGTGACTTTGCGAACGGCGCACAAGTTGTTATCGACCAGTTTATTTCTTCTGGTGAGCAAAAATGGGCACGTCTATGTGGTTTGACAATGCTTCTACCACACGGTTATGAAGGTCAAGGCCCAGAGCACTCGTCAGCTCGTTTAGAACGTTACTTGCAGTTATGTGCTGAACAGAACATGCAAGTAGTTGTTCCGTCGACACCGGCTCAGGTTTATCACATGATTCGCCGTCAGGTTGTAAGACCGATGCGTCGTCCATTGATTGTGATGTCTCCGAAGTCACTGCTTCGTCACCCTCTATGTACTTCTTCTTTAGAAGACCTAGCGCAAGGCACATTCCAACCAGCAATTGGTGAGATTGATGAGCTTGCTGCAGATAAGGTTAAGCGCGTTGTATTTTGTTCTGGCAAAGTCTACTTCGATTTACTAGAACAGCGACGTAAGAATGAGCAAGATGATGTTGCAATAGTACGTATTGAACAACTATACCCATTCCCGAAAGAAGACGTAGAAGCTGCAATTGCGCAATACACGAATGTTGAAGATTACGTTTGGTGTCAAGAAGAGCCGCAAAACCAAGGCGCTTGGTACTCGAGTCAACACAACTTCCGTGCTGCAATACCAGCTGGTGCTGATCTTAAGTATGCAGGTCGCCCTGCGTCAGCCTCTCCTGCTGTAGGCTACATGTCAGTACACTTGAAACAACAAAAAGCGTTGATTGACGACGCTCTGACCCTAATTAAGAACTAGAAGTAAAAGGAAGACACAGATATGACAATTGAAATTCTGGTTCCAGATTTACCTGAATCAGTGGCTGACGCAACAGTAGCAACTTGGCACAAGAAACCTGGTGAAGCTGTTGCTCGTGATGAAGTCATTGTAGATATCGAAACAGATAAAGTAGTTCTAGAAGTACCTGCTCCTGAAGCGGGTGTTTTAGAAGCTATTATCGAAGAAGAAGGTGCAACCGTACTTTCTAAGCAACTTATCGCTAAGCTTAAGCCAGGTGCGGTTGCTGGTGAACCAACGACAGACACAACTGAAGAGACAGAAGCTTCTCCTGACAAGCGTCATAAAGCATCTCTGTCAGAAGAGAGCAATGATGCGCTGAGCCCTGCGGTTCGCCGTCTGTTAGCAGAACACAACCTTGAAGCTGCTCAAGTGAAAGGTACAGGTGTTGGTGGTCGTATTACTCGTGAAGATATTGATGCTCATTTAGCCGCTGCTAAGTCTGCTCCTGCTGCATCAGAAGAAGCGCCGGTTCAAGCTCCTGCTGCTGCACGTAGCCAAAAGCGTGTTCCAATGACTCGTCTTCGTAAGACTGTTGCAAACCGTCTACTAGAAGCGAAAAACAGCACTGCGATGTTGACTACGTTTAATGAAGTTAACATGAAGCCAATCATGGACCTTCGTAAGCAGTACAAAGACCAATTTGAAGAGCGTCACGGTACTCGTTTGGGCTTCATGTCTTTTTACGTGAAAGCAGTTACAGAAGCACTAAAACGTTTCCCTGAAGTTAATGCGTCTATCGATGGTACAGACATCGTTTACCACAACTACTTCGACATCAGCATGGCAGTATCGACTCCTCGCGGTCTTGTTACTCCTGTTCTGAAAGATTGCGATACTCTAGGTTTCGCAGACATCGAAAAAGGCATCAAAGAGCTAGCGATCAAAGGCCGTGATGGCAAGCTAACTGTTGATGAGTTGATTGGTGGTAACTTCACTATCACCAACGGTGGTGTATTTGGTTCATTGATGTCTACGCCTATTATCAACCCGCCTCAATCAGCAATTCTTGGTATGCACAAAATCCAAGAGCGTCCGATGGCTGTTGATGGCAAAGTAGAAATTCTACCAATGATGTACCTAGCGTTGTCATACGATCACCGTCTGATTGATGGCCGTGAATCAGTAGGCTTCTTAGTGACAATCAAAGAACTACTTGAGGATCCAGCTCGCTTATTACTAGACGTATAAGTTGAGCACTATAGAGAGCTCGCAATTGTGGGCTCTCTATTTTAGTAAGCTAAATATGCTCACATTTAGTTTAGATTTTATCGAAGAATCGATAAGAGTTTAGAAGCACCCTACGATGTAGACTCAGCAATGCTGATTGTCTAATGGAAATAATAAATCCCTTTAGGGATAAACAAATGGAATAACAAAATGAATTTGCATGAATATCAAGCCAAACAGCTGTTTGCAGAATTCGGTTTGCCTGTACCAGAAGGTTTCGCATGTGATACTGCTCAAGAGGCTTTCGAAGCTGCTGGCCGTATCAGCACTGAAAAGAAAGTTGTTAAGTGTCAAGTGCACGCAGGTGGCCGTGGTAAAGCGGGTGGCGTTGAGTTGCACGACACTAAAGAAGGTGTGAAAGAGTTTGCTCAAAAATGGCTTGGTAAAAACCTAGTAACTTACCAAACAGACGCGAATGGTCAGCCTGTAACTAAGATCCTAGTAGAAGAAGCTTCGAACATTGCTAACGAACTTTACCTAGGCGCAGTGGTAGACCGTGCAACTCGTAAAATTGTATTCATGGCATCAACTGAAGGCGGTGTGGACATCGAGAAAATCGCTGAAGAAACTCCTGAGTTGATTCACCAATCTGCGATTGACCCACTAGTTGGTCCTCAAGCTTACCAAGGTCGTGAACTGGCGTTCAAACTTGGTCTAGTTGGCGATCAAATCAAACAATTCGTTAAGATCTTCATGGGTCTTGGTGAAATGTTCGCTCAGTACGACCTAGCTCTACTGGAAATCAACCCGCTTGTAATCACTGGCGAAGGTAACCTTCTTTGTCTAGACGGCAAGATTAACATCGACTCAAACGCGATGTACCGTCAGCCTAAACTACGTGAAATGCATGATCCATCTCAAGAAGATGAGCGCGAAGCACACGCAGCACAGTGGGAACTAAACTACGTAGCACTAGATGGTAACGTTGGCTGTATGGTTAACGGTGCAGGTCTAGCAATGGGTACGATGGATATCGTTAACCTACACGGCGGCAAACCAGCAAACTTCCTTGATGTAGGCGGCGGCGCGACAAAAGAGCGTGTAGCTGAAGCATTCAAGATCATCCTTTCTGATGACAATGTTAGCGCAGTACTAGTAAACATCTTCGGTGGCATCGTACGTTGTGACATGATCGCTGAAGGTATTATCGGTGCGGTTAAAGAAGTAGGCGTAACAGTTCCTGTAGTTGTTCGTCTAGAAGGTACAAACGCAGACCTAGGTCGCGAAGTGCTTGCTAATTCTGATGTTGATATCATTGCAGCTGAGTCTCTAACAGATGCTGCTCAAAAAGTTGTTGCTGCTGCGGAGGCTAAATAATGTCTGTATTAATTAACAAAGACACTAAAGTAATCTGTCAGGGTTTCACTGGTGGTCAAGGTACTTTCCACTCAGAGCAAGCAATTGCTTACGGTACTCAAATGGTTGGTGGTGTATCTCCTGGTAAAGGCGGTCAAACTCACCTAGGTCTTCCTGTATTCAACACAGTACGTGAAGCAGTAGAAGCAACTGGCGCAACTGCAACAGTTATCTACGTACCAGCACCTTTCTGTAAAGATGCAATCCTAGAAGCTATTGATGCGGGCATCGAGTTGATCGTAACGATCACTGAAGGTATTCCAACAACAGATATGATCGACGTAAAAGTGAAGCTAGAAGAAACTGGCGTTCGCATGATCGGTCCTAACTGTCCAGGTCTTATCACTCCTGATGAGTGTAAGATTGGTATCATGCCTGGTCACATCCACAAGAAAGGTAAAGTGGGCATCGTATCTCGTTCAGGTACTCTTACTTACGAAGCAGTAAAGCAAACAACTGACGAAGGCTTTGGTCAGTCTACGTGTGTAGGTATCGGTGGTGACCCTATCCCGGGCTCAAACTTCATTGATATCCTAAAACTGTTCCAAGAAGACCCTGAAACAGAAGCGATCGTAATGATCGGCGAAATCGGTGGTACTGCGGAAGAAGAAGCGGCTGCATTCATTAAAGAGAACGTAAATAAACCGGTTGTTTCTTACATCGCAGGTGTTACTGCTCCTCCAGGTAAACGTATGGGCCACGCTGGCGCAATCATCTCTGGCGGTAAAGGTACTGCTGAAGACAAATTCGCAGCACTAGAAGCAGCAGGCGTTAAGACTGTTAAGTCTCTTGCTGACATCGGTAAAGGTCTACGCGAGATTACTGGTTGGTAATCTTCGGTTTATCACGATAGATAATAGAAAGGCTTGGTATCTACCAAGCCTTTTTTATTGGTCGAAGAAATAAGTGCTAATTCTTATTTCTGATCATTTGAGAAAGCATAAACATAAAGGTTGCGCTTAGGACAACGGAAGGGCCTGCAGGAGTATCGTAGAACCAAGACAAACTAAGGCCCATGAGAACAGCGATCGCCCCAATCAAAGAGGCAATCACAGCCATTTGCTCTGGAGTTTTCGAAAACTTACGAGCCGTTGCAGCAGGTATGATCAAAAGAGATGTCATAATTAAAGCTCCGACAAACTTCATACCGACCGCGATAACAATACCCACCATCAACATCAGTATTAAACGCATTAGATCTATATTAATGCCGTCTACAGCCGCTAGGTCTTCACTGACGGTAGTGGAAAGTAGAGAACGCCAAAACAACGCTAATACAAGGCCGACCACCGCAACACCACTATAAATAAACCATAAGTCAGTGGGGGACACAGCTAACAAGTCACCAAACAAATAACTCATTAAATCGACGCGAACATTATCTAGGAAGCTAACCGCGACTAAACCCAGCGACAGTGCACTATGAGCAAGAATGCCGAGTAATGTATCTGTAGCGACCAGTTCTTGTTTTTGTAAGGTCACTAATACGGTCGCCAAGATAAGGCAGCATACGAGTAGAGCAAGGTACAAATTAATATCGAGTAAGAAGCCTAAAGCTAAGCCCATTAAGGAAGCATGGGCTAAGGTATCACCAAAATAGGCCATTTTTCGCCAGACGACAAAAGAGCCAAGGGGGCCTGCAATGGCGGCTATACCGAGGCCGGCTAGTATTGAAGGCAGGAGAAATTCAATCATTGTGGTGTCCGTGTGCATGGTTAGAGCATTGGTGTGCGTCACCTTTAACAGGCATGCCTGCTAGGTCGTGATGGTGATGAGCATGTTCGTGATGATAGAAAGCTAAAGTCTCTTGAGATGCTGCACCAAATAGAGCGATATATGATGGATGCTGCTTAATATCGGCGGGAGAGCCGGAACAACAAATGTGGTGATGCAGGCAGATTACATCATCAGTTTTCGCCATGACCAAATGCAAGTCGTGCGACACCATAAATACACCACAGCCGAATCGGTGCCTTAAGGTTTCAATGAGCTCATACAGATCAATTTGCCCTTGAACGTCAACACCTTGTGCCGGCTCATCTAAAACGAGTAAATCAGGGCGTCGTAATAAAGCTCGAGCGATAAGCACGCGTTGATTCTCACCACCGGATAGTTGATGCATGTTACTTGGCAATAAATGTTCAGCACCGACTAAACGAAGTGCTTCAAGTATTTCTTGTTTACTGAATCGACCTGACAGTTTAAGAAACCGATGGACGTTGAGCGGTAAAGATTCGTTCAGTTTAAGTTTCTGTGGAACATACCCAATCTTCAATTTCTTTTGACGAGAAATAGAACCAGTGTATTTGTTTTGCAGACCAAGGATCGCTTTCACTAACGTTGATTTACCGGCTCCATTAGGGCCTATCAAGGTTGTGATCTTACCACGCTCAAGCTTTAGGGAAATATTGTCTAGAACCCGTCGACCGTCGAATTCAACACTGACATTGTCTAATTGGATTAAGCTACCCATGAATAGAACTCATTTGCAATTAACTAATGTTATAATGTAACATTTACAAACTTTCTAAGCTACTTTTCCTTTATAGAGGCGTTATGTTTCGTTCAATAGTTACCGGTACTCTACTTATTTTTATGCCACTAGTAGCGCACGCTACGAATGTATTAACCAGTTTTAAGCCTGTTCAAATGATCGTAACAGAATTGACGCTCGGCGTGACTCAGCCAGATGTGCTAATGAGTAATAATGCATCTCCACATGATTACGCTCTAAAACCTTCTGATGTAAAAAAGTTACATGAAGCTGATCTATTTGTTTGGTTTGGACCCGACCTGGAATCTTTCCTTACTAAAATCACAGAAAACAGAAAGAATGTTCTAACGATTAGCCAAATTGATGGCTTGGAGTTACGTGAGTATGGTGACCAACAACATGATGCACATGAAGGACATGATCACGGAAGCCATGATGCGCATTTTTGGTTAGGGGTTTCACAGGTTAAAGTCGTTTCTAAAGCAATCACTCACAAGCTTATTGAACTGGATCCTGAAAATTCGGCCATTTATCAAGAGAATTTGGTGAAGTTTTTAGATAACTTAACAGTTACGGAAAATGAAGTAATCGAAACTCTGGAGCCGATAAAAAATAATGGCTATTACGTTTTCCACGATGCTTATGGGTATTTTGAAGAAGCATATGGATTGAACAACCTTGGTTACTTTACCGTGAGTCCTGATCGTAAGCCTGGTGCGAAAACTCTCATCCATATTCGTAAAACACTGATGAATGAAAACGTGCACTGTGTATTCTCAGAGCCTCAGTTTACACCAGCAGTTATCCAATCAGTTACGAGAGGCAGTTCAGTCAAGCAAGGTGAGTTAGATCCTGTCGGTAGTGGGGTAGAAGTCGCCCCTGGTAGCTACTTCGAGTTTCTAAAAGGAATTGCCAATAGCTATGAAAGTTGCCTAGCTAATAACTAACCTGTCTAACAAATTTATGGTGTTTACGTATTTTTCCAAGATTTAGGGAGAAATACGTGATCACCTAGAAAAAATACATATCCTTTCTTCAAAGCCTCTTCTTTAAGCTCTAAATTCAGCTAGAATGAGTTACATAATAATTATCAAAAAATAACTAATAACTCAGATGCTTAATGCTCATTAAGATGACCGTTTTTGCATCGATAACTCATTTTTGCTGCTTTAGGGTCAAGACTTGCTACACAACCTGCTCAAGCTAATTTTTGTTTGGAGCTTATCGTTCAATGCGTTTGCAATGAATGCCGCTCCTTCAGTTTTCTATCCTCTGCCAATTCAATCGCAAGGGAAATTCCTTGCTGCGGAAAACATTTTTATCGGTTCGAACGGTGGTTTATGGGTGCATGATGTCCACGGTAAAGTTCTTTTTTACGATGGAAGAACCTTATTCCCGAGGAAAGGAAGCCTTTTAGATTTTCCAGCTGACAAAGTAGCGTTTTTAGAGAATACTTTTTGGACGTTTTTTGATAATGAAGTGTATAGAAATACACCTGGGTTAGGGCGCTCCCTTGCATTTAGCTTGAGCCCTGGCGCAGAGATTCTAAATATTGGTACTTCTGGAAAGTACGTTTGGGTAACTGATGGCTCTAATTTCTATACATTTCAAACACAATCACAAGAATTTAAAACGTACTCATTACTAGAGTTATACCAGCATAATAAAAGTAGCCAAATTAGAATAAATGATGCAGAACTGGTGTTATCGAAATGGGTACTTGCAACAAACTCAGGGACTTATCTATCAAATGCTGGGAGCTTTAGCCATATCCCTGCATCCGGAAAAAATTATACCGAGAACCTATACTTTTCAAAATCCCGCCGAGAGTTAGTTATTGGGACATTGAATGGCGCAATTATCGTAGATATTACAAAGCCACAAGGTGTTAACCGTCGCGTTGGAAGCTCTCATGTACTGGCTTTAGCAGAAACTTCGACTGACTATTGGGTAGGAACTGAACATGGGTTATACAGTTATAACTTCCTTTCTGGAGAGTATGTAAAAATACAGAAAAACCCACATGCGGACTTTTCTCTGCCTGGAGACAAAATTTATTCGCTTCAGAATGATGGCTTTGGCGGTATGTGGATTGCTACCAGTAATGGTATTCGCTATTTTTCTCTTTTCAGTAAAACATTTTCTCGCCAGCCACTGCATGGTGGGGGAATGCACGTAAGTGACTTAGTAATCACCAAGGTCAAAAGCAACAGTCATAACGGATATTGGGCTGCGTCGACTTCCGGGCTATTTTTCGTAAGCAATGATGCGAACATAGATCCTAAACTAGTCTATACAGGAGAGATAGCCGACTTCCTAATAATCGAAGGCAAACTTTGGTTGGCGACCAACGAAGGTCTGGTTTGTCTCGATGATGAAAGCCATAATTTTAAACCTCTTCCTGTCCCTCGAGAGATCAGAAGCCTACCTATCGATCATTTGGCGATTACGAAAGATAAACGTGTATGGTTTACGTCTGGTGATACTCTTATTTCCTACGATATCCATTCCGAAAAAGTTAAGAACTATGGCAATAGTTGGCTAGTTGATAAGTACTTACCAACTAAAATTACAGAATTAGAGGCGACTAATGGTAACGATGTTCTGATTGGAACGGATCATGGTTACTATTCATTTATTGGCGAAAAAATTAGTTTTAATCGCTCTACTGAAAATTATGGAAAAACGGTTGATATATCGATTGCCAGTGATGGTTCGCAATGGTTTGCGAGTAGTTATGGGCTCTATTTCGTAGCAGAGAATAGTCGCGAAATTAATCCAGTTCAATTAGTTGAAGATAACATAAGCCCAAGGTGTTTAATGCCCGCTAAAAGTGGCATGTGGCTTGGTTCATCTAAAGGCTTGAGTTATTACGACAATAATGGGTTATTAAAAAAACACTTTGGTTCGCCATTTGGGCTTTTAACAAACGAGCTATCTCCAGGTTCTTGCTCCATTCTTCAAGATGAAGAGTTAGGCCCTACTTTGTTGATGGGGTCCAAATATGGTGTATTAACCGCTTTATCTGAAGACCTCCTTGTTTCAAGTACTCCACAAAGCCGCGCACTCTTCAGCTTAATTACTGTTAATGAAGATACGATCTCATTGGGAGGTGGGAACCAGGTCCTTCCTCCATTTAAGTACGGATCTTCCATCTCTTTTACGCTGGGTATACTGCCTGTCACCTCATCGCAGCAGCTCGAGTATAGGTTGAATTCTGCGGATTCTTGGAGTGTGTTTGAGGGAGGTGTATTAACTCTTGATCACTTACTACCCGGTGACTATGTGCTCCAAGTGAGGTCTCAGAAAAATCCAGACTTTAACTTTGTCGGTGCGGTTCAAGAGTTTTCAGTCTTAAAACCTTGGTACCTTACCAATTGGGCTGCAGCATCTTTTGTCATGGGGATCATAGGGCTAATTACCATTATTGTAATGTGGCGCTCTCGTTTTATGACTGTTGCAAATAAGCAGTTGAAGGCGCAGGTAGCGTTAAAAACAGACCAATTACGTCACCAAAGCCGGATTCTGTTAACAACAAATCAGCAGTTAAGAAAGCAACTGCAAGTTAAGAATGTCTTAGTTGAACGTACAGCGGAAGCGTTAACAGAAGATGTCGCAGAGTTATTAGTCGGAATTCCAGGTTGGGATGAAAAGCAAATCTCTCCTTCAGTGGGTAAGCTTCAAGCGGGATTAGCCCAGTTGAAGAATAGCCAGCCAAGTAATGATTCCGGCGTTTATTGTTATGATTTACTGTTTATATTGAATGCAGTACTAAGTGCCTGGCGCGAAGAGATGGTCAAAGCTGGCGTGGAGTTAGAGCTTAAGGTTTTAACCAATCAGCAGTTTGTCAATTTGTCGTATTTTAATTTAGACGTTGTTTTTAATAGTTTTATCGCGAATGTATTGAAGCGAACTTATCGAAATCAAAGGCTTACTATTATTTTTGACGAAATTGACGAGAAGTTGAGTGTTACCTTTTTAGATTATGGAGTGCCGCTTCCTAAGCAATTATCCAGTATGGTCGAAAACGTACATGGAGCCACAGCTGACTTAAATATTGAAAAACTGCCACTTCTAATGCAACAAAGTGGTGGCGAATTGAATATATTTGTTTCGGACTCCCAGAACAAGATTCAGCTTTTGTGGCCAATGGAGAGAAAAGCCGACCTAAAGGCCTTAGATATGGCTAAAGAGCGAGTAGAGCTGATTGAAGTTCAGCGCAAAACACAATCTCTGCCAGACGTCCCGAGCCTCACCGCTGACGAGGAGTGGATGAACAAAGTTCGTCATATTCTTGCGGAGTATTATTCAGACCCAGACTTTGGTACATCTTCAGCGGCTAAACTTTTATATGTATCGGAGCGTAGTTTACAGAGGCGTTTTAAGTCGGTGACAGGCAGAACCTTTAAAGACTATTTAAATGAAATAAGGCTAGAGAAAGCATGCGAACGTTTGTTATCTGGAGCGAAGGTCGCTGACGTAGCGTTTGATAGCGGCTTTAACGATCCATCTTACTTCAGCCAAAAGTTTAAACTTCATTTTGGTGTGTCACCTTCGAAGTTTGCGGAAGATTCGCTTAGTTAGCTCTTATTCGGAAATCAATATCAACGAAACCTCAGCCTTTGCTGGGGTTTTTTATTGCCTTCTGTAACAACATAGGCACACGCTAGAAGAGAG
>NZ_JBHZSF010000002.1:521614-602311 GCF_043642225.1 Vibrio profundi | reverse complement strand
TTAGAGAGTTAGAGAGTTAGAGAGTTAGAGAGTTAGAGAGTTAGAGAGTTAGAGAGTTAGAGAGTTAGAGAGTTAGAGAGTTAGAAAAGATAAGAAAAAAAATATCGTGGTATAGCCGGGGGGACTATACCACGGGTGCCAAGGACACCTTCGCTTGCTGCCGGAGTGATATGGCGAGCCATATCACCTCTGGAATATCTTTGAAGAGAAGCTGTTTCCCTTCGATGGATTAACTATACGACCCGTTACTTAATTTCCTTATAAAAATAACGCCAACCTAACCCCAAAAAAACGACATGTTTTTAAGTTGTTGTTTTTTAGGGCTTAATTGTTTTCCGTGATTTTAGTACTAGTGATCTAGTGTGGTGGTATTTGTTTAAAGTGACGGAATTGACGTAATTGTTTTTGACGTTTTGTACGTCATTAAAAATGGAAACATTGATTTCACGCATAATATATAAGGTTATTGAGCGATAATATTATTGGTAATAATAATATTTCTTATTCACATTAAGTAAGCATACCTATGAAGTTATCTAAATTGCAGCAAGGACAAAGTGCCACCGTGGTTACCTTAACTGGGCTAACGACAGATGTACGAAAAAAGCTAATGGTGATGGGGCTACTACCCGAAACAGAGGTGAAGTTAATTCGTCGTGCCCCAATGGGAGATCCGCTCCAAGTGGAAGTGCGAGGTGTTTCAATCGCGATTCGAGAAAACATCGCTGCTGCAATCGAGGTAAATTAAGATGAACTATAAGATTTTAACTGTCGGTAATCCAAATAGTGGCAAGACGACATTATTTAATGGCCTGACCGGAGCAAAGCAGCAAGTCGGTAACTGGGCGGGTGTGACGGTGGAAAAAAAGACCGGGCACTATTCTCATGCTGGTAACGAATTTAGTCTCACGGACCTGCCGGGAATCTATGCACTAGATAGCGGAAATGACAGTAATAGTATTGATGAGTCGATTGCATCGAGGGCAATAGTAAGCCAAGAAGCCGATCTAATTATTAATGTTGTCGATGTTACCTGCTTAGAGCGTAGTCTTTACATGACTTTACAGCTAAGGGAGTTAGGTCGCCCAATGGTTGTTGTTCTGAATAAAATGGATGCGTTAAAACGTGAGCGACAGGCTCTTGATATTAAAAGCTTAGAAAAGCTGCTTGGTTGCCCTATTTTCACTCTCTCTTCCAATAACAAGCAGCAAGTTATCGCATTCAAAGACAAACTACATAAATCTCTAATTCAGGGAATTGCGCTAAAAGACTTTGCTTTGGATTATGGCCATGAATTTGAAAAAGCCATCGGCGCTGTTAGCCCAATCTTCAAAGGGCAATCAGTGTCAGATCGAGCATTGGCGATTCGCTCGCTAGAAAATGATTTGTTAGTCACTAACTCATTAAGTCAAACCGAGCGTTCCGCTATTGAAGTACAGCAAAAACAGTATGGTGGCGATGTTGACTTATTGGTTGCGAATGTAAAGTACAGTTACTTACATGAATTGTGTAAACAAGTTCGCCGAGCGGAAGGAAAATTGAGTCATAGCTTTACTGAAAAAGCAGACAATCTAATTCTAAATAAATGGATTGGCGTTCCATTTTTCTTTGTTGTTATGTACCTAATGTTTATGTTCTCTATCAACATAGGCAGTGCATTCATCGACTTCTTCGATATTGGTGTGGGCGCTTTGCTAGTTGATGGCGGTCACTATTTATTTGACGATCACTTACCCGTGTGGTTTGTCACACTAATTGCTGACGGTGTTGGCGGCGGTGTGCAAACTGTTGCGACCTTCATTCCTGTCATTGCATGTTTGTATCTATTCTTAGCTGTATTAGAAAGTTCAGGCTACATGTCTAGAGCAGCATTTGTTCTTGATAAAGTAATGCAGAAAATTGGCCTTCCAGGTAAGGCATTCGTTCCTCTTGTATTGGGATTCGGGTGTAATGTACCTGCGATTATGGCGACGCGTACGCTAGATCAGGAACGTGAAAGAAAGTTAGCGGCTTCAATGGCACCGTTTATGTCGTGTGGTGCTCGTCTACCGGTATACGCTTTGTTTGCTGCAGCGTTCTTTCCTGATAGTGGGCAAAACATTGTATTCGCGTTGTACCTTATGGGCATTGTTGCTGCAGTTTTCACGGGCTTATTCTTAAAGCATACCTTGTACCCTGGCTCTAGCGACAGCTTAGTTATGGAGATGCCTGATTATGAACTGCCTACTTTACAAAACGTATTGATTAAAACATGGCAAAAGCTCAAAAGATTTGTTTTGGGGGCAGGTCGTACTATCGTGATCGTAGTAACCATCTTAAGCTTCCTTAACTCTGTTGGCACTGACGGCTCTTTCGGTAACGAAGACAGTGAGAACTCTGTGCTATCCAAAGCAGCTCAAGTTGTCACACCAGTTTTTGCACCAATCGGAATCAATCAAGATAACTGGCCTGCAACGGTGGGTATCATTACCGGGATTTTTGCGAAAGAAGCGGTTGTTGGTACGTTAAATAACCTATATACCTCTGCAGATTCTGAAGAAAGTGAATACGATTTACTTGGTAGCTTGAACGAAGCGGTAATGTCTATCCCCGAGAACCTTACGGGCTTAAGCTTTAGTGACCCATTAGGTATTGAGGTTGGAGATCTGACGGATTCAGCTGCAGTGGCTGAAGATCAGGAAGTTGATTCCACTATTTTTGGAAACCTTAAGTCTCACTTCGTGAGTGGGCACGCAGCCTTCGCTTACCTAATCTTTATTTTGCTATACACACCGTGCGTTGCGGCCATGGGTGCGTATGTAAAAGAATTTGGTAGTAACTACGCACGCTTTATCGCTATTTGGACCATGGGGTTAGCTTATGGAAGTGCCGCGCTCTATTACCAAGTGGCTCATATTGCTGATCACCCTGTAAGCAGTGGCGCTTGGATAGTGGTAATTATCGCTGGATTTGTCGCAACTTATGTTGCTTTTAAGAAGGCAGGTCAAAAGCAGCATACGTTAGAGGCTCAAATAGCATGATTCTTGATGAATTAAAGCTCCAGATCGAAAAATCAGGAACTGTATCAGGCCGAGATCTAGCAAAACAATTCTACCTAACGGAAGACGGAGCTGATGCAATGCTGAATGTGCTGATCAATAAAGGACAAGTGTCACGACTCATAGATACAAACAAAGCGAATCATGTGACTCGGATTAGATATAGTTTGGCAAATCGCAGCGATCTGGCTATGACAGTCATGATGTAGTCTAAATTCACGAACTGAACTAATGGAGAAGCCGCTTATTAAGCGGCTTCTTTGTTTTCGTCGGTCTTAACATCAGTATGTCCGAGTCCCAAAAACTTAAGGCCAATGCTGAGTAATAAAATTGATAAGGGAAGAACCAGTATATCCCAGCCAATGCTGTCGAAATTGATCAGAACGAGTTCTAGGAATTTGACGAATAGAATGACGATGATAACTTCAGCCAAAATATTTTTCAGGTGGCCGATGTTCGGGGTTTTAATCCAGTTTAATACCTTGATTTTTTTACCATTGACGTCGTCTTTGTTCGCAATGAACAAGGTGTAGATACCATGAGCAAAGATGAATAAGACCAGTGCGACTAAAAATGTATCGAGAGATTTAATTAAATAAGATATAGCAATATCAGCGCGATCTAAATGTGCCAAACTGGCGGGTGGTTGGTCATTTAGAACGAAAACGGCAAAAGCTGAGTAAGTTTTGGCTGCGCCCATAACAAATAGCAATAATGAAGCTAGCATGGAGCAAACAATAGCAATCCAGCTGATATGGCGAAATAAGTTGAAGGTTTGTTTCATGATGGGCTCTCTATGTTGTGTGGTAGAGAGTATACGCAGAGACAATTAAAGTGATAATAGGATAATTTTGTGATTTATTATTACATAGGAGTAATAATGGTTGATGCCCAATCAGTAGGCATCAACAAATTCCGAGATCGTTAAGCTTTTTTAAATAGAGAGCTCAAAGATAGGACATTTTGAATGCGAGTCAGGATTGTTGCTTGCTCTTCTTCACTACGCTGCTCACCCTTAGTGTTGCCCCATACTGGGCCAGGCCATGCGATGTCATCCTTAAAACGTGCAATATGATGAATGTGCAGTTGTGGCACCATATTACCCAACGCGCCAAGGTTTAACTTATCAGGTTGGAAAGTTGCTTCTAGCGCTTGGCTTACGGCTTGAGATTCAAGTAAAAACTGCTGCTGTTCTTGCATTGGCAAGTGGTGCAGTTCTTTTAGGTTTTCACGCTTCGGAACCAAAATAACCCATGGCACAGCGCTATCTTTACTTAGTAGTGCAAGGCTTAATGGAAATTCGCCGATAAGGGTTGTGTCTTTTACTAATTGTGGATGAAGTTCAAAGCTCATTATTGTTATCCATTTCGATTTCTTGAATTCAGTATACGTTAGATAAAACAAAAGGTTGATGCTCTCACATCAACCTTTGTACTTAATCTTAGTAACCCGAAGGTAAAATTACATGCGCTCTAGAGTATCAATACCTAGAAGCGACAGGCCTTGCTTGATAGTCTTCGCTGTTAGTGCAGCAAGCTTCAGACGGCTCTGTTTAACAGCTTCGTCTTCTGCTACTAGGATAGGGCATGCTTCGTAGAAGCTAGAGAACTGACCTGCTAGTTCGAATAGGTAGCTACACATGATGTGTGGTTGACCTTCACGAGCAACAGATTGAACTGCTTCTTCAAATTGTAGAAGTTTTGCGATAAGTGCTTTCTCTTTCTCTTCAGTGATTTTGATTTCACCTTCAAGAGAGTCCATAGATACGCCAGCTTTAGCAAATACAGAAGCAACACGAGTGTATGCGTACTGCATGTATGGCGCTGTGTTACCTTCGAACGCAAGCATGTTGTCCCAATCGAACACGTAGTCAGTAGTACGGTGCTTAGAAAGATCCGCGTACTTAACCGCTGCCATTGCAACCGTGTTAGCGATCGCTTTCTTCTCTTCTTCTGCTAGTTCTGGGTTCTTAGATTCGATCAGCTGTGCTGCGCGAACTTCCGCTTCATCAAGAAGGTCAGCTAGACGAACCGTACCGCCTGCACGAGTCTTGAATGGCTTACCGTCTTTACCTAGCATCATGCCGAACGCGTGGTGCTCAAGAGACACAGATTCTGGGATGTAACCTGCTTTACGAACGATAGTCCAAGCTTGCATTAGGTGTTGGTGCTGACGAGAGTCGATGAAGTAAAGCACGCGGTCTGCGCCTAGCTCTTCAAAACGGTATTTTGCACAAGCAATATCAGTTGTTGTGTAAAGGAAACCGCCGTCTCGCTTCTGGATGATAACGCCCATTGGGTCACCATCTTTGTTTTTGTATTCATCTAGGAAAACAACTTGTGCGCCGTCATCTTCTTTAGCAAGACCTTGCTCTTTTAGGTCAGCAACGATGCCAGGAAGCATATCGTTATACATGCTTTCGCCCATCACGTGGTCACGAGTCAGCGATACGTTTAGACGATCGTAGTTACGCTGGTTTTGAATCATTGTCACATCAACAAGCTTCTTCCACATTTCTGCGCAGAACTCATCGCCGCTTTGTAGTTTCACTACGTAGCCACGAGCTTTAACAGCGAACTCTTCGTCTTCGTCGTAAAGCTTTTTAGATTCACGGTAGAAGCCTTCAAGGTCAGCCAGTTCCATCGAAACTTCGCCAGACTCAGCCTGAACGCGCTCAAGGTTTGCGATGAGCATACCGAATTGAGTACCCCAGTCACCGATGTGGTTAGCACGAATAACTTTGTGGCCTAGGAATTCTAGTGTACGAACAACGGCATCACCGATGATGGTTGAACGCAGGTGACCAACGTGCATTTCTTTTGCAACGTTTGGTGCTGAGTAGTCAGCAACAATTGTTTGTGCTTCATCTTCTGCAACGCCAAGGCGAGAATCAGAAAGCGCAGCGTCTGCTTGTTTTGCTAGGAACGCTTCATCTAGGAAAATGTTTAGGAAACCTGGGCCTGCGATTTCAATTTTAGAAGCGATACCGTCTAGGTTTAGAACGTCCAATACTTTTTGAGCAAATTCTCGAGGGTTAGTGCCTAGTCGCTTTGCAACGCCCATAACGCCGTTTGCTTGGTAGTCACCAAATTGTGGTTTTGCTGATTGGCGGACAGCAGCAGGAGAGCCCGCAGGTGCGCCAGCGGCTTCTAGAGCCTGAGATACTTTGTCATTAATTAGTGCTTGGATATTCACACGCGTTTCCTTCAATTCAAGGATGATAAGAGTGGCTGTTATTTCGTGGTCATAGATTTCGTTAATCATGTTGCCAGTTAACGATTTAATGATGAAATGAACAACAGACTCTGTTTAAGTTCACAAAAATGGCGGTAATCATACCAATTTTGTGAGGTTTCTTATAGGTCGAATTGATAGAAAATTAACATTTCCTAGAGGGTTTTTGACAATAGACTTTCAGCACCACAAGTTTGCTTGTGAAGGAGGCTTAGATTGAACACTGATAGTGTGTTTTTTACAAAAGCAACGCTTGTTGAAGAGAGCGAAACTGATAACATGCAGCGATTATTTGGAGAATACAGACAATGACGATGAGCCTGAAGCAAGCCGCACTAGAACCACAACAAATGATTGACCGTCTTGATTCGTTTATGACGAAAATTGAGAGCCTTGGAAACAAGCTAGGTTTAGATTTGAGTTTTGCTCAAGCGGATCATATCGCGTTAAGAATCAATGAAACTGAGCTTGCCAAATGCGCCCATCAGGCATGGTCTGAATACGGTTCAACTATTTCAGAGGCGATGATCAATGGCCGCCCAATTGTAGTGTTGGCTTTCGATGAACCGCTGCAAAGCCTTGGCTGGAAAATTGAATGTTTAGAGTTGCCATACCCAGCAGCAGGTAAGGTTTATCCAAGTCAAGATTGGGAGCACGTAGAGTTCGTGGTCCCGTCTCATGCGCAAACCGCTGACGAATATTTAGTGGATCTTAAAGAGACCTACCCAGAGTTTGCAGCTAAGTTCGACACTTTGGCGGAGCAAGGCATTAAGACCAAGCTCTCAAGTCCTAAAGGTGAAGGAGAGCGTTTGAACAACCCTACGGTTGCATTCAAACATCAAGGGATTTGCATTAAGCTACACCCACATTCATTGAAGAAAATCGTTGAGTCAGAGCAAGTCTAATTATTCGTTAAGAACTCAAGATAATTTAGATACAAAAAACGCGTAATGGGCTTAGCCTATTACGCGTTTTTCAATATTGAGTAAGAACCTGTGTTAATTCGTAGACTTACAGGATTACTGTCTTGTTACCGTAAACAAACACGTGATCATTGACGACTTTGTTAAGCGCTTTACTTAACACGTTCTTTTCTACGTCTCGGCCTGCTTGTGCCATGTCTTTCGCGCTGAAGTTGTGGTCAACAGGGATAACGTCTTGCTTAATGATCGGACCTTCATCAAGATCATTTGTTACAAAGTGAGCCGTTGCTCCAATGATCTTCACACCGCGCTCATAAGCTTGTTGGTAAGGTTTCGCACCGATGAATGCCGGTAAGAAACTGTGGTGAATATTAATGATCTTGTGATTGTATTTTTCAACAAATCCTGGCGTTAGCACGCGCATGTATTTCGCCAAAACAAGGTAATCGGCTTCGTATTGATCGATCACTTCCAGCATTTTCTCTTCGTGTTCTTCACGGTTGAGGCCCTCATGTGATACGCAGTGATAAGGAATATCAAAGCGCTCCGTCAGAGATTGAAGCGTGTCGTAGTTGCCGACTACCGCAGCGATATCTACATCTAGGCTACCGTCGTAGTTCTTCATTAAAATATCGCCTAAGCAATGTGCTTCTTTGGTCACAAGAATAACCACACGCTTGCGAGATGAGTCCACGAGTTTACGTTTAGTGTTCTCTGGTAAAGCTTGGTCTAGATCCGCCAAAAACGTTTCATCATTAAAATAGCCTGCAAGCTCAGTTCGCATGAAAAAGTGGCCGCTAGTGTTGTCTACAAATTCATTGTTGTGAACGATATTGAGTTGGTGCTTGTAACAAATGTTGGTGATTTTTGAAATGAGTCCAGGGGCATCTGTGCAGTGCGTTAGCAGTGTTTTCTTTTCCATTATCATCTTACTTCCATGAAATATTTTTTTTATTCTAAAAATTAATTATCGGCTGTCGAACGGTGAACTATGCCGCAATATGAGAGCTATAATTAATCTATTATTGAGTTGGTTTCAACAAAATCTATTAACCATTTCCTGAATTAATAAATTTAGAAAGTGGAATGCAATACCGAAAGACATTGGTTTCAAGATAAGGTGGCACGAAATGGATAAAGAGTTACTGGCTAAAAAGTTGTACAGCGAAAGAGTAAACTCGCTACTTGGTGATGAGCAAATGGATGAAGATATCCTTACCGAGATGTGGGAATGCAAAGCTTCCCCGTCTGATGCAGCTAAAGCAATGCAATCACCAGATGATGCTTTCGAAGCAGCGCCATGGCTTTCTCGCTACCTCAACCGTAAATAGCGACCTGGTATAGAATCACTCGAACACGCCCGGTGCGAATGCAATCTTGATTCGCGCCGGCTCACTAAACCTGCCATAATTCTCCCCCTGATTTACTTTCACTTCGTTGTTATATGATTTCTAAAACGTTTTCTGCTGATGGTGCGCTCGGAAAAGCGATCCCAGGTTTTCAGCCCAGACAAGCTCAACTTGATATGGCTGAAGCAGTGGCGAATGCGATAGAAAAGCAAAGCCAACTCGTCGTTGAAGCTGGAACCGGTACCGGAAAAACATTCGCTTATCTTGTACCAGCTTTGCTCAGCGGCAAGAAAACCATCATAAGCACCGGCTCAAAGAATCTACAAGAGCAGCTGTTTCATCGAGATTTACCTTTAATGACGGATGCTCTTGGGTACTTCGGGCAAGTGGCTCTTTTGAAAGGGCGCTCAAATTATTTGTGTTTAGATCGATTGAGCCGACAAATGGTCGAGAGTCATGGCATAGAATCTGATCCAACTTTACTCTCTCAGCTCGTGAAAGTTCGACAGTGGTCTTCTTCTACACAAACTGGAGACCTCGGAGATTGTGACGATATTGCCGAAGATAGCCCTGTTATCCCCAATATTACGTCTACTAATGATAATTGTTTAGGTAAAGATTGTCCGAGCTATACTGATTGCTTTGTATTAAAAGCTCGAAAAAAAGCGATGGATGCAGATGTGGTTGTAGTCAACCATCACTTATTTTTAGCAGATTTAGCCATTAAAGAAACGGGGTTTGGGGAGCTAATCCCAGATGCAGACGTCTTTATTTTTGACGAAGCTCACCAAATTCCTGATATCGCGAGTCAGTATTTTGGACAGTCCGTATCAAGCCGACAGATTCAAGAATTAGCCAAAGATATCGAAATCGCTTATCGCACTGAAGCTAAGGATATGCGCCAGCTACAAAAAGTAGGCGATCGCTTAGTGCAGTCGGCAATGGATTTACGAATTGTGTTAGGCGATACCGGGTTTCGTGGAAACTGGCGTGAAGCATTGAAATCGGAATCCATTGCACGAGAGTTAGTGCGGTTACAAGATGGACTGCAACTGGCTGTCGATGTATTGAAATTAGCATTAGGCCGAAGTCAGTTATTGGACACTGCGTTTGAAAGAGCAACAGTGATCAAAATCCGCATAGAACGAGTATGTGACGTGTCAATAACGGGCTATTCCTATTGGTATGACACCACCCCTCGCCATTTTGCTTTACACATTACCCCTTTGTCGGTGGCAGACAAATTTCATGAGCAAATTGAATTGAAGCCGGGAGCTTGGGTGTTTACCTCGGCAACGCTAGCGGTGTCGGATGATTTCTCTCACTTCACGTCCCGTTTGGGGCTAAAACCTGAAGCGCAGTTTTCTTTGCCTAGTCCGTTTGATTACCCGAACCAGGCTCGATTATGTGTACCGCGTTATTTGCCAGAGCCGAACAGCCCCGGTCTTGCCGACAAACTCGTTAGAATGCTGACGCCAGTCATTGAGCAAAACCAAGGGCGATGCTTTTTCTTATGTACTTCGCATAGCATGATGAAAGATTTAGGAGAGCGTTTTAGAGAGACATTAAGCGTACCTGTGCTACTTCAAGGGGAAACCAGTAAGCAAAAAACCTTGGCCGAATTTATGGAACTAGGGAATGCTTTGTTAGTAGCCACTGGGGCTTTTTGGGAAGGGATAGACGTTAGGGGCGACGCGCTTAGCTGTGTTATCATTGACAAATTACCCTTTACAGCCCCTGATGACCCTTTGTTAAAGGCGAGGATTGAAGATTGTAAGCTGAAAGGTGGTGACCCATTTGCTCAGGTTCAATTGCCCGATGCTGTGATCACCTTGAAGCAAGGGGTAGGAAGACTCATTCGTGATAAGCAAGATAATGGCGCTTTAATTATTTGCGATAATCGCTTAGTAACAAGAGATTATGGCGGCATATTTTTGGCGAGTCTTCCTCCGATCCCTCGAACTCGAGATTTAGGCGTTATAAAAGAATTCCTAGCGAACGGTTAGCTCTTGTACCTGATGGGTATCAAAGAGCAAACATTCGTTATTATTATTTAGATTCAACTTAGTTTATTTGAGGCGTTAATGAGCGCAAAAATTCTTGCATTAGATACCGCAACAGAAAATTGCTCTGTAGCATTAATTGTTGAAAACCAAGTGTTTGCACGCAGTGAAGTGGCACCACGAGATCATACAAAAAAAATCTTACCTATGGTTGATGAAGTCTTAAAAGAGGCGGGTATCAGCTTAACAGACGTGGACGCTATAGCCTTCGGTCAGGGGCCGGGTAGCTTTACTGGCGTGCGAATTGGCATTGGTATTGCACAAGGTTTAGCGTTTGGCGCAGATTTACCAATGATTGGCATTTCGACGCTAGAAGCGATGGCTCAGGGGTGTTACCGAGTTCAGGGTGATACACATGTGGCGAGTGCCATTGATGCACGTATGAGCGAAGTCTACTGGGGGCGTTACAGCCGCGAGCAAGATGGTCGTTGGTCTGCGGTTGATGCCGAGTGTGTGATTGCACCAAGTGACCTTGTAGAGCAGGTTGAGGGCGATGTCTTAACTTGGTCTAAAGTTGGCACGGGTTGGGACGCGTATGCTGAGCATATGGACAATATTTCACTTACTTCAAAAGAAAGTGACGTGTTATTCCCAGAAGCGCAAGATATTGCTGTGTTGGCGCAATTTGCGTTTGCAGAAGGAAAAACCGTGGCCGCGGAAGAATCTTCGCCAGTTTATTTACGTGATAAAGTGGCTTGGAAGAAATTACCAGGTCGTGAATAGCGTTTAGCGTAAAGGGAGATGGTGTGTTCTAAGCCCATTTTAGAAACGCCATCACTCATCATGTTTGAGTGGAGTGAATATGGTTTCTGTTAACGGTTTACCCCCTTCGATAGGTCACACTCAAAAGACCAATCGAACGAACAAGAAAAATGACGTTAAGAAAATCGATGCGAAGAGTCCTGTCGGCCAACCCACAAAGGTCGCTAACGCCGTTTCTCATTCTATTCGACATGTCCAAGAATCTGATATTCATAAAGCACAAATTCAGTACGACTTGCCTGAAGGGCGTGGTCGAAGAGCCATGGAAGAGTATATGGATGTTATGAATCAGAGTAAAAAAGAGGAACTTGCGAAGCTCTTAGGAGTCGATATCTATATCTAGCTCCTTATATTCCACTTTTCTAATTGGATGAAATATCAATGTTTTCTACTCTTAAATTCCGTTTCGTAGTCTTATCCTTTCTCATGGTACTTCTGGTCGGTTGTTCGAGTTTACCGGAAGAGCTTACTGCGACGACTGAACCTGTGATTACGGATTATCAAATTTGGTTGGACTCTGACCCAGAATCCAAGCCAACAGTTCGCCTTGGTGGAGTGATTGCTTCAGTCAAAAACCTCGACAATAAGACGCGACTAGAAATTGTTAATATGCCGATTGGCAGTGACGGAAAGCCCAATATCAATGCTGAGCCTAAAGGTCGCTTTGTAGCTTATGTGCAAGGGTATATTGAACCAGTGACGTATGCGAAAGGCAGAATGATCACTTTGGTTGGCACCAGTGAGATGCCGGAAGTCGGAATGGTGGGAGATTACGAATATACATTCCCAGTTATGACGAGTTACGGGCAAAGGCTTTGGAAAATAAAAGAAAGGCTAGTGGTCACCGAAACGTCTTCGCACTTTTATTCGTGTCGCAGTTTATACTGCCGAAGTTTTAATTATGGTCCGAAACAAGGACGAGTGATTCAAGAAGTTCAATAGCTTTGGTTTCATTCCACCAGCAGATTATTGATATGAGGTTATCGTGACATCTCAGGCTATTTATTCAAACCGCTACGATGTAGCGAGTGGCTCAGTAGCGAGCCTTGAAATCGGCACCCCATCAACGACCGCTTTGACGGTCTTTTTTATTCATGGGTGGTTAGATAATGCGGCGAGTTTTACTTCCGTAATGACGGCACTAGCAAAAGAACAACCGCAGCTTCACCTTGTCGCCATCGATTTACCAGGTCACGGACTGTCTAGTCATAAAAACGCCCCTTTCTATTATCCTTTTCATGACTATATTGACGACATTTACCAAGTTTTGAATGAAATATCGCCAAACAGACTCCTGTTAGTAGGACATTCACTTGGTGCATTGATAGCAAGTTGTTATAGTGCCGCCTTTCCTGAACAGGTATCAGGATTAGTTCAAATTGAAGGTCATGGACCTCTTTCTGAAGCTCCCCAGAAGTCGGTAGACCGCTTAAGGCAAGGGGTATTAAGTCGACAACGACAGCGAAGAAAGCCTTCACGTCCACTAGCAACTCTAGAGGATGCTATAACGCTCCGCGCTAAGGCTAACCAAATTGCTCCCGAATTGATTCAACCTATTGTTGAGCGAGGCGTGGAGTATAAAGATGGACAATGGCATTGGCGGTATGACTCAAAATTGAAGTGTGATTCGTTATATCGAATGTCACAAGAGCATGCTGAAGTAATCATGCAGTCAATTCGTTGTCCGCAACTGATTGTTCTTGGTTGTGATGGTTATCGGGATTTAAAGCACAATCGCTACAAGTTAGATACTTCTATTGCAAAGATAGAGGAGATTCCTGGTGGGCATCATTGTCATTTGCAGAGTCCAAAGCGTATTTCTGAGCTAATTCTTGGTGTAGTTAACAAAATTTAAACAAGTGTTTGAGTCTTTTAGTGCTCAAGCACTAAAGCTGTGCTGTAATACTTCGCAAATGATAAATAGCGGCTATGCAGTCAGCTGATAAACGAGGAGTAACATCGTGGATAAACCTTGGCTTTCACGTTTTCCAAGTGACGTACCAGAAACAATCAACCCAGATCAATACCCATCTTTAATCGAAATGTTCGAGCAATCGGTTCAAAAATACGCCGACCAACCAGCGTTCATGAATATGGGTTCTGTGATGACTTTCCGTAAGTTAGAAGAGCGTAGCCGCGCTTTTGCAGCGTACTTACAAAATGATCTGAAACTGAAAAAAGGTGACCGTGTTGCCTTGATGATGCCGAACTTACTACAGTACCCAATCGCACTATTTGGCGTATTACGTGCAGGCATGATCGCGGTTAATGTGAACCCATTGTACACCCCTCGTGAACTTGAACATCAATTGAATGACTCTGGCGCGAAAGCCATTGTGATTGTTTCGAATTTTGCTAGCACGTTGGAAAAGGTAGTCGACAATACGCCTGTTAAGCACGTTGTATTAACGAGCTTGGGTCAGATGTTACCTCGTGCAAAAGGCACGATTGTTGACTTCGTAGTGAAGTACGTAAAAGGCATGGTACCTAAGTACAATTTGCCAGGCGCTATCTCATTCAGACAAGCTTTGAAAAAAGGCCGTCGCCTGCAATATGTGAAGCCATTTATGTCTGGTGAAGATATTGCATTTCTTCAATATACGGGTGGTACTACTGGCGTAGCAAAAGGCGCAATTCTTACTCACAGAAATATGATTGCCAATGTACTTCAAGCGAAAGGGGCGTATGGCCCTGTGTTAGAAGAAGGCCGTGAGTTAGTGGTCACTGCGCTTCCGCTTTATCACGTGTTTGCTCTCACCGTGAACTGCTTGCTCTTTATTGAACTGGGTGGCCAAAACTTATTGATCACCAACCCACGTGATATTCCGGGCTTCATTAAAGAGCTACAGAAGTACCCATTCACCGCGATTACCGGTGTGAATACGTTGTTCAATGCGTTAGTGAACAATGAAGATTTCCACGAATTAGACTTTAGCAAACTGCGCTTATCTGTTGGTGGTGGTATGGCGGTGCAGCGTGCTGTTGCAGAGCAATGGAAGAAAACCACAGGTATCCACTTGCTGGAAGGTTACGGTTTAACAGAGTGTTCTCCGTTAGTGACGGGTAACCCTTACGATCTTAAAGATTACACGGGTGCGATTGGCCTACCTGTACCGTCAACAGATGTACGTATTGTGGATGATGAAGGCAAACCAGTGGGTCATGATCAAACTGGTGAGCTACAAGTTCGTGGACCACAAGTGATGCAAGGTTACTGGCAACGCCCAGAAGCGACCAAAGAAGTAATTGATCCAGAAGGTTGGTTGTCGACGGGTGATATCGTTAAGTTTGATGATGAAGGTCTACTGCACATTGTTGACCGTAAAAAAGACATGATTTTGGTCTCGGGTTTCAACGTTTATCCAAACGAAATTGAAGACGTTGTTGCTCTACATGGCAAAGTTCTTGAAGTCGCGGCGATCGGCCAACCAAATGATGTTTCAGGTGAACTGGTTAAAGTGTACGTGGTTAAACGTGATCCTAGCTTGACCAAAGATGATGTGATCGCACATTGTCGTGAACACCTAACAGGCTACAAAGTACCTAAGCTGGTGGAATTTCGCGATGAGCTACCAAAAACTAACGTAGGTAAAATCTTGCGCCGTGTTTTACGTGAAGAAAATGATGCTCAATTAGCGCAAGCGAAAAGTGCATAGCAGAAGCCGTGACGCATAATTAGTGTTAGAATGCCGACTATTCAAGTCGGCATTTTTGTATCCGGCAAATAATTAATCCAGTGAGAGTTTGTGTGAACTATCAAATTATTACCCAATTGAACGATCTTGAGCGCGTGTGTCAGCAAGCACGTGAAGCCGATGTAGTAATGCTCGACACCGAGTTTGTGCGTACTCGAACCTTTTTTCCTCAATTGGGATTGATTCAATTATTTGATGGCGAGCAGTTGTCTTTGATCGACCCTGTTGAACTGGAAGATATGTCGCCGTTAAAAGGGCTTCTGACAGACACCTCGGTACTAAAAGTGCTACATGCTTGTGGTGAAGATCTGGAAGTGTTCCAGAATGCGTTTGGTTGTACTCCATTCCCGATGGTCGATACGCAGGTCATGGCAGCATTTTTAGGTCACGGCTTGTCGACAGGTTTTGCGGCATTAGTGAAAGAGTTTGTTGGTGTTGAACTTGATAAGAGTGAATCTCGTACAGATTGGTTGGCACGTCCACTTTCCCAAAAGCAGTTAGATTACGCCGCTGCGGATGTGCATTACTTAATGCCAATGTACAACAAGCTACTTGAGAAAGTGCAGGCTGCCGGTTGGTGGGAAGCCGCTCAACAAGAATCCGATTTGTTAGTTGCGAAACGTATTCGATCTGCAGAGCCAGAGAAAGCTTACCTCGATATTAAAGGGGCTTGGCAATTAAGGCCTCAGCAACTAGCGATTTTGCGCCCACTGGCAACTTGGCGTTATAAAGAAGCAATGAAGCGAGATTTGGCACTTAACTTTGTGTTTAAAGAGCAAGACTTATGGGCGGTGGCTAGATTTGGACTTAAATCGGCCAAACACATGGAACAAGAAGGTATCGACCCTCGTGCGGTTCGTCGTCATAGTGCAAAAATTAGTTCAATCGTGAAATTGGCTGAGCACACACCAGAAGAAGAGTATCCGGCGAAAATTGATCGTTTGATGGATTACCCAGGCTACAAGCAAATATTTAAAGTATTGAAAGACGAAGTCAAAAAGGCGTCTTCTTCATCTGGCCTAGCGACTGAATTCCTCGCTTCTAAAAAGCAGTTAAATCAAATGCTGAGCTGGGTATGGAAGCTAGACCGAGACCCAGCGAAGCTGCCGGACGTTATGCAAGGTTGGCGTTTAGAGATTTTAGGCGAGAAGCTAAATAAGGTCTTAACCAAGTAGCTAAGTAAGCAGCTAACAAGTTGTAAACTTTGATATTTCGAAAAGGGTAAGGCGTGATTCACGGCTTACCCTTTTTGTTTTAGATAGGTTCTGCGCTATTTGAGTTTTCCTGCGCTTGAATATCGGCGAGTTGCTGTTCTAACTCGCGAATTCGAATTTCAGCTTCGAGTTCAGCGACACGCTTTTCTGCATCACTGCGATTATCTTGAGAGTGTCCATCCGCGAGCGTTTGCGTGTTGTTGGCATGGCGAGAGTCATCTAAGTCTTTCATTGAACCTGCTACTCCTCCCGTTACACCACCAGCGACCGCTCCTTTTACCGCGAGGCTAGGTTCACCAGTCAGAGCGCCGAGCGTAGCTCCTACCAATGCGCCGCCAACTGCACCTCGATTTCTCGCGGCGTTTTCATTTTCTGCATCCAATGCGGGTGAGCTACATCCTGTAACAATAAGTGCAGCCGCAAGGATGGTTGCTTTTAATTTATTGTTAAGCAGTGACATAAATGAACTCTCTATCTGAACTGTGGGTACCAGACAAGAATACAATTTACTTATAAGTGAGGGTAATGATTGGTGTTTATATCAATGATAACTGCAGGTTATTAATTGACAACTGGTATTAATAGTAGGTAGGTAAAGAAAACGGCCGACATAGGAATATGTCAGCCGCTTTTTTATATTCAATCTAAAGTGCTACTTTTCGTCTTCTGGAAGTTTGACGTTAAGCTCTAACACTGAAATGTCATCATCTTTATGCTCAAAAGATAAATCAACCATTGATGGGTCAACTTCAACGTATTTAGCAATGACTTTTAGAATATCTTCTTTAAGCTGAGGCAAGTATGACGGTGCTGGGTCGTTATGGCTGCGGCGCTCCGCGACAATAATTTGCAGACGTTCTTTCGCTAGATTAGCAGACGACTTTTTCTGTGGTCTAAAAAACTCAAGTAATGACATAGTTAATTAGCCTCCAAATAGTCGCTTAAAGATGCCTTTTTTCGCTTCGGTTAGGAAACGGAAATCAATTTGTCCACCAAGAAGACGCTCTACGGTATCGTCATACGCCATACCTGCATCTGAATTGTCGTCAAAGATAACAGGGACACCTTTGTTTGAAGCGTTAAGCACAGCTTGGCTTTCTGGGATCACACCCAGTAGTGAGATGTGTAGGATCTCTTCAACGTCTTCAACACTCAGCATTTCGCCTTGTGTCACACGGGTAGGGTTGTAACGAGTCAAAAGCAGATGCTGTTTAACTGGCTCTAGCCCTTCTTCTGCACGGCGTGACTTAGAATCTAAAATGCCTAGAATTCGGTCTGAATCGCGCACTGAAGACACTTCAGGGTTAGTGGTAACAATGGCTTCATCTGCGAAGTATAGTGCCATTAGAGCACCTTGCTCGATTCCGGCAGGTGAATCACAGATGATAAAATCAAAGCCCATTTCGTCTAGTTCATCAAAGACACGGCGAACACCTTCTTTAGTCAGAGCGTCTTTGTCGCGTGTTTGAGAAGCAGGAAGGATGAATAGGTTATCCGTACGCTTATCTTTGATCATCGCTTGGTTCAGCGTTGCTTCGCCATTGATAACATTAACGAAGTCGTAAACGACACGGCGCTCACAGCCCATGATTAGATCTAGGTTACGTAGGCCAATATCAAAATCGATAACCGCGGTCTTTTTACCTTTAAGAGCCAGTCCTGAGGCGATAGCCGCACTTGAAGTGGTTTTACCGACCCCACCTTTACCTGATGTTACAACAATAATGCGTGCCATTATTTTTTCCTTTTTATCTTTCTAAATCGCAAGTACATCGAAGTGCAGAACATCGCCTGTCATGCTTAGCATGATTTTCTTCTGCCAGTACTCGCTTTCAATTTGATCGCTGAGCCAGTAATTCCCTGAAATGGAAACCAGCTCCGCTTGTAAATCATTACAAATAATTTTTGCTTCTTTTTGACCACTTGCGCCCGCTATCGCTCGCCCGCGTAACGTGCCATGGATGTGGATGCTACCGTCTGCGATGACTTCGGCCCCTGCGCTGACGTGGTTTAAGATCACCAAATCGCCATCTTTAGCATAGACTTGCTGTCCAGAACGGATAGGAGTTCTAATGATTTTTGTGGGCGCCATCTTAGCTGGAGCCTGAGAAGGGGATTTACTTGCAGACATGACCGCAAATCCGGCTTCTTTCGCAAGGTTTTGCGCGCGTTTGTCTTGGCAACCAGTAATGCCAACAGGGATCATCCCGGCGTTTGAAATACCGTTCTTGAGTTGAGTAAAGTCGATATCACCTTCTACTTTGCTGATGTTAATCACAACCGGAGCTGCGGCAAAAAAAGTAGGGGCTTGGGTAACCTTTTCTTGAAGAAACGTCACCGCACTGTCGATTTTATGATCGGATAAGTGCAATACGGATAGTGTAAAACTACTACCTTTGAGATCTGGGTTACTAGACATTGATAACTAATGGACCTTAATAAGAACTGGCTACAATTTCTTTCATCTTTAACTGAAAGGGCATTGCCTGAAACTAGGTTTATCATGTTATATTCCCAAACCAAGCACAGCAAGCAATCTTGTTGTCAAATGGACGTTTTGTTCCCAATATTTCTAAACTTAAACCAATAATTTCAGAACTCTGACTTTTGAAGTTCTGAACAAGAGAAAAGGCTTGTCATGCTGTGTTCTATTTATAAAAGCTCTAAGAAAGAAGGCACTTACTTATATATCCCTAAAAAGGATGATTTTTCACAAGTTCCTGACACTTTGATGCAGATGTTCGGCAAACCTAGCTTTGTGATGGTTATCAAAATGGACGGCAGAACGCTGGCCCAAGTTGATATCGAGAAAGTAAAAGAATCTCTTAATAATGATGGTTTCTTCTTACAAGTACCGCCTCCGACTGTTAACGAGTTAGAGCTATACAAAGAACGAAAAGCTCAGCAAAAAAAGTCGGAAGACGAAGAATAAACTGCTCTCAACGTTCAAGGAGGAGCACTTGAAAAAAGTACGTACGATTGTGGCTGGGTTAGTGAGCTTGTTAGTAGCGGGCAACCTCGCAGCGAATGAGTTAAGTTTCGAAGAATACGTATTAACTTTGAAACAAGAAGGCCGCGAACAAGGCATTTCTGAATCAATACTTGACCAAGCTTTTGAAGGTGTGACATTCAAACCAAGAGCCGTCACGGCAGATAAAAATCAGCCAGAGAAAAAGCTCACTTTGGATGAATACATTCCTAGAGCTGTCCCTGATTGGAAAGTGAAGCAGGCTAAATCGCTGTACAACAAGCATTACCAATCGCTAAAGCGTATCGGCGATGAATATGGCGTTCAGCCTCGTTTTATCGTTGCACTGTGGGGTGTTGAAAGTAATTTCGGTAAGTTCACTGGTAATTATAGTGTTATCGACGCGCTGTCTACCATGTCTTATGAAGGCCGCCGTGAAGCTTTCTTCCGCAAAGAAACCATGGCAGCACTGAACATTCTTGAACAAGGGCATATTAAGCCGAAAGAGATGAAAGGCTCTTGGGCGGGGGCGATGGGACAGCCTCAGTTTATGCCAAGCTCATTTTTAGCTTATGCCGCTGACGGTAATGGCGATGGCAAAAAAGATATTTGGAACACAGAGGAAGATGTGTTTGCCTCTGCAGCCAATTATCTAAGTCAGTCTGGGTGGAATGATAAATACACTTGGGGGCGTCAGGTACAAGTGCCATCTGGCATTTCAACCGAACTTCAAGGCAGAACGGCAGATAAAGCCAAATACCTGCAAGAGTGGTCAGAAATTGGCATTACCGGTTACAGCGGACAGCCGCTACCTAAGCTGAATGAAGATATTCAAGCCTGGCTGATTATGCCGGATGATGAAGCAGGGCGGTCTTACTTGGTGTACAACAACTACAATGTACTAATGAAGTGGAATCGTTCGTATTACTTTGCCTTGGCTGTCAGCCACTTAGCCGACAGAATCAAGTTTGATTAATAAAAAGGACTCTTCGGAGTCCTTTTTTAATTCTCTATTTTTGTGGAGTGACTGTGCTAACCGATCGTGCATCTCAAATGGTGATATTCCATGCACTAATTAAACATGAAGGCTTTACTGCTGCGGCGAAAAGCCTTGGTGTTTCCGTGTCGCATATTAGTAAGCAAATTGCATTACTTGAAGACTCCATTGGACTTAAGCTGGTTCAGCGAACCACTCGCTCGTTAACATTAACCGAAGCGGGACAAGCTTTTTACCAGCATTGTAATCAGCTGTTTCACATAGTTAAGAATGCACAAATGGAAATGGAGTGTCAGCGAGATGATGTTGCTGGCGTTCTTAGGGTTGGGCTCTCTCAATCGTTTGGAACCTTACATATTATCCCTGCTATTGATGAGTTAAGGCGGCTTTACCCTAACTTAAGAATTGAAGTGAGCTTGTTTGACTACAAAGTCGACATGCTTGAAGAACGATTAGATTTATGGGTGACGAACAATGAAGATTTGCCTGAAGGGTATATCGCCCAGCGGTTAGCGGATTGCCAATTTGTGGTGGCGGCGTCGCCAGATTATTTGATCAAAGAGGGAACACCACATCAGCCAAGTGATTTACTAAAACACAATTGTTTAATTTATCGTAGCCGAGACCGAGAGTACGCGTCTTGGGCATTTTCAAAAGACAAAGAAAACTACTGTGTGAAGATATCGGGTAATTACTCTGTCGATTTAGCTGAAGCCGTGAGAGATGCCGCGGTTTCTGGCTGGGGAGTGGCTTACCTTGCGACCTATCTACTCAAAGATGAATTCCGGACAGGAAAGTTAATACAAGTGTTACCCGATTGGACGGCAAGCCAAACCATGCCTTTTTACGCGGTGTATCCAAGTCGACAAAATATGCCGAGGAAGCTTTCAACCGTTATCGAGTTCTTTAAAAGCCATTTAGGGTTTCCCTGTTATTGGGATACCAACCTTAAGTCTTCGGTTCAGTTGCATCACTGATTATTGCGAGTTTCATAAATATATTTTCCATATGGAAAAAGTGCTCGTTATCAAAAGATCTAATCATTATAAATCAATAGTTTATAATGCTGTTTGGTAATTGAGCAATGGTTTGAACATGCCATTAACAACTTCGACTTGTCGCAAACGATTTCCTATATAGAATGCCTCGCCTTTCGTACCTACATATACAGGTTAGCTAACATGGCATCCTTAATCGGAATTTTCGCAATATTAGTAACGGCATGGTTACTATCTACGGACAGAAAAAATATTCAATTCAGAACTGTTTCTTTGGCGTTCTTACTGCAAATCTCTTTTGCGCTATTGGTGCTATATGTACCGATGGGAAAGGAGGTGCTAAATAGCGTAACCGGAGCGGTATCTCACTTGATCAATTACGGGCAAGAGGGCATCAACTTTCTTTTCGGTGGTTTGACCAATAACGGCTTTGTGTTTGCCATTAACGTGCTTGGCATTATCATTTTCTTTTCGGCGTTGATTTCGGGCCTATACCATATTGGTTTTATGCCAAAGGTGATTAACGTTATCGGTGGTGGATTACAAAAGTTTTTAGGTACAGGCCGCGCTGAATCACTGTCTGCAACGGCCAACATTTTCGTTGGGATGATTGAAGCACCATTGGTGGTGAAGCCTTATCTTAAGAATATGACCGATTCCCAGCTTTTCGCGGTAATGACATGTGGCCTCGCTTCTGTGGCTGGTGGAACCCTGGTGGGCTATGCATCGTTAGGCGTCGACTTAAACTACTTGATCGCAGCCGCGTTTATGTCTGCGCCTGCTGGCTTATTAATGGCAAAGATTTTGGTGCCTGGTTCTAATGATCAACAGTGTGAAAATATAGAATCAGACGTTGAACTACCACGCGCAACCAATGTGGTGGAAGCAATGGCTGACGGCGCAATGTCTGGGCTGAAAATTGCGGTTGCAGTTGGTGCGACTTTACTGGCGTTCATCAGTGTAATTGCGATGTTAAATGGCTTACTTGGCTACGTTGGCAGCTGGTTTGGTATCGCATTGAGCTTTGAGCTGATTCTCGGTTATCTGTTCGCACCTATTGCTTGGCTATTAGGCATTCCATGGTCAGAAGCTGTGATAGCTGGTTCGTTAATCGGTAACAAAATTGTCGTGAACGAATTTGTTGCATTTATTCAACTTATGGGGGTTAAAGAGCAGCTAAGTGCGCACTCTCAAGCTATCGTGACTTTCGCGTTATGTGGGTTTGCCAATATCTCAACCATGGCTATCTTGATTGGTGGCTTAGGCAGCTTAGTGCCAGAGCGTCGCTCGTTCATTTCCAAATATGGTTTTAAGGCGATAAGTGCGGGTGTGTTAGCTAACCTTATGAGCGCAGCCATTGCAGGCGTGGTTCTGTCGCTTTAATTACTTTGGTTAATGCGTTATCAAATATAGAAAAGGCTCCGTTTAGGAGCCTTTTTTTATGAATGCTAGATGATTACTTTTTCGAGTGGAATTGCTCACAAGCAATCATTGTGTTCTCGATAAGGCTTGCAACTGTCATTGGGCCAACACCGCCTGGTACCGGTGTGATGAAACTTGCGTTTTCTTTCGCAACATCGTACTCGACATCACCAACAAGCTTGCCAGATTCAAGACGGTTGATACCAACATCGACCACAATCGCGCCTTCTTTAATCCAAGCGCCTGGAATGAAGTTAGGCTTACCAACAGCAACCACGACAACATCTGCTTGACGAACGTGGCCTTCAAGATCCTTAGTAAAGCGGTGACAAGTCGTCGTTGTACAGCCTGCTAGCAATAGCTCTAGTGTCATAGGGCGGCCAACAATGTTTGATGCGCCAACCACAACAGCGTGCTTTCCACGTAAATCGATGTTGTAACGGTCCAACAGGGTAATAATGCCTTTTGGCGTACAAGAGCGAAGCTTAGGGATACGCTGAGCCAGACGGCCTACGTTGTATGGGTGGAAACCATCGACGTCTTTTTCTGGCGTGATGCTTTCTAGAACATGTGTGCTATCAATACCTGCTGGCAGTGGAAGTTGAACCAAAATACCATCGATTTCTGGATCGTTGTTTAGTTCAGCCACAAGGCTAAGCAATTCTTCTTCTGTCGCTGTCGCAGGTAAATCGAAAGATTTAGACACGAAGCCAACTTCTTCACACGCTTTGCGCTTGCTGCCTACGTAGACTTGAGAAGCTGGGTCTTCACCCACTAATACTACCGCTAGGCCCGGAGCACGCAATCCAGCTTCAGTACGTGCTTTTACACGCGCTGCAACTTCCGAACGAACTGTCTGTGAAATGAGCTTTCCATCAATATTTTGAGCAGTCATGAATTTCCTTAGAAAATGATATTCAAGTTAGTGGCTGATGTTTTGGCGCATTATTTCAGAAAACGTTTTTGATTTCCATCAAGCAAACGTTTGCATCGGTCTCTTTTTCATCAAGTAACCACTGAGTGACTCATTTTTACTCACTTAGATCATAATGTTACACAAAGCCGTTGATTTACAGATTCTAACTCGTATAATCCTTTCCCTGTAGCGCGCCCTTAGCTCAGCTGGATAGAGCACGTCCCTTCTAAGGATGTGGTCGAAGGTTCGAATCCTTCAGGGCGTGCCATTTATTTAGAAGGCCTGATAACTTATTAAGTTGTCAGGCCTTTGTCGTTTCTGAGCACTACTTAAAATCTATCAAGGGTAGTTTCCACTCAGCTTCGTTTTGAAACGCCGAACAACAAGATCATTCATTCCAGTATTGCTTGTTTGGATCTTTCTTTTCCACCCATTCAGGGTTCTCCCGAGCCTCCAAATACAACTGAAGCCCGTTATAAGAAAGATAAGCGGCTGGGCCACCGAGGTGCTCAAAATAGTTGAAGTAGTCATCTTCGAGTGAGCAGAGGTGGTTTAAGTCTTTCACCTTTTGTGCCAATGCCCATTGAATGGCAAATTTAGGGGCAATGCTGCCAGAGATATTTACCTCTTCAACATTGTCGTTAAATGCTAACTCTAAGCGTTTCTGTTCAAGCTCCATTTCTTCTTGTTCGGACTCTTGTTGGAGAACTTCTTCTACAATGTCTAAACGGGCTGCTTTAGAGGCATTCTTATTAAGTTTAGCGACTCGCAGAGCATAGCCAAATCGATCAGGCGTGACGATATCAACCAACTGGGTGAGCAACTCTTTGTTTACACCGGCGGCTTTAGCGAAGTAATCGATACATGAATACACGTTGGCGTAACGAATACCATTAAACTCAAAACCTGTAGATTCGTCATAAGTATTGAGTGGGATAGTATCAATAGCTAACGCCCAACCTTGATAATCGACTCGTTGTTGGGCGATTTGATACATCTTCCAAGCACTTTTGCCAAAGCCACTCAAGATTGCACCGGAGAATTCGCTATCAATGAGTTCTTGCTCTGTCCAATTCTCCCCAATACCAAGGTGCTTGGCGTATTTGGTGATTAGCGCTTGTTTGATTTTGTCCCGCAGCATCCATATGGAGGTGAGCCCTTTTGGGCAACTGACGCTAGCACACTCCTTACAGGCTGGGAGTGCTATTGGTGGGTGTTCTAGTTTGGCTATTGACCCAGCAGATTTAGGAAATTCGATGCTATGGCTTGATGGCTCACCACAAAACCAACAGGTGTGGCGTGAGTTGAATGGTATATCGATATGTCGTGGAGCGTTCGGCCTCATATTAGATCCAGAGTTTTATTTTATTGCCTCATCGTAAAGTCGATAGTAGCACTTCCGGTGTTACTCGACCTAAACCGTTACCAAAGGATTGGCTAACAGCTCAATTGATCAAATAAACCCCTAGTTAGGTGCTAAACCGCTTTGATGTACTAGCGAATTAGTTTATCATCAGAACGTCATACTGATTATTTGGATGAAAAAATGCTTCGACGACTACGCTTTACATTACTTTTCATATTATTTTTCCCTGCAATGGTTTTCGCGAATGAGGTTGAGGCCGGCAAAGTTAAATCTAAGCCTTTGATAATGGGCATTGTTTCTAGTAAACCTCAAAAAACGATCCGCAGAAGCGAGCCATTCATTGAGTATTTAGCTAAAGAGTTGGCTCCGTTTGGTTATACCCATGGAGAGGTTTTGGTTACTGATAACCTAAAAGAAATGGCTGATTTGTTGAACAGTGGCAAAGTGCACCTTACGACTTCTACTTTATTTTCGGCTCTCTTGCTAGAACAGCTAACTGACGTTCACTTCGCAGGACTACGTTGGAAGAAAAGTGCCCGTCAATATCACTCTTTGCTTTTTAGTAGTACTCAAAGCGGCATTAAAGATCTAAATGGATTAAAAGGTAAAACCATCGCGTTTGAGAAAAAGAGCTCAAGCAGTGGCTTCTTTTTTCCGGCTAACTATCTAATAAGTGAAGGTTATGAACTGCAAAAAATGCAGTCGTTAGAGCAGCAACCAGATCCTGATAAGATCGGTTATCTTTTTGCCAGCCAAGCTCTAAACAATTCCGATGAGCTTAATATGGCGATTTGGACATACAGCCAAAAACTGGATGCTTCAGTGTTCAGTAATTTGAATTGGGAAGATCCTAATGATGTTCCAGATGCGGTAAGAGACGGCTTGGTCATCATTGCACAAACTCCTCCAGCTCCTCGTGGTTTGATGCTTATCGGTCCGGATATCAATGGCATTGAATTTGATGCACTCAAGAAAGCGATGTATCAAGCTGACACAACAACGGAAGGCAAAAGAAGCTTAGAACGGTTCCAAAAGACGACCAAGATTGAAGCGATTAATGACGAATTCAACCAGTTTATTGATTTGAGTCGTACTCAATTGCCCCAAATCATACAGCTAGCCGACTAGTTCTATGTATGTCCGATCCTCCCTAAAAAAGCGTTTTATGTATGCCAGTACAAGTATTTTACTGGCTATTTCGTTGATGTTTTTCCTCGCCTACCGAAATATTTATGACGAGATAAACACTAAGCTGATTGAACAACTGCACGCTAATACGGAAATTAGTTTAAATCAGCAGTTATCCAGGCGCGGAATATCGTTAGGCAATGTATTAGCTGAAAACTTGTTTGATGCTCTATACACATTCAACCTTGAATTGGCGTTGAAGCTCCTCAAGCCAGTGTTAACACTTGAAGAAGTTCGCTCTCTTAGCGTAACCAATGTCGACGGTATTATTTTTCACGATGGCAGTGAAGCGCTGACAGATTTTGGTAAGCGACATTCACAATTATCTTTGATTCAAGAGTCAATCACTCGCCGAGAAGTGATTACGAAACAAGTAGATAAACGCATACAGTTTGTTTTTCCTATCCAAGCGGGGAGCTCGGTCGAAGGCGCACTGTTCATGGAACTTAGCATGGACCAGCTTAAAAAAGATCTGGATGCAGAGCATGAGGCAATACATAAAATTCGTGAAGAGGAGCGACGTGACTTTGTTTTTTTACAAGCGTTATTAACCATTGTAGGAATGGCGATTGGTGCGAGTTTTATATGGTATCTCGCTCATACACTGACTAAACCTCTTAATCTACTTATCAACCACTTTAAAAGCGCTAGCAACGATGATTATCAAAACTTTCCTAATGAGGAGCGCAATGATGAGATTGGTGAGCTATCACGTGCTTATAACGAGATGAGCCAAAAAATTAATAAGCGAACCGAAGCGATTAAATACATGGCTTATCACGACGCATTAACAGGACTATCGAATCGCACTAAATTTGCTGATTTTGTGAACGCTCATTTGTCTAAATCGAGTACTCATTCGCTCCAAGTATTCTTTATCGACATTGATGGTTTCAAAGCTGTTAACGATACGTACGGACACGCGCAAGGCGATCAGTTTCTAATCAAAATAGCTGAGCGATTAAACCGTTTATTTATTAACTATCATCAGTTTAAAGATGGTCAGCAGAATACTTTTCCGCATATGGTGTCTCGTATCGGCGGTGATGAATTTCTGGTTTGCATAGTGAATGCGCCGAAACTCAGTCATCAAGCGATATCGGATCTGATGCTAGAAAATTTGCAGCAGCCAATTCAGTTAGAGAGTGATTCTGTTAACGCTGGTGGCAGCATTGGTATTGCTCATTACCCGGAATTTACTGGGGATGCACTAAGCTTCATCCAATATGCTGATATGGCAATGTATGAGGCGAAAGCAAAAGGAAAGAACACCTCAGTGACGTTTAATGAAGCAATGAGAAAAAGAGTGGCTCATCGAATGGCGATCGAAAAAGAACTGAAAACCGCCGTTTATAATACCGAACAATTTGAGCTTTGGTATCAGCCTAAAATGGATCTCACTAGTCAAAAGATCGTCGGGGCCGAAGCGCTGGTTCGCTGGAACCACCCGCAACGTGGCATTATATTTCCTGACGAGTTTATTTCTATTGCTGAAGCGTCTAACTCTATACTGCTTATCGGTGAAGCCTTGATTGAACGCTTGTTTCAAGACTTGGCTCACTGGGTTCATTCCGGGCTCGTTGACGATCAATTTACGCTCGCTTTAAATTTGTCAGCCCGCCAAATATACCGACAAGATCTGTATGGTATTTTTCAAAATCAGTTCAAAAAACATCATGTATCTCCGGCCCAGATTCAATTGGAAGTGACCGAATCTTTGCTATTGGATGATACAGAAAAGGCCAACGACGTATTGGTAGAGCTGCAAAAACTAGGGGTTTCGATTTGGTTAGACGATTTCGGTACTGGCTACTCATCTTTAACGTATTTGCAGAATTTCAATTTTGATGGTGTAAAGATAGATAGGTCGTTTGTTCAGGACGTCGATACCAATAATAAAAACAAAGAGTTGGTGAAAGCGACTCTTGCATTAGCAAAGAGCCTTAATATCGATACGATAGCCGAAGGGATTGAGACTCAAGCGCACTTAAACATTTTATCGGAACTCGGCTGCCACACTGGCCAAGGTTATTACTTTGATAAACCGATTACCGCGCAGCAACTGAATGTCAAATACTTTAACAACGAGGAGATAGCCCCGTTAGCGAAGGAACCGATTCAAGAGATGCTCGTCTAAATCGTGCTTTAATGCACGTTTTTATTGAGTTTTGATAGGCTGAGAGCTCGAAGAATATATTTAAATCAGATTTTAGTCTTTGCCTACACCAGTTAAACTGCCATGTCAGAGTTTGACTGCGGATAAAGAGGTGAATTGTGTCTGAGCGTTTTATGCTGCGAGCTTTAGAGTTATCAAAAAACGCGTTACCCCATTGTCGACCAAACCCGCCGGTCGGTTGTGTGTTGGTAACAAACGGGAAGGTGGTGTCAGAAGGTTATACCCAATCGATAGGGGGAAACCATGCAGAAGTGGAAGCGCTCAATAAGTTGTCTGGTTCAACGGAAGGGATCACTGCTTATGTCACGTTAGAGCCTTGCGCCTTTGTAGGGCGAACCCCAGCCTGCGCCCGAACGTTAGTGGCATCGGGAATTGAGCATGTGGTTGTCGCCATGCTCGACCCAGACCCAAGAAACAGCGGTAAAGGTATCGCGATTTTGCAGGAAGCGGGCGTAAGGGTTGAAGTAGGCCTGGCTGAGTCGGCGGTTAAAGCGTTCCTGTCGCCTTACCTAGGGCATTCTTAAGGTATAGGTTCTAAGTTCGTACTATTGAAAGATAACTAACAAAAGATGAAGTTATTTTTTCCTTGATGCTTAACTTGGTACATCGCTTTATCTGCTTGTTCGTAGATAGTATCAAAATCGATGGCGCTTACTTCAAATTGACTTATCCCAATACTAAACCCAATATTTGCCTCGCCATTCTCTAGGCGAATTGGTTGCTTTACTTTGCTTAATAGGCGTTGAGCTAAGTCTGCAAGTCTTGCTTGCGTTGAATCGGGAACTAGAATGACAAACTCATCTCCTCCTAGGCGGGAGACATAAGCGCCACTTGAGGACTCTTGCTCGAGCCATCGAGCGACTTGTATTAATAGAGTGTCCCCCGATTTATGGCCGAGTTGATCGTTCACTGCTTTAAAGTTGTCTAGATCAATGAAAATGATTGCCGACTGGGAGCTTTCTGAACAAGGTTTAAGTGTGTTGAATTGAGTTTCTAAAGCGGCTCTGTTCATTAAACCAGTCAAGGGATCGGTACTTGCGAGTTTGGCTAATTCTAGCTCATAACGTTTTTCTTGCGTGATATCGATATGCGTCCCCATCATTCTAAGGGGCGTTCCATCTAAGCTGTATTCAACAATTCGTCCACGGTCTGATACCCAACTGTGGCTGCCGTCTTTATGAAGCATACGATGGACGGCTTGGTAAGAATCGCTTTTTCCCGCGACGTGAGATTCAAACGCTTCAATAACTTCATCACGTTCTTCTGGGTGGAGTTTACTCTTCCAGGTTTCGACGTTGGCTTCTAACTCATTGGGATTGAATCCAAGCATCTTGCCCCATTCCATATTGAAGATGGTAAGGCTCCCTGTTGGGATATGTTGTTCCCATAAGCATAGGCCCGTACCATCAAGAGCCGCATTGAGCTTTTCTTCAAGGCGATACTTTTGCCGCTTGAGTCGCTCATTTTCCCTTTCTAGCTCGATGATGCGCATCTGATATTGTGCGAGCTGAACATGTTCCTTAAGCTTTTCCATTTGAACAATTACATCCTGTAGTTACTCGTTAGAAATAGAAAGCTCAATATAACCCATTTTCCATATTTATAAATTCCCATAACAGATAATTATGAATTACGTTTATTTGGGTCAGTGTCTATGACCGAAGATGGTGACTTGAGGGGGCAAGGGGATTACATCTAGTATTATTGTTTGGATTTAAGCCTTAGCTTGCTTGGCAAAGTGACGTATAATCCGCAGTGATTAAATAAATAGGTAATAACATGAAAATTTGTGGTGTTGAGATCAAAGGTAATGACGCGATCATTACTCTGCTTTCGCTGTCTAACGGAGTATTCAATATTCCAGATTGCCGAGTGGCTAAAGTTTCGATTAGTGATGCAAACGATACTCAGCAAATGAGAGATTTCCAGTTTTCTTTTGCGAAATTAATGGAAGACTACCAAGTTGATAAAGTTGTGATTCGTCAGCGTCAAACTAAAGGTAAATTTGCGGGTGGTGGCTTTGGCTTTAAGCTAGAAGCTGCAATTCAATTATCTGAAGGGTTAGACGTAAAGGTTGTCGCTCCTGCTGAAATTAAAGAAAGCTTAAAGAAAAACCCGTTAGCTGTTCAATTTAAAGAAACAGGTTTGAAGCAATACCAAGAGCAAGCGTTCATTACCGCTTATGCGTGTTTGATGAGCCGAGGCTAGTCTTACTTTTAGGTCTGAGAGTTGTTAACTTTCAGACCTTTACTCTTCTAAGACGCTACTTTTTACTCACACCCTCCATTCAAAGTTCCCGGTGAATCCCTTCTTGAGCTAAGGGTCTACCGATAGTGTTGAAGGATCTCATCCAGTACGCTATTGCCACTTTCATCTTTGGTTTTAATGATGTCCAAGCCTTTTTGGAGCTCTCTAAGCACTGTTCTGTCTATGTTTCTATTAAAAGCGAAGTAAAGGTCACCTTGTTTAAGGACATACACAACCTCAAATTCACTGGAATCTAGCCCAGCTTGGCTAGTCCACCAAAATGCGGCTTTCTCGGCATAAGCGAGTAGGTCGATCCGCTCTTTTAATAGCTGTTCGGCGAGCGTAGTCACCGATGTGGTTTCTTGCATTGAGTCTCGGGGGATACCAAGTTCTAGAAGTGACTGCTCTCCAATGTCGTCTCGAATGACGCCGATTTTGTATTTCCCCATCTCGATTGGATCGGTAATTGTGATGTTGTCGGACTTTCTTGCGAGTACAACAACCTTGATATCAGTAATAGGGCCAACCCAGTTAAATAAATGCTCACGGTGCTCAGTGCGAGTCGTAGAAAACAAAACGGTATTATCAGTGGTTAGTACTGAGCGGTAAGAACGTGGCCAAGGGCGCAACAGGATTTGAGACGAGTCAATTTGTTGCCCTACAGCTTTTGCTGCGGCATGCAATATGTCGACAGAATAGCCGGTGATTTGCCCATCTTGCTCAAAGTTAGCGGGGGGATAACTTTCCGTATAATAGGTAAGATCGTTCAGCTGCTCTGAAGCGGTAGCAAAACAAGTGAATAGCAGGGTGCTGAACATTATTGTGAGTCGATTACTTAAGGAGAATCCGCGTCTCATACTCACCTCCACAATTCTTGTTAGTAGCTTTAAAACTAGTTGATGATTGCCTTCCCGTCTAATGGATGAACGAGCTCTTTTGAGCTTATTTTGCCGAGGTCGGTAGGGAAAATTCATCGTTCAATTTGGAGTTTACGGAGCGCTATCCCGAAGGAAAAAGTCGATCTATCAATAATTATTACTAAACAAGTGGAATACAAATTTGATTATTTTGAATAAATAGCACAGTATCTAAGGTCATTTTTTAATCTGTTGTTCGTGAGTTATGGAGGATTCACAATGAGCTTAGATACATGGGTTTATTACTTTCTAGCGGTATTGGTACTGACGGCGTCGCCCGGGCCTAGCTCTTTACTGTGCATGACCAAAGCGGTTCAATCGGGCTTTAAGTTATCGGTATTTACCGCACTAGGGAGTCTGACAGCGATCACTGGAATCTTGTCGTTATCCTTTACTGGCCTTGGGATGATCATTGCTTCGTCTGAGTTGGTATTTAGCGTCATTAAGTGGGTGGGTGCTGCCTATTTGATTTATTTGGGCTTTAAAGCGATTCGTTCTACCCAGCAGGACTACGATATGGATTCGGTTCATTCTGCTAAGAAAGAAAATGCGAAAGGTTCACGTATAAATCATTTTGTCAGTGGTTTTATTGTGGGTTCGAGTAACCCGAAAGCGATTCTCTTTTTTACTGCACTTTTCCCGCAATTTATTGACCCGAATGCTTCTCTTCTTTCTCAATACGTCGTGTTTGCCATTACGTTTGCTGTGATGGAGCTGTCATGGTTGTTAATGTATGCCTACCTTGGGGCGAAATCATCAAATTGGCTTTTTGCTAAGGGCAGAGCGAAGATTTTTAACCGCGTAACGGGTGGAGTCTTTATTGGTGCAGGGGCACTGCTTTCTACAACGTCTCGCGCCTAAATGAAAGTTTCTTGATGCTGTCATAAAAAGTTAACACTAATGTGCTTTCTCTTCCGTATGCCGATCGTTATATTGTAATAACTAATTAACATTCTCAGGGAGAAAAGAATGCAGCATCAAGAAATGATTCAACACAGTAATTTCGGCGTAATCGGTAGAACATGGCTTTTCTCAATGGGGTCATTGGTGAGCATCCTAGCGTTCATGCAGTTTTAACAGCCTTTCACTTAGTTCCATTTAGTCTATTTTCGGGTCCAAGCTTTTCATATTTACTTCAGTTACCTGACTTGGCCCGTCAGCACACTCCTCACTTGTTGCGAAATTGTGATACGATCAAGCTATGTTTTTCTAGCGCGTATTATTCATGTCTATTTGGGATTCCCTTTCATTCAATAATCGATTTTATTCTTTTCCAGCGGCTTTCTACAGCGAGGTTAATCCTACCCCTCTTAGCGCTGTTCACTGGCTCAGCTGGAATACACCGTTAGCTTGTGAACTCGGTTTTCCGGAAAACCCAGAACTTTATCCTGAGTTATTAAGTGGTTTATCTGGAGCACAAGTTCCAGACCAATTCGACCCAATTGCAATGAAATATGCGGGCCATCAGTTTGGCGCATACAACCCTGATTTGGGTGATGGCCGAGGCCTGTTGTTGGCTCAGATTGACACTAAGTTAGGCACAACCGTTGATTTGCATTTAAAAGGGGCGGGTAAAACGCCTTACTCGCGAATGGGGGATGGAAGAGCGGTGCTACGTTCAACGATTCGTGAGTATCTATGTAGTGAGGCGATGGCTGGGCTAAATATCCCAACCACACGCGCACTGGCGATGATGGGAAGTGACACTCCCGTATTTCGTGAAACTCAAGAAACAGGGGCATTACTACTACGAGTCACTGAGTCGCATATTCGCTTTGGTCATTTTGAACACTTTTTCTATACCAATCAGTTAGCTGAACAAAAATTGCTAGCGGATAAAGTCATTGAGTGGCATTTCCCCGAGTGTAAAGACAGCGACAAGCCTTATGCGTGCATGTTCAATACGATAGTCGATAGAACCGCTGAAATGATCGCTTTGTGGCAAGCCTATGGCTTTGCACATGGTGTGATGAACACTGACAATATGTCGATTCTTGGCCAAACCTTTGATTATGGTCCGTTTGCATTCCTCGATGATTACAACACTCAACTGATTTGTAATCACTCGGATTATCAAGGCCGTTATGCGTTTAATCAGCAGCCAAGAATCGGCTTATGGAACTTATCTGCTTTGGCGCATTCATTGTCGACTCTCATTGACAAAGACGACCTAGAAGCCGCATTAGAGCAGTACGAGCCTCAAATGAATGGCTATTTCAGTCAAATCATGCGCCGTAAACTCGGCCTTACTCGAAAGCTGCCTGGTGATGGAAAGCTGTTCGATTCGATGTTTGAGCTGATGTCTCAAAGCCGTGTGGATTACACTCGATTTTTCCGTGCTTTGTCTGACTTAGATACTCGAGATAAACAGAGTGTGGTGGATTTATTCTTGGATAGACCAGCCGCTGCGATGTGGATAGATCAATATTTGGTTCGCAGTGAAGAAGAGAGCACGACCGCTGAGCAGCGCTGTAGTGCGATGAGAAAAGTGAACCCTAAATATATATTGCGAAACTATCTCGCACAAAATGCGATTGAAAAAGCGCAAGGTGGCGATTTCAGTGAAATAGATATATTGATGAAGCTTCTAGCTTCGCCTTTTGATGAGCACTCTGAATTTGAGAGTTACGCGAATCTTCCACCCGAATGGGGGAAAGAAATGGAAATCAGCTGTTCTTCATAAGAGGCTTTTATTCGTGTGTGGAGGGTGAAGCTTTCATACTCCACTGCGCGATCATTGCTAGTACATGCTCTTTGTTAATGGGCTTAGTCAGGTAATCATTCATGCCTGCTTTCAAACAGGCTTCTCTATCACCAGTCATCGCATTAGCTGTCATTGCAATGATTGGGATATCTTGGTACTTCTCGCCAGATGTTCCGTCCCTAATCTCTCGGGTGGCTTGATAGCCATCCATGACTGGCATCTGGCAGTCCATGAGAATGAGGTGAAAGTCATGTTGGCTCTTCAATATATCGAGAGCATGTTGCCCATGTTCTGCAATAGTGACTGATGCGCCCACTTTTTGGAGTAGGCCTTCCATGACAATCTGATTGATTCTATTGTCTTCCACTACCAATATATTCAAACCTTCAGGGACGCTCATATCGATTTTTTCTGTTTGTCTAGGGCCCAATGTTGAAAGGTAATTGGGCGTAACCAAATTGTCGTTGGTAGAAAAATTCTTACTCGCAATCACATTGAGAGCGTCAAATAGGTCTGACGTCGTTGCGGGTTTCGGGAAATAGCCACTAAAGCCGACTTGTTTGAATAAGTCTTGATTGGCAATTGAGTCCATGGAAGTCATCATAATTAAATCGATGGACTTGGTGTTCTCGTCGGCTTTAAGTTTTTTACAGAGCTCAATACCGTCAGCGTCGGGCATCTGCATATCTAAAAAAGCGATATCGAACATTTTATTATGTGTGTCAATAAAGCTCTGGCAAGCTTGAATGGCTGAGTCGCAACCATTCGCTTCGATAACTTGAGCTCCCCAAACTTCTAATTGAGCCCTGAGCACCTCTCGGTTAATCGCGTTGTCATCGACCACTAGTATAGCTAGCTGGCTGATGTCCGTGGTTGGCAGCACTTGAACAGATTCGGATGATCTAGCGACAATGACTTCAAATGTGAAAGTACTGCCTTTTCCTTCTTCACTTTCTACCAGCACATCTCCATGCATGAGCTGACAGAGCCGTTTGACGATGGCCAAACCAAGCCCTGTTCCTCCGTAGCGGCGTGTGGTTGAGGCGTCGACTTGGCTGAATTTATCGAACAAGTGCTCGATTTTATCTTTTGGGATGCCAATTCCAGTATCAATAATTTGGCCCATAATACGCCAGTGATTTTTATCTTCTGGAAGTAACTCAACTTTAATGATGATTTCGCCATCTTGGGTAAATTTCAGTGCGTTGGAAAGCAAGTTGGCGAAGATCTGCCTTATACGGGTTGCATCTCCGAGTACCGTAGATTCCGTCACGCCAATGGTATCTAAGATCAATTCTAGGTTTTCATGGTCGATTTGGGTGGCGAGTGATTCTGCGAGATCACCGAGCATTTTTCTCAAATTAAAATGCTGTTCTTCCAGTTCTAGCTTGTCGGCTTCAATTTTTGAAAAATCAAGAATATCGTTGATTAAATTAAGTAATGAGACGGCACTGTTATGGGCCAAGTAGGCTTGGTGGATTTGACTTTTGTTTAGGTTATTTTCCATCAGCAGCTCGAGCATCCCAATGACGCCGTTCATAGGAGTACGAATCTCATGGCTCATTACCGCTAAAAATTCACTTTTGGCTATCGCTGCCTGTTCGGCATCTTCTTTGGCTTTAATGAGCGATGATTCAATTTTTTTAGCATGAGTGATGTCTTTAACGATCCCTGAGAAAATAGTCCCATTGGTTGTATCTACTCTAGCGATCGACAACACTATTGGGAATATTTCGCCATTTTTTCGTTTTCCATTCAGCTCTCTCCCTAGGGTACCGTTTTCTCTTATGTGACCGATAATTTTCGCTTTACCTGTCGTCATGTAGCGATTCATATGCGAGTCGTGATTGATGGCGTCTTGAGTATCCATCAATACGTTGACGGGGCTACCGAGCATTTCGTGTTCTTGATAACCGAAGATCCGTTGGGCAGCTTGGTTAAAAGTGAGAATGTTGGCTTGGGTATCTATCGTGATTATACCGTCGGCGGCGGTGTCCAAAATCGCCGACATTTTATTACTGAGCATCTGTTGCGTCATCATCAACGCTTCTTTTTGCTTCACTTCTTCATCAAGTAAAGAGACAGAAATCATCGACTTGCTAAGCTTTTGTGTGAGTTCGTTGATTGAACTTGCCATTTGGCCAAATTCATCCACTTTGTGTATTGGCAACTGGGTATTGAGATTCTGTTCGTCAATATGTTTTATGTCAGAGACTAATTGAGTGAACGGGGTTACTAATTGTTTCCTGAGCGCAAGAAAGAGTGCGCCACTTAAAATGATTCCGCCAACGATGATCACGTAGGTGATAGATAAAAGCATGGCGTTGAGAGTGCTGTAGGTTTCGTGCTGGTCAAAAGAGAGCTCCAATTGGAGAGTCCCGAGTCCAATAGACAGGTCTTTGCGTTTTGAAAGCAGTGGGTGGTGGCCGGTTAAATGGCGTGTTTCTAAATATTGTGAGGGTAATTCGGTAGGGATCAACTTCATTCCGACAATGGGATAAGAAGCTTCTGCTAATTTCGTCATCGACCTTTGCATAAGGTCTCGATACGCTTCGTCCCACTGAGTCGAAATGATAACCCAACCAATGAGTTGATCTCTAAATCGAATGGGAGAAGATGTCCATTGTGAGAGCGTTTCATAACTCAGCTGCGGTAAAAATGGGTCAGGGTGAGGTTCACTTAAATAAGCCCGATCACGCAGAGTATTAGCGAATAGAGGCCAATGCTCTAGATCCTCCATTAATAGCGTTTCTCCGGAGAAGTTTTTACCTGAACTTGAAGTCGTTGAAGTTGAAAAAATCTTACCATCGTAATCGAGCACTAAAATGTAATTAATATTCGCGTAGGTATTGGCGATTTCGTTGAGCCCTTGGCTTACACCACGGTTGATTCCCTTATCCAGAGCTTTCCTAGTGTTCCGGTTTTTGGCTGTGATATCGGCGATAGAAATAAGCTTTTCGTTGTATTCTTCAATCACACTTTCAACAAGTTCTAATGTTCCTTCTAGTTGCTGGTCGACGGTTCTTTCTATGGATTTTTGAGCAATATTGTAAGCGCCATACCCGATCGCCGACATAATTAAAGTCGTCGCGGTAGAGATAAGAATGAGTAGCTTAGGCACTATTTTCATTTTGTTTACTCATGCCACTGGAAGTTTTCTTTTTGTGTTGGGGCGGGTAGGTTGAGTTGTTCAACACTTGAACGATTAATGAGAAACAGTGGCGTAGGCTGTAAAGAAGATTCTAAGAATCGCGGCTCAACATTATCGAGTAAAATCTTTGCCGCGAGCTGGCCAGATATTTTACCCAGTACATAAAAATCAGCCACGGGCCCAAACGTGGAACCTTGCTGAATGCCTATTTTATTAGAACTTAAAATGGGTATCTTGAACTCTCGAGATAGTTCGATCAGCGCGGTTTCTCCGCCATTTTGAAGCAAGGTGTCTGTCGTGGTAATAAACAGGTCGACGCGTCCTTTTAGCGCAGAGGCTTGACGTTTAAGATCTGCAATATCGGTTGCGGTGACATCTTGGACTTTTATCCCTTGTCGTTCTAACAATCGAATCAAATTACTGGCTTGTATCTTGGAGTTAGGCTCTCCCTGACGATGAAAGATGGCTGCTGATTGGATATTCGGAACTAACTGATCAACGAGAGAGATGTAGTGTTCTAAAGGGATGTAGTTGCTCGTGCCAACTAGGTTATTGCCTGAGTATTCAAAAGATTCTATTAGCCCTGAATCAGCGGGGTAGGTGACAATCGAAAAAACGATGGGTGTGGTTGAAGGTAAGGTCTCTTTGACGATAACGGTGCCAGGGGTTGTCAAAGAGTAGACTAAGTCGACCGACTTGTTTTTAAAGTTCTCTGCTGCCGCACGTTGGGATTCTTTATTGCTTGATATATCACCTTCAATGAATACGACATCGGATTGAAGATCTAGCCCGCCTTCGCGCAAACCCTCTTTGAAGCCTTCAAGGCTTGTCGGATAACCCGTCCATAAAGCTAAACCAATTTTATACGGTGGAGAGGCGGAAGAAGCAGGTGAGTGAACTAAAAAACAAACCAATAGAGCCATGATCATATAAATCGATAGGCTAGCTCGAGAAGGGGCATACCTACTTAATTTGTCTGTTTCCATATTAACCCTAGCGAATTTAACGCTCCTGATGTGATTTACACAAACATCAATGTCCGACTTTTACTAAGCTCTTCTTCCAGTGTAGTTAAGTGTTATTTTTTTGTGATCATAATTTGTTAGTTGGTCAAATTTAATAAAATCATCAATAACAAACCACATAAGTTAAGCTTTACTATGAGCGCAGTGAATGTAAGAGGCGAATAATAATGCAGGGTAGTACTCACATTTTGGTGGTGGATGATGATTCTGAAATCCGCGAGCTGCTAGAAGAATATTTAAGTAAATCTGGTTTTAGAGTGTCATCCGTTGAAGATGGAATCGCACTAGAAAAGCATATTGAACGTGAAGGCTATCCTGATTTGATGCTATTGGACGTGATGTTACCGGGAGACGATGGTTTTACCTTATGTCAAAAGGTGCGAAAGCATTCTAATGTTCCAATCATCATGCTGACGGCGGTTTCTGATGAAACGGATCAAATCATTGGACTAGAAATTGGCGCCGATGATTACATCGCTAAGCCATTTAGTCCCCGTCAATTAATGGCGCGTATCAAAGCTTTACTTCGTAGAGTGCATGTCGTGGAAGAGAAACCAAGTGATGCGTTACCTAAACATATTGTTTTTGGTGACTGGCGTTTAGACACTTTAGCTCACCGGTTAACCCATCAAGAAACCGATAAAAATTTTGATCTTTCAGGCAGTGACTTTTCACTGTTAATGCTGTTTCTCAATCGTCCGAATGAAGTGCTGGATCGTGACACCATTTCCTTTGCGACTAGAGGCCGAGAAGCCTTGCCATTTGAGCGCGGTATTGATGTTCAGCTGAGTCGATTGAGACAAAGGCTAGGTGACAGTGGTAAATATCCTCAATACATAAAAACCATGCGAGGTAATGGCTACATCTTGGCTGTCCCTGTTAGCTATGAACATTAATGGTGAGGTAAGGACTCAATATGAGATGGCTATTTAGAAAACTAAAGCCCAACTCACTGGTGGCGCGAACGTTATTGCTCACATTGCTCGCGGTAGTGATTGCTCAAGGCATTGCAACGGCAATTTGGTACAGTGAATCCAAAAATAAAGAGCTAGAAGGGATTCGTGCGGCTTCTTCAAGCATGGCAAACATGTTTGCGTCGACAGTGACTTTTTTCCAATCGTTACCCGTGAAATACCGGCATATCGTGCTCGATCAAATTCGAAATATGGGCGGAACGCGATTTTTCGTTTCCTTCAATAAAGAGCAGCTCATTGTTGAACCCATTCCAGAAACCCGTTTAAAACGAGCCTCAGTTGAGGAAGTTTATTCTGTACTTCATGACAAACTGAATAAAGTGGAGTCCATTTCGGTTGATTTCTCTCGTCCCGAACATTTGCGACTCTTGAAAAATGATATTTACTTGAGCGACTTACCCAAATCTTGGGCACACCATACCTTGACGTTAGAACCAATCAACCCGCCAATTCTTGTGGTTCAGATTCAACTCGCTTCCAATGAGTGGGTCTATATTGCGGCTTTGTTGCCAGCGCCATACGTCAAGCTTGATGACACCATCATTGGTCGTGAGCAAATTCTATTTATCTTTTTCTCGACCTCGATTTTGTTGGTGCTGACCTACTTTATGATCCGTCGCCAAGTTCGACCTTTAAAAAGCCTGGCGAAAGCGGCCAATGAAATGAGTATGGATATCGAACAGCCTGCATTGAATGAAGAAGGGGCGACAGAACTTGTAACCGCCACTCGTGCTTTCAATCGAATGCAGCAACGAATACGCCGCTATGTTTCAGACAGAGAGCATCTATTTTCCGCAATATCACATGATTTAAAGACTCCTATTACCCGTTTAAGGCTTCGAGCAGAGCTGCTCGAGAGTGATGAAAAGCGCGCGAAGTTCAACAAAGATTTAGACGAACTAGAGATGATGGTAAAAGGGGCGCTGCAATGTGTCCGAGAGACGGACTTACATGAAAATAATGCGTATATCGATTTGAATGACATGATTTTTTCGGTCATTGAGTCCCATAACCAACATAAGCAAAATGTGACTTTTAATGCTGAGCTTGGCGACCCGATTGTGGCGAAACCCTTGGCGATGAAAAGAGTCCTCACTAACCTAATCGACAATGCGGTGAAATATGGACATTGTGCGACGGTCACGTTGGAAGTGGGTGAAGAATGGGTAGAAGTGAGCATAGTGGATCAAGGTGAGGGCATTCCTGAAGAGAAGCTTGAATGGGTATTTGAACCTTACTATCGCTTAGCAAAAGATAATGATGGGCACGGTTTAGGGCTTGGTATTTGTCGAAATATCCTGCACGGACATGGTGGAGATCTCATTATTCGTAATCTGCCACAAGGTGGATTAGAAGCACGAGTCTTTATTCCTAAAGGCTTAGAGGTTTAGTGTAACAAGCTTGTTACATTGTGCTTACTTTTTGTTTCAATCTCATAAGTCAGAGTAAGTAGACTCTCTAGTGAACCGGACGAAAAGGTCCGCTAGACATGGAAGATAATAATGAATATTAAGAAAACCCTACTTACCCTATCTTTGCTTACTGCCACCTCAATCGCACATGCTGGAGAAGTCGAAGTACTTCACTGGTGGACGGCGGGTGGTGAAGCTAAATCCGCTGCTGTTCTTAAAGGCATGCTGGAAGACCAAGGTCACTCTTGGAAAGACTTTGCTGTTGCTGGTGGTGGCGGTGAAAGTGCGATGACAGTACTTAAAACACGTGCGGTTTCAGGCAACCCGCCTTCTGCAGCGCAAATCAAAGGTCACGACATTCAAGAATGGGGCGGTCTTGGTTTCTTAACTTCATTAGATTCAACCGCTAAAAAAGAAAACTGGGATGAAATCCTACCTTCAGTAGTGACGAAAGTGATGAAGTGGGATGACGAGTACGTCGCGGTTCCTGTCAACGTTCACCGCGTTAACTGGCTGTGGGCAAACCCAGAAGTATTGAAAAAGTCAGGCGTAACCGTTCCAACCACTTTAGATGAATTCTTTGTTGCGGCTGACAAAATCAAAGCGGCGGGTTACGTACCGTTGGCGCATGGCGGTCAACCTTGGCAAGACGCGACGGTATTTGAAGCGGTAGCGCTTGATGTGCTTGGCAGTGAAGATTACAACAAGGCCTTTGTTGAGCTAGACATGAGCGTGCTATCTGGTGACAAGATGGTAGAAGTGTTCACTAAGTTCAAGAAGATGCGTGACTACATTGACAGCAACTCTCCAGGCCGTGATTGGAACGTGGCAACCTCAATGGTTATCAATGGTGAAGCCGCAATGCAAATCATGGGTGACTGGGCGAAAGGTGAATTTACCGCTGCAGGTAAAGTACCGGGTAAAGATTACATCTGTGCACCAGCGCCGGGTACTAACGGACAGTTTACCTTCAACATTGATAGCTTTGCTTTCTTTGAGCTAAACGGTTCTTCGAACCAAAAAGCGCAACAAGATCTAGCGCAAACCATTCTTACTAAAGATTTCCAAGAAGTCTTTAACCTAAACAAAGGCTCTATCCCAGTACGTCTTGATATGGACATGTCTAAGTTTGACCAATGTGCGCTTGATTCAATGGCGACGTTTAAAGCCAGTGCCGGCACGGGTGATCTTGTCCCTAGTATGGCTCACGGCTTAGCAACGACAAGTTACGCACAAGGTGCGATTTACGATGTGGTGACCAACTTCTTTAACGAGAAGAATGCTGACCCTCAACAAGCGGCTGCAAAACTGGCGAAAGCGGTTAAAGCTGCAATCTAAAGCGCTTCCCCTAACTAATTAATGTTAGTTAGCGACTCGTTATCACTTCCCTCATCTTACTGAGGGAAGGTTAGCGAGCCTTAACCCCCAGGGTGGGTAGGCTCGTGGGGAGCCTACTCGCCCTTTACCTAATTTATGACCTGAACTTCAGCCACGTCGTGGAAACTGAAGTCTCAGGCATATTTAAAAGATGTGAGATGTTCTGTTAAGCGTATCTGATTTTAAATCAGGATAAGCACTTAATAGAGATGAGATTGCGTTACAAGGACTTGTTATGGAGCATGCTTTAACTCGCTCAAAAGGCAATTCAGCAAAGAAGGTCGCACCGAAACCTAGCTTTGCTGACAAGCTACAAAACTGGCTTCCGAAAATAGTATTAGCGCCGACAGCGTTAGTGACTGTGGTGTGTATTTACGGATACATATTTTGGACAGCTGCACTTTCAATGACTAACTCTCGTTTCCTACCTAGCTTCAATTTTGTAGGTTTCGCTCAGTACGAAAAGTTGATGGAGAATGATCGCTGGATCACGTCCATTACCAACTTAGGTTTGTTTGGCCTGCTGTTTATGGCGATAGCGATACTGCTTGGTGTCGGCCTTGCGGTTCTACTAGACCAGAATATTCGCCAGGAAGGGGCGATCCGAACTATCTACCTTTACCCGATGGCGCTGTCATTCATTGTGACGGGTACGGCGTGGAAATGGATTTTAAACCCTGGTTTGGGGATCGAAAAACTGATGCAGGATTGGGGATTCACGGATTTCAAATTCGATTGGTTAGTGGATTCAGAATTGTCGGTTTACACCTTAGTGATTGCAGCTGTGTGGCAGTCGTCGGGCTTTGTGATGGCGATGTTCTTAGCGGGACTACGTGGTATCGATTCTTCCATCATTAAAGCGGCACAAATAGACGGAGCAAATTTACCCACCATTTATCTAAAAATCATTTTGCCTTGCTTACGTCCAGTTGTGTTTAGTGCTGTGATTATTACCTCGCACATTGCGATTAAGAGCTTCGACCTTGTCACAGCGATGACGGCTGGTGGGCCCGGTTATTCCTCTGATTTACCTGCATTATTTATGTACGCGCACTCCTTTACCCGAGGGCAAATAGGATTAGGCGCAGCCAGTGCCATGATGATGTTAGCAGGCATTCTAGCGATTTTAGTGCCTTACCTTTACTCAGAACTAAGGGAGAAGAAGTCATGATGAATAACATTAACTTTGCTCGTTTGTTTATCTACTCAGCACTATTGTTCTTCTGTCTTGTTTATCTGATGCCTTTGTTTGTGATGGTGATTACCTCATTCAAAACGCTACCAGATATCAAAGCGGGCAACTTGATGAGCTTACCGAAAGAGTGGGTGTTTGATGCTTGGTATAAAGCGTGGGATAGCGCTTGTACCGGCGTAAAATGTGAAGGTGTGAAAGGTTACTTTTGGAACTCTTTTCAAATGGTGATTCCTGCGGTTGCTATCTCAACCTTACTGGGAGCATTCAACGGTTATGTCGTGACTAAATGGCAATTCAGAGGTTCTAACTTGTTCTTTAGCCTGCTGCTGTTTGGTTGCTTCATCCCATTTCAAGTGGTGTTGCTACCTATGGCGACCATGCTTGGGAAAATGGGGCTAGCCAACACCACGATAGGCTTGATTATTGTTCACGTTATTTATGGGATGGCTTTTACCACGCTGTTTTTCCGTAACTTTTATATTTCGATTCCTGATGAGTTAGTAAAAGCAGCGAAGTTAGACGGAGCTGGGTTCTTTACGATTTTCTTTAAGATTTTGCTCCCGATCTCAACGCCAATCATCATGGTGACCGTGATCTGGCAGTTCACCGCAATCTGGAACGACTTCTTGTTTGGCGTGGTGTATTCAGGGTCAGAAACTCAACCTATTACCGTGGCATTAAATAACTTGGTGAACACCAGTACTGGTGTGAAAGAGTACAACGTGGACATGGCAGCGGCGATCATCGCCGCATTACCAACGTTACTTGTTTATGTATTCGCAGGAAAATATTTTGTTCGTGGCCTAACGGCAGGATCAGTAAAAGGATAATTATCATGGCAACACTAGATTTAAAACAGATCCGTAAAACCTACCGTAACGCGGACAACGAAACGCTTAAGGGTATCGACATCAGTATTGATTCGGGGGAATTTTTAATATTGGTCGGCCCTTCGGGGTGTGGAAAATCCACACTAATGAACACTATCGCAGGGTTAGAGAACATTAGCTCCGGCGAGATTGTTATCGATGGCGTTGACGTTGCTCAGGTTGAGCCAAAAGACCGCGACATTGCCATGGTATTCCAATCGTATGCGCTTTATCCAAACATGACGGTACGTGGCAATATCGCTTTTGGTTTGAAGATCCGCAAGATGCCTCAAGAGCAAATTGATGCCGAGGTTAACCGAGTGGCAGAAATGCTTCAGATTGATCACTTGTTGGATCGCAAACCGTCACAGCTATCAGGGGGGCAGCGCCAACGTGTGGCGATGGGGCGTGCACTTGCTCGTCGACCTAAGCTGTATTTGTTTGACGAACCATTATCGAATTTGGATGCCAAACTCCGTGTAGAGATGCGCCATCAAATTAAGCGTTTACACCAACAGCTGAATACCACAATCGTCTACGTGACTCACGACCAGATTGAAGCGATGACCTTGGCCGACCGAATAGCGGTAATGAAGGACGGAGAATTGCAGCAGTTGGGTACGCCTCAGGAGATTTACAGCAAGCCAAACAACATGTTTGTCGCAGGGTTTATGGGGTCTCCTTCAATGAATTTCATCAAAACAATGGTGGATTTAGATGATGAACAAAACCCGATCATTAAAGTCACGGGCACGGCAGATCAAGAACACCACATTCGATTGCCAAAGAGCATGAGGGAGCAAGATGGGAAAGAAGTGGTGATTGGACTAAGGCCTGAGCACATCAGTGAGCAGCAAAGTGAAGATACGTCTGCTTCAACCCTACTGGATCTCAAGCTCGAGGTGTTGGAGCCTACCGGCCCAGATACGATCGCAATGGTCAAAGTGAATGAACAAGAGGTTGCTTGTCGCTTGTCTCCAGAGTTTGAAGCTTCTGTCGGTCAAATGGCTCCATTGCACTTTGATCTCTCCAAAGCGGTATTTTTTGATGCAAAAACTGAAGCACGAATCGACTTTTAAAGCGCAGGGTGATTTGTATTATTAGTGTTTAGTATTAAACCCATGCTGTTAGAGCATGGGTTTTCTTTTGTCCGAAACGTTCAATTGTCAATTTAATGTCAATTGTATCAATAGTGGCATCTCCCTAACCGGGAGTGGCTATACTTATTTCAGAGCCGGGACATTCAGTATCTACCCCTAAAGAACTGACTCTTCGCTTGTAATACCAAAAAACTGAGTAGGGGAATGACGTATAACCTCCTTCCATGCGCCATTCTCCTCCTGTTTCCTAAGAGTAAGTCTTATAACTAGTTTGAATGAATGAGTGGAATTGCACTCATTCGGTCAATTTTAATGTGTCATTTCCCACCCATTTTAAACGACCTAAAAATCAATATCTTACATCGATCGTGTTAAGTGGTTGTTATTTATTGGTTATTTTTTATGGCGCGAGTTGGCTTGGTAGTTGCTCTATAGAAAACATGCAGTTCCCATTGATGGGCTGTTTTGTTTACTAAGGAGAATAATAATGTTTAAGCCTCTTACCTTGCTGTCTGTATCTGCTCTTGCCTTAACCAGCTTTAACGCTGCTGCTAACTGTGATCCAGGTGAGATCGTGATTAAATTCAGTCACGTAACCAATACCGATAAGCACCCGAAAGGCATCGCTGCTTCGTTACTTGAAGAGCGAGTAAACACTGAGATGAATGGCAAGGCTTGTATGCAAGTTTTCCCTAACTCGACGTTATACGATGATAATAAAGTTCTGGAAGCCCTTTTAAACGGTGATGTTCAAATGGCGGCACCTTCGCTGTCTAAATTTGAAAAATTCACTAAGAAATACCGCATTTTTGACCTTCCATTTTTATTTGAAGACGTAGAAGCGGTCGACCGTTTCCAAAACTCTGAGTCTGGTGAAAAACTGAAGAATGCAATGAAACGCCGCGGCTTGAAAGGGCTGGCTTTCTGGCATAACGGTATGAAGCAAATGTCTGCGAACAAGCCACTTCTAAACCCTGAAGATGCGAAAGATCTTAAGTTCCGCGTACAAGCTTCTGACGTATTAGTTGCGCAGTTTGAGCAACTTGGTGCGAACCCTCAGAAAATGTCCTTTAAAGAAGTTTACGGTGGTCTACAAACCAAGGTTATCGACGGACAAGAGAACACTTGGTCAAACATCTACGGTAAGAAATTCTTTGAAGTACAAGACGGTGTAACAGAAACCAACCACGGTATTCTTGATTACCTAGTCGTAACTTCAAACGACTTCTGGAAGAAGCTACCTGACGACGTACGTACTCAGCTAGATACAATCGTGAAAGAAGTATCTGCAACTCGTAATGCTGAATCTTCGAAAGTTAACCTTGCGAATAAAAACAACATCATCGAAGCCGGTGGTGAAGTTCGTACGCTTACTCCAGTGCAACGTCAAGCATGGGTAACTGCGCTTCAGCCAGTCTGGAAGAAGTTTGAAAAAGATATCGGTTCAGATCTTATTGAAGCGGCTCTAGCTTCAAATAAATAACACAGCAAAAGGAGTGGTGCCTCCTCACCACCACTCCTTATTCCCCCGTTACTCCCAAAATAAAAACGATAAGTGGAGCTTTTATGGAAACCCCTCAGATGGAAGAACAGTCTTTATTTTCCAAAGTCGGAAAGTTTACCGATGCAATTGAAGAGTCCTTGATTGCATTTTTCCTAGGCGCAATGACGCTACTTACTTTTGCCAATGTGATTTTTCGTTATGCGTTTAACGACAATATCCTGTGGGCGTTAGAGCTTACCGTTTTCATGTTTGCATGGATGGTTTTAGTCGGCGCTTCCTACGGTGTGAAAAAACATTTTCATATTGGTGTCGATGTCATCATTAATCTCGCCCCAGAACAGCTGAGAAAAGTCTATGCCATTATCGCTGTGACAAGTTGCCTTGCATTCTCTGTTCTGTTGCTAATTGGCTCTTGGAACTATTGGTATCCATTTGCGACTGAACGCGCATGGTATGAAACCGATGATATTCCGATGCCTGAGATGCTTCAGTTTTTTTCTGATTGGCTAAATGAAGGCGAAAGGTATGAAAAACTGCCTAGGTTTATCCCCTATATGGCGCTACCAATTGGCATGGCCTTGCTGACGTTTAGGTTCGTTCAAATCGCTTACCAAATTTTCACTGGAAAACTGGATCGCATGATTGCCGGACATGAAGCGGAAGAAGATCTAGAGGCTCTGAAAGCAGAAGTGATTGCAGGGAGTGAAGAAGATGCGGTGGCACCTCTGACGGGAGTGACCGGAAAAGATGACAAGGTTTCACAAAAATCAACGGGCAAGGAAGACTAAACCATGGCTATGTTATTTCTCTTTTTAATGGTTATTGCTTTCATGTTGGTGGGTGTACCGATCGCAATCTCCTTAGGTTTATCAAGCATACTATTTTTGTTGATGCACTCTGATGCCTCATTGGCTTCAGTGGCACAAACCCTTTTCAATGCTTTTGCAGGGCACTACACCTTACTGGCTATTCCGTTCTTTATTTTGGCGTCTAGTTTCATGTCTACTGGCGGTGTCGCGAAGCGTATTATCCGTTTTGCTATCGCAATGGTAGGTTGGTTCCGCGGTGGACTTGCAATGGCGTCAGTGGTGGCGTGTATGATGTTCGCTGCGCTGTCCGGCTCTTCTCCTGCAACAGTAGTGGCGATTGGTAGTATCGTAATTGCGGGCATGATTAAGAATGGCTATTCAAAAGAATTTGCCGCTGGGGTGATTTGTAACGCAGGTACTTTGGGCATTTTGATTCCACCGTCGATTGTAATGGTGGTGTATGCCGCTGCTACAGATGTCTCGGTAGGTCGTATGTTCCTTGGTGGTGTGATCCCTGGTTTACTCGCTGGGGTGATGCTGATGATCGCTATCTACATTGCAGCGCGCATTAAGAAGATTCCAGCACAGCCGTTTGTTGGTTGGGGCGAGATGTTCGCAGCCGCGAAAGATGCGAGTTGGGGCTTATTGCTGATTGTGATTATCCTAGGTGGTATCTATGGCGGAATATTTACTCCGACAGAGGCGGCAGCGGTAGCAGCAGTCTATGCATTCTTTATCGCTAACTTTATCTACAAAGATATGGGGCCGTTTGCAGATAAAGAAAACAAGAAGCCTGTGTTAGTAAAAATGGTACAAACCTTTGTTCATAAAGACACCAAGGACACGCTTTATGACGCGGGTAAATTGACGATCATGCTGTTGTTTATCATTGCTAATGCTCTGATTTTAAAACACGTTTTAACTGAGGAACGCATACCGCAAATGATCACCGAATCCATGCTGTCTGCTGGGTTAGGGCCAATCACCTTCTTGATTGTGGTGAACGTACTGCTGCTGATTGGTGGGCAGTTCATGGAGCCATCTGGCTTATTGATCATTGTCGCGCCACTGGTATTCCCAATCGCAATTGCACTGGGAATCGATCCAATTCACCTTGGTATCATGATGGTAGTGAATATGGAGATTGGAATGATCACCCCTCCGGTCGGGCTCAACCTATTTGTTACCGCCGGGGTTGCGAAAATGTCGATGATGAATGTGGTTAAGGCGGCGTTGCCTTGGGTGGGCGTTATGTTCTTATTCTTGTTAATCGTGACGTATGTACCATGGGTATCCACTTGGTTGCCAACGACCTTGATGGGACCGGAAATCATTACTAAGTAATCTTGGTTTCACCCTATTATAAAAAAGCCCCGGCATAACTTTTGCCGGGGCGAAAAGTGCAGTAAATGTGTTAACTTAAATTCCGTATTTTACTTTGATAGGGTTGCAGACCAAGGCATACTTCTCTTGTGCAGCCTCTGCGCTTTTAAATTCAATCATGGCTTCCGAATAGCCCATCGCCACTCCAAACTCTTCCATGATCTTTGGGTCTTCCATTAAAGAAACCGAGCTGTCTGTCGTCAGTTCTACCATATAAGAACCAAAATCAGATTGTGCATCAATGCCAGCCGCCCAACCTAAGCAGTGGGCCAAGTCTTGGGTCGGGAATTCGTCAAAACTTTCCGACGCATGACTATTTACAGAAGTCAGTGCAGCAATAGATATTAGTAGGGATAGTGATTTTCTCATCGTGTACTCATCAAGGTTAAAGTTTGGTTTCGCCTAAAGTACGGTGCGTAGCGTGAATGAAATGTGAAGATATCTTGCGAACACCTAGAACTTCTCACTATGTCATGATCGTTGTTCTATAGTTAAAAAGAGCCACATACTGCAGATGGAGAGTTGAAAATGGAAAGGTATCAACACTCAATACCGGAACTGTTTAAACAATTAGGTTTAGGTAGTTCAAAGCAAGAAATTGAAGGTTTCATTATGGAGAACAGTGGTATGGCTGCCGGTGTTGCAATCCATGAAGCTGAGTTTTGGTCTGCATCACAAGCTGAGTTTCTTAAACAAGCGATTGATGAAGATGCCGATTGGGCAGAAATTGTGGATCAACTTGACGCAATGCTTCACCACTAACATCGCTTATCTTAAAAATCGTAGCCGATTCGCCACGTTTTTTAAGATAAGTTGATTGGGGTGAACCCTAATTAGTCAGATTTGTAATTACACTTGTCCAGTCCATAACGCTGCATTTTGTCATACAGGGTTTTTCTCGCGACTTGCAGTTTTTCCATCGTGCCTTTAATGCTGCCATGACAATCAATGAGGGCTTGTTCTACGGTGCTTTTTTCGAATTCAGCGACTTGATCCGCGAGCGATAGTCCTTCCGCCATTGGTTGAGCATTTTCGGATAATTGTACGAGCTTACCAAGTAAAACGTATCGCTCAGCGGTATTTCGTAACTCTCTCACGTTTCCTGGCCAGTCGTGGCTCAGCAGCGTATGTAACTCGTTAGAGGGAAGCGATGTGGCGGCTTTGCCATAACGTGCTGCAGCCACTAAAAGGAAATGATGGAAAAGGGCAGGTATATCTTCTTTCCGGCTTCTTAGTGGAGGTAAATCTAAAGTCACGACGTTAAGGCGATAATAGAGGTCTTGCCTAAAAGTGCCTTCGAGTGCCGCTTGTTTTAGATCGACTTTGGTTGCTGCAATGACTCGAATATCAAGTGGTAAAAGTTGGTTAGAACCCACTCTTTCAATCACTCGCTCTTGCAGTACTCGCAGCAGTTTAATTTGAGCTTGCATCGGCATAGATTCAATTTCATCGAGGAATAATGTTCCGCCTTGAGCGTATTCAAATTTTCCGATGCGAGACGTATCAGCCCCAGTGAACGCGCCTTTTTCATGGCCGTAAAGCTCGCTTTCAATTAGGTTTTCAGGCACCGCTCCACAGTTCACGGCCACAAAGTTTTGTTCACGACGGGGGCTTTGTTCATGAAGAGAGCGGGCAATGAGTTCTTTACCAGTACCAGTCTCACCAAACAGTAAGATGTCTGCAGAAGTATCGGCGATATGTGAAATGGTATCTCGCAATTCTTGGATACAAGGGGTTTCACCTATGATACGTGGCCCTAATGTTTGGGTTGCTTTAAGTGTGCGTTTAAGTTGTTCATTTTCAAGGGTGAGTTGGCGTTTCTCAATGGCTCGTTTGGTGGTTTCAATGAGTCTTTCAGGCGCAAAAGGTTTTTCGATAAAATCATAAGCGCCATCATGCATCGCACTCACTGCCATCGATATGTCGCCGTGACCTGTAATCATGATCACTGGTATATCGGCATGTTTGTGCTTAACGGTGCTAAGAAGATTTTGGCCCGACAGCCCTGGTAAGCAAATATCCGTAATGATGACGCTAGGTAAAACGTCGGTTTGCATGGCGACTAAAGCGTCTTCGGCACTTGAGAAAAAACGGGCTTCAATTTCAGCGAGTTCGAAACTTTGCTCAATTGCTAGACTTAAGTCCGTTTCATCGTCAATGAAGAAAACTTGGCTCATACCGGTTCCTTTCTATGTTATTGGTTTTGTTCTGTATGGCTTGTTAATGTAGGTAAGGTCACGGTAAACCTCGCGCCACCTAACGGGCTGCTTTCTGTGGTCAAACTGCCATTCATACTGCTCATGATTTGCGATGAAATGGACAGCCCTAACCCGAGCCCGTCTTTTTTGGTCGTAAAAAATGGCTCGAATAAGTTGTCGATTTCTTGATTGGTTAGGCCTTCTCCATTGTCATCTATATGGATAAGCACGCGCTCTGGTTTTGACTCTATGGATAAACTCAGAGTTTTATTGTCGCGTGTGTCGACGGCTTGAATGGCGTTTGTCAGAAGGTTAATCAAAACTTGTTCAAGCTGAATAGGGTTAACCAAAACAGCAACACTATCGATATTGGATAATTCGTGATGGTAGTCCACTCTTTGAGTTTTAATTTGTGGCGCAATCAACTCATTAACGGAATGCAAAATCGGTAATAGCGCGACTTCAACTAAGTCGGAGCTAGCGGATTTTTTTGCGAAAGATTTGAGCTGCAAGCTGATCTTAGCCATGCGCTCAGTTAACGAGGAGATCCGAGTAAAATTCTCTTCAACGCGGTCGTATTTTTCTTTCGCTAGGAATAACTTCCCATTTTCAGCAAAGCTTCGAATGGCGGCGAGCGGGTTATTCAGTTCATGGCTGATGCTGGCAGACATTTGACCTAGTACCGCCAGCTTAGCCGCTTGAATCAGATCGTCTTGCGTTTTCCTTAGCGTATCTTCGGTTTTTGTCCGTTGCTCGATTTCGACATGCAGTTCTGAGGTTCGCTCCATCACCAAAAATTCTAGTTTTTGCTTGGCTTCTGACTGAAGTTGCTCAATGTGCCGGTGTTTTTGTTTGCGATGATGCACGAGTTGAGTGAGTAGAAAAATGACGGCGAATACTAGCGTGAGAATCACGATATAGGCGATAAGGTCCCACCACACCAGATGCTTAGGCGATAACACTCGGATTGTAAGTGGTAAGGTATCCAATGAACGTGATGACATGACGAAGCCATCACTGCCTAGCGAGCTTTGTTGAGACATCATCGTAGGGGAGGCGTTGACATCACCACGAAGGTTTAAGCTGGTGATCTCAGTATCTAGATATTGGCGGTTATCACGAATGAATTGTTTTCTTTCATTGCTGAGTGGCTGAAGGCTTTTGAACAGCCAGTTAGAGTTACTCGACATGAAAATGACATGATCGGGGTCACTGGCGACAAAATAACTTTGCTTACCATGCCAGTTTTCTTCTATCGACGATAAATCCATTTTGACGACGACCACGCCAATGATTTCTGCGGCATAGGTGATCGGATAAGAGTAGTAATAGCCGCGCAAGCCTGAAGTCGAACCTAATGCGAAGTATTGGCTTACTCCCCCGACAATGGCTTCTTGGAAATAAGGACGAAACGCAAAATTACGACCTACGAAAGATCGCTCTTTATTCCAATTACTAGAAGCTATCGTTGTGCCATAGCGATCGATAAGGTACGTATCAGCAGCCTGAACAACGGAATTAACATGGGTAAGGTATCGGTTCGTTATCTCGATCTGTGCACTGTTGGTGGAGTTGCGTAGCGCGTCCACCAGTTCTTTATCTTGCGAAAGGAGCTCAGGTATGTGAGCAAATTTGTCGAGTTTATTGACGATGTGCTGAGAAAAACGGTCAAGCTGAGACGACTGTTGAGAAGTCAGTGAGCTAAAACTGAAATTCCATACCCATTTACCACCCAAAACTGCAAAGAGTGAATACAACAGTAGAAGCAACAGCGACAGGCGTTTAATTGGTGACATCCCTAAACCACTCTAAACCAAGAAAAACAGGAGCAAAACAAGAGGCGAAATTGATGAAATCGAAGCCAAATTTGCTATCGATAGGTTAAGGCTTTGTCAGGGGAATTGTTGAAAAAGTTATCGACTATGAGGACTAAAACAAGAGCAAGATCTCTTTTTAAGGTTTTTCGGAAAAAAAGCCCTCGATTCCCTTGAAAAAGTCGCTATTGTCCCCATTTCTGATGTGCTAAGTGACGATTTGATTGTTTTTGTATCACTTAGAGAAAGAATTTAGAGCATTCATCATCAAGCAGAGGTGAACGGCTCGACAGAGATTAAACAGATCGCTAGAATGTCGCGTCTAAAATTTCTGTCCTGAGGCTAATCGGAGATACCTTTCTTGTTTTCGAATCACATCGTGCTTCTTAAAGCAGGGCGAAAAAGATATCACTGATTAGTCTGGTGTTTGATTGAATTATCGTTCAGACATCAATGCTCAATTTTAAATTAAGTGTTCGGATAGAGCACTACACAAGGATGCAGCCAACAACGTCAGGCCAAGCTTATATTTCTAAGCAAACTCTACGTTACGGCTCATATGCTCAGATTCACTGAGCCAGTTTTGAGGTTTATATAATGCAAGTTACTGTTGAAACGCTAGAAGGCCTAGAGCGCCGTCTTAATATTACTGTTCCTGCTGCTAACATCGAAGATGCAGTTACAGCTGAACTACGCAACATCGCGAAAAACCGTCGTTTCGATGGTTTCCGTAAAGGCAAAGTGCCAATGAAGATGGTTGCTAAAATGTACGGCAAAGCAGTACGTCAAGACGTGATGGGCGAAGTAATGCAACGTCACTTCATCGAAGCGATCGTTAAAGAAAAAATCAACCCAGCTGGCGCACCAACTTTCGCACCAGTAGAAACTGAAGAAGGCAAAGATCTAGTATTCACTGCATCTTTCGAAGTTTACCCAGAAGTTGAACTGAAAGGTCTTGAGAACATCACTGTTGAAAAACCAGCAGTAGAAGTTAAAGAAGAAGACGTTGCTGAAATGATCGAAACTCTACGTAAGCAACAAGCTACGTGGACTGAAGTAGATGCAGCAGCTGAAGAAGGCTCTCGCGCAACTATCGATTTCGTTGGCTCTATCGACGGCGAAGAGTTCGAAGGCGGCAAAGCTGAGAACTTCCCTCTAGAAATGGGTGCTGGTCGCATGATCCCTGGTTTCGAAGACGGTATCGTTGGTAAAACAGCAGGTATGGAATTCGAAATCGACGTAAACTTCCCAGAAGATTACCACGCTGAAAACCTAAAAGGTAAAGCGGCTAAATTCTCTATCAAGATCAACAAAGTTGAAGCTCGTGAGCTTCCAGAGCTTAACGAAGAATTCGTTTCTAAGTTCGGCGCAACTGACGGTGTTGAAGGTCTTAAAGCTGAAGTTCGTAAGAACATGGAACGTGAGCTTAAGCAAGCTGTTAAAAACCGCATCAAAGAGCAAGCTCTTGACGGTCTAGTTAACGAAAACAACATCGACGTACCAGCTGCACTTATCGATCAAGAAATCGGTGTTCTACGTCAGCAAGCTGCACAACGTTTCGGTGGCAACACTGAAGCTGCTGATCAACTTCCACGTGAGTTGTTCGAAGAGCAAGCTAAGCGTCGCGTAGTTGTTGGCCTACTACTTGGTGAAGTAATCAAGTCAGAAGAGCTAAAAGCAGACGACGAGAAAGTTAAAGCTATCATCGAAGAGATGGCTACAGCATACGAAGATCCATCAGAAGTTATTGCTTACTACGAGCAAAACGAACAGATGATGAACAACATGCGCAACGTTGCTCTAGAAGAGCAAGCTATTGACGCAATCATTGCTAAAGCACAAGTTTCTGATAAAGAAGTTAGCTTCAACGAGCTAATGAATCAGCAACAACCTGCTTAATAAGCAATATCTTGCGTAGAAAAGTTGACTTAGCGTTAACTATTCTGCTAACAATGGTCCGTATGATTTTATCATCCGGGCCATTTATTTTAGGGACATAAGAATATGAGCTACCAAGAAAAAAACACAATGCCATCGATTATGGACGCGCTAGTTCCAATGGTGGTTGAACAAACTTCCCGTGGTGAACGTTCTTACGATATTTATTCTCGTCTATTAAAAGAACGCGTAATTTTCCTAACAGGTCAAGTCGAAGACCACATGGCAAATCTTGTCGTGGCTCAGCTACTTTTCCTAGAATCTGAAAATCCAGACAAAGATATTTTCCTATACATCAACTCGCCAGGTGGCAGCGTTACTGCTGGTATGTCTATTTACGACACAATGCAGTTCATTAAGCCAAACGTGAGCACAGTATGTATGGGCCAAGCTTGTTCAATGGGTGCTTTCCTACTTGCTGGTGGCGCAGAAGGTAAACGTTACGTTCTGCCTAACTCACGCGTTATGATTCACCAACCACTTGGTGGCTTCCAGGGGCAGGCTTCTGATATCCAAATTCATGCTCAAGAAATTCTAACGATCAAACAAAAGCTAAACAAATTGTTGGCTGAGCATACTGGTCAACCGTTAGAAGTTGTTGAACAAGACACGGATCGTGACAACTTTATGTCTGCAGAGCAGGCAGTAGAATACGGTTTGGTGGATGCAGTTCTTAATCATCGCGGTGAGTAATTGCTACGCAATTGTTTAACGCAAACTGATTAAAATTGATATACACTCAAATCATAGTGAGTAAAGGCTAAGAGGTTAGCGAATGACAGATAAAAGCAAAGAGGGTAGTAGTGGTAAACTGCTTTACTGCTCTTTCTGCGGCAAAAGCCAGCACGAAGTTCGCAAATTAATCGCAGGTCCTTCTGTTTACATTTGTGATGAATGTGTCGATCTTTGTAACGACATTATTCGTGAAGAAATCAAGGATGTTCTACCTAAAAAAGAATCGGAAGCGCTACCAACTCCGCGCCAGATTCGTGAACACCTTGATGACTATGTAATTGGCCAAGATTACGCGAAAAAAGTGCTAGCCGTAGCGGTATATAACCACTATAAGCGTTTACGTAATGGTGATACTACGAGTGACGGTGTTGAACTAGGTAAGAGTAATATCCTACTTATCGGTCCAACAGGTAGTGGTAAGACTCTACTTGCAGAAACACTAGCTCGTTTCCTAGATGTACCATTCACAATGGCTGATGCAACTACATTAACCGAAGCGGGTTATGTAGGTGAAGATGTAGAAAACATCATTCAAAAACTGCTTCAAAAATGTGACTACGACGTAGCGAAAGCAGAGCGTGGCATTGTTTACATCGATGAGATTGATAAGATTTCTCGTAAGGCTGAAAACCCATCAATTACCCGTGACGTTTCTGGTGAAGGTGTTCAACAAGCCCTTTTGAAGCTTGTTGAAGGCACTGTGGCTTCAGTTCCGCCTCAAGGTGGCCGTAAGCATCCACAGCAAGAATTCTTGCAAGTGGACACATCTAAAATCCTATTTATCTGTGGCGGTGCATTTGCTGGCCTAGATAAAGTGATTGAGCAACGTGTAGAGAAAGGTTCTGGTATCGGTTTTGGCGCTGAAGTGCGTTCAAAAGATGAAACTAAAACTATCGGTGAGCTATTCACTCAAGTAGAACCAGAAGATCTAGTGAAGTATGGTCTAATCCCAGAATTCATTGGTCGTCTGCCTGTGACTACGACACTGACTGAGCTTGACGAAGAAGCGCTGATTCAGATTCTATGTGAGCCAAAGAATGCACTGACCAAGCAATACGGCGCGTTATTTGATTTAGAAGATACTGAACTAGAATTCCGTGAAGATGCCCTTCGAGCGATCGCTAAGAAGGCGATGGAGCGTAAAACAGGTGCTCGTGGCCTACGGTCTATTTTGGAAGGTGTTCTACTTGAAACCATGTACGAGCTTCCATCTTCTACAGATGTAAGCAAAGTCGTTATTGATGAATCGGTAATTAATGGTGAGTCTGAACCTCTGTTGATTTACAGCAACTCGGACAATCAAGCTGCTGGCGCAGAATAAAAACATTCATAAAGTAAAAAGGAGGTAAGCAATTACCTCCTTTTTTTTATTCTTTCATTGAATCCAGTCGTTTAAGCCCCATATACTGCTTTATAAGTTAAAGCGGAAGAGAGAAAAATATGAACTTGGAACGTTCCGAGCGTATCGAGATCCCCGTACTGCCTCTACGTGATGTAGTGGTTTACCCACATATGGTAATTCCATTATTTGTTGGTCGCGAAAAATCAATTTCATGTCTAGAAACGGCAATGGAAACCAACAAGCAAGTACTGCTAGTCGCGCAGAAAGAAGCGGATACTGATGAGCCTTCAATTGACGACCTATTTGAAGTAGGTACTGTTGCAACCATTCTTCAGTTATTAAAGCTTCCAGACGGTACTGTTAAAGTCCTAGTTGAAGGCCAACAGCGTGCGAAAATTCATGAATTTAGAGAAAGTGAATTTTTCCTAGCGGATGCCGAATACGTAGTCACCTCAGAACTTGATGAAAAAGAACAAGAAGTGGTTGTCCGTAGTGCGATTAATCAATTTGAAGGCTTTATTAAGCTGAATAAGAAGATTCCGCCAGAAGTACTGACGTCCCTAAATGGTATCGATGAAGCCGCTCGCTTAGCGGACACCATTGCTGCTCATATGCCTCTGAAGCTAGCTGATAAACAGCACGTGTTAGAAATTCTAGATGTGACAGAGCGTCTTGAATTCCTAATGGGGCAGATGGAATCTGAAATTGACATCCTACAGGTTGAGAAACGTATCCGTGGGCGTGTTAAGAAACAAATGGAGAAATCTCAGCGCGAGTACTACCTGAATGAGCAGATGAAAGCGATTCAGAAAGAACTTGGTGATATGGATGATGCTCCAGACGAATTCGAGACTCTGAAGAAGAAGATCGAAGAGTCAAAAATGCCTCAAGAAGCTCGTGAGAAGACCGAGCAAGAACTGCAAAAACTGAAAATGATGTCGCCAATGTCTGCTGAAGCAACAGTAGTACGTAGCTACATTGATTGGATGGTTGGCGTCCCTTGGGCTAAGCGTTCAAAAGTTAAAAAGAATTTAGCGAAAGCGGAAGAGATCTTAAATGAAGATCACTACGGTTTAGAGCGAGTTAAAGAACGCATCCTTGAGTACTTGGCGGTTCAAAATCGCATTAATAAGCTAAAAGGTCCAATCCTTTGTCTTGTCGGTCCTCCTGGTGTTGGTAAAACCTCGCTAGGTCGTTCTATCGCAGCAGCTACAGGTCGTAAGTACACACGCATGGCGCTAGGTGGCGTTCGTGATGAAGCGGAAATTCGTGGTCACCGTCGTACCTACATTGGTTCTCTTCCGGGTAAGCTTATCCAGAAAATGTCTAAAGTTGGTGTTAAGAACCCACTGTTCCTATTGGATGAGATCGATAAGATGTCTTCTGATATGCGTGGCGACCCATCTTCAGCGCTTCTTGAGGTTCTCGACCCAGAGCAAAACAATGCATTTAATGATCACTACTTAGAAGTAGATTACGATCTGTCTGATGTAATGTTTGTTGCAACTTCAAACTCGATGGATATTCCAGGCCCATTACTGGACCGTATGGAAGTGATTCGCTTGTCTGGTTACACCGAAGACGAGAAGCTAAACATTGCGAAGCGCCATCTAGTGGACAAGCAAGTTCAGCGCAACGGTCTGAAGCCGCATGAGATTGAAATCGAAGATTCAGCGATCATCGGAATTATCCGTTACTACACGCGTGAAGCGGGTGTACGTAGCTTAGAGCGTGAAATTTCTAAGATCTGCCGTAAAGCAGTGAAGAATATCTTGCTTGATAAAGAGCTGAAATCTGTGACTGTTACGATGGAAAACCTAAAAGAGTACTTAGGTGTTCAACGTCATGACTTTGGTAAAGCGGATGAAAGCAACCGTATTGGTCAGGTGACTGGCTTAGCGTGGACTCAAGTAGGTGGCGATCTGTTAACCATTGAAACTGAGTCTATGCCGGGTAAAGGTAAACTGACGCAAACGGGGTCGCTTGGCGACGTAATGAAAGAATCGATTCAAGCTGCAATGACAGTGGTTCGTTCACGCGCTGAAAAGTTAGGTATCAACTCAGACTTCTACGAGAAACGTGATATTCACGTTCACGTTCCAGAAGGCGCTACACCAAAAGATGGCCCAAGTGCGGGTATCGCAATGTGTACTGCGCTTGTCTCTAGCTTAACGGGTAACCCGGTGAAAGCTGAGGTCGGTATGACGGGTGAAATTACCCTTCGTGGTGAAGTCTTACCTATCGGTGGCTTGAAAGAGAAGCTTCTAGCCGCTCACCGTGGTGGTATTAAAACGGTGTTGATTCCGAAGGATAATGAGCGTGATCTTGAAGAGATTCCTGATAACGTTATCGCTGATCTGAAAGTGATTCCAGTTCAATGGATCGATGAAGTACTTAAGGTTGCACTAGAGCAAGACCCGTCAGGGGTAGCTTTTGAAGCTAAAAAATAGTGATGTGTAGCAAAAATAAGTAAAGAATAACGCTGATAGGCTTAAAAAGGCTTGTCAGCGTTTTTTTTGGGAGCTAAGTTAATCCACTAAAGCTTCTAGCCCTTTTGTTACAAGGCTTGAAGCTGTTTTTAAACCACAATGGAACGAACAGTTACCTTAAAAAAATAATTACAGGTGACACAAAGGGGAAACACAGTGAATAAAACACAATTAGTAGAATCAATCGCAGAAAACGCAGACATCTCTAAAGCTTCAGCGGGTCGCGCTCTAGACGCATTCATTGAAGCGGTGGGTACTACTTTACAATCTGGTGACCAAGTAGCACTTGTTGGCTTCGGTACATTCAGTGTTCGTACTCGTGCTGCACGCACAGGTCGTAACCCTAAAACTGGTGAAGAAATCCAAATCGCTGAAGCTAAAGTACCAGGTTTCAAAGCTGGTAAAGCTCTGAAAGACGCTTGTAACTAAGATGCTTTCTTAACCGTTTGAAACATTGAGTTTCAATTTCAAGCGGTTTGTGCGTTAAGCACATCGAACTTTTTTAATTTATGCGCATCCTACTGATGCGCATTTCTTTTTCTGATATTATCGCGTGAATAGAATTTTATATTGAGGCTATGAGCTTCATTCCCGGAGAGCAGTTAAATTATGATGGATCGGTTACGCGAAGGCGTGAATAGCATCGCGGTAAAAATTATCCTTGGATTAATTATCCTTTCATTTGTTTTCGCTGGCGTTGGTAGCTACGTTACTGGCGGCAATAACGCGGCGGCGAAAGTTGGCAATACTGAAATCGGTCGTGGCGAATTTGAGCAAGCTTACCAAAACGAACGTAACCGCATGCAATCACAGCTAGGCGATTACTTCTCACAAATGCTTGCTGACCCAGCTTATGTTGAATCTTTCCGTAAATCAGTACTGGATCGTTTGATCAACGACCTTCTTCTTGAGCAGCATGCCGAGTCTCTTGGGCTACGAATCAGCGATGCTCAGATTCGTACTATGATTCTTGAAATGCCACAATTTCAAAATGATGGCAAATTTGATCAAGAAATCTACCAAGCAGCGTTGCGCCGTGCAGGTTTCAGTGCAGAAAGCTTTGCTGAGTATATGCGTCGTGATTTGGTTCGTAATCAATTAATTACTGCACTTCAAAGCAGTGACTTTGTCCTTCAAGGCGAAATTGATGCGCAAAGCAAATTAATTGCTCAAACTCGTGATATTCGCTCGATCACACTGTCGGTAGATGAGTTAGCGAAAAATATTGAGCTGACTGACGAAGAGATTGAGCAGTACTACAAGCAGAACCCTGCTGATTACACTCGTCCTGAGCAAGTAAAAGTGGCGTACATTGAATTGTCAGCAGAAGCGTTGAAAGCGAAAGCACAAATCTCTGATGAAGCGGTAGATGCATACTACCAAGAGCACTTAGATAAGTACTCTTCAGCTGAACAGCGTAAAGTGAGCCACATCTTAGTTCAAGGTGATGACGAAGCGAAAGCGCAAGCGATTCTGGATGAATTGAATGCAGGTGCTGACTTTGCAGCGCTGGCTGAAGAAAAATCTGATGACTTTGGTAGCGCAGACCTTGGTGGTGACCTTGGTTGGATTGAACGCGATGTTATGGACCCAACTTTTGAAGAAGCAGTATTTGCACTAGAAAAAGTGGGCGATACAACAGGTCTAGTTAAGTCTGAGTTTGGTTACCATATTATCAAACTTGACGAGCTTAAAGCGTCTCAAGCACAACCTCTAGCTGAAGTTGCTGCAGAGATTAAGAAAGAGCTTGTTGATCAATATGCGATTGACCAATTCTACGAGCTTCAGACTGAACTAGAGAAAGTAGCGTTTGAGTACCCTGATTCATTAGATGACTCTGCTGAAGCGATCAATGCGAAGATTCAAACAACTGACTTTGTCTCTACTGTAGATGCACCAGAAATCTTAAAGACTCCTTCTGTTACTCAAGCAATTCTAAGCCCTGAAGTAAAAGAGGACGGCCTTAATTCTGAAGTTATCGAAGTTGCTCCAGAGCATGTGATTGTAGTTCGTGTAGAAGACTCTCGTGACCAAATTGTTCTTCCGCTTGAAGAAGTGAAAGATCAAGTTGTGGCTGCACTATCTGCTGTAAAAGCGGAAGAGCAAGCTGTTGAGTTAGGTGTTTCTCTAGTCAACGAGCTTAAGGCTGGTAATGAAGCAGTTCTTGCGGATAATAATCTTGAGTTCACTGAGCTTGAGACTATTGACCGTAGCTCTCCACTAGCAGCTTCTGTATTTGCTCTAGCGAAGCCAGAAGAAGGTCAGGTTGTATTTGGCCAATCTAAAGGCCAAAGTGGCAATATCGTTGTGGTAGAGCTGTCTAAAGTTGAAGCTAAGATTGAGCCTGCTTACAGTGAACAAATTGGCGCTCAACTAGAGCGAGTAGGCAATCAACAAGATCTTACAAATGTACTTACAGTTCTACGTAAGAACGCAGATATTGAATACTTCGTTGTGAGTCAGTAAACACTCTTGTTGTAATTGATATGTATCTTTAAACGGGTCACTTTGGTGACCCGTTTTATTTTGTGTGTAAATGATTGTTGATTGAATTACTCGTTGATTACTCTCTCTTTCTAATCAGAAAACAGAGGGAATCAGAATGTATAAAATACTATTAGTGCTACTTCTATCTATATCGTCTATCACTCATGTTATGGCTGCAGATGCACCGACAAGAGAAGATAAATATCAAGGTATCGAGATAACCGTTAATATCAATACAGCTTCAGCGGAAGAGCTTGCCATTATGTTATTGGGTGTTGGCGAGAAAAAGGCTGAAGAGATAGTCACCTACCGTGAACATTATGGTGACTTTAAATTCGCGAGAGACTTGGTGAATGTGAAAGGTATCGGAGAAGCCACTGTCGAGAAGAACCTTGAGAGAATCAAGTTGTAGCAGTGGCTCCAGCGCACAGCCTATTGATTTACAAAAGCACTTATTCGTAAGTGCTTTTTCGTAGTTTTTAATGCTGCTTCGATCTATTAGATAAGAAAACGAGGGCTGCTGCAATGAGCCCAATAGCGCCGCCAGCCAAGTGTGCTTCTATTGCAACTCTGGCGGCAATCAAACTGCTTGTGCTGTCAGAAGCACCGTAGATTTGCTCCCAGGCAATTTTTGCAATTAAACCAAGCACCAACAACCAACTTGATTTACGATCGCCTAAGGCTTCACTGAGAGCTAAATAAGCGAACAAGCCATGTAAAGTTCCAGATAGCCCCAAATAGATTTGAATATCCGAAAATATCAGAGCGAGTCCAATACACAAGCTCACTATAATGAGCGAAAGGAATAATGTTATCCGTGTTGGGCGAAACAAGTAAGAGATAACCCATAGCCCTGCTGTGTTCATCAGCAGGTGCCAAATGTTGGTATGAGTAAAGTTTCCTGTTAGGATTCGCCACCATTGACCATCAGAGATCGCTTGTGCATCCCATTGAAGGGCTAACTGTAGTTCAGGAAGTTGTACAATAAAGCAGAAAATCGTTACTAGAATTAAAACAAGGTACACATATACTCCATGTCTCGATATTGTCCTCATTGTGCGAAAGCCAACAAAGCGTGTATTTGTAAGTGGATCAAGCCACTTATTTCTGACGTTGAGCTTATCATTCTTCAGCACCCGTCAGAAGAGCATCGGCCAATGGGCACTGCGAGGATACTGTCTTTATCGCTCAAAAATAGTGTCACTTTTGTTGGAGAAGATTTTTCTCAGCACGATGCGTTAAATACTCTGCTCGCAGATCCAAGTTATCAGCACGTGATTCTTTATCCGAGTGAGCAATCTCAGAGTATAGAACAGGTGGTGGAATCGAACCGAAAGATTCGAGTTGTATTGTTAGATGGCACCTGGAAAAAAGCCTTTAAGATTTGGCAGGTATCATCAAACTTGCATGTTTTACCTACCATTCACTTACCTAAAGGTTTAAAAGGCAATTACAGGATTCGTAAAGCGCCAAGTGAAAATAGCCTATCGACAGTTGAAGCTGGATATCATTTACTCTCCCTATTAGACCAAGAACGGGACTACTCTCCGCTGCTGGAAGCGTTTGAGAAAATGATTCAATTTCAAATAGACCAAATGCCTCCCGGCGTTTTTGAACGAAATTATCTAGACGGAGCTTAGTGTTTAGAAGCCCGTATGTGCAGAGAAAAGTTGCTGATGAAGCTTTTGAGCAAAGTCGTCAGTCATCGAAGAAATATAGTCGGTGATCACTCTCATTTTTTCTGATGCATCATTAGCGGCTACCCATTCGGATTTAACATGAGTCGGCAGTAAGCGTTCAGGATCGGCACTTAACGCTTCAAACATATCCATAATGATCTGCTGCCCTTTGTATTCGATAATTTGAACTTGCGGTACTTGGATGACGAACTGACTTACAAAGCGCTTTAATACGGACAGCGCTTTATCCATATTTGGATCCAAATAAGCATTGTAGGCCAGAAGTGGGCTTTCGAAAGGCATAGGCACTTTTTCGATAGAAATGCTTGTCAGTAGGGCATTCACAATGCCACCAATCGCATCTTTTCTTTGATACTGTTGACCAGAAAACAGCATCTCAGTGACAGATTCCAGGTTCTTGTTAAACCAAGGATCATTCGCCTCAAGCAGCTCGAGCTCTGCATTTTTCCACTGAGCTTTGGTGACCATTCCTAAGACAATCGCATCTTCTAAATCATGTACGCCATAAGCGATATCATCAGCGAGCTCCATAATTGAGCAATCAATCGATTTGAATTGAGTCTTGTTGTGTTCTGTGTCTGGTAGCGTATCGAACCGAAGCGTACTTAAATGGCGCTTATCCTGTTCAGATAGCGGAGACAGAACCCAATCGAAAAGCTCCGCATCGTGGTCATAAATACCTTTTGCTGGCATCCAATCTTTTGCGCGTAGTTGTCGTTGATGTTTTACTGGCAGCGCCTGCTGCTTTGCACTAGTTTGACTAAGTAGAGCTGGGTATTTGATTAGGCCTAGCAGTGTTCTTCGGGCTAGGTTCATACCGTGGTGTTCGGTGTAGGGTTCTAGCCTCGTTAAAATTCGAAAAGTTTGTGCGTTACCCTCAAAGCCGCCATGATTTCTCATCATATAGTTGAGAGCGACTTCACCGCCATGCCCGTAAGGAGGGTGGCCAATATCATGCGCTAAACACAGTGAATCTATCAGGCTATCGGATGGCAGTAGATCTCGAAATTCAGGTTGTTTTTTCTTGAGTTGAGCGACGATTCCCGTTCCAAGTTGAGCGGCTTCGAGCGAGTGGGTTAAGCGAGTACGATGAAAATCATTGACGCTTGTACCGTGAACTTGAGTTTTTGCTTGTAAGCGACGAAAAGCGGCGGAGTGGAGGACGCGCGCGCGATCCCTTTGGAAAGGGCTGCGGTGATCATCTCGTCTAATTTTATGTTCATCATCATTACGATGTTGCCACTCTGCGCTTAGCGAAAAATCCAAATTTACACCTATCTGTTTGATTCTATTATTGTTGGAAGTTTATCGTATCAACTGATTTCGTCTAGCGATAATTCGAAGCTGGGAGCGAATGTTGTAAGGAAGTAGTCCATCTCAGGTGTTTTTCTCTGAGATAGTGTTTCTTCAAGTCTTCGTTTGGCTTGAGCGTACTCGTGGTTTCCAGCACTAAGTTCTTCTAAACACTTCAAGTAGGCGCAAATGGAGTCAGCTTGCTTGACGATCGTTTGCTCTTCTTCGTTGCAGTTCCCAGAAATAAGGAAGGGCTCAAAATCTGATTGGAATTCTTCAGGGAGCATGGACAGTAAACGCTGCTCAGCGGCCGCTTCAATCTTTTTATATTCAGTAGCAATTTCTGAGTTGTAGTATTTGACTGGAGTTGGTAAATCGCCAGTCAACACTTCGCTAGTATCATGATACATACCTAATAGCGCTAAACGCTCTGGATTAACATTTCCAGCGAACTTTTTATTTTTAATCAGTGCGAGGGCATGAGCCACAAAAGCGACTTGTAAGCTGTGTTCCGAGATATTCTCAGTAGAAACGGAACGCATTAGAGGCCAGCGTTGTATGAGTTTCATGCGAGCGAGGTGTGCGAAAAAATGGCTTTGCTTCATACTTCTTAACTCTTTGTTTGACAGTGAAAACAAAAAAGGCTCCCTTGGGGAACCTTTTAAGCATAGAAGTGATTGATTACAAAATAAAGTACTTATAAAACAATCTATTATATCTGGCTTGCCTTGGTGTTACTGACGGTATGTCGATAGAAAACGTTCAAAGCGACCAATCGCAGTTTCTAAGTCTTCAATATGAGGCAAAGTCACAATGCGGAAGTGGTCGGGTTTTGGCCAGTTAAAGCCTGTACCTTGTACCAGCAATACTTTCTCTTGCTTTAAGAAATCCAGCACCATTTTCTGGTCGTCTGTGATGTTATACATCTTGGTATCAATTTTAGGGAATAGATACATTGCGCCTTTGGGCTTAACACAAGATACCCCCGGGATTTGGTTGATCAATTCCCATGCTCGGTCACGCTGCTCCAGCAAACGGCCACCGGGTAGGATGAGTTCATTAATGCTTTGGTAACCGCCTAGCGCTGTTTGGATTGCGTGCTGCATTGGTACGTTGGCACATAAACGCATAGAGGCAAGCATCTCGAGCCCTTCCACATAGCCTTTCGCTAAATGTTTAGGGCCCGTTAAGAACATCCAACCACCGCGGAACCCACAAACGCGATACGCTTTGGAAAGTCCGTTAAAGGTCACCATTAAGACATCTTCGGCCAGTGTCGCTACAGAAGTATGAGTCGCACCGTCGTAAAGCACTTTATCGTAGATTTCATCGGCGAAAATGATGAGGTTGTTCTGACGCGCAATTTCCACGACTTGCAGTAGGAAATCTCGGCTATAAACGGCACCTGTCGGGTTGTTTGGGTTGATCAGCACGATACCGCGAGTTTTCGGGGTAATCTTAGCGCGCATGTCATCGAGATCAGGATACCAGTCAGCTTCTTCATCACATAGGTAGTGAACCGGCGTACCACCAGAAAGTGCTACTGAGGCTGTCCAAAGCGGATAATCTGGTGCGGGAACTAAGATTTCATCGCCATTATCAAGAAGCGCTTGCATCGACATTACGATCAGCTCAGATGCACCATTACCGATGTACACATCTTCCACGTCTAGGTTACGTAACCCTTTTTTCTGGTAATGCTGAACCACGGCCTTACGAGCCGAGTAAATACCTTTGGAGTCACAATAACCTTGAGAGGTTGGTAAGTTTCGGATTACATCAACAAGGATTTCATCAGGGGCGTCAAAACCAAATGGGGCCGGGTTACCAATATTTAGCTTCAGTATTTTATGCCCTTCTTCTTCCATGCGCTTAGCATGTTTGAGTACTGGACCCCTGATCTCATAGCATACACTGTTAAGCTTTGCCGACATCCCGATATTTTGCATTGCCGATTTCCTGAAAATTATTTAAATACTTTATTAAAGTACCTTAAATTCCCTTTTGATAGAATAAAAATCTATGATTTGTCGAATTAACGGATAAGCTTTGTTCGCTTGGAATCACAGGAATGTGCAAAACATTTTATACATTCTTGATCTGAATGGGGTCTATCCATAGAGTATCCTATTAATATAATAATAAATTTGATGTGGACGAGGTCGATTTGTCACATTTTCAGCAAGCTATTTCTGCGTTAATAAAGCGGGTTCAAAATGCCTCAGCTGAGGAAGCACGTTGCGTCGAGGTTTTAGAACAAGCTCCTACATTTTCTTTCATCGAGTGGCTTCATGCTCAACCAATGTTTCCGAAATTCTATTGGCAATCTCGCGATACTAGGGAAGAAGTCGTTGCGCTGGGCAAAATTCACACCTTTACCGATCCAGCTCCAGCATACGCCATTTTAGGCGATGAACAGAGGATTTGGGGAGGGCGCTCGTTTGACGGTAACACCGATAAAAATCGACGCTGTATGTCGTCTTTGTTTTTCCTACCTCAAATTGAATTGATTCGCTTCGACCAACAGTGGTCTTTGGCAGTTAATTTAAGTTCTGACAAGCAAAACGAAATAGCAGCGTTAACTAAACTGAAAATCGATGCCGGATCGTTACCGCCATTAAGTGCTCACATCAATCACATTCAACACCTACCTGAACGACCGCAGTGGGACGAATTAGTTAGCAATGTTCTTAACGGCATAGAGAATGATGCCTTTAAAAAGGTTGTATTAGCGCGAAAAACTACGTTGAGTCTGGATGTTCCTATCCATGCCGCACAATTACTTAAAGCAAGCTACTTACAAAATCATAATAGCTTTCACTTCATGTTGATTTTGGATTCGAAGCACAGCTTTATTGGTTCGACGCCAGAACGACTCTATAGCCGTCATGGTGCAACGCTTCATACGGAGGCGCTTGCGGGGACTACCGGTCGTGGGCAAAACGCGACTAAGGATATGGAGCTAGCAAATTGGTTATCACAAGATGAAAAGAATCTTAACGAAAACCAATATGTTGTTGATGACATTATTGACCGATTGACTCCGCACTCTACCAATGTTGATGTGGAAGCTGATGCTCGCTTGGTGAGGCTACGTAAGGTGCAACATCTAAAGCGCGCCATTCACGCAGAATTAAAGCCCGGAGTTAATGGTGTGCAACTGTTGGCTGCATTACAGCCGACGGCAGCGGTTGCCGGATTACCTCGTAAAGAGTCGTTGGATTTCATTTCTCAGCACGAGCCATTTGCACGCGGCTGGTATGCGGGATCTGTAGGGTTTATTAGCCACCAAAGGGCTGAGTTCTGTGTAGCGATAAGAAGTGCCCTGATTGTTAATGACCAAGTTCAGCTATTTGCAGGCGCTGGCATTGTACCGGGCTCTGAAGCTGAACTTGAGTGGCAAGAGTTAAATAAAAAGATGTCTACATTGCTGAGCTTGATTTCCGATCATCCGCCTCTTGGTGTGGCGTCATGAGCCTAGATCAAGCAGTACTGAACCGGATATGGTGTGAAACACTCTTAGAAGAGCTATCTCGTTTAGGGATAACGGATGTGTGTATGGCACCAGGTTCGCGCTCAACACCATTGACACTAGAAGCAGATGCGAACCCTAATTTAACGCTGCATAGCCATTTTGATGAACGGGGCCTCGCTTTTTTTGCGTTAGGTTTAGCTAAAGCTAGCGATAATCCTGTCGCCATTATTGTTACCTCTGGCACAGCCGTCGCGAATTTATTGCCGGCAATCGCAGAAGCGGGGTTAACTCGTGAAAAGCTCATCGTTTTAACATCCGATCGTCCGCAGGAACTTATCGGGTGTGGTGCAAATCAAGCCATCGCTCAATCTGGTATTTTTTCTTCTCACGTGACCGATGCCTTGAACTTACCTAGTCCCAGTGTCAGTGTGCCACTTAATTGGCTTTTAACATCGGTTGACCATTTAGCGGCGAAACAGAAGCAGCTCGGTGGTGCGCTACATATCAATTGTCCTTTTCCTGAGCCACTGTATTCAGACGGCGATAAAAACCAGTATGCTGAATATCTAAGTTCCGTAAAGCACTGGAAAGGAAGCGAACGCCCCTACTCAGAGTATCCTAATTTTGATTCTCAGAGCCATTGCACAGGAGTAATGAGTGCAAACTATGCTGACGCGAAAGGGGTTGTTGTCATTGGCTCTGTGAGTGTTGAAGAAGCCAAGCATGCATATCAATGGGCATCACAGCTTGGTTGGCCGGTATTATGCGATCCACAGTCTGGTATTTCGAGCGAATGGGCTCACTACGATTTATGGATGCAATCAAAAGGGGCTATCACACAGCTAGCTGAATGCGACTTTGTGATTCAGTTCGGAGAAAGGATTGTATCTAAAAGGCTAAACCAATGGTTAGTCACGCAGTGTACAAACTTTTTGTCTCACCAATACGTAGTGGTTTCGAAGCATTACCATAAAATCAACCAATCTCACTTGCCTCAGACTCATATCATTTCGTCTGTTGAACAGTTCGTTAATTATTATCCGAAACCTTTGCTTAACGCTAGAAGCTTTGGGTGGGGGAAAGATATGTGTTCTTTCTCGAATAGAGTAGGGGAACTGTCTCAGGCGCAAATTTTAGGGGGAGACCACCTAACCGAACTGGCTATTGCCGTTGATTTGTCTGCTAGAGTTAACAATAGGGATCTATTTTTAGGGAATAGCCTAATCGTTCGTTTAGTTGACATGTTTTCAAAGGTTGACGCTGACCAAGTACATAGCAACCGAGGGGCCTCTGGTATTGATGGATTGGTGGCGACTGCCTCGGGTGTGCTTAAAAAAACGCAAAAGCCCACGTTAATGCTGGTCGGGGATACTTCATTACTTTATGACCTAAACTCTTTGTCTTTGTTAAGCCACATCGAAGCGCCTATGGTGCTTGTGGTCACTAATAATGATGGCGGTGCAATTTTCGACTTATTGCCCGTACCTGAGCAACAAAAACAAGCACTTTATCAGTTACCTCATGGTTTTGATTTTGAGCACGCAGCACTTCAATTTAAATTAGGTTATTGTCAACCTGAAACGCTCAGCGCATATCAATCCTCTATTGAAAACCACTTTAGTTCAGGTAAGGGGACATTGTTGGTTGAAGTCAAAACCCCTCCCGAACAAGCGTCTAAACAGTTGAAGCAGTTTACTCGTCTACTCATGGAATCGCTCAATTAAGGAGCCTTTATGCTTTCTTCGACACTACAACCTGCGGTATCTGGTTCTTGCCCATCTAAAACGCCCCTTCTGGTTTTTTTGCATGGATTGTTAGGAAGTGGCGAAGATTGGAATGAATGCATCGAGCACCTTCCTAACTTTCATAAATTGATGATCGATCTCCCAGGGCATGGCGAGAGCCGCTTTGTGGATTCTGAAGGTTTTGAGCCTACATGCCAAATGCTCGAACAAACGATTCTTTGTCAAATAGGGCAAATCGGATTAGCAGCAAACCATCCCGTTGTGGTTATTGGTTACTCACTGGGTGGAAGACTTGCTATGTACAGTTTGGCGAACGGATACCTAGATAAGCTAAATCTGGTTAAGTTGATTGTGGAAGGGGGGAACTTCGGTTTAGAAAGCGAAGAAGAAAAAGCCCAGCGACTAGTTAACGATACGAAATGGGCAATTCGATTTGCACAGCAACCAATTGATGAGGTTTTGTCCGATTGGTATCAACAAAGTGTTTTTTCTTCACTAAACCATGAGCAAAGACAAACTTTAGTGTTAAAGCGTAGTGGTAACCTTGGAGTATCCGTAGCAAGTATGTTGTTATCTACTTCGTTAGCAAAGCAACCAGATTTACGTGCTACATTGAGTACTTATCAACATTTGATTCATTACATTTGTGGTAAAAAAGATCGAAAATTCATAGATCTAGCGACACTAAGTGGTTTTGAATTTAGCGAAATTGATTTTGCTGGGCACAATGTTCATTTTGAGCAACCAGAACAATTTAGCGATGTGATAAAGAAGCAAAGTAACGTCTAGACCATGGTATGAACCATGGCTAACTAAGAGAACAATGGGAACCACCATGGCAAAAACAGTTGGCATCACCGAAGAAGAACTTTACGCAGCAGTACATTGGAATGATTGCAGTACTGGTTATGAAGATATCCAATACCATAAATCAGAAGATGGCATCGCCAAAATCACTATCGCTCGTCCGCAAGTGCACAATGCGTTCCGACCTCAAACGGTCAAAGAGATGATCAATGCGCTAGCCGATGCTCGTTATGACGAGAGAGTTGGGGTGATTATTTTAACGGGGCTAGGCGAGAAAGCATTTTGCTCTGGTGGTGATCAGAGTATCCGTGGTGATTACGGCGGTTATCAAGACGATTCGGGTACGCATCACCTCAATGTATTGGATTTCCAACGTCAAATTCGTACTTGCCCTAAACCTGTTATTGCTGCTGTTTCTGGGTGGGCAGTCGGTGGCGGTCATGTTCTGCATATGATGGCAGACTTAACCATTGCTGCTGAAAATGCTCAGTTTGGTCAAACTGGTCCTAAAGTGGGCTCATTTGATGGTGGCTGGGGCGCTTCTTACATGGCGCGTATTGTTGGTCAGAAAAAAGCACGTGAGATTTGGTTCTTATGCCGTTTTTATGATGCTCAAGAAGCACTTGATATGGGCTTGGTCAACACGGTCGTTCCAACCAATGACCTTGAAAAAGAAACAGTTCGTTGGTGTCGTGAGGTTCTGCAGCATAGTCCAATGGCATTACGTTGCTTGAAAGCCGCCCTAAACGCGGACTGTGATGGTCAAGCTGGCCTTCAAGAGTTAGCGGGCAATGCGACCATGATGTTTTATATGACAGAAGAAGGCCAAGAAGGTCGAAACGCGTTTAACGAAAAGCGTCGTCCGGACTTCGATAAATTCCCTCGTAATCCATAAGCATTAAATTATTCTCAACTAGAGGCAGCTTCAGGCTGCTTCTTTTTTCTCATTGCTACAAGGTACCCATCTATGCGCCAAGCTAAGCTTTACCGTTACAAACTTCCAATGGATAGTGGTGTGATTCTTCGTGAAAACAAATTAACGGAGCGCGTGGGCTACGTTATCGAGCTAAAAGAAGGTGAGGATGTTGGTTTAGGAGAGATATCCCCATTACCGCACTTTAGTACTGAGACGGTTGAAGAAGCTGGGATACAAATCCAAGCCGAATTAGAGATTTGGATTAATCATCATGAGCCTACGCCAACTAAAGAGCTGTATCCGTCAGTCGCGTTTGGTTTATCGATGGCGCAATTAGAGCTAAGCGGTGAATTGCCCGTAACTGGTAACTATCAAGCTGCGCCTTTGTGTAGCGGTGATCCCGATGAATTGATCCCCGCTCTTAATGAGATGCAAGGGCAAAAAGTGGCGAAAGTGAAAGTCGGGTTATACGAAGCGATTCGTGACGGCATGCTTGTTAGTCTGTTCTTAGAGTCTATTCCGGATCTGCATCTGAGACTTGATGCGAACCGAGCTTGGACGCCTAAGAAAGCGAATCAATTTATTAAGTATGTCGCGCCTTCACTTCGTCAGCGAATCAGTTTTTTAGAAGAACCGTGTCAGCAACCAGAAGACAGCTTGTCTTTTGCTATCGATACCGGTGTTGCTATCGCTTGGGATGAAACCCTACAACACGCCGTGAAACGTAACGATTTCTCATTAGACGATCTCACAGGTGCTAAAGCCATTGTCATTAAACCTACGTTAATTGGCTCGGTTGAACGCTGCGTTGCATTAATTGAGAATGCTGAGAAATTAGGAATACAAGCTGTTATTAGCTCTAGTCTTGAGACGAGCTTAGGGTTGAATCAGTTGGCGCGACTCGCGAATTGGAAAGTCCCTAAAGAAGTGCCTGGGCTTGATACGATTGGTTTGTTTCAACAGCAATTGGAAATAACTTGGCCTAATTGCGATTTACCAGTTAGCTGCCTCGACGAGCAAGAATTGATCTGGCATTCATAAGAACAACTCTTGGCTATTAAGCCATTTACTTTTGGTATTTCGATGGCTGATTTATTTTCAGAACCTCTTTCCTATTGGAAGCTTTGGGCCCAAGAGCGCCCAACGCAAACGGCTTTCAAGACTTCTTATTGCACTTTGAATTGGCGGCAAGTTGATGAGGTAGTAGGGGTTTATAAGCATCAACTTTCGATGCAAGGACTAACCCGTAACGACGTTCTAACCATTGTCGGAAAAAATAGCCCGGAAGTGGTGATGGTTTATATCGCCGCTTTAGAGCTAGGGGTGGTGTGTGCTTTCACCATGCCTCAGCCAAATACTTCTCTTAAACATAAGCTCGATACGCTTTACCCTCCAAGTAATCAACCTTGTATCTTCTATTCACATCACTCTAAATCACGGGGCAGTGAACCTGAGCTATCTGGTATACGAAATATAGAGGTGTCTCCGCTGCAAGACGCACTTATGGAAGGGGAGCGGATTGAAAGGGTAGAGCGGCAGGACCAAAGTCGCTTGTCTTCCATTATTTTTACGTCAGGATCAACGGGTAACCCTAAAGCCGTGGCTTACAATCTTGAACAGCATCTGTTTTCGGCGAAAGGTTTACTCAATGCCATCAAGTATGAGCCTTCAGGTTGCTGGCTGTTAAGCCTACCTATATATCATGTGTCCGGCTTAGCGATTGTTCATCGATGGCTTTTAGCGGGCGCAAGCCTAAAAGTCGGTAGTGGAGAACTTGCGTTAGACGCGACAGGTTGCACTCATGCTTCTTTGGTTCCGACTCAGTTACACCGATTGATAGAGAGTAATCAATCACTCTCTCTGACGCATGTGTTGCTCGGCGGAAGTCATATTCCGGTGAAACTTGCACAGCAGGCCCAAGGTATGGGCATTGAAACTTGGCTCGGGTATGGCATGACAGAAGCTGCTTCCACTGTCACAGCCAAGATGGTTGATGGGACCAATACCACAGGTGCTTTGTTGCTGTATAGGGAGATAAAAATCGATCAAGGGAGGATTTTTATATCAGGTGATACCTTAGCGAGTGGCTACTACTTCCAAGGCAAGCTGACGCCTCTGAGAAATGTGGAGGGTTGGTTTGATAGCAAAGATCTAGGAAACTGGGTAGACGGAGAACTTCAGATCGTTGGCCGTGTTGATAATCAATTCATTTCTGGTGGGGAAAATATCCATTGTGAAGAAATTGAAAGGGTTTTGAATGCGCACCCGGCCGTTACACAGGCCTATATCATTCCAGTCGACGATGAAGAATTTGGCCAAAGACCCGTCGCGATTATTCAGACCAGCCGGAAAATAGCTTTGCCTGATTACCACAGTTTTTTGGATGGGAAGTTAGAAAGGTTTAAATGGCCAATTGATTACTATGAACTGCCGCAGGCGCTGATGAATACGGGAATAAAAGTGTCGCGTAAAGCGTTAAAGGATTGGCTAAACGAAAAAGAAGTGCAGACACGGTGACTAGGCGTTTCTGCACTTCAGGTGGCGTGGTGATGGTGAGTCACCACTTTTTGTTACTCTATTAGTTTGCGAGCGATTTCTTCATTTGCTCTGCAACTTTATCTACTTTCCCAAGGCCAATGATGACTTGCAGTCCACCTTTACCGACGGGTACGACGCCTGCTTTTGCAAATAGTTGGCTGCTTCCTAGACTGGCAGATTTCAAGCAAAGATACCCTAAATTTAATCTGAATATCTTTTCTCAAGAGGAACAAAACTTCCACCAGAATCATTTAGATATCGCCATTTACTATGGTGGCGGCGATCTAAAAGACATGCATCGTAAGCGCCTTTTCGGTGAAAAGTACATCCCAGTATGCACTCCGAGTTACGCAGAAAAACTCAAGATTTTTGACGATGGGTTAGATTATCTTCATAGGATTAATTTTATTCATGCATTAGGTTCTGACGTATGGCAGCGTTGGATCAAGTATATGGAAGTCGATGTGGACCTCTTCGAGCAATTTTACTGCGTAAGTCACCGAGATATGGGAGTGCAAAGTGCACTACATGATGTGGGTGTAGCGATGGGACGTTATCAATTCGTGAAGCAATACATAAAAACAGGTGAGCTTGTTACACCATACCCAAGCATGGATACCAACCTAGGTTATGATTTGCTCTGCCCGCTGGGTACAGAGAAGAGGCCGAAGGTGAAAACATTCATAAAATGGATTGAAGATCAGCTAGGTTAGTTAATTTAGAAATTAATTAGTTCAAAACTGAATTTAGTATTCTTATAACTATCACTCATAATAAAACTCGATTATTAAGGGTTATTGAATAAGGAGTGAAATGATGAGAGTGATGTTAGTGCTAGCGGTGATAATACAAATCGTTGTGGCGATTCAGAGTGATGGACTGACGCGCTCTATGGCGGAGTTAACTGCATTTTTGCTAGTCGCGGCGTTAGTCCTTGATCACCGAAAAGCCTCGAAGCCAACCACTGCGACCAGCGTAGAATCCTAAGATCCTTATACCAATGTCAGCCACGCCAACGAACCTGAAGAAATCATAGCCCACATTGTTACCCCAAATATCAGTGGCTTAGGTCCTGCTTCTTTAAGCTTCTCTACAGAAATCCCACACCCAATTAAGAACAAACAAACTACGAGTGCACGCTTTGATACATCGAAGATCCCTTGATACATGGCTTCAAATTGGGGAAATGCGTCGCTAATAAAAATGGCGACACAATAAAAAAGAATGAAATAGGGAATGGTTACTTTTTTTTGTTCGTTGCGAAAGAGCAGTGCACTCACGAACGCAATAGGGATGATCCACAAAGCCCTCGCTAACTTAAGCGTAGTGGCAGTTGTTAGCGCTTCTTCACCGTACGCAGACGCGGCACCGACAACAGATGAGGTATCGTGAATCGCAATGGCAGCCCAAGTACCGAAAGTATGTTGGTCAAGCTCTAGAGCATGACCTATCACAGGGAACACAAATAGAGCGATGGAGTTTAAAACGAATACGGTCGCGAGAGCTAAGCCAATTTGTTCATCATCCGCTTTTATCGCAGGAGCCACCGCAGCTATAGCACTACCGCCACAAATAGCGGTACCAGAGGAGATTAAGTAGCCGGTAGTTTTATCTAGTCCCATCTTTTTCGCCAATACCCACCCAACACATAGCGTGCCAATAATGGTGGTGACAATTAAGCCTATGCCGTTTCCTGTAACGGCAAGTGCCTGTTGAAATTGAATACCAAAGCCTAAGCCCACAATAGAATAGGCGAGCAGTTTTTTAGTGAGTTTCCCGATAGGCAGCTCTTGGGGAACAAGCCCTAAACTGGCGAGTAAAAAACCGATAACGAGTGCTGTTGGCGAAGTCACCCAAGGTGATAAGCAGAAAAGAGCTGCAAGAGCGAATGGAATGATCTGTTTTGGTTTCATTATTATTTTTATTAGCTTGAAGTAGTCGACTAGTTTACCAAGTGAAGGTCGGTAAGTAAGTCTAAAGGATCTGAACATGCGTTAATAAAAACTTAACGCATGTCTCCACGTAGCTTAGATACGGCGTCATGCATTAATTCTGTTGATGCAAGGTGCGCAGGGACAGGAGCGCCCGCTTCTATCTCAAGCTTAGTCCAAAATCGAGTGGGTAAGCCTTTACAGGCTTGTCCTTTATGTCGACTAAAGTAGCTGCCCCATAATCCTTTTAGTGACATTGGGATCACTGGAACGGGCGAGCGACGGATAATGATGTCCATTCCTCTCATGAATGGGCCAATCTCCCCATCAGAAGTTAGCTTCCCTTCGGGGAAAATACAGACGATATGACCTTCTTCAAGTGCTTGTTCTACATCGTTGAATGCGCGACGGATGGATTTTCTGTTTGTAGCGGAAATAGGAATGACGCCAGCGCGTTTCAAAAAGCGTTTCAAAGGAGGAAGGTTGGCATAATCTTCTTCCATCACGAAGCGAATCAGGCGTGGGCATACCGCACTCAGCAATAGCGCATCCATGTAACTGACATGATTACATACGATGAGTGCACCACCTTTTTCTGGTAGGTGATGAAGGTTTTTATGAGTCACGCGATACATTGTATGAGTGACAATCCACATGATGAATCGGACGGCAAAAATAGGCACTTGATAAAACAGGTAAGCCACGACTAACGCATTTAGGACTGCTAGCAATGTGAATAGTTGTGGGATTGAGAGATCAAGAACGGTCAAACAAATAATGCCTAAGATGGCACTCCCCACCATGAACAGTGAGTTATAAATGTTGAGCGCGGCGATAACTTGAGCGCGTTCATTTTCTTTTGCACGCTGCTGCATCAACGCATAAAGCGGCACAATAAAGACGCCCCCTGAAGCGCCTAGAAGCAGCAGGTAAGCAAAGAGTGGCCACAATTCTGAGTAACGAACGAAGTCGTTGAAAGAAGAAAATTGCGGTAATGTTTCGGGAATGGCTGTTGCCATCAGGAACCCGAAAATGGTAATGCCCAAGCTACCAATTGGTACGATCCCGATTTCAATTCTGTGGTTGGATAATTTATCGCAAGCCAGGGAACCTACAGCAATGCCTATTGAAAACAGGGCCAGTAAGAACGAAACCGCCCCTTCTGTACCATTAAGGTGAAGCTTAGTGAAATTAGGGAATTGAGTTAAGTAAGTAGCACCAAGGAACCAAAACCAACTGATAGCCATTAACGCTTGGAAGATCGTGCGATCTTTTTTGGCGATCACTAAAGTATTTCTTGTTAAGCGAATCGGTTGCCAACTTAGCTTGATATTCGGTGCACCTGCAGGGGCTTCAGGAATGTGACTACTGGATAAATAACCTAGTACGGCAAAAGTGACGACACAAAACGCAGCAACGTATTTCGCATTATCAGCTGAAGCTATCACTCCTGCGCCTAACGTCCCTAGCAAGATTGCTAAAAACGTCCCCGTTTCAACCAGTGCATTTCCAGGAACAAGCTCTTTCGCCTTGAGTTGTTGCGGTAGTAGAGCGTACTTAACGGGCCCAAAGAAGGCACTTTGCGTTCCCATAAGAAACAGCAGGAGCAACAAAACACCGTAGCTTTCGAAAATGAACCCAATCGCCCCAAGGCACATAATGGCTATTTCGAGTAGTTTCACCCGGCGAATCAGCCATGACTTTTCGTACTTATCGGCTAATACCCCTGCGGTGGCTGAGAATAGAAAGAAAGGCAAAATGAATAAGCCAGCCGCAAGGTTAATAAATAGGTGGCTAGAAATGGGTAGGGCATCAACGCTGGCAAAAGCTACAAAAAGCAGTAGAACGTTTTTAAATATATTGTCATTAAAGGCTCCAAAAAACTGAGTGATGAAGTAAGGAAGGAACCTTTTTTGAGTTAACAGCGAGGTTTGGCTGTTGTGAGACATTATTTATCCCTTACTCGGACCAATTAGTGAGGTAACTTGAGATTAGATTATTGATTAGCTCTTTACCATCAATAGGTTCGGAAGAGAAAAACTTATCGTCGACGCTGAGTAAGGTGATCCCATGTACACCAGACCAAAGCACACGGCTCGCTTTTAATACGTCAGATTGTGAGCGCTCAGGCGCTAAGGCGGCTAATAGGCTTTCGAGCATGCCAGTCATGCCATCAATACGTTTTGCTTGCCACTCCGGGAGGGTTTCGCCATTCATGTTGTGTTCGAAGATTAACTGCCAACGGTGAGGGTGCTTGAGGGCAAAGTCGTGGTAGCAATAGGCAAGTTTGAATAAAGCGTCTTGAGGAGCAGTCGAATCTTGTACCGCTTGTTGTGCTTCTTCTGCTAGTTCATCTAAGGTTTGTGCAACGGCGTGGAGAAGCAGTAGATTGTAATTACCAAACACATTAACCAAGGTGCTTGGAACGTAACCGATCATATTTGCGATTTTTCGCAAGCTTAATTCATGGTAGGAATGCTCATCAAGAAACGTTTTTACGGTTTCCAAAGTAAGTTGAATTAATTGCTCTCGGGTATGATCGTTTCTGCGCGCCATGGTTAACTTCTAATAAATGAACATCGTTCAATATTTTATGCTTGCCGTGTATTAGCGTCAACTACTTCACTTGCCTATGTGAGAAGTGTTACGGCAATATTCTGATACATGTGTAATTCATGTGAATATTTCATTGTTCAATGTTAACTAGTATGATTAGGGAGTCGATAGAACAACCTCTACAAAGGATAACAATGAAACGTTTTTTCTCGCTAGTCGCCATACTGATGGTTTCAGTTGCGGTTACTCCAATCGCGGAAGCGAAAAAGTTTGGTGGTGGTAAGTCGTTTGGTAAAAGTTTCAAAACGGCTCCGGCACCTAAACAGCAACAGCAAAATACAAACACAATTAAACAAGATCAAGCTGGTAAAACCGGGGCGAAGAGCTCTAGCAAAAAAGGCTTAATGGGTGGACTACTAGGTGGTTTACTTGCTGGTGGTTTGCTTGCTGCTTTCTTTGGTGGTGCATTTGAAGGTATTCAGTTTATGGATATCCTGATCATGGGCTTGATTGCTTTCTTCGCATTTAAGTTCTTGCGAAAGATGCTAGGTGCTAAGCACGGTTCGATGAATCAGCATCAACAGCAGCCAGCATTCGGTGGAATGAACCAGAATAAATTTGAGCAACCACAGCAAAACAATGCGAATGTTCATAACTTTGAACAGTCTGGTAATGCGGGTGGCTTCGGCGGTTTCAACGCACAAAGTGAAATCCCTCATAACTACCCACCTGGGTTTGACCAAGCGGCATTTATTAACGGTTCTCGTGAACACTACCGTACTATCCAAGGAGCTTGGAACCACAATGAACTAAGCACGATTGAAGAGTACGTGTCGCCAAGCTTGTTTGAAGACTTGAAAGCAGAGCGTGCGAAATTGGATGGTGAGCAACACACTGATGTAATGTACGTAGACGCGGAAATTGTTCGTGCGGACTATGATGCAACTAAAGCTCAATTAAGCTTGCAGTTTAGCGGTCGATACCGTGATGCTGCTGAAGATGTCGAAGAAAATATTGAAGATATTTGGCACTTAGAGCGTGATCTTACAGAACCAAATGCACCTTGGTTGATCGTAGGTATTCAAGGATAATTCTACCCTAATAAAGTTCAATTTAGTCATTGAATGAAAGCGCCTACCGAGAAATTGGTAGGCGCTTTTTTATTGGCTTTTAGAATAAGTTTTCACTCGATACCGTTATAAGCTATTTATGTTATAGTATGGTGTGTTTTATTTTGAGGTTATCGCATGAATATTACTGATTTTTGTTCTGTTGTTTTGAAAGCGCCATTGAGAAGTGCGTACGATTGGTCTTGTGAAAATGACGAGTCTTTCTTTTATCTTGGGTGGAATAATGCCATCGATATGAAAAATCGGACGGTGAATGTTTGTAGTTCACTTGATGAGGCGATTTCAAAAAATGCGACGAAGCAGCTTATGGACAAAATGCTTCGTGAACGTAATAAACTTTTTAAGGCAATAGAAGACGGAAAATCAATATATTACGTGTTGCGAGTAAAGCAAAACCCAGAGAGTGACCGAGATTGGAGTGTGATCGCTAAGTCTAAACCGATGTCGAATAACACGATAGTGTTGAAAATAGGCAATGTAACTGAGCTTGAGAATGGGGAAGTGACCGCTGACCTAATCGAGCGTTTAGATGCAAAGAACTTTCGCTAACTCTTTAGATATTAAACAAAAAAGCCAACTCAATGAGTTGGCTTTTTTGTTTCTATGTAGAATATGGTGGAGGGGGAC